>CAVPOR010000001.1:0-522500 GCA_963707095.1 uncultured Alphaproteobacteria bacterium
TCGACCCAAGACAGACATCCGCCAGTGACGCCCCAGCAGCTGCTTGATATAATTTACGTTTGGGGGCGGCCATGCGTTAAGTCGCACTTCAGCAGGTCAAAACCTATTTCGCGAAATGACACAGACGGCGCGAATGGTCATTTCTACCAAGATTACTTTTAAAGGCGCCAGGATCAGGCAGCGGGAGCGCGAAGATGAATATTGTTCGAGAAGGTGGATGCCTCTGTGGCTCATTGCGCTATCGTGCTGAAGGAGCCCCTAAACGCGTGACGGCGTGCCATTGTACGTTTTGTCAACGTCGTAGCGGTGGCGCACTGAGTGTTCATGTCTGGTATGATAAAAAGAATATCGACATCAAGGGCGATGGGATGGCGGTATATCAGCATCGCTCCGACGAAACCGGCCGTTGGTTGCAGCTTCATTTCTGTCAAAAATGCGCAACGACAATAATGCTGACCATCGAACGAATGCCGGATGTTTATCTCGTTACGGGCGGAACATTAGACGAGCCGAAATCTGTCGAGATCGAAGGGCATTCATGGATGCGTTCCTCTCCACCGTGGATGGCGTTGCCACTTCAGGGTGAATGCTTTCAAACAAGTTCCGGCGCGGGTATCAGGCAGACCGACCCAAACCAGGCATCGCAAGTCTAGTATTTTGGCATGATGCCGCGTTCGATCGGGCCGACCAGGCGCGACTTTTTTTGACCAAGCCTTGACTGTTATAGGTCTGTTTCCGGCACTTAGAGGAATTCCAGCCGCAATCAGTTTTGTCCGTTATTGGCGGTGATCTCAACCGGTCGACGCAACACTTACGTAACGCCTACCAAATGCTCGCCTAATCGCTTTCAAAACTCCCGGCTGCCCGCGATGCCAAACCTCCTGGTTTCTCGGGTCTCATTGAGCGCTGGGCATCATTTTTCGCTCAACTGCATACGATCCCTATCTTTTCTGTTCACGATAAGTGTTGCGTCGACCGGTTGAGCTGGCTACAGCGGACATTGGGCGCGGTTTTATCAGTTCACGGCCTAGAACAATGCGCCCTGCCCATCATCTTTCTTGGCGCGGCGTTTGGTTGACGCGCGCTGTGGCTTAGTTGTCTGCGACGCAGGCCGAGACTCCGGTACAGGCTCCGCCCGCTTGATTATCTCCGGGCCATCATTGGTGGCGCGGTTGACCGCTGTCGAAATCTCGTAGGCCTCCAGAAAATCCTCGGGCGCCGGTGTAATCAGCGCCGCGGCCGTCAGCGCATCAACGTTCGCGCAATCGAGCCAGAGATCGAACGCGCCCGGCGGCACGATCACCGGCATGCGCTCATGGATTGGAGCCAAGGTGTTGTTGGCGCGCGTGGTGACGATGGCCGCGGTTTCCAATTCCTCGCCGTTCGGCCCGGTCCAGGTTTCCCACAAGCCGGCAAAAGCCAGCAGCCCGCCTGACTTCGCTCTTATGTAAAACGGCCGCTTGCGATCGCCGTCAGTCTGCCATTCGTAGAATCCGGTGGCCGGGATCAGGCAGCGCCTACGCTTCATGGCGGCGCGAAACGCCGGCTTTTCGAGAACGGATTCCCCGCGCGCGTTGAACAGCAGTGCGAAGCTTCTCGGATCCTTGACCCAGGACGGCAGCAGCCCCCACCGCACTAGCGCGAATTGGCGCTTGCCGTCCACCAGCCGCACGATCGGAATCGGTTGCGCCGGGGCCACATTAAAGCGCGGCGGGAAGTTGGGCTCTTCCTCGTAACCGAAGTGCTTGCGCAGTGCTTCCGGCGAGGCGGTAACCGTATAGCGGCCGCACATGTTTTATGACCCTTTTAGCGAGCGCTTAATCGCACTTTAACCGGAGCAAACCACACTGGCCGCCTGCCGGGGGGCGGGGCCGAAATGAAATATCAGGATTGCGCCGAGGCGTTGCAAGCGGACGATGGCGCCGACAACGCCCTCGCCGCCGCCAACATCAATCCAGCCACCGGGCTTGCCACCGACTACCTGAACCACTTCAATGAAGCGATCATGCTGCTCGAAATGCTGTCGAGTTGCCCGGAATGCCGCGCGGATTTGCTCGCGTGGCAACCGAAGAACTACCGCGAGCATTTCGAGGCTTCGCGCTTTAGGGGCCGCACCATGGCGATCGCCGCTTATGATAACGCCGATGCCGACGTGCGCCGTTGTCTCGATACGCTGGCTAGCACCATGACCGCCGTGCTGGCCGCGACCTGCGCCGCCATGAAGGCAGACATGAACGCCGACATGCCACCGGAGGCGGCGGCAGCGCTCGCCGAACGCGCCGCCGCCCTGCTCAAGCCCCTGGTTGCGCGCGCCGGCGCGGTGATCAACGGCGAGGACGCCGACGGCACCGGCGGTCAAGTCGCGCCGCAGGCGGCGGTCGACGCGTTGATGAAAAGATAGATCGCGTGAGCGACGAGCGAACTTACCCGCAGCGCCCTTTTCTCGCAGCCAGCGCCGCGATCATCCGCGACGGCAAGGTATTGGTGGTGCGGCGTGCGCGTAAACCGGCGCTGCATCTTTACACGCTGCCGGGCGGCGCGGTGGAAGCCGGTGAAACGCTGATGCAGGCGGTGAGCCGCGAAGTGCGCGAGGAGACGTCGCTCGAGATCGAGCCGGTCGCGCTCGCGGGTCATCGCGAGGTGATCGCGCGCGATGCCGAGGGCCGCGTCGAGCGCCATTTCGTCATCTTGAGCTTTGCCGCGCGCTGGCGCTCCGGCGAAGTAGTGCTCAACGAAGAGCTCGACGATGCGCGCTGGCTCGATCCGGCGGAGCTGGCCGGCTTGCAAACCACCGAGGGCCTGGCCGAAATCGTCGCGGCAGCAATCAGCCTCTTGGACTGACCTTGCGATTGCCCCGACGCGCGCGCATATCATCCCCACATGAAACGCCTGCTCGCCATCGGTTCGCTCCTGCTCTGCCTTGCGTTGCCAGCGCAGGCGGAGACGGCGCCGGCCGCCTTCGACGGCGATTTGGCGCGGCTCGCCGAAATCATGGGCGCCCTGCACTATTTGCGAGCGGTCTGCGGCGCCAACGAGGGACAGAAATGGCGTAACGAGATGCAGGCGCTGATCGACGCCGAGGCGCCCGACGGCGATCGGCGGCGCAAGATCGTGGCCGGGTTCAACCGTGGTTACCGCGGTTTTCAACAGACCTACCGCACCTGCACCCCGGCGGCCGATCTTGCCATACGCCGCTATCTCGACGAGGGCGCCAAGATCGCCCGCGAAATCACCGCGCGCTACGCAAATTAACCGCCGTTATTAACCTTTCGCGGAGGTGCGGGCTTGGTGGCTTGCGCGCGCGTGCTAACGTCCGAATCGAGATTTGAAGCGGACACCCCGGGACGAAGGTCAAAATGACGACAGCGGAGCGATCCACCCACACGCGTGAGCCGGTGCCCGACCACGAGCAAAAGCGCGTGGCGCTCGGATATCTGCAGGAGGCGTGGGCCGAAGCCCGCCTCGACGGTATCGACGGCGATTGTCTGGCGCAGTCCTGCCTGTTCGCCGCCTTCGCCGAATTCGTCGCGACCTACGGCGAGGAAGCCACGGCCACCTTGGCCGAAGGACTTGGCACACGCATCCGCAACGGCGAATTCTCGCTCGACCAGCCGCGGCAATAATTTTCAGTTCGCTTCGTGCAGGCCGTAATAGCGCTTGAGCACGTCATCGATATCGGCCTGGTAGAACGGTTTTTTGAGCACCAGAACGTGCGCCAGGCGGCGGCGCTCGGCCGCGGTTTTTCCGACCGTATTGGCCATCAGCACGATCTTCACGTCGGGATTTTGCCGCTTGATCGCCATCAAGGTGTCGGCGCCATTGAGGCCCGGCATGCTGGCGTCGAGAAATACCAAGCCGACGGTGCTCCTGCGTAATTTCGCCAGCGCCGCGCCGCTATCCACGGCCTCTTGAATATCCAATTCGAAACGGCTGGCCTCCAGAATTTTACGCAGGATGCTGCGCAACGCATCGGAGTCGCCCGCGATAAGAACTTGAGTAGGCATCCGGGCACGGATGCAGATTTCGATCAGCTTGCGCGCATCGGCTTCGTCGACCGGGGACGGCAGCACGCCATCGATGTTGTCGGGGCACGCGTTGCGGCGCGGCGCCGATAGAAATACCAGCGGTGCCAGATTTTTTATTCGCCGCGCGGACCTGATCACGCCTGCCCTGTCGTCATCGGACAAGGCGGCATCCAGCATGCAGATATCCACCCCGCCCTTCGCCAGCGCGACTTTGGCGGCGGCGGCACCCACGCCGTCAAAATCGATCGGAAGGGACGCCATGACCGCGGCTTCACGCCAAATGTCTTGCAGCGGCCCGGGGGCCGCAATCAGCAACATGCGGAGCGATACGAGATCGCCGTTCATGTGAATCCGTGGCCTTGGCGCCCGGGAGGGCCGGTTTGTAAGAGGGGTGTTACGGTACCATCCATAAACACCAATGATGACACTTCAATTCCACGGAAATTTCACGCGTAAAATGACTGACGACAACTTTTGCGATTGGGCCTGTGGAAAACTGCAGGCAAAACGGCGCGTTAGCCTGCCAAAGTTTCCAGGAAACGCACCCGCTCGCCTTGCGCCGGCGCGATCAGGCTGCCGTCCCACATCACCTTGCGGCCACGTATCAGTGTACCGACCGGCCAGCCGGTGACGCTGACACCATTAAAGGGAGTCCAACCTGACCGCGAGGCGATCCACTTGTCGGTGATGGTCTCCCGCCGCTTGAGATCGACCACCGTAATGTCGGCGTCATAACCCACAGCCATGCGTCCTTTGGCGGCGATACCAAACAGCCGCGCCGGGCCGGCACTGGTGAGATCGACAAAGCGCTGCAAAGAAAGCCGGCCAATATTGACATGGTTGAGCATCAAAGGGACCAGCGTCTGCACCCCCGCCATGCCGGAATGGGTCTTGGGATAAGGATGGGCCTTTTCTTCGCGCGTATGCGGAGAATGGTCTGAGCCGATGCTGTCGATCACGCCCTGCGCAATAGCGTGCCAAAGGCCTGCCTGGTGTCCGGCATCTCGGATCGGCGGGTTGAGCTGGGCCAGCGTCCCGAGCCGCTCGTAGCAATCGGGCGCGGTGAGCGTGAGATGGGCGGGCGTGGCCTCGGCGCTGGCGACATCCTTGTGGTCCGCCAGGAAAACCGCCTCTTCCTTGGTCGTGACGTGCAGCACATGCACGCGCTTGCCGGTTTCATGGGCAAGCCGCACCAGGCGCTGCGTGCACATCAGCGCGGCGGTGGCATCGCGCCAGACCGGGTGCGAACGCGGGTCGCCATCGATGCGCAGGTTCATGCGCTCGCGCAGGCGATATTCGTCCTCGGAATGAAACGCGGCGCGGCGACGGATCGCCTGGAGCACCGCCCGCACGCCCGCGTCATCCTCGATCAGCAGCGAGCCGGTCGACGAGCCCATGAATACCTTCACGCCACAGACCCCGGGCAGCATTTCCAATTCGCCCAGGTCTTTGGTGTTCTCGCGCGTGGCACCGACATAGAAGGCGAAGTCGCAGTGAATGCGATGGTGCCCGCGCTTGATCTTGTCGGCGATTGCTCCGGCGTCCGTGGTGAGCGGATCGGTATTGGGCATTTCGAACACCGCGGTGACACCCCCGAGCACGGCGCCGCGCGAGCCCGATTCCAGGTCTTCTTTGTGGGTGAGGCCCGGTTCGCGAAAATGCACGTGGCTATCGATCACGCCCGGCAGCACATGCAGGCCCTTGCAGTCGATCACCTCGCCGGCAGAGGCACGCGATAGATTGCCGATAGCGGCGAACTTGCCACCGCGAACGCCAAGATCCCGCGCACCCTCGCCATCGTGGTTGACCACGATGCCGCCTTTGAGGATCAGGTCGAAGGTTTCAGCCATATTTGACGGGCTCTGATCGGGGCTTGAGGCCTCGCCGACAGCGCTTACGTTTCGCCGTGAGTTCTGGCAAGAGACTATCATGATGAAAGCAGCGCTTCTTCCCGACCGCGGTGTGGTCAAGGTCGTCGGCGGCGACGCCCGGCGCTTCCTTAATGGGCTGGTGACCAATGATATGGCCAAGGTCACCCCCGGAAGCGCTTGTTACGCCGCGCTGCTCACGCCTCAGGGCAAGATCATTGCCGATTTCATCATGGCCGAGGTCGATCCGGCGGAGGGCAGCGGGTTTTTCCTGGATTGCCCAAAGGCGCTGGCCGGCACGCTGGTGGAGAAACTCAATTTCTACAAATTGCGCGCCAAGGTCATGGCCGAGGACCTGTCGGAAGTGCTCGGCGTGATGGCTTTTTGGCCGGGGGCCGCTCTGAGCGAATACGGGCTGTCCTATGCCGATCCGCGCCTGCCCGCGCTCGGCACCCGCAGCATGCTGCCCCCACATCTCGCCGCCGAGGCGGCCGCCGATCTGGACACGACGCTGGCCGACACCGAGGCCTATGAGGCGCACCGCATCGCGCTCGGCGTGCCGCGCGGCGGCATGGATTTCGCCTATGGCGGCACCTTCCCGCACGAAGCCGACATGGATCAGCTGGCCGGCGTCGATTTCGACAAAGGCTGCTATGTCGGGCAGGAAGTGGTCTCGCGCGTCGAGCACCGTTCGAATGCGCGCAGCCGTGTGGTGCCGGTCGCCTATGATGAGTTCTCGCCGTCCTCCGGACTTGCAGTGATGGCGGGCGACAAGCAACTCGGCACGCTGGGCTCGACCGCCAAGGGACGCGGCCTAGCGCTTCTGCGTCTCGACCGGATCGCCGACGCGTTGGCTGCCGGTACGCCGATCGAGGCCGGCGGCATCGCCCTTCATGTGGTGAAGCCGGATTGGGCCAGATTTCCCTGGCCCGGCGAACCCAAACCAGTCGCATGAACGCGGATCAATTGCATGCCGACGGCCTCGCCCGCTGTCCCTGGCCGGGGACCGATCCGCTCTACGTCGCCTATCACGATGAGGAATGGGGCGTGCCGGAATATGACGATCGCGCGCTTTACGAGAAATTGATGCTTGATGGTTTCCAGGCCGGGCTGTCGTGGATCACGATTTTGCGCAAGCGCGACAACTTCCGCCGCGCCTTCGATAATTTCGATCCGGAAAAAATAGCCCGCTACACGCCAAAGAAAGTTGAGCGGCTGATGCAGGACGCCGGCATCGTGCGCAACCGCGCCAAGATTGAGGGCGCGGTGAATTCGGCGCGCGCTTTTCTCAAAATCATGGACAGCGGCCCGGGATTCTCCGCCATGCTGTGGGATCATCTCGGCGGCAAGCCAAAGGACAGCAAAATCCAAAAGCGCAGCCAGACCCCGACCGAGAGCGAAATCTCGCGGGCGATGTCGAAACAACTTTTGAGTCACGGCTTCAAATTCGTCGGCCCTACCATCGTCTATGCCTTCATGCAGGCGGTCGGCATGGTCAACGACCATCTGGTCACCTGCCATCGTCACGCCGCCTGCGCCAAATTGGCAATACGTAGATGAGCAAGCCGCGCAGCGCAAAGAAATCAACGCGTGCAAATCTACGCGCTTGGCAACGCATGCTCTCAGGCCGCCGGCTCGATCTGCTCGACCCCTCGCCGCTCGACGTCGAAGTCGAGGACATCGCGCACGGTCTTGCGCGCGTCGCGCGCTGGAACGGGCAGACCAAAGGCGCGCATATCTTTTCGGTCGCCCAGCACGCTTTATTGGTCGAAGCGCTGGCGCGCGCCAAAACGCCGCGGCTCGATACCAAAGCGCGCCTCGCCGTTCTGCTGCACGACGCGCCGGAATACGTCATCGGCGACATGATCTCGCCATTCAAGGCGGTGATCGGCGACAACTACAAGGCGGTGGAGCACCGCCTGCTCGCCGCCATCCATCTGCGCTTCGGACTGCCGCCGGCGCTGCCGGACGCCTTGAAAAGTCTGATCAAAACGGCCGACCGCGCCGCCGCTTTTCTTGAAGCCACCAGACTTGCCGGTTTCGAGACCGCCGAGGCGCGCAAGTTCTTCGGTCCGCCGCCAAAATTCTCCGCAGCAATCGAGCGCGACTATCTGACGCCATGGCCGGCAGGAACCGCCGAGGCCAAATTCCGCGAACGATTCAAAAAACTTCTGCGCGGATGACACTTTCCATTCGCGCGCCGGCGTCTTAGATAATCACCATGATCCATGTCTGCTCCCTCGCGCGCTTGCACGCCACGGTCGATGAGACTGGGGCACGCCACATCGTCACGCTGCTGCGGCTGACCGATCGCGTCGAGCGGCCGCGCCACATTGCCCCGGAAAATCATCTTGTGCTCGCCGTCGACGACATTTCCGTGCCGATGGACGGTTACACTCTGCCGGCCGAGGAACACGTCGAGCGGCTGATCGACTTCGTCGGCCGCTGGGACCGCGCAACGCCCATGGTGGTGCATTGTTATGCCGGCATCAGCCGCTCCAGTGCCGGCGCTTATGTGGCGGCCTGCGCGGTCAATCCCAAGCGCAATGAGCAGGAGATTGCCTGGGAGATCCGGCGCGCCTCGCGCACCGCGCAGCCGAACGCGGCGATCGTCTCGATCGCCGATCGTTTGCTCAAACGGCAGGGCCGCATGGTGCGCGCGGTGGAGACCATCGGCCCCGGCGACTTCGCCACCGAAGCTCAGCCGTTCCGGCTCGATATCGGCTAGGCGATTCGAATATACTGGCGGCGTCTGTAACGCAGGGGGCGACGTGACCGACAAGAAATACGGCGTGGTAACGCCGGACATTCTGAAAACCTACGACGGGCTCGGCTTCCTGAAAGCCATCATCGGCGGCACGCTGCCGCAACCGCCGATCAGCGAACTGCTGGGCTTTCATCTGGTCGAGGCCGATGACGGCCGCGCGGTGTTCGAGGGCTTACCGGAATTTCGTCATTACAATCCGATTGGCAGCGTACATGGCGGCGTCGCCGCTACGTTGCTTGATTCAGCGCTCGGCTGCGCGATCTTTTCCACGCTGGCCAAAGGCGACACCTGGACCACGCTGGAGCTCAAATTGAATTTCGTGCGTGCCATGACCAAGGACACCGGGCCGGTGCGCGCGGAAGGCCGCATCATCCATCGCGGCCGCACGGTGGCGACCTCGGAAGGCGATCTGAAGGATCGCGCGGGCAAGCTTTATGCCCACGCCACCACGACCTGCATGATTTTTCCGGCGAAAGCTTGAAGTTCAGTGCGCGTCGGCCGTCAGCGAGGGCCGCAGCGCCAGCGGGCCTTCGTGATGTCCTTCATGATGCGATGAGCGCACCATGTGCGCGCGGCCTTGATTGCGGGTGAACTCGCAATAGGCGAACCCCAGCCCCGAAACCGAACCGCGGAAGCTGTTGGCGTCGAGGCGTTCGAGATTGAAGCATGGCTCGATCGGCAATCCGCGCAATGATGCGCAAACCGATTCACCCTTCACCCGCAGCGTGCCGGGCGGCAGCATGGCGTAGCGCAGCGGGCCCTGGCCTCTGATCTGGATGGAGCCGACCACGGAGCCGTCGGTATGGACGCGGCCTTGGCCGCGTGTGCCTTCGAAACAGGTGTAGGAAAACATCTTGCCAATGACGAAATGGCGCGCCTCTTCGGCGCTCATTTCTCCGGCCATGGCCGGACCTGCGGCCAGAACGCCGACCAGTAATGCAATCCCACGCAACATGCTCACCACTCCGACTGACGCCACCGACTTTAGAGAATTTGTGACAGGCTCTTCAAGCTGGGCGGACTGTACCTGCCGTTCGTCGCTAAATCCTGAACATGGTTACCCGATTTTGACCACGATTCGCCCGCGCACCTGCCCGGCCAGGAGTGAAACCGCCGCCGCCGGGACCTCGGATAGGGCAATTTCCCGGGTCATAGACGCCAGTTTTTGGCGGTCCAGGCCGGTTTCCAGGCGTTTCCAGGCCTCCCTGCGGCGCTCGATCGGGCACATGACGGATTCGATGCCGTAAAGACACACGCCGCGCAAAATAAACGGGGCGACCGAAGTTGGCAGGTCCATCCCCCCCGCCAGCCCGCAGGCAGCCACCGCACCGCCATAGCGGGTCATCGACAGTAGATTGGCCAGCGTGGTGGAACCGACCGCGTCCACCGCCCCCGCCCAGCGTTCTTTGGCCAGCGGCTTGGGAGGGCCGGCCAATTCCTTGCGCTCGACGATCTCGGACGCGCCCAGGTTTTTGAGATAATCGGCCTCCTGCGGCCGGCCGGTGACCGCATGAACGGCAAAGCCGCGCTCGGCCAGGATAGCGATGGCGGCCGAGCCGACGCCGCCCGCGGCGCCGGTGACGGCGATCGGTCCGCGATCGGGCGTCAGGCCATGCTCCTCCAGCGCCATGACGCAGAGCATCGCGGTGTAGCCTGCGGTGCCCATGGCCATGGCTTCGCGCGCGCTCATGCCGGCCGGCAGCGGCACCAGCCAATCGCCTTTAACGCGGGCTTTCTCGGCATAGGTGCCGAGATGGGTTTCGCCGCAGCCCCAGCCGGTCAGGATGACCTTGTCGCCCGGCTTCCAGGCGGGATCGCTCGAGGTTTCCACCGTGCCGGCGCCGTCGACACCGGCGATCATCGGAAAGCGGCGCACCACCGGCGCCTTGCCGGTGATGGCGAGCCCGTCCTTATAATTGACCGCGGAATATTCGACGCGGAAGGTGACGTCGCCTTCCATCAGATTGGCTTCGTCGAAATCGGCCAGTGCGGCCTTGGTGCCGCCGTCCGCCTTCTCGATCACAATCGCTTTGAATGTCGACACAGCCGTTACTCCGTTTTCAGATCGCCATTCATGGCGCGGCGGATGCGCGCGGGCAAGCTTCTTGAGGCCGTCAATCTTGCAAATAAGCACTGCCTCAAGACACGCGACCAGCGGCGTATCGTCGAACTGCGCTTATCAGGGCACAGCCGCTTTGCAGTTGCTTGATCTGCAGATAACCTAAACGCGATATCGGGATATCCCGGGAGAAATCATGGCGCGGAAAAACGCAAAAATCTCTGCCGACGAGTTCTGGATGGCGTCATCACATTCGTAGGACGGGCGCGATTTTCGCGACAATCGCCGGCATTGGCGCGGTGTTGGGCGGATTTTTGGGATATTGGGATGCGTATAAAACCGTAATGCAGGATTTTTTCATCGCGAGATAGTCAACCATAAGATTTTGCCCGCCAATTTCTCCCTTGCCGTCATTCCCTTTGAGTTCCTTGGTGGCGAAACACAAAATTATCTTGGCGCCGCCATCGCCGACCACCTCACGACTGATTTGTCCGTTCACGTTCCGGGGCTCGTGGTCATCGGCGAAGACTCGGCTTTCACCTACGCCGGAAAGAAAATCGATCCCAAGAAGGTCGGACAAGAGCTCAGCGCCGCGTATCTGCTGACCGGCAACGTGCAGCATGACGAAACACGCGTGAGGGTCAGCGCGCGGCTGATCGAAACCGCGACCGCGAAGCAGGTCTGGGCGGAGCGCTTTGAGGATGACACCAAGGACGTTTTTCAACTGTTGGATCGGATCTCCGGCCGCATCGCCAATTCATTCGGCACGGCTTTGCTGAGCGACAACGCCGCAAACGCCGAGCGTCGAAGTGCGGACGCGAAAGCGATCGACCTTGTGTTTCGCGCTCAGGCCATATTTCTGCTGGGGACTCGATCGCTCAAGGCCTTGGATGAAGCGGAGCCGCTTTACAGGCAGGCGCTTGCGGCCGATCCGAAAAGCTCAGATGCAATGATCGGGCTTGGATATCTGCTCGCGGTTCGATTGATCGTATATCGAAATGTGCTCAACATGACAGACCAACAAGTCACCGCGATGATCGCCGAGGCGCGAGACCTGCTCGATAAAGGCTCGCGGGTACAGCCGAACTCGGCATTGATCCACAATGCGCGCGGACGGCTTTTCTTTGTCGAACATCGTCCATACGAATTGCTTCAGGAGCACGAAATAACGCGGACGCTCGACCCGAACTCCGCGGTAAATTATCACAATCTGGCGATCGTTCTCTTGGCGTTGGGTCGGCCGCAACAGGCGATTGTATACTTGAACGAAGCGATCCGCCGCAGCCCGCGAGATCCTTTCATGGGATTGCTGTTCATGCATCTCGCCCGCGCAAACGTTTTGCTCGGGCGCTGGGATGAGGCGATCGACTACGGACTGAAGGCTCGCGTGCTTCGGACTGATCTATTCACCGTCAACAGTAATCTTGCGGCCGCATACGCGCAAAAGAATGATTTGGCGGCGGCAAACAGCGCTTGGAGGGCAGCGACAAAAGCCCGACCGGGCGCCACGATTGCTACTCTCGAGAATGACCCGGAACTTGGTGAACCGGAATATAAGGCGTTGGCCACACCAACTTTGCTTGCGGGGCTTCGCAAGCTCGATTTGTAATGGCGAGACGCGCAGGTAACCGGCGCGGAGCGCGGCCTACTCCGCCGGCACCATCGCCATGCGCTCGACCGGCTTCTCGACGATCGGCAGGTTGATGATCGCCGACGCGATACCGAGCGCGATCGACAGCCACCAAATGACGTTGTAGGAGCCGGTGCGCTCGAACAGGAAGCCGCCGAGCCAGACGCCGAGGAAGCCGCCGACCTGGTGACTGAAGAAGGCAAAGCCGAACAGCGTGGCCATCCAGCGCGTGCCGAACATCAGCGCCACCAGCGCCGAGGTCGGCGGCACGGTCGAGAGCCACAACAGGCCCATGAAACCGCCGAACGCGATGGCCGACGCCGTCGTCACCGGCAGCATGATGAAAACGAGCACCGCCAGCGAACGCAGGGTGTAAAGGCCCGACAGCAGATAACGTTTCGGCATCCGCTCCATCAGCCAGCCGGCCGAGATCGAGCCGATGATGTTGAACAATCCGATGGTGCCGATGGTCCAGGCGCCGGCGTCAACCGACAGTCCGCGGTCGACCAAATAGGCCGGTAGATGAACCGTGATAAACAGAAGCTGGAAGCCGCAAGTGAAGAACCCGAGCACCAGCAGCACGTAACTGCGGTGGCCGAAGGCTTCCGCCAGCGCTTGCACCAGCGATTGCTTCTGCACGGCTTCGGGTCCCGCCGCCAAATCCATCGGCGGCGTGCGCACGACAACGGCCATCGGCAAGATCAAAAGTGTAATGAGGCCGAGCGCGACCAGCGCATGCTGCCAGCCGAACCATGCGATGAAGCCGACGGCGAGCGGCGAAAACAGAAACTGGCCGAACGATCCGGCGGCGGTGCCGAGGCCGAACGAGAGCGCGCGCCATTCCGGCGGCATCATTTTGCTGAACGAGGCGATCACCAGCGTGAACGAGGTCGCGCCGATCCCGAGTCCGCACAGCAGGCCGGCCGACAGATCGAGCATGCCGGGCGTGGTCGAATAGGCCATCAGGATGAGGCCGGCGCAATAAAGCAGCGCGCCGCCAGCGAGCACCGCCAGTGAGCCGAACTTGTCGGCAATCGCGCCGGCAAACGGCGTCACGGTACCCCAGACCAGCACCTGGATCGCCAGCGCCAGACCGAACACGTCGCGGCCCCAGCTATAGGTCGCCGACATCGGCGTCAGAAACAGGCCGAGCGCGGCGCGCGGCCCGAAGCCGACCACGCCGATCAGGCAACCGCAGATCAAAAGCACGAGGGGCGTGCGCCAGGCGCTGCCGGGTTTATCCGCCGCTGATTGCATCGACATCGTGAGATGGCTCCAGCCCATTCATTGGAGCGGGAGATATAGGGCCTGTGAAGTCCCAGCCCAAACGAATTATGGTGATCCTAGCCATATGCGCCGCGCATGGCTGTGCGCGCACGCCGCGATTAGCGGCCGTTTTGGCGGGCCCAGGCTTGGCCCTCCTCCGAGCGCAGCCATTCTTTGCTGTGGCTGACCGGGCCCTCTTGTTCTTCTTTCGCGACCTCCGCCTGTGTCAGCTTGGCATTGCCCCAGGTCGGCTCATCGGAGCCGTCGCCCCAATTGAGCGGGCGGTAGAAGGTGTGGACGCCGAGTTTATAGATCTTCTTCATTTCGTTGACCCAATCGGGGTGAACCCAATAGGCGTGATAGTGGGTGGCCTTGGCGACTTCCGGCATCCACAGCTTGCCGTCGAGCATGTCGTGGGCGATGCGCTTGGCGCGCAGCCAGGCATCCGGCTCGGTGATGACGTCGGGAATGCCATCGCAGGCGAAGGTGAACTGGCAGGCCAGATGCCGGTTGGAATTCTGGTAGACAACGTCGCAGACATTGTTCGGGTAGAACGGCGAGAACACCCGGTTCATGACGACTTGCGCGACAGCGATCTGCCCGCGCACCGCTTCGCCGCGCGCCTCGAAGTAAACCGCGTTGGCGAGACATTTTTCCGACTTGGCGCGCGTTTCGCCGGTGAGCCCCAGCCGCTCGGCCGGTGATTTCGGCCGCGCATCGACGCCGGTGACCTCGCCTTTGCGGGCGATGGTCTCGCCGGCATTGTCCTCGCCGATTTGTCCCGGCGGCGCCAGCGCCGATTGCTTGATGTCCGGATCGCCGGATGTGCGCGAGGCCATAACGATGGGCGCCTCGCCGGGCGCCCAGGGCGCGATCGGTTGCTCAATGTTGGCCAGCGGATCGGCACCGAAAAAGACGCGGGCGCCGTCCTTGACCGCGTGACCGGGCGAAGCATCGGCAGGGTGCGGCTCCAGCTCGGATGCGTTCAGCTGCTCGTCCGGAACCGCGGCAAATTCATATTCCGAATAGGGTTCGAAACGGCGGCCCGCTTCCTCGCTCTTGATCGCCGCATCGGCCGCCGCCTGCGGTACCGGTTCGATGGCCAAGACCGGCGGCAACGGCGGCAGTGGTTCGCGCTTTCGCGCCAACGTCGAGTCGCGTTTGCTTTTGCGATTGACCGTCGGAAATTGCAGCGGCGCATCCGGATCGCCGAGATACTGTGAGGCGATCGAACCGGTAATTTCGGTCGGGTCGAAATTTGCCAGCGCGTAGAGCGGCGGATGCGGAATGGCGGTGCCGATCGGCCGCGGCAGGCTGAACATGGCGGCGTGGATGGTGCCGAAGGGCGACGCGATCAGGTGCTCACGCGCCCGCGCGGAAATCCCCGGCTGGCGCACCAGCAGCGCGCCGAGATCCTGGAATCCGATCGTATTGGGAAGCAGCGCGAAAGCCAGCGCGCCAACGCCGATCGCCGCATATCTCCGCCGGCGACGCTTGCACGGAACCGCCATCACTCACTCACGCCCAATACAACAACCTGCCGCCGATTGGCGGCAATGCGACAAGTTTTTTATGGGCTGATTAACCTTGCGAACGTGTTAACTACCGGGCTCGGCGGGGTGCCCGAAAACGCAAGCGGGCCGCGCGTTTCTCAGCTTGCCAGCAATTTCGGCGCGCACCGACTGGAAACAATTGTTAACTATATCGCAATCGCTCCGGCCCAATATCACGGCGGCATTTGAATACGTATCAGCCCGGGATGCTTTCTTTGACCTGGTCGTCGTCAGCGATACTGCTCGCTGGACTATGCGTTGCCGCATTGGTGCTGGTCGCCGTCGTACATCGCCGCCTCAGCGCGCAAAATCGCAGGCTGCTCGACCGCGATCGACAACATGTCGCAAGGACTGAATGTGTTCGATGCGCAAGGCCGCATCACTCTGCTCAACCGACGCTATCTCGAAATGTACAATCTGTCGCCGACGATCGTGAAGCCGGGCTGCACGCTGCATCAGCTGATCCAACATCGCAAAGACACCGGCCTGTTTTCCGGCGACATCGCCGCCTATTGCCAGAAAATCCTCGAAGGCATCGCGGGCGGCGCAAGTTCGCAACATTTACGTTCAGGCCAGCGACGGCCGCATCGTGCTCGCCAAGAACGAGCCGTTGCCGGGCGGCGGCTGGGTATCCACCCATGAGGACGTCACCGAACAACGCCAGGCCGAGGAAGAACGCGCCGCCATCAACGATCAGGAGACAGCGGCGCGCGGCCATCGACGCGGCGATCGCCTCGTTCCGGCCGCAGGTGGAGAAACTTCTGACGCAGCGTCAGCGACAGCGCGACCGCCATGCGCTCGACCGCCGCGGCGCTGCTCGGCTCCTCCGACCAGACCTCGCAGCGCGCCGAAAGCGCGGTGCAGGCCTTCAACGAGGCTTCCGCCAATGTCGAGACCGCGGCGGTCGCGGCCGACGAATTGTCGCACTCGATCGCCGAGATCAGCCGCCAGCTCAGCCACACCAGCAACATCGTCGGGCTCGCGACCGGCGAGGCGCGCGCAACCGACGGCGAGATCGCCGGGCTTGCCGCCGGCGCGCAAAAGATCGGCGACGTGATCAAGTTGATCCGCAACATCGCCGGGCAGACCAATCTGCTGGCGCTCAACGCCACCATCGAGGCGGCGCGCGCCGGCGAGGCCGGGCAAGGGCTTCGCGGTGGTCGCATCCGAAGTCAAATCGCTGGCGGTGCAGACCGCCAAGGCGACCGAGGAAATCGCCAGCCATATTCTCGCGGTGCAGAACTCGACCTCCGGCGCGGTCGACGCGATCCGGCAGATCGCCACCCGCATGCAGGAGATCAACGAATACACCACGGCGGTGGCCGCCTCGGTCGAGCAGCAGAATTCGGCGACCGGCGAAATCTCGCACAACGTGGCGAGCGCCGCGCAAGGCACCAGTCAAGTGGTGGCGGTGCTGGGCGAGGTGGCGGGTGCGGCGACCGAAACGCGCTCGTCGGCGGAAGTCGTGCGCGACGCCTCGCAATCGGCGGAAGCGGCGGTCGCCAATCTGCGGCTCGAGGTCGAAGACTTCCTCGCCAAAGTGGCGGTTTAGGCACACTTCCAGACGGCGCAATGAATACCCTCGAACAGCGCGAAAGCGCCGGTCAGGCTGTATTGGCCGCGGCCTTGCCCAAGGCCGCCTGCGCCGCCGCAAGCCGCGCGATCGGCACGCGGAACGGCGAGCAGGACACATAATCGAGCTTGACCTCGTGGCAGAAGGCAACCGAGGCCGGGTCGCCGCCGTGCTCGCCGCAGATGCCGACCTTTAGACTTTGGCCGGGCTTTTCGCCCGCGCTCGACGCCGATGCGCACCAGTTCGCCGACGCCTTGCTGGTCGATCGACACGAACGGATCGGCCGGCAAGATGCCGCGCGCGGTGTAGATGCCGAGGAAACTCGCCGCGTCGTCGCGCGAGATGCCGAAGGTGGTTTGCGTCAGATCATTGGTGCCGAACGAGAAGAATTCCGCGGTCTCGCGCGATCTCACCGGCCAGCAGACAGGCGCGCGGCAATTCGATCATGGTGCCGACCTGGTAGTTGAGCTTGGCGCCGGTTTCCTTGCCGACCGCGTCCGCCATGGCGTCGATGCGCGCCTTGACCAGATCGAACTCGGTCTTGGTGGCGATCAGCGGCACCATCACTTCCGGCGACAACCGGCTTGCCGGTGCGCTTGTGCACCTCGACCGCGGCCTCGAAAATGGCGCGCGCCTGCATCTCGGCGACTTCCGGATAGGCGATGGCGATGCGGCAGCCGCGGAAGCCGAGCATCGGATTGAATTCGGCGAGTTCGCGCGCCCGGTCGGCGAGCTTTCTCGGATCTGCGCCCATGGCGGCCGCGACTTCGGCGATTTCCTCCTCGCCATGCGGCAGAAATTCGTGCAGCGGCGGATCGAGCAGCCGGATGGTCACCGGCCGGCCGCCCATGATCTCGAACAGCTCGACGAAATCGGCGCGCTGCATCGGCAATAGCTTGGCCAAGCGCGGCGCGGCGCGATTTCTCGTCGTCGGCCAGGATCATCTCGCGCACCGCCTGGATGCGCTCCTCGTCGAAGAACATGTGCTCGGTGCGGCAGAGCCCGATGCCTTCGGCGCCGAACCGCACCGCCGCCTTGGCGTCGGCCGGCGTGTCGGCATTGGCGCGCACGCCGAGCTTGCGCACTTTGTCGGCCCAGCCGATCAACGTGGAAAATTCGCCGGAGAGCTGCGGCTCGACCATGTCGACCTTGCCGGCCAGCACCTGGCCGGTCGAGCCGTCGACGGTGATGAATTCGCCTTGCTTGTACGCCTTGCCGCCCGCCGTCATGGTCCGCGCGGCATAGTCGACGCGCAGCGAGCCGGCGCCGGAGACGCAGGGCTTGCCCATGCCGCGCGCGACCACCGCGGCGTGCGAGGTCATGCCGCCGCGGGTGGTGAGGATGCCTTCGGCGGCGTGCATGCCGTGGATGTCTTCGGGCGAGGTCTCCACCCGCACCAGGATCACTTTCTTGCCGTCGGCTTTGAGTTGCGGCGGCCTCGTCGGGCGAGAACACGATCTCGCCGCTGGCGGCGCCCGGCGACGCCGGCAGGCCGGTCGCGATCACGTTGCGGTGCGCGCGCGGATCGATGGTCGGGTGCAGCAGCTGGTCGAGCGCCAGCGGATCGACGCGCAGCACCGCCTCGTTTTTTGTGATCAGGCCTTCGTTGGCGAGTTCGACCGCGATGCGCAGCGCGGCCTTGGCGGTGCGTTTGCCCGAGCGGGTCTGCAGCATCCACAGCTTGCCCTGCTCGACGGTGAATTCGAGGTCCTGCATGTCGCGGTAATGGCGCTCGAGCACGTTGTAGATGCGCTTGAGTTCGGAATAGGCCTTGGGCAGCGCGTTCTCCATCGACGGCTTGTCGGAGCCGGCCTCGAGTGCGCGCCGCCTCGCTGATTTCCTGCGGCGTGCGGATGCCGGCGACCACGTCCTCGCCTTGCGCGTTGATGAGGAATTCGCCGTAGAGTTTCTTCTCGCCGGTCGAGGGATTGCGGGTGAAGGCAACACCGGTCGCCGAAGTCGTCGCCCATGTTGCCGAACACCATGGCCTGCACATTGACCGCCGTGCCCCAGCTTTCAGGAATATTGTGCAGGCGGCGATAGGTATTGGCGCGCTGATTCATCCAGGAGCCGAACACGGCGCCGATCGCGCCCCATAACTGCTCGATGCGGGTCCTGCGGGAACGGCTCGCCGCGCTCCTGTTGCAGCCGCTTCTTGTAGCGTTCGACCAGCTCGGCCCAATCGTCGGCGGTCATGATCGGTGTCGAGGCTGTAGCCCTGTTTCTCCTTGTGATGGTCGAGCAACTCCTCGAAATGCTCGTGGCCGACGCCGAGCACCACGTCGGAATACATGGTGATGAAGCGCCGGTAGCTGTCATAGGCGAAGCGCCGGTCGCCGGATTGCTTGGCCAGCGCCGTCACGGTCTCGTCGTTGAGGCCGAGATTGAGCACGGTGTCCATCATGCCGGGCATCGAGGCGCGCGCGCCGGAGCGCACCGACACCAGCAGCGGGTTATCGGTATCGCCGAAAATCTTGCCGGTGATGCGCCCGACCGGCCGCCAGCGCCTTCTCGACCTGGGTCTTCAGGTCGTTCGGATACTGCTTCTTGTTGGCGTAGTAATGGGTGCAGACCTCGGTGGTGATGGTGAAGCCGGGCGGCACCGGCAGCCCGAGATTGGCCATTTCGGCCAGGCCCGCGCCCTTGCCGCCGAGCAGGTTGCGCATGTTGGACTTTGCCCTCGGCGCGGCCACCGCCGAAGGCGTAAACCCATTTGCCCTTTGCCGGCGCGCGCCGACGCCTTCGGCCTTGGCTCTGGGAGCCTTCCGCATTGCCGGTTTTTTGAGTTTTGCGCGCCCGCGCGAGATTTTGCGTTTAGCCATCGGTCAAAACGGTTGGAGCGAGCCAGCAGCCCTAAAAAGCACCGCCGACGCCCGCCAACGCAAGCCCGCTCTAAAAGTGGATAGATGTCCAAGGCCAATGAGGCCGATGATGATCAGATAGGCCGCGACAATGAAGTTGAGCAGGCGCGGAATGATCAGAATGGCGATGCCGGCGATGAGCGCGACAATGGGCGGCGATATGAGTAATGCCGATGACCATGGTGGTGTCCTTTCGGGTTGGCGGTGGAAATGAAACGGCGCAGCCGGCGGGGAGTTCCGCGCGGATTTTATTGCTGGTCGACGGGCCCGCACCAGCCCGGCAGATAACGGGCGTCCTTGCCTTTGGCTAACTTCAACGCCTCCTTGAGCGCGCCCGGGAAATTCTTCTGGACGCGCCCGGTCGTCATGCGGCGGCGCAGGAAATCGGCCCACAGAAACTCGCTGAACGGCGTCGTGTCCTTGGCAAAGCCGCCGGCCCGGCGCAACTCGCCGGCGAGGCTGCGGAACGGATCGTCCTTGAGCCCGTCGATCGATTTCGGAATATTCGCGAAATCACGGCGGCGTCCATTCTGGTCGTAGGGATGAACCCAGCTGTGGTGGTCGAGGACCAGCCAGAAGTCGTCTGGCGCGAGTTCGCTCAAGTCGGCCACCACCGTGACCAGCACATTCTTGACTCCCTCCATGTGCAGGGAAAGCGCGAGATGGTGGTGGTCGATGACGTAGTGACGCCGCTTGGGGCCCAGGATGACCGGGACCATGTGGTCGCCGAGAAAGTTTCCGATCTTCTTCGCACCGCGCTTTCGCAGATGCTTCCGCTTCTCCTTCACCTCATGCATGCCGACCGTGATCTGGGTCGGCCGCAGGCTGGCGATGGCAATCGGGGTCAGGATAGGATCGCGGGCAAAGGAGGACATGCAAATCTCCTCACGCTTTTGAATGGGATATAAAGTCTAGCCTTCAATCCTGGAAAAATCAGCCACCGCGCGGGTGGCTTCGCGGATTTCGTTGAGCAGCTTGAGGCGGTTTTCGCGCAGTGCCTTGTCGTCGACATTGACGGTGACTTTGTCGAAGAAAGCGTCGACGAAGGGGCGCAGCTTCGCCATGCGGCTCATGGCGGCGGCGAAATCTTCCTTGGCGACGGCGGCGGAAGCGTCCTTCTTGGCCCGGCTGTCAATGGCGTCGGCAAGCGCCTTTTCTTCCGGGAGCTCATAGAGCGTCTCGGTTCGGCGCGCCGGTATAGCGCTTGTTGTCCTTCTTCTCCTCGATGCGCAGAATGTTCGAGGCGCGCTTGACGCCGGCGAGCAGATTCTTGCCGTCGTCGGTGTCGAGGAATTTGCCCAGCGCCTCGACGCGGCGGACGATCATGCAGAAGATCATCACTGGATTTCCGCCAAGCGCGAAAACAGCGTCAACGAGATCGTGCCGGGCTCCTCTGTCGCGCAGATGAACTTTCAAACGATCGGCGATGAACAGGATAAGACTAGAATAAGCCCGTAATGCTTTTGCTGCGTTCAATTTTTCGGCGTTGGTCTCAAAGCCCTTGATGCGCTCTAGCAGCTCTGCGTTAAAGGCGATTGGGCACAAGCGATTTAAAGAAACGATCGAGATCATCTCGATTGTCCGCGCAGCGTCGACGTTAACGATCATCTCGCCAAGTGCGATGTGAGAACACTCCAAGAATGGAAGCCGAATGTCATTCTCGAGGATTATCCGGATCACGCCCAGCGCCGCGCGCCTCAGTGCATAAGGGTCCTTGACTGCCCGTCGGCTTCTCGTCGATCGCCCAGAAGCCGACCAGCGTGTCAATCTTGTCGGCGAGCGCGACCGCGATCGACACCGGATCGCCGGCACCAGGTCGTCCGGGCCTTTCGGCTTGTAGTGATCCTCGCAGGCATGCGCGACGGCCTCGTCCTCGCCCTGCGCCTCGGCGTAATAACGGCCCATCAGGCCTTGCAGCTCGGGGAATTCGCCGACCACGTCGGTGAGCAAGTCGGTCTTGCATAACAGCGCGGCGCGCTCGGCCTTTTTCGGATCGGCTTTGACCAGCGGCGCCAGTTCCTTGGCCAGCGCCTCGATGCGCTCGATGCGCTCGGCCTGCGTGCCAAGCTTCTCATGAAACACGATGTGCTCGAATTTCGGCAGCCGGGCTTCGAGCCTGGTCTTCAAATCGGTTTCATAGAAGAATTTGGCGTCGCACAGCCGCGCGCGGATCACGCGCTCATTGCCGGCGACGATCGCCTTGCCGCCGTCGCTCGCTTCCTCGTTGGCCACCAGAATGAATTTGTTGGCGAGCTTCGCGGTCTGCGCGTCGCGCAGCACGAAGCATTTCTGGTTGTTGCGGATGGTGGCGCGGATCACTTCCTCGGGGATCGAAAGGAACGCCTTGTCGAACGAGCCCATCAGCGTCACCGGCCATTCGACCAGGCCGGCGACCTCGGCCAGCAGGCCGTCGTCCTCGATCAGCTCGTAGCCTTGCGCGAAGGCCAGATTCTTGGCGTCGGCCAGGATCGTCTCAGCGCGGCGCGCCGGATCGAGCACCACCTTGGCGGCTTGCAGCTTGGCGAGATAATCGTCGAAATGGCGCACCTGGATCGCGCCCGGCGCCATGAAGCGATGGCCGCGGGTTTCGTCGCGAGCCTCGATGCCATCGACGCTGAACTTGACGATCTCTGGCTCCTCCGTTTCCGGGCCAAAGGTCGCCAGGATCGAATGCAGCGGCCGTACCCAGGAAAGCCGTCCAGCTGCCCCAGCGCATCGACTTCGGCCACGGGAAAGCGCGCACCACCTCGGGGATCATTTCGGCGATCACCTCGACCGCCGGCTTGCCCGGCCTTCTCGATCACCGCTACGTAGAAGTCGCCCTTCTTGTCGGGCTGCACCTTGGCTTCATTGATCGACTTCAGGCCCGCGCTTTTAAGAAACCCGGCGATGGCGTTCTCGGGTGCACCGACGCGCGGACCCTTTCTTCTTCCTTGATGTCGGGCTGCCGCGCCGGCACGCCGTGCACCGACAGCGTAAGCCTGCGCGGCGTCACGAAGGCCTTGGCGCCTTCATACATGAGGCCGGCCGCCACCAGCCGGTCGGTCACCATTTTGCTTCAGGTCTTCGGCCGCCCGCGCCTGCATGCGCGCGGGGATTTCTTCCGACAGAAATTCGAGCAACAGGTCCGGCATTACGCGGGCTTTCCAGCAGGTGCCGGCGACAGTAACTGGCCGAAGCCGATGCTTTGCTTGTCGGGATCGTGAACCGCAAACTCGCGCACGCCGTAGAATTGATCGCAAAGCCCATACGCGATCGTCGCGCCACGCTTCTGCATGTCCTCAAACAGCGCTTTGACGTCGTCTACCCAGAAATAGGCGTTCCAGATGCCCTCGCTGGTTTGCCAGTACGGCACAATGCGGTGACCTTGCGGCGCTTGCTTAAGCATCACGAAGGCGTTGCCGTATTCCATGATGGCAAAGACCGGCGGCTCGCCGAAAATGCCGTGCTTATCGAAGCCGAGCTTGTCGTGCCAATAAGCGATTGAGGCCGGCAGATCGCTGGCGAATAAAATCGACGATTGCCGCAAGATGCGCGCTTTGCTCACGACGCCCCTCCGCCCGCGGTCGCGAGCCATGCCTCGCCGCAACCTTTCGCCAGTTCACGCACACGCAAGATGTAACTTTGCCGCTCGGTGACCGAGATCACGCCGCGCGCGTCGAGCAGATTGAACACGTGAGAAGCCTTGATGCACTGGTCATAGGCCGGCAGCGCCATCAAATGATGCTTGCGGTCCTTGCTCCAGCCGTCGGCGAGATATTTCTTGCAGGCCGCTTCCGCCATCTTGAACTGTTCGAACAGCATCGCGGTGTCGGCGAACTCGAAATTGTGCCGCGAATATTCCTGCTCGGCCTGCAGGAACACGTCGCCATAGGTGACCTTCTTGTCGTCGGTGCGGCCGTTGAAATTGAGCGCGAACACGTTGTCGACGCCCTGCACATACATCGCGAGGCGTTCGACTCCGTAGGTCAGTTCGCCGGCAACCGGATTGCATTCGAAACCGGCGACCTGCTGGAAATAAGTGAACTGCGAGACCTCCATGCCGTCGCACCAGCATTCCCATCCGAGCCCCCAGGCGCCGAGCGTCGGGCTTTCCCAATCGTCCTCGACGAACCGGATGTCGTGCAGCTTGGAGTCGATGCCGATGGCCTTGAGCGAATTGAGATAGAGCTCCTGGATGTCGGGCGGCGACGGCTTCAGGATCACCTGGAATTGGTAATAGTGCTGGAGGCGGTTCGGGTTCTCGCCGTAGCGGCCATCCTTGGGCCGGCGCGAGGGCTGCACATAGGCCGCATTCCAGGGCTTCGGGCCCGAGCGCCCGCAGGGTGGTGGCCGGGTGGAAAGTGCCCGCCCCTACCTCCATGTCGTAGGGCTGCAGGATCACGCAGCCCCAGCTAGCCCAATATTGCTGCAGCGCCAGGATTAGCCCCTGAAACGACCGCTTCGGATCGAGATCGTCTTGATGCGAATCGGCGGCGGTGCGAGGATTTGCTTCAGCCATAGGGCTAATTTCTAAGCTTTAACAATCGGTTAGACCGAGGATGGCCGCGAGCGGGTGCCGGCCAAATAAAACTTTATCGGGTTTTGAACCGGAACCGAAGTTGGAGCGACACATAAGCACAAGCAACAGGGCGCGACGGAGAAATCAAATGATCGCTTTCCAACTGATCGGGCTGGCCTTCACGGTGATGTTTCTGGGCTCCATGATCACCAGCAACCCGCGCGCCGCCCGCCGCTAACAGGCGACAGCTTAGGCTACCCAAATTGAGGATTGGCTAGAGGCGATACTCGCCGGTTCTCGGATCCAGCCGCAAAGTCGGCCGGTTCTCCAGGTCGGAAATCCGCACTTTCACGCGCTTGGCCGCTTCCAGCTCTTCGTTGATCCGGCGCGCTTCCTTGACCACCCAATGCACGACCATGGCGCCGCCAAGGGCTGCGAGCGACCATTTCACCAGCGGCGAGAGCAAAAGCGGCGGCATGTGCGGCTCCGTAAGGCTCGTGGAAGGTCCAAAGCTCGGGTGTGAACAAGGCATTTTCGGGGCCTATGATCGGCTGCAACATCCGATGTCAATGGACTATGATCGCGCCTGGTTAGTCCCGAATGAGCCGGAAACCGGCCGTCCTGAGGGTGGAGGAAACCAATGCAAATTCTCGCGAAAGCCCGTTGGGCGTTATCGGCGCTCGTCCTTGCATCGTTGATCGCGCCGGCCGCCGCGGTCGAGGCGTGGCCCAACCGGCCGGTGCGGCTGATCGTGACGCTCGGCCCCGGCAGCGGCGTCGATATCGGCGCCCGGCTGTTCGCCGACAAGCTGTCGCAGCGCTGGGGCCAATCGGTCGTCGTGGAAAATCGCCCCGGCGGCGATGGCATGGTCGCCATCACGGCGTTCCTCGGCGCACACGACGATCACGTCCTGCTGGTCTCGCCGGTGAGCTCGTTCACCGCCCATCCTTATTTCCACGACACCCTGCCCTACGACCCGAAGGACCTGATCCCGATCGCGCGCATCTCCAAGACCGTGGTCGCGGTCAGCGTGCCGGCCTCGCTCGGCATCAACACACTCAAAGAACTTGAGGCGCTGGCGCGCGCCAAGCCCGGTCAATTGAACTGGACCACCGCCACCGGCTTCACCGACTTCGTGTTCGCCGGTTACCTGCACACGGTCGGCCTGACCATGGCGAAGGTGCCCTATAAAAACCCGGTGGCCGCGGTCAACGACCTCGCCGAAGGACGCATCCAGGTCTACATGCCGGCTTACGCCATCGTGCGGCCGCAGGTGATCGCGGGCAAGGTCAAGGTGCTGGCCGTCACCAATCACGACCGCGCGCCGGCGATCCCCGACGCGCCGACGGCGCTCGAGGCCGGCTATCCCTCGCTCGAATTCGACGGGCTGGTCGGTCTGTTCGGTCCGCCCGGAATAGCGGACGCCGTACGCAACAAGATCGCAGCCGACGTCAAGGCCGTCGCCGCCGAGCCCGACGTCGTGCAGAAGCTGACCGCTACCGGTCAGATCGTCAGCCCCGGCGATAGCGCCGAGTTCGCTGCCTCGATCGCGCAGCAGCGGGCGCAGGTCGCGGCGGTGGCGAAATTGTTCGGCAACAAGCCGGTGCAGTAGCCGCTAGAGCCCGTAACGGCCCCACAATGCGCGTTCTTCCAGCGCCGAAATGAATTCGCCGGCCAGGCCGGGCTGGCGCGCGATATTTTCGAGCGAGCCGAGACCTGGAATCCTGCGGCCTAAAAATCCGCGGCTCTCGGAAATCAACGGCGTGCGGACTTTCTCGCCGTAGCGTTCGCGTAAGGTCGAGCGCAGATCGCCGATGCTGTCGGCAAGACCGAGGTCGATCGCCGCCTGCGCGGTCCAGAACTCGCCGGAGAACAAGTTCTTCTCGCCAGTCTTGAGCTTGCCGGCGCGGCGCTCCTCGACCAGGGCGATAAAGGCCTCGTGGATGTCTTTTTGGATCGCTTTGATGCGTTCGACGTCCTCCGGTTTTTCCGGCTGGAACGGGTCGAGCATCACCTTGCGCTCGCCGGCGGTGTAGAGCCGGCGCTCGACGCCGAGCTTTTCCATCAGCTTGGGAAAGCCGAACGAGCCGCCCACGACGCCGATCGATCCGACGATGGAAAACGGGTCGCAAATAATCTCGTCGGCGGCGCAAGCCAGCATGTAGCCGCCGGAAGCCCCGACATCCTCGACAAAGGCAATGACCGGCAATTTCTTCTCCGCAGCCAATTGCCGGATACGGCGGAAGATCAGATGCGACTGCGCTGGCGAGCCGCCCGGCGAATTGATGATGAGCGCGACAGCGCGGACATTACGGCCAGCAAAGGCGCGCTCCAGCGAGCGGGCCGTCGAGGACAGCGTCAGCCCGGGCCGCAACGGCGTCACCGCGCCGATGACGCCCGATAGCCGCACCACCGGCACTACCGGGATGTCGGGGCGAAAGCGCGCCGGCACGAGCTTGCCCAGAAGCTCGAGAGCGCGCTTGAGAATGTCGGGCATTGGTTGAGCCGCCGCGGGTGCCATCTCGGGCAGTTAGGCATCAATGGAACCCAAGTCAAAGCCTGAGGGCTTGCCGTAACCGGCGGATTAAATTTAGGTGCAATGCAGTAGATTTCGTGATTTTGACCCGAAGAAGCCCGAAATTGCCTGTTTTTTAACTTTGGAATGCTTTTTGCGATGCGGCAGTGCCGCCCTTTGGCGGCGGTCATCGGAAGAGGTGATTTATGGATCCCAAGCTCGCCATTTTGTTCGTTCTAATCGGCAGCATCATTGGGCTTTCGCATCTCAACGATGACAATCTAGGCCGGTGGCGGCGCCAACTCGCCGGTCGAAGCTGGCGCGAATTCGTGCCGGGTTGGCGTAAATCCTAGGCGGAACAGCCCGCGTTTATGTCTCAGAAAAATTTAGAGTAGCCCCGCCGCGCAGCACCGCTTCCGCCGCCGCCGTCGGGCGTCCGCGCTCATCGTTCAGGATGAGAGCCGGATAATTTTTATGTGAACCGTGGCCGGATTTGACCGCGCGCACCAACACACGAATCGTCGGCGCATCGGCGCGCGGCTGCACCGGCAGCACGGCAATACCGCCAAATTCGTTGGCGAGCGCGTCCTGCACATCGGCCAGGCCGTCCGCCTGCCAGATCAACGTCAGCACGCCTTGCGGCTTCAAGAGCCGGACCGCGGACGCGATCCAGCGCGGCAACAGGCCGGGCGCCGCCGCATGCGCCAGCCGCCGGCGCGGATCGGGCGATACGTTCTGTCGCGACGCGTCGTGAAAGGGCGGGTTCATCAAGACGCGGTCGGCGCTGCCGGTTACGAGCCCCGGGTCGGCGGCGTCAGCCATCAGCACACTGACGCGATCGTCGAGCTCGTTGAGCCGCGCATTGCCGGCGGCCAGATCGCAAAGCGCGGCATCGATCTCGACCAGCGTAACCTTGAGCCCTGGCACGCGCACCGCCAGCGCCAGTCCCGCGCCACCGACACCGGCGCCGAGGTCGACGGCCAATTCGCCTTTGCTCCCGCCGGTCGCGGCGGCGAGTAAAATCGCATCGTGGCCGACGCGATGGCCGGTGCGCGGCTGGCGCAGCCGCAGGCGGCCGCCAAGCACGGCATCTTCGCTGGTCTCGAGGATGTCGCGTTCAGCGCCCATCGGGGCGTAGCTCGTGCCCGAGGCCGGCGTCTCCGAGGAGCCGCCGCGCGCTGCGTTCTTCATCTTCGGCCACCAGAATCCGCCGCGGCAAAACGCCGAGCGAACCTTCCAGCACGCTCATGTTCTGATCGAGCACCATGTGACGAATTCCGGCGCCGTCGAGCAACGCGACCACCGCCGAGACCAGAACCATGTCATTAGTGCGCACGAGTTCGCGCATGAAAATCCGCCCCTGTTTCTCTCAGTTCCTTACATCATCGCAAAGCATTGCCCGCAATGGCGTTCGATTATAATGTGTTTTTCTCGCCCTAACGATCTGTATTTGCAATGAAAATCCAAGACTTGCGCGCGTCTCCTTTGGTCATCGGCGCAAACGCCATCGCGGCGCGAGCCGTCGCTTTGTGGAACGCTTTAGCGACGCGCTGGAATCCGCTCGCTGTCATCGTAGTGACATGGGCGATACTGACCTGGCCCTTGCTCATTTGGCGCGGCTTCCATGGCGATGAGGGCCTTGCCGTCACGGCCGCGCGTGGCGCGCTGGAAGACGGCCATTGGATCACGCCGTATCTGTACAATACCCGCTTCGTCGAGCGCCCGACTTTGCTGTCGTGGATGATCGCGGCTGTCAGCTCGCCCTTCGGCAGCGTCAGCCAGTTCACCGCCCGGCTACCGGTTATTCTTTTCCTGTTGGCCGGCTGTTGGCTCATCTACGCGCTGTCGCGGCGTGTCTCGGCCAGTATTCCGGCCGCCCTGCTGGGCGCCTTGCTGTTTCTCGCCTGCCCGATCGTACAGCGCGCTTACGCCCTGGCGACCGCGGATATGGTGCTGGCGGTCCTGCTCTTCATCGCCTTCGTCGCCTGGTGGGACGGTTATCACACCGGCCGCATCAGCATCGGCCGGTGGTCGGCGATTGGCAGCGTTCTGGCGCTGGCCGGGCTGATGAAAGGACCGCAGCCGGTCGCTTATTTCGCGTTCGGCATCGGCCTGTTCATTCTGATCACGCGTTCCTGGCGGCAACTCCCGGGTTTCATTTTGGCCGGGGTGATTTGCGTTATCCCGATTGCGGCCTGGTATGGCTATGTCTATTCGCCCGGCGATGAAGGCGATTGGGCGGCCTTCATGCGCTTTAAACCGGCCGCTCCCTTGTCCAATCCGGTTGAAGCGATTTTTAATTTGTTCAATGAGACCATGCCGGTCGCGCTTTTGGCGATTGCGTTTTTTGTTTCGATCAGACTTTACGGCGGCGAGCGCCTTCCGCCCGGCTTTCTCAAGGCAATGCTGTGTTACGGACTTGCCGCAACGGTCGTGATCTTGTTCTGGCCGGGCGGATCGACGACGCGTTATTTCTTCCCCCTGATCCTGCCTATGTGCGTGCTCGCCGGTCTCGGCTACGACGCGTTCATGAAAAAGGCGCCACTGGCGGTCCTGCCGGGACTGGCCGCCGGCTTCGGCATACTGGTTTATGCCTTTGTTTATTCCGATATCGCGACGCCGCTGTTGCCGAGACTTTCGCGCTCGGCGCAACTCGACGCGGCGCACATTACCGAACTGCTGAAGGCCGCGCCGGCGCCGATCTTTCGCAGCGAAGACGCCGGACTGAATGTCTTCGCGCTGGTGCCAGGGTGGATCAGGAATGAAAATCTGGTTGCGCTCAAGAGCATACCCGCGCCCGCATGGATCGCGGTCGATCCCGAGTGGGCGCAGGCGCTGATCGCGGCGCGGCCCAATGCGCGCGTGGTGATGCCGTTCGGCCAGGACGACGAATGGCGGCTGCTGCGATTGGAGAAGTGATTACGCGGCATCAAAGCCGCGCAAACGCCAACGGATCAGCAGCGCCAAGAGCCGGCGCATGTTGCTGCTCACGTCCATTTTGCTGGCGGTCGGTTTGAGATCGTAGCGCAGATGCAGCGGGACTTCGGCGCAGCGCGCGCCGGTAGCATTGAGCTTGAGCAGCACCTCCACCATGCAGGCAAAACCGGCCTCCTCGACCAGTCGGCCGCGATAGCGCGCAACGGCGTTCTGCAAAAGCCCGATGCGGTAGGCCCGGTATCCGCAGGTGTAATCCCAGACGTTGCGCACCGGGTGGATCAATTTGAACAAGATGACCGCGCCCAGCGCCGTCATACGGCGAAGTAGAGGCACGCCGCGCACCGTCGCGCCGCCTTGGAAGCGCGACGCTATCACCACGTCGGCGCCCTTCGCCATTGCCGCCAACATCTCGGAGATTTGGGCGGGGTCGTGCGTGTCGTCACAATCCATGATGACCAGGACATCGTCCGGGCCGCCATTCGCAACGGCATAGTCGATCAGGGCGCGCAGACCGGCGCCCAAACCTTTATTGATTTTGCCGTCCAACAGCACCAGCGGCACGCCTTGCGGCCATTGCGCGGCGATCTCCGCGGTCTTGTCGGTGCTGCCGTCGTCATAGACGACGACGGTGAGCGCCACTTGCGAAGATTGCGCCGTGTTCTCGATACGCGTGAGCAGACGCGGCAGCGCGATCTCCTCGTTATAGGCGGGTAGGCCGATATAGATGCGGCCAGCGGTCATCGCGGCGTATCCGCGCGCGCGTCTTTCGACAGACCGAAGGCTTGGGCAATGCGCTGCGCGGCGTAGCCGTCGCCATAGGGAGAGCCGCCGCCCGCCATTTTGGCGTAGCTCGCTTCCTCGGTGAGCAGGCGGCGCACCGCGGCGACCAGCGCCGCCGTGTCGGTGCCTACGAGCGATGCAACACCCATCTCGACAGCCTCCGGCCGCTCGGTCACATCGCGCAGTACGAGAACCGGCTTATGCAGGAAAGGCGCCTCCTCCTGGATGCCGCCGGAATCGGTCAGGATCAAATGAGCCCTGACCATTTCCGAAACCAGCTGCGGATATCCGAGCGGTGGCGACAGATGGATGCGTTCGTGATTTTTGAGCGCTTCGAAACTGGCCGCCGCCGCGGGGTTCGGATGCACCGGGATGACAAACTCGACATCGTCAAACTCACGCACGATCGCCGACACGGCCCGGCAAATCGCAGCCATGCGCTCGCCCTGATTTTCCCGGCGATGCGCCGTCAATAAAATGCGTCGGAGACGGCCGCCGGCAGGCGGCTTTTCGATTCGCGCCAGCGTCAGCCGCAGCGCGTCGATGCCGGTATTGCCGGTGATAAAAATCTTCGCTGGATCGACGCCTTCGGCGCGCAAATTGGCGGCGGCGCGCTGCGTCGGAGGAAAATGCCAGGTCGCCAACTTGCCGGCGGCGACCCGGTTGAATTCCTCGGGAAACGGCGCCTGGAAATTACCGGTGCGCAGCCCGGCCTCGACATGCGCAAACGGAATACCGAGATAGAATGCCGTCAATGCCGTGACAAAAAGCGTCGTCGTATCGCCCTGCGCCACGATCACATCCGGTCTGTATTTGTCGATCATGCGTTCGAGCGGCGCAAACAGCGCGCCGGTGAGAACCGCCAGCGTGCGCGCTTGCGCATCGATGACGACGCGATCATCCGGTTTGATGCCGAACCAGGCGAGCGGCTCCTCGGCCAGCTCGGTATGCTGGCCGGAGCAAAGCGTCGTCACGTCCGAATGACGGGCGAGCTCCAGAATAACCGGCGCCAGTTTGATCGCCTCGGGCCGCGTCCCCACCACACACAGAAAGCGCATTTGTCCTCACGCCAAGACTATAAACAAGTCTACGAATTCAAGCTGTTGTGGCATCAGTTTCCGCGCCGATCAACTCAACCGCGCCGGCGTTCCTCGCCCGGCGCGCGATGCGCCAGATAGGCAAGCAACTTCATCTCGCGCCGCCCGCGCGTTACGGTATCGAGCACTAGCCCGATTGCGGCCGATAAAAACGCCATCAGCATCAGGCCGGTCGACAGGATGGCCGTCGGCAGTCGCGGCACCAGTCCGGTTTCGAAATACGTGACGAAGACAGGAAACGCGAAACCGACGGACGCGATCGCAAGCGCCAGTCCGATCCCGGTGAAAAACGGCAGCGGGCGCTCGGCGCGGTAAATGTTCACGATGGTGCGCAGGATGCGCAGGCCGTCGCTCCAGGTATTGAGCTTGGAGACCGAACCTTCCTGACGTGCGTAATAGGGCGTGTCGATTTCGGCGACCGCCAGCCCCAGTTCGAGCGCATGAATGGTGAGCTCGGTTTCGATCTCGAAGCCGCGCGACAAAACCGGAAACGATTTCACGAAGCGGCGCGAGAACACGCGGTAGCCCGACAGCATGTCATTGAAGCTGGCGCCGAACACCTCGGCGACGAACGACGTCAACAGCCGGTTACCGGTGCGGTGGCCGGGGCGATAGGCGGCCTCTTCGCGGTCCACCCGGTTGCCCACCACCATGTCGAGGCGCACGTCGAGCAGGCGGCCGATCATCTTGGGCGCACTCGGCGCATGGTAGGTCGCGTCGCCATCCACCAGCACGTAGATATCGGCTTCCACGTCGGTGAACATGCGGCTCACCACAAAGCCCTTGCCCTGCCGCTTGACCCGGAACACTTCGGCGCCGGCGGCACGCGCCGCCGCGGCCGTGTTGTCCGTCGAATTATTATCGAAGACGAAAATCGTTGCGGTGGGCAGCGCGGCGCGGAAGTCCTTGACGACCTTGGCAACCGCCACTTCCTCGTTGTAGCAGGGCACCAGCACGGCGATGCTGTACTGGCCGAGGCGGCGCGATCTATCCGCGGCCGTGGGAGAAGTACGTTTCGCCAAGCGCAAATCCCCTTGCCCAACCCGAATCACATTGCGGTGACCCGGCAATTCAACGCAACGTTACCCAGTTTAGCGCACTTGCCCCGTTAACACAGCGTTTCTATGCTCGCCGAAAGTCGCGACCGGGAGAACCATTTTGGCCGTCGTTATTCCGTTTGAAAGTCCGCACCCCGCTTCGATCGAGCGTCTGGCCGAACTGGTGGCACCGGATATGGAGCGAGTCAACGCGACGATCCTGGCGCGCACCGGCTCGGACGTCGCCATGATCCCGGAGGTTGCCAACCACCTGATTTCCTCGGGCGGCAAGCGGCTGCGCCCAATGCTCACGCTGGCCATGGCCAAACTCGCCGGTTACGCCGGGGACGGCCACATCAAGCTCGCCGCCGCGGTCGAGTTCATGCACACCGCCACGCTGCTGCATGACGACGTGGTGGATGAAAGCGACCTGCGCCGGGGCAAGCTCGCCGCCCGCATGGTCTGGGGCAATGAGGCGAGCGTGCTGGTCGGCGATTTCCTGCTCGGCCAGGCCTTCAAGATGATGGTCGAGGTCGCCAATCTGCACGCGCTTGATATTTTGTCCTCGGCCGCCACGGTGATCGCGGAAGGCGAAGTCATGCAGCTCGGCGCCGCCAAGAACACCGCCACCAACGAGGACGAGTACATGGCGGTGATCCGCGCCAAGACCGCGGAACTGTTCGCCGCCGCTTGCGAAGTGGGTCCGGCGCTGGCGGCCAAGGAAAAAACCGAGCTCGCCGCCTGCCGTTCGTTCGGCATGAACCTCGGTATCGCCTTCCAGCTCGTCGATGACGCGCTCGATTACGGCGGCAAGTCAGCCAGGCTCGGCAAGAACGTGGGCGACGATTTCCGCGAAGGAAAAGTCACCTTGCCGGTGGTGTTGTCGTTTCGCCGCGGCAGCGAGAGCGAGCGCATGTTCTGGAATCGCACGCTGGTTGACGGCGAGATTCGCGATGGCGATCTCGACCAGGCCATCGCGTTCATGGCCAAACACCATGCCATCGAGGACACGGTCGGCCGCGCCCGCCATTATGGCGCCATCGCCACCGATGCATTGGCCCTGGTGCCGCCGTCCGCGATCAAGACGGCGCTGGAAGAAGCGGTCGCCTTCTGCATCGCGCGCGCGCACTAACGGGTTAGTTAATAGTACCAGTTGCCGGTACGAGGATCGCGATTGAGCTGCAGACGGATAAAGGGATCGGGATCCTGGCCGAGATAGTGGCCACCGGCGAAAGCCGCAGGCGCGCAGCCGTTTGGCTGCGGCGGCGGGTTGAAGACAAAGCCATAGAGCGAGGGCTCGCTCGGCGTCCGGTCGACACAATGGCGGCCGGTCTTGTGGTGTTTGACGCGCGCGAGAGCAGGGTTGGCCCCGATGATGCCAAGGCACGCCGTCAAGACCCCGGCTCTCACGGCCCATTTCAACGTCATGCTGCTCTCCTGCTACCGTTGCCTAACCGCAAATCGCCAGACAGGCAACGGTTCCCCGTGAAGGAGGCCTTTTCAAGGGCGCTTTTCCAGAGAGCCGAGCATGGTAGGGCAGACCCACCAATCCCTCCGCTCGGTCGCGAGCCGTCGCGCCGCCGCCGCGGCTTCGCCGGCGGAATCAAACAGCGCAAAACAGGTCGGACCCGACCCCGACATGCGCACCAGCCGGACGCCCGGCACCGCCTGCAAGCGCGCGATCACCGCGGCGACCACAGGCTGGCAGGCGACAGCCGCCGGCATGAGGTCGTTGCCGTATGAGCCAAGAAACGCCATCGCCGCATCCAGGCTTTTAGGCAAATCGCCGAGCGGTTTTTGGCTGGCCTGTCCGGCATCAAATTTGGCAAACACGTCACGGGTCGCCAGCGGCACTCCGGGATTGACCAGCAATGCTGGCAGCGATGAAAAATCGAGCGCCACTGATAATTCTTCGCCGACGCCGCGCATGACGCGTGTGCGGGGGTCAAGGCAGACCGGAACGTCGGCGCCGGTGGCGCGCGCCGCCTCAGCCAGCCGGGCATCGTTCAATGCAAGATCGTTGGAAAGCGCCAGCAGCCGCAACGCGGCCGCCGCATCGGACGATCCGCCGCCGAGACCGGCGGCAACCGGAATGTTTTTCTCAAGCGAGAAATGTCCGGCTTTGAGCCCCGGAACGCGTTCGCGCAGTGCGCCGAGCGCCTTGAGCACCAGATTATCGGCGGCCGTGCCGCATGCCGTTGCGAATGAGCCGGATATATCGAGCGTATGGGCAAGGCCCGGCTGCAAAGTGAGCGTATCGGCAAGTTCAGCGAACACCACCAAGCTTTCCAGCATGTGATAGCCATCGGCGCGGCACCCGATCACGCGCAAAGTCAGATTGATTTTGGCGGGGGCCTGTTCGGCCAGCGCAACGGCCATGGAGGAAGCCTTAAGCTTTAGCGGCTGACCTTGTCCGATCTTCCTTCGCCTGCCGAAGCGGGCTTCGCGCAGGCGGAAAACCGGAACCCACTTTGCGGGATAACGCGCTAGCCTCCGTCGCCGCTCTTTTTCTGGGGTTTGGCCTTGGCTTGCGAGGAGGTCTCATCCGGCAGCCCATCCTTAATCTTGGCTTCGATCTTGGGCAGATCCTCCGGATCGGGCTTGAGATCGCGCGCATGTGCCCACTGGAATTTTGCTTCCAATACGCGCCCGACCCGCCAATAGGCGTCGCCGAGATGGTCGTTGATGGTGGAGTCTTCCGGCTTAAGCTCGATGGCGCGCTCAAGCTGCTTGACCGCTTCATCGTAATTGCCGAGCCGATAATAAGCCCAACCGAGCGAATCGACGATGTAGCCGTCGTCCGGGCGTTGCTGCACGGCGCGTTTGATCATGTCCATGCCTTGGTCCAGGTTCACGCCCTGATCGATCCAGGAATAGCCGAGATAATTGAGCACGTGCGGCTGCTCGGGAAACAGTTCGAGCGCCTTCTTGAGATCGGCTTCCGCCTTCGGCCACTGATGCGAGCGCTCGTAACAGATGCCGCGGAAATAGAAGATCACCCAGTTGGCTTTTTCCGGTTGCGGGATGGCGGCGATGCCCTTGGAATAGACGTCGGCGCACGCATCGAATTTCTTGTGCGCGCGCTGAATATTGCCGAGCGCCATAATCGCTTCGATATCCTGGGGATGTTCCTTGATCAGCGTACCTAGATGCTTCTCCGCTTCGTCCGTGCGCTCGAGCGAATCGAGATTGGCCGCCATCTGGATCGCCGCATTGCGATGCAGCGGCGAACTCGGCGAAACGCGTTCATAGACCTTGATCGCAAGCGCCGGCTTCTTGAGCGATTCATAGAGATCGGCGAGGGATAGCAGCGCCAAGGGATGGTTGGGCGAAAGATGGAGCGAAAGCTGCAGATAGACCAGGCCGAGATCCTCGCCGCCGCGGCGACCGAGCGAGGCGCCGAGCCCATAGAGCGCTTCGGCGGCGCCAGCCTGCGGCGTCGCGGCGAGCGGCGGTATTTTTTCATTGGCCTTGATCTGGTTCATCGCCTCGACCACCAAAGGATGGCGCGGCAGCACCTTGTCGAAGGCCTGATAGACATCGAGCGCTTCCTTCGACGTGCGGTTGCGCGACAGCCAACTGCCGTAAGCCTGGACCACCCGTAGCGCGGTAGGGTCGAGCTTGTAGGCGTGCGCCAAGCGCGTGCCGGCCTCCTTCTTGTTGCCGGCGAGGTCGTAGATCATCCCGGCGTGCAGTTCTTTGAAGATGGCGTACCAATCCGGGCCGGCCAACCGGTCGATCGCCGCTACCGCGCCTTTGGCGTCGCCGGCGCCGTATATCGACCAAGCCGTTAGCAGCGTCGCCGTCAGATCGGTGATCGGACCGCGGATCGACTGCGCCAGGTCGCGGCGCGCGGCGGCATATTGCTTGTGCTTGAGCGCGGCCACGCCGAGCACCAGTTGTGAGACGCGGTCGTTCTTGTCGGTTTGCGCGACGCGCTCGGCAAATTTCACGGCTTCGTCGATGTTGCCGTCAACCAGCAGCGACAGGAATGCGCGGTCGAGCAGTTCGCCGTTCTTCGGATCATGCTTGAGGGCGGAGCGGTAATAGGCGGCGGCCGCGGCGGCGTCGCGATCCTGCCCGGCATGGCGGGCGGCGAGGTAACTGCCCGAGGCCGTCATGCCGGACGGGTTCATCCCAGCAGCGTCGGCCACGGACGGCGCCTGCGCGGCAAGCTTGATCGGCGCCGCTGCCAGTAACGCGCCAAGCGCGGTGCCGATGACGCACCGGTACAAAATCCGAGAAATCACGGGCAATGCTCCAATGAGGCGGATGATCGCGGGTTGCGCGCAAACCGCCGTGGTTGAGCCGAGAATGGCCTTTTTACGCCGCTCCCGCAAGAACGGCGGCGTCACACTTCAGTGTGAGGTTGAAAACCCCGATGTGGCAGCATCGTGGCGCGCGAGGCCCGCCGCCTATCACATGTTTGGGTAATTCGGCCCGCCGCCGCCCTCGGGCGGAACCCAAGTGATGTTCTGATTCGGGTCCTTGATGTCGCAGGTTTTGCAGTGGACGCAATTCTGCGCGTTGATGACAAATTTAGGTGAACCGGCCTGTTCCACCCATTCATAGACGCCGGCCGGGCAATAGCGCGCCGAGGGGCCGCCATAGACATCGTGCTCGGAAGTCTTTTCGAGATTCATATCCGCCACGCGCAGATGCACGGGCTGATCTTCCTCGTGATTGGTGTTGGATAGGAAAACCGACGACAGCCGGTCGAAAGTGAGTTTGCCGTCCGGCCGCGGGTAAGTGATCGGCGCGCATTCGGCGGCGGGCTTCAGCGTGGCGTAGTCCGGCTTGCCGTGTTTAAGAGTCCCGAACAGAGAAAATCCCAACGTGTTGCACCACATATCGAAACCGCCAAGCATGATCCCCAACATCGTGCCGAGCTTCGACCACAGCGGCTTGGCGTTGCGCACCTTCCATAAGTCCTTGCCGATCGGCGACGAGCGCCAGGCCGCCTCGTAGTCGGCAAGCTCGTCGTGGCTGCGCCCGCCTTTGAGCGCTGCGGCGACGGCTTCCGCGGCCATCATGCCGGACAGCATGGCATTGTGGCTGCCCTTGATGCGCGGCACGTTCATGAAGCCGGCCTCGCAGCCGATCAGCGCGCCGCCCGGAAACGCAAGCTTGGGCACCGACTGGTAGCCGCCTTCGGTCAGCGCGCGCGCGCCATAGGCGAGGCGCTTGCCGCCGGCGAAGGTATCGCGCACCAGCGGATGGGTCTTGAAGCGCTGAAATTCCTCGAACGGCGACAGATAAGGGTTCGAATAATTCAGATGCAGCACGAAGCCGACCGACACCAGATTGTCGTCGAAGTGATAGAGAAACGAGCCGCCGCCGGTCGAGCCATCGAGCGGCCAGCCAAAGGAATGCTGCACCAGCCCCTTGCGATGCCTGTCGGGCGCGACCTGCCAGAGTTCCTTCAGCCCGAGCCCGAATTTCTGCGGCTCGCGCCCTTCGCCGAGCCCGAACTTGGCAATCAGCTGCTTGCCGAGATTGCCGCGCGCGCCTTCCGCGAACAGCGTGTATTTGGCGCGCAGCTCCATGCCGCGCGTGAATGAATCCTTGGGCTCGCCATTCTTGCCGACGCCCATGTCGCCGGTGGCGATACCGGCGACCGCGCCCTGCGCGTCGAACAAAACTTCGGCAGCGGCAAAGCCCGGATAGATTTCGACCCCCAGCCCCTCAGCCTTGGTCGCCAGCCAGCGGCAGACGCTGCCGAGCGAGACGATGAAATTGCCGTGATTGCTCATCAGCGGCGGCATCATGAAATTCGGCAGCCGCAAGCCTGAATTCGCGCCGAGGAAATAGAAGCGGTCGTCGCTGACCGCGGTTTTGATCGGAGTATCCTCGTCGCGCCAATCCGGCAGCAGCCTGTCGAGACCCACCGGATCGATGACCGCGCCGGAGAGGATATGGGCGCCGACCTCGGAGCCCTTCTCCACGATCACGACCGTGACATCGGGATTGATCTGCTTGAGGCGAATGGCGGCGGCAAGGCCCGCGGGGCCGGCGCCGACAATCACCACGTCGAATTCCATCGCCTCTCTGGCAGGACGTTCTTGGGCGGGCAGGTCGGCCATAACTTATCTCCAGGCGGCAATTGTCCACTTTTGCACAGCAAGGGCAACCGCGCAGCCGCCATGCTCAATCGTGCTAGGATGTGAAGGATGATGCCCTCCGGCAATAAAGACGCCCGCGAACTGCTCGACTTCTACATCGAAGCCGGCGCCGACGCGCTGGTTGGCGAGGAACCGGTCGACCGCCTGGCGGCTGCGGAAACGGCGGCGCCCCCTGCCCGCCCGCGCCAGCCGGCCGTGCAGCCCCCCGACCTCGAAATCAAAGGCCGCGCCAGCCCCGGCTATCGCCCCGTCCGCCCCCGATGAGGCCGCCATGGCCGCGCGCGAGGCGGCACGCAGCGCCAAGACGCTCGACGAGCTGCGCGCCATCCTCGACAAATTCGACGGCTGCGCGCTCAAGCCGAGCGCGACACAACTGGTGTTCGCCGACGGCAATCCGAAGGCGCGCGTGATGTTCGTCGGCGAAGCGCCCGGCGCCGACGAGGATCGCGAGGGCCTGCCCTTCGTCGGCCGCTCCGGCAAGCTGCTCGACCGCATGCTGGCCGCCATCGGGCTCGATCGGTCGAGCGTTTACATCGCCAATGTCGTGCCCTGGCGGCCGCCCGGCAACCGCACGCCGACGCCGCAAGAGACGCAAATCTGCCTGCCGTTCATCTTGCGCCAGATCGAACTCGCCGATCCCGACATTCTGGTCTGCATGGGCAATCCCTCGGCGCAGACGCTGCTCGGCATCAAGGAAGGCATCACCAAGACGCGCGGGCGCTGGTTTACATTCAACACAGGAAAACGCGAGATCCGCGCCATGCCGACTTTCCATCCGGCCTTCCTGCTGCGCAGCCCGCTGCAGAAGCGTTTCGCCTGGCGCGATTTCCTGGCGATCAAGAAAGCGCTGGGCTCCTAGCGATACGCCACCAGCACCGCCCCCACCGCGATCAGCGCAACGCCAAGCCAGTTCGGCGCGCTCAGCCGCTCGCCGAGAAACACGACGCCGAAGATCGCCACCAGCACCACCGACAATTTGTCGATCGGCGCGACCTTGGCCGCTTCGCCAATCTTGAGCGCACGGAAGTAACACAGCCACGACGCCCCGGTGCCCAGGCCCGACAAAACCAAAAACAGGTAGGTGCGCCCTGAAATCTTGCCGGGCGACTGGAACTCCCCCGTCACCGCCAGCAGAAATCCGAGCGTGACGATGACCACAATGGTGCGGATGAAAGTTGCAAGATCGGAGTTGATGTTCTCAACGCCGACTTTCGCGAAGATCGCCGTCAGCGCGGCGAACACCGCCGACAGCACCGCCCAGAATTGCCAGGACGACAGCGCCCCGCTCATTCAGCCTTTCCGCATGTAGGCCGGCACCTCGCCGGTGAGGAAGTCTTCGCGCGGCGGCGCGAACACGTCGATCACTTCGGTGTCTTCCGGAAAGAAGCCTTCGTGCTCGACGCCGCCGGGGATCACGGCGACATCGCCCGGCCCCATCGTGCGCTTCTCGTTGCCGATGCGGAAGTCCATGCGGCCGGTGAGCATGTACACGATCTGCTCGTGCGGATGCTTGTGCGCGGCCGCATGCGCGCCCGCCTTCATGGTCCACCACACCACCATGCCCTGCTTGCCGGAAAGAATGCGCCGGCTGATCTTGTCGCTGACGCGCTCCACCGGCAGGGCGGCAAGTTCAGTGAACCCTTGAAGCACCGGCATGGCTGATTATCCCGCTACCGCGAATTTGATCACGAACAGGATAGCCAGCACGATCACCGCCGGCGAGGCCTCCGCGATCTTGCCGGAAATGATCTTCAGCACCGCGTAAGTGATGAAGCCAAGCCCGATGCCGGTGGCGATCGAATAGGTCAGCGGCATGGTGATGGCGGCGACCACCGCCGGCGCATACTCGGTGATGTCGTCCCAGTCGATTTCAGCAAGCCCGCGCGCCATCACGCAGGCGACGTAGAACAGCGCCGCCGACGTCGCATAAGCCGGAATCATGCCGGCGAGCGGGGAAAAGAACAGCGCCAGCAGGAAAAAGATCGCGACGAACACCGAAGACAGGCCGGTGCGCGCGCCAGCCTGCACACCCGCCGCGCTTTCGATGTAGCTCGTCGTGGTCGAGGTGCCGATCAGCGAGCCGAACATGGCGGCGAAACTGTCGGAGATCAGCGCTTCCTTCATGCGCGCCAATTTGCCGTTCTTCATCAGCCCGGTGCGGTGGGTGACGCCGATCAGCGTGCCGGCATTATCGAACACGTCGATGAACAGGATGGAGAAGATGACGATCAGGAAGGTCGCCTCCCCGATGCGCGAGAAGTCGAGCTGGAACAACGTCGGCGCGATCGACGGCGGCATCGAAACCACGCCGCCGAATTTGGCGAGGCCGAGCGGAATGCCGATAATCGCGACGACGAGAATGCCGATCAGCGTGCCGCCCATGATGCGGCGGTAATTCATCGCCGCGATCAGCACGAAGCCGAACAGCATCAGCACCGGCTCCCAGTGACGCAGATCTCCGAGCGTCACCAGCGTCGCCGGATGGGCAACGACGATCTTGGCTTCCTCCAGCGCGATGATGCCGAGGAACAGGCCGACGCCGGCGGAGATCGCGAGCTTTAGGTTGCGCGGGATGGAATTGATGACGTATTGCCGGATCGGAAAGACCGAAATGAAAAAGAAGATCACGCCCGAGCAGAACACGGCCGCGAGCGCCTGCTGCCATGTGTATTTCATGGTCAGCACCACGGTGAAGGCGAAGAACGCGTTGATGCCCATGCCGGGCGCCAGCGCGATCGGGTAATTGGCGTAGAGCGCCATCACCAGCGTCGATACCGCGGCCGCGATGCAGGTCGCGACGAACACCGCGCCCTGATCCATCCCGGTCTTGCTCAGGATCGCCGGGTTGACGAACACGATGTAGACCATGGTGAGGAACGTGGTCAGGCCGGCGATGAATTCGGTCCGGACGTTGGTGCCCTGCTCCTTGAGCCCGAAATAATTCTCGAGCCATGCCACGATCGGCGTGCTGCTCCCGTCTGATTTCTTTGCCTGTTTTGCCATCGTGACCCCCTTCGTCGGCTGCCCAGACGCAGAGCCTAGCCCGCCCGTTCGCGCCCCGCAGGATCGGCTTGTGGATGATGTGGATAGCGCCTGAGTGATTACCCGTTTCAGGTTCATGCGGGGCGGAACATGGTGGGCTCGCAAAGACTTAAGTATTGGGACTAAGATCGCGCCGCGAGGTGCCTGAGACGGAGGCCGCGATGGATTTTGATCCTGTCCTGCTGGCCCGCCTGCAATTTGCCTTCACCATCATCTTTCACATCATTTTCCCGAGCTTCACCATCGGGCTGTCGGCCTATATCGCGACGCTCGGCGCGCTGTGGCTGCGCACCGGCAAAGACCGCTATCAGCGAACTGATGCGGTTCTGGACCAAGATCTTCGCGGTCTCGTTCGCGATGGGCGTGGTGTCGGGGATCGTGCTGTCCTACCAGATCGGCACCAATTGGAGCCGTTTCTCGGTCTTCGCCGGCAACGTGCTGGGGCCGCTGCTCGGCTACGAAGTGCTGGCGGCGTTTTTCCTCGAAGCGACCTTTCTCGGCGTGCTGCTGTTCGGCTTCAAGCGCGTGCCGCCCTGGCTCTATGTGCTCTCGGCCGCGGTCGTCGCGGTCGGCACCGCGATCTCGGCATTCTGGATCCTGTCGGCCAATAGCTGGATGCAGACGCCGGCCGGCTACGAGCTCAAGGACGGCGTCGCTTTTCCGACCGACTGGCTCGCGGTCGTCTTCAATCCGAGCTTCCCCTACCGCTTCGCGCACATGCTCAACGCCGCCTATCTCACCACCGGCTTCGTGGTGCTGGCGGTCGGCGCGCGCTACCTGCTCGGCGGCAAATATGTCGAGGAAGGCCGCACCATGCTGCGCATGGCGATCGGCCTGACGGCGGTCCTGGCGCCGCTGCAACTCTTCATCGGCGACCAGCACGGCCTCAACACGCTCGCGCATCAGCCGATCAAGATCGCGGCGATGGAAGCGCATTGGGACGGCAGCAAGCCGGGCGACTTCCACATCTTCGCCTGGCCGGACGAAAAGGCGCGAAACCAATCGTTTCGCAATTTCGATTCCGCACGGCGCCTCGCTCGATCCTGACCCACAGCTTGAACGGCCTGTTCCCCGGCCTGAACAGCGTGCCCGGCGGACAGCGGCCGCCGGTCAAGATCGTGTTCTTCGCCTTCCGCATCATGCTGGCGATCGGCTTCTTCATGATCGCGGCGGCGTTGTTCGGCGCGTTGCTGTGGTGGCGCGGCACGCTGTTTGAGACGCGCTGGTATCTGCGCGTCATGGCGCAATGCTGGTGGATCGGCTTCGTCGCGGTGATCGCCGGCTGGGTGGTGACCGAGAGCGGACGCCAGCCCTGGATCGTCTACGGCATCCTGCGCACCGCCGACGCCACCTCGCCGGTGCCGGGCGCGACCATCGCCGGCACGCTGGCGCTGTTCGTCGTCGCCTACGGCATCGTGTTCTGGTTCGGCATCTATTACATCAACCGGCTGATCGCGCACGGGCCGCATCGGCAGGAGGCCAAAGAGACCGCGTCCTTCGGCGGCAGTCCGCTGTCGGCGGCCAAGGATGCCGGGCGTGAGGCGATACAGGAGTGAGCGCCATGGAATGGTATCTGCCGGTGATCTGGGCCGGCATTATCGGCATCGCCGTCGCCATGTACGTGATCCTCGACGGCTTCGATCTCGGCATCGGCATGTTGTTTCCGTTCGCGCACAACGAAAGCGAGCGCGATCAGATGATGCGCTCGATCGCGCCGTTCTGGGACGGCAACGAAACCTGGCTGGTGCTCGGCGGCGCCGGATTGTTCGTGGCGTTTCCCGCGCGCCTATGCGGTGATCATGCCGGCGCTTCTATCTGCCGGTGATCGTCATGCTGCTGGCGCTGGTGTTCCGCGGCATCGCGTTCGAATTCCGCACCGTCTCGCACAGCAAGACCTGGTGGAGCGTGGCCTTCACCGGCGGCTCGACGCTCGCCGGTTTCGCGCAAGGCGTGATCCTCGGCGGGCTGATCCAAGGCATTCCGGTTAAGGACGGCGCCTATGCCGGCGGCCCGTTCCATTGGGCGACGCCGTTCGCTTTGCTGTGCGGGTTGGCGCTGGTCGCCGGCTACGCGCTGCTCGGCGCCACCTGGCTGACCATGAAGACCGAAGGCCCGGTGGCGCTGCGCGCGCGCGCGCAGGCGAAATGGCTCCTGCTGGCGGTGCTGGTCTTCATGGCGGCGGTCAGCCTGTGGACGCCGCTCGCCCAGCCGCGCATCGCGGCGCGCTGGTTCTCGCTGCCGAATTTCTATTTCCTGTGGCCGGTGCCGGTGGTGACGGCGCTGGTCGCGTATTTGCTCTGGCGCTGGCTCGAACAGGGCCGCGAGGTGCCGCCGTTCCTGGCCGCGATCGCGCTGTTCCTGCTGGGCTATCTCGGGCTGGTGATTTCCAATTTTCCCTATCTGGTGCCGCCCTCGCTCACCGTCTGGGACACCGCCGCGGCGCCGGCGAGCCAGATCTTCATGCTGCTCGGCACGCTGTTGCTGCTGCCGTTCATGCTCGGCTAATCGTGTTCATCTACTGGCTGTTCCGCGGCAAGGTGCGCGAAGGCGAGAGTTATCATTACTACTAGGCTGGCGCAGCTTGCGGCCGCACCATCGCCCAGCCGAGCCGGATCAGCGGCAGCACCCCCTGCATCGTGCGCGCGAACGAGCGCGGCACTTCCGGCACCATAGCGGGAAACTGCGCCTTCATGCGTCGCCGGCGGATCGCCGGCCGGCCACACCAGCAGGCCGCCGTCTCTGCGGAAATCGGCCGGGGTCGCCCACGGGCTGCGCTCCGGCGCCCAGTCGAAATAGACATGCGGGCGGCTCGGGCTCGCCAGCGCGACCAGCGGCGCGAGCTGCACATCGCCGGTGACGTAATCGAGCGGCTTGCCGGTGCGGCGCTGGAAATTGTCGGCGAAGAAGCGGCCCTCGACATTGGCCGGCTGGGCGATCTTGAGATCGACCGCAACGGTCCACGGCAAAAATGCGATGGCGACCAGGATGATCACCGGCGGCGCCACCAGCAGGCCGACCCAGGTCGAGGACACCATGCCCTCGCGATAGAGCGCCACCCGATCGCCGGCGGCGACCACGACCGCCAGGCCGGAGAGCACCACCAGCGGCGCGACGCGCTCGAGCGGCCCGAGCCGGCCGCTGGCGAACACGATCGCGATGGCCGAGGCCGCCGGCATCAGCGCGAAAAAATAAACGAACAGGCGCGCGAACGATTCGACCGGATTGCGATCGATCAGCGGCGCCTGTTCGCGCGGCCGGCGCGGCCAGCCGCTGGCGAAGACGACCAGCAACGCCAGGCCGAGATGGGTCAGGATCAGCGCGGCGCAAAGCCAAACGCCGGGCGACAGGCGGCTGCGCCGCGTCGCCCTCTTCAAGGCCGGCGATGACAAGATCGCGCGCGCTCTTCAGCCAGGCCAAATGCGGAAAGACGACGATGACGAACAGCAACAACGCGATCCACGGCTCGGGATTGAGCACGCGCCGCGCGCCCGCGCGGCGCGGCAAGCGTGAACACCAGCATCAGCGCGATCAGGATCAACCCGACATAACTCGCAAGCAGCAGCAGGCCGAGATCGAGCGCCAGCAGAAACCAGTAGCCGCGCTCGCCTTCGCCGACCGCGCGCCAGTAGTGCAGCAGCGCCAGCGCCCATAACGGCGCCGCCATCACCGCCGGCCCGAAATTCGGGCTCGGCACCGTGAAGGCGGCGATGCCGACCATCAGCAGCACGGCAAGCACCGCGTGGCGCGTGCCGACGATGCGGCGGCCGAGCGCGAACACCGCCCAATAGGTGACGACGATGCAGGCCTGCGCCAGCGCGTAGAGCCCGAAAGCGCCGGCCAGGCGAAACGCGATCTCGCCCAGCCAGAACGCCAGCGGCGGCCCGAGATAGCTGCCGAGCACGAATTCATGACCGATGGCCAGCAGCAGCGGCACATCGCCGGGCGGCGCGCTATAAAACAGCGCCGGCATCAAGGTCCACAGCGCCGCTTGCGTCAGCGCCACGGTCCAGAACACCACCGCCGGGCGCCCGCGCAGGAATTCAATGATCAGGGAGACGTAATGCATTGGCCCGGGAGGGGTGAAACGGAAGGGAACCGGGCAGCGATAGAGAAGGCGGGCTAAAGAGGCAACAACTCGGCGATGGCCTCGTCGGAAGCCCCGCCCAGCGCGGCAAGCTTGGCCGCCACCGGCGCGAAGGATCTGCGATGGTGGACGGTCGGTCCCAAGCGGGCGAGCGCCGCGAAATGCTCCGGCACCGAATAGCCCATGTGGCGCTCGAAGCCATAGCCGGGAATTCGCGGCCGAGCCGCCCCATCAGCCGGTCGCGGGTGACCTTGGCGACGATCGAGGCCGCCGCCACCGAGAGCAGCAGCGCGTCGCCCGACACCACCGCCTGGCAGTCGCAGCCGCAATCGATCTTGATGTTGCCGTCGACGAAGACGAGCTGCGGCCGCACCGGCAGCGCCTTGACCGCGCGCGCCAGCGCCCATAGCGAAGCGCGCAAGATATTGTCGCGGTCGATGCGCTCGATCGAGCCGAAGGCCACCGCCACCTGCGCGGTGGCGCAGATTTTCTCGTAGAGCTTTTCGCGCTCGGCGGCGTCGAGTTTCTTGGAATCGTTGAGGCCGCGCGGGATGCGCTTGGGATCGAGGATCACCGCGGCCGCCACCACCGGGCCGGCGAGCGGGCCCCTGCCCGCCTCGTCGCAGCCGGCAACCGGCAAAATGCCTTTGTTGAGCGCGCGCCGCTCGCGCCGGAAACTCGGGCGCAAGACCGGCTCGGCGAGCGGCAGACGCTGGGCGAGTGCTTGGCGGGGCATGAGACGCGAAGCAATGCGCGGCATGGCGATCAAGTCAACGCATGTACACCGGTGTGTGGATATTTGCAGTCGCATCCGCTTTCGCGGAAAGGCAACTGAACCTCAAAACAAACTCAACTGCTCCGTCGTCGGCTTAGGATGGCGGAAATGCTCGGTGGACAGCGAATATTTGCTCCCTATTGAGCCCAAGCTTCTCGCAGGCCATCTCGAAGCGCCGGCCGATCATCCAGGCATAGGGCCCGGTGCCCTTCATGCGCTTGCCCCAGGTCGAGTCGTAGTCCTTGCCGCCGCGCATGTCGCGGATCAGCTTGAACACGTGGTTGGCGCGGTCGGGATAATTCGCCGTCAGCCATTCGCGGAACAGGTCGCGCACTTCCAGCGGCAGGCGCAGCAGCACGTAGCCGGCTTCCTTGACGCCGGCGGCCGCAGCGGCGTCGAGGATGCGCTCGATCTCCATGTCGTTGAGCGCCGGGATCACCGGCGCCACCATGACCTGGTCGGCACGCCGACCTGCGCCAGCCGCCGCAGCGTCTCCAGCCGGCGCATCGGCGTCGCCGCGCGCGGCTCCATCTTGCGCGCCAGTTCGGCATCGAGCGTGGTCACCGACAGCGCGACCTTGGCCAGATTGCGCTCGGCCATGCGAGCGAGAATGTCGAGATCGCGCAGCACCAGCGCCGACTTGGTGACGATGCCGACCGGATGATTGGCGCGGTCGAGCACTTCGAGGATGCGGCGCATGACTTTGTAGCGCCGCTCGATCGGCTGATAGGGATCGGTATTGGTGCCGATGGCGATCACCTTCGGCTCGTAGCCGGGCGCCGACAATTCCTTTTCCAGAAGCTCGGCCGCTTCCGGCTTGACGAACAATTTGGATTCGAAATCGAGCCCGGGCGACAACCCGAGATAAGCATGGGTGGGCCGGGCGAAGCAGTAGACGCAGCCGTGCTCGCAGCCGCGATAGGGATTGATCGAGCGGTCGAAGCCGATGTCGGGCGATTCGTTGCGCGTGATGATCTTGCGCGTGGCGTCGGTCTGAACCGTGGTCTTGAACGGCGGCAGTTCGTCGAGCGAGCGCCAGCCGTCGTCGAAAGCGATACGCGCCAGCGGCTCATAGCGGCCCGAGGCATTGGTCTGTGCGCCGCGCCCGCGCCGGCGCTCGAATTCGACCGCCACGCCGAGCAATTCGGTGGCGTCGTCGACATAGACGCCCGCCGGCGTGGAGGGCAGCTCCTTTTCCGGCGGGCGTCTGAGGGCTGCGCTATTTCGAGCCATGGCGGCATCCTAATGGAGAAATGAGAACATAACAAGAACAATCTAGTTGGCTTCGCTCAACTAACGTTTCAAGGGGCTCTTGGGGCTGTGGACTAGATAAAAAATGTGGCTTGGCGACCACACCAAAACGGAATGGGTTTTAGAGGGAGCCTGCTGCGGAACAGAAACCACCCCGCCGAATTACTCATGCAATCAAATTCACGGACACGTTTTGGTCCGCCGGTAAGGGAGTGATGTCATGCGCCGCCTAGGATTAGCACTGCTCGCATCGACCGTCTTGGTCGGTTCTGCCGCCGCCGCCGACATTCAGCGCCCGGCCTATAAGGCACCGATACTGGCGCCGGTCTCGGTTTATAACTGGACCGGTTTCTATGCCGGCGTGAACGTCGGCTACAGCTGGGGACGCCAAGATGCGGCCCTGGACGGATTTGGTTCTGTCGGCAGCTCTAACGTCAATGGCGTCATCGGCGGCGGTCAGATCGGCTACAATTGGCAAATAAACCAGGTCGTGGTTGGTCTGGAGACCGACTTTCAAGGCTCGGGCCAAAGAGGCGATGGCGGTGTTCCGGGCGTTGCCACCTTTACCAACAGACTCGATTGGTTTGGCACGGTGCGCGGCCGCCTCGGCTACGCATTCGATCGCTGGCTGCCTTATGTGACCGGCGGCTGGGCCTATGGACACGGCGACTTCAGCGGTACCGTGACCGGTGTCGGGCCGTTCAGTGCCTCCAATACCTATAGCGGCTGGACGGCCGGCGGCGGTCTCGAATACGCCTTCCTGAATAACTGGAGCGCCAAGCTCGAATTCCTCCATATCGACTTCGGCGACGGTCCGGTCGCAGCAGTGGTGCCCGGCACCAATATCGCCGACGGTAAGTTGACGGACAACATCGTGCGGGTGGGCCTGAACCACAAATTCTAACACCTGCAACGCTCGCAACTGAGACAAGGCCGCCGAAAGGCGGCCTTCGTTTTGCGGGCCGCGAATGTCTGCCTTCGCTGAACTGCTGCGCGTAACGCTCGGGCTTCCGCCACCGACAGATACTTGACTTAGTCAACTATTTCGCCGACCCTCTTGCCATGTCCAATAGCCTCCCGCAACGAACCGGCGCCGTGCGCCGCTTCAACCGCTTCTACACGCGGCAGATCGGAGTGCTGCGCAAAAACTATCTCGACAGCCCTTACTCGCTCGGTGAAATGCGCGTGTTTTACGAAATCACTCATGCCGGCGCGCGTACTGCCAGCGACATCGCGCGCGCGCTCGATCTCGACGCCGGCTACCTGAGCCGTGTGCTGAGCAAATTCGAGAAGCAGGGACTGATCACCCGAAAGACCTCCAAGGAAGACGCCCGCCAGAGCCGCCTCGCCTTGACCGCGCGCGGCGCCAGGACCTTCGCGCCCTATCGAACGGCGCTCGCAGCAGCAAGCCAATGCTATTCTCGACAAGCTTGATGGCTCCGCGCAGGCCAAATTGGTCGCCGCCATGCGGACGATTGAAGACCTGCTCGGGGGGAATTCTGGCGTCGCGCCAAAGCCAGATCTTATTTTACGCGAGCCACGGCCCGGCGATCTCGGCTGGATCGTTTCGCGCCACGCCGAGCTCTACGCTTTAGAATATGGCTGGATCGAACCGTTCGAGGGCCTGTGCGCGCAGATCGTCGCGGACTTTGTCAGCAAATACGACCCCGCGCGCGAGCGTTGCTGGATCGCCGAGCTGAATGGCGAGAACGTCGGCACTGTCATGCTGGTGAAGGATTCCGAGGAGGTCGCGCGCATCCGCCTGCTGTTGGTCGATCCGAAAGGACGCGGCATCGGACTGGGCGCCCGGCTGGTGGACGAATGCGTGCGCTTTGCCCACGCGGCCGGCTACAAGAAGATTACGCTCTGGACTCACAGCGTGCTCACCGCCGCCCGCCACATCTATGAGAAAGCCGGCTTCCGCCTCACCTCCAGCGAACCGCGTCATAGCTGGAGCCAGGACGTGGTGGCAGAATTCTGGGATTTAGAACTCTAGGCGGTCGCCTTCCCCCGCCGCAGATGCTCGTCGAGCCGCGGCAGGATCTCGACGAAATTGCACGGCCGGTAGCGGTAGTCGAGCTGGTGCACCAGGATTTCGTCCCAGGCGTCCTTGCAGGCGCCGGGCGAACCCGGCAGGCAAAAAACATAAGTCGCGTTGGCGACGCCGGCGGTAGCCCGCGTCTGGATCGCCGAGGTGCCGATCTTGCGCTCGCTCACCAGCAGGAACATGGCCGCGAACGCATCCATTCGCTTCTCGAACAGCGGCTCGACCGCTTCCGGCGTCACGTCGCGCCCGGTGAAGCCGGTGCCGCCAGTGGTGATCACCACGTCGATGAACTTATCGGCGATCCAGGCCTTCACCCGCTGACGGATCGCCTTGACGTCGTCCTTGACGATGGCGCGCTCGGCTAATGTGTGACCGGCGGCGCGGATGCGCTCGGCCAGCGTGTTGCCGGACTTGTCGTCCGCCAATTCGCGGGTGTCGGAAACCGTCAGCACCGCGATCTTGAGCGGCACGAATTGGCGGGTTTCGTCGAGACCAGACATTAGGCGAACGCACTCCAGTCAACCGGGCCGCGCACATAGCCGTAGCGCAGATTGCTGCGCGCCGGCCCGTTTTTCTCGTACTCGTCCTTGAGACGCGCGAAGCGATCCTTGCCGGGGCCGATGTCGCTGCGCTTCGAAATGTCGAAATTATACAGCTTGGCGTTGGTGCCGCCGAAGACCGCGGTCTTGATCAGACCCTGCGCCGGACCGAGCGGCTTGAAGCCGTATTTCTTCTGCATGTCGTCGGGAATTTCCAGACGGCGCAGCGCTTCGATCTGCCATTGCGGCGAACCGGTCCACACCGCGTCGGTGCCCCAGACCACGCGGTCGTAGCCAAGTCCTTTGCCCATGATGCCCATGAGCGCGGCGCCCAGTTGCGGCACCGCCGCGACACTCTGCGCGAACAATTGTCCGACGTCGGCATAGACGTTGCTGACGCCGTATTTTTCCGGAATCTCGGCGAGATCGCTGACCCAGGACACGCGGCCGGTCTGCTGAAACTCGTTCCAGCCATCCTCGGCGCGTCCGCCGGCGGCGTGGCGATAACCGCCGTGATAGATGACGAAATTGAGCTGCGGCCAGTCTTTCGCCGCCTTGCCGACATCGCCGACCTGCGCGTATTGCAAAAGATGCGGCCACTTCTCCGCGGTCGCCTTCGGAAACAGCCCTTTGTGCACGCAGACGTTCCTGATGCCGTGCCTCACGCACAATTCGTAAGCCTTGTAGGTCACCTTCTCGTCGTCCATACGCCAGGGATGCTTGGCCATGTCCTTGTTGGTATTGTCGCCGACGGTATAGCCCTTGATCGACTCCGGTTTGCGCGCGAGCGCGGCTTCCAGATCGTCGAGCCAGCCGTCCCAGCCCGGCGTGAAGATCGCATGCGCGAACATGCGCCGGCTTCCGGCTTCTTTATTTACCCTTTCACGCGCGCCGATCATCATCTCGTTGGTCAGGAACCAGTCGCGCGCAATTTCCGACGGCGAGGACGAAATCAGCGCGACCTTGGTGTCGCTGTCGAGATAGATTTCCTTGAAATAATTGTTGAACTTGAGGTCTTCGAGCGTCTGCGGCTTGTCGACCAGCGCCGGATTCCAGCCGGCTTTGCCGACCGCCTCGCGCGAGCGCACGAAATTGGCGAGCCGCGTGTCGTCACGCAGGAAATGCGTGTGCATATCCATGATGAACTGATCTTTGAGCGATGCGGCGCGCTCGCCGGCCAGTTCCGGAGTTGCCGCTTCGGCGCGGCTGACATCGAACAACGAGCCAAAGGTTTCGTTGAGCGCGAGGAAGCCGGCGGCCATGCCGGAAGCGGTCTGGAAGAATTGCCGGCGGCTCAAGCCCTGCTTGCCGCCGAACTCGTCGCCCATCGCCAGCAGACGCGCCTCGACCTCTTTCTGCCGCTCGCTTTGCGGCGGCGGCGTGAATTCGTCGCTGGAGACGATCTGGGTCGGTATCGGCGTCGCGTTCGGGAGAAATTCCGACGGCATCAGTTCGGCGATTTCCGCTTCGGTCAGAAAACCACTCATGCGAACCTCCCGGCGTTCATGTTGGCGGAGCTTTGATCGGCACAAAGATTATCATGACGGCCGCGGTCCGTCTTGGGACTGCCCTGCAGCTAGAGCTGTACAGCGCTGAACGTATTGCAGGCTGACACTTTGCCCTCTTTGAGGCCGGTGGTGAACCAGCGCTGGCGCTGCGCCGAGGTGCCATGGGTGAAGGCGTCCGGCACCACGGTGCCGCGCGCCTGTTGTTGTAGTCTATCATCACCGATCGCGGCCGCGGTCTGCAGCGCGGCCTCGACGTCGCCCGGCTCGATCGAGTTCCAACGCTGGTTGGAATGATGCGCCCATACGCCGGCGAAACAGTCCGCTTGCAACTCGACCCGTACCTGGATGCGGTTCGCTTCGACCTTGCTACCGGCGGCATGCTGCGCGGCCTGCGCCCGCGGCAAATAGCCGAGCAGATTTTGCACGTGATGACCGACCTCGTGCGCGATCACATAGGCCTCGGCGAATTCGCAAGCCTTGCCGCTGCAGCCGTGGAAACGGACCTGCATATCGCTGAAAAACGACGTGTCGAGATAGATGCGCTGGTCGCTCGGGCAATAAAACGGACCGGATGCCGCCGAGGCGAAACCGCAGCCGCCCTGCTCGCCACCGCGATAGAGCCGCAGCCGCGGCGGGCGGTATTGCTGGCCGCCGGCCTGGAAGATCGCGCCCCAGGTGTCCTCGGTATTGCCGAGCACGGCGGCGACGAACTGGCCGGTCGGGTCGCTCGGGGTTCCGGTGCGCCGGTTGGCCGGTTGTTGCTGGTAGTGCGAACCGCCGTTGATAAGTTCCGCGCCGCCTATCAGGATGCCCGGATTGATGCCGGTCGCCCAGCCGATGACGCCGAGCACCAGCATGGTTCCAATACCGATCCCTCCGCCCCCGCCAGGAAACCCAAAGCCGCCGCCGCCGAAACCGCCGCCAGCATCGCGATCGTCCTCGACATTGTCGCTGCGGCGGAAATCATCCCAACGCATTCACATCGCCTCCCAAAATATGAACCGCGATCATTGCTGAAGCAATTTGCGGCGTTCAATGTGACTCATTTTGCGACACCGGCGGGACCCCTTAAGCCTCAGTTAAATAGGCAGAATTTGCCGAGTCGAAGGCGCGTTCGATAAACCGTTTCTTCACCTTGCACGGACATGATGACGGCCTGTCGGTTTGTAGGTCCCGCGTCGCCGACCGCGTCGCCTGAGTCAGAGTTCTGAGTCATGGTTGTGTCGCGTCGCGGGGCGCCCTCACGGGCGCCCCGTGGAGTTTCTAAGACTCCGCACCAGCATCGCATTCTGGTCGGCGATTGCGTCGCCGAGATGGCCAAGTTGCCCGCGGGTTCGGTCGACCTGGTGTTCGCCGATCCGCCCTACAATCTCCAGCTCGCCAGCGATTTGAAACGTCCGGACGATTCGCACGTCGATGCGGTCACCGACGACTGGGACAAGTTCGCGAGCTTCGCGGCCTACGACGAATTCACCAAAAGCTGGCTGACCGCCTGCCGACGCGTGTTGAAGCCGGCGGGCACCATCTGGGTGATCGGCTCCTATCACAATATTTTCCGCGTCGGCACGATCATGCAGGACCTCGGCTTCTGGATCCTCAACGACGTGATCTGGCGCAAGACCAACCCGATGCCGAATTTCCGCGGCCGCCGTTTCACCAACGCGCACGAAACCATGATCTGGGCCTCGCGCGACGCCGAGCGCCAAGGGCTACACGTTCAATTACGAAGCGCTCAAAGCCGGCAATGAAGACGTGCAGGTGCGCTCGGACTGGATCTTTCCGTTGTGCACCGGCGAGGAGCGCCTGAAGGGCGCCGACGGCAAGAAGCTGCACCCGACCCAGAAGCCGGAAGCGCTGCTGGCGCGCGTCATTCTCTCAAGCTCGCGGCCCGACGATCTGGTGCTCGACCCGTTCAACGGCACCGGTACCACCGGCGCCGTCGCCAAGCGACTCGGCCGCCGCTTCATCGGCATCGAGCGCGAAGCGAAATACGCCAAGGCTGCGGAAAAGCGCATCGCGGAAATGCAAGTCGTCCCTTCGCCGTCGATCGCGCCCTTCGTGACCGCGCGCGAGGCGCCGCGCGTTGCATTTTCGTTGCTGATCGAGCGCGGGCTGGTGTCGCCCGGCGCACTCCTCACCGACGCCAAGAAGCGCCACAAGGCCACCGTTCGCGCCGACGGCGCGGTGTCGCTTGGCGCAACGGTCGGCTCGATCCACCGCATCGGCGCGCTGGCGCAAGGCCTGGAGGCCTGCAACGGCTGGGCCTTCTGGCATCTCGAAACCAAGAAGGGGCTCAAGTCGATCGACGAATTGCGCGCCGTGGTGCGCTCCGAGATGGCGGAAGCCGCCGAATAGCCCGCTTTATCTCGCGGCCGCTATCGTTTCCAGAAAAAGCCCCAGCACTCTTTTTGCGAAAGCGTCCATATTCGCCTGCCGATCGGCGCTGCCGGTTTCCAAAGTGATCGCCTTCTCGACAGGACCGGCGACCGCCATGCAACTATGGCCCGCCGCGTCGCCATAGCGATTGCCGGTCGGCCCCGTTGCTCCCGTCTCGCCAAGCCCCCAGGTCGCACCATGCCGCTCGCGCACGCGCCGCGCGCAAAGCAACGCATAGGCCTCGGTCGAAGCCCGCATGCCCGCCATCTCGTCATCGGTTATGCCGAGCAGCGCCATGCGCGAGGCCCGCGTATAAACCACCGCGCCGCCGAGAAAGTAAGCGGACGCGCCCGGAACGCTGAGCGAGGCTGCCGCTATGAGGCCGCCGGTCGAGGATTCGGCAATTGCAATAGTCTCCTTGCGCGCGATCAATCGCGCCGCGATCTTTTCCGCGAGCGGACGAAGCGATTCCATCAAGCCCCTCCGTTACCCAACTGGCACAATACGCGGAACACGCCGACTTCGGTGGCGGGGAATTGTTTCGTCAGGCTTTGTCCAAGTTTTTCGGCCTCGCTTTGCCGCAGCGTGTCGATCATCAAGCAGGCTTTGATCTTCTTGTCGCCGCCACGCAACTTTTCTTCCATCGACACCGGCTGGCCGGCAGGATCGACCGCGGTCCAGATTTCGCACGCCGCGATCGCCGCGTCCTTCACCAGGGAGTTGGCTAAACGCGTCAGCGTACCGATGTCAAAAGCGCCGTTGAACCGCGCCGTCACGGCATAGGCGCCGCGGAAGCCGCCACGCCGCAGCGTGCGGTGGCAAAGCGTGCGGTTCATGTTGATGAAAATCTCCGACATGATTTTCTTGGTCATCGGCGTCGGATTATCGAGCCGTTCCAGATAAGACTTCGAAGTCAACACCGCGGGCGTCTCGACCAGATAAAAATTGAAATAGCCGTTGCTGCCGGAAATCGCCTGGTGCCGCCGCCCGAACAGAAAGCCGGGCACGGCGAGCCGCTCGAGCAGATGCTCGCCCTGGAACCATTCCTCGAACTCGGCCTCGCGGCCGTCGCGGCAGTCGTTGAAGATCGCCAGGATGCCCTGTTGCGCTGCCACGATCACGCCCCCACCCGCCGCTCGACATTGGCGCTGCGCGCGGGCACGCCGAATTCCTTGCGGCAGACCTCGGCCAGCGCCGCAATGCCCTCGCGAATCTCTTCATGCGTGGGGCTCGCGAAGCACAGCCGCACCCGGCTCCGGCTGTAGGCCTTGTCGATCGACCACTCCGGCCCCGGATTGATGACGACGCCGGCCTTGAGCGCGGCCTCGCGCAGCTTCAGGGCGTCGACATTGTCCGGCAGTTTGACCCAAAGAAAGATGCCGCCCGGCGGATAATCGAACTCGGCCGCCGTGCCGAACTGCTCGTTGAGCGCGGCCACCAGGGTGTCGAGCTTGGCGCGAAAACGCTTGCGCAATTGCGGCACATGGTCTGCGAAATGCGCCTCGCAGTATTCCGTCAGCATCATCTGTTCGAGACCGCCCGAGCCGGCGTCGGTCTTGAGCGGCAACAGGCGCGACATCAGCGACCACGGCGCGACCAGGAAGCCGACGCGCAGCGCCGGCGCGATCGTCTTGGAGAACGAACCCAGATGGATGACATTGCCGGCCGTGCTCATCGAATAGATCGAGGGCGGCCGCTTGCCGTCCCAGGTCAAATCCGAGTAGCAGTCGTCCTCGAAGATCGGCACGCCGTACTGCTCGGCGAGTTGCAATAATTTCTTGCGCCGTTCGAGACTGAGGATGGTCGCGGTGGGGTTTTGTACGGTCGCAATCGTGTAGATAAATTTCGGCCGGATGCCGCTTTTCTTGAGTTCGGCCAGCGCTTGCTCCAGCGCGTCCATTTTCATGCCGTCTTTGTCGAGCGGCACGGGCACGACATTGATGCCGCGTCGCGCCAGCCGATTGATCGTGCCTTCGTAATTGTCGCGCTCGCAGATTACGGTGTCGCCGCGTTCGAGCAGCGCGCCGTTGACGAGATCGAGCCCCTGCAGCGAACCCGACAGCAGCAAAATATCGTCCGCCGTGCAGTCGATCTCCGCATCGCGCTTGAGCTTCCTGACAAGGAACTCACGCAGCGGCTTGTAGCCCTGCGGGCCGGTGTGTAGGCGATAGTCCGAGAGCCTGCGACCTTCGCGCGACAGCGCCGCGTCGACGGCCTTCTTCAGGTCCTCGACCGCCAGGCCATCCGGATCGTTGTTGCCGAAGGTGAAATTGTATTTGCCGGGAGGCGTCCACCTGACCGCGGGCGCGGGCGAACCCGCCGCAACGAGCGATGCGAAATCGAATGCCATGCTGATCTTTCCGGACCGGAGGTTTACTTGGCTGCCACCACCATGATCTCGACCTTGTAGTCGGGCGTGGCGAGCTTGGCCTCGACGGTCGCACGCGCCGGGGTATTGCCGGGTGACACCCAAGCGTCCCACGCCGCGTTCATCTCGGCGAAATTCGCCATGTCGGTGATCCAGATATTCGCCGACAGCAATTTCGATTTGTCGGTGCCGGCCTTGGCCAGGAAACCGTCGATTTGCCCCAAGATGCTCTTGGTCTGCTCGGCCGTGCTCTTGCCCTTCGGGTTATCGGCGACGATACCGGCGAGATAGACGGTGTCGCCGTGCACCACCACTTTGCTCATGCGGGCGGCGACGTCGTGGCGTTCGATTTTCATGGGGTGTCACCTTTCTAGAATTGCGCGCGATTCCTAGCCTTCTTTCGGCTTCTTGGGAACTTGCCGGCCGCCGTGGGCTTATCCCTGAAAACAGGGAGTACGCGGCCATGGGCTGGTTTTCATCCGATATCGACAACTTCGACGAACTGTTCGTGCACACGCTGCAGGACATCTATTACGCCGAGCATCAAATCGTGAAAGCGCTGCCCGATATGGTCGAGAAGGCCACCGACGCCGAACTCAAGAAGGGCTTCCGCGGCCACCTCAAACAGACCAAGGGCCAGATTAAGCGGCTCGACAAGGTCTTCAAGAAGATCAAATCGGTTCCGCAGGGCACCAAGTGTCCGGCCATCGACGGCATCCTCGAGGAAGCCAACGAAATCGCCGGCGAGGTCGCGGATAAAATGGTGCTCAACGCCGCGCTGATCGCGGCCGCGCAGGCGGTCGAGCATTATGAGATGACACGTTACGGGACGCTGGTGGCCTGGGCGAAACTGCTCGGCCGCAACGACGTCGCCAAGCTTCTGACGATGAATCTTAACGAGGAGAAAGCGACCGACAAGAAGCTGAACGGCATCGCCAAGCGCAAGATCAACCGCAAGGCGGCGGCGCGCAAGCTACCCAAGCCCGACCGCAGCGAGCGCGCGGAAAATGCTATGCTGGCCGCGGCAGCAGGAATCCCTGCAATCTAGTTATTAAGTGCGTGCGCGAGCACTTTGCGCATCACAGTCGGCAAGGCTTCGCCCGGCAAATCCGTGAGCTTGACCCAGCGCCCGCCTTTCGGCGCTTTGGTCTGGCGAGCGACCGGCGCCGTGAAGATCACAAGTTCGAGCGGAAAATGCGTGAACACATGCGTCACCACGCCGGCCAGCCTGCACCATTTCGCTTTTAGCGGCGCGGCGCGCAACGCCTTCGCCAGATCGAAGTCGTGCGCCCAGTCACTGCCCGGCACTTCGGTCATCGCACCGAGCAATCCTTTTTCGGGCCGTTGCCGCAACAGCACCCGTCCGTCGGTGCGCAGCGCGATAAAGGCCGCGCCGCGTCGTAATCGACTTTCGCGCTTGGGCGCCTTGCGTGGAAACGCCTCCTGGTCGCCGCGCGCGAACGCGAGACAGGATTCATTCCAGGGACAAAGGGCGCAGGCTGGCCGCTTGGGCGAGCATATCGTGGCGCCGAGATCCATCAGCGCTTGTGCGAAATCGCCGCTGCGGTGCGGCGGCAGCAGCGACATTGCCAACCGCTTGATCTCGGGTTTTGCCGCCGGCAATTCTTTCTCGATCGCGAACAGCCGCGACAGCACGCGTTCGACATTGCCGTCGACCGGCACCGCGGGTGCATCGAACGCAATCGCCGCGATTGCCGCGGCCGTGTACTCGCCGATGCCCGGCAGCGCGCGCAGCGCTACGATGCTGTCTGGAAACTTCCCGCCGTGGCGCTCGACCACCGCGCGGGCGCAGGCATGCAGATTGCGGGCGCGAGCGTAATAGCCGAGCCCGGCCCAGGCGCGCAGCACGTCGTCGAGACTGGCTTTGGCCAAGGCTTGGATCGTCGGCCAGCGCGCCAGAAACCGCGCGTAATAAGGCGCGACTGTCTTTACCGTCGTCTGCTGCAACATGATTTCCGACAGCCAGACCCGGTACGGATCGGGCTTCTCGCCGCGCCGCGCCCGCCAAATCTCCAAGCGCCAAGGCAGGATGCGGCGATGGCGGTCGTACCAGGCCAGCAGATCGGCCGGTTGCGGATGGCCGGACGCTTTCTTTCGCGCGAGGGCGCGGACTGCTACGCTCATGGTGCCGACGATGGCAGAGAGCGCCTCAGATGAACAAGCCCTCGCGCAGTTTTCCCCGGCCGCTTTCCGAACTTCTCGGCGCGGCGCTGAGCGATGCGCTCAAATCGCAGGGCTTCGCCTCGGCCGAAATTATCGCCCGCTGGGCCGAGATTGCCGGGCCGGAAATCGCCGCCCATAGCGAGCCGATGAAAATCACCTGGCCGCGCGCTGTTGGCGAGGACAGCCCCGAACCGGCCACACTGGTGCTGCGGGTCGAGGGGCCTGCGGCGCTCGAAATCCAGCATTTGTCGGCGGTGATCCTGGAACGGGTCAACCGCTTCTTCGGCTGGCAGGCGATCGGACGAATTGCGCTACGGCAAGCCCCCTTGCGCCGCCGCGAGCCGGCGAGCCCCCCGCCGCCACTCGACCCCGAGATCGCCACCCGCATCGCCGCCAGCCTGCCCATCGAGGACCAGGACCTACGTCAGGCGCTGGCGCGTCTGGGCGCGTCAATCAAGCGAAAGTGAGCCTTTCCCGCACCTTGCAGAACGGCCCGCCATTGCCACAATTACCTATTCTAGCTAGCCAGTACCCTTAATGGATCTATTTCAAGCCAACGGAGCGTCAGTTGCAGATCACCCGACGTGAGTTTTGTCAGAAGTCCGCCAGTACGGCGCTCGCCACCGGTGCACTCGGCGTTTCCGCGCTGTCGCGCTTTGCAGGCGCCGCAGCTGCGGAAAATGTTTCCGCCGACGAACTGATGAAGCCGGAAGCACTGCCCGACATCGCGCTCGGCAGCGACAAGGCTCCAGTCACCATCGTGGAATACGCCTCATTGGGTTGCCCGCACTGCGCGCATTTCCAGGAGGCGACGTTCCCGGAGCTCAAGAAGCGCTATATCGACACCGGCAAGGTGCGCTACATCCTGCGCGACTTCCCGCTCGACGAAGTGTCGGCCGTTGCATTCGTGTTCGCGCATTGCGCGGGCAACGGCGACAAGGACAAATATTATTCGATGGTGGACACGCTGTTTCACCAACAGCAGCAATGGTACATCAGCAAGCCGGTGCCGCCGCTGACGGCGATCGCCAAGCAGGCCGGATTCACCGAAGAGAAATTCAAGGCCTGCGTTGCGAATCAGAAGGCCTGGGACGCCATGGAAAGCGTGCGCCAGCGCGCCGTCAGCCAGTTCAAGGTGCAATCGACCCCGACATTTTTCGTCAACGGAACACCGGTCGTCGGCGCCGTCTCGATCGAGGAAATGGCGAAGGTGATCGACGCCTATCTCAAGGGCGGATAAGGGTTTTTTGGCCTGAGGGGGCGTGCGGGCGGCTTGGTTTTCGCATCCCGGGCACCCGAAAGGTCTGGAAAACCGGCCTCCCCGCCCGATGGCCTGTTGATCGGGGGCGCGGGCCGATTCATTCTCCGGATGATGCTGAACATGGTAACCGGGTTTCGGGGCTATCCCCCGAACAGGTCTACGATTCTGCAAAACGCAACCGGGTCATGAGGCCTGAAATATGAAGCTTACGCGGCTGCGCCTGCTTGGGTTCAAGTCGTTCGTCGAACCGACCGATTTCCTGATCGAGCCGGGGCTGACCGGCGTGGTCGGGCCGAACGGCTGCGGCAAATCCAATCTGGTCGAGGCGCTGCGCTGGGTGATGGGCGAGTCCTCGTACAAGTCGATGCGCGCATCGACCATGGACGAGGTGATCTTCTCCGGCACCAATAACCGCCCGGCGCGCAACAACGCCGAAGTCGGGATTTCAATCGACAATGCCGAGCGCTCGGCGCCCTCCGCGTTCAACGATTCCGACGCGATCGACATCGCCCGGCGCATCGAGCGCGAAGCCGGCTCCACCTACCGCATCAACGGCAAGGAGGTGCGCGCCCGTGACGTGCAGATCCTGTTCGCCGACGCCTCGACCGGCGCACGCTCTCCCGCCTTGGTGCATCAGGGCCGCATCGGCGAGATCATCCAGGCCAAGCCCGAACAGCGCCGCCGCGTGCTGGAGGAAGCCGCCGGCGTCGCCGGCCTGCACGCGCGCCGGCACGAGGCCGAATTGCGCCTGAAGGCGGCCGAAACCAATTTGCTGCGGCTGGAAGACGTGATCGGCCAGCTTGCCGCCCAGATCGACGGGCTGAAAAAGCAGGCCAAGCAGGCGATTCGCTATCGCACGGTGTCGTCGCAGGTGCGCAAGTCGGAGGCCACGCTCTATCATCTGCGCTGGACCGCCGCGACCAGCGAGGTGAGCGAGGCCGAGCACGCCAAAGATGTGGCGTTGCGCGAGGTCGCGACCCGCGTCGGTGCCGAAGCGGAAGCCTCCAAGCGCCAGACGCTCGTATCCGCGACCTTGCCGGAATTGCGCGAGGCGGAGGCGCGCGCCGGCGCCGCGCTGCACCGCCTGAACGTCGCGCTGCAAGACCTCGACCGCGAGGAGGCGCGCGCCAAGGACCGCATCGCCGAACTCGATCTGCGCCTCAAGCAATTCGCCGCCGACGGCGAACGCGAGGCCAAGCTCGCCGCCGATGCCGAAACGGCGCTGACGCAGCTCGCCTCGGAAGAAGACGGTATCCGCAAGGAGGCGCGCGAAAGCGCCGGCCGCCGCAGCGGCGTCGACGCCAAGGTGGCCAAGGCCGACGGCGAACTGTCCGCCGCCGAAAAGATTTTCTCCGACCTGACCACCACGCTCGCCGATCTCACCGCCCAGCGCCACAGTCACGAGAACGCCGCGCGCGAACAGGGCGAGCGCGGCGCGCGGATCGCCACTGAGATCGCCGAGATCGAGCGCGAATGGGCCACGCTGAAAACCGTCGACAGCGCACCGCTCAGCGCCGCGGTTGAAGGCGCGCAGGCCGCGCTCACCGAAGCGGAAGCCGCCGCCGTCGCCGCCGAAGCCGCCCATACCAATGCGCACGCCGATCTGGAAACCGCGCGCGCGGCGCTCGCCGAATCCGAAAAAGGCGCGCAGCGGCTGGAGACCGAGGCCAAGACCCTGGCCCAAATGCTCTCGCTCGAGACCCGCAATCTGTGGCCGCCGGTGATCGATCACGTCTCGGTCGACAAAGGCTATGAAAAGGCGCTCGGCGCCGCCTTGGGTGACGATCTCGACGCGCCGGTCGATGCCTCCGCGCCGATGCATTGGTCGAAAGTCCCGGCCGACGCTGCCGATCCGGAACTGCCGAAAGGCGCCACCGCGCTGTCGCGCTTCGTCAAGGCGCCGGCGCAGCTGGCGCGGCGTCTGGCGCAAATCGGCGTGGTCGAGCGAGACGCGGGGGCCAAGCTCGCTGTTGCACTGAAGTCCGGCCAGCGGCTGGTGTCGCGCGAAGGCGACCTCTGGCGCTGGGACGGCTTTGTCGCCGCGGCCCATGCGCCGACCGGCGCGGCGCGCCGCCTGGCGCAACGCAGCCGTCATGCCGAGATCGACAGCGAACTCGCGAGCGCCCGCGCCGAAGTGGACGGCAAGCGCAAGACGCTTGCCTCCGCGCAATCTGCCTTCAATGCCGCCGGCACCACTGAGGCCGAAACCCGCACGCGCGAGCGCGATCTCAACCGCCAAGCGGCGCGGCTCTCCGCGTTGGCCGAAGCACGCGCGCGCCTGACCACGAGCCGCGACGAGGCCAATGCCGCCAAAGCCGAGGCCGAACGCGCTTTGAAAGCGCTGGCGCCCGCCGCCAATATCGAAGGCAAGCTCGCCGCCGTGCGCGGCGACATCGCCGGCAAGCGCGCCAGCCTTGCGGAAATCCGCGCCGAGCAGCAGGCGATCGTGCGCGAGGCTGAGCTGGCCGACAAGCGGCTGGCAACGCTCGCGTCCGACAAAGCCGGCTGGATCGAACGCCGCGACGGCGCGAACAACCAGATCGCGACGCTCGATCAACGCATCACGCAAGCCAAGCACGACCGTACCGAATTGGAAAACGCGCCGCAGCTTTTCGCCGAGAAACGCAAAGTCATGATCGGCGAGGTCGCCAAGGCGGAAGCTGCGCGGCGCGCGTGCGCCGACCGTTTGCAAGAAGCCGAAGCCGCGCTGGCCGAGGCCGACCGCGACGCCCGCTCAGCGTTGGAGGCGGCCAGCACCGCGCGCGAAGACCTGGCGCGCGCCGAGGAGCGCTTCGAGGGCGCCAAGCGCCGCCTCGCCGACATCGGCCGCGAAATCCACGACATGCTGGAAATCGAACCGGCCCAGGTTGCCGAGCTGGCCGAGATCAAGGCGGGCGAAGCGCTGCCCGACCTGGCCGAGATCGAGGAAAAGCTCGAACGGCTGCGCCGCGAGCGCGAGCGCCTGGGCGCGGTCAATCTGCGCGCCGAGGAAGAACTGCGCGAGATCGAAACCCAGCACACATCCTTGACTACCGAGCGCGACGATCTGGTGCAGGCGATCGGCAAGCTGCGCCAAGGCATCCAGAGCCTCAACCGCGAGGCGCGCGAGCGGCTGCTGGCCTCGTTCGAACAGGTCAACAAGCACTTCCAGCATCTGTTCACGAAATTGTTCGGCGGCGGCGCGGCCGAATTGCAACTGGTCGAAAGCGACGATCCGCTGGAAGCCGGCCTTGAGATCATGGCCAAGCCCCCGGGCAAGAAGCCCTCGACGCTGTCGCTGCTCTCGGGCGGCGAGCAGGCATTGACCGCGCTGGCTTTGATCTTCGCGGTGTTCCTGACCAATCCGGCGCCGATCTGCGTGCTCGACGAGGTCGACGCGCCGCTCGACGATCACAACGTCGAACGCTTCTGCGACCTGCTGGATGAAATGACCAAGTCCACCGACACGCGCTTCGTGATCATCACCCATAATCCGATCACCATGGCGCGCATGAACCGGCTCTACGGCGTCACCATGGCCGAGCGCGGCGTGTCGCAATTGGTCTCGGTCGATCTGGAGGTCGCGGTGCAGTTCCGCGAGGCGGGCTAGCCCGCCGTCCCGGTTCGCCGCCCATTGCTCGGCTCATCCGCCAGCCAGGCGGCGCCGGTCGCCCAGACATGCTCCTGCCCGCAGACCGGGCACAGCATGCGGGCGCTCAATTTGGGCAGCTTTCGGAACACGCTCGGCTCGACCTCGATTTCGGTCGAGGCCGGTTCGCCGGTAATCGGGCACCTAATCATCACGGAGCTCATGGCGACGGATCTCCCTCGATATCGTCCCAACGCGAAACTAATGGAACTTTGAAGCCATGCATGGAACATCTCGGATCGTGACCGCCTTAAGACGGCCGCGCTTTGCCGATAAAATTCTGTGATCGTAGAAATCCCGGAACCAAACCTGGGCGGCCGCGTTGACGGGCGTGTGTTTCAGTCGGGCGGCTCCCCCCTTACCCCCCGAATAGCCGTCTGGCGATAAAGACCTCGAGCTTCGGCTCGGGGTCTTTTTTTATTATTGTCAAATAGTTAGGCCATAATCGGCGGGGTCGCCGGCCGGGCCCGGATCGGCCCTACCCCGTTGCCGTTGGCAGGCGCCATCCCATCTGGGTTAGGCTTGTTCCGTTCAAACTTTTTTTCAGGAGCCGTTCCATGTCCACCACCGGCTGGGTCATTCTCGGCATCGTTGTCGTCATCGTGATCTGGGCGATCAGCGTCTACAACGGCCTCGTCGCCATGCGGCAGAGGACCAACCAGGCCTTCGCCGACATCGACGTCCAGCTCAAGCAGCGCCACGACCTGATCCCCAATCTGGTGGAGACGGTGAAGGGCTACGCCGCCCATGAAAGCGGAACTCTGGAGGCCGTCATCCAGGCCCGCAACGTGGCCGTAGCCGCGCCCGGGGTCGAGCAGAAGGTCGCCGCCGAAAACATGCTCACCGGCGCGCTCGGCAAGTTGTTCGCGCTGTCGGAGAACTATCCGAACCTCAAAGCCAACGCCAACTTCCAGCAGCTGCAGAGCGACCTGTCGGACATCGAGAACAAGCTCGCCGCCTCGCGCCGCTTCTTCAACAACGCGGTGCAGGAATACAATACCGGCATCCAGGTGTTCCCGGCCGCTTTGTTCGCCGGCATTTTCGGCTTCAGCCAGCGTCCGTTCTTCGACGTCGGCACCGACCGCGCGCAATTCGAAACGGCGCCGAGCGTGAAGTTCTGATGGCACACGACCTCATCCCTCGAGACGCCCGCTACGCGGGCTCCTCAGGATGAGGTCCACTCTTAAGTCCTCATGGTGAGGAGCGCTGCGATAGCGGCGCGTCTCGAACCATGAGGGCATATGGGAGGTCTAAACCTTGGCCGCCTACGGTCTCTACACCCATATCCAGTCCAACAAGCGGCGCTCGATCGCGCTGCTGATCGGGCTGTTCATCCTGGTCTACGTGATGGTGTTCGCCGGCGCGCTGCTGGCCGAGGCGCTGTCGTCGCGCTACGCCTACAACCCCAACGGCTACGCTCCGTCGCTGCAATATCTGCTGCGCGCCGCCGAATTCGACTTCATCAAGGCGCTGCCGTTTGCCACCGTCGGCGCCGTCATCTGGATCGCGATCGCCTACAAATTTCACCAGTCGCTGATCGACGCGGTGACCGGCGCGCGCGTGGTCAGCCGCGCCGAAGAGCCGCGGCTCTACAATATTCTGGAAAATCTCTGTATCTCGCGCGGCATCACCATGCCGACGCTGCGCATCGCCGACGACGAGGCGCTCAACGCCTTCGCCACCGGGATGAACGAGAAGCAATATTCCATCACGGTGACGCAGGGCCTGATCGACGCGCTCGACGACGCCGAAATCGAATCCGTGCTCGGCCACGAGCTCACCCATATCCGCAACGGCGACGTGCGCATGCTGGTGATCGCGGTGGTGATCGCCGGCGCGCTCGGCTTCTTCGGCGAACTGGTGTTCCGCATTTTCTTCCAGAACGTGCTGTGGGGCGGCGGGCGGCGCTCGCGCGACGAAGGCAAAGGCGGCGGCGCCGGCATCGCCATCGTCATCGCGATTGCGCTGATCGTGCTGGTCTGGGTTTTGTCGATCGTCATCCGCTTCGCGCTGTCGCGCCAGCGCGAATATCTCGCCGATTCAGGCTCGGTGGAGTTGACCAAGAACCCCGACGCCATGATCTCGGCGCTGCGCAAGATCGAGGGCCGCGGCGAGATCCCCGGCGCCAATTCCGCGGTGATGGAAATGTGCACCGACAATCCGCGCGAGGGTTTCTCGAACATTTTCGACACCCACCCGTCGGTCGACAAGCGGGTCGCGGCGCTGGTGAAATTCGCCGGCGGGCATGATCCGGGGCCGCTCGAAATCGCAGCCCCGCAGGAAGCCGCCGATGACGCGCAGCAAGCCGATGCGCCCGCACCCGGCCCCTGGAGCGACGAGACGCCGCAACAGCCCCCGTCACCGGCAGGGCCTTGGGGTCCGGCTAAAAATTAGTGTCCCTCGAATGAAACCAGCGTGCGCACCGGCACGTCGAGCTTGCGCAGGCGCTCGGCGCCGCCGAGCTCCGGCAGATCGATGACGAAGCAGGCCGCCAGCACATTGGCGCCCAGTTGGCGCAGCAGCTTGACCGCTGCCTCGGCCGTGCCGCCGGTCGCGATCAGGTCGTCCACCAGCACCACGCGCTCGCCGGCAACCAGCGCGTCGGCGTGCATCTCGATCATGTCCTCGCCGTATTCCAGCGCATAGGCGACGCTCACTCTTTTGTGGGGAAGCTTGCCCTTCTTGCGGATCGGCACGAAGCCGGCCGAGACCTGATGCGCCACCGCGCCGCCCAGAATGAAGCCGCGCGCCTCGATGCCGGCGACCTTGTCGATCTTCATGCCGGCCCAGGGCTGCACCAGCGCATCGACGGCGCGGCGAAACGCCGGGCGTCGCCCAGCAGCGTGGTGATGTCGCGGAACATGATGCCGGGCTTGGGATAGTCCGGGATCGAGCGGATCGATGCGCGCAGGTCGTCGTCGGCAGGCGGGGTCATGGCTAGGCTTTTAGCATCCCGTTGCGCCCGGCAGCCAGCGTCGCGGGCTTTCGCGCTTGTCGTCATACGCCGCCTCGAACACCGGCGCCGCCAGCGTCGATGTGATGTGCAGGACGGCCGTGCCGCTGTTGGAAAAGCCGTGCTTGCGGCCGGCCGGCACGATCGCCAGTTGCCCGGCCGTCAGTGTCGCGTGGGCGTCGTTGATCCACACGTCGGCCTGCCCTGCGAGCACATGCAGAACTTCTTCGACCGCGTGCAGGTGGGTCGGCGCGCCGTGCCCTGGATCGCACCATTGTTCGAACATGCACAGTTGCGCCGCGCCGTTTGCCGCCGACGCCCGCATCTTTGTCCTCACGCCCGGGCGCCATTCCTCGGCCGGCTGCTGTTTAAGATCGACGACGTGCATGGATTATTTCTTCATGCGCTCTACGAAGGTCTGGCCGCCTTTCATCTTGTTGTTGAGCGGCGTTTCGTTGATCTGAACGACGACGGCGTCGGCCGGGACGTTGCAGTTCTTCATCACAGCTTCAGTGATTTCGAGCATCAGCGTCTTTTTTGCCTCGTCGCTACGGCCGGCGGCAAGATTGATGGTGACTTCTGGCATGGCATCCTCCGTTATTGTCCGATCCGGCTTTAAGCCGGGCATCGCGGCTATTTCAATACCCTGCCCGCCCTACTTACCCTTGAGGCCGAGTTGGTCAATCACAGTGGCGTAGCGGTCAAGGTCGTCTTTCATGAATCGCGCATAGTTTGCAGTGCCGTTCTCCTGCACGGCCATGCCGAGGGTCTCCATGCGCTCGGCCATGGCCGGCTCACGGATGATCTTGGCAACCGCCGCCTGCAAACGCTCGACCACCTTGGGAGACATGCCGGCCGGACCTTGCAGCCCCAACATGTCCGCGATGTCGAAACCCTTGATTCCGGCCTCGTCGCAAGTCGGCACATCCGGCAACGACGCCGCGCGCTTGAGCACGCTGACGCACAATCCGCGCAACTTTCCGATTTTGATTTGCGAGATCACATTGGGGAGGCCGGACCAGCCGGCCTGAATTTCGCCGGTGAGCAGCCCATTCACCAGCGCCGTGCCGCCGCGATAAGGCACATGAACCAGCTTAATGCCGGCCCGTTGGGAAAAAATCTCCATGGTCAGATGATGAATCGAACCCGGCCCCGCGGAGCCGTAGTTCATGACGCCCGGTTTTGATTTTGCCAGCGCGATGAATTCGCCAAGGTTGTTAGCGGGCACCGATGGGATGATCACAAAGGCGGTCGGCACCGTGGCGAGCGCGGTAACGGGCGTAAATTCCGACAGTTTGTAATTCGCGTCCGGGTTCATTGTGATGTTGATCGCGAGCGCGCCCGAATCGTTGATCATCAGCGTGTAGCCATCGGGCGCGGAGGTCACGATCCGTTTGGCTGCCAGCACGCCGCCGGCGCCCGGCACGTTCTCGACGATGAAGGACTGACCGAATACTTCCGACAGCCGCTGCGACAGCAGGCGCGCCAGCACGTCGGGATTGCCTCCAGGAGCCGCCGCCGCGACAACACGGACCGCGCGGTTTGGGTAATCGTCCTGTTGCGCGACCGCAGCCGTTACGGGCAGCGCCAGAACAAGACCCATCGCCAGACTAACAATCCGCGGCCGCATGCCCACCTCCCTTGCAATTCTTTCTTTAGGCTTCACCCCAGATATCCCGCGCCAGCTCGACGACGTGGCGAAGCTTAGCTTCCTGGGCCTGAGGCGTCACCGGGTTGCCGGTCTCCACACTGGCGAAGCCGCATTGCGGGCTCACCGCCAGCCGGTCGAGCGTGACATGGCGGCTCGCCTCCTCGACGCGCGCGCGCAGTGCCGCCTTGCCTTCCAAAGCGGGCGTCTTCGAGGATACCAGTCCGAGCACGATCGACTTGTGCCGGGGGACGAAGCGCAGCGGCGTGAAATTGCCGGCCCTTGGGGTGTCGTATTCGAGAAAAAAGAACGGAATTTCGAGCGCATTGAAAAGCCGCTCGGCGACATCCTCATAACTGCCTTCGGCATGCCAGTGCCCGCCGCGATTGCCGCGGCACAGATGCATGCCGATATGCATCGTCTTCGGCGTGGCACGCAGCACGCGGTTGGTGACCGCGATGTAGCGGTCAATCAGCTCGCTCCAGTTGTCACCGCGCGCCGATAAGGCCGCCTGCACGTCGGGATCGCCGAATTTGGCGAAGGCGGTCTCGTCGATCTGCACATAGCGGCAGCCCGCCTGCGCCAGCGCGGCAAGCTCCTGGCCGAAGGCCTCCACCGTGTCGTCCCAGAATTGATCGACGTCGCGATAGGCATGCGCCAGCACCGCCGCATCGCCGCCGCGGAAATGCAAGGCGCAAGGACCCGGAATCGTGATCTTGGGCAGCAACGCCGTCTTGTTTTTCAGAAAATTGAAGTCATCGACATTGATCGGATGGGTCCAGCGCACCCGGCTCTTGATAAAAGCCACTGGCTGCGCGCCGCGCCCGCCGCCACTCTCAGCCCCCTTCGCATCGGCGCCCGCGATGGTATCGATGCTCAGATCGCCAAGCTGCTGATAGAAGAAGCTGTGATAGGACCTGCGGCGAAACTCGCCATCGGTCACGAAACGTAGGCCGAGCCGCTCCTGCAGGGCGATTGCTTCGGAAATCGCGGCATTCTCCGCCCCGGTCAGATCAGTTTGCGAAATCTCGCCGCGCACAAAGCGTGCACGCTGCTCGAGCAACGCCGCCGGCCGCAGCAGGCTACCGATATGTTCGGCGCGGAATGGCGGTTTCTCGCGCGTCAGCGCACCCGCATGAACATTCATGGCGAAAAGACTAGCCTTTCAGCACCCTGCCCGCCACCGCGTCGAGCTTCTTGATCAGTTCCGGGTCGCGCGCTTCCGGCGCGGTGATCAGCGCGGTGTCGAGCGCGCGATCCGACCCGATCGGGCAAAGCTCGTGCTCGCGCGGAAAATCTTTCGCAAGCTGCGCGACCAGCGCCTTGGCGCGGTCGGCATTCTCAAACAGCACCTTGATGATGTCCTGCACGGTAACCGCGTCGTGCGCCGGATGCCAGCAGTCGAAGTCGGTCACCATAGCGACGGTGGCGTAACAAATCTCGGCCTCGCGCGCGAGCTTGGCCTCCGGCATGTTGGTCATGCCGATCACCGAATAGCCCAGCGTCTTGTAGGTGATGCTCTCGGCATAAGTGGAAAACTGCGGCCCCTCCATGCACACGTAGGTGCCGCCGCGCACCACCGGCAGGCCGATCTTGCCGGAGGCCTCGTCGATGCGCAGGCGCAGCTTCGGCGACACCGGATGCGCCATCGAGACATGCGCCACCAGACCCTTGCCGAAGAACGAACTCTCGCGCTTGTAAGTGCGATCGACGAACTGGTCGATCAGCACGAAAGTGCCGGGCGGCAATTCCTCCTTGAAAGAGCCGCAGGCCGACAGCGACACCAGATCGGTGACACCGGCGCGCTTCAAGACGTCGATGTTGGCGCGGTAATTGATGTCGGACGGCGACAGCCGATGGCCCTTGTCGTGGCGCGACAGGAATACGACCGGCAGGCCGGCGATTTCGCCGATGCGCAAGGGCCCCGACGGCTCGCCCCACGGGCTTTCGATGCGCTCCTCGCGCACGTTCTCCAGGCCCGGCAGATCGTAAATGCCGGAGCCGCCGATGATGCCGAGGACTGCCTTGGTCATGGTCTTCCCCAAAATGAAAGGGGCCCAAACGGGCCCCTCACGTCAAGCGATTTTCCGCCGCTCAATGAACCGCCGACCACACCTTCTTCTTGGTGAAGTAGAGCAAGCCCGTCAGCACGATCAGGAAAAAGAAGACCTGGAAGCCCAGCCGCTTGCGCTGCACCAGCTTGGGCTCGGCCGCCCACATCAGGAAGGCCGCCACGTCCTTGGAATACTGCGCAATGGTCTGCGGCGCGCCGTCGTCATAGGCCACCTGCCCGTCCTGCAGCGGCTGCGGCATGGCGGTGTTATGGCCGGGGAAGTATTCGTTGTAGTGGCCGCCGTCAGGCAACTTGAAGTCCTTCGGCGGGTCTTTGTAGCCGCTGATATAGGCGGCAATGTAGTCCGGCCCCTGCTCCTGATATTGTGTGAAGGCGTCGAAGACGAACCAGGGGAATCCGCGCGAATAGCTGCGCGCCTTGGCCAGCGTCGACATGTCGGGCGGCGCGACGCCATAGGTCGCTGCCGCCGCCATCGTGTTGGCGAACGGCGTTGGGAAATGATCGGCGGCCCGCCCGGCGCGCTCGGTCGGCTGGCCCTTATCGTCGAGATCCTTGATCTTGTAGTCAGCCGCTACCGCCTCGGCCTGCGCCTCGGAATATCCGGGGCCGCCGGCATCGGCGAGATTGCCGAAGGTGAGCATTTCCATGGAATGGCAGTTCGAGCAGACCTCTTTGTAAATCTTGAAGCCGCGCTGGAGCTGCGCCTCGTCGTATTTGCCGAACGGGCCGGCGAACGACCACTTGATGCGCGGCGGCGAAGGCTGTTCCTCGGCCGAGGCCGGCATGGCGAGCGCGGCCAGCGAGCCTGCGAGCGTGAGAGCGACGAGGGTGCGCTGCATGTTCATGGTCTTATTCATCGTCTTGGCCATCACGCCTGCCCGCCCAGAACCGATTCCGAAATCGAATTCGGCACCGGCTTGGTTTTCTCGAAGATGCCGAGCAGCGGCAGCACGATGATGAAGAACGCGAAATAGTAGAAGGTCAGAATGCGCGCCAGGATCACATAGATGCCTTCCGGCTGCTTGGTGCCGAGCCAGCCAAGGCCGATACAGGCGATCACGAACAGCCAGAAGAACTGGCGGAAGATCGGCCGGTAACGGCCCGATTTCACCGGCGACGTGTCGAGCCAGGGCAGGAAAGCCAGGATGCCGATCGAGCCAAACAGCGCGCAGACGCCGAGCAGCTTGTTCGGGATCGAGCGCAGGATGGCGTAGAACGGCAGGTAGTACCATTCGGGCACGATTTCCGGCGGCGTCACCGCCGGATTGGCCGGGATGTAGTTGTCGGCATGGCCGAGATAATTCGGAATGTAGAACACGAACCAGGCAAACAGGATCATGAAGCAGGCGAGGCCAAAGGCGTCCTTGATCGTCGCGTAAGGCGTGAACGGCACAGTGTCCTTGTCCGACTTCGGATCGATGCCGGCCGGATTGTTCTGGCCCGCCACGTGCAGCGCCCAGACATGCAGCACCACCACGCCGGCGATCACGAAGGGCAGCAGGTAGTGCAGCGAATAAAAGCGGTTGAGAGTCGGATTGCCGACCGCGTAGCCGCCCCACAGCCACGTGACGATGCTGTCGCCGACGCCGGGAATGGCGGAGAACAAATTGGTGATAACGGTCGCGGCCCAGAAGCTCATCTGGCCCCAGACCAGCACGTAGCCCATGAAGCCGGTCGCCATCATCAAGCAGATAGATAATGACGCCGAGAATCCAGAGCACCTCGCGCGGCTCTTTATACGAGCCGTAATACATGCCGCGGAACATGTGGATGTAGACGGCCAGGAAGAACATGGCCGCGCCGTTGGCATGCAGGTAGCGCAGCAGCCAGCCGTAGTTGACGTCGCGCATGATCATCTCGACCGACTTGAAGGCGAGGTCGACATGCGGGGTGTAATGCATCGCCAGCACGATGCCGGTGATGATCTGTACGGCGAGCATGAACGAGAGAATGCCGCCGAAGGTCCACCAATAGTTCAGGTTGCGCGGCGTCGGATAGGCGACGAACGAGGAATGGATCAGGCCGCCGATCGGCAGGCGTTTCTCGAACCATTGCATCGCGCGATTGGTCGGCTGGTAGGTCGAAGGTCCGCTCATGGTCAGCCGATCCGGATCTTGGTGTCGGAGAGGAAGGCGTAAGGCGGCAGGAAGAGGTTTTTCGGCGCCGGTCCTTTGCGGATGCGGCCCGCGGTGTCGTACTGCGAGCCGTGGCAGGGGCAGAACCAGCCGTCATATTCGCCCTGGTGCGCGAGCGGGATGCAGCCGAGATGGGTGCAGATGCCGATCACGACCAGCCATTGCTCATGGCCCTGCTTGACGCGTTCCGAGTCTGGCTGCGGGATCGGGCAGGCTCGCGACGTTGACGCTGGTCGCCTCCTCGATCTCCTTCTTGGTGCGGTGGAAGATGAAGATCGGCTTGGAGCGCCAGAACACCTTGACGATCTGCCCGTCGGCAATCGGCGCCAGATCGATTTCGACCGGCGCGCCGGCAGCAATGGTCGAGGCGTCCGGGTTCATCTGGGAGATCAGCGGCACCAGGGCGGCGGCCGCGCCCACCGCGCCGACCGCGCCGGTAGCGATGTAGAGGAAGTCGCGGCGCGAATGCTCCGCCGAAGACACGGTTGCCACGTCTAAAACCCTCTCCCCCGGCTGGTTTGGTCATCCGCCCGCGGCTGGAGCCCGAGACCGAAGTCCCATGGCGGCGGGGCGGACCGCGTGCGGCAATCCTTCCGAAAGGCAGGACGGCGCAGCGGTGGCGTTTTATTGGCACCCTTGCGGTGCGAGTGCAAGCCCGCTATCGCGGCAGCGCCCTTTTTGTCGCATAAACCATTCGTCTACAGCGGATTTTCCCTGGCACAACCAGAAATTCGACGGGCCGGCGGATGCGGATCGCCCTCTACGAGCCGGACATTCCCCAAAATACCGGAACGATTCTGCGGCTCTGTGCCTGCCTCGGAATCGAGGCGCATATCGTCGAACCGGCCGGTTTCCCGGTCACCGACCGCGCCTTTCGCCGCGCCGGCATGGACTATCTGGACCGGGTCTCGATCACCCGCCACGGCTCGTTTGCCGCCTTCGAGGACTGGCGGCGGACCGAACGGCTGAGACTGGTATTGCTGACCACCGCTGCCGAGACCGGTTATCTCGACCATGCTTTTGGGGACGACCAGGTGCTGCTATTCGGCCGCGAAAGCGCCGGCGTGCCGCAAGCCGTCCATAAGGCGGCCGATGTCCGGCTGCGAATTCCCATCGCCCAGGACCTGCGTTCACTCAATGTGGCGATGGCCGTGGCACTGGTGGCCGGCGAAGCGCTGAGGCAGACGGGGGGCATGCGAATTGGCTAAGCTCGGCGCCCGATGACCGTACTATCCGCCACCGAAACGCTCGAGCAACGCAAGAGAAGCGCGCGCGTCTGGTTCGAGACATTGCGCAACGATATCTGCGCCGGCCTCGAAGCGCTGGAGGATACGCTGTCGGCCAAGGCACCGCTTGGTGACAAGCCGGCCGGCCGTTTCGTGCACACGCCTTGGCAGCGAACCGACCATTCCAGTTCACAACCGATCTCGGGCTTGCCCGAGATCGGCAATTCAAAAGTGCCAAAGCCGGCTAAAGCCGACTTTGGTGGTGGCGGCGGCGTGACGGGGCTGATGCGCGGGCGCGTGTTCGAGAAGGTCGGCGTGCATTGCTCGACCGTGCACGGCGAATTCGCGCCCGAATTCCGCAGGGAAATCCCCGGCGCCGAAAACGATCCGCGCTTCTGGGCCTCCGGCATATCGCTCATCGCCCATCCGCATAATCCGCACGTCCCCGCCGCGCACATGAACACGCGCTTTGTTGTAACATCAAAGCCTGGTTCGGCGGCGGCGCCGACCTGACACCGGTGCTCGATGCGCGCCGCACGCAGAACGATCCCGACACCCTCGCCTTCCACGCCGGCATGAAGGCGGCCTGCGACGCGCATGCGAAAGTCGCGCTTTACGGCAAATACAAAAAATGGTGCGACGACTATTTCTTCCTCAAGCACCGCAACGAAATGCGCGGCATCGGCGGAATTTTCTACGACTATCTCGAAGCCGATTGGGACGCGGCCTTCGCTTTCACGCAGGAAGTCGGGCGCGCCTTCCTGCGAAGTCTATCCTGAGCTGGTGCGGAAAAATTTCACGACGCCCTGGAGCGAGGCCGAGCGCGAACAGCAGCTGGTGCGCCGCGGCCGCTACGTCGAATTCAATCTGCTCTACGACCGCGGCACGATTTTCGGCCTGCGCACCGGCGGCAATGTGGAATCGATTTTGTCGTCGATGCCGCCTGTGGTGAAGTGGCCCTAGGCCGCAATCCAGCAATGTTGAACGCGCATCCGGCCGTCAGTGCCTGAGCGCCCCGAAAACAAAAACCACGCCACCCACCAGCACCACCACGTCGAGGATGGCGGTATGCACGTGCACCGGCATGCGCTCGACAAAGGCTCTGGCGAGGAACGCGCCGGGCAACGCGATGATGCCGATCAACAGCGCGAAGGCTAGGACCTTCGCGGTGATCACGCCGGCGAGCCCGAACACGCAAATCTTCACGATCCCGATCACCACCGAGACCGCCGCGTCGGTCGCGATGACGCCGGCGCCGCTTAAGCCAACCGCCATCAGCAGCGAGAGCAGGATTACGCCCGATCCCGCCGTGCCGCCGACCACCACGCCATAGCCGAACGCGCCCAGCGCAAAGCCGCGGTCGCCGAAATGAACGCCGTGATGTTTCATCAGCCGCCGCAGCGGCACGCTCAGAATGAGCATCGAGCCGATCACCAGCGCGGCGCCGGCATTGCTTAGCCTGGTATAGCCCCAGGCGCCGAGCACGCAGGTCGGCACGGCGGCGATCAGCGCGATGCGCACGCGCCGCCAGTCGACATAGCTGCGGAATGCGGTGAGCCGGCTGGCATTGGAAAACATCGCCGAGATCGCGATGATCGGCACCACCGCCTCGGCGCCGGTCAGCGGCACCAGCACCAGCGGCATCAGCGCGCCGGTGCCATAGCCCGATACGCCGCCGAGGATGGAGGCAATGAGCGCAACCCCCGCGACCAGCGCGAGCTGCCAGAGCGAGACGTCGCTGAAAGCTGAAAGGACGGACATGCCGCGCCGTTATAGCGGGAAATCCCCGGCGCCTCGACTAAATCACTGAGAAGTTGTGCAAAATCCGCTGTCGTCAAAATGCAATTCTGTGACGATAGGCTTGACGTCTGCCGGATGATATAATCGTCATCGAAGCCAACTGGAACCTGTGGCGATGCGTTTCAAGAACGTAGGTTTACTCGCCGCTGCCCTCAGCCTCGGCGTTACGCAGGCCGCTTATGCCGCGGATCTTCCGGTCAAGGCGCCGGCTGCTGTCGTATCGTACAATTGGACCGGCTTCTATGTCGGTGCGAGCGCGGGCTATGTCTTCGGCCGCGGTCAGCACTGCGACACGTCCGCCTTTTGCACCGCCGCTTTCAACGTCGATGGCGTCGCCGGCGGCGGCACGCTCGGTTACAACTGGCAGACCGGCAATTGGGTGTTCGGGCTGGAGACCGATTTCTCGTTTACCGGCGCCAAGGGAACGACCACGACCATTCCTCCGCCGTTCGGATTCAATTGCGGCACGCCGAATTGCTATACCAATCTGAACTGGTTCGGCACCGCGCGCGGCCGTATCGGCCCGCGTTACGGCAAATGGCTTCCCTATGTCACAGGCGGTTTCGCCTATGGTGAATTGAACGCGGGATTGAGTTCGGCTTTCGCGCCGAACACCAGTGCGACCGGAGTGCGCGGCGGCTGGACGCTGGGCGGCGGCGTTGAATACGCCATTGTCCCGCAGCATTGGTCGGTGAAGCTCGAATATCTGTACTTCCATCTCGACGATCTGTTCTACGACACGTCGCAAGTTTGCGGCCGCCTGAGTTGCACCGCCGTGCGCAATAATTTCAACGTCATTCGCCTTGGCGCGAATTATCGCTTCTGACCGGGCGACCGCCGGCTCGCGGCAATCGCGGGGGCTTGCGCACCGCGCACGGTCTAGCGCCCCAACGGCGCGTTATCGGCGCTGCCATTACGCAGGCGCTTGCACGCTGCGGTAGAGGATCGCTGAATTTTCTCAACCTTAGCTAAGCGGGAGCCGTCCCGGCTGTAGCCGGATTGCAACAGCCCGACAGGATTCCCGCGCCAATGGCTCGCATGGCGATGAAAGTTCCTCGCCGGCCATTGAGCGGAACTCAAAAGCCGCTAAGAAACACGCCTCGTAAACAGTGGCTTAACGGGGGTGGATAAGAGTACAGTGGTTTGCTTGCGGCTGCGTTCGGTCTGGTGTTTGTGCAAATGGCGGCGGCGGCGGACATGCCGGTGAAGGCAATGGCGCCTGCCGCTATTCCTTATACCTGGAACGGTTTTTACGCCGGTATTCATGGCGGCGCCGGTTGGGGCACCATCGAATCCGACATCTCGATCGGCGGCATCACGCTTCCGGTCTCCTCACACGACATCAATGGCCCGTTCGCCGGCGTCCAAGCCGGCTACAACTATCAGATGGGCTGGGGCGTGATCGGTTTCGAAGGGACCGGGTCCTGGTCCAGCCTCAAGGGCAGTTCGCCCTGCCTGGTGGTCATCACCTGCAGCACCAAAACCGACTGGATGGCGACGGCTGCGGCGCGCTTGGGCGGCCTTGTCGGCAACAACATGCTGGTGTTCGTGAAGGGCGGCGCTGCTTGGGCGCACGACAAGTACGACGCCAACATCCTGGGGCTCCTTACCGTCAGCGCCAGCGATACGCGCGTCGGCTGGCTCGGCGGTCTCGGCGCCGAATACCGGTTCGATCCGCGCTGGTCGGGCGTGCTCGAGTACAACTACATGGACTTCGGCACCCACAGCGAAAACTTCGGTGGCCTTCCGGTCAACGTCACGCACAAGCAGCACCTGATCAAGGCGGCGTTGAACTACAAACTCTTCTGATACAAAGCGCAGCCGGCGTTTAAAGCGAGAAGCCCCGGGCACCGCGCCCGGGGTTTTTCATTTCTGGCGGCGCGGGGACGCGCTCAGTGCCTGCCCAAGCCAGATGCGCGCTCAAGAGCAGGTCGGCTACAATTATCAGATGGGCCAGTGGGTCCTTGGCATTGAAGCCGCTCTCGACGGACTCAACATCAATTCCAGCACTCAGTGCTCAACGACCGTCGGCTCGGTTTGTAACACCAAGCAGAGTGTTCTCGGCTCAATTACTGGCCGTTTTGGCTACGCCGGGTTTAATCGAACGCTCGTGTACGTCGCCGGCGGTGCCGCCTTCACGCGGTTCTCGTATGCAGAGACGCAGCTCCTCATCCAAAGCTGGAACACCTCGACGCAAACGGGCTGGACTATTGGCGGCGGTGTCGAATACGCCCTGACCAACAATTGGATCGCGGGTATCCAGTACAACTACTATGATTTCGGGACCTAGTCGCTCGGAGGCGGCATCAATCCGGTCAACCTCAACGTCAAAGAAACCGAAAGCGCGGTCACTGGCCGCCTGAGCTACAAGTTCTGATTTCGACTAATCCGAAACGAAAGCCCGGCCGCACGGCCGGGCTTTTTATTTTCGCGGCTCCGCCGCCGGCGACTGCATAGCCGCGATCGCAATCGCATCGAGCGCCGGCGCGTCGCTTGGAAACTCCGCCGCGATCCACGCCTCCTCTGCCGCTTTCAGCGTAGCGCCGAGCGCCGGGCCCTTCTCGACGCCGCGCGCCATGAAGTCCACGGCCTTGAGCGGAAACACCGGCACGGTCCAGTGCTCCGGCAACTCGACCAGCGCGCGCCAAGCTCTCGTCATGCGCGGAGCCTTGCGAGCGCGCCCAAGCCAGCAGCGTGCGGTCGGTATAGCGCTCGGCCTTGAGCCGGTAGAGCAGCGCGCGACGCAGCCTGCTGTCCCGCCGCCGGCGAAACGCCGCCGCCAGCCCTCGCCCATCGAGACAAGCCGCTCGTGCTCGGCATTGGTCAGCCGCAATTTCTGCCATAGCCGCTCGGCATCCTCAGAAACAGCGACGCCAAGCGCTCCCAGCCGGCGTGCCGGATCGGCCGCCAGCCCGGCAGCCTCTTCCGCCTTCGCCATGTTCTCGAAGGCGCCGAGATAGGCCACGCCGCCGAGCACGCGCAGCAGCAGACCGGCATCGGCCATCGAGATCAGCGTCGGCACCGCGTGCGGCGCCACCAACAACTTCATCATCTCCATGCGCACGCGTTCGCGCGAGAGCAGATCAAGCCCGGCGCGGCCGGCGATGCAGGCGGCGATGCCCTCCGCGTAAGGATGATCGCTGGTGCCGTAGGCGGCGTGGAAACGGAAGAAGCGCAGGATGCGCAGATAGTCTTCCGCGATGCGCTTGGCCGGATCGCCGATGAAGCGCACGCGGCGCGCGGCTAGATCGGCGAGTCCGCCGGCATAGTCGTAGACCGTGCCGTCGCGCGTCACCGAGAGCGCATTGATGGTGAAATCGCGCCGTTCGGCATCCGTCTTCCAGTCGCGGCCGAAGGCGACCTTGGCGTGGCGGCCGTCGGTCTCGATGTCCTTGCGCAGCGTGGTCACTTCAAATGGCTGCTTGTCGATCACCACCGTGACGGTGCCGTGCTCGATGCCGGTCGGCACCGGCTTGAAACCGGCGGCACTGACGCGTTTGACGACCTCGTCGGGCAGCGCCGTGGTGGCGACGTCGATTTCCGTGACCGGCATGTCGAGCAAGGCGTTGCGCACCGCGCCGCCGACCACGCGCGCCTCCTCGCCGTCGCGATCGAGCACGGCCGAGCAGACGCGGCAACGCGCCGCCGGTCAGCCAGGCCGCGCCGGACAGGCTGCGGGAGGTGGCGCCTCGTGCGTCACTTCTCGGTCCCCGGTACGAATTTGCCGTTTTCCATATGCGCCGGCACGTAAGTCGAGCCCGGTCTGCGCGCCGGTGAAATGGGCGAAATAGATGAAGCTGCCGACCACCAGCAAAAGCGCGGCGATGGCAAGCCAGGCGATGCGCGCAGTCGGCCAGAATTCGGATCAGCACGCCGGCCTGGGTCGCCAGCAGAAAACGACGTAGAGCACGAACGGCGCAGGAACAGGACGACTTCGGTGAAGACCGGGCGGATCATGGTTTCTCCATCCCTCCCCTGCAAGGGGAGGGTGGCCGCGAGCCAACGGGTCCGGCGAAGCGCGGGATGACAGCTCGGACGGCGGTGGCTTTAGTTGATCATCCCCCACCCGGTCGGCTGCGCCGACCACCCTCCCCCTTCGGGGGAGGGATAAGAGAGGAAGCGCGAGCGCGGATCATCGATAAATCCGTTCGTGCAGATTGCGCAGGATACCAGCGGTCACGCCCCAAATGTAGCGCTCGCCGAAGGTGATGGCGTAATAGTGCCGCGTCATGCCCTGCCAGTCGCGCGAATGGCGCTGCACGTTAGCCTGATCCATCAGGAAAGCGAGCGGCACCTCGAACGCGGCGTCGACTTCGCTGGCGTTGAGCTTGAGCGCAAAGCCGGGCTTGACGCGCGCGATCACCGGCACGATGCGATAGCCGAGCGTGGTCATGTAAAGATCGAGATAGCCGAGCGGCTCGACAGCGCCGCGATCGAGGCCGATTTCTTCCTCCGTCTCGCGCAGCGCCGCGGCGAGCGGGCTGGCGTCGCCCTTTTCGATCTTGCCGCCGGGAAACGAAATCTGGCCCGGATGATTGGGCAAATGCTGCGCGCGCTGCGTCAGCAGCACCGTCGGCTCGGGATGATCGACGATCGGCACCAGCACCGCGGCCGGGCGGATCGGCCGCACCTCGGCGATTTTCTTCATCACCGGATCGGCGTCGTGATCGCCGCGCGCCGGCGTGACGTTGGGATCGTCGATGCCGGCCGGCACGTCGAGCGTGAGCCGCGCGCGCGCGCGCGCGAAAAATTCGGCCGCCGAAAGGGCGGCACGCTTGCGTCCATCAGGCGAACTCCCGCACGGCGCTGGCTTCCGCCATGGCGAAGAATTCTCCGCCCGAGGCGACGCCGAACATCGCCTTGCCGTCGACCACGCGCTCCTCGCCGAGTTCGACCAGATCGTAGAACAGCGCGCGCGTCACCTTGGCCCACAGATCGCGGCGGACATGCAGATAGGGTTTGAGCCCGCCGGTCGCCTCCGGCTCGAAGCGCAGCGCATGGCCCGGACCGGCATCGACCCAGTCGTCGACATTGGTCGCTAGAAAGCTTGCAGAACTTGCCCGCGAGCATCGATCGCTCGACCGCCAAGCTCGACGGCGAGGAACGGCGCGTCTTCGACGATTAAGCCGACCTTCTCCACCGGCGTGACCAGGAAATACTTGTCGCCCTCGCGCTTCAGAACCGAGGCGAAAAGCTTGACCAAAGCCGGCCGCCCGATCGGGGTCTTCTGGTAGAACCATGTTCCGTCAGCGGCGATTCGCATGTCGATATCGCCGCAAAACGGCGGATTCCACAGATGAACCGGCGGCAGCCCCTTGGCTTCGCGCGGCAGCGCCGCCGCGATCCCTTCCAGCCCGACCCTGCCCTGCCTTCGCCATTGTTTTCCCTACGATAATCAGGCCGCCTCGCGCCTGTTCGCAACTTTGTGACTCGACCCGGTCAGGCGGCGGAAGATAGCGTAAGCTTGCCCGAAGAATGAGGCAGATTCGGCCCTGATAGCGCAGCGAAATCCGCTCTGGTGCGTTTGTTGCATAGCACCGGCAGACGGCCCAAAGCGGGCGACGAAAGGAAGCAGAGATCATGGCGTCGGCAAGCGGCGAAAGCCTTGAAAAGCTGGAAGATATGATCGTGCGCGCGGCGGAATCGACCGCCGCCCATGTGCGCGCCGCCAAGGCCGCCATCGGCGCGGTGATCTTCGGCCAGGACATCGTGGTCGAGCGCGCGCTGGTCACCGTGCTGTCCGGCGGCCATGCGCTGCTGGTCGGCGTGCCCGGCCTCGCCAAGACCAAGCTGGTCGAGACCATGGGCATCGCTGCTCGGCCTCGACGCCAGGCGCGTGCAATTCACGCCCGACCTGATGCCGTCGGACATTCTCGGCACCGAGGTGCTGGAGGAAAGCGCCGGCGGCAAACGCAGCTTCCGTTTCATCGCCGGACCCGGTGTTCGCGCAATTGCTGATGGCCGACGAAATCAACCGCGCCTCGCCGCGCACCCAATCGGCGCTGCTGCAAGCCATGCAGGAGCAGCATGTGACGGTCGCCGGCGCCCGCCACGATCTGCCGCAAGCCCTTCCACGTGCTGGCGACGCAAAACCCGCTGGAGCAGGAAGGCACCTATCCGCTGCCCGAAGCGCAGCTCGACCGCTTCCTGATGGAAGTCGACGTCGACTATCCGGACCTCGCCGCCGAGCGCAAAATTCTGTTCGACACCACCGGCGCGGAGGAAGCGCGCGCCAAGCCGGCGATGACGGCGGACGATCTGATCGCCGCGCAGCGGCTGGTGCGCCGGCTGCCGGTCGGCGAGTCCGTGGTCGAAGCGATCCTGACGCTGGTGCGCTCGGCGCGTCCCGGCCCGGAAGCCGGCGACATCGGCAAACTGATCTCCTGGGGCCCGGGCCCGCGCGCCAGCCAGGCGCTTGATGCTGGCGGTGCGCGCCCGCGCACTGCTCGAAGGCCGCTTCGCGCCGTCGGTCGACGACGTGCTCGAACTGGCCGAGCCCGTGCTCAAGCACCGCATGGCGCTGACCTTCGCCGCCCGCGCGGAAGGCGAAACCATTCCGAACGTGATCGGGCGGCTGAAAACGCGCATCGGATAATCACGATGGCCGAGCCGAGGCTCAGCGACATCGAGGCCAGCGCGGTACGGCAGGCAACCGGCAGCGGCCGCACGCTCGCCGATGCCATGCCGCGGCTCATCCTCGAAGCGCGCCGGGTCGCCGCCACCGTCATTCACGGCCTGCACGGCCGCCGCCGCGCCGGCCCGGGCGAGAATTTCTGGCAATACCGCCGCTTCATGTCGGGCGAGCCCGCGTCCAACGTCGACTGGCGGCGCTCGGCGCGCGACGACCATCTCTATGTGCGCGAGCGCGAATGGGAAGCCTCGCACACGGTCTGGATCTGGCCCGACCGCTCGCCCTCGATGGCCTTTGCCTCCGCGCTGGTCACCGACAGCAAGCTTGAGCGTGCGCTGGTGGTGGCCTTTGCGCTGGCCGAAGTGCTGGTGCAGGGCGGCGAGCGGGTCGGCATTCCCGGCCTGCTGCGCCCAACCGCCAGCCGCAACGTGATCGAAAAAATGGCGCAGGCGATCCTGCACGATCCGTCGGAGCGCGCCAGCCTGCCGCTGTCGTTTGCGCCCTCGCCGCTCTCCGAGATCGTGATGCTGTCCGATCTGTGGAGCCCGATCGGCGAGGTGCAGCAAACCATCGCCCAGCTCTCGGCCACCGGCGCGCACGGCCACGTGGTGCAGATCGTCGATCCGGCCGAGGAAAGCTTCCCCTATTCGGGCCGCGTCGAATTCATCGAACCGGAAGGCGCCGGCTCCGTCACCGCCGGCCGCGCCGAAACCTGGCGCAACGACTATCAGGGCCTGGTGGCGCGCCATCGCGCGCAAATCCGCGCCGAGACCGACCGGCTGGGCTGGAGCTTCGCCATCCACCGCACCGACCGGCCGGCCAGCGAATTGCTGCTCGTGCTGCATTCGCGCATGGGCACCCATATGCAAACGACGTCCGTGAGCAGCCGCTACGCGCCGGCGCAACCCGGGAGAGTGGCGTGATCGGCTTGTTCGGTACTTTGCCGCTCGGCTTCGCCCAGCCGCTGGTGCTGCTCGGCCTGCTCAGCCTGCCGGTCTTGTGGTGGCTGTTGCGGCTGGTGCCGCCGCGTCCGCGCCGCATCAATTTCCCGCCCACCCGGCTGCTGTTCGAGATCGCGCCCAAGGAGGAAACGCCCTCGCGCACGCCCTGGTGGCTCGTCCTGCTGCGGCTGACGCTGGCCGCGCTGGTCATCATCGCGGCCGCCGGGCCGTTGTGGAATCCGCCGCTCGCCACCTCGAGCCGCGCCGCGCCGCTGCTGGTCATGCTCGACGACGGCTGGGGCGCGGCGGCGTCATGGGACGCGCGGCTGCGCACCGCCGACGAATTGCTCGCGCGCGCCGAAGCCGACAATCGCGGCGTCGCCGTGCTGCCGCTGTCGGAAACCGCGCGCGATATTTCCCTGCAGGTCGCCGGCGCCGCGCGCGTGCAGATCAAGCAACTCAAGCCAAAGCCCTATACCGTCGACCGCACCGAGGCGCTGCCGCTGATCGGCCGCTTCCTCGCCAGCGCGCCGGACGTCGAAATCATCTGGCTCTCGGACAATGTCGATCTCGGCAAGGGTGGCGAATTCATCGCCGGCTTGAAGCGCATCATCGGCAGCCATCCGCTCACCGTGGTCGCGGGCGGCCTTGCCCATCCCGCATGCGCTTGCCGCCGCCGACAACGCGGCCGGCGCGCTGACGGTGAAAGTTCTGCGCGCGCAGACCGGCAGCGCCGACAACGGTTTCGTGAACGCCATCGACCTCAAGGGTCTGCCGCTCGGCGAGGCGCCGTTCGCGTTCAAATCCGGACGCGCGCGAAGCCGACGCGGTGATCGATCTGCCGGTCGAAATCAGCAACGACGTGGCGCGGCTGGAGATCGCCGGCGAGCGCTCGGCCGGCGCCGTGCAACTGCTCGACAAGCGCTGGCGCCGGCGCACCGTCGGCGTCGTGTCCGGCTCGGCCGCCGACCGCTCGCAGCCGCTGATCGGCGCGACCTATTACCTCTCAGCGCGCGCTCAATCCGTTCGCCGATGTCCGCCTCGCCGAAGGCGTCGGCGCCGGCGGAAGCGGTGAAGCGTTTCCTCGATCAGCATCTGCCGATGCTGATCCTCGCCGATGTCGGCAATGTCGCCGAGGCGCGCGACAGCCTGAACAAGTGGATCGACAATGGCGGCGTGCTGGTGCGCTTCGCCGGGCCGCATCTCGCCGGCGCCACCGACGACGACCTGGTGCCGGTGAAACTGCGCCGCGGCGGCCGTATCCTGGGCGGCAGCCTGAGCTGGGAAAAGCCGCAACAACTCGCCGGCTTCGCGCGCGAAGGCCCGTTCGCCGGCATGGCGGTGCCGAACGACGTCACCGTCACCCGCCAGGTGCTGGCGGAGCCGGATTCGCAGCTCACCGACCGCACCTGGGCGACGCTCGCCGACGGCACGCCGCTGGTCACCGCCCAGCGCTTCGGCAAGGGGCTGCTGGTGCTGTTCCACGTGACGGCCGACACCCGCTGGTCGGACCTGCCGCTGTCGGGAACCTTCGTCGACATGCTCAAGCGCATCGTCGCGCTGGCGGGATCGACCGCGAGCCGCCGAAGCGAAAATGCCGGCGAGGCCAGCGGCGCCGGCAGCCGCGCCAACCAGGCCGTGCCGCCGACCCGCGTGCTCGACGGCTTCGGCGCCTTCTCATCGCCGCCGCCGACCGCCCGCCCGATCCCGGCCAATTTCAACGCCCGCGCCAATGCCGATCATCCGCCCGGCTTCTACGGGCCGCCGGAAGGGCTGGTCGCGGTCAATACGCTGACGCCCAGCGACCGGCCGGCGCCGCTCGATTTCTCGCCGCTCAATGCGCGCCTCGATGTCTATCGCCATGGCGAGCCGCTCGATTTGCGCGGGCCGATCTTCCTCGCGCGCGCTCGCGCTGCTGGTGCTCGATGCGCTGGTGGTGATCGCGCTTTCCGGCGGCTTTGCCAGCATGCTGCCGCGCCGGCGCGTGGCGACGGCGTTGCTGGCGGCGGCCTGCTGGGCGCGCTGTCGATGCAGCATCCGGCGCAGGCGCAATCGGCGCAGCAACAGCCGCCGCAGCCGTCCGCGCAAGAACAAGACTTCGCCATGAAGGCGACGATCGCAACCGCATCTCGCCTACATCATCACCGGCGATGCCGACGTCGACGCCGTCAGCAAGGCCGGCTTGCAAGGCCTCACGCTGTTCCTGGCGCAACGCACCGCGCTGGAAGCCGGCGAGCCGATCGGCCTCGATCCGGCGCGCGACGAACTCGCCTTCTTTCCCGCTGATCTATTGGCCGGTGTCGGCCAACGCGCCGAAACCTTCGCAACCCGCGCTCGACCGCATCGACACCTACATGAAGCGCGGCGGCACCGTCCTGTTCGATACCCGCGACGCGGTCGACGCGCCGCCCGGACCCGGCGGCGAAATGCAGGGGCCCGGCATGGTGGCGCTGCGCTCGATCCTGTCCTCGCTCGACATCCCCGAGCTCGAGCCGGTGCCGCGCGATCACGTGCTGACCAAGACCTTCTTCCTGCTGCACGACTTCCCCGGCCGCTTCACCAACGGCCAGCTCTGGGTCGAGGCGCTGCCGGCGGAAACCGAGGAAGACGCCAACAAGCCGGCGCGCGCCGGCGACGGCGTATCGTCGATCCTGATCACGTCGAACGATTTGGCCGGCGCCTGGGCCATGCGCCCGGATGGCCAGCCGATGCTGCCGCTGGTGCCGGGCGAGCCGCGCCAGCGCGAATTCGCCTTCCGCGCCGGCGTCAACATCGTGATGTACGCGCTCACCGGCAACTACAAGGCCGACCAGGTGCATATCCCGGCGCTGCTCGAGCGGCTGGGACAGTAGGAGTTCGAATTGAACCTCGGCGTCTCATTCGCTCCGCTGGTGCCCGACTATGTCGTCTGGGCGGCGTTCGGCGTGGCCGCGCTGATTTCGGCGCTGTTGCTGCTGGCGCGCAGCCGCGGCGCGCCGATGCGGGCCTTGGCGCTGGCGCTGATGGTGCTGGCGCTGGCCAATCCGTCGCTGACGCGCGAGGATCGCGACCCGATCCCCTCGGTCGCCGCCGTCATCGTCGACAAGAGCCCGAGCCAGAATTTCGGCGACCGCAACGCCCAGACCGAAGCCGCGCGCGCGACGCTGGTCGAGCGGCTCAAGCGCATTCCCGGCCTGGAAGTGCGCGTCGCCGAAGCGGGCGAGGCCGACGGCGAAACCGACGGCACGCGGCTGTTTTCGGCGCTGTCCGCGACGCTGGCCGACGTGCCGCCCGACCGCGTCGCCGGCGCCATTCTGATCACCGACGGCCGCGTGCACGACGTGCCGGCCGACGCCTCTGCGCTTCGGCTTTGCCGCGCCGCTGCACGCGCTGATCACCGGCCACAAGGACGAGATCGACCGCCGTGTCGTGCTCACGCAGACGCCGCGCTTCGGCATCGTCGGGCAATCGCAGACCATCGGCTTCCGCGTCGAGGATCAGGGCGTCAAGGCCGGCACCGCGCAAGTCACCGTTCGGCGCGACGGCGACGTGTTGGAACAGCGCACCGTCGCGGTCGGCGCCGACGTCAAGGTCAATGTGCCGATCCCGCATGCCGGGCAGAACATCGTCGAGGTCGAGGCCTCGCCGCTCGATGGCGAACTAACGCAAGTCAACAATCGCGCGGTGGTTTCGATCGACGGCGTGCGCGACAAGCTGCGCGTGCTGCTGGTATCGGGCGAGCCGCATTCCGGCGAGCGCACCTGGCGCAATCTGCTCAAGTCGGATGCCTCGGTCGATCTGGTGCATTTCACCATTCTGCGCCCGCCGGAAAAGCAGGACGGCACGCCGATCAACGAACTGTCGCTGATCGCATTTCCGACCCGCGAGCTGTTTCAGCAGAAAATCTCGGAATTCCAGCTCATCATCTTCGACCGCTACGCCCGGCAGGGCGTGCTGCCGATGATCTATTTCGACAACATCGCGAAATACGTGCGCGACGGCGGCGCCGTGCTGATCGCCGCCGGTCCGGATTACGCCAGCCCAACCAGCATCTGGCGCACGCCGCTCGATGCGATCCTGCCGGCGGAGCCTTCCGGCGACGTCACCGAGCAGCCGTTCCGCGCAACGCTCACCGAAGCGGGAAAACGTCATCCGGTCACCCGCGCGCTGGAAGGCTCGCAGAGCGATCCGCCGCATTGGAGCCAATTGTTCCGGCTGGTCGACATCAAGCGGAGCAACGGCACCAATGTGATGCAGGGTCCCGACGGCAAGCCGCTTTTGGTGCTGGCGCACGCCGGCGAAGGCCGCGTGGCGTTGCTGCTGTCGGATCAGATCTGGCTATGGGCGCGTGGCTACGAAGGCGGCGGCCCGCACCTCGATCTGCTGCGGCGGCTGTCGCATTGGCTGATGAAGCAGCCGGAACTCGAAGAAGAAGCGCTGCGCCTGATCGTGCAGGGCCGCAACATCACCGATGCAGCGCCAGACCATGGCCGACAGCGTCAACGAGGTGACGCTCACCTCGCCCTCAGGCGCCAACCGCACGCTGAATCTGCAGCCGGTCGAGCCCGGCCTGTGGCGCTCGGCGGTGACGTCGAACGAGCTTGGCCTCTGGCGCGCGACCGACGGCAAGCTCACCGCGCTCGCCAATGTCGGGCCGGCCAATCCGCGCGAATTCGCGCAAGTGACCTCGACCACCGACGTGCTGCGCGCGCTCAGCGATGCGACCGGCGGCGATGCGCGGCGGCTGGCCGACGGCAACAGCCTCGACGTGCCGCGCGTCGTTGCGGTGCGCACCTCGACGACGTTCAAGGGCGACGACTGGATCGGCCTGAAGATGCGCGACCTGAGCGTCGTGCGCGGCATCGGCGTGTTGCCGATCTTTGCCGGGTCTGATCGGGCTGTTGCTGCTGGTCGGTTCGCTGGCGGCGACGTGGGCGAGAGAGGGACGTTAAACTTCTTTATTTTTGCGCATGATCTTATCCGAAAACCGGTTCCCACTTTTCGGGATCATGCGCGTTCCCAATCCGGTCTGACGAGACCCGATACACCCTCGAACGCGCCGGCCTGAAACTCCGCTACCAATAGCCGCGCCGGATCGACCGGCCCCGGCATTTTCACCAGGCCCTTCGGGATGAGCCTGAAGCCGTACTTGCCGTAGATCGGTTCGTCGCCGACCAGCACCACCAATTTATGTCCGGCCGCTTTGGCGTCCTTCAACGCGCGTTTGATCAGCGCGCTGCCGACGCCGCGCTTGCGAAACGGCGGCTCGACCGTGAGCGGCCCCAGCAGCAGCGCCGGCGTCTCGCCGATGCAGATCGGCGTCAGCCGCACCGAACCGACCAGCAGCGATCCGATGCGCGCGGTGAACGACAGATCGAGCACATGCCCGCGGCCCTCGCGGATGCGGAAAGCGCTGCGCGCATAGCGGCCGGGACCGAACGTGCGCTCATGCAGCCGTTCGATCGCCGCCGCGTCGTCGGCCGTCTCGGCCAGGATTGTCAGCGCAAGTTCGCTCATGGCGAGCCGATTAGCATCTGGGCCTACTCCGGTCCATTGCCGGTGGCGTTTCGGGCCTTAATTGCCTAGATAAAGACGGTAAAGCTGGAGATTGCGAGCATGGGACTTCTGGTTGACGGCGTGTGGCAGGAAGACGGATTGCGCACCAAGGACGGCCATTTCATCCGGCCGACCCCGCGCTTCCGCAATTGGGTCACCCCGGACGGCAGTCCCGGCCCAACCGGCGAAGGCGGGTTTGAGGCCGCGGCCGGCCGCTATCATCTCTACGTTTCGCTCGCCTGCCCCTGGGCGCACCGCACCGTCATCTTCCGCAAGCTCAAGGCGCTCGAGAACGTGATTTCGATGTCGATCGTTTCGCCCGACATGCTCAAGGACGGCTGGACCTTCAACAAGGAAGAAGGCTCGACCGGCGACGACGTCAACGGCAAGAGCAAGTTGTCCGAAATCTATCTGCTCGCCGATCCGAAATATTCCGGCCGCGTCAGCGTGCCGGTGCTGTGGGACAAGAAGCGCAAGACGATCGTCAATAACGAGTCGCCGGAAATCATCCGCATGCTCAATTCGGCGTTCGACGCCTTCACCAATGTCCACACCGATTATTATCCGGAAAAATTGCGCCCTCAGATCGATAAGCTCAACGAGATGGTCTACCCGAACATCAATAACGGCGTTTATCGCTCAGGCTTCGCCACCACGCAGCCGGCCTACGAAGCGGCATTCCGCAACGTGTTCGACACGCTCGACGAGATCGAGCAGATGCTGTCGCAGCATCGCTATCTGGCCGGCAACACCATTACCGAGGCCGACTGGCGGCTGTTTCCGACGCTGATCCGCTTCGACGCCGTCTATTATTCGCACTTCAAGTGCAACTGGCGGCACATCTACGAATATCCGAACCTGTCGAATTATGTGCGCGATCTCTACCAGGTGCCGGGCGTGGCCGAGACCGTGAGCCTCGAACAGATCAAGCGGCACTATTATTTCAGCCAGCGCCAGGTGAATCCGACCGGCATCGTGCCGGTTGGCCCGCAACTCGACTTCGCCGCGCCGCACGATCGTGGAAGGTTTAAGTAGCATCTATCTGTCGTCCCCGCGCAGGCGGGGACCCATAACCCCCGTCTTTCAAACGTGGGCAAAGTAGAAAACATAAACGACTCCTACTTCAGGATACGGATGCAGCACGGCGTATGGGTCCCCGCCTGCGCGGGGACGACACCGAGTGTGTTGCGCACGCCCTCTCCCCGATTCAATTTTCAAATAGCCAACGCTCCGCCGCCCGTATTCTTTACCGGCCCCGGGCAGGCCGTAGTCCAGACCGCCGCCCCCGAAAAGAACCGAGGGCGCGCGGGACGCCAAGGGGCCCCGGAGGACCCGCGGGCCTCGACGCCTCGCGACACCGAGGCTTGTCGAAGTCCGATAACCGCAAGTCCGCCAAACCCAAGGCGTCCCGCGCGCGGTGTTTGTTAGGTTTGCTCCGCCTCGCCCCCGGTGGACTTACCGTTTCAGGCAACCCCACCTCTTCTTTCGAATTGGCAGGCCGCCTATCCACCGCTGTGAGCCCAGGCCGGGCGCAGCATATGATCACCCTACCAGAAGCCTCTCACCACACCTCGCTCACCGCCACGCCCTCGAACACCTCGGCGACGCGGGCGCGGGTGGCGCGGCGTCGTGCCGTCCGGCAACGTGTCCGGCGCAAAAAAGCCATGCGCGACGATTTCATGGTTGGGCACCGGCGGCAACGTCCTGGCGGAATTCGCGCACGATGTAGAGCGCGACGTGGTCGCGCCGCGACGCCCGCTTGTTGAAGAAAATGCCGTGCAGCGCCGGCGGCGCGGTCATCAGGATATTGCCCTCCTCGGCCAGTTCGCGCGCCAGCGCGTCAAGAAAGCTCTCGCCGGTCTCGACGCCGCCGCCCGGCAAATGCCAGCCGTCCACATAGGAATGCTTGATCAGGAAAATGCGCCCCGCGCCGTCGATCACCATGGCGCGCGCGCCCAAGGTCGCGGCGCGCGAGAAGCGCCAGTAGAAATGCAGCAGCCGCCGGATCAGCGGCTCAAGCGCGCGGCGCAGGCGTTGCAAACGGGCCCTCCTCATTGAACGCGACTTGTTAACAGCAGCGGCGGCAAACCATACCCTTTTCAGTTTAGAAGTGTTCTAATATATAGAAAGCGGCTTCAGCCGGCGACGAGGCGCACCCCGTGAAACAATTTTCCGACCTGACCGAACAGGAAGTGCTGGCGCTGGCCATCACCAACGAGGACGAGGACAGCCGCATCTACCGCGGCTTCGCCGAAGGCCTGCGCGAGCAGTTTCCCGCCTCCGCCAAGGTATTCGACGAGATGGCGGAGGAGGAGGTCACCCACCGCACCATGCTGTTCGACCTCTACCAGCAGAAATTCGGCGACTATCTGCCGCTGATCCGCCGCCAGGACGTCAAAGGCTTCATCCACCACAAGGCCTCGCCGCTCTGGCTGATGCGGCCGCTCGGCCTCGATGCCGCGCGCAAGCACGCCGAGAACATGGAATTCGAAGCCGAGCGCTTCTATCGCAAGGCGGCGGAAACCGCGCGCGACGTTTCGGTGCGCAAACTTCTGATCGAACTGGCCGAAGCCGAGGCCGGCCATGAAATCGCTGGCGCACAAGCTTACCGAGCAGATCCTCACCAAAGGCGCGCGCGAAAAAGAAGACGCAACGTCCAAGCGCGTGTTCATGCTGCAATACGTGCAGCCGGGGCTGGCCGGGCTGATGGACGGCTCGGTCTCGACGCTGGCGCCGTTGTTTGCCGCGGCCTTCGCCACCCACAACACCTGGGCGACGTTCCTGGTCGGCATGGCGGCCTCGGTCGGCGCCGGCATTTCCATGGCCTTCGCCGAGGCGCTGTCCGACGACGGCTCGCTCACCGGCCGCGGCTCGCCGGTGATCCGCGGCATCGTCACCGGCGGCATGACCGCCATCGGCGGGCTCGGCCACACGCTGCCTTATCTCATTCCGCATTTTCACATCGCGACGGCGGTGTCGATCGGCGTGGTCGCGGTCGAGCTGGCGGTGATTTCCTGGATTCGCCACCACTATATGGATACGCCGTTGCTGCGGGCGACGTTCCAGGTGGTGGTCGGCGGCGTGCTGGTCTTCGTCGCCGGCATATTGATCGGGAGTTCGTGAGCCGCTACGCCCGTAAGCGATGGCCTTCACCCTCGCCCATCTGTCCGACCCGCATCTGGCGCCGCTGCCCCAGCCGCGCTGGAGCGAACTGATCGGCAAGCGGGTGACCGGCTATATCAACTGGCAGCGCAGCCGCCGCTTCATCCACGATCCGCCGTGCTGGCCAAGATCGTCGCCGACCTGCGCATGCAGGTGCCCGACCACATCGCCGTCACCGGCGATATCGCCAATATCGCGCTGGAACAGGAATTCGAGCGCGGGCGCAAATGGCTGCAAAACCTGGGCGCGTTGCGCGACGTCAGCTTCGTTCCCGGCAATCACGATGCCTATGTGCCCAAGGCTGTCCGCTATGCGCCGGCATGGGCGCCCTATATGAGCGCCGACGACGGCGCCGCCGGCTTTCCTTATCTGCGCCGGCGCGGACCACTGGCCTTGATCGGGCTGTCGACCGCGATGCCGACGCCGCTGTTCATGGCGACCGGCCGGCTCGGCGCTGCGCAACTTAAGCGGTTCGCCGACATGCTGGCTGCGCTTGCGCACGAGTCGCTGTTCCGCGTCGTGCTGATCCACCATCCGCCGGTCAGCCCGCGGCCAGCCAGCAAGCGCATGGACGACTCGGCCGAATTTCTGCGCGTCATCGCCGCGCACGGCGCCGAGCTGGTGCTGCACGGCCACGACCATCTGCACATGCTCAACTGGCTCGCCGGCCCGAACGGCGCGCGCGTGCCGGCGGTCGGCGTGCCCTCGGCCTCGGCCGCGCCGGGCACTCGCCAAGGACGGCCGCCGCCTATAATCTCTACGCCATCGACGGCGCGCCCGGCGCCTGGCGCTGCGAAATGATCTCGCGCGGCATCAGTTCCGCCGGCACGGTGATGCAGCAGCGGCAGTTGAAGCTTTTAGGCTAAGGGCGCGGCGCGGTGAGCAAGGCAATCGCCACCAGCACGACCACGGCGCCGATCACGCCATAGCAGAAGGCGCGGAACGCACGCAGCCGGGCGCGCCGCTGCATCGTGTTCGATCATCTTCAGCGACGTGCGTGTCGTCGCCGAGCGCGCGCTCGCGCTCGACCAGCCGGCGCGCCACATAGCGCGTGACCGCCTGCACGATCTCGGTAACCTCGTAGGATTCCGCCAGCACCGCGCGGCCGTAGCGGGTGTCCTGCACGAAACGGTATTGCCGCTTGTCGCGGCCCATCTCGACATGCGCGATGACGTCGACCCACAGCCGCGGCACGTCGCCTTTGCTGACGCCGCGGTCGAACAGATCGACCTCTTTGGGAATATCCTTGAACAGCGGATCGAGCGCCTCGTTGAGCAGTTCGAGCCGCGCCACCTCGGCGTCGCGCAGATCGACCACCACGGCCGAGCGCTCGGCCGCCTCGATGCGCGCCTCGCGCACCGCGTCCTTGAGCGGCCTGGCGGCTCGGCTTGCCGGCGCTCGGTCTCGGCTTTTTTGCGCGTCCCCACATGCCGCTAATTTAGCAATGCGGGCGGCCGGCGCAAAGCGGAAAATTGAGGGTTTTCAAGAAGTTTGATGGTTAATCGGGAACTAACGCCTGGAAGAAGGCCGTAGGCCTTGCCCCAGCCCAGGCCATCCTCGGTGCGCCCGCGCGGCCGGTATTCGGCGCCGATCCAGCCTTTGTAGCCGAGCCGGTCGATCTCCTCGAACACGAAAGGGATAGTTGATCTCGCCGCCTCGTCCGGCTCGTGCCGCGACCGGCACCTGCGAGCATTGCAGATGCCCGATCATCGGCAGATATTTCTCCAACCGGTCGATCAGATCGCCGCCGACGATCTGCACATGATAGAAATCGAACTGCATGCGCAGGTTGGGCTTGCCGACCTTGGCGATGATATCGGCGGCATGCTCGACCTGGTTGAGAAAATAATTCGGCAGGTCGCGCGCGGTTGATCGGCTCGATCAGCAGCTTGATGTTGTTGGCGGCGGCCAGATCGGCGGCGCGCTTCAGATTTTCGACGAACACCTTCTCCGCCGCCGGCCGCTCGCCCGGATCGACCTTGCCGGCGAGGCAATGGATCGCGCTGCCGCCGACGGCCGGTCGACGTAGTCGAGCGCCTCGCGCGAACAGAAGCTTCCCAGTCCTTCTCGCGGCCCGGCACGGCGGCAAGGCCGAATTCGCCGTCGCGTCGCCGGGCGGCGTATTGATGCCGAGCACGCTGAGCTTGTTGCGCTCGGCGGCGCCTTGAACTGTGCGGCCGGCACGTCATGCGGGAAATGGCACTCGATCGCCTTGAAGCCCGCAGCGGCCGCGGCGTCGATGCGCTGCAAGCAGCGGGCGGTCGGTGAACAGATAGCCCAGATGGAGCCGAAAACCGAGGCATCGCTTGCTCCCTTGCGCCGAGGCGCGCGGACGTATTCATTAGCGCGCCTGCCGTCCCGCAACGCCACCCCGGAACCAGCCATGTCCGCCAACACCGCCTTCCATATCGCCGTGCTGCCCGGCGACGGCATCGGCCACGAGGTGATGGCGCCGACGCTCGATATCCTGCGCCAGATCGAGGCAACCACGCCGAGCCTGAAATTCCGCTTCAGCGAAGCGCCGGCCGGCGCCGAGGAATATCTCGCCACCGGCAAATCGATGTCGGAAAAAACGATCAAGCTGTGCGAGCGAGGCCGACGCCATTCTGCTCGGCGCCTGCGGGCTGCCGAGCGTGCGCTATCCCGACAATACCGAGATCATGCCGCAGGTCGAGCTGCGCTTCATCTTCGACCTTTATGCCGGCGTGCGGCCGGCGCGGCTGGTGCCGGGCGTGCCGAGCCCGATCGTCGGCGCCGACAGAGCACGGCATCGATTTCGTGCTGATCCGCGAGTCGACCGAAGGCCTGTTCGCCTCGATGGGCAAGGGCGTCACCACCCATGACGAGGCGCGCGAGACGCTGGTGGTGACGCGCAAGACCACCGAACGGCTGTTCGACTTCTCGCTGCAGCTCGCCGAGCGGCGCAAGAAGCGCGGCAAGCCCGGCCGCCTGACGCTGGTCGACAAGGCCAATGTGTTCAAGGCCTTCAACTGGCAGCGCGACATCTTCGCCGAGCGCAAAGACGAAATTCCCGGACGTCAAAACCGACATGCTCTATGTCGACGCCTGCGCCGCGATGATGGTGAAGAAGCCGTGGGATTTCGACGTCATGGTGATGGAGAACATGTTCGGCGACATTCTCTCCGATCTCGCCGCCGGGCTGATCGGCGGGCTCGGCATCGCGCCCTCGGCCGATATCGGCGACAAGCACGCGGTGTTCCAGCCCTGCCACGGCACCGCGCCCGACATCATGGGCCAGGGCAAGGCCAATCCGACCGCGATGATTTTATCGGCGGCGATGATGCTCGACTGGCTGGCCGACAAGCACGATCATGCGCCGGCGGCGGAAGCCGCGCTGCGCATCGAGCGCGCGGTCGACAAGGCCTATGCCGAGCGGCATCAAGCCGATGGAATATGGCGGCAAGGACGGCACCGCGGCGATTGCCAGCGCGGTGATGAAGGCGCTCAGTTAAGGGAGAGATAACATGCTGTTTTCAATCCACGCTCTCGACAACCGGACATCGCGGCCGAGCGCCAGGCCGTGCATGGCGCGCACATCGCCCATCTCAAGACTGCCAAGAATTTCGGCGTCACGATCACCGTCGGCGGCCCGCTGGTCGCCGACGATGGCAAGAGCTCGATCGGCAGCCTGATCGTGATCGAGGCGCCGGACCGCGCCACGGCGGAAAAATTCTATCGCGCCGATCCGTTTCTCAAGAACGGCATCTGGGCCAAGGTCGAGGTCCAGCGCTTCGACCGCAAGCAATGACTACAACCCGACGAAATCCTTGATCGCGGCGAGGAACTGCTCCGGCTGCTCCAGCGGCGGGCAATGGCCGCAGCCCGGCAATTCCACGTAGCGCGCGCCCGCGACTTTGTCGGCGATCGACTTGTTGAGCGCCGGCGGCGTGGCCTGATCGAACTCGCCGCACACGACCAGCGTCGGCACCTGCATGCGATGCAGCAGCGGCTCCAGGTCGGCCTCCTGCAAGATCTTGCAGGCGTGCTGAAATGCCTTGGGATCGATCTCGAGCAGCACGGCTTTGCGCTCCTCGATCGCCTCGGGATGGGCGGCGAGATAGGCCGGCGAAAACACCCGCTTGGCGGCGATCTCCGCGATCGAGCCGAGCCCGCCTTCGGCGACCTTGCCCGCCATCACCTCGAAGGCCTTGCGGCCCTCGGGCGGAAAGCAGGCGGCGGCATCGCTGAGCACCAGTTTGGCGACGCGTTCGGGATGCGCCATGGCGAAAGCGAGCGCCACGCGTGCCGCCGAAGCCGTTGCCGATCAGGATGGCGTCGCTGGCGACCTTGAATTCCTGGAAGCCGTCCTCGATCGCGGCGACGTAGGCATCCATCAGCGCCAGCGGCGTCGGCTGCGAGCCGTGGAAGCCCGGCAGGTTGATCAGCGTGACGCGATGCTTGGCGGCGAGCGCCGGCAGCACCGGATCGAAAGCGTGGCGGTCGCTGAGCAGCGAATGCAGCACGACGATGTCGCGGCCTTGGCCGGTGCGCACCGCCGTGAGCGAGCCCTTGCCCGCGGTCAGTTGTTCAAATTGCATGGAGCGCCTCCGTACCGCATAAGCGAACGGCTGCGCCAATCAGCGCAGCCGCAATGAAATAAACGCCACGACCGGTCGCTCAGTTCCCTTCGCGCCAGATGCCGAGCGATTCCTGCGCCGGCCGGTCGGAAATCGAGAACAGCACCGCCTCGCTCGCCGCGTTGTGGGAATAGCGCTTCCACGGCGGCACCACGAACACGTCGTTGACGCTCCACTCGAACGGCTTGCCGTCGATGATGGTGGTGCCCTGGCCTTCGGCGACGGCGAAGACGGTGCCGTCGGTCGAGCGGTAGGGCTCGCCCTTGAAGCCCTTCGGCAGCAGCGCGAGATAGGCGCCCATGGTCGGCAGCACCGGGCCGCCGTTGATCGGATTGGCGTAGCGCACGCGCGCGCCATGGCGCTTGTCGATATCGCCGGTCTTTTTCAACCGCTCCAGGATCGGCCGCATCTTGGCGTAAGGGTAGTTGATCACCGGGCTGCGGTTGAGGTTGGCCGGCGCGCCGTCCGGCAGCACGCCGGAGGCATAGCGATCGAAAGAATCGCCGTCGGCGTGACTGGTCTTCTGCATCTTCTCGTCGGGATGCGAGGCGAACGAAGCCTCGAAATGATTGATCGTCGGCAGGTCGAGCACGTCGAGCCACATCACCGGCTGCTTGCCGGGATTGCCGTGGTCGTGCGGCGCCCAGTTGGCGGTGATGATGAAGTCGCCATGCGACATCATGGTCTTCTCGCCCTCGACCGCGGTATAGGCGCCCTCGCCGTCGAGCACGAAGCGGATGGCGGAGGCCGAGTGCTGATGCACGTCGGCGATCTCGCCCGGCAGAATGAGCTGGATGCCGGCGAACAGCGAATTGGTGATGCGCGCCTTGCCGGTCTCGCCGGGATTTTCCAGCACCAGCACGCGGCGCTCGGCTTCCTCGGCGCTGATCACGTCGCCGGCTTCCAGCATCAGCTTCTTGACGTCGGAAAATTTCCACATCGCCGGCCGGCATGAGGTCTTCGGCTCGGGCGTCACCAGGTCCTTGAGCACTTCCCAGAGCGGCGCCATGTGGAACTTGGAAATCTTGTCGTAATAGGCCTGCCGCGCCACCTGCACGTTGTGCTTGGAGCCGGGCTGCGTTGCGGTTGCGACCGCCATGGGCGTGTTCCTTCCAGCCGAACGTTTAATTTGCAGCTTTATAGCGCACATCGGTGGGGCCGGAATAGACCCGAAAAGCCCTGCGGCGCATGGCTATCAGCGAATTTTTGACCGGACCGCCGTCCACCACACCGCCTTGGCCTAATTGTTGTTTAGGGCCCGGCGTGCGACAATGCGGATGCATCTTGGCGCCGGGCATCGGCCGCGGGGTAATTCAGTTGGCGTCAAAGCGCCGGTTTCAACTCGTTCTTCTGAAACCATCACATTACAACGACGATGGCTACGTCATCCGCTGGTGGCGGGCGCTGATCCCGTCGAACTCGCTCGCCGCCGTTTACGGCCTGGCGCTCGATTCGGCGCAGCGCAAGGCCTTGGGCGACGACGTCGAGATCGACATCGACGTCATTGACGAGACCAATACCCGCGTCAACGTCAAGAAGCTGATCAACCGTTTCCGCAAGCACGGCAATTTCGGCGTGCTCGGCCTGGTCGGCGTGCAATCGAACCAGTTTCCGCGCGCGCTCGATATCGCCAAGCCGTTTCGCGCCGCCGGCATCCAGGTCGCGATGGGCGGCTTCCATGTTTCCGGCTGCCTCGCCATGCTCGACGGCACCGCGATCGACCTCGACCTCGCGCGCGGCATGGGTATCTCGCTGTTCGCCGGCGAGGCCGAGGGCCGGTTCGACGATTTCCTGCGCGACGCCGCGGCCGAGCGGCTCAAGCCGCTGTACAATTACATGAACGATCTGCCGAACCTCGGCGGCGCACCGAGCCCGTTTCTGCCGCGGCAATTCGTCAGCCGGACCGCCGGCACCAATGCGGCCTTCGATGCCGGCCGCGGCTGCCCGTTCCAGTGTTCGTTCTGCACCATCATCAACGTGCAAGGCCGCAAGTCGCGCTATCGCACGCCCGATGACATCGAGAAGATCGTGCGCAAGAACTGGCAACAGAAGATCTCCCGCTTCTTCATCACCGACGACAATTTCGCGCGCAACAAGGAATGGGAGCCGATCTTCGACCGTCTCACGAAATTGCGCGAGGTCGACAAGATTCCGCTCGGCCTGATGATTCAGGTCGACACCATGTGCCATAAAATTCCGCGCTTCATCGAGAAGGCCAAAAAGGCCGGCGTCACCCGCGTTTTCCTCGGGCTTGAGAACATCAATCCGGACAATCTGATCGCCGCCAAGAAAAAACAGAACAAGATCACCGAATACCGCAAGATGATGCTGGCCTGGAAGGAACAGGGCATCTTCCTCTATGCCGGCTATATTCTCGGCTTTCCCGGCGAGACGCCGGAATCGATCCGGCGCGACATCGAGATCATCCAGCGCGAGCTGCCGGTCGATCTTCTGGAATTCAATATCCTGACGCCGCTGCCCGGCTCTGAGGACCATAAGGTGATGTGGTCCAAGGGCGTCGCGATGGACAGCGATCTGAACAAATACGATCTCGAGCACCCGGTCACCGACCATCCGAAGATGAGCCGGCAAGAGCTTCAGTCGATCTACGAGGAGGTATGGGGCCTCTATTACACCCGCGCCCACATGAAGACGCTGATGCGGCGGGCCGCCGTCACCAAGGTTCCGATGCTGAGCCTCGCCAAGGTGCTGATCCAGTTTTCGACCATGATGCAGCTCGAAAAGGTGCATCCGCTGCAAAGCGGCCTGATCCGCATGAGGCACCTGTCGGAGCGGCGGCCGGGCTTGCCGCCCGAAAACGCCATTGCGTTCTATGCCGGCTACATCCGCGACCTGATCATGCGCAACGCGGGATTTGTCCGCACCATGCTGTGGGTCCTGAGCATGACCCGCAGCATCGCGCGCGATCCGAACCGGCATCTCTATGTCGACCAGGCATTGACGCCGGTGCATGACGACGAAGACGAGACGTTCGATTATTTGACCAAGACCGATGGCGCCAAGGCGGCAATCGACCATCTGAAGAAGGTTGCCGAACTGACGCACAAAGTGCGCGAGCCGGCTATCGCCTTGAGCCCCGGCCTGGCGCCGGCGCCGCCGATCGTGCCCGTTCCGCTCTAATTATTGACCGAGCCGCCGTCCACCACGATCGACTGGCCGGTGACGAAGTCGCTGTCGCTGGAAGCGAGAAACACCAGCGTGCCGAGCAGGTCTTCCGGGAAGGCGTCGCGCTTGAAGGCGCGGGAATTGCGCACCGGCAGGCGTTCCTCTTCCACATGCGTTGAATTTTCGAGCCCGGTATCGCTCAGGATGTAGCCCGGGGAGAGCGAATTGACCGCGATGCCATATTGCCCGAGCTCGCGCGACAGCGAGCGGGTGAAGGCGATCATCGCGCCTTTGCTGAGTGACATAGGGCAGCATGCGCGGCACGCCCTTGTAGGCGGCGCCGGAGGCGATGTTGATGATCTTGCCGCTTTTTCGCTTGATCATATGCGGCGCAACATGCCGCACCATCAGCCAGGGCCCGCGCACATTGATCGCCATCACTTTGTCCCACAGCTCCGCGTCCCACTCGTTGAAATTTCGCGGGCTGAGCGTCGAGTAGAGCGCGGCGTTGTTCACCAGGATGTCGATCTGGCCGAAGCGCTCGATGGTCTGCGCCACCAGGTTCTTCACCGCCTTCTCGTCGCTGACGTCGAATTTGATGCTGGCCACCGAATTGGCGCCATGCTTGCCGGCGATTTCCGCGGCAACATCCTTGCCGTCGGCAATGTCGGCGATCATTACCCGCGCGCCTTCCGCCGCCAGCGCCTGCGAATAATGCCGGCCGATGCCCTTGGCGCCGCCGGTGACGATCGCGGTTTTTCCCTCGAACCGTGCCATTCGTTGCTCCCGGCCATGCGCCACTTTATGGTCGGATCATGCAAGACGTGGATGCCCGCAACAAGTGCGGGCATGACGTGGGGAGACGCCATGCCAAGTGACACCGCCGACCGCCGGGCGATCCGCGCTTTGATCGAGAACTGGGTGCTTTGGCGCGACGCCCGGATGTGGGACCGCTTCCGCACCGTCTGGCACAGCGACGGCCATATGTGGGCGACCTGGTTTCAGGGCACCTACGAGGAATTCATCAAGGTCAGCCAGGAAGGCTACGACCGCGGCGTGCGCATCATGCATATGCTCGGCGGCATGGCGATCGACATCAAGGGCAAGCGCGCCATCGCGCAGACCAAGATGACGATCTCGCAGCGCGCCGCCGGTCGAGGGCGTGATCTGCGACGTGGTCTGCACCGGCCGATTCTACGATTTCCTGGAAAAGCGCAAAGGCAAATGGGGCATCGTGCTCCGCCGCCTGGCTTATGAAAAAGACCGCATCGATCCGGTCGATCCCACGGCGCGGCCGGTACTCGACAAGGATTTGCTGGCGCAATTTCCGGAAGGCTACCGCCACCTCGCCTATCTGCAGACCAAGATCGGCTACAAGGTCAAGCGCGACATGCCCGGCCTCGACGGGCCGGACCTCGATGCGCTTTATGCCAAGGGCGATGCCTGGCTGAAGGGCAAAAAGCTCTGAGTTGGGCAAGCGTGGGCAGGACACCGGCCCGGCCGTTGCGCGCGCCGCCGAATTGGGCGCAAGATCGCAAAAAATAATATCACCGGGGAGGACACGATGAGCCTACGCGTCAATCGCCGCAAATTCCTGGGCGGCACCGCCGCCGCGGCCGCCGCCGCGACATTGCCGATGCCCGCGATCGCGCAGAACGCGCCGATGAAAATCGGCCTGCTGACCGTGAAGACCGGCCCGCTCGCGGCCGGCGGCCAACACGCCGAGGAAGGCATCACGTCGTTCCTGAAGGATAAAAATTACACGCTGTCCGGCCGCAAGATCGAGCTGGTGGTCGCCGACACCGGCGGCAGTCCGGTCGGCGCCAAGACCAAAGCGCAGGAACTGGTCGAGCGTGAAAAGGTCAATATCGTGCTCGGGCCGTTCGCCGCTTTCGAACTGCTCGCCACCCTCGATTATCTGGCGCAGGCAAAGATGCCGACGCTGGCTTTCGCCGGCGCCGAGGACGTCACGCAACGCAAGGGCAATCCGTATCTCACCCGCACCTCCTACACCTCGGCGCAGGCGCTCTACGCGCTCGGCGATTACGTCAGCAAGGAAATGAAGCTCAAAACCGCAACCACGATGGCCGACGATTTCGCCTTCGGCTACGAACAGGTCGGCGGCTTTCAGCGCGTGCTCGAGCAACAGGGCGGCCGCGTCGTGGCCAAGCTGTGGTCGCCGCTCAATACGCCGGACTATGCGCCCTATATCGCGCAGGTTCCGGCTTGCGATGTGGTCTGCGTCGGGCTCGCCGGGTCGAACCCGATCAAGTTCATCAAGCAGGCGAAGGCACTCGGCATCAAGCAGCAACTGGTCGGCGGCTCGACCACAGCCGACGACACCATCATCGGCGCCTATGGCGAGGAGGCGGAAGGCCTGATCAACACCAATCCCTACTCGCTCGACATCGACAGCGAGGCCAACCGCCGCTTCATCGCCGCGATGAAGAAAAACTACGGCGCCGACGTAAAGATCGGCCACTACGCCGCGTGCTTCTACATCGACGGCCAGGTGATCGAGGCGGCGCTGGCCAAGACCGGCGGCAATTCCGAGAATCCGGACGCCTTCGTCAAGGCAATCCGCTCAGTCACGCTGGCCGAGACGCCGCGCGGGCCGGTCAGCTTCGACGACCACGGCAATGTCGTGATCGACATTTACGTCCGCCGCGTCGAAAAGCAGGGCGGCAAGATGGTCAACAAGACCATCAAGACCTATCACAAGGTCAGCCAGTTCTGGACCATGGACCCGAAGGCGTTCCTGCAAGAGCCGGTGTTCTCGCGCAACTATCCGCCGATGAAAAGCTGAGCGTCCCGCCGGCACCGGCAGGGGTTGGCGTTTCAACGTGAAAATGCAATGAATTCCCGCAGGCCACGGCCGGGGGGAAATGATGTCGCTTGCCGATAAATTCAATCTGTTCAACGAATTCAACGTCCTACGCATCATCTGCGGCGTCTTTTTCATCCCGCATATCGTCGGCAAGATCACCGTGCCGGCGACATTGGAGTTCTTCGTCAAGGCGGGCTTCAAGCCGCCGGCAACCTGGATGTATATTGCCGGCGCGATCGAGACCGTGCTGACCATCGGCTTGATCTTCGGCATTTACACCCAATATGTCGCCGCGATCGCCTTCATTCATCTGTTGGTCGCGGCCGCTGCGACTTTCAAGGTCAGCAAAAGCTGGATCTGGGTGATCGGCGGCATCGAATATTGCGTGTTCTGGGCGATCTGCTGCCTGGTCGTCGCCATGCACGCCACCCGCTGAAATCTCTCCCCTGAAAGGAAAATCGTAAAATGGCTAGCGTCCTGTTCTCTCCCCTCACCATGCGCGGGCTCACGCTGCCGAACCGCGTCGTGGTCTCGCCGATGTGCCAGTACAATTCCAACAACGGCTCGGCCAATGACTGGCACCTGATGCATCTCGGCAATATGTCGCTCGGCGCGGCCGGGCTGGTGATGTGCGAGATGACCGACGTCAATCCGCAAGGCCGCATTTCGCCGAAATGCGCCGGCATGTATTCCGACGACAACGAAGCAGCGCTCAAGCGCGTGCACGATTTCTGCCGGCAGTACGGCGTCGCCAAGCTCGGCGTGCAGCTCGCGCATGCGGGACGCAAAGGCCCGACCACGCCGCCGGCGGCCGGCGGCAAGCCGATCCTGGAAGGACCGGACGCCTGGACGCCGGAAGCGCCATCGGCGATTCCCTACGACACCGGCTGGCCGGTGCCGCACGCCATGACCAAGGACGACATCAAGCGCGTCATCGGCGAATTCGCCGCCGCCGCCAAGCGCGTCGATCGCATCGGCTATGACGTGATCGAGCTGCACGGCGCGCACGGCTATCTTGCGCACCAATTCCTGTCGCCGCTCTCCAACAAGCGCACCGACGAATACGGCGGGTCGCTCGAAAACCGCATGCGCTTTGCCATCGAGATGTATGAGGCGGTGCGCAAGGTCTGGCCGGACAGCAAGCCGATCGGCATGCGCGTTTCGGCGACGGACTGGGTCGACGGCGGCTGGACGCCGGAAGAAACCGTTGTCCTCGCCAAGGAACTGAAAAAGCGCGGGATGGACTACATGGACGTGTCGACCGGCGGGTTGTCGCCGGCGCAGAAAATCCCGCTCGCGCCGGCTACCAGGTGCCGTTCGCCGAGATGGTGAAGAAGGAAAGCGGCATCACCACCATGACCGTCGGCCTGATCGCCGGCTATCAGCAGGCCGAGGACATCGTCGCTTCGGGCAAGGCGGACCTGATCTGTCTCGCGCGCGCGGCGATCTGGGACCCGCGCTGGGCCTGGCACGCCGCCGAGGAATTGGGCGCCGAGACGCCCTACGCGCCCAAGACCATGGCCGGCCATCCCAAGCTGCGGCCGCAGCTGTTCCCAAAACGGGCGCAGCCGGCGGGTTAAGCGCCGGCCTTCATCCGCTTGATGTACTTCGCGAAGGCGGCGAGCTGCGCCTTCACGGCATCCTTGGTCGGCTGATCGGTCAGCGCCAGCGTGTCCTTGTCGAATTTGCTCGCCGCATTGCCGACAAACACCTCCGGCGTGCCGAAGATGTGCGCCTTCAGAAACGTCATCGACATGCGCCAGTGATATTGCATGCGGGCGCCGCCGAGCGGGCCTTGCGAGCACGACTCGATCGCCACCGGCTTGTTCTCGAACGGCTGGTCTTTCATGCGCGAAACCCAGTCGATCGCGTTCTTGAGCACGCCCGGCATCGACCAGTTGTATTCCGGCGTCACAAACAGCACGCCATCGGCGTCGCGGATCATGCCGGCGAGATCGTTGGCCGGGCCGGGGAAACCCGACGCCTCCTGGATGTCGGCGTTGTAAAGCGGAAACGCCTCGAGCGTCGGCGCATTGATCAACTTCATTTCCGGCGGCGCCAGCTCCGGCAATGCGCGCGTCATCGCGGCATTGTACGAACGCTTGCGCAGCGAGCCGCAGATCACCAGCACATTGAATTGGTCGGCCATGTCACCCTCTTTCATTGTTCCGGCGATAACGTCCCGCCGCTATTTTTGTTCGATCCCGGCTTTTTCGCGCACCGACTTCCATTTGACGACTTCATCCTCGACAAATTTTGTGAATTCCGCCGGCGTCGAAACGTGCACGACGGCGCCGACCTTCAAAAGCTGTTCTTTGATCGCCGGCATCTCCAGTACTTTCTTGAGCGCCGCGTTGGTCTTATCGACGATCGCTCTGCGGCGTACCGGCCGGATACATCCAGCCATACCAGCCGGTCACCGCGTAGCCCGGCACCCCGGACTCCGCGACCGTCGGCACATTGGGAAGGGTCGGCCAGCGCGACGGCCCGCCGACCGCGAGCAGCTTCAATTGCCCGGCCTGCACCTGGCCTTGCACCGCATGCGCGAGCTCGACGCCGTAGCCGACCTGGCCCTGGAGCAAAGCCGTGACCACGCCCGGCGTGCTGCTATAGGGAATGTGCTTCACATCGATATCGGTCATCTGGCGGAACAACTCGCCGGCAAAGTTTTGCGTCGAGCCGATGCCGACGTCGGCAAAATTGAGCTTGCCGGGCGAGGCCTTGGCCAGCGCCACCAGCCCCTTGATGTCGTTGGCGGGAAAATCCTTTTTTGCAACGATAACGAAGGATGAGTCGGCGACCAGCGAGACGTCGGCAAAATCCTTGACCGCGTCGTAGCGGATGGACTTGAGCATCACCGCCGCCACGGTGTGGGCGGGGCTGGTCATCAGGGCGGTGTAACCGTCTTTGTTCGCGCGCGCGACCGTTTCGGCCGCGATCGTGCCGCCGGCGCCGACTTTGTTTTCCACCACGACCGACTGATGCAGCAGTTCGCCGAGCGGCGGCGCGATGATGCGGCTGACGATATCGGTGCCGCCGCCGGCATTGAAGCCGACCAGAACGTGGATCGGTTGGTCGGCCGGCCACTCGGCCCTGGCCGGCGCGGCGGCCGCGGTGATGACGGCGGCGGCGATGGCCGCAGCGGTAATGATGCGTTTCATGATTTCCTCCCCTTTTGGTTACCGGCGCTTGACGCGCTCGTTCATGCTTTCTCGTCCTCGATTGGATTGCGCAGCACGCCCACGCCCTCGACCTCGATCTCGCAGGTGTCGCCGGCTTTCATCCATACCGGGTCGGGCTTGCGCGCGTGGCCGACGCCGGACGGCGTGCCGGTGAGCAAAATGTCGCCCGGCTCGAGCGTCATGCCCTCGGTCAAATAGACCAGCGACTCCGCCACCGGAAACATCAAGTGGTCGGTATTGGACGACTGCATGGTCTTGCCGTTGAGCCGGCTTTCGATCTTGAGCCCCTTGCCGCCGCGCGGCAATTCGTCGGCGGTGACCATCCACGGACCGACGCTGCCGGTGCGGTCGAAATTCTTGCCCATGCCCCATTGCGTGGTGTGGCGCTGATATTCGCGCACCGAGCCTTCATTGGCGCAGGAATAGCCGGCGATGCAGTCGGTCGCGTTCGCCAGCGTGAGATGCTTGGCGCGCTTGCCGATGACGACAACCATCTCGGCTTCATAATCGAGCTGGATCGATTTCATCGGCCGCATCAGCGGCGTGAGATGCGGCGTGAGCGACGTCAGCATGCGGAAAAAGATCGACTGGAATTTCGGGATGTTGTCCTTCTGCGGGCCTTCCTTGACGTGGTCGAGATAATTGAGGCCGAGGCAGATGATCTTGCCGGGCCGCGCCACCGGCAGTGCGAATTTCAATCCGGCGAGCGGACGGCGCGCGGAAGCCGGCGCCTTCTTGGCGAGATCGGCGAGCGGTTTCAGGTCGCCATTCATTCCGGCGCAGGACTTCGCCGAGATCGCCAGGAAGCCTCGCATCCGCCGCCTGCAGATCGATGACGTTGTCACCTTCGACCACGCCAAGCCGCAGGCCGTTATTGCCTTCAAAACCGACGATCTTCATGAATCCCCGCCTTTACCGATTGCGCATGGCGCAAGGCTTAGCGCAGGCGGATGGCTTGCGAAAGATGGATCAGGCTTTGGGCGCCGGCCCGTCGGCCAAAGTGAAAGCCTGGATCGAGAAATAGTCGCGCTCGTCGGTCCACGCGGCCGCCGGCTGCCAGCCGGCGCCGCGCGCCAGCGCGCCCAGCGACGCGATCGAGTATTTGTAGCTATTCTCGGTGTGGATGGTCTCGCCGGCGCGGAATTCTATCGTTTCACCCGCCACCTTGACCTTCTGCCGCTTCAAGCTGGCCAAGTGCATTTCGACGCGATGACGCTCGCGGTTGTAGAAGGCGTGATGCTCGAAGGTATCGAGCTTGAAGGTGCCGCGCAGCTCGCGGTTGATGCGCACCAGCAGATTGAGGTTGAACTTGGCGGTGACGCCGGCCTTATCGTTATAGGCGGCATTGAGAATTTTCGCCGGCTTGATCAGATCGGCGCCGACGATCAGCGTCGCGCCTTTACCGAGGATGCGGCCGGCGTTGCGTAGAAACGCGCAAGCTTCGTGCGGCTCGAAATTGCCGATGGTCGAGCCCGGAAAAAATCCAATCCGCGCCGGCGCGCTCTTGGCTTCGTCCGGAAGTTCGAACGGAAAACAAATGTCGGCGGTGACGGGCAGCACCTTGAGGCCGGGGAAATCGGGCCGCAGCTCGGCCGCTTCCTGCTCCACCATTTCGCCGCAGATATCGACCGGGACATAGGCCGCGAGCTTGGGCGCCGCCGCCAGCAGGATGCGCGCCTTGCTTGCTTGAGCCGCTGCCGAATTCCACCAGCGCCGCGCCTTGCGGGATAAGCTTGGCGATGTCGGCGCCGCGATCCCGCAATATGCCCATTTCGGTGCGTGTCGGATAATATTCCGGCAGTTCGGTGATGCGCTCGAACAACAGCGAGCCGGTAGCGTCGTAGAAATATTTGGCCGGAACGCGTTTTGGCGCAGCACTCAAGCCGGCCAGGACGTCGGCCTCGAAAGCGGACGCTTCTTCGGCTTGCGGCTGAACGCGGCGGGATCGTGCGAGCGCGACCATACGTAATCCTTTCAAACAAACTCGGCGAGGCGCAGCCCGCTGAACTGCCAGCGCGCCGGCGGATAAAAGAAATTGCGATAGCTGACGCGCGCGTGACCTTCCGGTGTTGCAAGCGACGAGCCGCGCAGCACCATCTGGCTGACCATGAACTTGCCGTTATATTCGCCGAGCGCCCCTTCGGCCGCGCGGTAGCCTGGATACGGTAGATAGGCGCTGCGCGTCCATTGCCAAGCAATGCCGAAGGCGTCGGCGATCAGCCCCGCGCTGCGCCGCAACTTCCCATTCCGCCTCGCTTGGCAAGTGCTTACCGGCAAAACGGGCGAAGGCCTCGGCCTCGTAATAGCTGATATGCGTGACCGGAGCAGCCGGATCGATGGCTTTAAGGCCGCCAAGCGTCATCGAATGCCAATTGCCGTCCTTTGCGCCGTCTTTCTGCCGCCAATAACCGGGCGCCTGCCAACCCTCCGCCTGCACGGCTGCCCAACCATCCGACAGCCAGAGCGAGGGCGTCGTGTAACCGCCCGCCTCGATGAATTCGAGCCACTCGGCATTGCTGACCAGATGGCGCGCGATGCGCACATCGGGAATGAGTTCGTCGTGCCGCGGCGTCTCGTTGTCGAAACAAAAACTCGTGCCCTCGTGCCCCACAGCATGAATGCCAGCCGGCACATCGACAAAACCGCGCGGGCCCTGCGCAGCGCGCGGCGGCTTCCAGCCGGCGTCGTAGACCGGGTCGGTCGGATTTTGCGCGAAAGCATGCAGAATATCGGTGATCAGCAATTCCTGGTGCTGCTGCTCGTGATGCAGGCCGATTTCGAGAATGTTGAACACATGCGCGGCATTCGCATCCGGCACGTTGGCGATCAGTCTCTCGACGGCGGCATCAACATGCGCGCGATAGCCGGCAACGTCTTCGCCATTCGGGCGCGTGATCAGGCCGCGTTGCGGCCGCGCATGGCGGGGGCCGGCGGCGACGTAATAGGAATTGAACAGAAACGGAAAGCGTTCGTCGAAAATCTTGTAATCCGGATCGTTCGGCACCAGCAGGAATTGCTCGAAAAACCAGGTGACATGCGCGCGATGCCATTTCGTCGGACTGGCGTCGGCCATCGACTGCACGATCTGGTCTTCGGCCGACAATGCGCCGCGCGCGCTTCGGTCTCGGCGCGCACGCGGCGGAAAGCGTCGCGCCAATCGGCGCGCGCCTGTTCCGGCGACTTGGTTTCAGAGCGGGGCCCGCGGCTGGCGGCGCGCGAAACGGGCGACGTTGCGGTGCGCGCCATTGGGGGTCTCCGTCGCGTTATTCAAAGGGTATCGCAGTCAACATACGTAGTTAGACGAATAATGGATGCAATTGTTCCATCATCGGGCCGTGGCAGCAACCTCAAATCGGGCCGTGCATGGTGCCATTTACTTCCCCCGATGGTGGGCTAAGCTGCTGTAAAATCAGCGGCACTCGGCGCAAAAGCGTGAGCGTGACCGCACCAACGGGGGGCACCATGGCAAGGCACATCCGCACCATCACGAGCATTTTATCGGCGCTTTGGATCGGCGCCAGCGTTATCGGGATCGCCAACGCGCAGGACTGCCCGCGCGGCGATCTCGACAAGGCCTATTGCGACCGGGACGGCGATCTGGTCGCCGATACACCGACCGATCCCAAGCAACTGGTCAATCCGCCGACGCTGATCTTCGCCTACACGCCGGTCGAGGACCCCGCGGTTTACAGCAAGGTATGGGACGGCTTCATCAAGCACATGGAAAAGGTCACCGGCAAAAAAGTCGTGTTCTTCCCGGTACAGTCGAACGCCGCCGAGATCGAGGCCATGCGCTCCGGCCGCCTGCATGTCGCGGGCTTCAACACCGGCAGCAATCCGATCGCGGTGAATTGCGCGGGCTTCGTTCCCTTCGCGATCATGGCCGGCAAGGACGGCGCCTTCGGCTACGAAATGGAAATCATCGTGCCGGCCGACAGCACGATCAAGACGCCGGCCGACATCAAGGGCAAGAAACTCGCCTTCACCGCGCCCGACCTCGAACTCGGGGTTCAAGGCGCCGTCGGCGCTGCTCGAATCCGAATTCCATCTCATCGCCAAGCGCGACTATGAGCCGGTGTTCTCCGGCAAGCACGACAACTCGGTGCTCGGCGTCGCCAACAAGGATTACGACGCGGCAGCGATCGCCAACGAGGTCATGTTCCGCATGTTCGAGCGCAACGTCGTGGATAAGGCCAAGATCAGGACGATCTACAAGTCGGAGACCTTCCCGACCACCGGCTACGGCTTCGCGCATAATCTCGATCCGGCGCTGCAAGCGAAAATCAAGGAAGCCTTCTTCACCTTCCCGTGGGAAGGCTCCTCGCTCAAGGCCGAGTTCAAAGGCCAGGATAAGTTCGTGCCGATCACCTACAAGAAAGACTGGAGCGTCATCCGCAAGATCGACGCGGCGAGCGGCGTAAAATACACCTGCAAGTGAGGGTGCGCGGCCGCGGGAGGCTGCATGCTGCGCATCAAGGGTCTGACCAAGCGCTATCGCACCGGCGATCTCGCGCTCAAGGGCATCGACATCGACGTGCCCGACGGCCAGGTGATGGCGCTGATCGGCCCCTCCGGCGCCGGCAAATCGACCGTCATCCGCTGCATCAACCGGCTGGTCGAGCCGACCGCCGGCAGCGATCACGCTCAACGACACCGACATCGTCAAGCTCGGCAGCGGCGATCTGCGCCGCGTGCGCCGGCGCATGGGCATGATCTTCCAGGAATACGCGCTGGTGGAACGGCTCTCGGTGATGGAAAACGTGCTCACCGGCCGGCTCGGCTATGTCGGGTTCTGGCAGAGCTGGCTGCGGCGATTTCCGCAATCCGACATCGACGAAGCGTTTCGGCTGCTCGGACGTGTCGGCCTCGATCACATGGCCGACAAGCGCGCCGATGAACTCTCCGGCGGCCAACGCCAGCGTGTCGGCATCTGCCGCGCGCTCATCCAAAATCCGGAATTGCTGCTGGTCGACGAGCCGACCGCCTCGCTCGATCCGAAAACCTCTCGCCAGATCATGCGGCTGATCAATGAGCTGTGCGATGAACGCAAGCTCTCCGCCATCATCAACATCCATGACGTCATGCTGGCGCAGATGTTCGCCGAGCGTATCGTCGGCTTGCGGCTGGGCGAGATCGTCTATGACGGTCCGCCCGACAAGCTCACGCCGGAAGTGCTCACGGCAATCTACGGCGAGGAGGACTGGTCGGCCACCATTCGCAAGGTGGACGAGGAAACGCCCGGCGAAGAGGCCGACAACGTCGTGCCGTTCGAAGTTCCTCGTATCGACCGCGATCGGCTGGCCGGTTTGACCTGATGTCGCTCGCCGTTCATGCCACGCGACGCTGGAAAAAGCCCCCGCTCATCAAGTCGGCCTGGCTGCGCTGGACACTTGTCGTCGGCGCGGCGGCCTATCTGGCGCTGGTGCTGCAAACCACGCCGGTGAACTGGACGCGGGTGTGGGAAGGGTTGCCGCGCGGCGCGGCGTTTTTGGCATCATTTTTTCCGCCGGATTTTGTCAGCCGCTGGCCGGAAATCGCCGAAGGCATCGAAGAAAGCCTTTGGATGACGGTGGTTTCGACCGTGGTCGGCATCGCGCTCTCGATTCCGGTCGGCGTCGGGGCCGCTAAAAACATCGCGCCTGCGCCGGTCTATTACTTCTGCCGTGGCGTACTCGCGATATCGCGCAGCTTCCAGGAAATCATCCTGGCGATCTTCTTCGTCAAGCTGTTCGGCTTTGGACCCTTCGCCGGCTTTGTGACGCTGTCCTTCGCCACCATCGGTTTTTACGGCAAGCTTTTGGCCGAGGACATCGAGGACATGGATGCGACGCAAGCGGAAGCCGTGCGCGCCTCGGGCGCGAGCTGGCTGCAATGGATCAATTTCGGCGTGCAGCCGCAGGTCATGCCGCGCATGATCGGGCTCGGGCTCTACCGCTTCGACATCAATTTCCGCGAATCCGCCGTGATCGGTATCGTCGGCGGCGGCGGCATCGGCGCTACGCTCGACACCGCGTTTCAGCGTTATGAGTTCGATTCGGCGGCGGCCATCATTCTCGTCATCATCGCCATCGTCATGCTGTGCGAATACGGCTCCGGTTATCTGCGGCGCTGGGTGCAGTGATGACCGCCCTCCCCGCGGCGGAACGAAGCTGGCAACGCCGCACACCGCGCGCACAATGGCTGATTTGGGCAGGCTGGCTGATCGCCACCGCGCTGTTCGTCTATTGCTTTCAGCTGATCTCCGACCGGACCATCTGGGCCTTCGTCGTGGATGCGCCGGAACAGGCCGGCGACCTCGCGGTGCGCATGGTGCCGCCGGACTGGCTCTATATCCGGCAATTGGGCCGGCCGATCTGGGACACGCTCAACATGGCAACCATCGGCACAGTGGCCGCCATGATCATCGCCGTGCCGGTCGCCTATTGCGCCGCGCGCAACACCACGCCGAGCGTACGCTTCATCCGCCCCCTCGCGTTGTTCATCATCGTTTCATCGCGCTCGATCAACGCGCTGATCTGGGCGCTGATGCTGGTCACCATCATCGGGCCGGGCGTGCTCGCCGGCATCATCGCCATCGCGCTGCGCTCGATCGGCTTCTGCGCCAAGCTGCTGTACGAAGCGATCGAGGAAATCGACGAAGGCCAGGTCGAGGCCGTGCGCGCGACCGGCGCTGCCGGCGCGCAAGTGACGACGTATGGAATCGTGCCACAGGTCATGCCGGCTTTCGCCGGAATCTCGGTGTTTCGCTGGGACATCAATATCCGCGAATCGACGGTGCTCGGCCTGGTCGGCGCCGGCGGTATCGGGCTCGAGCTCAACGCCGCGCTGACGCAGCTTTACTGGACGCAGGTGTCGCTGATCTTGCTGGTGATCATCGGCACCGTGATCTTGAGCGAATGGGTTTCCGCCAAAGTGCGCCACGCAATCATGTAGGATTTTAGCGATACGTGCGCTCCGCTCTCGCTCGCACGTTTTGCGGCGGAGGTGGTGGGTCCTAAAGGTCCATCACAGATTCGGCCGGCTATCCTCTGACTTGAAGCCGCGAAACGCCCATCCCGCGGCGAGCCCGAAAAGGAACAAGGCAATTGGCGGACCGAAAAGCAGAACAGGTATCACGATCAAATCGGCAGTCGTTTTGAAACCGCCGTGGAGCCCGACCATCACCAGATAAATAACCCACCCCATCAGCCACGCAGCGCAACTCAGCAGCCACACGCGAAACAGGCCACGACGCCAGTTTAATTGCACCGGTTTTTCCTGCTGCCCACCCAGTGAGCGGCGAGGAATGCCATAATGTGCCATCTTGATTATGCCCATAATTTGCTGCTCCGGCAGGATGCCGGCGGTCGGCGCCGAAGCATGCTGGTCCACTCCGCGCTAAAATCCGAGAGGGCCTTTTGGTTCCAAAACTTTATTGCTCGGTTCGCCCATGCATGCCGATAAGCAGACATATAGACCAAATAGTGGACATGGATTGACATAACCATGGACAGGAGTTGCCGGAACAAAAGGTGCGGGTTCTTGTTCCCCTAGGGGGTCGTCCCGCCGAAATTGGCCGCCGGATTTAACTCGCTCGCATAAGGCACATCCGAGTAGCCGAAGTTATTGTGATGTTTTATCGCGATGACTTGGCGTTCGCATACCAAAGCTCGCCGAATCGTCCAGGAAGCCATATATCGGTGGCGGTGAACACATGACAGCACTCTCCTCGCGCACGCACAGCGTCGATGCGGTTGCCGAAGCCCCGTTCTACATTCCCGCCACGGGCGCGGCGACCAAACCGCGCCATTGTCTCAAATACGGCGATACTTTCATCGTCGTCGACAACCATGGCGACATTGGCGTCACAGCCGGCAGCACCGACGGTTTATTTCACAACGACACGCGTTTTCTGTCCCGGCTGGAGCTTCTGATCGACGCTCAACAGCCGCTGCTGCTGGGGTCGAACGTGCGCGACGACAATACGCTGCTCACGATCGACCTCACCAATCCCGACATGTATTCAAAACAACAAATCGTTCTTGAGAAGGACACGATCCATATCGTTCGCACGATGTTTGTATGGCAAGAAACGGCCTACCAACGCCTGAAAATCAGCAATTACGGCGGCCGGCCGGTAAAGCTGCCGCTCTCCTTCCAGTTTGACAACGATTTCGCCGACCTGTTCGAGGTACGGGGATTGCGCCGCAAGCGGCGCGGCGCGATGACGCGCGAGCGCGCTTTGCCCGACCGGGTTGTACTGAATTATCTCGGCCTCGACGGACGGCCGCGCCGCTCGACACTGACATTCGATCCGGCGCCGACCGACCTTTCGGAAAGCGAGGCCTGCTACGATTTTGTTCTCGATCCCGGCGGAACAGCGTCAATCTTCTTGACCATCGCCTGCAACCTGCCGCCCGACCAGCAACCAATTCCCTTCGCAAGCGGGTTGCTTGCCGCGCATCGAGAGCTGCGCAGAGCCAATCGCGGCATGACGACGGTGGAGAGTTCAAACGAGCACTTCAACGAAATCCTCTGCCGCTCGGCTGCCGATCTTTGCATGTTGATGACCCAAACGCAGCAAGGACCCTACCCCTATGCAGGAATTCCCTGGTATTCCACCACGTTCGGGCGCGACGGGCTGATCACGGCGCTGGAGATGCTGTGGTGCAGCCCGAATGTGGCGCGCGGCGTGCTGCGGCGGCTCGCTGCCTATCAAGCCAAGGCGGATGATCCGCCGGCGGATGCGCAGCCGGGAAAGATCCTGCACGAAATGCGCGGCGGCGAGATGGCCGCATTGCACGAAGTGCCGTTCGGTCTTTATTACGGCAGCGTCGATGCGACGCCGCTCTTCGTCTTGCTTGCCGGCCTATATGCGGAACGCACCGGCGACGATCGATTGTTGACCGAGCTGTGGCCTGCAATTCAGGCGGCGCTGGGCTGGATCGACGGTCCAGGCGATCCGGACGGCGACGGCTTTGTCGAATATCTCCGTGCCAGCGGGGACGGTCTCGCCAATCAAGGCTGGAAGGATTCGCACGACGCGATTTTTCATGCCGACGGCACTCCGGCCGAAGGCTTCATCGCACTCGCCGAGGTTCAGGCTTACGTCTATGCGGCTAAGCAGACGATGGCCCGTTGCGCGCAGCGGTTGGGAAAACCGGAGCAGGCGCGCAAACTGGAGGCAGAGGCAAACCGCCTTGCCGCGCATTTCGACGATGCGTTCTGGTGTCCGGACATCGGCACCTATGCCCTGGCGCTCGATGGCGACAAGAAGCCGTGCCGGGTGCGAACCTCGAACGCCGGACAGGTGCTGTTCACCGGCATTGCCCGGCCCGACCGGGCAAAAGAGGTCGTCGATGGCTTGATGGGGCCACAATTCTTCTCGGGCTGGGGAATTCGCACCGTGGCGAAGGGCGAAGCCCGCTACAATCCGATGTCATACCACAACGGATCGATCTGGCCGCATGATAACGCGCTGATCGCGCTCGGCTGCGCCCGCTACGGCGCCAAGCGCGCCGTCGAGCAGGTATTCAAAGGACTGTTCGATGCCGCGACCTACATGGAACTTCGGCGCCTGCCCGAACTGTTTTGTGGCTTTCAGCGCCAGCGCGGCCGCGGGCCAACGCTCTATCCGGTGGCTTGCACACCGCAGGCCTGGGCAAGCGCCGCACCGTTCGCGCTTCTAGAAGCATCTCTTGGGTTGGAATTCGACCCGCAGAACAAGGCAATTCGACTGCGCAATCCGCGTCTTCCCTCGTTTTTGGACGAGGTGCTGTTGCGCAATCTACAGCTCGGTCCGGCGAATCTTGACCTGCAGATTCGCAGAGACAAGGACGGGGTGTCGCTCGATGTCCCGCGCACCCACGGCGAGATTCAGGTTTCCGTGGTGTTTTCTCCGTAAAGCGCGCTGCTTCGGACGCCCCGGCCGGAACCGCAGACGCGGAACTTCACATGACTGTCGCGGGTTGACGCGGTCGATACTTCTCGCATCGCCGGAGGACCCGTGCATGCACCATCAGCGAACAATCTTCATCGTATCGGTATGTGCGATATCGCTGGCGTTGATAGCGTTCATCGCCACGACAAAATTCCTGGCGGCGGCCGAATTGCCGCAAGCGAGCCAACCGCAGCCGGCGCAGCAGCCGGCCACTGCGCCAGCAGTCCCGCCGCCACCCGCGGCCGCCACCGTTCTCGACAACCGGGAGGCTTCGGGAATTCTCGGCAGAGCGGTCCTTAGCACGGCAAATGAGAATATGGGCCGCATCATCGACGTGATTGTCGATGAGAGCGGGCGTGTACGCGCCGCCATTATTGATTTCGGCGGATTTCTCGGTGTCGGCAGCCGGAAGATCGCGGTCGATTGGAATGCGCTGCATTTTTCGCCTGACAAAGAGCACGACAAAATCATCCTTGAACTGACACGCGACCAAGTAAAGGCGGCGCCGGAATATCAGGAGGGCAAGCCCATCATCGTGCTGGGCGCATTGGCGGGCTCGCGCCTCATGCGGCTTACAACATCAGCAATGCCGGAGAAGTAATTCTGACTACGAAATCCCCACTCCACGCTGGCCGCGACCCGCCCAGCCGGCTCACGCCATCGACCGATGACCGCCGACCCTTGTCGATTGTGCCGAGGCCGCCGATAGCCGGCGATGCATCGCTCGCGCCTTCGCGAAGGAGCCTTCGAGGTCTTGATTGGTTTGTTTTCTGCGTCGCCGATATTCAGACCGGCTTCGGGCCCTTCATTGCGGTTTATTTGACGACCCAGAAATGGACCCAGATCGATATCGGTCTCATCTTATCGGTGGCCGGTTTGGTGGCGCTGGTGGGGCAAATACCTGGCGGCGCCATAGTCGACGCCGCTCGCTCCGAGCGGGTAGTCGCCAGCTTGGCCATCGTTGTCATCAGCATCAGCGCGCTGACTTACGCGGCCTTTCCGACGTTTTCAGCCGTCCTGGTCGCGGCGATCCTCCATGCGGCCGCCAGTTGCGTGCTTGGACCCGCCATTGCCGCCTTAAGCCTGGGGCTGGTCGGACACCGGGCGATTGGCGAGCGCCTTGGCCGTAACGCCCGATTTTCGTCAATCGGCAACGGCTTGGCGGCCGCCGCGATGGGCGCATGCGGACATTTCTTTTCGGCACGGGCCGTGTTCGTCATCACAGCGTTGCTGCTCGCACCGGCCCAACTGGCGCTCCGCAATATCGCAAGCGGTGAAATTGACGCCGATCGCGCCCATGGCGGCCGGGTTGAACCCGGCGTCGAAACCAAACACTTCCATGTTCCCGTCATATTGCACAAGCGGCCCTTGCTGATCTTCGCCGGGTGCATGATGCTTTTCCATCTCGCGAATGCCGCCATGCTGCCCCTGATGGCCAGCGCCCTGACGATGAGATCGAGCGCGTGGGCCACGGTCTTGATCGCGGCTTGCATCGTTGTGCCGCAAATTGTCGTGGCGGGAATTTCGCCTTGGGTAGGACGTCAATCGGGACTGTGGGGACGCCGGCCCTTGCTGCTCATCGGCTTTGCCGCGCTGCCGCTTCGCGCGCTGCTTTTCGCCGCGGTCAGCGATCCTCGCCTCGTAGTAATCGCGCAATGCCTGGACGGGGTGACGGCTGCGGTGCTCGGCGTGCTGGTGCCGTTGATCCTTGTCGATCTCACGCGCGGCACCGGTCGATTCAATATGGCGCAAGGACTTATCGGCACCATGACCGGGATTGGCGCGGCGGCAAGCACTAGCCTCGGCGGATACCTGACGGATTATTTCGGCAGCCCGGTCGCGTTTCTTGGACTGGGGGCAGTCGCCATGATCGCTCTCGCGTCGGCGCTGATCTTTATGCCGGAAACCCGTGCCAATCTCGATTGACGGGCGCCGTTTCGGCGGGGCTCCCTAGGGGATCAAGTTGTGGGCCAACGAACTTTCGTTGGACACCAATCGAAGATGCGGCGATTCGATTTCCATCAGGCTGCGGTACACGGCGAGATAGTCCAAAGCCATGCGGCGCGCGGTGAAACGCTCCTCAAATCGTTTGCGTATCTTGTCACGGGAGAGTTCGGGCAATCGATGGACGGCGCCGATGGCGCTCTTTTCGTCCTCGACGATGAACCCTGTCAGCCCGTCATCGACGACTTCGGGCACCGAACCGCGATTGTATGCGATGATCGGCGTTCCGCAAGCCATCGCCTCGATCATGACCAGCCCAAATGGTTCCGGCCAGTCGATCGGAACGAGCAGCGCTATGGCCCCGCTGAGAAATTCCGGCTTCTGCTTGTCGGTGATTTCGCCGATGTATTCGACGTTGGATCCATCGATCAGAGGCTCGATGTCGTTCTCGAAATATTCACGGTCAACCTTGTCGACCTTGGCCGCCATTTTTAATGGGATGCCGCATTGCCGCGCAATTCGGATTGCGCGATCGGCGCCCTTTTCCGGCGCGATTCGGCCCAGGAAAGCGAAATATTTCGGCTTCCCCGGTTGCGGCGTGAGTAGCCGCTCCGGCAAGCCATGCGGAACCGTCCGTACCCACCGTGCTTGCGGAATCGGCCGGCGCTGAGAATTGGAAATTGAGACAAGAGGGACCGACGGGAATGCGGCAAAAAGCGGCTGATGCTCCGGTAAGTCAAGCCTGCCATGCAATGTCGTGACGAATGGCGTCGCCTGCCGCGAAAAAATCGAAAACGGATAGTAGTCGAGATGGAAGTGCAGGAAATCATACTCGCCAGCTTGTTGCCGCACGCGTTCGAGCATCAACATGTGCAACGCGTTCGGATCGCGGATCGATCCGTCGAGCCTGAGTGACTGGGGCCAGGGTGCTACCAGCTTTGCAGAGGTCTGCGAAATCGCCGCTTGCATACAGTGTGATGTCGTGCCCCAGCGCGACCAATTCCTCGGTCAACCAATGAACGACACGCTCAGTGCCGCCGTACAATTTGGGCGGAATTGCTTCGGTTAAAGGCGCAATTTGGGCGATGCGCATTGTCACTAACTCCTATTCGAGGCGTGGAAAAACTCCCCCAAGCCGAGTGCGGAACTCGCAATCGTCAACTCGTTGCACCGGATAAAGTTTTGCGGCGTAAGAAATTTTGTGCTGGACCGGAACTTTTTCTTCGTTTCGGCGTCACCCCCCAGCACTGACGTCCGGGGCGGCGGATCGTGCGGACGTTGGTCCTGTCACAGAAGCATGATGGTGACAAGGCAGCGGTTGGAACCCCGGAACTGAGGTCAGCAACCCGATGAACGACCTGTATCGTTATACAAACCGCCCTTTCGCCTTCATGTTTCGATATATCAGGCAGCGACCGCGGGTCCACGCTGTCATCATTGGGGCCGTTCTGGCAGCAGTCATATGCTCGGTCGCGACGCAATATGGCGTGAAATATCTGGTTGATGCGCTGTCCGGCGCCGGCCGCACGGCCGGCGTGTGGTTTGCTTTTTCCGTTCTGGTTTCGCTCATCGCCACCGACAATCTGCTGTGGCGGCTGGCCGGCTGGGTCGCCAGCTTCCACGTTCGTGGGCGTCACGGGCGACCTGCGTCGCGACCTATTTCGCCATCTGACCGGCCATTCGCAGAGTTATTTCGCCAATCGCATGCCCGGGACGTTGACAAGCCGCGTCACGGCGACGTCGAACGCCGTCTATACCGTCGAGAATATGTTCGTCTGGAATGTCTTGCCGCCTTGCGTGGCAACGGTCGCGGCCATAGCGCTCACAACGACGATCAGCATTGCGATGGCGGCCGGGCTGTCGATCGTTGCCGGGATCATGGTCTTTGCAATGTTCCGCATGGCCGTCGCAGGACGGCCACTGCATCATGATTTTGCAGACAAGGCTGCCGCTATCGACGGCGAAATGATGGACGTCATCAGCAACTTGCCGATCGTCAACGCATTCTGCGGCGTCGGCCGCGAGCATCGCCGGTTCGATGCGATCGTCGATTGCGAAATGACCGCCAGACGGCGCAGCTTGCTGTATTTGGAGCGATTGCGAATATTGCATGCGCTGGTCACCATTCTGCTGACGATCGGACTTGCGGCCTGGGCCATCCTGCTTTGGCAACGTGGCGCGGCAACGACCGGGGACGTCGTGCTCACCTGCACGCTCGGACTATCCATCCTGCATGCCACGCGGGATCTGGCGGTCGCTCTCGTCGATGTGACACAACACGTCGCGCGGCTTGCGGAAGCACTTGCAACGCTGCTCGTTCCGCACGAGTTGCGAGATCATCCGGAGGCGACGCCCTTGATCAGGCGTGGCGCCCGCGTTGTTTTTGACAACATATCGTTTCATTACCCCGATGGGCATGAGATTTTCCGCGACTTCTCGCTGAGCCTCGAGCGCGGCCAGCGCGTCGGCCTGGTCGGCCAGTCCGGCGGCGGCAAATCCACCCTGTTGGCCCTGCTCCAGCGCCAGTACGACCTGGAGAGCGGGCGTATCTTGATCGACGGCCAGAATATTGCGCGCGTGACACAGGAAAGCCTGCGGCAGGCCATCGCTGTCGTGCCGCAAGATATCTCGCTCTTTCATCGTTCCGTCATGGAGAACATTCGATACGGGCGGCCGGATGCGACCGACAACATGGTGCTCGAAGCGACAATTGCCGCACGATGCGATTTCATCGAGTCTCTGCCGGACGGCATCAATACCATTGTCGGCGATCGCGGCGTGAAGCTGTCGGGCGGCCAGCGCCAGCGAATCGCTATGGCCCGCGCCTTCCTGAAAGACGCGCCGCTGCTTTTGCTGGATGAGGCGACGTCGGCGGTGGACACCGAGTCCGAGGAAGCGATGCGGGAGGCCCATGATGAACTGATGCGTGGGCGAACCGTTATCGTCATTGCGCATCGCCTGTCGACGGTGCGCAGTTTCGATCGGATTATCATGCTGCACGAAGGCCGGGTTCTGGAGGATGGTCCGCCCGATTATCTGATGAGACGCAATGGACCATATGGCCGCATCATCCGACGCGAGATGATCCGACTCGCGAGCAGCGCGGCTTAAATTGAGCCTCGCCCCCGGCTCAACGCTGTGTTGATTAGATTGGTGGGCGCACCAGGGCTCGAACCTGGGACCCGCTGATTAAGAGTCAGCTGCTCTACCAACTGAGCTATGCGCCCGGATTTCTATGGCGGGCGTGTGGCTTAGCAAAGCGACCCCACCCTGTCCAGCCGCGCTCACGCCGGCGCAAACGAAAAGCCGCCGGGCACACCCGGCGGCTTCGAGAGGCGGTGCGGATTGCGTCAGGAGGCCGTGACCGGCCGCCGCCTCGACTACTCTTAAACGCTCTTATTGCGGTTTCGGCTCGCCCTGCGGACCCATCGGGCTCATGCCGTCGCGCATCCCCCACCCGCGATGCATCCAGCTGCGCTGGCCGCGCATGTGGTCCGCACCACGTCCGCCGAGCCGCGCCAGCACGATCAAGCGATGCTTCTGATCGTCGTTCAGGCTCTTGTAGAGCGGGCCGGCCGCGTCGGCGAGTTTCTTGAGCACGGTACCGCGCTTCACCATCGTGTCGGCGCGCAGGTTGAGCCGCTCGATCGGGTCTTTCGGCCGGTCGGCGCTGGCGCGCGCGGCAAACCGCTCGCTACGCTGCGTGGCGAGATCGCGCAGCGCGCTTTCCACCGGCGGCCAGTTCTTCTCTTGCTCGGCGGTGAGTTTTAATCCAGCGTGAACGGCCGCGATACGAGCATCACCGAAGGCGGCGATGTCTTGCGCGCTAGGGCGCCAGCGCGGTGCGAAGTCGCGATGGCCTGGCGCCTGTTGCGCGTAGGCCAGCGTAGCGCCGGCGATCGCAAGCGCGGTCGAACCGGCCAGTACAGTCTTCCACATGGGATTCCTCCAAAGGAATTTTCGGTGACGCAATAGTGGAATGTCGCGCCGTCTTTTCAAGTTAAAGTTTGGACAGAGATTAATTGCACGCAATCTAGATTTATAAATATTCATCCAGCCGTGTAAAATTACTATAGCATCCCGAGCGCACGCGGCAGCCATAGCGATATTTCCGGGATGTAAGTCACCATCACCAGGAAGACCAGCATGGTGAACAGCCACGGCAGCACAGACACGGTAAGTTCGGCGATGCCCATTTTGGTGATTCCGGAAGCGACATAAAGATTGAGACCGACCGGCGGATGGCAAAGACCGACTTCCATGTTCACCGCCATCAGGATGCCGAGATGGACCGGATGCACGCCCAAAGCGGCGGCCATCGGAAACAGAATCGGCGCCATGATCAGCGTGATGGCCGCGGGATCCATGAAATTGCCGGCCGCCAGCAGCACGATATTGGTCACCAGCAGGAAGGCGACCTGGCCGAAGCCCTGCGCCGTCATCCATTCGGCCATCGACTGCGGGATCTGCTCGGAGGTGAGCAGCCAGGAGAACACCGCGGCGTTGGTGATGATGTAGAGGATCATCGCGCTCAGCGAGGAAGCCCGCAGCAGTACCTTCGGCACGTCGGTAAATTTCAATTCCTTGTAGACGAACACCGCGATGAAGAAGGCGTAGATCGCGGCACAAGCGGCCGCCTCGGTCGGCGTGAACAGCCCGCTATAGATGCCGCCGAGCACGAAAATGATCAGGAACAAGCCCCAGAAGCTTTCGCGGAAGGCGCGCCAGCACTCGCCCCAGCTGGCCCGTTGCATACGCGGATAGTCGTTGCGCCAGGCGCGGTAAAAAGTAGTGAGACCGAGCAGAAATGCCAGGATCAAGCCGGGAACCAACCCGGCGATGAACAGCTGGCCGACCGATGCCGAGTCGACGATCTGCCCGTCGAGCCCTTTGGGCTGCATACCGCTGGTCGCGACGGCGTAGATGACGAGGTTGATCGAGGGCGGGAACAGGATGCCGAGCGCGCCCGAGGTCGCGATCACGCCGGCGCCGAAACGTTTTGGATAACCGTGCTGGACCAGCGCCGGCAGGATGATGGTGCCGATGCCGACGACGGTCGCGACCGAGGAGCCGGAAATCGCCGCAAACAGTGCGCAGGCGACGACCCCGGCCAGCCCCAAACCCCCATACCAATGGCCGATCATCGAGGTCGCAAAATTGATCATGCGCTTGGCCACGCCGCCCGAGGTGAGGAAATTGCCGGCCAGGATGAAGAACGGGATCGCCATGATCTCGAAGCGGTCGATGCTGGTAAACAGCTTGAGGCCGACCATCTTGGGATCGACGCTGCTCAGGATGAAAAGATAAGTGAGCACCGACAGGCCTAGCGCGATCGAGATCGGCATGCCGGCCGCCATCAAGGCCAGCAGCAGCGCGAACAGCAGTTCGGCGCGCACCGTCTGCGACAGATGGATGATCTCGAACCGGCTGGCGACGCAAAGCAGCGTCAACAGAACCGGAATTCCGATCAACAGCACCGCCGAAATCTCGGAGGCGAACGGCCGCGGAGCCGTGCGGGTGCGGCTGGCGAACATCATACCGGCTCCAGCCCAGCCGCGGGCGCGGCACCGGGTGCGTGTTCAAGCACCGGCGTATGGGTGTCGTGCGGGTTGACGCCGGTGCGCAGGAAATTCCAGGTCACCTGCAGAAACCGGAAGCACATCAGATAGGAGCCGAGCGGGATGCACAAATAGATCATCCAACTCGGCCACTCGAGCTCCTGCGACACCTGGTCGGCGTCGAGTTCGTAGACATAGACCGCGCCCAGGCTACCGATGACGCCCGTGAACAGCGCGCCGCACAGCAGCGCGAACACGATGACGGGCTTGCGCGCCGACGGGCGAAGCGCGTCAACGAACACGTCGACGCCGACGTGGATGCCGGTGCGCACGCCGAGCGCGGCGCCGAATTTCGCCATCCAGACGAACATGTAGGTCGCTAGTTCTTGCGCCCAGGATAGATTGATGGCGGTGAGATTTTCATAGACCCACTCGGCGATGACATAGAGCCAGGTCCAGCCATGCGCTTTCGCCCATGTGGCGAGAACGGCTGAATTGCTGGCGCCGTAGCGATGAATGACGGCAACAAAGGTGATCACCGTCGCCGCCGCGATCAGCGAGACGATGATGATTTCCTCAAGCCGGTTGAGGATTCGATTAAGCAAAGGCGCCTTCCCCCACGGAAGTCCGGATTCGCGCCCGGATTATTTTTTTAAGCCTCACGACAGCAGCCGCCCTTGCGAGCGGCTGCTGCTGGCGTTGCTACGCGCATTCCCCTCAGAACGCCGGTGTAAACCCGGATGCCGCGTAGACTTTCTCGATGAAGTCCTTGCCGAACCGCTTCTGCATTTCGACATGAACCGGCATCAGCTTGGCGATCCACGCCTTCTTCTCGGCAGGCGTCTGTTCGTGGACCTGGATCTTGCCCGAGGCCTTGATCTTGGCCAGCGCGTCGGCGTTGTCCTTGGCCGCGGTATCGTCGAAGAACACGGTGGTTTCCTTGACCGCCTTGTCGAGCCCGGCGCGCACGTCGGCCGGCAGGCCATCCCACCACTTCTTGTTGGTGATCAAGGCATAGGTCAGCCGGCCGTGATAGGACACGGTCAGATATTTCTGAACCTCGTAGAACTTCTGCGTCAGGATGTTGGACGGCACGTTGTCCTCGCCGTCCACGACGCCGGTCTGCAGCGCCTGATAGAGCTCACCGAAAGCCATGATCTGCGGGATCGCGCCCATTTCGCGCGCCACCGCATCGAGCACCTTGGAGCCCTGGATGCGCATCTTCAGGCCCTTGAAGTCGTCCGGCATGATCAGCGGCTTGTTGCAGGTATAGACGTGCGCGCCGTTATCCCAATAAGCCAGCGGCTCAACGCCCTTGGCTTCGAGTTTCTTGTTGAGATCGGTCATCAGCGGGCTCGCATACATTTTGCGGGCGCGCGTATCGTCGACCATCAGGAATGGCAGGTCGAACACGTCGAATTCCTTGACGCCGAGCGGGCCGAACTTGGAAATCGAGGGTGCCAGGATCTGCACCGATCCGAGTTGCAGCGCTTCGAGCTCTTCCTTGTCCTTGTAGAGCGAGGAGTTCGGATAGATCTCGACCTTCACTTTGCCGTTGGTGTATTTCTCGGCCAGTTCCTTGAAGTGCACCGCCGCCTTGCCCTTGGGCGCGTCCGGCGAAACGACGTGGCTGAATTTGACGATGATCGGTCCGTCGGCCTTGGCGATGGCCGGAACCGCGATAACAGCGGCCGCAGCCGCCGCGAGTAGCCACTTACGCATTTATGTATCCTCCCGATTGATAGCCTGGAAACCGGCTTTTCTTAAGATTTTCCGCCGTTTAGGCTGCCATTAAACCGCTATCCCGGCAAGTAGACCTAAGCCGTCATCTGCGCCATGCCCGGGGGCTCACTGAAAATATGAAAAATGCCGCGCCTTTGGCGGGCGCGGCATTCGGTTTTCGGCTTGCAGTCGAAGCGTCGGTCACATCTGTTGAGCGAACACGTCAGTTCATCGCCGCCATCACCACCGGACCCAAACCCATTTCCTGGGCCATTTGGCCGGCCGCTTGTTTCTGCTCGTCGTTGAGCCTGGCGATCAACGGACGCGCCGCGACCACCAGCCGCTCGACGGCCGCGCTGCTGAGCACGATCGAGACGACCCGCCGGCTGACCCGGTGCACAAGGCCATCCGATTCCGTCCGCTCCTGATGGCTGGCAAGCTCGCGCAATGCGGCCTCGACAGGCCGCCAGTAGCGCTCCTGCTCGTGCGTCAGCCGGAGCACGTTATGGATGCGTGCGACATTGATCGAGGCCGATGACGCCCCTTGCGTCGCGTAGCCGTTTTCCATTTCGCCGGCGCAAGCGGGCGGAATAATCGACAACAATCCAAACACCGCGAGCGTGAACGCGCCCGCGCAAACTGTTTTCTTCATTCGGAATTTATCCCCGATCTACGATTGGCTTATGGGCGGGCAATACCCGCCAATTCCGTTCCAAAAACGAACGAAATGCGGGCAAAGTGTGACTTCTCAAGTTCCATACGAATCGTTTACCAAGAGCGAATTACCAAAAAGCAAAAATGCCGCCCCTCGCAGGGCGGCATTTAACGTTAAGCGCGGAACTTTCAGCCCACGTCGGTGGAATGGATGCGGTTTTCAACCCCCGGCACACGATTGCGCTTGCTGGTCATCTTGTTGAGCGCGCCGAGATAAGCCTTGGCCGAGGCGACTAGCGTGTCGGGATCGGCGCCCTTGGCGGTGAACGAGCGGCCGTTCTCCGACAGCCGCACCGAGACCTCCGCCTGCGCGTCGGTGCCCGCGGTCACCGCGTGCACCTGGTAGAGCTCGAGCTTGGCCTTATGCGGCACCAGCGCATGAATCGCGTTGAAGATCGCGTCCACCGGACCGTTGCCGGTGGATTGCGTGGTGACCTGCCGGCCCTCGATATCGAGAGTAAGCGTCGATGATTGCGGGCCCATGGTGCCGGCGATCACGGTCAAGGAGACGATTTTGATGCGATCGTGGGCGGTCGCGATTTCCTCGTCCACCAGCGCCTCGATATCCTCGTCGTAGATCTGCTTCTTTTTGTCGGCCAGCGCCTTGAAGCGCACGAAGGCGTCCTGCATCTGGTTGTCGGCGAGCTGATAACCGAGCTCGGCCAACTTGTGCACGAAGGCTGCCCGGCCGGAATGCTTGCCCATGACCAGCGAGGTCTGTTTCACGCCGACCGATTCCGGCGTCATGATCTCGTAGGTCTGCGTGTGCTTGAGCATACCGTCCTGATGGATGCCGCTCTCATGCGCGAAGGCGTTGCGGCCCACGATCGCCTTGTTGTACTGCACCGGGAACGAGGTCACCGCCGACACCAGCTTCGAGGCGCGCGTCAGCATGGTGGCGTCGATGCCGGTCCAGTAATGGCAGCACGTCGTTGCGCGTGTGCATCGCCATCACGACTTCTTCGAGCGCGGCGTTGCCGGCGCGCTCGCCGATGCCGTTGATGGTGCATTCGATCTGCCGCGCCCCTGCTTTTACGCCGGCCAGGCGAGTTGGCCACCGCCATGCCAAGATCGTTATGGCAGTGCACCGAGAAACGCGCTTTGTCGGAATTAGGCACGCGCTCGCGCAGCATCTCGAACAGAGCGAAATACTCCTCCGGCACCGTGTAGCCGACGGTGTCGGGGATGTTGATGGTGGTGGCACCGGCATTGATAGCGGCTTCGACGCAGCGGCAGAGGAAATCGTGCTCGGTGCGGGTGGCGTCTTCGGCCGACCACTCCACGTCGTCGGTATGGCCGCGCGCGCGGGTGACCTGGGCGATCACCATTTCATAGACCTCGTGCGGCTCCTTCTGGAGCTTGTATTTCATATGCACCGGCGAGGTGGACAGGAACGTGTGGATGCGCTTGCGCTTGGCCGGCTTGATCGCCTCGGCGCAGCGATCGATATCGTTGAAGCGAAGCGCGCGAGAGGCCGCAGATCACGGAATTCTTGGCGCGCTTGGCGATCTCGTGCACGGCGGCGAAGTCGCCTTCCGAGGCGATCGGGAAGCCGGCCTCGATGATGTCCACGCCCATCTCGTCGAGCAGCTCGGCGACTTCGAGCTTCTCTTCGTGGGTCATGGTCGCGCCGGGGCACTGCTCGCCGTCGCGCAAGGTCGTGTCGAAGATGACGACGCGGTCCTTGTCGGACTGGGTCTGGGTAGTCATGGGGTTAGTCCTTCTCGTCGAATGCGCCGCTGGCGGCGCGTCTCTAGGGTGCTTGGCTCATTCCGATCCCCCGAGTGCCCAGGCGCGAATTGCCCAGCCGGCTCTCAGGGGCGGATAAGGAGAAGGAGCGTGCCCAGAATGAGGGCGGCCGCAGGTCCGGCTTGCGCCGCCCGCTCGATCGCGCAGATATTCTGCCGCGTCGACATTGCCTTCGAACCCTCGTCTTCGACGGCTAAGGTCGCGGATCAAGGTAAAGTCCGCGTTAACCGCACGAGGCGGTTTCTAGCGGAAAGCGGCGAGCCAGAATCAAGCCTCGATTAGGTCAACATTGCTGCCGTTACGTGCGGATTCGATTGAAGGGCCGCTGATCGCGGCTGCTATGACGGCTCGTCTTCCGCCTTCAGCGCCTTTTCCGCCTTGCGCAATTCCTTGAGCGCTTTGCCCTTGACCTTCGGATAATCGAGCTTGAGCCCGTCCAGCGCCTGCACCAGCGCCGCCGCCACCACCATGCGCGTGAACCATTTGTGGTCGGCCGGCACCACGAACCACGGCGCCTCCGGCGTGCTGGTTTGCGGATCATGTCCTCGTAGGCGGCCATGTATTTCGGCCAGAGCTTGCGCTCGGATACGTCGTTCATCGAAAATTTCCAGCGCTTGCCGGGCTCGTCGATGCGGTCGAGGAAGCGCTTGCGCTGCTCGTTCTTCGACACGTTGAGAAAGAACTTCAGCACCAGCGTGCCGTTGCGGGCGAGATGGCGCTCGAAGGCGCGGATGTCCTCGAAACGCCGCTGCCAGATATCCTTGTCCATCGAGCGTCTCGGCAATCGCTTGCGGTCAAGCAATTCCGGGTGCACGCGCACCACCAGCACTTCCTCGTAATGCGAGCGGTTGAAGATGCCGATGCGCCCGCGCGCCGGCAGGCGCTTGCGCGACGCGCCAGAGAAAATCGTGCTGCAGTTCCTCCGCGCTCGGCTGCTTGAACGAGTGCACTTCGACGCCTTGCGGATTGAGCCCGCTCATCACGTGCTTGATGACGCTGTCCTTGCCGGCGGCGTCCATCGCCTGCAGCACGATCAGCACCGACCAGCGGTCGTCGGCATACAGCCGCTCCTGCAATTCGGACAGCCGTTCGATGCCCTCGGCCAGCATGGCCTTGGCTTCTTTTTTGTCGATGGTAAGCCCGCAGCACTCGGCAGGATCGTGTTCGGCCAGACGGAATTTGTCCGGCTTGTCGATGCGGAAGCGCTTGGCGATGTGCTCGAGTTTCATGGCCTAAGCCTAGCGCAGGGCGAAGCGCCGTTCCAGGAATGCGGTGACAAAGCGTGGCATCGCGGCGGTAAAATCGGATGTGCCGCGCACGATGCGAATGTCGGCGAGTTCCGGCTGCTTGTCGCGCGCAAGATGATCGAGGATGCGCGCGCGCAGGACCTCGGCATTCTGGCTACTTTTGCAGCACTTTGATATGCGCGATCAGCGGCAGATCGAGCACCGTGCTCCATCCCGGCTCGGCGGAAAATTCGGCGACGTCGAGCCCGGTCTCTTCCTTGAGTTCGCGCCGCACACTTGAATTCGAGATCGACGCGTGGCGCCGACAATATCGTCCGGATCGGGCGTGCCGCAGGGAAAATAAATCCGTCCCGCGTTGAACGTGTGCGGGCCCATGACGCCGAGCAGAAATGCGCCATCGGCCGCCATGATCGCCGCCGCGCCGAAACAATCGCACACGCCGGCGGCCGGCCGGCCCCAATAACGCCAGGCGGCGAAACTCGCATAGTCGGTTTCCAGATAACTCGCCGCGAAAGCCGCCGTCCGCCACGGCATGCTCGTGCAGCAGCAGCACCCGGCCATTCCACAGCGCCGGTTTGCTGCGGGAGCAGTTCAGCAAAATACTCATCGATCTCGGCGCGCCGTTCGGCCGCGAAGGCCCACGGTTTCGGCGCGAAGGCGAGCGCCAGCCGGTCGATGTGCACGACTGAGACGGCACCATTCATGTGAGCCGTTCCGCATCGAACACGCGGCCCGGTTTGACGATCTCGTCCTGCGCGGAAACGAGCTGCATTTCGCGGCTGCCCGCCTCCGCGGTCTTGGCCAGCACGCCGAAAATCGCGGAGCCGGCGGCCGACAGCGCGGCGTCGATCTTCCCGGCACGCAGATAATGCGCAAAGAACAGCGCGGCGATGGCATCGCCTGCCCCGTTCACCGACAAGGGCAGCCTCGGCGTGCGCAGGCGGAAACAGCCGGTATTGTCCGATGCCAGCATGTCGATCGCATCTTCCGGCGTCTCATCGGTATGCAATGACGTGACCAGAACTGTGCGCGGTCCGAGATCGTGCAGCGCCTTCACCGCGTCACGCGCCTGCGCCAGTTTCTTGCTCTCAAGTCCGCTCAAATAGTCCAGCTCGAACTGGTTGGGCGTCACGATATCGGCCGCCGGTACCGCCTTGCCGCGCAGGAATTCCGCAACGCCCTCGCGCACATAAACGCCGCGCCCGGCATCGCCAATCACCGGGTCACAGCAATAATGTGCCGCCGGATTGGCGCGCTTGACGCTTGCCACGGCGTCGAGAATGGCGGCGCCGATATCGGCAGAACCGACATAACCCGAGAGCACGCCGTCGCACTCACCCAGCACACCGCGCTTCTCGATGCCGCCAACAACGTCACGGATCAGGCCAGCCTCGAACACCTGGCCCTGCCAGTCGCCATATCCGGTGTGGTTGGAAAACTGCACGGTGTGGACCGGCCACACCTCCACGCCCATGCGCTGGAGCGGAAACACTGCGGCGGAATTGCCGACATGGCCATACGCGACATGGGATTGGATCGAGAGGATATTCATTGCTTCGACAATAACAGACACGGCGGGGAAGTTCCCCGCCGTGCCGGTTTCTCGTTTACGTCAATCGGTTTGCGATGACTAATGCGTCTTGCTCGCAGCTTCGACATATTTGTTGGTGTAGGTCTTCGACACGTCGATATTGGCCTTGGCAACCGCTTCCGAACCCAGACTGAACACGGCCAGCACCGCCGAAGCGCCCTTCGGATCCATCTTGCCCGTGGTCGAATACATCGGGATGGTATTCTTGAGCGCCGCCAGATAGCCGGCTTTGTCCGGTCCGACGAGATTGGCCGGCATCTTGGCCATCACCTCCTCCGGCGTGTGCGAGTGGATCCAGTTCAGCGTGTTGACGATCGCAGTGGTCAGCGCCTGCGTTTCTTTCGGGTGCTGCTCGATCCAGGCCGCCTTGGTATAGAGCGCACCGCCCGGATAATCGCCGCCGAATACCGCCTGGGTGTCCTTTTGCGTGCGGGTATCGCTGAGAATTTTGAGATCCTTGTACTTGCCCTGCAGCAGCGTCACCGAGGGATCAAGCATCACCGCGGCATCAATCTCACCCTGTTCCATGGCCGCGACGGCGGTCGCACCCAGGCCCACGCCGATCACGCGCGGTCGCGTTCGGATCGACGCCGCTTTTCTTGAGCAAATATTTGAGAAAGAAGTCGGTCGAGGATCCAGGCGCGCTGACGCCGACTTTCTTGCCCGCCAGATCCTTGATCGATTTGATTTCAGCGGTGTGCTTGGGCGACACCACCAGCACCTCACCGGGGAACCGGTCATAGGTGACGAAGGCGACCAGCGACTGGTTCTTCGCGGCCAGATTGACGCAATGATCGAAATAGCCCGAAACCACGTCGGCGCTGCCGCCGATCACGGCCGTAAGCGATTGCGATCCGCCCTTGAAGTCGACGATCTCAACGTCGAGGCCGGCCTTTTTGTACTCGCCCAACTGCTCGGCCAGCATCGTGGGCAAATAGCAAAGGCAACCCGCCCCGCCCACCGCGATCGTCACTTTTTGCGCGAGCGCAAGGCCCGACGACAGCACCAGCGCGGCCAGCGACAACAATAGCCGGCGCATCATAATCTTCATGGCTTCCTCCCTCGTTTTTCTATTGGCCTGCACGATAAAGCAGCGCGCCGGTCCTGAGAAGCCCATCCACCCCTAGCCAGCCGCGCGGTTGCGGCCTAACGTTAGCTTCACCAGAAAACAAAATCCGGGGGGTCTTCATGAATTGTACTTTATTCGTTGCATCCATCGCTGTCGCTTTCGCCGCCGGATGCGGCGCGACGCGATACGTGTTGCCCGCGATGGCCGCGGAAGATATCACCGCCCAGGTCATTCACATCCCCGAGCTCAACGGCGACGCGCTGGGCCCCGCCTCGCCCACCGGCTTCCGCTCCAAGATGTTCGTTTCCGCCGATGGCATGACCATTTCGGTCCAGGACGGCAACGTGCCGAGGCACAAGCATCCTAACACCAATGAGATTCAGTACATCCTCGAGGGCACCGGGACGGTCTGGCTCGGCGACAAGGAAGTGCACGTCAAGCCGGGCGATCTGATCGTCATTCCGAAGGGTACGCCGCACGCCGGCACCAAGCCGGAGGGCCGCACCTTCAAGGCGATCGCGATCAAGACACCGCCGCAAGGTTCGACCGATACCGTGATGCTGCCTTTTAACGCGCCCGTACCGCGCTAACCGCGGGCTTCGGCCGCGACCGGCCTCCAGACGAGAAGGCGTCTTTCGACGACCGTCACCGCCATGTCTATGACAATGACAAAGGCGGCAAGCACGAACATGCCGGCGAACACGCCGGCCACGTCGAAGATGCCTTCCGCCTGCTGGATCAGATAACCGAGGCCGGCGGCAGAGCCGAGATATTCGCCGACCACTGCGCCGACCACGGCAAAGCCCACCGAGGTGTGCAGCGAGGAAAACATCCAGGACAGGGCCGAGGGCCAATAGACGTGGCGCATCAACTGCCGCTCGCTCATGCCGAGCATGCGTGCATTGGCCAGCACCGTCGGTGAGACTTCCTTGACGCCCTGGTAGACGTTGAAGAACACGATGAAGAAAACCAGCGTCACGCCGAGCGCGACCTTCGACCAGATGCCCAAGCCCAGCCACAACGTGAAGATCGGCGCCAACACCACACGCGGCAATGCGTTGGCCATCTTCACATAAGGATCGAACACCGCGGCGGTGAGCGGCTGGCGGGCGAACCAGAAGCCGACCAGCACGCCGCCGATCGAGCCCAGCGCGAAGGCCAGCATCGATTCGATCAGCGTGACCCACAGATGTTTCCAGATCACGCCGGAAACAAACCAGGCGACGATCTGCTGCGCCACATCGACCGGATTGGAAAAGAAAAACGGCGGCAGCAGCATGTACCCGAACACCGGATAGGTAGATAGCAGGTACCAGAGTCCAACCGAAATAGCCGCGACCAGAATCTGCAGCAGGAGGAGCGTCCATCGAGACACGATTTAGGCTCCTCCTGACTGCATAGAGCTAAAAAATCAGTACGGGTTCTTGAACAGCCCGACAAGACCGGTCGAGCCCTTCACGTGGCCTTGCAGCTTGTCGAACAGCTCCAACCTCGTAATGCCGGCCGGCAGCGCCTTCGGGTCGAGATCGGTCGCGATCAGGATGAAGGTGTAGTGGTGCGGCGTCGTGTTCGGCGGCGTGCAGGGGCCGATATAAGTGTGCAGCTTTGCCGTGCCGGTGCCGCCAATATATTTGTCGGATGGCTTGCTGGTCTCGCCTTCGGCAAAGCCGGTCACCGAGGCGGGAATGCCGTAGGCAATCCAGTGATCGACGCCGGTGCCGCGACCATCCGGGTCGGTCATCACCAGCGCAAAACTGGTGGTACCGGCCGGCACGCCGGTCCACGAAAACTGCGGCGACACATTTTGGCCGACGCAATTCGGATTGGCCTTGATGTCGCCCGAGACCTTCTTCGGCATCAGAGCGCCGTCCTTAAACGTCGACGACGACAGCGTGAAGATATCGGCCGCAGAGGCGGTCCCGGCCAGCAGTAAAATACCCGCCGCGGCCGCAAGCGTTTGACGTATTCCAAACATTGCATTCCTCCGTTTTGTTTCTTGGTCGTGCGTATCACCAACAATGCTAGCGCAATTAAATTCCATCCGCATCAACCTCCTTCGCTCTGCGCATAGCCCTTGATCACCTCGGCCTTGAGCATGCGCCAGATATCGCGGTGCAGTTCGTGGAACCCGGGATCGAGTTTTACTTCGGCGATGTCACGCGGGCGCCCAAGCTGGACCTTCCAGTCGCCGATGATGCGCGAGGCTGGCCCTGCCGACATGATCACCACGCGGTCGCTGAGCGCAATTGCCTCTTCCAGATCGTGGGTGACGAACATGACCGCCTTGCGATCGGCACTCCACAGGTCGAGCAGCAGATTGCCCATGATCTGACGGGTCTGCGCATCGAGCGGGCCGAACGGCTCGTCCATCAGCAGGATTTTGGGATCGCGGATCAGCACTTGCGCGAGACCCACGCGCTTGCGCTGGCCGCCCGAGAGCATGTGCGGGTAGCGGTCGCCGAACGAGCCTAAACCCACGCGGCTGAGCCAGCTTCGCGCCCGCGCGCGCGCCTCGGCGGACGGCGTGCCGGCGGTTTCCAGCCCGATGGCGACGTTCTCCAGCGCGGTTTTCCAGGGGAACAACGCGTCGGCCTGGAACAGGTAGCCGGCCTGGCGATTGAGCGCGGCGAGCGGAGTGCCAAAGATATCGACGCCGCCCGCGGACGGCGCGATCAGCCCGGCGGCAACATTGAGCAGCGTGGATTTGCCGCAGCCGGTCGGCCCGACGATGGCGACGAACTCGCCATCGGCGACATCAAGCGCGGTTTTCTCGACCGCGGGGTAGCTGCCACCGCCGGCCAGGCGGAACGCGATCGAGACATCACGCAGAGCAACGGCGGAAACCGGCGCGTTGTTCTGCGCGGTCGCTGTCAAATCCCCGGTCATGCAGGCGCCCTCGTCCGTCGGGCGCAAGCTATCCGGGCGGCGGCGACTTGCAAAGCCAATAGCAAAGTCCGCGCCTCAAAGGCCCTTGATGAGCCCGGCATCGATCAGCAGCCGGTTGAAACGGCGCGCTTCCGCGCCATCGGCGCAGCGATAGAACAGCCCGCGGCAACGCATCAGGATCTTCTTCTGTTCGGCGAAAGAAGGATCGAGTGGCAGTCCGGCCGCCTCCTGGATCACCAGCGGCAGAAACGGCGCCTCCAGCGTGTCGAGGGCCGAAGAGACATCGGCCGGTTTGAAGTTGACCGCGTCGATGGCGTAATACGTCGTGAAATAGCGGGCGTCGAACGCTTCTAGACGCAGCGCCACTTGCTGCTCCTAAAGCGAGGGATCGATGATCCGCTCGGCAAAATCCGGCTGATGATCGCCGAAGCGCACCAGCAGAAAGAACTCCGTTGGGAAGTCGTGCTTGAGACGCGCCAGAAATGCCGCGTAGTCGCGCGCGCTCATTTTTTGCCGCCGCAGATATTCCTCGACCAGCGGCGGATTGCCGAGATTGCGCCAGTCCGGCGTCAAATCCGGCCGGTAGGTGTGATCCCAGGGGAAATGGTTGGCCGACAAATAAGTGAAAATAAACAGCGGGCCCGAAGCGCGTTCGCGCGCGATCATTTGCGCAGCCTGGTCGTAATAAAATGAATCGGGCTCGACGCCGCGCGCGGCCATGTCGGTACGGTCGAGAAATTGACCGACGCCGGCGGTCTTCTGGAAGCTGCGCGCGCTCATGAAAGCGCCGCGCGCCGGATAGAGCGTAAAGGTCCGGTAGCCGCAGCGCGCCAGCGCGTGCGGCAGACCGCGTTCGACGCGGCCGGCGGCGATGCGGGTGACGAAATAGGCAAAGCGTCCGAACGAGCGCGCCGACAGGCCGGTCAACACGGCGTACTCCGTGAACCAGGTCGGACCGCCGGCGCCTTCGACGATGAACGAGCGCTGCTTGCCGTCGAACGAGTGGAAGTGGCGGCCGTAACCGGCGGGGACCTTGATGCCGGGCGCGGCTGTGATGTCGAAACTCAACTCGTCGAGCACCAGGATGATATGCGGCGGCTTGACCGTCGGGCTGGCACGATCCCGCCATTGCAAAACGGAAATTATCGGCAACAGTCGCGTCCGACTCCATATAGCCGCGCCTGATATATTCCAAAATGGCATCGGCGCCAGAATTGACGAATTTGGAGACGTAGCCGCCGCTGTAGAAGGCTTCATACGGCTGCATCGGGGCCGCGACCGAAATCGCCGCGGCGCCCAACAGGCATAGTGCCGCACCGGCCGCCGCTATTCGCAGCCGCACGCGATACGGATCGATCCACCACACCAGCGCCAAAACAGGGATGCCAAAAAAAGCCGCGACGATCGCCCTCATCAAGAGATCGGGATAGATGGTCAGGAAGAATGCGATGGTGTCGGGATCGAGAATCATCAGGTCGACGAAATTCACCGTCATCAGCAGCTTGTCGTACTTGAATTGCGACAGCGCGATCAGCACCAGGAACAAGCCGAGCGACAGCGCCGCGGCGATTGCCGGCCGGCGCAGGACGGCTCAGCCAGAAAAAATTGAGCGCGCCCCAGCTAAAAAGAAAAATCGCCGTCGGCAAAATGCCGGTTTCGGTTCGCAGCAGGACGAAAAGCGCGGCCAGATGGAACACCGCCACCAGCGCGAATTTTGCAGCGTCGCGGCGCGACATCGCCTCGAACAGAGCGAGGCGGTTGATCAGGGTCGCGGCGGCGGACAGCATGGCTGTTGGGCGGCCATGCCCGGCAACGAGTACGCTTCACCCCAGCGCATGACCCCGCCGTCATAAGACTGTAATCAGACCGTCATTTCAAGCCGGCGGCGGGCCGCAACGTTAATATTCACGATCCGGGCCAAGGGGTTGGACCGGATTAGGCTGCCGGAAAGCGGTTTTGCGGGTCCCTCGCCGCATGCCATCATCGCGGCAATGACCTACGACGCCCGTCTCACGGAGGCTTTCGCGCGGCTGCCGGATTACCTCGGCAGCCACGTGCTGGTGAGCATCACCGCGCTGGCCTTGGGGCTGGGCATCAGCCTTCCGCTCGCGGTCGCCTCGCGGCGGCGGCCGGTGCTGCGCGGGATCCTGCTGACCATCGCCAATGTCGTTCAGACCATCCCGGGCCTGGCGCTGCTGGCGCTGTTTTATCCGATGCTGCTGGCGCTCGCCGGACTATCCGAGCGGCTGCTGGGCAAAGGCTTTTCGGCGCTCGGTTTTCTGCCCTCGGTGCTGGCGCTGGCGCTTTATTCGATGCTGCCGGCACTGCGCAACACGGTGACCGGCCTCAACGGCGTCGATCCGGAACTGCACGACGCCGCGCGCGCGCTGGCTCTGACGCGCGGCCAAACGCTGCGTCTTGTTGAATTGCCGATCGCCATGCCGGTGATCATGGCCGGCATCCGTACTTCGGCGGTCTGGGTGATCGGCACGGCGACGCTGTCAACGCCGATAGGCCAGACCAGCCTCGGCAACTACATCTTCGCGGGATTGCAGACGCAGAACTGGGTGTTCGTGCTGTTCGGCTGCGTCGCCGCCGCCGGGCTGGCGCTGATCGTCGATCAACTGCTGGCGCTGATGGAAAACGGCGTAGCGTCGCATCGCCGCAGCATGGTCTATGGCCGGCGGCATCGGCCTGCTGCTGGTCGTGCTGGCCGCGCTGTTGCCCGGCTTAAGCCGCGCGCAAGGCGGCCAAGCCGGCCAGGGTAATTACGCGATCGGCGCGAAACCGTTCACCGAGCAATACGTGCTGGCCGCGCTGATCGAACAGCGCCTCGCGGCCCATGGATTATCGGCGCAGGTGCGCAATGGGCTCGGTTCCGGCGTCATTTTCAGTGCGCTCGCCAACAACGATATTGATGCCTACGTCGACTATTCGGGCACCATCTGGGCCAACAACATGGGGCGCACCGATGCGCCGCCGCGCGAAGCCGTGCTCAACGAAGTCGCCCGCTGGCTCAGCACGACCCACCGCATTCGCGTGCTCGGCTCGCTCGGTTTCGAGAATGCCTATGCGCTGGCCGTGCCGCGCCCGCTTGCGCAAAAGTTCGGACTTCATTCGATCGCCGATCTCGCGGCGCACGCCGGCGCGCTTACAATCGCCGGTGACTATGAATTCTTCGAGCGCCCGGAATGGAAGGCGATCGTTGCCGCTTACAGCCTGCGTTTCCGCGCCCAGCGCACAATGCAATCGGACTTCATGTATCAGGCGGCTCGCGCCGGCGACGTCGATGTGGTGTCGGCCTACACCAGCGACGGCCGTGTCGCGCAATATGATCTCGTCGTGCTCGACGATCCAAAACACGCCATCCCGCCCTACGATGCGATCCTGCTGCTTTCGCCCAAGCGCGCCCAGGACGAGGCCTTGATCGCCGCGCTCAAACCGCTGATCGGCGCCATTCCGGTCGCGTTGATGCGCGAGGCCAATCTGCGGGCGTCGAAAGGCGATAGCTCGGCCGGCGAAACGGCGCGCTGGCTGGGCGAGCAATTGGGCAAACGTTAGCGCCAGCTAGTGCGTCTCGGTCTTCTTGCTCCAACTCAAGCGCGCGGGTTTTAGTCAATTCCTTCATGCAATAGCCGGCCTCGATGCGCGCGATGGTGCCCTCCCCGAGGTCGTAATACAGGCAGTTCGCGTCGCGAAACTGGATCCATAGCCGTTGCGCCTTGCGCAATTGCTCGCGTTGCTTCGGCTCGGCATCCTTAAGCGCCTGCTGGTAGGCAACGTTCATGCGCTTGTCCCATTGCGCCGTCTTGCGCCTTCAGACATTCCACGATTTCGTAGGTACTGCCGTCACAATGTTGTTCGGGCTCGCCCTGATCGCCGGCAAAAGCAAACGCGGCCGCCCCGATGAGAGCGGCCGCGGCAATGAATGCGATGCGCAACACGCTGATCAGTTCTTGCTCTTGTCGACCAGCGCGCGCTGCTTGATCCACGGCATCATTTCGCGCAGCTTCGCCCCAACTTGCTCGATCGGATGCTCGGCCAGCTTGGCGCGGGTCGCCTTGAACGAGGTCTGGTTGACCTTGTTCTCCAGCATCCAGTCGCGCGTGAAGCGGCCGGACTGGATGTCGCCGAGAATTCGCTTCATCTCGGCTTTGGTCGCGGCATTCACCACGCGCGGGCCGGAGACGTATTCGCCGTATTCCGCGGTGTTCGACACCGAATAATTCATGTTGGCGATGCCGCCTTCGTAGATCAGGTCGACGATCAGCTTCACCTCGTGCACGCACTCGAAATACGCCATTTCCGGCGCGTAGCCGGCCTCGACCAGCGTCTCGTAGCCGGCCTTCATCAACTCGACCAGGCCGCCGCACAGCACGGTCTGCTCGCCGAACAGATCGGTCTCGCATTCTTCCTTGAACGTGGTCTCGATGATGCCGGCGCGGCCGCCGCCGATCGCGGAGGCATAGCTCAAGCCCGAGATCATGCGCGTTGCCCGAGGCATCCTTGTGAATCGCGACCAGGCACGGCACGCCGGCGCCGCGCTGATATTCCGAGCGCACGGTGTGGCCGGGGCCTTTCGGCGCGATCATCAGCACGTCGAGATCGCCGCGCGGCTCGATCAGATTGAAATGCACGTTGAGGCCGTGCGCGAACATCAGCGCCGCGCCGTCTTTCATGTTCTTGGCAAGCGACTCGCGATAGATGTCGCCCTGCAATTCGTCGGGCGTGAGCATCATCATGACGTCGGCCCATTTGGCGGCTTCCGCCACTTCCATGACCTTGAATTTCTCGGCCTCGGCCTTCTTGACGCCGGCGGAGGTCTTGCGCAGAGCGACCGCGACCTCCTTGACGCCGCTGTCGCGCAGATTGAGCGCGTGGGCGTGGCCCTGGCTGCCATAGCCGATAACGGCGACCTTTTTGCCCTTGATCAGGTTCAGGTCGGCGTCGCGATCGTAATAAACACGCATGATGATCCTCACTTAGCCCCAGACTTGTCGGCCCTGCTTCTAGGACGCCGGACGCGGGGCCACAAGCCCCGGCGGTTTCTTCATTCGGTGACCATCGGATAGATGCTGGCAACGAGCAGCAGCCCCATGCCGGCGTTGAAAATCCGCGCGTGCACGGGATCGCGCAGGAAGCGCCGCAGCACCACGCCGAAGCCGGCCCAGGTCGCGGTCGACAGCGCGGTAGCGAGCGCAAAGACCGCAAGTACGATGACGAAGTCTTCCCGCTCGTGGCCGGGCCGCATATAGACGGCAACGCCGCTGAGGGCGGCCACGAACGCCTTCGGATTGACCCACTGGAAGGCGGCCGCCTGCAGAAACGTCATCGGCCGGCCCGGCGCATCGGCGTTGCCGTCCACGGGCTTTGCGCTTGCCACCTTCCAGGCCAGCCACAGCATGTAAGCCGCGCCGGCGATCTTGAGTACGAGCTGCAAGGCCGGCAGCGCCGCAAAGATCAGGCCGAGGCCGGCGGCAAATACCGCGAGCAAAACGACAAAGCCGACATCGACGCCGAGCAGATGCGGCACCGTGCGCGCGAAACCGAAATTCACGCCCGAGGCAGTTAGTAGGATGTTGTTCGGCCCCGGCGTGAACGCCATGACGAAGGCGAATACGGTAAGCGCGAGAAGGAGGTCGATGGGCATGAGGCAAGCCGGTTACATCAAATTCAATCGCCGCGTCATCGAGCCACCGGGCTCGATCTCTCCATCTTGCGCAGGAACGAGCGCAATTTGCCGAGCAGAAGCAGCACGACATCGACATTGACCGCCAGCGATGGCTTGAGGCCGAGGCCCAGCGCATTGAGCGATCCGACGGCGAAATTCTTGGTCATACGGGCGAACCCGCCGGTCGAGGCCTCGAAACGCCCGTTGACGGTGAGCGTGTCGTAGCCGAAGTCGTTGCGGAATATGAAATCGAGGCTCTCGGACGACATTTCTACATCGGGTTTCACATCCGGCGCCTCGCGCAGTTCCTCGAAAAATGAAAACCGCACCGTTTCGGCGAGATCGGTCAACCGAATCGCCAGCGGCCTGAACGCGCCGAGCCCCGGAACCAGCGACGCCAGGCGGATAAGCCATTTCGAGTTCTTGCTGAAAACCCGCTGCTGGTAAGCGCGGCCATGCACAATCAGATCCGCCAGCGGAACCGGGCTCGCCGGCTGGCGCAGCGGCAAGCTGCCGAGCGAGGCATAGGCCTCGCGCCAGTAAGCGATAGCATCGCGATTATCCCAGACCTCGCCCACCGTCCAGATGTCGCGCGGCTTCATGATGACGGGTTTGCAACCCTGCTGTCCGATCGCGTCGAGCACCGCTTCAATGTCGTTGATCGAGTTGTTCAGGTACGAATTCTCGGCATGGGAAAAATACACAAAGGAGGCGAAAGGAATGACGAATTTTGGCTGGAGGACTGCGATCTGACGGTTGACCGTCGCAAGCTTGTCGCACGCCGCAGCCTCGCGTAGCGCCTTGTTGGCGCGCCCGCCTTTCCACGCCGCATAGCTGAATTGGGTGAGCAACACATCGACCGAGCCAATCTCCTTCTTGAGCGCCAGCAAATCCTGTGCGGTGTTCACCTCGCAATCGTTGAGGTTGAGGATGACCTTGCCGCCGGCGCGCACCACGCACCAGGAAATTGTAGAATCCGGCACGGGTGACGTTGATGGTTTCGCCCGGCGCAAACTCGTGGCTCACGCCTTGCGAGATTTCATCGACCGCGAAACCTTGCGCGCGCAAAAAACCCGCCACCCGGCCATCGGCGGTTTTCTGGAACAGTACGCGCAAGGCGCGGTTGGGCGTCGCCTTGAAAAACGCGATCGAGAAGTGGTCGGGATGCTCGTGCGATAGCCAGATATGCGTGGCGTCGGACGCCGTCGCCGTCATCTCCGCATCGGCGCGGATCAGATCCCAGCCGTTGTTGAAGGCGGGGCCGGAATACCACGGATCGCTGGTAATGCGCGCCTGCGGCGTAATGATCTTCACCGACGCATGGTTGATGAACTGGATCTGCATCTGCGCCTAACGGGCCGCCATCCCCTCCGGCCCGCGCGCGATCGCGGCGATGCCGGTGCGCGAGACCTCGACCAGGCCGAGCGGCAGCATCAGCTCGACGAACTGGTCGATCTTGTCGCTCTTGCCGGTGATCTCGAACACGAAGCTTTCGGTGGTGGCGTCGATCACGCGGGCGCGGAAGGCGTCGGCCAGCCGCAGCGCCTCGACCCGCTGCTCGCCTTTGCCCTTGACCTTGACCATCGCCAGTTCGCGCTCGATGGCGTTGCCGGCAGCGTCATGTCGACGACGCGGTGAACGGGAACCAGCCGGTCGAGCTGGTTCTTGATCTGCTCGATCACCATCGGCGTGCCGGTGGTGACGATGGTGATAAGCGACAGATGCTTGGCGTGCTCGGTCTCCGACACCGTCAGCGACTCGATATTGTAGCCGCGGCCGGAGAACAGGCCGATGACGCGCGCCAGCACGCCCGGCTCGTTGTCGACCAGCACCGACAGCGTGTGGCGTTTCCGTGCTTCTGCGCCGTCGGCGCCGCCGGATAGTGGCTCGTTGTGGGATTTGGCGTTCATTAGACCATCACCTTGCCTTGCTCGGTGATCGCGCTGTCGAGACTTTCAGCGGCGTCGCCGAGGATCATTTCATTGTGCGCGCGTCCCGACGGGATCATCGGGAAGCAGTTTTCCTTCGGATCGACCACGCAGTCGAACAGCACCGGCTTGTCGACGTCGATCATCTCCTTGATGGCGTGGTCGAGATCGCCCGGCTTTTCGCAGCGGATGCCGTGGGCGTGATAGGCCTCGGCCAGCTTGACGAAATCCGGCAGCGCCTCCGAATAGCTCTCGGAATAGCGCCCGCCGTGCAGCAATTCCTGCCACTGCCGCACCATGCCCATGTAGCTGGTTGTTGAGAATGAAGATCTTGATCGGCAGCCGGTACTGCACCGCCGTCGAAATCTCCTGCATGGTCATCAGCACCTAGGCCTCGCCGGCGATGTCGATGACCAGCGATTTCGGATGCGCCAGTTGCACGCCGACCGAGGCCGGCAGGCCGTAGCCCATGGTGCCGAGCCCGCCGGAGGTCATCCAGCGGTTGGGCTCCTGGAAACTGATAGAACTGCGCCGCCCACATCTGGTGCTGGCCGACTTCGGTGGTGATGTAGCAGTCGCGGTCCTTGGTCAGCTCGTAGAGCCGCTGGATGGCGTATTGCGGCTTGATCACCTCGTTGGAATTGCCGATAGGCGAGCGACTTGCGCGCGCGCCATTTGTCGATCTGCTTCCACCAGTCATCGAGCGCCTTCTTGTCGGGATGATGCGCGCCGGTGCGCCACAGCCGCACCATGTCTTCCAGCACATGCGCGCAGTCGCCGACGATCGGCACGTCGACGCGTATGTTCTTGTTGATCGAGGAGGCGTCGATGTCGACATGGATCTTCTTCGAGCCGGGCGAGAACGCGTCGATGCGTCCGGTGATGCGGTCGTCGAAGCGCGCGCCGATGCAGATCATGACGTCGCAATCGTGCATCGCCATGTTGGCTTCCAGCGTGCCGTGCATGCCGAGCATGCCCATCCATTGCGGATCGGCCGCCGGGAAGGCGCCGAGCCCCATCAGCGTCGAGGTGATCGGATAGCCGGTGAGCTTGACCAGTTCGCGCAGCAGATCGCTCGCCGCCTTGCCGGAATTGATCACGCCGCCGCCGGTGTAGAACAGCGGACGCTTGGCGTGCGCCATCAGTTCGACCGCTTGCTTGATCTTCTCGATGTCGCCTTTGAGCCGGGGCTTGTAGCCGGTGTGCGGGAAACTCGTTCGGCTTGGAATAGACGCCCTTGGCGAACTGGATGTCCTTCGGGATGTCGACCACCACCGGGCCGGGCCGGCCGCTCGAGGCGATATGGAACGCCTCGTGCAGCACGCGCGGCAGATCCTCGATGCGCTTGACCAGATAATTGTGCTTGGTGCACGGCCGGGTGATGCCGACGGTGTCGCATTCCTGGAACGCGTCGTTGCCGATCAGGTGCGTCGGCACCTGGCCGGTGATGCAGACGATCGGGATCGAGTCGCACAGCGCGTCGGTCAGGCCCGTCACCGCATTGGTGGCGCCGGGGCCGGACGTGACCAGCATGCAGCCGACTTTGCCGGTCGAGCGCGCATAGCCTTCGGCCGCGTGCGCCGCGCCCTGCTCGTGCCGCACCAGGATGTGCTGCACCCGCTGCTGCGCGAACAGCGCGTCATAGATCGGCAACACCGCGCCGCCCGGATAGCCGAACAGATGCTTGACGCCCTGGTCGGCGAGCGCCTCGATCACCATTTCGGCGCCGGTCATTTCCTTGCTCATGCTCGTCATCCTCGCCTTTGAACTCACGCAATAAAAAAGGCCCGCGAGGGCCATGTCCGGACGCTTCCCATGCGGCCCAATCAGGGCCGAGGTGGCGTCCGAACCTTTACCAGTACGGTAATAATATTGCGTATCATTATACTCACCCGAACTTTCATTGCGCGACTTTATAAGGGCCCGCAAGGCCCGGTCAAGCCCGTTTTATGTACGCCGATAGGTCTTTAGCCGCTCCCTAGCTGGTTTTCGAGGGCTTTTTGCGCGGTTTCCGGCGCTTCCCACGGCCAATCCTTCATCTGATTGCGGAACCAGGTCAGCTGGCGCTTGGCGTAGCGGCGGGTGTCCATGATGGCGCCGGCCGCCGCCTCGTCGAGTGAAATTTCGCCATTGAGATGGCGGATCAGCCAGGGCACGCCATGCGCCTTCATGGCCGGCAGCAGGGATCGAGCTTGCGCGCCGCCAGCGCCCTCACCTCCTCCAGCGCGCCGGCTTTGAGCATGGCGGCGAAGCGCGCTTCGATGCGCGCCACCAGTTGCTTGCGCTCGCAGGTGAGAAAAATTTTCGCCGTGCGCGCGGCATCGATCAGCGGCGGCATGCCCTCGTTGTGCCAATCGGACAGCGAACGCCCGGTCGCCACGATCACTTCCAGCGCGCGGCAAATGCGCGAGCGGTCGTTCGGCATCAGCCGCTGCGCGGTTTGCGGATCGCGCTGCATGCAGTTCGGCATGAAGCGCCGCGACGCCCCTCGCTCTCCAGGCGCCCGCGCACCTGGGCGCGGATGTCCGCCGGAATCGGCGGCACCGCCGCCAGCCCGCCGGTCAGCGCCTTGAAATAAAGCCCGGTGCCGCCGACCAGGATCGGCACGCGGCCGGCGGCTCTCACTCGTCGAGCACGACGGCGACATCGCGCAGCCAGTGCCCGGTGGAATAATTCACCGCCGCGTCGACATGGCCGTAGAGCCGGTGCGGCACGCGCGCTTCTTCTTCCGGCGCTGGGCCGCGCGGTGATGACGCGCAGATCGCGATAGACCTGCATGGAATCGGCGTTGACGAGATGCCGCCGATTTTCTCGGCCAAGCGCCAGCGCCAGCGCCGACTTGCCGCTCGCGGTCGGCCCTGCAATAAGCACCGCTCATTGGCAGCGTGCATCACATGACTCATGTCGCGACCCTGATCGGCCCCAACGCTCTCAACGAATTGACACGCGTGCGCGCGGCTTTCGCCGATGCCGGGGAGCCTGCGCAGCTCGGTCCGGAGGCGGCGGACATTCCCTTTACCCCGGTTCATGGAATGAACCAACGTGCGGCTACGCGATGCGCTGCGGTCAGCGCTCGACGCCCCCTTCGATGTCGTTCTGCAGCCTGCCGCCAACCGCCGCAAGAAGCTGTTTCTGGCCGACATGGATTCGACCATGATCCAGCAGGAATGCATCGACGAACTCGCCGATTACGTCGGCTTGAAAGCGCACGTGGCGGCGATCACCGAGCGCGCCATGCGCGGCGAGATTGCCTTCGAGCCGGCGCTGCGCGAACGGGTCGCCCTGCTCAAGGGCCTGCCGGTCGCGACGATCGACGAGGTGATAGAAAAGCGCATCGCTCTGACGCCGGGCGCCCGCACGCTGGTCGCCACCATGCGGGCGAACGGCGCCTACACCTGCATGGTCTCCGGCGGCTTCACGCTGTTCACCGATCGCATCGCCGCGATGATCGGCTTCGATGAAACGCGCGCCAATACGCTCATTGTCGACGGCGACAAGCTGTCGGGCAGCGTCGCGGAGCCGATCTTCGGCCGCGACGACCAAGCGCGCGACCTTGATCGAGCTGCGCGCGCGGCTAGGACTCGCCAAGGACGACACGCTGGCGGTCGGCGACGGCGCCAACGATATGGACATGATCGCGGAGGCCGGTCTCGGCGTCGCCTATCACGCCAAGCCGAAGGTGGCGGCAGCGGCTGCCGCGCGCATCGAACACGCCGACCTCACCGCGCTGCTTTATATCCAGGGCTACCGGCGCGAGGAGTTTGTCGGCGCGTGAACTGGCTATTGCAGGCTGAGCGCCACGAAACTGGGGTCGCCGTCGGGCGTCACCACCAGCAGCACCACCGCCTTCTTGCCGTCCTTCTTGAGCTTGTCGATGCGCTGCTGCAGTTCGGTGGCGTTCGCGACCGGTTGCTGCTGCACCTCGGCGATCACCATGCCGGGCACCAGGCGCTTTTCCGAGGCCGCCGAATTCGGTTCGACGCCGGTGATCAGCACGCCTTTCACTTTATCCTTGATGTTGTGCTTCTTGCGCAGCTCGTCGGTGAGATTGGCGAGGTCGAGGCCGAGCGCCTTCTTCACGACCGGCTTTTCGTCGCGTCGGTATCGTTCTTCGGCGTCAGCGCGGCCTTCTTTTCGTCCTCGAGCCGGCCGAGCTTGACGGTTTTCTTTTCTTCCTTGCCCTTGCGGATGACGATCACCTCGACGTCCTTGCCGACCGGCGTGTCGGCGACGATGCGCGGCAGATCGCGCATTTCCTTGACGTCCTTGCCGTCGAATTTCACGACCACGTCGCCCGCCTCGATGCCGGCGGGCTTGGCCGGGCCCTTGTCGTCAATGCCGGCGATCAGCGCGCCGCGCGGCGGCTTGATGCTGAGGCTGTCGGCGATCTCGTCGGTGACCTGCTGGATGCGCACGCCGAGCCAGCCGCGCCGCACTTCCTTGAACTGGCGCAGTTGATCGATCACCGCCACCACGGTCTTCGAAGGCACCGCGAAGCCGATGCCGATCGAGCCGCCCGACGGCGAGATGATCGCGGTGTTGACGCCGATCACCTCGCCATTGAGGTTGAACAGCGGCCCGCCCGAATTGCCGCGATTGATGGCGGCGTCGGTCTGGATGTAGTTGTCGTAGGGCCCGGAATGGATGTCGCGGTTGCGCGCCGAGACGATGCCGGCGGTCACCGTGCCGCCCAGGCTGAACGGATTGCCGATCGCGATCACCCATTCGCCCAGCCGCAATTTGTCGCTGTCGCCGAATTTCACCGCCTTGAGCGGCTTGTCCGGCTTGACCCGCAGCAGCGCGAGATCGGTCTTGGTGTCGCGGCCGATGAGCTCGGCCTTCAGCGTGGTGCCGTCATTGAGGATGACGCTGATCTCGTCGGCATCGGCGATGACGTGATTGTTGGTGACCACCAGGCCGGACGCGTCGATGATGAAGCCGGAGCCGAGCGAATTGACGCGGCGCGGCGTCTGGCCGCCGCCGGGCGCCGCCTTGACCTTGTGCGGTTCTTGAAAAACTCGTCGAAGAATTCCTCGAACGGCGAGCCGGGCGGCAGTTGCGGCATGGCGTTGTTGCTCATGTCCACGGTCTGCTTGGTCGAGATATTGACGACCGCGTCGATCACGGCTTCCGCCACGTCGGCGATGTCGTCCGGCCCGCGCGCGGCGGCGGGCGCGGCCAGCAGCGGCCAAGCGATTGCGGCGGCGAAAAATCGCCAAGCCAGGCGGCCGGACGGGTGCGTCAACTGCTTGAGGAAAGCGCCCATGGGCGTCGATTCTCCTGGGAAAAGGTGTTGAATTGCGAGACTGCCGCCGTATTCACGGCGTTTCAAGGGCAGCGGCCAATCAAGAACACGTCATATCCGGTTTTGCATGCCTTAACTGCGCACCAGCCACACCAGAATCAGCCCGATCACCGCCGAGCCGATGCCGATCACGCGCAACGTGGTCTCCGGCGTTTCCATGACGCTCGCCATCGCCCGCTTGGCCTGCAGCGGAAAGGCGGCAAACACCAGGCCCTCGATCACGAAGACCAGCCCGAGCGCGGCCAGGAAATCGCTCATGCCGGCTTGCGCGGCTATCGCGGCCGGCGCGGCCGGCGGCGGCGTCGCCGGCTTGCCCGACGGATCGTTGAAGTAGCGGAAGAAGTTGGTGTCCGGCTTGAGCAGGAAGCGCGTGTCGTTGTGCTTGAGGCCGGCCTCGTAGGCCTGCATCGAGCGGTAGAAGGCGAAGAAGTCCGGATCCTTGTTGAAGGCGTCGGCGAAGATCTGGTTGCGGGTGGCGTCGCCCTCGCCGCGGATCTGCTCGGATTTCGAGGTGGCGTCGGCCACCAGCACGGTCACCTCGCGGTCGGCGCGCGAACGGATTTCCTGCGCGCGCTGCGCGCCTTGCGCGCGGAATTCGGCCGCCTCGCGCTGGCGCTCGGTCTGCATGCGCTGATAGACCGCCTGGCTGTTCTGCTCCGGCAGGTCGGCGCGGCGGATGCGCACATCGACCACCTCGATGCCGTAGCCCGCCGCCTCGTGATTGATCAGTTCGCGGATGCGCGCCATCAATTCGGCGCGCTGGTCGCGCACCACCTGGATGAAGGTCGCCTCGCCGAGCACGCGGCGCAGCGCCGAATTGAGCAGGATGGCGAGCTGCGAATCGGCGCCGCTGATCGAGCCCAGCGTCTGATAGAAGCGCAGCGGGTCGTGGATGCGATAGCGCGCGAAGGCGTCGACCACCAGCCGCTTCTGGTCGGACGCGATGACTTCCTGCGCCGGCGCTTCCAGATCGAGGATGCGCTTGTCGATATCGATCACGTTGTCGATGAACGGCACCTTGACGTGCAGGCCCGGGCTCGCTGACCACGCGCACCGGCTGGCCGAGCCGCACCACCAGCGCCTGCTGGGTCTGATAGACGGTGAACAGCGCGCCGTAGACCGACGATCAGCGCGGCGAAGGCGAGGACGGCGACGACGCCGCCGATGAAATTGAGTTTCATCGCTGGCCTCCCGCCTGGGGCTGGCTGCGCGGCGCCGCGGTCCCGAGTTCGCTGAGCGGCAGATAGGGCACCACGCCCTGCGCGCCTGGATTGGAATCCACGATGATCTTGTTGGAGCCGCCGAGCACGCGCTCCATGGTCTCCAGATACATGCGCTCGCGGGTGACGTCGGGCGCTTTCTTGTACTGCTCGTAGATCTTCAGGAAGCGCGACGTCTGGCCGGTGGCTTCCGCCACGGTCTGCGACTTGTAGGCTTCCGCGGCCTGCGTGATCTTGGCGACGTTGCCGCGCGCTTCCGGCACCACGCGGTTGGCGTAAGTCTGCGCTTCGTTGACCGCGCGCTCGAGGTCGGCGCGCGCGGCCTGCACGTCGCGGAAAGCGTCGATCACCTGCGTCGGCGGATCGACCTTCTGCAACTGCACCTGCTGCACCAGGATGCCGGCGCCGTAATGGTCGAGCGTCTTCTGCATCAGGTCCTGCACCGCCGTTTCGATGGTCTGCCGCGCGCCGGTCAGAATCGGCTGGATGTCGGAGCGGCCGATCACCTCGCGCATGGCGCTTTCGGCCACCGCCTTCACCGTGCCTTCCGGATTCTGGATGTTGAACAGATATTCGCCGACGCCGGTCGGCTTGACCTTCCACAGCACCGAGAAGTCGACGTCGACGATGTTCTCGTCGCCGGTCAGCATCAGGCTTTCTTCCGGCACGTCGCGGGTGGCGGAGCGGCGCCCGTCCTCGACCTGGCGCATGCCGATATCGATCTTGTTGACGCGCAGCGCCTTGGGCGTGAGCACGCTCTCGATCGGATAAGGCAAGTGGTAATTCAGTCCGGGCTGCACCTCGCGCACGTCCTTGCCAAAGCGCAGCACGACGCCGAGTTCATCCGGCTCGACCCGGAAGAAGCCGGAGAAACCCCACAGCGCGACGGCCGCGAGCGCCGAGCAGCGCGAAACCCTTGCCGCCGAGATTGCCGCCGGGCAGCACGCGCCGCAATTTGTCCTGGCCGCGGCGGAGGATTTCCTCCAGATCGGGCGGCGTCGAGCCCGGCGGTTGCGATCCGGAGCCCCAGGGGCCCTTGCCGCCCGAGCCCCACGGGCCGCCGCCACCGCCGCCCTGATTACTCCATGGCATTGAACGTTCTCCCGGCGCCGGTTCTGCCCGGCCAGCCCTTAGTTGGGAGGGGTTATAGGGGACGCAAGGGCGCGTTACAACGCGCGTTCATGCTGCGCCATGCGGCACAGACCGCAATGAAACGCGGCAAAACGGCTGGCCGATCCGATCCGCCGGCGATTATGGCGTCCCGCAGCGGCCGATTTTGAGCTCCTTGCACGGGTCCTTGACCGCCTTGATGGAGCCGAGAACCTTGGTGCCGAGCTTGCCGTCGGGTTTGCGGATGACCTCCATCGCGTGCTCGTCGTTGACGATGTCGCGCGTCGCCGGATCGATGCTGACATGGCCGCGAGGCCCGTTGCCAGAATAGGTCTTGATCTCGTTGACGAAAGCGTCGCCGTCAAACTTGCCGTTGAGCTTCTTGATAGTGTGGTAGACGGCGTCGATGCCATCCCAAGTATCGGCCAATTCGAAATCGGGATAATTGTCGTTGCCGTAAGCCTCATGCCACGCCTTGACGAAGGCCTTGTTGGCCGGATTGTCGAGGTCGTTGCTGTACGAACTCATCACGATCGTGCCGACAGCGGTATCGCCCATGGTCTGCAATTTGCTGTCGGGCACCACGTCCTTGGGGCCGATCAGCTTGATGCCGGCCTGCCGCATCTTGAGCGCGCCGTAAGTTTTCACCACCGCCTGGGCATGCGAACCGGAGGGAATGAACACGAACAGGCAATCCGGTTTCGCATCCTTCACCCGCTGAAAGAACGGCGTCATGTCGGGCACCTGCGCCGGATTTCCCATCGGGATGGCGTCGGTCACCTTGCCGCCGGCTTTCTCGAAACTGGTCTTGAAGGCTTCGGTCGAATCCTTGCCGGGCGGGAAATCGGTATAGGCGGTAGCCGCGGTCTTGCACTTGAGCTTGTTCTCCGCGTAGGTGCCCATGGCGTAGCCGTCGTGCCACATGCTGAACGAGAAGCGCACGATATAAGGCGACAACGTGGTGATCCACGCGGTCCCGGCATTGGTAATGACGAAGGGCACCTTGGCCTGCGTCACCACCGGCGCCATCGCGATGGCGGACGGCGAGTACACCACGCCGAACAGCAGATTGACCTTGTCGCGGGTAATCAATTCGGTCGCCGCCGTCTTGGCGTTGGCGCCGGAGGGCGGACCCTCGTCGCGCTTGATGAGTTCGACCGTGTGCGGAAGGATGTCCTTGGCGTGCAGCTTCACGTACAGGTCGAGCGCCTTATCCGCCACATCGCCGAGATCGGCATTGGCCCCCGAATAGGGAAACAACACGCCGATCTTGATGTTTTCCGCGCGCGCGGCTGCGGCAAGAGTTAAGCCAAGCGCCACGCATCCCATGCAATTTTACGGTTCGCATTGTTTCCCCCCGTCTTTCTTTTGATCGACTGGAGGATAGCAAACTGGTTGCCGCGCGCCTAGCGCCTTATATAGGTGACGACGGTGAAATCGGCGTCGTCTCCCGGTCCGGCGGAATACTTCCCGCGGGACACCTCCGCCCAGACGGTGGGATCGATCGGCGGAAAAAATGCATCGCCCTGGCGGCGCGGCATGCACATGGGTGATTTCCAGCCGGCCGGCGTGCTCCATGGTGTCGGAGAACAGGTCGCTGCCGCCGATCACCATGATTTCGTCGACGCCGCGCTTGATCGGCATCCTCGCGCGCATAATCGAGCGCCGCGTCCAGGCTGGTGGCCAGCACGCCACCCGGCACGATCACGCCGAGAATCGCGGGTGAGCACGATATTGGTGCGGCCCTTCAGCGGCTTGCCGATCGATTCATAAGTCTTGCGCCCCATGATCACCGGTCTGTTGAGCGTCACGTCTTCTGAAATGCTGCAGATCGGATTTCAGCCGCCACGGCAATTGGCCGTCGCGGCCGATGACGTTGTTTTCGCCGATGGCGGCGACCAGCACGATCTGCATCAGCTTGCTCCCGCGCCGGCGAAGCTCGCCAGGGCCGTGCCCGCTCAAGCGGCAAATCCGCCACTCGTCCATGACTTGCGCGCCGATCGAGCGATAGAACGCGATCGACGGCTCGTTCCAGTCGAGCACCGCCCATTCGAAGCGCGCGTAGCCTTCGTCGAGGCAGCGCTGCGCCAGTCGCGCCATCAGCGCCTTGCCGATGCCGCTGCTTGCGGAACGCCGGCCGCACGAAAATATCCTCAAGATAGATGCCATGCCGGCCGCGGAAGGTCGAGAAATTCAGAAACCAGAGCGCGAAACCTGCCGGCTCGCCGTTCCATTCCGCGATATCGCAGAACAGACGCGGCTCGCGCGCAAAAAGCGCGGCCGCAATCGCCTCCGGCGTCGCGTCCACCTCGCCCGATAGTTTTTCGTAGTCGGCCAGCTCGCGCACCAAGGCGAAGATCAGCGCGCTGTCCGCCTGGACTGCCGCGCGGATGGTGATGCTCACACCGCCACCGCGGCTTTGATGTGCGGATGCGCGTCGTAGCCCTCGACGCGTGAAATCCTCGTAGCGGAAACCGAAAATATCCTTCACCGCCGGATTGAGCTTCATCGTCGGCAGCGGCTTGGGCGGCGCGCGACAGTTGCAGCCGCGCCTGCTCGAGATGATTCGAATACAGATGCGCGTCGCCGAGCGTATGGATGAATTCGCCGGGCTTGAAGCCGGTCACCTGCGCCACCATCAGCGTGAGCAGCGCATAGGACGCGATATTGAACGGCACGCCGAGAAACACATCGGCCGAACGCTGATAGAGCTGGCACGATAATTTGCCGTTGGCGACATAGAACTGGAACAGGCAGTGGCACGGCGGCAGCGCCATCTTGTCGACCTCGGCCGGGTTCCAGGCGGTGACGATCAGCCGGCGCGAATCCGGATTGCGCTTGATCATGGCGATGACGTTGCCGATCTGGTCGATGGTCTCGCCGTCCTGCGCCGGCCACGAGCGCCATTGCTGGCCGTAGACCGGGCCGAGATCGCCGCGCTCGTCGGCCCATTCGTCCCAGATGCGCACGCCGTGCTCGTTGAGATATTTGATGTTGGTGTCGCCGGCCAGGAACCAGAGCAATTCGTGCACGATCGACTTGACGTGCAGCTTCTTGGTGGTGAGCAGCGGGAAGCCGTCGGCGAGGTCGAAGCGCATCTGATGGCCGAACACCGACAGCGTGCCGGTGCCGGTGCGGTCGTGCTTTTCCGCGCCGCGGCTCAGGATAAGTTCCATCAGATCGAGGTATTGGCGCATCGGCTGGAGCCTGCTCTCCCGACTCGAAGATGGGCAAGTTTACCCCTCCCGGCAACCTGCGCGGCAGGCGCTTATCAACGCGCTAGAACTTTGCTAGGATAGGCCGACCGCAGAGGGGGACACTCATGACCTTCGACCGCATTCTGCTCGCCCGCGTCCTGTTCACGCTGATGACCGCCGGCTGGGCCGTCGCCACGGTGTTCGCCGACTTCAACAAGACGCACGCGACCAATCCGAAATGGACGCCGCATGCGCGCTTCCACGTGGTCTGGCAGATTTCGAGCTATGTCGGCTTCGGCCTGCTCGCCTTCGCGCTGATCTGGTGGCCCGGCCCGCTTGTCGTCGAGCGGCTCTATCTGGTCGCGCTCATGGGCGCCATCGTCTACGCCGCCTTCTTCGCGGCACTGATCGCGATGCCGATCTATGGCGGCGCGGCCTACGACAACAACGGCTACAAGCCGTTCAAGGCGCCGATCCCGATCATCGCCAAAAAATGGGACGCCAACATCACCATCTTCTGCGTCCAGTTGCTGATCCTGGCAGCCGGGATTCTTTCGGTCGCCGGCGCGTCCAGTTGAGCTAAAGCCAGCCGCTCAAGCCCAGCACGCCGGCCGCCGCGAACATCCACAGCGGATTGACGCGCGTGAAAAACGCTACGCCCGCGGTCGCGGCGGTGATCAGGCCGGCATAGACATTATGGTCGGCGGTGCGCGCCAGCACGAAGGCGCTGGCCCCGATCAGCCCGATCGATAGCGGCACCATGCCGGCCTGGATCGCGATCCGCCAGCGCGCCTCCTTGAAGCGGTCCCAGGTGCGCGCCACGAAAAACGCCAGCATGCAGGTCGGCCCGCACATCGCCGCGGTCGCCACCGCGCCGCCGGCAAAACCCGCGACGTGGTAGCCGATCAGCGCGACGATGATGACATTCGGCCCCGGCGACATCTGCGCGATCGCGTACATGTCGGCGAATTGGCGGTCGTTCATCCAATGCATCAGCCTCGACCGCGACGCGGTGCATTTCCGGGATCGCCGCGTTGGCGCCGCCGACCGCGAACAACGACAGCAGCGCGAAATAGCCGAACAGCGACGTGAGCGGGTGGTCGTTCATCGCTTGAACCACGCACAGGCGATACTGAACGGCGCCAGTCCGAGGAACACGTAAGGCAGCGGCCAGTGCATGAGCGCGACGCCGATGAAGGCCAAGATCGCGAACACCGGCGCCGAATTCCAGCGCTTGAGAAACATAGGCGCCGCCATCTTGACGACCACCGCGACCAACAGTCCGATGGCGGCGGCAGTGACGCCGGTGAGAATGCGGCTCAAGGTCTCAATCCCGCCGAAGCGCTCATACAAAATCGCCAGCACCATGACGATCAGCAGTGGCGGTCCCAGCAGGCCGGCGAGCGCGATCGCGGCGCCGGCAGGTCCCCCGAAACGCGAGCCGAACACCACCGAGAAGTTGATCACATTCGGACCGGGCAAAAATTGCGAGAGCGCGAAGGTTTCGTTGAATTCCGCCGCGGTCATCCAGCGTTTCTGCTCGACGATCATCCGCCGCGCCCAGGGCAGCGCACCACCGAAGCCGGAAATGGAGACCAGCGCGAAACCGCGGAAAAGTTCGGCGAGCGAAGGTTGGACGGCGGCAGGCGGCGAATCGGGCATCGCGAGAGGATTACATTGCGATCGCGCGGGCGACCAGACGCTCCGGCGCGGCCGCATGATGCGCCGCGGGAATGCCTCGCGACCGGGACTGGCGCGGTCGGAGAAATGCTGGTTTCATCGTGGGAGCTTCCCCGGGAGGATAAAATGCGTTTCTGTAAAGCGATGATCGCCGTTTGCGCCGCGCTGGCCGTATCGACCATTGCCCGCGCCGAGGTGAACGAAATCACCATCGCCCAGCAATACGGCGTGAGCTTTCTGCCGCTGATGGTGATGGAGAAGCAGGCGCTGGTTGAAAAACACGCCGCGCAAGCCGGGCTTACCGGACTGAAGGTCAACTGGGCCAAGATGGCCGGCCCGAGTGTCATGAACGACGGACTGATCTCCGGCAATTTACATTTCGCCGCGCAGGGCGCGCCGTCGCTGATCACGCTGTGGTCCAAGACCAGCGGCCAGATCAAGGGCGTCGCCGCCCTGACGACCTACCCGCTCTATCTCGTCACCCGCGATCCCAACGTGAAGAAGCTCTCCGACTTCAGCGACAAGGATAAGATCGCGGTCCCTTCCGTGAAAATATCGACCCAGGCGATCATGCTGCAAATGGCGGCGGCCAAGGAGTTCGGCGAGAAAAATTATACCAAGCTCGATCCGCTGACGATCTCGTTGTCGCACCCGGATGCGACGCTGGCTTTCATCGGCAATACCGCCGGCGTCAACACGCACTTCTCGACGTCGCCGTTCTACGAACAGGAAATCAAGGTGCCGGGCGCGCATTTGATCACCACCAGTTATGAAATTCTCGGCGGACCTGCGACCGCGCTGGTCTTGACCTCGAGCGCGAAATTCCGCGACACCAATCCGAAGGCTTACAGGGCGGTCTATGACGCGCTGAGCGAGGCGATCGCGACCATCAACAAGGACAAGACCGCCGCCGCCAAGCTCTACCTCGAAGCCGCCCACGACACCAAGAACTCGGTCAACGATATCGTGGCCATGATCAGCGACAAGGATTACGCCTTCACGCTGAAGACGGATAAAGTGTTCGCGACAGCGCAATTCATGGCCAAGATCGGCTCGATCAAGCAGGCGCCCGGTTCGATCGGCGATCTGTTCTTTCCGGAAAATGCCGCGCAGAAAGGCGACTAGCGCTTGGCAACTTTCCGCATCGGCACCGGCGCGGGCTTTTCTTCCGACCGGCTCGATCCGGCGGTCGATCTGGTCGAGCACGGAAAATTAGACGCCGTCGTGCTGGAATGTCTGGGCGAGCGCACGGTTGCATTTGCGCACCGCGATCGCATGGCCGATCCCAAACGCGGTTACAATGCGCATCTCGATCGCCGCATGCGGGCTTTATTGCCCGCCTGCCGCAAGGCCGGCACCGTCATGATCACCAACATGGGGGCGGCCAATCCGCGCGCCGCCGCCGAGCGCACGCTCGCCATTGCGCGCGAACTCGGGCTCAAGGGCCTGAAAGTCGCCTGCATCGAAGGCGACGACGTGTCGGCGCTGGTGCCAAGAAATCAGCCGTTCATGGACGAGCCGGGCACGCTCGCCGATGTCGACATGCCGGTGGTCGGCATGAATGCCTATCTCGGCGCCGATGCCATCGCGCCCGCGCTAGAGGCCGAGGCCGATGTCATCATCGGCGGCCGCCTCGCCGACCCCTCAATGTTCCTCGCGCCGCTGGCGCATCGCTTTGGCTGGGACGCTGCCGACATGCCGCGCATGGGCGCCGGCACGTTGGTCGGACATTTATTGGAATGTGGCATGCAGGTGACCGGCGGCTATTTCGCCGATCCCGGCGTCAAGGACGTTGCGAATTTGGCCGAGTGCGGCTATCCGATCGCCGAGGTGCAGGACGACGGCAGCGCCATCATCACCAAGCTTACCGGCACCGGCGGTTGCGTCAGCACGCAGACGGTAAAAGAGCAGCTGCTCTACGAAGTGCACGATCCGGCGCGTTATCTGACGCCCGATGTCACCGCCGATTTCAGCCGTGTCGACTATCGCCGCGGCTGGCGAGGACCGCGTCAAAGTCTCGAACGCCGGCGGCACAAAGCGGCCCGACACGCTCAAAGTCACGGTCGGCTTTGACGGCGGCTTCCAGGGCGAAGCCGGCGTGAGCTACGCCGGTCCGGCCGCACAGGAGCGCGGACGTCTGGCGGCCGAGATCGTCACGCGAGCGCATGGCGCGCGTGCACGGCGTCAAGAGCCGATTTGCGCGCCGACTTGATCGGCGTCAGTTCGCTGTTTGCCACCGCCGGCGTCCATTCCACCGACGCGCAGGACGTACGGCTGCACGTCACGCTGCGCTCACGCAGCAAGGAACACGCCGAACTGATGCTGTGGGAAGTCGAATCGCTGCTGTGCTGCGGCCCGGCCGGCGGCGGCGGCTATCGCGGCGCCATAACACCTTGCGTGATGACGAAATCGATTTTGATCCCGCGCGAGCGCATCAAGCCGACTTTGGACGTGTTGGTCGCATGAACGCCCCGCGCCGCAACGACCGCCGCATCGTTCGCGACATCGCGCATGCCCGCGCCGGCGATAAAGGCAACACCTCGAACGTCAATGTCTGGGCTTACGACGCGGCGGATTTCGATCTGCTCAAGCGCACGCTGACGCCCGAGCGCATCAAGCGGCCTTCCCCAACCTTATCCGCGGCAAGGTCGAGCGCTACGAGATGCCGCAACTCCACGGCCTCAACTTCGTCCTGCAAGACGCGCTTGAGGGCGGCGTCAACGCTTCGCTCAATCTCGACTCGCACGGCAAGTCCTGGAGCTATCTTTTCCTCGGACTCGAACTCGACGGCGAAAAGTCGTAATCTGCAATCCTGGAGGCCTCATGCAACGCCGCCGAATTTCTGTCTGTTCTCGCCGGCACGGCGGCGTATTCCTTGACATGGCCGCCCGCGGCGCGCGCGCAAAACCGCGCCATGCCGGTGTTCGACTATCCCAACCGGCCGGTCACGCTGATCGTCCCTTACGCACCGGGCGGCGGCAATGACGTGGTGGCGCGCGGCGTCACCGAGCCCATGAGCAAGACCCTCGGCCAGCAGATCGTGATCGAGCACCACGGCGGCGCCGGCGGCTCGCTCGGCACCCGTCAGGTCGCCAAAGCCGCGCCCGACGGCTATACGCTCGGGCTCGGCGGCACCGGCACGCTCGCCATCGACCCGACGCTCTATCCCAATGTCGGCTACGATCCGCGCAAGGATTTTGCGCCGGTCGGGCTGATCGCCACCAGCCCGCTGATCGTTCTGGTCAATCCGTCGTTCCCCGTGCACACCATTCAGGAACTGATCGCGCTCGCCAAGGCGCAGCCCGGCAAGCTCAATTACGCCTCCGCCGGCAAAGGCAGCGGTATCCATCTCGGCACGGTGTTGTTTGCCGAACAAGCCGGCATCGACATCACGCACATTCCCTACAAAGGCTCCGCGCCCGCGCTCACCGACCTGCTCGGCAATCATGTGTCGATCTATTTCTCCTCGCTGCCACCCGCCATCGGGCTGGTGAAGGAAGGAAAATTGCGCGCGCTCGGCGTCACAGGGTTAATGCGCTCGCCGATCTTTCCCGACGTGTCGACGGTCGCCGAACAGGGCCTGCCCGGTTTTGAGGCGGTGCTGCACTATGGAATCGTCGCGCCGGCCGGCACGCCGCGCCCGATCGTCGACAAGCTCAACGCCGCCTTGCGCGCGGCGCTCGGTTCCGAGGATGTCCACAAGCGCATGGCCACCGAAGGCGCCGAGCCGCTGCCGACCACGCCGCAGGAATACGCCGCCGACATCGATCGCGAGGAAACCAAATGGTCGGCGCTGGTGAAAAAATCCGGTGCCAAGGCGGAGTGACCGATCGAATTTAGTGGGGACCCCATCCAATGCGTATCATCAAACTCGTTCCAGCAATTGTCCTAGCCAGCCTGCTGGCAAGTTGCGGCCAGCCGGCACCCGGTCCCCAAGGACCGAAGGGCGATCCGGGGCCCAAAGGCGATACCGGCGCGCCCGGCCTGCCCGGTCCGGCCGGCCCTCAAGGCCTGCAAGGTCCGCCCGGACCTCCCGGCGCTTCGTCGCAATTCCGCCTGGTGCGCGCCCAATGCACCAGTGCCGCCGCATGCACGGCCTCATGTCGCGACGATGAAATCGTCATCGTTGCGTTTTGCGGCGCACAGCGCGCGCGGGCGACCTATTTGACCGAGCGCACCGTTTCCTGCGGCACCAATCCGGACACCACCACCGGCGCGCTGATCGCGGTCTGCGGAAAGTAGCACCACGCGCGCGTCACTTCAGCGTGACGTGCGCAGCCTTGATGACTTTTTCCCAGCGCTCGATTTCCGCCTTGATATAGGCCCGAGTATCTTGCACCGAGCCGCCCACCGGCTCGGCCGATAATTTGGCCAGGCGCTCGCGCACGCCAGGGTCGCGCAACGCCTCGTTGATATCGGCATTGAGTTTGTCGACGATGACCTTGGGCGTCTTGGGCGGCGCCGCGAAGGCATACCAGGCCGCCGACTCGAAGCCCGGCAGCGTTTCGGCGATGGTCGGCACATCGGGCAGCGACGGCAATCGCTTGGCGGTCGCCGTGGCGATGAGCTTGAGCTTGCCGGAGCGCACCTGCGCCAGCGTGACGCCCAGATTGTCGAACATGAAGTCGATATTGCCCGCCATCAGCGCCTGCATCGCCGGCGCCGAGCCGCGATAGGGCACGTTCTGCGCCTTGACCTGCGCCATCATCTGAAACATTTCCAGCGTCAGATGCGAGGTGGTGCCGTTGCCCTGCGTACCGCAATTCAGTTTCATCGGATTGGCCTTCATGTAGGCGATGAACTCGGCCACCGTGTTGGCTTTGACCTTGTCCGGATTGACCAGCAGCGCATTGGGAATGAGCGCCATGACCACGACCGGCTCGAAGGCCGTGGGATCGAAATTGAGCTTGGGGTAAAGATTCTGGTTGATGGCGAGCGGCGGCGGCGGCGCCGACAACAAAGTGTAGCCGTCCGGCGGCGCGTTGAAGGCCGCGGCGGCGCCGATATTGCCGCCGGCGCCGGTGATGTTCTCGATCACCACCGGCTGGCCCCATTTTTTCGACAGCCATTCGGCGACGATGCGCGGCAGCACGTCGGCCGAACCGCCGGCCGGAAACGGCACGATGATCTTGACGGTGCGGTTCGGATAGCTTTGCGCCGCCGCGCCCGTAAGGCCCGCGCAGAGCGCCGCCAAGATGAGCAAAACGGACGTGATTGCGCGATACGACATATTAGCCCTCACGCTTTCGCTGCCTGGCGATTGACCCCGAGCTCCCTGAAAATCTCGTCATTGTGCTGGCCGAGCGCGGGCGGCGGCGCATCGATGCGCGGGCCGCCATGCGCAAACGTGAAGGCAGCCAGCGGCACGCCGAACTCGCCCTCGATGCCAGGGCCGCCTTTGTGGCGATGGATGATGCCGCGGCTCGCCAGTTGCGGATCGGCCGCCGCCTCGCCCATGGTGCGCACGCGCGCCGCCGGCACATGGCGCGCTTGCAGGAAAGCTCTCCCATTCGTCCGCGCTACGCGTCTTCATTATTTCAGAGAGCAACGCGGCCTCGCGCTCGCGGTCGGCGTCGCGCTCTTCGTTGGTCTTCTTGATCATGTCGGGCCGCTCGAGCAGCGTCCATAACCGTCGTTGCTGGCGCAAATTGCTGGCGCCCAGCATCACCAGCGCGTCCTTCGCCATGTAGGCGCTGTTGGTGGCATGCGGATGGCGATTGCCGCTCGGCTTCGGGTGCACGCCGTTGCGCAGATAGCCGGTGAGATGCGAACTCATCAGGATCATCGCCACGTCGAGCATCGCCATGTCGATGCGCTGGCCCTTGCCGGTGCGCTCGCGCTGATAGAGCGCCGAGCCGAAGCGCGAAAGCGCCGGTCATGCCGGTGGCGTAATCGACCGCCGGCGAGCCGAATTTGATCGGATTGACCTCCGGCGTGCCGGTCATCGCCATGATGCCGGAGGTGGCCTGGATGACGTGGTCATAGGCCGTCTGCGGCCCGCGCGGGCCTTTCTGCCCGAAGGCGGAGAACGACGCATAGATCAGCTTCGGATTGATTTTCGAGAGCGCTTCATAACCTAGGCCCAATGCCTCGAACGCGCCCGGCCGATAGTTCTCCACGAAGATATCGGCGGTCGCGACCAGTTTCTTCAGAATCTCGCGATCCTTCTCCTGCTTCAGGTCGAGCGTGATTGAGCGTTTGTTCGACGCCTGCGTCAGGAATGCGGTGCCCATTTGTTTGCGGTTGAGTTCCTTGTCGGTGCCGACGCCGCGGCTCTGGTCGGGATCGTCGGGGTGCTCGACCTTGATGACGTCGGCGCCCAGCACGGCCAGTTGATAGGCCGCGAACGGCCCGGCCAGCACATGGGTGATATCGATCACCCGGATCCCCTCGAACGGCCGCATCGCGCCCTCCTCCACCCCAGCTATCGAATGATCGGCTCCAAGCCTTTGGCTTTATACAACGCCGCCGTTCGATGGCGCCGCCAGCGCCGCGATGAAAGCTCAGCGCGGCCTCGCGCTGTTTCGACACGGCGGAAATTCCTGCCGCGAAATCGGTATAGACCTGCAACTCGTCCGGCCACGGCCCGACGAAATCCGCGCCTTTGACCGGCACCAGTTCGGGCACCTGCTGGACCGCCAGCTCGCCCTCGCCGCGCGCCACCAGTTCGGCGATGCGGCCAGCCGGCCCGATGACGATCTTGTGGCGCATGGCCTCGGTAATGCCGAGCCGCTCCAGCAGCGCCTCGAAAGTTTTGCCGCTGGCGCCGTCTTTCGACCGCACCACGGATTTCGCGGCGAGCAGCGCGCGCTTGAACGCCTCGGCCGTGCCGATGTCCGGCTTGGGCGCGCCCTTGCGCACCGAGACGCCAAGCCCGCAGCGCGCGAGATTTGCGCTGCCCTCGCGCAGCATGATCCCGCGCGTTACCAATTCATCGACCGCCGCGCGTGTCATGATCGCGACGTCGAATGCCGTGCCGACCTCAATCTCCCGCTTGGTCGCCGCGGTCGGACCGTAACTGAACGACAATTGGTGCCCGCTGGCGCGCTCGAACGCCGGGACGAGTTCGGCCAAGACCTCGATGACGGCGTGCGTACTCAGCACTTTGATGTTGATCATGGCTGCCATGATGCGAGCCTACAGGTGAAACGCTTGCCCGTTCAAACATATACCGGCATCCTCGACCGGCAACAACGGGAGCATACGATGCCGGATGATGCTCAGCATGAAGTCAAAATGTATTCGGACTTCAAAAGTCCCTACGCCTTTTTGGCGTTCGACCCCGCTTTCGCGCTCGAAGAAAAATACAACATCCGGCTGAAATGGAAGCCGTTCCAGCTCCGCCTCAAGGGCAAGGGCCAGCGCAGCGTCTATTCCGAGTACAAAGTGAAATATTCCTACATGGACGCCCGGCGCTGGGCCAACATGAAGGGCGGGCTGATGATCCGCGGCCCGCTCAAGATTTTCGACACCACCCCGGCTTTGATCGGCGGCCTGTTCGCGGAAAAGCAGGGCAAGATCCGCGAATACGGCAACAAGGTCTTCGATCTGTTCTTCAAGCGCGAACTCGCCGCCGACGAAGCCGACGCCGTAGCATCGGTGATCGCCGGCCTCGGCCTCCCGGAGCAAGGCTATCGAGACTATCTTGCAGGCGATGGTCCCGCCGATTACGAGCGCGCCCAGGAGGACGCCGTCGCCGATCAGGTCTTCGGCGTGCCGATGTTTTATTTCAACAACGAACAGTTCTGGGGATACGACCGCATGGGTCTGCTCGAACACCGGCTGACCGAAGCCGGGGTCAAGCGCGAACAGCCGCTCGAGCAGGCGATCTGATGCTCGACGTCTATTTCTGGACGACACCGAACGGCTACAAGGTCACCATTTTGCTCGAGGAGTTGGGCCTCCAATACAACGTCATTCCCGTCCACATCGACAAAGGCCAACAGTTCACGCCGGAATTTCTCAAGATCAGCCCGAACAACAAAATCCCGGCATTGGTCGATCACGACGCGCCCGACGGCAAGCCGCTCGCGCTGTTCGAATCCGGCGCCATCATGATGTATCTCGCCGAGAAAAGCGGCTGGCGCTTCATGCCGGCCGATCTACGTAAGCGCTACGACGTCATCCAGTGGCTGATGTTCCAGATGGGCGGCATCGGCCCGATGCTCGGCCAGGCGCATCACTTCCGCCGCTACGCCAAGGAGCCAATCCCCTACGCCATCGAGCGCTACACCAGCGAAGCCACGCGGCTCTATGGCGTGCTCGACCGGCGTCTGGGCGAAGCCGAATATCTTGCCGGCGATTATTCGATCGCCGATATGTCGGTCTATCCCTGGCTGCGACCCTATAAATGGCAGGGCCAGGACATCGCGGCCTGGCCCCATCTGCAGCGCTGGTACGATGCAGTGCGCGCGCGTCCCGCCGTGCAGCGCGGCCTGGCGGTGTTGAGCGACAAGCTCGAGAGCAACAAGGAAAGGCCGTCAGGCCAATCGTGGGACGTGCTTTTCGGCAGCAAGCAATTCGAGAAGCGGTGAGCCATGAGTGAAAAGCTGCCAATGCTCAAAGGCTACCGCGTGCTCGACATCACGCAATTCGTCGCCGGCCCGACCGCCACGCGCATCTTGGCGGAAATGGGCGCCGAGGTGATCAAGCTCGAACTCGCGCCCACCGGCGACCGCGGCCGCTTCGCCGGCGACAAGCCGCGCGACCCGGCGTTGAAGAAAACCTCGCAAAGCACCTATTACTTTCAGCACAACCATTCGAAAAAAAGCTTCGCCGTCGACATCAAGCAACCGCGCGGGCTGGCGCTTATCCAGGCGCTCGTTCCGAAAATCGATGTGGTGGTGGAGAATTTCGCGCCCGGGGTCATGTCGCGCGCCGGCCTCGGCTATGAGGCGCTGCGCAAGATCAACCCCAGACTGGTGATGTGCTTGATTTCGCTCGCCGGCCAAAACGGCCCGCTCAGCCACGCGCCCGGTTACGATTACATGGCCGCGGCTTTTGCCGGCGTCACCGCGGGCATCGGCGAAAGCGACCGCGGCCCGGCCCAGTTGCCGATCGCGATCGGCGACAGCGCCACCGGCGTCACCGCCGCCATGTCGATCGGCTTCGCGCTGCTGCATCGCGAGCGCACCGGCGAAGGGCAATATATCGAGTGTTCGCTGGTCGACACTTATTTCAACATGCACGAAGTGAATATTCCGAAGGCCTCGCTGCGCGGCGCGGCCTTTGAGCCCCGGCGCGCCGGTTCGCTGCACGCCGACGGCGGGCCGACCGGCGTGTTTCGCTATCGAGGCGAGGAGTTCATCGCCATCATGGTGATGCCGCATCAATGGCCGCAAATGGTCAAGGCCATGAACCGGCCGGAGCTGGCGGCCGATCCGCGCTTTCGCGATCCGCGCGCGCGCCGCGACAATAATGCCGCGCTCAAGGACCTCATCGAACAATGGCTCGCCGGCTTTGACAGCCGCGCGGCCGCCATCGCAGCGCTTGAGGCCGAGCGCGTGCCTTGCGCGCCGGTGCTCTCGCTGCAGGAGGCGATGGCGCATCCTCATTTGCGCGAGCGCGGCACCATCCGCCGCGTCAACGACAAAGAGATCGGCGAATTCGATATTCCCGGCCTGGCGGCCAAATTCTCCGGCTGGCAAGGCGAAAGTAATCTCACCGCCGACCGGCTCGGCGAGCACAACGAGCAAATTTTGCGCGACCTATTGTCGCTGTCCGACACCGAAATCGCCGCGCTTTACAAAGACAATGTCATCGTGCGCGATCCATTGCTGGAGCGCGGCTAGACGCCATATTTCTCGAACAGACCGGACGCGAATTTAAGCCCCAACCCGGGCGCCGCCGGCACCGTCATCATGCCCTTGTCCGGCATTTGCGGGTTGTCGAACAGCAGCCGCGTCCACGGCATGTATTCGACCACCAGCCCGTTGGGCGCGGCGGCGACCAGATGCACGTGAATTTCCGGCAGCAAGTGGCTGACCACCGGACGGTTGAAGGCTTCCGCCATGCCGGCGATCTTCATCCACGGCGTCACGCCGCCGGCACGCAGCAGATCGATCATGACGATATCGACCGAATGATGCGTCATGGTCTGCCGGTGCGGCTCGATGCCGTAGAGATATTCGCCGGCGCAAATTGGAGTCGTCAAAGCGCGCGCGATTTCCGCCAGGCCCTGGTAATCGCCTGCTCTGGTCGGATCCTCCAGCCAGCCGAGGCCAAGCTCCTCGATGCGGGCGCCGATCGAAATCGCCTCGTGCACGCTCCAACGCTGATTGATATCCACCATCAGGTTGGTCTGCGGCCCGACTGCATCGCGCACCAGGCGGATGCGCTCGATCTCCTGCGCGGGAGTTGAGCCCCTCCACCGCCATCTGCGTTTTGACTTGGGTGTAACCCTTCTCGACCAGCGCGGCCGCTGCGCGTTCAAGCTTGTCGGTCGGCGTGGTGCGTACCAGCGCGCCACTGGCGTAGGCCGGCACGCGGTCGCGCAGACCGCCGAGCAGCCGCGCCAACGGCAGATCCGCGGCTTTGCCGCGGATGTCCCACAACGCAATATCGATCGCCGCCAGCGCCAGCGCCGCGATCCCGCCCGGCCCGCACGGCGCCGAGGCGGCGCGCAGCTTTGCCGTCACCTGTTCGGTACGCAACGGGTCGTCGCCCACGATCAGCGCGCCGAATTCCTCCAGCGCCGTTTTCAGCGTGCGCACGAGCTTGCCGCCGAAGGTGGTGATGCCGATGCCCTCGATGCCGTCATCGGTCAGAATTTGCACGGTGAGAAATTCGCGCAGCATCCCCGGCATCGGCGGCGCGCCGGCGAGCGGTTCGTCCAGCGGCAGGCGGACGAGATTGATTTTGACCTGCTGAATTTTCATTTTCGATCCTCAATCGACGCGCAGTTTTTCCAGAAGCTTCTCGTCCGGCTCGACGCCCAGCCCCGGCTTCTGCGGCAGCGTAAGATATCCATCGACCGGCTCATACCAGTCGCCGAACGGGCTTTCGATCAGATCGACATAGAGCCGCTCGATCATCGGCGTGCGCGACAGCGCCGCGCTGACATGCGCCGTCGCGATCAGACCGGCGCCGAAATAGGCCGAGTGCGGCGCCACCGCCACGCCCGCCGCATTGGCGGCCTTGAATATATCGCGCGCGATTGAAATGCCGCCGATCTTGGCGACACTCGGCTGCACGTAATCGACCGCCCGGCTGTCGATCAGCCGCGTAAAGCCCGAAGGCGTCAGCACATTCTCGCCGATGGCGACCGGCACGCCGGCCGCGCTCACTTGATGCGCGGCGGCAAAATCCTCCAGCGGCCAGACCGGCTCCTCGATCCATTTTAGGCCGAGCTCGCGCAACGGCGCGACCGCCGCCAGCGCTTCCTGCAATGTCCAAGGCGCGTTGACGTCCACCATCAGCGAACTGCCGATTTGCCGCAGCAGCTTGGCGGCGGCGGTAATTTCGGCGCGGCCGGTCTCGTGCACTTTCAGTTCGCGATAGCCGCGATCGAGCGCTTCTTGCGTCGTGCGCGCCACCACATCGGTGTCGCCGTATTTCAGCAGGCTGGCATAGGCCGGAATCTTGTCGCGCGCCGCGCCGCCGAGCAATTTGTAGATCGGCTGCTGCTTCACCTTGCCGAGAATGTCCCACAGCGCGGTGTCGACGCCGGACAGCGCATACATCACGGGCCCGGCGCGCCCGACGCCGTGCACCCGGTAGATCAGCATTTTCATTAGCGCGGGAATGTCGGTCGGGTCGGCGCCGATGCAGGCCGGCGCGATCAGCGTCTCCAGCAGCGACTTGACCGCCTTCCAAACGCGGTGTGGAAAGGCTTCGCCCCAGCCGGTGATGCCCTCGTCGGTCTCGATTTTGATCAGCAGCGTCTCGAAGGCGCTGCGTCCCTCGCCGGCGAATTTTGGCTGCGCTGCGCCCGGCTTGAGTTGCTGGCGGTAGACAACGCCCGATACGCGCGTAATTTTCATGGCAATTCGGTACCCGGCGGCACGGACTATTTGTTGCGGCCTGCGATTAAGCCTATCATGGGCGCAAGGCGGCTCCATAGCCGCTGCACGCACGGGAAAAACGCGCACAGGAGGAAACGCAAAATGCCAACCAACAAGACAACTTCGCCGCTCACCCGGCGCCAGGCGGTCGCGACCGTGGCCGGCGGCATCGGCCTGCTGGCGGCGCCCGCGGTCCTGCGCGCGCAGGAAGCGCTCAAAGTGAGCTTCGTGCAGCAGCGCGGCCTGCTCTATCTGCCGATCGATGAAATGGTCACCGGCGGCATTTTGCAACAGGAAGCCACCAAGCTCGGGCTCGGCAAGGTCGAAGCCACCGCCAAGACGCTGAGCGGCCCCGCGCCGGTGATCGACGCGCTGCTGTCCGGCTCGGCCGACTACGGCACCGCCGCGCTGCCCTCGCTGTTGACGCTGTGGGACAAAACCCACGGCACGCCGAACGAAGTCAAAGCGGTCGGCACCGTCTCGAACGGCGCCATGGTGCTCTACACCATCAACCCGAACGTCAAGAGCATCGCCGATTTCACCGAGAAGGACCGCATCGCGGTGCCCTCGGTGCGCATCTCCTTCAACGCCATGATGCTGGAAATGGCGTCGGAGAAAATCTGGAACGATCCGCATAAGCTCGACCATCTCACCGTCGGCCTCGCGCACCCCGACGCGGTCGCGGCGCTCTCGGCCGGCTACGGTCACGCAACGATTACCGCGCATATCGGCGTGCAGCCGTTCACCGACCGCGGCCTTAAACTGCCGGGCGCCCATGTCATCGCCGACAGCCGGCAGATATTCGGCGGACCGCTGACGCAGATCACGCTGCTGGCGACCAAGCAGACCAAGGAGAAGAATCCGAAGCTGTTCCAGGCGGTCTCCAACGCGCTCGATGAATCGATCAAGGTCGCCAGCAAAGACAAACGCGCCGCCGCCGAGCTTTGGAAGAAGGCGCAAAATGCGTCCGAAAGTGTCGACGAACTGGTGCACCTGCTGAGCGATCCCGGCTTCGAATTCACCTCGCAGCCGCACCGCATCGCCTACTTCGCGGCCTTCCTCAACCGCATCGGCAGCCTCAAGACCAAGGTCACCGACTGGAAGGAGCTGTTCTGGGAGACGGCGTACAACAAGCAGGGCGACTGATCGGCCCGCGCAAAAGATAGGATTTACGTCACATAAATCCCGTTGGCCGCTCTATTTTTGTCAACCTTTAGCGCCTATATTCGAGGTGCCGGAGCGATCCGGCTATGGCGATAAACGGCCGTCGTAATAAACCTTTCGGACCCGGGGGCAGTACCCGGCGCCTCCACCCAAGCCCGTGATTTGCCCGTCGCGGCGGGCTTCGGCGGGGGCGAAATAGGATCGACGAGGGCGTAAAGGACGGACTTTTGCTCGGCATGGTACCGCCGTTATCGGGCCGTTTCATAGTTGCAAACGACAACTATGCTCCGGTTGCTCAGGCCGCGTAAGCGGTTTGAAAGACCGAACTGAAGCCCTGGCGGGTTAAGCTCCGTTAGGCGGGGTCCGGAGGCACCTGGCAACAGAAGCCTCCACTTTCATGTCCTTATTTCGCGAGACCTGCGTTAGCATCGGCCCCGAATCTAACCGCAGCCCCTGACCCGCGCATGACCGACCACTTCCGCTACGATCTCCTGACCCAGCAGGCGCTGCGCGGCGTGGTGCGCAACGTGCTGCTTGAGGTCGTCAAGAAGAAGGTCCTGCCGGGCGAGCATCATTTCTACATCTCGTTCGACACCCAGGCCGACGGCGTGCGCATGTCGGAGCGGCTGCGGGCGCAATATCCCGAGCAGATGACCATCATTTTGCAGCACCAGTTCTGGGATCTGACGGTGAGCGAGCGCGGCTTCGAGGTCGGCCTGTCGTTCGGCGGCATTCCCAGAAAAGCTCGGCATTCCGTTCGAGGCGATCAGCGGCTTTTTCGATCCTTCCGTGCAGTTCGGCCTGCAATTCGAGGAAGTCACCGAGGGCGAGGGCCGCCAGGCGCCGGCCAATGTCGGCGACAAACCCGCCAAGAAAAAGCGCGCCACGCCGCCCGCTGCCGCTGCGCCACCGGCCAAGTTAGAGGCCAAGCCAGAAGCCAAGCCAGCCGCCGTGGCGGAGGCAGCGCCCGAATCCGAGAAGCCGGGCAATCCCGCCGGCGGCGGCGAAGTGGTTCGCCTCGACCGTTTCCGCAAGAAGAAATAAGCGCCCTCAGCGTCCTTCCGCCGGCGCAAAGGCGGGCTTACATTCGATCATGGCCAGAAAGCCCGGCAAAAGCCGCCAGAAAACGCGCACCGAAAGCGACGCCTTCGGGCCGCTCGAAATCCCCGCCGACAAGCTCTGGGGCGCGCAGACCGAACGCTCGCTGCATAATTTCCGCATCGGCAGCGAACGCATGCCGATCGAGATCGTGCGTGCGCTCGGCCTGATCAAGCGCGCCGCGGCCGAGGTCAATCGCGATCTCGGCAGCCTCGACGCCCGGCGCGCCAGGGCCATCGTCGCGGTGGCGCAGGACATCGCCGACGGCAAGCTCGATGCGCATTTTCCGCTGCTGGTGTGGCAGACCGGCTCCGGCACCCAGACCAACATGAACGTCAACGAGGTGATCGCCAACGCCGCCAATGTCGCGCTCGGCGGGGAGCTCGGCGCGAAAAAGCCGGTGCACCCGAACGATCACGTCAACATGAGCCAGTCGTCCAACGACTCGATCCCGACCGCCATGCATATCGCCGCCGCGCTCGAGATTTCCGACCATCTGTTGCCGGCGCTGACGCTGCTGCACAAAGCGCTCGACAAGAAGACGAAAGAATTCGCCAGGATCGTCAAGATCGGCCGCACCCATACCATGGACGCGACGCCCCTGACGCTCGGCCAGGAATTTTCCGGCTACGCCGCGCAGGTGAAATCCGCGATCGCGCGCCTCAAGCTGGCGCAGCGCGAACTTTATCCGCTGGCGCAAGGCGGCACCGCGGTCGGCACCGGCTTGAATTCCAAGCCGCAATTCGCCAAGGCCTTCGCCCGCCGCATCGCCAGGCTGACCAAACTGCCGTTCGTGTCCGCGCCCAACAAATTCGAGCACATGGCCGGCCACGACGCCTATGTCTTCGTGCACGGCGCGCTGAGCGCCGCCGCCACCGCGCTGTTCAAGATCGCCAACGATATCCGCCTGCTCGGCTCCGGCCCGCGCTCCGGACTCGGCGAATTGATCCTGCCCTCGAACGAACTCGGCTCCTCGATCATGCCGGGCAAGACCAATCCGACCCAGAGCGAAGCGCTGACCATGGTCTGCTGCCAGGTGTTCGGCAACCAGACCACCATCACGGTCGCCGGCAGCCAGGGCCATTTCGAGCTCAACGTCTACAAGCCGGTGCTGGCCTATTGCATGATGCAGTCGATCCGGCTGCTGGGCGACGCGGTCAACTCATTCACCGACAATTGCGTGGTCGGCATCCGCGCCAACGAGCCGCGCATCCGCGAATTGATGCAGCGTTCGCTGATGCTGGTGACCGCGCTGTCGCCGCGCATCGGCTACGACAAGGCGGCGCAGGTCGCCAAGGCGGCGCACGCCAACGGCACCACTTTGCGCGAGGAAGCTGTGCGGCTCGGTTTCGTCAGCGGCGCCGAATTCGACCGCCTGGTGCGCCCGGAAAAAATGACGCGGCCGCGATAAATCCGGGAAAGGCGCCGCGCCGCGTTGGGCAATAATGCGAAATAATATTCGGTGGGCGGAATGTATGCCCGCAACGCGATAGAAGTATCATGTTACTATTTTACCGAGAATTCATGTCAAATCTCGCATTGTGAGAGACGGCCGTAGTCTTTCTCATCTATCTCGGACGCAGCATTCACAGTAATTCTTCGCAGGTGCGAAGTTATACGTTTGAGCCGACCGGCTATTCGATCACTAGACCGTCAAGGACTGTTGGTATTCATTCGAGCCGGGTGACCGATTTATTGCCATCAACCAACCGTGTATTGAGCTTTCGGCCACGACTTCCGCACAATAACAGCCGTATCCTATGGACTCGACCCTCTGCATATCGGAGGCCCCGGTCCGTTCGTGCACCGATGGGTAATGCCAACCCTGCGCGTGCCGGCGTGCCCGCGATTGAATATGTATCCCGTTACCTTCGAGACACGGCATGACTGACCTGATCAATCTTCGAATGGCGCGCAAGCGAGCCAAGCAGCGGCAAGACGAAGCGCGCGCACAAGTCAGCCGTCTCGCTTTCGGTCAACCCAAAGGTCGGCGCAAACTCGACGCGCGCTCGGCAGAAAAAAGCCGGCCGCGACCTCGACCAGCACAAGATCGACAAGGGAGACGGCCGATGAAATCACCGGTCGTCAAACGTTCAATCGTGATCGCGGGCCACAAGACCAGCGTCAGTCTGGAAGATGCGTTCTGGCAATGCTTGAAGGAGATCGCCGGCAGCCGTGAACTGACGCTGTCGGATCTGGTGGCCTCGATCGACACCGACCGCCATCAGGGTAATTTGTCCTCGGCGATCCGCCTCTTCGTGCTCGATCACTATCGCACGCAATTGGGCAAAACGACGCCACCGAACGGCGGCCGCTCATCTTCAGTTCTGCGAGCCGACTGACGTCGCGCCGCGATCGCTGCGCGGCGGGGCCGGCAAGGGGCGGATCGTCACAGCCGGCGGCAGCGCGGGCGCCCTTTCATTCTTGGCCTTTGGCGAAGGCGCATTCGGCTGGGGCTGTGCTTTCTCGATCTCGCGCAATTGCTTCGACTGATTTTCGATTTGCCGCAAGGTCAGCCATCCGGTCAATGCGGACACGTCGATGCTGCGCGCTGGTGCCGTGACCGGCCCTTTCAAAGCCATGAAAATATCGGGCCGGCTGCCCGCGGCCTGGCCTGCCCCGGAAAGAACCAGCCGTGCGTCGATCAAACCATCGGTGAGATCGAGACGGCCGGCCACCGACAAAGCAGCGTCCTTGCTGTCGGCGCTGACATCGCTCAAGCGCAATTGTCCGGCGCTCACCGCGATGGTCCCTTCGGCGTGTTTGACTGTGAGCCGGCCGCTCTCCAGGGCTTTGCTCACGATATCGGAAATTCTGGCTTGATCGATCGCCAAGCCCTGATCCACGGCGCGAATGACTGTATCGAAAGCGCGCGGGTCGAGGCCGGCCAGCTGCGCGTCGGTCAGGGCGATCTTACCCGAGCCTTGCAATGAGCCGATCAGCGCCGCCGGACTCATGCCGGCGCCGTCGATTTCGACCGACAGACCCAACGACCCGGTTATCGGCGGCCGCGCGCCTGAGCCAAACAGATTGGCGGCGTCCGCGCCAATGAGCTCAATTTTCGCGTGGGTTTTTACATTGTCGCCGGCAGAGTGGAACGAAAGCTGGCCGGCCAGATGTCCGCCGGCGACATCGCCGGATATACCTTCGACGCTGAGTTCGTCCTTGCCAAACCGCAAGGTCGCGCCAAACTGACGCGCCGTCAGCCGCGGCATAATGTCGAGGCGCCGCGCCTTGAACGCGATTTGGCCGCCGTAGTCACCGAACAAGCCGCCGGCGAACGGCTCGCCCGGCCAGGCCCAGGCCGTGGCGTCGCTGTCGGCCGTCGCCGGCATGCCGATTGCCGCTGCGATGAGGGCCGTCGCATCAACATTGTCCGCCTCGATCTCCCCCTGCAGACGCCGCGGCGCCGTCAGCGCGGCGCTCAGCTTTCCGCGTAGCGCCGCGCCGGCAGCGGTGACATCGATATCGCTCAAGAGCAGGTCCTTACCGGTCAGCGCGATATTTCCCGCAAAAGTAAGCGGCAATGCAGCGCGGCCGCCGGCGGCCAGCTTGCCATCGAGGCGTAATGGGCCGCGTGCCGGCCCGCTGACATTAAATGTCAATGCACCCGGGCTGGCATCCACCACCAGCACGCGGCCGAGGCCGAGCATGGCGACCAGCGCCCTGCCGTCGTCCGCCTCCAGCCTGCCAGCCAACCGCAAGTCGCCGGCGCTCAGCGTAATCGGAATGGCATCGATCTGCCCGTTGAGCGCGACCCGCACTTGACCGAAGCTGCCGTCGATCGCGAGGGTGGCGGCGGGCGCCGCGCCGTTAATGCTGAGCATCGCGTTCAGCTTGGCCGGCGCCATGGCCGCGGCACGGCCGCGCAGCGCCTGCGCGGCTTGCGGTGAAAAACGGGCCAATAGGGCCATTGCCGGCATCATGTCCGGCGCATCGAGTTGGACGCTCACGCTGCCCTGCGGCGAGGCCCCGGCGGTGACGATGCGGCCGCTGGCCGAAAAGGCGGCGCCGCCCAGATCGGCGACTGCCAGCCGGTCGATCTGCAGGCCGCTGCCATCAACTTTCAGCCGGGCGCTGACGTCGCGCGCGTTCAAGCCGGCGATGGTGGCACGCCCGATATCGAGCGCCAGCGTCATGTCGTGCGGCCGCTCAATCGGAGAGCCTGCGATCAGCGCGTTGCCGAAAGCAAGCGCGGCGTCGATATCGAGCTCGGGCGCGTTAAGCGCGGCGTCGAGTTTGGCGGCGCGGCCGGCGGCGGCGAAATCATAAGCCAGCCGGCCGGTGACGGTCTTGCCGTCGAACGTGGCATTGAGGCGGTCAGCGGTGATGCGGTCGCTGGCGAGCGTGACATCGCTGCGCAATCGCAACGGCCGCAGGTCGCCCTGCGCCGCGTCGGCACGCCCTTCCAGCCAAGCCATCAAAACTTTCGGATCCCCGGCATTGATCTCGGCCGGGCCGGTGAAGCTGACGGCATCTTTCCCGATCGCAAGTTGCCCGCTCAGCCGCACCTGAGTGAAGCCCGGCGCGCGAAACTCGAAACGGTCCAGGTTCCATCCTTTGGCGCCGGTGCTGATATCGCCGCGTACATTCGCGATGGTATTGCCGCCGAGCGTGACCTGGTCGATGCCGACGCCGATCTGGATCGGGATGGCGGGGCGGAAGGCGCCGCCGGCCAGTTCGGCGATCTTGCGCAGGGCGGCGGCCGGCGGCGGCGAACTACCGTCGCCGCCCGCGAGCGCGCGGTCGAGATCGATCTGGCGGCCCGACAGCACGCCGTCGAAGCGCGGCTGCTTGCCGAATTTGAAATCGGCGACGCCGGTGAGTTTAAGTCCCTGCTCCTCGGAGCCGTACTGGAATTCGAATTGCCGCATCAGCGCGGAAGCCGCGCTCGCCTTGATCTTGCCGTTCAGGCGCCAGGGCTGCGTCAGCCGCTCCGTTTTGCGCGAGGCGATGCCGACCGGCCGGGTCAGGCTCAGCGTGCCGTCGAATTTCGGTTCGCCGCCGGCCAGCGCCAGCATGCCGTCGGCTTCGATGCTGAGCGGCCGATCGACTGGATCGACATTGACATGCAGCTTGAGCGCGCCGTCGTCGTCATAGCGGCCGGCGGCGAGGCGGAACGGGTAAAGCTCGCCGCCGATGGTGACGGCGCCTTCGCCCTTGAACGGGCCGAGCAGTGAACGCGCCTCGCCGTTGAACCAGAACTTGTCGAGCGTCGCGCGGCCGCCGCTGGCAGCATCGGTCAGCGTGACATGGCCGTCCTCGACGCTCAGACGATCGATCGACAGCGCGTCGGGATTGAACTGTATCGACAGATTAGGCGCCAGCACATGGCCGGATGCATCGAGCCCGATATTCATCCGCGGTGCCGCCAGGTGCACTTCGGCAGCACGCCATTCGCCGCGCATCAGCGGGCCGAGCGCGAAGACGAAGCCGAGCGAGCGCGCCCGAATGTTGTCACGGCCGCTGCCGATTTCGATATCGTGCATCGTAAGCGAAGGCGCCGGCAACAGCCGCGCTTCGATCGCGCCATTAACGCGGACATCAAGACCAATGAGACGGCCCGCTTCGGCCTCGAACAAAGTCCGGTGACCGCCCCAGTCGATCAGCAACGGACCGACCAGCGCCGCTATCAGCGCCAGGATGATCGCAATCGCCAGTCCGAGCAAAGTGTTTTGCAACGCCGTCTCCAGCGCTGACGTGCGCGCGCCGCGCTTTGTGATTTTAATTTACGCCATTCTGCGCGATCTTTGGCGGCAAATCTATGTCGGCGGATTACGACAGCGCGACGATCTTGCCCGGATTTATGATGTTTTGCGGATCGAGCGCGCGCTTGATCGAGGCCATGACGGAAAGCGCCTCGGCGCCGTGTTCGGCCAGAAGATATTTCATTTTCCCTTGCCCTACGCCGTGCTCGCCGGTGCAAGTGCCGTCCATGGCGAGCGCGCGTTCGACCAGACGCTCATTGAACTGCTTGGCGACCTTGATTTCGCCGGCGTCGTTCAGGTCGACCAGCAGCGTCAGGTGGAAATTGCCGTCGCCGACATGGCCGACAATCGGCGCCACCAATTTGCTTTCGGCGATGTCACGCTGCGTGTCGGTGACGCATTCGGCCAGCCGCGAAATCGGCACGCAGACGTCGGTCGCAATGATGCTGGAACCAGGGCGCAGCGTGGTCGTCGACAGCGCGGCGTTGTGGCGCGCTTCCCAGAGCTTGGTACGGTCCTCGGCGCGCGTCGTCCACTCGAACGGCCCGCCACCGAATTCCTTGGCGATCTCGCCGAAACGCTCGGACTGCTCCGCCACGCTCGCCTCGGTGCCGTGAAATTCCATGAACAGCATCGGCGTCTCGCGCAGCGTCAGCCGGGAGTAAATGTTGACCGCTTTCACCTGCAAAGCATCAAGCAACTCGATGCGCGCCACCGGGATACCGCTCTGGATCGTGAGGATGGCGGCGTTGCAGCAGGCCTCGACCGAGGGAAACGGACAGATACCGCCGGAAATCGCTTCCGGAATGCCCGACAAGCGAAGCGTCAATTCGGTGATGACGCCGAGCGTGCCTTCCGAGCCCACCATCAGACGGGTGAGATCGTAGCCAGCCGACGTTTTCTTCGCCCGCCGCGCCGTGGTCATCAGTTCGCCGTTGCCCATCACGGCTTTGAGGGCGATGACATTGTCTTTCATCGTGCCGTAGCGCACCGCATTGGTGCCCGAGGCGCGAGTTGCCGCCATGCCGCCGAGCGAGGCGTCGGCGCCGGGATCGATCGGAAAGAACAAACCGCTGTCGCGCAGATGCTCATTGAGCGCCTTGCGGGTGATGCCGGGCTCGATGACGCAATCCAAATCCTCGGCATGGACCGCCAGCACCTTGTTCATGTCGCGGAAGTCGATCGAGACGCCGCCGAGCGGCGCGTTGATATGACCCTCGAGCGAGGTGCCGACGCCAAAAGGTATGATCGGCACGCCGTTGGCCGCGCAGATGCACACGATCTGCTGGACGTCATCGGTGTTCTGCGGAAACACCACGGCATCGGGAGGCTGATTGGGAATCCAGGTGAATGTGTTGGCGTGCTGCTCGCGCACCGCCTGCGAGGTGACGACGCGATTGCCGAACGCGGCGGTCAGTGCCGATATCGCCGCCGCGATCGCTTTGGGATCGCGTGCCGAAACCGCCGATTTCATATTGTTATGTTGCGCGCCGGCCACCGCCATTGGATTTTACCCAATTGTTGGCGGCGAACGTGGCGGGGATGCGCGGCGAGGTCAAGCGTTGGGAAGGCTGCGGCCGATCTGCCGCGCAAGCGCGTCAGGCATAAAAGGTCCAGAGAACCGGCTCGTCGTTCTTCGGAGTGGACGGCGTGCTTTTGCCGGCTGAGGCGGCCCAAGCCACGATCATCGCCGCGACAAAGAGCACGTAGGCCCCTTTCGCCAACTTGCCGAGCATGTTCCGTCTCCCCTTGTTTTTTGACAGGATAGCCAAGGAAGCCGGCGCCGTCCCTCCATCGTTAATTTTTGGTTAATGCGGCCAAGCCCTTGAACCACGAGGCTTTGCGGGCGCCGCCGCGATGGACGCCTTGCCGCCGCTGGCGTAGTTTCGCCGCGTTCCGTTGCTCAAGGAGTTCGCGATGGCCGGCCCTGTGATTGCTGTTACCGATAGCGTTTTTCCCTCGCTCGACCCCGCCAAGGCGGCGCTCGCCAAGCTCAATCCGACCTTCCTGATGTCGAAGTCAGCCAATGCCGACGACATTCTGGCCGTGGCGAAAGATGCCGACGCGATTTTTGTGACCTACGCCAAGCTGACGCGCGACATTCTGATACAGCTCACCAAGTGCAAAGCGATCGGCCGCTTCGGGCTGGGCGTCGACAATATCGACCTGCCCGCCGCCAAGGAGAAGGGCATCGCGGTCAATTACGTGCCGGACTATTGCATCCGCGAGGTCTCCGACCATGCCATGGCGCTGCTGCTGGCGCTGATCCGCAAGATTCCTTTGTCCAACAAACTGGTGCAAAGCGGCCGCTGGGAAATGCCGGCGGTGGTGCCGATCCGCCGCATCGAGGGTACCGTGCTCGGCCTCGTCGGCTTCGGCAACATTCCGCGGCTGGTGGCGCCCAAGGCGCAGGCTTTCGGCATCAAGGTGATCGCCTATGATCCTTTCGCCAAGCCGGAGATTTTCAAGGCGGCGAAGGTCGAGAGCGTCGACTTCGACACGCTCTTGAAAACCGCCGATTACATTTCCGTGCACGCGCCGCTGCTGCCGGCGACGCGCGGCATGATGAACGCCGACGCCTTCGGCAAGATGAAAAAAGGCGCCTATCTGGTGAATACCGCGCGCGGCCCGCTGATCGACGAACCGGCGCTCATTGCTGCGCTCGATAGCGGGCAGCTCGGCGGCGCCGGGCTCGACGTGGTGGCGGCCGAACCGCTGGCAAAAGATTTAAAACTGCTCGGCCGCGACAATGTCATCATCTCGCCGCACACCGGCTTCTACTCGATCGAAGCGCTCACCGAATTGCAGACTAAATGCGCCACCGACGTGGCGCGCGTGCTCAGCGGGCAGAAGGCGGTCTACCCGATCAGCGCATGATCCCGGCGCCGTTCGTCTCCTCGATCATGCGGCTCGAGCCGCAATGGATCGACTATAACGGCCATCTCAACGTCGCCTATTACAACGTGCTGTTCGATCGCGCGGTCGACGAATTCTACGAGCTGATCGGGCTGGGCCCCGCCTATCTCGAGCGCACCCGGCATTCGACCATGGTGGTCGAAGCGCATGTGCGATATCTGCGCGAGCTCAAGCTGGAAGACCCAGTGCGCGTCACCGTGCAGTTGCTCGACTATGACGCCAAGCGCATGCATCTGTTCGAGGAACTAAGACACGCGACCGAGAACTGGATTTCGGCCACCTCGGAAAACATGACCTTGAGCGTCGACATGACAACCAAGAAAGTCGCGCCGTTTCACGATAGCGTCTTGCGCCTGCTCGAACCCATGAAGATCGCGCATGCGGCGTTGCCGATGCCGGACGGCGCCGGCCGCAGCGTCGGGATGCCGAGGAAATCGACAACCAATGGTAAACTTGGCTAGGCTCGTTGCCGGTCAAGGGAGGGAACAATGATAAAAAGAGCCGTTATCTTTATCGCTTCGCTTGTTGTTTATACCCTCGCCGCGCCGGGCGCGCGCGCCGAATGGCCGGACCATCCGATCCATTTTATCGTGGGCTTCGGGCCAGGCGGCGCCAACGATCTGATCGCGCGCTTCGCGGCCGAGGGCGTCGGCAAGCAGTTGAACCAGACGGTGGTGGTCGAAAACCGCCCCGGCGCCGGCGCGGTCATCGGCACGGCCTATGTCGCGCACTCCACGCCCGACGGCTACACCTTCCTGGTCGGCGCGGCCAGCACCATCACCAACAGTCTTATTTTGAAAGACCTGCCTTACGCCGACAGCGACCTGATGCCGGTCGGCATGATCGCGGTCGCGCCCTCGACCATCGTCGTCAATCCGAGCGTGCCGGCGAGCAACATGAAGGAGTTCGTCGCCTGGGCCAAAGCGCAAGGCGGCAAAGGCATCACCTGGGCCAGCGCCGGCAATGGCAGCACGCCGGAATTCGTCGGCCAGATGCTCAAGGAAGCGACCGGCATCTCGCTGGTCATCGTGCCGTATAAAAGCGGCGGCGACGGCGTGAACGGCGTATTGGCGAACAATGTCTCGGCGACATCGGAAGCCAGCATCGTCGTGATCCCGAAAATCAAGGCCGGCCTGCTGAAGGCGATCGCGACGACTTATGAAAAACGCATCAGCGCCTATCCGGTGATCAGCACCACTGCCGAACAAGGTTTCCCAACCGTGCAGATCGGGCACTGGGCCGGGCTCTACGCGCCCAAGGGCACGCCGGAGCCGGTCATCGAGCGCATGAATGCCGCGCTGCAGGCGGCGCTGAACACCGACGAGGTGAAGGGCAAGCTGATCCCGACCGGCATCGAACCGGCCGGCGGCTCGGTGGCGGATTTCGTCAAATTCACCACGACGGAGCGCAAGCGCCTCAGCGATCTGGCGGTCAATATGAAGAAAGAGAAGCAGTAAGCTTCAGCCGTTCGCCAAAGCCGCGGCGATCTCATCGGCGCGCGCGAGCTTTTCGGCGCCGAGCACCAGATCGACAATGGCGTCCGCCTTGGCGTCGCTGACGGCATGGCTCGCAAGGATCTTGAACTTGCGCACGATATCGGCTTCGGACGCGAAGCTCGCTTCGCTGCCGCGCGGCGCCTCGACGGTTTGTTCGAGTTTCGAGCCGTTTTTCAGATGAACCTCGACGCGCACCATGTGCCGGTAATTCGAGCCGCGCGCCGTTATCGCGGGGTCGTGCAGCACGCTGACTTTTTTCGATAGTTCGATCCGTTTCTTGTCATCAACCACATCGTCGCTGAATTGATCGACAAACACGTCGCCCTCCAGCAGCAGCGTCGCCACGCAGAACGGCAGGTTCAATTGCGCCGAGGTGAGGCCCTGCGGCTGATAGGGCCAGCCGACATGCTCGACCGTCACCTGCGAGCCATGCACGACAATCGACTCAATATCGCCCGGCCCGAACGGCGTCTCCGCCTGCATCGTGCGGATGGCATCGAGCGTGGTGTGATTGCTGCCGACGCACGAATAGAACTTCAGCGAAATGCGCATGGTCTCCCATTGCCGGCCAAGCTCCCACGACAGCTCGTCGAGATTGAAGCGGTCGGTTGAGCGCGAAAACGTCGTGCAAAAACCGCCATAGGGCGATTCGAAAACATCGACGATGCCGGTGAATCCGGCCTCCGCCAGCAGCGCGCCATAAAGCCCGCTTTGCGCCGCGCGCCCGGCATGCATGCGCTTGACCATGGCGCCATATTGCGCCGCCATCAGCCCGGCCGACTGAGTGCCGGCAATGCCGAGCGCGTGCACGGCCTGCTCGCTGGTGAGCCGCAAGGCCGCGGCCGCGCCCGCCGCGGCGGAAAACACGCCGACGGTCGCGCCCGAATGCCAGCCCTGCCCGATATGCTGCGGGCCCATGCATTTGCCGACGCGCGGCCCGATCTCGTAGCCGGCCACCGCCGCGCGCAGGAAATCGCGGCCGCTCATGCCGGGACGGATTTCCGTGATTGCCAGCAGCGGCGGCAAGGTCACCGCGCCGACGTGCAGCACGCCCTGGCGATGCACGTCGTCGAGCTCGAAGCTTTGAATGAGCGTGCCGTTGGTGAGCGCGGCATGCGGCGCCGACAGGCGTTCCGACGTACCCCACACCCGGCAGGCTTTGGTCGCGTCGAGCTTGCCGAGCGTGGCGCGTAAAATGCGGCTCCATTCGAGCTCGCTGCCGTAAAGCGCGCAGCCGAACGCATCCAGAATCAGCAGCTTGATGCGCGCGATGACCTCGGGCGGAATGTCTTCATATTTGATGTGCGAGATAAATTCCGCGATCGCGCGGGTATGCGGATTGTCGCTTGCGCCGGTCATGACGAGGAGTATTTCTTTTCGAGGTCGTCGAACCGCGGTTTACCGACCAGCCGCTGCCGCTCCTCGAAACCGGCGAGCTGATCGGAAACGCCGTCGAGCGAGCCCTTTGTCTTCAGATGGCCGAGTACTTTCTGCATGCCGGCGATCGAGGCTTGCAGCGCCGCATTGGCGTACAGCACCATCGAAAATCCCATCTTCTCCAGCGCTTCGAAGACCGATCATCGGCGTCAGTCCGCCGGCCACGATGTTGATGAATTGCGGCACGCGCAACCGCTCAGGGATTTCCGCAATCTGCTCCCTGGTGCGCGGCGCCTCGACGAAGGTCATGTCGGCGCCGGCCTCGATATAGGCCGCCGCGCGCTCCATGGCGTCCTCGAAACCGTTGACGGCGATGGCGTCGGTACGCGCGACAATGACGAGATCGCGGTCGACCCTCGCATCCGCCGCGGCTTTGATTTTCTGCACCATCTCGGCGCGCGCGATCACGCTCTTGCCGGAAAAGTGTCCGCACTTCTTCGGAAACTCCTGGTCCTCGAGCTGGATGGCATTGGCGCCGCTGCGCTCGAGCCCCCGGATGGTGCGGCCGACATTGATCGGGTTGCCGAAGCCGGTGTCGGCATCGACGACGAGCGGCAGGGTGACGGCGTCGCGCATCGCGCTGACGTGGCTGGCAAGTTCGGTGAGCGTGATCAGGCCGATATCCGGCACGCCGAGAGACGTATTGGTGATGCCGGCGCCGGTGACGTAAATCGCCTGGAAGCCGATGTCCTCGATGACGCGCGCCGCCAGCGCATTAGCCGCGCCCGGCAGCAGCACGGCTTTCCGCTGGGCCAGCAGTTTACGCAGCCGTTGATTGCCGGTTTCCATCATGCGGTCTGGCTTCCGTGCCTCGAGAGACGTAGCCTAATCGCCGGACGGTTCCAATAAGCGATTGGAGGAAACGATGCTGGATTTCATGCGGACTTTCACCGGCGTCCTCGCGGTCTTGCTGATGGGTGGCGTGGCCACCGCTCAGTCTCCCAAAATCGGCGACCCGCCGGAATCCAGCAATATGCGCCTGGTCGGGTTTAACGACCTGCAAGGGCGGTCCGCCTATCAGCCGACCATTCACCATCAGGGCGATCGCTGGATTGCCTATATCGGGCATCACGGCGGGACGGATGCCGTTCCGAAACCGGCCAATCCGCTGACGGGACAAGGCGAGTTCAACGGCACGTCGATTGTCGACGTGACCGATCCCGCGCATCCGAAATACTTGCATCATATCCCGGGACAACAAGGCACCTACGAGGCCGGCGGCGCGCAGATGACGCGCGTCTGCGACGGCAAAGACCTGCCGAAAGGCGACCGCAATGCGGTCTATCTATTGCGCACCTTTGGCGGCGCGGCGCACGAGATCTGGAACGTTGCCGATCCAGCCAATCCGAAACTCATCACGCGCCTCGAAGGCCTCAAGGACACCCATAAGAGCTGGTGGGAGTGCGACACCGGCGTCGCCTTTCTGGTGTCCGGCGTGCCGAGCTGGCGCGTTCGCCGCATGACCGAGGTCTACGATCTCAGCGACCCGGCGAAGCCGGTTAAAATTCGCGAATTTGGTTTGCCGGGCCAGGAGCCAGGCACAAGCGGTCGCGTTCCAACAGAATTGCACGGCATGATCTCCACCGGACCGGCTGCCAATCGCGTCTATTTCGGTTACGGCACCAACAAAGGTGGCGTTCTGCAGATCGTCGATCGAGAAAAACTCATTCATGGCCCAAAACAGCCAACGCCGGACAATTTGCGCGCTCCGAGTCATCGGCGAGATGGAAATGTCGCCGCTGAACGGCGCGCACACGACATACCCGTTGGGAAAAATGACGATCCCGGAGTTCTCCAAGGACAAGTTCGCCAGCCAGCGCGACATGGTGATGATCGTCGATGAAGGTCTGATCAACGAATGTCAGCCCGGCGAAGCGCGTCAAATGGTGTGGTTCGTGGACGCGACCGTCGAAACGCATCCAATGGTGGTTTCGAGCTATTCGGTGGACGAGGCCAGCGGAAATTTCTGCGAGCGCGGCGGCCGCTTCGGCGTCGCACTCATCGAACGAGAGCATGGCGCCGGTTTTCTTCCGCAAGCTCGCTTTCGTCACTTGGTTCAATGCGGGCGTGCGGGCGATCGATATCCGCGATCCCTACCACCCCAAGGAAGTCGGCTATTTCATCCCGTCGATTACCGCGGCGACCGACAAGCGTTGCATCAAGATCGGCGGCAAGGACGCCTGCAAGGTCGCGATCCAGAGCAACAATGTCGAAATCGACGACCGCGGTTATATCTACGTCGTCGATCGCGCCAATACCGGACTGCACATTCTCGAAGTCACCGGGCCGGCGCGCGCGATTGCCGGCCTGCCCGCGAACTAGTGCGATGAGACGCGTCGTCACAACGGCCGTTGCGGCGCTCGGACTGGGCGGCTTGGCTGCCATGTTCCTGTACGGCGCGACAATGGCGCCGCGCGCCGGCCACGCGGCCGCAACTCCCGACCGCGAGATTTGGATCGAGACGAAGTGGCCGTTCCCGATGGATCAGTGGGGCGAAGGCAGGGCATTCCAATGCCAGGCGGCCGACTGCGGCGCCGAACTTCATCTGTACATTCGTCCGAAGATCGGCTTTTGCAGCGCGACGACAGGCGTCGCGGACGACAATGAACTCGAAAGGCTCAGTGACTTCGACATCATGAATGGCAAAATCGTCCCGCTCGCCGACGGTCATGACATCAAGATCGCGTGGATGAAGGGGCGTCTTCGGGCTTATGAAATTACCGGTACGGTTGCCGGGCCGCTCCGCTCACGCACAATGGCGCTGTCGATTGCTTACAACAACGAAAGCGACGCGATGGTCGCAACGGTCATGCTCAGTGGCGCGCGGCCTGAAACGGCCGAACCCGCCGTCATCGCGTTCCTGATCGGACAAACAATGCTGCGCTGGGCCGCGAGCACGTTCGGCCTATAGGGCGCGCATCTTCAACGCCTTTGACGGTCTTGTCTTTTCCGGGAATTTGGCCGACGCTCCCGGCAATGGCAACGGGGCGGCCATTTCCATGATCCTGCTTTACGGCCTTGGCATTTATCTTCTGCTCGGCCTGATTAGCGCGATTGCCTTCATCAGTTTCGGGGTGACGCAAGTTCTGCCCTATTCGATGACGTTTGGCGCCCGTCTCCTGGTGTTGCCGGGCGCCACGGCGCTCTGGCCTTATGTGCTTACGCGTTGGCTGAAATCCCGTCAGGCCCCATGAGACGCGCTCACCGATCGGCCCACCGCAAGCTGTGGCCGGTCTTGGCCTTGGCGGTTGCTGTCGGCGCGGTGCTCGCCCTGCTGCTGCGCGTGTTGCCGCCGCCATGAACGGGATGCGAGGAGAGCGCGCATGAGCGTCGGTTTCCGCGCCGTGCAGTGGAACAGGGCCAAGATCGTCTATGACGGCGTTCTGCTTGGCGCGGTCGCGACCTTCCTCACCGTTTTTTGCCTGCTGTATTGGCGGCTCAATCCGCCGAAGGATCATCTCGAGGCTATCGACATCGCAATCCGCGCCACCGGCACCTGCGCTTTTCTGATGTTGAGCGTCATCCTGTGCATCGGCCCGCTGACGCGGCTTAGTCCCCGCTTCCGGCCGTTGCTGTACAACCGACGTCACTTCGGCGTACTCATTTTCATCGTTGCCACGGTGCATTTCGGTTTTTTGCTGAGCTGGTACATCGCGCAACATAACTTGCCCAATCTTGGCGCCGAACTGACGAACTGGACAAACTACGGCAAGTTCATCGACTTCCCGTTCAAGGCACTGGGGCTCGGCGCGCTACTGATCCTGTTCTTGATGGCCTCGACCAGCCACGATTTCTGGCTCGCGTTCCTGACGCCGCGCATCTGGAAGGCGCTGCACATGGCGCTCTATATCGCCTATGGGCTGGTGGTGATGCATGTCGCGCTCGGCATCATGCAGGGCGAGCCGACCCCGCTCATCCCGCTGATGCTGGCGGGCGGCTTCGGCAGCGTCGCCTTGCTGCATCTGATCGCCGGCTGGCGCGAGCGCGCCGGCGACAAAGGGATGATGCTGAACATCGACGGCTGGATCGTGGTCGGGCCGCCCCGCTCGATCCCCGACAAGTGCGCGCGCGTTGTCGCAGCACCTGGCGGCGAACGGATCGCCGTGTTTCGCGACGGCGAGCAGATCGGCGCAGTCACCAATCTCTGCGCCCATCAGAACGGGCCGATCGGCGAAGGCCGCATCATCGACGGTTGCGTGACCTGTCCGTGGCACGGCTATCAATATCGGCTGGCGGACGGATGCGCGCCGCCGCCTTTCACCGAGAAACTGGTTACCTATCGCGTGCGCATCAATCGCGGCACGGTCGAAGTCGATCCGCGGCCGCTAGCGCCCGGCACGCCGGCCGCGATTGTGTGCCCGCGCGAGGCGATGTGAAGAATACTCAACGAGGATCGGATTGTCATGGCTGAAGCGGAAAACTGGATCGACGTCGGCGCCACGGAAGAGCTGGCCAAGACGCCGCTCAGGCACGTCAACGCCATGGGCCGGGACCTGGCGATCTCCTGGAAAGACGGCACGTTCGGCGTGGTGTCCAACACCTGCAATCACGTCGGCGGGCCCCTCGGCGACGGTTGTCTCGACGGCGACTATATCGTCTGCCCCTGGCACAACTGGAAATTCCACCGCAGCACCGGCCTCGGCGAACCCGGGTACGAAGCCGATGCCGTTCCGGCGTTTCCGGCAAAAATCGAAAACGGCCGCCTGTTCGTCAATCTCGCCGCCGCCACCAAACGCACCAAGGCGCCGCATGAGCCGCACCCGCTGGCGCGCAAGGTCGAGCGCGCGAACGGGCCGCTGCGGCTCGCCGGCATCGCAACGTCGGCAATGGACGCCGAGCATCCGCGGTTTTCGGGCTCGGATCATTTGCTCAATCATGCCTTGCAGGAGGGCGCCAGGCTCGGCGCCGAAACCCGGCTGATACGGCTCAACGAACTCAAGTTCAGGAATTGCGAGGGCTATTATTCGAAGTCGGCGCGGGCCTGCACCTGGCCCTGCTCGATCACGCAAATGGACGCGTCCGATCAGATGGACCAAGTTTACGATGCGCTGGTACACTGGGCCGACGCTATTATCGTTTCGTCACCCATAAGATGGGGCGCCGCGTCGTCGCTTTATTTCAAGATGGCGGAGCGGCTCAACTGCGTGCAGAACGCGGTGACGATCCGCGACCTCGTGCTCATCCGCAACAAGGTGGCCGGCTTCATCATCGTCGGCGGGCAGGACAACATTCAGTCGGTCGCCGGGCAGATGCTCGGTTTTTTCGCCGAACTCGGCTTCATCTTTCCGCAATTTCCTTACGTCGCCCATTCGCGCGGCTGGTCACACGAGGACATGGAACGCAACGTCGAGATCGTGCGCGACTTCAAGGAGCTCGCCGAAGGCGCGGCGATGCTGGCCAAGCGCTGCCTCGATCTCGCGGGCGACCTCATCAAGCGCGACGAAGCGCCGAGTTCGATCGAACGCGGCGGCCGCAAGGCGCACATGCTGGAGATGGAGCGGCCCTAATCGATCGACGGCGGGGCCTCCCAATTGGCCCTCATGAGTGCCATCTTGGGTGCGAGAGAATCGCCTGGACCCGATGGCCGAACCCAAAAAGCTTCCCGTTCACAATGATTTGCCGCCGCCGGTCGCCGGCGGGATTGCCGCGCGGGCGATGGGCATGCGCGCCCAACACCTGTCCTTCCGTCATGAACTCAACCCCGAACAGTGCGAAGCGGTTGAAACGCTCGACGGCCCGGTGCTGGTGCTGGCGGGTGCGGGAACCGGAAAAACCCGTGTGCTTACAACGCGGATAGCCCACATTTTGAATTTGGGACGGGCGCATCCGCGGGAAATCCTGGCGGTCACCTTCACCAATAAGGCCGCGCGCGAGATGAAACTGCGCGTTGGCCAGATGGTCGGCCAGATCGTCGAGGGCATGCCTTGGCTCGGCACGTTCCATTCGATCGGGGTGAAAATCCTGCGCCGCCATGCTGAGATGGTCGGTTTGAAGTCGAATTTCACCATTCTGGACGTCGACGACCAGATCAGAGTGATCAAACAGCTGCTGGAAGCCGAGAAGCTCGACGAGAAAAGATGGCCCGCCCGGGTCTTCGCCATGATCCTGGACGGCTGGAAGAACCGCGGGCTTGTTGTAGATCAAGTTCCCGCCGGGGAAGCCGCCGGGTTCGCCAACGGCAAGGGCAAGAAGCTCTACGCCGCCTACCAGGAGCGGCTCAAGACGCTGAACGCGGCCGACTTCGGCGATCTGCTGCTGGAGAACATCCGCCTGTTCCGGGAGCACCCCGACGTTCTGCGCCAGTACCAGCAGCGCTTCAAATTCATTCTGGTCGACGAATACCAGGACACCAATGTGGCGCAGTATTTGTGGCTGCGGCTCTTGGCGCAGCGCAGCGGCGACGAGCCGCCGAAAAACATCTGCTGCGTCGGCGACGACGACCAGTCGATCTATGGCTGGCGCGGGGCCGAGGTCGACAACATCCTGCGCTTTGATCACGATTTTCCCGGCGCCAAGGTGATCCGGCTGGAGCGCAACTACCGCAGCACCGGGCACATTCTCGCCGCTGCCAGCCATCTGATCGCGCACAACGAAGGCCGGCTCGGCAAGACGCTGCGCACCGAAGACGTGCTGGGCGAAAAAGTGCAGGTCACCGGCGGCTGGGACTCCGAGGAGGAAGCCCGCTCGATCGGCGAGGAGATCGAGCAGCTCCAGCGCGCCGCGCGCGACGAAGGCAAGGATCATCCGCTCGACGAAATCGCCATTCTGGTGCGCGCCTCGTTCCAGATGCGCGAATTCGAGGAGCGCTTCATCCAGCTCGGCCTGCCCTATCGCGTGATCGGCGGCCCACGGTTTTACGAGCGCGCCGAGGTCAGGGACGCGCTGGCCTACTTGCGCGTGATCGCGCAGCCGGCCGACGACCTGGCCTTCGAGCGCATCGTCAACGTGCCCAAGCGCGGCCTGGGCGACGCCACCGTGCAGATGCTGCATGACCATGCCCGCAAGAAGCGCATTCCCCTGACCGAAGCCGCCAGCGCGCTCTCCGCCACCGACGAGATGAAGCCGAAACCGCGGCTCGCGCTGCGCGACCTGATGGCGAGCTTCGAGCGCTGGCGCGCAAAAAAAGAATTCGATGCCGCACACTGAACTCGCCGAAATCGTGCTGGATGAATCCGGCTACACGGAGATGTGGCAGAACGACAAGAGCGCCGACGCCGCCGGCCGCTTGGAAAACCTCAAGGAGCTGGTGCGCTCGATGGAGGAATTCGAGAACCTGGCCGGCTTCCTCGAGCACATTTCGCTGGTGATGGACCGCGAGAGCGGCGAGGCCGAGCAGGCCGTCAACATCATGACGCTGCATTCCGCCAAGGGGCTGGAATTCGACACCGTGTTCCTGCCCGGCTGGGAGGAAGGCCTGTTCCCGCATCAACGCTCGCTCGACGAGAGCGGCCGCGCCGGGCTCGAGGAGGAGCGCCGCCTCGCCCATGTCGGGCTTACCCGGGCCAGGAAGCAGGCCAAGATTTATTTCGCCACCAACCGGCGCATCCACGGCCTGTGGACCTCGACTTTGCCGTCGCGCTTTCTCGACGAACTGCCGGAGGCCCATGTTGTCGTGAAAGAACCCGCCGGCGGCAGCGGCGGCTTCGGCATGTCGGGCTACGGCGCGTCGCGTTTCGACGAGATGAATTCGTTCGGCTCGAACTACACCACGCCCGGCTGGCAGCGCGCGCAGGCGCGCAAAGGCAGCGGCGGGTTCAGCGAGAACGGCCAGCCGCGCTATGTGCCGGACGGCGTGTTCGATCAGTCGAATGGCGACGACGAGGCGGATTCTTCTTCACCTCCCCCTGGAGGGGGGAGGTCGCCCGCCGAAGCCCGCAGGGCGAAGGCTGGGCGGGAGGAGGTGAAAGCGCGCGCGCCTTTAACGATCGAAGGCGAACTGGTGGCCAAATCCACCGGCGCCGCGTCGCTTTTTGCCGTTGGGGAAAGAGTTTTTCACCAGAAATTCGGCAACGGCAACGTCACCGCCGTCGACGGCAACAAGCTGACGATCAAGTTCGATCACGCCGGCGAAAAGCGCGTGGTGGATAGTTTTGTGGAGAGGGTGTGAGGTTATTTGAAAATCGACTCTAATTCGCGCCAAGTGATTGAGCGCATTCGATAAGCAGTGATCTTTGCGGGAATGAGAGCTTTCAAGTTTGCCTTCACATGCACGCAGCCGATTTTTTTACTAGTGCCTTATCGATTGTGCCATCAATAAATGACGCAGAACTTGCCGTATCGGTGTATGCGACAAGGAAAGTTGCACCATCGAGCACCCCGTCCACTTTAGCCGCTTCAGAAGCGTCGATTACTATAACTCGATCTTTTTTGAATACCGTCGACTTCTTCAACTGAGCTTCAAGAGATTTTCTGTCCGTTGATTCGCAAATGAAAAGCACTTTATTGCTTTTTGACGCCAGAGCCTTCAGACGCCCCTCAGCAGCAACCTGAATTCGTTGCATATCGCTAGACGAGAAACTTCCGCCTCCGCCTGATCCGCCCATGACTCCCTCCCTATTTGTATTCGAGGCAGGCTATGCATTTTCCGCAAGGTTTGGCCGAGCCGGAATGACAAGAGTAGTAGTCGGAAATGCCACGTTTCTTGGCGAGATTGAGCACGTCTTGCTTTGTAAAGTCTCGAAGAGGAGAGTGTATTTGCATCTTGACGCCAATACGCCGCATCTCGCCGCAAGACGTCTTCAGCTTTCAGATATTGTTTTTTGGTGAGTTGGTTTACTTGCCACCCATGACATATATTTAAATAATACAGTAAGTGAACATCAATTACGCAGAGGTCTTTGCTCGCACCAATGTTGCGAAGAAACATGCTCGCCTGCTTCAGTCCCATCCCTGGAAAAGTCTCAACTATCTCAGCGCGCGCTTTTTCTTCATCATTAAATGAGTGTACATATTCGTGATAGGTGTCTTTAATTTGAGCAAATGGAAACCAGCACAACGATATTTGCATCGCCTTTACATTCGGAAAGCGATAGCGGATTTTCGGACCCGTTAAGAATTGATAGCATGCTTCCTGTATTCGATGCGGAGGCAACGAATTATCGAAGAGCGGTACCGCATTTACAATATGGTCGCTAATAAAAGCGGCTTTGAGCGCATTAAATTGACTCGAAAGTATGCAAAAAACTTTTTGTTTCCATATTTCCTTCGGCCGCCGCTCTACCGCAAAGCACGGCGCGCTTACCCCTCTCCCACCATCAAGCTCGGCCATGACTTGCAAGTTTCCTCACGCCCCGCAATGACCAAGGCTGTGCTACCCTCCCCCCGCCATGATGAGAATTGAGAAATTTCCGCTCGCCCAGATCTACGTGCCGGTCAAGCGGCGCGCGACGCTGGTGCCGGCGCGGGTCGAGGAACTCGCCGCCAGCATGCTCAAGGACGGCCAGCAGGTGCCGATCAAGGTGCGCGCCGACGGCGACCGCTTCGTGCTGATCGAGGGCCTGCACCGGCTGGAGGCCGCACGCTCGCTGGGCGAGACCACCATCAACGGCTACCGGGTGGACGCCAGGAAGCATTAGCTCCCCCTTGTCCCGGGCGCGAGCCCCGGACCAAGCCGCCTCATTTTCCGTTCGTCCCCGCGCAAGCGGGGACCCAGGGCATCAGGCTCCTGACCCGCGGCCCCTGGATTCCCGCTTGCGCGGGAACAAACGGAGTTTGGCTCGCCGCCCGGGCTCTTCGAAGTACCTCGGAATGACGGACGTTTGCCGGTTGCGGTCTTGTGCTAACCTGCCACCGGGAGCGACGCGAAAACCTGGGAGTTTCCGTCGTGCGTATCCTCTCCGCCCTTCTCATCCTCAATGCCACTTTGGCGCTCGCGCTGCCTGCGTCCGCGCGCGACCTCACGTTCCCGAAAACCACCGCCGATCAACTCAAGGCGGCCTGCGACAGAGCCGGCGGCCAATTCTCGCAAGGCGATAGGAATTACGGCTGCGGCACCGACTGCCAGGGCAAGCCCGGCACCGACTGCATGGTCAACTGCACGGCGACCCAGAAATGCACCGCCCAGGTGGTCGGCGGTCGGCGGCCGCGCAGCATCGCGGACGCCCTGACCAAACCGGGGACCAGACCGGCGCGGCGTTAGCCTTCGCCACCTGAGAAAAAGCCCGGCGGCGGGTTCATCTTTTCCCGCGGCGCCGTCTCGCCTATGCTGCGGCAGACGGAGGCTCCCGCCATGCGCTCAATTCCGTTCGCCTGCCTGACCCTCGCCACCGCATTCGCCGCCGCCATGCCGGCGCTCGCGCTCGACATCAATTCGTTCCGCGCCCAGCACCGCAAGCCGGCGCTGTCCTCGAGCGCGGCGCTCGCCGGTCTCGCCTACGAGCAGGCCCACAGCATGGCCGGCCGCCGCCATCTCGATCACAATAATTTCCGCCAGCGCGTCGCCGCCGCCGGCGGCACCCATGCCGAGAACGTCGCCTACGGCTGCGCCGACGAGGATTGCGCCATCCGGATGTGGGCGCGCTCGGCCGGCCACCGCCGCAACATGCTGCGCGGCGACGTCTCGGCCTACGGCATCGCCTCGGCCACCGGCGCCAACGGGCGGCGCTATTGGGCGCTGGAATTGGGGAATTGAGCGGCGGCCGCAACCCCCACCGCTGTCATGCGCGGGCTTGACCCGGCCATGACAATCGACAGACAGCCCCCACCTGCCCGCGCCCCCTCAAACGCGCTAGCCTCGCTCCCTGCCGTTGGCGTCAAGCGCAACGGCCAAAACACCCAGGGAGCGACCCATGAATAAATCCGTCTTTCGTTTCGCCACCATCGCGCTTGCTGCCGGCGCCTGCGCGCTGGCCGCGCCCGCCGGCGCGCAATTGCTCGCCCACAAGGATCTCACCGCCTCGATCGCCATGTCGATCGCGGAAACCGCGATCGCGACCTGCAAGACCAACGGCTACGCCGTTTCGGTGAGCGTGGTCGGGCGCAGCGGCGAAGTCATCCTGCAGGTGCGCGGCGACAACTCCAATCCGCACACGTTGGAAAACAGCTTCCGCAAGGCCTATACCGCCCGCACCACCCGCGCGCCGTCCGGCAAGCTGGTCGAGCGCCTCAAGGCCGACCCCTCGCTCGGCTTCATCCATCTCAGCAACATCATCGCCTTCCAGGGTGCGCTGCCGATCATCGTCGGCGACGATGTGATCGGCGCAGCCGGCGCTTCCGGCGCGCCGGGCGGCGAAAAGGACGAGGCCTGCATCAAGGCCGGGCTCGACAAGGTCGCCGGCCAACTGAAGTAGACGTTACGCGCGCGGGAGGCGGCGGCCTGTGCCAGCCTCCCGCCGCCATGATGAAGTCCGGGAAACCGGCCCCCTATGGTTCGAGACGCCCGCTTCGCCGGCTCTTCACCATGCGGCCAATCTGCCTTATTCCCGCCGCGCGGCATGATATGCTGGACCCCTTTCGGCGTTGGGGCGTTGTCATGCGTATGCGTCTATTTGTTCCATTCCTTATTGCCGCTTTCGCCGTGCTGGCTTGCGCGCCGGCGCGCGCCGACGTTCTGATCCGCGTCGACAAGTCCGCGCAGGTGATGACCGTGACGGTCGACGGCGCGCAGCGCTACGCCTGGCCGGTCTCGACCGGCGTCGCCGGCTACGACACCCCGGACGGCGATTTCCAGCCGTTCCGCATGGAGAAGGACCACTTCTCGCGCGAGTGGGACGACGCGCCGATGCCCTATTCGGTTTTCTTCACCCAGAAGGGCCACGCCATCCACGGCACCTATCACAAGAGCCTCGGCCGCCCGGCCTCGCATGGCTGCGTGCGGCTGTCGGTCGCCAATGCCGCGACGCTGTTCGCGCTGGTCAAGAAGGAAGGCATGAAGAACACGCACGTCACCCTGACCGGCGAGATTCCCGGCGGCGGCGGGGCCGCGATCGCGCGGCGTCAACCGGCGCAGCCGCGCTATCAGGTTCAGCTCCGCGACCAACAGGCTTATGACGACGACGATGACACCGGCACGCTGCCGCCGCCGCGCGCGGCCCGGGTCTATCGCGAGGCGCCGCGCTATTACGATTACAGCGACCGCAATTATTACGGTGCGCCGCGCCGCTCCTACGGCAGCTTCCCGTTCGGCTGGTGAGCGGAACCGGCGTTGATTAAGGATGAGCGACGCCGAGCGCGTCCTCGCCGCGGTCCAGGATCAGCGGCACGATCAAGTCTTCCTCGTCGTCGAGATGGCGGATCAGCCCCTTGAGCAGCGCGCCGCTGGCCGCCGCGTAATCGTCGCTGGAACGGGGTAGCGCGTCTTTGTTGCCGGCCAACGCACGCAACAGCGCGTTGGCGGCGTCCGCCGTCGCCGCCATGTCGGCATGGATGGCATGGTGGTCGCCCTCCAGGACGTCGAAGCCGCGGGCGAGACGTTCGTCGGCGGCACGAAAAATCGGGAAATAGTGTAGGTCCTCGATCTGGTGATGGACGCCGAGCTGCTGCAATAGAAACTGCAGCCGCGGCACAAACTGGCGCGGGAATTCGGCCGGCGCCAGCGCGCCGCTGCGGAATTGCGTCTCGATCTCCCGGATCATGCCGGCCAGTTCGCGAAACATGTCATGGCGCGACAGCCAGAAGCGCGCCATAGCGCCGAGATTACCGTGGCGCTGCCACTGTTCCCGCGGGTAGCGTGCGATCAGCACGCGCAAGTCGTCCGGCCAGCCGCTGCGGCGGGCCAGCGCCAGCGCGTCCAGATCGGCCTTGGCCGGGGGTTTCGATGCTCACGGCACTTAGATAGTAGACTGAGGCCATGAGCACCACCGCCGCCCGCCTCGCCTGCGACGAGCCGACCGCCCGGCGGCTCGCCGCAGCGCTCGGCGAGAGTTACGAGGATGCCGTCTGCGCCGCCTTCGAGGGCGATAAAGGCCAGTGGCAGGTGGCGATCCACTTCAGCAAGCCGCCGGACGAGGCCGTCTTGCGCGCGCAGGTCGCGCTGGTGGTGGGCGACACAGCGGCCGCCGCCCTCACGCTTGAGCCGGTCGAGACCGCAGACTGGGTGCAGCAAAGCCTTGCAGGCCTGGCGCCCGTACGCGCCGGCCGCTTCATCGTGCACGGCGCCCACGACCGCGCCCGCATCAGGACAAACGACATAGGTATCGAAATCGAGGCGGCGCTGGCCTTCGGCACCGGCCATCACGGCACCACGCGCGGCTGTCTGCTGGCGCTGAACGACCTGGCGAAACGCAGGCGGTCGCGTCACATCCTCGACCTCGGCACCGGCTCCGGCGTGCTGGCGATCGCGGCGGCGAAAATCCTGCGCACGCGGGTCGCCGCCAGCGACATCGACCGGGTCGCGGTTGCGGCCGCGCGCGCCAACGCGCGGCTCAATCGTGTGGCGTCCGCAATTACATTCACTCGCGCTGCGGGCATCAACGCCCGCGTCATCGCGGCGGGCGCGCCCTACGATCTGATCCTGGCCAATATATTGCTGGGGCCGCTGATGCGTCTGGCGGTGCCGCTGCGCCGTCTCGCAGCCCCCAATGCATGCGTTGTACTGTCCGGCTTGCTGCCCGCACACGCCAATGCCGCGATCGCAATCTATCGCGCGCAGGGTTTTGTGCTCGAACGGCGCATCACGCTCGACGGCTGGGTCACGCTGATCATGCGCCGCTGAAAACAAAACCGCCCCGGTCGGGGATCCCCGGGGCGGTTAGGCCGGTAAGAAAAGCTAATTCACCAGCCGCCGAACGGCATGTCACCGGAGCGCGTCTTGACCAGCCGATTGCCGCGCTCATCGAGCGTGTAGGGCAGCAAGTGCATGTGCATCCTGATCTGGCGCTCGGCCTGCGCCATGCGCGCCTCGACGATCGCGTCGAAAAAACGGGCAAACCAGCTTTTGCGCGGCGCGGCGCTATCGGCACGCGCAGATTTCGCGGCTGTTTCAGCGGCGGGAACGCGGGCAACATTATATGTAACTGCAACCATTTTCCGTCTCCTTCTCGGCAACGAAACGCCGGTGAATTTCCCGTGTTCCGTTCCAAACTATTGCAACGCAACATAAGCTGAGACGGGCATAGGGAACCATGCATGACAGTGCATAGAAGCCCTGTAAATCCAGCATGATCCGATTAATAACTGGGTAAGATCAGTGTCGTGAATACGACAGAAATAATGCACTGCACAAAAGCGGATTAAAAAGCCGATTCATGGCCGAATTGATCGACCGCGGCAGCACGGAATTTTTATCCGGCTGCTCACGTTAACGACGCCATGTCCTGCCCGGCGCGCGGCGCATGCCTGCGTTGCTACCCCCGCGAAGCACGTTAGAGTGCCGCTTATGTTCGAGGCCCGCTTCCAATCGTTCGACGATTCGCGCGAGCACACTAAGGCGCCGGCGCACGTCGCCGCCTTGCGCGCCGAACTCAAGCGCCGCGGGCTGGACGGATTCGTGGTGCCGCGCGCCGACCGGCAGCAGAACGAGTATCTGCCGGCGAGCGAAGAGCGTCTGGCCTGGCTCACCGGCTTCACCGGCTCGGCCGGCGCGGCCATCGTGCTGGCCGAGCGCGCCGCGCTGTTCGTCGACGGCCGCTACACCGTGCAAGCGAAGGCGCAGATCGACGCCAAGCTTTTTTCCATCGAGCATCTGGTGGACAACCCGCCGGAGCAATGGCTCGAGAAAAATCTCAAGAGCGGCGCCAGGCTCGGCTACGATCCATGGCTGCATACCACCGAGAATGCCGAGAAGCTGCGCAAAGCGTGTGCGGCAGCCGGCGCCGAACTGGTGGCGGTCGATCAAAATCCAATCGACGCGCTATGGAAGGACCGCGCGGCCTCGCCCGCCGGCAAGGTGACGCTGCGCGACATCAAGCTCGCGGGCGAAGCCGCCGCCGACAAGCTCAAGCGCGTCCAGGTCGAGCTTAAAAAGCTGCGCGCCGACAGCCTGGTGATGTCGGACCCGCAGAACGTCGCCTGGGCCTTCAATATTCGCGGCGCCGATGTGGCGCATACGCCGCTGGCGCTGGCTTTCGCGATTATTCCGCGCGAGGGCAAACCGGCGCTCTATGTGGACGGCGGCAAGCTCGACAACAAGACGCGTCGCGCGCTCGAAGAGATCGCCGAGGTGCGTTCTCCGGACGCACTCGAACGCGACCTTGGCCAGCTCAAGGACAAGCGTGTGCGGCTCGACAACGCCAGCGCCGCCGATGCGCTTACCAGCCTCGTGGCCGGCGGCGGCGGCAAGCCGATGCGCGGCGCCGACCCGATCACGCTGATGAAGGCGGTCAAGAACCACGCCGAGATCGCCGGCAGCCGCGCCGCACACACGCGGGATGGCGTGGCGATGGCGCGCTTTCTGGCCTGGCTCGACCGCGAGGCGCCCAAGGGCAAGCTCACCGAAATCGACGCGGTGGAGGCGCTGGAAAGCTTCCGCCGGGAGAGCGGCCTCTTGAAGGATATTTCGTTTCCAACCATCGCCGGCAGCGGGCCGAACGGCGCGATCGTGCATTACCGCGTCACCCGCGCCACCAACCGCACGCTCGGGAAAAACGAGCTGTTTCTGGTCAATTCCGGCGCGCAATACGAGGACGGCACCACCGACATCACGCGCACCGTCGCTATCGGGACGCCGAGCGATGAAATGCGCGACCGCTTCACCCGCGTGCTCAAGGGCCACATCGCCATCGCCACCGCGGTGTTTCCGGACGGCACCAGCGGCGCGCAACTCGATCCGCTGGCGCGCACGTCGTTGTGGCAGGCCGGGCTCGATTTCGATCACGGCACCGGCCACGGCGTCGGCAGCTATCTCTCGGTGCATGAGGGCCCGGCGCGCATCTCCAAGCTCGGCACCGTGGCGCTGAAGCGCGGCATGATCCTGTCGAACGAGCCGGGCTATTACAAAACCGCCCACTACGGCATCCGCATCGAAAACCTGGTGCTGGTGGTCGCAGCGCCCGAGCCGGCGGGCGGCGAAAAGCCGCTCAATGCGTTCGAGACGCTGACGCTTGGCGCCGATCGACCGGCGGCTGATCGACAACCGGCTGCTGACCGCCAAGGAGCGCAACTGGATCGACAGCTACCATGCGCCATGTGCAGGAAGTGCTGAGCCCCCTGCTCGATGCGCCGACGCGAGCGTGGCTGGATGCGGCGGCGAAGCCGCTGTGACCTAGGAAATAAGCTTCAGCCACTCGTCCTCGGTGAGCACCTGGACGCCGTGCTTCTTGGCCTCGGCGAGCTTGGAGCCGGCGCCCGGGCCGGCGACCACGTAATCGGTTTTCTTGGAGACCGAGCCGGCCGCCTTGGCGCCCAGCCGCTCGGCCGTGGCCTTGGCCTCCTCGCGCGTCATTTTCTCCAGCGCGCCGGTGAAGACCACGGTCTTGCCGGCGATGCTAAGCATGGATGATTCATTTTTCGATCCAATCTCAAGGGACAAGTGAGATTCACGGGATTCGTCTGAGCCCCTAGACCGACCACCCCATACCCGCCGTGGCGTGTCTCTTGGCTCGACCTTAACGCCGGTTGCCCATTCAGCGAGCTTTTTGACGTCCGAAACATTTTCAGAAAGTAAGTTACTTATATCGCCCTCTAGTAGGGCATCCCGGTGTTTGCACCATATTTTATTCTGACCAGCTTGACAGGTACATGACACGCGAAGCCTCTTGGCCGCCTTGCGCGCTGTTATCTCATAGATATTTCCTGTGCTTCCCCTTACTGAGAAACACAACAACTCTTCAAGAAAATCCTCCGATAGGTCTGGAATGCTTTTTACGCGGCGCGCAACGCTAGTGATGCCCGAAACCACACACGGCAAATAAGAATCCGCTCGCACTCGACCGGGTTGGATAGCAACTTTAGTTCCAATGTCGATAACCTCAGAAACCCCAACATCTTCCGCGGCGGCTATCGCGATTTCAGCGCAAGCAAACGCATCTTCTGCCGGGTCATGATGATCAAATTGAATCCCGAAATGATGCGCGACGGAATCAAGCGAAACGCTTCGCAATTCAGGCCATAAGCGTCGCGAGATATCCATCGTGCAATAATAAGAAAACTCTGGAAATAGCTGTCGATAATCAGTCAATGACGCGCACAGCACGCTGATATCGAACTCCGCATTATGAGCAAGAATCAGTGCTTGCGAGATATCTGGCAAAAATTCAGACAAAACCTCCGGAAACTCTGGCTTATCGCGAACATCTTCAGGATGGATTCCATGAATGCGAATATTGTGCACATTGAATCGCATCTCTTTCGGACGAATGAGGCGATGTTCACGCCTGACCACCTCGCCACCTTCAATCCAAGCCAGCCCTATTGCGCACGCACTTCGGCGCTCCTCATTTGCGGTTTCAAAATCGATCGCAATTGTTTTCAAGTAATGCCCGCCCCTCAATGGGAATAGGCACTACAACCTAAAATATAGATTTTAGCAATTCTCAATTAGCGTCCTAAGCCATTTAGCGGCCAATCAATTTCAGCCATTCTTTTTCAGAAATAACTTTCACGCCGTGTTTCTTAGCGTCGGTAAGTTTAGATCCGGCCCCTGGCCCGGCTATGACAAGGTCGGTTTTCTTAGAAACGGAATTCGACACCTTTGCACCCAAGCGGTCCGCAACCGCTTTTGCTTCATCCCGCGCCATCATTTCAAGGCTGCCAGTAAAGACCAGCGTCAATCCAGAGACAGGAGAATCTTTGGCCACCTCCTCGGCGCGATCAACCTTTATTTCTTTAAGAAGCGATTCGACTGTCTTCCTGTTGTGTGGCTCAGCAAAGAAACGAATGAGAGCCCCGGTTGCTACAGGGCCGATGTCGCTGTCATTGGCTAAACGTAGATAATTTTCCTTCGGGCGCTGTGTCCTAGCTGCTTGAAGCGCGTTCCGAAGCTTAATCTCAGTCTTATAGTGATTAAACAAACTCTCTCGCTGGCCGTCATTTAGATAATCGGCGCGTTGCGATTCTTTGGCAAAGAAATCTGATTGCGTGCCCCGCGCAGAGAGGCCTTCGTCTAATAAGCGGTCACGTGTAACTGGACCAATTTTGGGAATACCATCTAGTTCAATCCAAGCCGGTCCGGGCTTATCTTTTGAGGCGAGATTGACGGCCCTAATTAGCGACTCGACGTCCCCTGCATTTCTTGCAAGAGCCTTCGCTGTTATTTCGCCTACATGCCGAACACCCAACGCGAAAATAAATCGGTCAAACGCAACCCCACGTCGTCTGTCGATTTCCTCTAATAGTTTGTCAATCTCGTTATACGCACGTTCAAATTCAGGCGCTGACTTTTGGCGAATTCTCCCAGTCTTTTGCTCCCTTTCTTTGGCTTGAGCTTCACGCTTCTTAAACAGAACCTTTTTCAGATCATCGACTCTTTTGTACAGCGTGAAGATATCAGCTGGATTCTGAACGATACCTTCATCAAAAAGTAATTCCGCGTACTGCTCGCCAAAGCCTTCGATGTCGAACGCATTGCGCGACACGAACAGCTTCAGGTGCTCGATCTTCTGGTACGGACAGGCGAATTCGCCGGTACAGCGGGCGCGGGCGCCCTCCTCGCCGGTGGCGGTTTCCTCGCGCACGATGTCGGTATGCAGATAGCACGGGCATTTTTTCGGGAAATGATACGGCTTGGCGTCCTTCGGCCGCTTGTCCAGCACCACGTCGACCACCTGCGGGATGACGTCGCCGGCGCGCTGGATGATGACGGTATCGCCGATGCGGATGTCGCGGCCCTCGCGCAACGGCTCGCCGTCGCCGCCGATGCCCTTGATGTAATCCTCGTTGTGCAGCGTGGCGTTCTGCACGATGACGCCGCCGACGCCGACCGGCTCGAGCTGCGCCGTCGGCGTGAGCGCGCCGGTGCGGCCGACCGTGATCGGTCATGTCCGCGCACCACCGTGGTGGCGCGCTCGGCCGGGAACTTGTGCGCGATCGCCCAGCGCGGCGAGCGCGAGACGAAGCCGAGCCGCTCCTGCCAGTCGAGCCGGTCGACTTTGTAGACGACGCCGTCGATGTCGTAGTCGAGCTTGGCGCGGCGCTCCTCGATCTTGCGATGAAAGGCGATGAGCTCGTCGGTCGAATGGCAAAGCTTGGTCAGCGGATTGGTCTTGAAGCCGCAGGTCTCGAACCACTTGATCATGCCGGACTGGCGTATCGGCCGGCATGTCGCTCATCTCGCCCCAGGCATAGGCGAAAAAGCCGAGCGGGCGCGAGGCGGTGATCGCGGGATCCTTCTGGCGCAGCGAGCCGGCGGCGGTATTGCGCGGATTGACGTAGAGCTCGCCGCCCGCCGCTTTCTGCCGCTCGTTCAGCTCAAGGAACGCCCGCTTGGTCATATAGACCTCGCCGCGCACCTCGCAGATTTTCGGCACGTGCTTGCCCTTGAGGCGCTGCGGCACTTCCTTGATCGTCTTGATATTGGCGGTGACGTCCTCGCCTTCGGCGCCGTCGCCGCGGGTGGCGGCGGTGACGAGTTCGCCGTCCTCGTAGCGCAGCGACATCGACAGGCCGTCGATCTTGGGCTCGGCGCTGAAGGCGATCGGCTCGTCTTCGCGAGCTTCAAGAAGCGCCGGATGCGGGCGACGAAATCGACGACGTCCTGATCCGCGAATGCGTTGTCGAGCGACAGCATCGGCACCGCGTGCCGGACTTTCTTGAACTTGCCGGTGGGCGCGGCGCCGACCTTGCGCGACGGCGAATTCAGCGTGCGCAAAGTCGGGGAAGCGCGTCTCGATGGCGTTGTAGCGCGTGCGCAGGGCGTCGTATTCGGCGTCCGATGACGCGTCGGCCGGTCTTGCTGGTAATAGCGCTTGTCGTGCCGGCGATTTCGCCTGCAGCCGCGCCAATTCGGCCTTCGCCTGTTTTTCGGTCAAGAGATCGACGGGCGTTTTGTCGGTTTTGATTTTGGACTTGGCCATGCGTAAACCGTCATGGCCTGGGTGCTTGTGAAGCGGCCTCGAAGCATTGACGGCACTTTTGATCTAAAGCGTGGACGCGTCGGCACTAGGCCGGATGCGCGGCCACTGTACATCACCCCGCCGCCTTGATCAGACGCTCGGCGGCGGCGCGGGCCTCGTTGGTGATCTCGGCGCCGGCCAGCATGCGGGCGATCTCTTCCCGCCTTTTCTCGGCCGCCACTTCGGTGACGCGGGTGGCGACCCGTTTGCCCTTTTCCAGCGCATCCTTGCTGATGACATAGTGCCGGTCGGCGCGCGCCGCCACCTGCGGCGCATGGGTCACCGCCAGCACCTGCACGCCGGAGGCAAGCCGCGCCAGCCGCACGCCGATGGCGTCGGCCACCGCGCCGCCGACGCCGGTGTCGATCTCGTCGAACACCAAAGTCGGCGCCGAACCGCGGTCGGCCAGCACCACCTTGAGCGCCAGCAGAAAGCGCGCCAGTTCGCCGCCGGAGGCGATTTTCATCAGCGGGCCGGGCTTGGTGCCGGGATTGGTCTGCACCCAGAATTCGACGCGGTCGATGCCGTGCGGCCCAGCCGGCGGCGGCATCGCTCTCGATCTCGGTCGAGAATTTCGCCCGCTCCAGCTTGAGCGGCTTGAGCTCGCGGTTGACCGTCTTGTCGAGCGAGGCAGCAGCCTTGGCGCGCGCCTTGGACAGCGCATTGGCGGCGGTGCGGTAGGCGAACTCGGCCGCGCGGGCGGCGGTCTCCAGCTCCTTGAGCCGTTCCTCGCCGGCATCGATCAGCGCGATGTCGGCTTTGGTATTTGGCGGCGAGCGCCGCCAGTTCGTCGACCGGCACGTTGTATTTGCGGCCCGCCGCGCGCAGCGCGAACAGCCGCTCCTCGATTCGCTCCAGTTCGGCCGGATCGAAATCGGCGGTGCGCAGCGCTGCCTCAAGATGGCCGCGGGTTTCCTCCAGCGCGGTCAAGCGCCGTATCGAGCGCCTTCACCGCCGGCTCGACCAGTGCCGGCGCCTGCGCGGCGCGCCGTTCCAGCCGGCGGATCACGCCGGCGAGCGCCGGCACCGACGAATTGGCGCCGGCGATCACCTCGTGCGCGTCGCGCAAATCCTCGGCCACTTTCTCGGCCTGCATCATGCCGGTGCGCCGCTCGGCCAGCGCGGTTTCCTCGCCCGGTCTGCGGCGCCAGCGTGCCGAGTTCCTCGACGGCATGGCGCAGCCAGTCGCCTTCGCGCTTGGCGCGCTCGACGTCGGCGCGATGGGCTCGTGCGGCGTCCTGCGCCGCGCGGCGCGCCTCCCAAAGCTCCGCAACCTTGGCGGCGTCGGCTTCCAGCCCGCCAAAGGCGTCGAGCAGGCTGCGATGGGTGGCGGCATCGACCAGCGCGCGCTCGTCGTGCTGGCCGTGGATCTCGACCAGCGCGGCGCCGAGTTCCTTCATGACCTGCACGCTCACCGGCTGATCGTTGACGAAGGCGCGGGTGCGCCCATCGGAAAACTGCACGCGGCGAAGAATGAGTTCGTCCTCGGCCGGGATATCGTTGGCCAGGTTATGGGCCAAGAGCAACGCGCGCGCCGGATGGCTGCGTTCGACCTCGAACACCGCGGTCACCTGGCCCTGTTCGATCCCCTGCCGCACCAGCGCCTGGTCGCCGCGCGCGCCCAAAGCCAGCGCAAAGGCGTCAAGCAGGATCGACTTGCCGGCGCCGGTCTCGCCGGTCAGCACGGCAAGCCCCGCGGCAAAATCGATGTCGAGCCGGTCGATCAGGACGATGTCGCGAATGGAAAGGCGGGAGAGCATGGCGCGCTAGATCCAGAGGCCGTCATCATGGCCGAGGCATGATCCGGTAAGCACCGTCTAATGCGCCAGGTTATCAAGACGGGAATGCCCGGCACAAGGCCGGCATGACGTTGTGGGTAGTTAATTGACGAAGCCGGTCTAGCCCAGCCCGACCTTGCTGAAAGCCCGGCTGATCCAGGAGCCCTTGTTCTCGGAGGGTTCGACGCCGCCGGTTTTCACCAAGGTATAGGCGTGCTTGTACCAGGCACTGTCCGGGAAATTGTGCCCGAGCACGGCGGCCGCGGTCTGCGCTTCCGGCACGATGCCGAGCGCCATGTAGGCTTCCGTCAGCCGCATCAGCGCTTCTTCGACGTGCCGCGTGGTCTGGTATTTGGTGACCACGACTTTGAAGCGGTTGATGGCGCCGGTGTAGTCCTTGCGTTCCAGATAATAACGCCCGACCTGCATTTCCTTGCCGGCGAGCTGGTCGTAAGCGACCTGCATTTTTTGCTTGGCGCTGACGGCATATTGGCTGGTCGGGTATTTGCGGACCACCTCCTGCAGCGCGGCGAGTGCTTTTTCGGTGCGCGCCTGGTCGCGCGTAATGTCCGGGATTTCATCGTAATAGGACGCCCCGATCAGATATTGCGCGTAGGCGGCGTCATCGCTGCCGGGGTGAAGCGTGATGTAGCGTTGGGCGCCCGACACGCAGTCGTCGTAAGAGCCGGCCTGGTAATAGGCATAAGAGGACATGATCAGCGACTTGCGCGCCCATTCCGAATAGGGGTGCTGGCGATCGACCTCCTCGAATTTCTTGGCGGCCTTCTTCGGGTCTTTCTTGACGTTGAGGAGAAAGAGGCCCTCGTTGTAAAGCCGATCGGCGGCCTCGTCGGGCGGCGTGTCGTCTTTGCTGCCAAACCAATCAGTCAAGCTGCTGCAGGCACCGAGGCTCCCGGCCAGCAGCACCATCGCCAGCGCGCGGGTAAACCGGCGGCGGCCCGGCATGGTTACCGAATCCAAGGGCGCGATCATCTTTTGCACGGAATCTTTGGGCACAAACTCAAATCCCACACGTTCGTGTCCGGTCCCCGAAACTCACCCGCACACGCCTTGGCGGCGGGCCCCTATCCGCGCTGGTTTAGACGAAAAAACGCGGTTCCGCCAAGGGATTAAGCGGACATTCGGCCGGGATTAAGGCGGAAGGTTAAGCTTAAATCCTGAGCTTTTTCAGGACATTTCCGGGCCGTAGGCCGCGGCCACCAATCCGGCGCCGACTTGCGTCTGGCCACGCATACGGCGGGCCGGCTCGATCGCCTCGATGATCCGCCATGAACTCGGATCGGCCATGAGCGCGGACAGCACAGCATGGTTGAGCTTGTGGCCGCCGCGGACGGTGCGATAGGCAGCGAGCAATGGCTGACCAGCCAAGGCAAGATCGCCGATGGCGTCGAGGATCTTGTGGCGCACGAATTCGTCGGCAAAACGCAGGCCTTCCGGATTGAGCAAGCGATCCTCGGTGACCACCAGCGTATTGTCGAATGAGGCGCCGAGCGCGTAACCAGCGCTCCACAATTTCGCGACGTCCTTCATGAAGCCGAAAGTGCGGGCACGCGCAATTTCGCGGCGAAAGGCTTCCGGCTCAATATCGAGCGAAAGCGCCTGGTGGCGAATGAGCGGATGGTCGAATTCGATTTCGGCCTCAACCCGGAAGCCATGGCTGTAAGGCCGCAGCTCGCCCAGTGCGCCATCCTTGGAGACGCGCACCGGCTTAATCACCTCGATATAACGGCGCGGCAGCGCGCGAGTGGTGAGGCCGGCCTGATCGATTGCATCGACAAACGGCGCGGCACTGCCGTCCATGATCGGAACTTCCGGCCCGTCGATCTCAACAATCACGTTATCGACGCCGAGCCCGCGCAACGCGGCGAGTAGATGCTCGGCCGTCGAGCACAGCGGGCCCTTGGCGTCGCCGAGCACGGTGGCAAATTCGGTAGCGGTAACGGCGCGCACATCGGCGCGAATCTCGCGCTCGGGGGTGCCGTTGGCGGCTATGCGCTGAAAAACGATGCCGGCATCGTCATCGGCGGGATGGAGCGTCAGGGTGACGGGGCTTCCCGAATGCACGCCGATGCCGGAGACGGCAACATGGTCGCGCAACGTTGTCTGCTTAGCGCCCTTCATCGTACCCGTTTACGCCGGCTGGCAAGCCGCACGTCCCATCCCATGCTCCACGCGGAGCCACATTTCGGCCTTCAATTCAATTCCCGCCTACGGTCTGGAAGTAGCCCCCAAGTCCTGAAAAGTCCCTTTCGTGTCTGAAACTTAGGCCGATGAAACCGTCTTTTCCAACTCACGTCTTCTTACCGACTGTTACTCTTTTTTGCCGCAATTGCGGGCCGAACGGCCGCCCCGTGGCGGGATTGGTCGCTTGGGGAGGCGTTTAGGGATTTGAGCCGCCGGTGTCGGCAAAAGACGGGCTGGAATCGCTGATAGCAACAAAACTGTTTTAATTCAATAGGTTAAAGGAACCCACACGCGGGGCCCGGAAAAGCTGGCGGCCCCGCTCCGGGTCCCGGAGGGGGCCGCCAAAAGGGTCTTGCGCAGCCGTCAGTTGGCCTGGCGGCGCAGGAAGGCCGGGATGTCTAACTGATCCTCCTCGGCCGAATTATGCACAGGCGCGGTACGGCCATGGGGGTCGAGCCCCTGGGGCACCGAGCGGCGGGCATATTCCGATACCGGATCGTCCGGGCGGCCTTCTGGATTGCGCGCGGTCGGGCGAATCGGCCGCTCGAACTGCGGCACCGCCGGCGCCATGCGCGGGGCTTGCGGGGCTTCCGCCTCCTCGCCGCGGCGCGCGAGGCCGATTGGCCAGCCGCTGCATCAAAGCGAGTGCGCTGCTTCTCAGGGTGGTTCTCAGTCTCCGCGCCACGTTGCGCCCTGATCTGGTTCTGTGCCGGCAACGGAAGTTCGTCGATGCGCGGCATGCGCGGCGTGCGCGCCGCCGCCCGATCCGGCGCCGGCGGGATGAACGCCTTCGGCAGCGGCGGTTCGGCTTGCGCCGCCTCTCCCGATGCGGGTTCGAACAATGACGGCTTCATGGGCATCGGCCGGATCGAAACTTCCTCGTTGCCGATCGGCGGCAACAGCGCAGCGGCCACCGCCGCGTGCGCGGCCGATTCGAGTGCCGCCGCGCTGGCAATCGCCGGCGCCGAGCTGCGCTCGATGCGGTCCGCGGTGCGCAATGGCACGCGTCTTGCCCGCGAGCTCCTTGAGCGCGGCTTCCGGCTGCGACTGACGTTGAACGGCCGCATGATCGATGCCGGTCGCCACCACCGAGACGCGGATGATGCCTTCCAGGCTTTCGTCGAAGGTCGCGCCGACGATGATATTGGCGTCCTGATCGACCTCCTCGCGGATACGGGTGGCGGCTTCGTCCACTTCGTACAGCGTCAGATCCTTGCCGCCGGTGATCGAGATCAACAGGCCCTTGGCGCCTTTCATGGAGGCGTCGTCGATCAGCGGATTGGCGATCGCCGCCTCGGCGGCGCTCAGCGCCCGCTTCTCGCCGGAGGCTTCGCCGGTGCCCATCATCGCCTTGCCCATCTCCTTCATCACCGCGCGCACGTCGGCGAAGTCGAGATTGATCAGGCCTTCCTTGACCATCAGGTCGGTGATGCAGGCGACGCCCGAATAGAGCACCTGGTCGGCCATGGCGAAGGCGTCGGCGAAGGTGGTCTTTTCGTTGGCGACCCGGAACAGATTCTGGTTCGGGATGATCAGCAAAGTATCGACCACCTTCTGCAATTCGACAATGCCGGCTTCGGCAAAGCGCATGCGGCGCTGGCCCTCGAACTGGAACGGCTTGGTGATCACACCGACGGTGAGGATGCCGAGTTCGCGCGCGGCCTTGGCAATGATCGGCGCGGCGCCGGTGCCGGTGCCGCCGCCCATGCCGGCGGTGACGAACACCATATGCGCGCCGGTGAGATGATCGCGGATTTCGTCGATCACCTCTTCCGCGGCGGCGCGGCCGACTTCCGGCTGCGAGCCGGCGCCGAGACCCTCGGTCACCTGCGTGCCCATCTGGATGATGCGCTCGGCCTTCGACATCGTGAGCGCCTGCGCGTCGGTATTGGCGACGACGAAGTCGACGCCTTGCAGACCGGCCGTGATCATGTTGTTGACCGCATTGCCGCCGGCGCCGCCGACGCCGAATACGGTAATTCGCGGCTTCATTTCGCGAATGTCGGGAATCTTCAGATTGATGGTCATGTTTGCCTCTTTGATGCACGGGCAGCAGGCTGCGCATCGCGCCCGCACGCCGTCGAATAAGACCGGTCCGCCGCCGGTCCCTTCGTGGTTCCGTTGTTGTGGGTCAGAAGCTTTCGCGCAGCCATCGTCCGACCCGTGCCATGTAACCGCCCGTTCCTGTCATCAATTGCCGCGTTCGCCGCGGTTCGAAGTGTTCAAGATGTGCCGCTTGCGGGTAGACCAGCAGCCCCGCGGCCACGGCGAATGCCGGGCCCTTGGCCGCTTCCGGCAAACCCGCCAACCCAAGGGGACGCCCGATACGCACCGGCCTACGCAAAATCCGCGCGGCAAGATCGGCGATGCCGGCGAGCTGGCTGGCGCCGCCCGTCAGCACCACGCGCGCGCGCGGTTCGGCCGCGAACGGCGAAGCCTTCAGCCGGTCGCGCACCATTTCGAGGATTTCCTCGACCCGCGGCTTGATGATGCGCACCAGCGCAGCCCGCGAAACGAATTGCGGCGGCTCGCGCTCATCATCTCCGACCGGAGGCACCGTGATCATGTCGCGTTCATCCGATCCACCGGTCAAAACACTGCCATAAATCGCTTTGATTCGCTCAGCATCCGCAATCCGGGTGTTGAGCCCGCGGGCGAGATCCATGGTGACGTGGTGGCCGCCGAGCGCAAAACCGTCGGCATGCACGAATTTTCCACCGGAAAACACTGCAAGAGTGGTGGTTCCGGCCCCAAGATCGATGGTCGCGGCGCCGAGATCGGCTTCGTCGTCGGCCAGCACCGCTAGGCCGGCCACATAGGGGGAGGCCACCATGGCCTCGACCGACAGATGGCTGCGCTCGACCGCCAGCATCAGGTTGCGCACGGTCGCCACGTCGGCGGTGACCATGTGCATGTCGACGCCGAAGCGGTGGCCCGAGCATGCCGCGCGGCTCGCGGATGCCGCCGACGGCGTCGAGCGCATAGCCGATCGGCAATGAATGCAGCACCGCGCGCCCGTCGCGCACCGAATGGCGGCTGGCCGCCGCCAGCACGCGGGCGATATCGCCGTCGGTGACGGCGCCGCCGGCCAGTTCGATATCGGCGACGAAACGTTCGCTGCCGAGCCGTCCGCCGGACAGCGATACCACCACGGATTCGAGCTGAACCTCGGCCATGCTTTCGGCGATGTCGATGGCCTGGCGAACCATCTCCTCGACCTCGACCAGATCGACCACGCCGCCGGCCTTCATGCCGCTCGCGGCGGTATGGGCGAAACCGAGCACGCGCACGCCGTGGCTGCGCCGGCGCAGCACGTCCTGCGGCGCCTGCGGCTCGAGCCGCGCGATCAGGCAGGCGATCTTGCTGGTGCCGATATCGAGACCGGCGACGACCGCCGCGCGGCGCGGCGACACCGGCTTCATCTTGGGCGTGAGGCCGAAGCGCAGCACGGTCATGCCTCGATTCCCCTTTTTCTTTTTCGCCTTTTCCGGCCGCTTTCAGCGCCTCGTCGCGCGCGGCCGCGGCGGCGTCGGACTGGCGCACCGTGACGCGGTCGGCCAGCCGCAGATCGACGGCGACGATGTCGCGCGACAGAAGTTTTTTGTCGCGGTCGAGATCGACCAGCGTGCGCAGCGCCTGCTCGGGCTCGCGTTCCGGCAGCAGCACTTCGAGGCCGCTCTTGAGATGCAGGTTCCAGCGCCGCTCGGCGACCAGCACCGCGGCGTCGACCGACTTGGCGATCTCCGGATAGCGCTTGAGCAGATCGAGGAACGCCTGCGCGCTCTGCTCGGCGCCGTCGCCGACCACCAGCGGCAGCGCGGCAAAGCGCTGCGGCACGTAGGTTTCCAGCACGGTGCCGTCGGCGGCGATCAGATAGACGCGGCCTTCCTTCTGCCAGAGCGCGAAGGCTTGGCGCTCCTTGATGTCGATGCGCAGCCGGCCGGGATAAAGCTTGAGCACGGTCGGCTTGCGCGATCCACGGATTGGTCAACAGCCGCAGCGCGCGCCTGCCCGGCATCGAGAAACAACAGCGACGAGCGGCCGGTGATGCCGGCGAGCGCGAGGATGTCCTCGCGGCTGACTTCATGCTCGCCGGCGAGCGCGACCTCGGTGATGCGGAAGCCGACGCTGTTGGCCGCGGTGTCGCAAATGTCCTGGACCTGCGCGGCGATCGCGGGCGCATGGCCGCCTTTGACCACGCCGTAACACGTGCTGGCGAGCAGCAGCATGGCGGCGGCGCTGGCGCCGGCGCCGCGCGGCACTTTCAATTCGATCAGCGTGGAAATCCAGCGGTGCGCCAGGCGCAGCGCGCCGAGTCCGAGGCCGCCGACGATGACGGCCAAGACGACGACCGTGCGGCGCGCGCGGACGGCGGGCGGGCGTTGCGCGTCGTGTCAGTTTCAGCTTCAGCGATTGAGCGAGGCGTCCTCGATCGTCCATCGAAAGACCAGTCCCCTTGTCCCCGTGCGGCCGCGGGCGGCTTGTCCGCGCGCGCGAATCCGCGGCCGCGCGCGCAAAACGCCGCCAATGCCTAGTCTTGAGGGCGCTTTGGTAAACGATTAGTAAAGGTTTACGGATTGTGAGCGGGCGGGGTTAAGTTAAGGCGGGACGTGGCAAATTCGGTCGTTTTGACGGCCTCACCGATCCAGCGAGGCGTCCTCGATCATCCAGCGCACCAGCTCGTCGAAGCCGATGCCGGCATGGGCGGCCAGCTCGGGCACCAGCGAGGTTTCGGTCATGCCCGGCTGGGTGTTCACTTCGAGGCAGAACAGGCCTTTGGTGCCCGCGAGCTGTCGTCGTAGCGGAAATCGGCGCGGGTGACGCCGCGGCAGCCGAGCGCGCGATGCGCGGCGAGCGACAGGCGCTGGCATTCCTCGTAGACCGCGGGCGCGATCGGCGCCGGCAGCAGATGCTTCGAGCCGCCGGGCGCGTATTTGGCCTCGTAGTCGTAGAACTCGCGTGGTCGGCACGATCTCGATGACGCCGAGCGCCTTGTCGCCCATCACCGCGCAGGTGAGTTCCTTGCCGGGGATAAAAGGCTCGACCAGCACGCCTCGCCGAACGCCCAGTCCGGCCGCGTCAATTCCTGCGGCGGGTGCTTCGTGGTCCTCGCGCACGATGAAGACGCCGACGCTGGAGCCTTCGGCCACCGGCTTGATGACATAAGGCGGCGGCAGCAGATGGCGCTTGGCGGCCTCCTGCGCGCGCGACCACGACGCCGCCCGGCACCGGCACGCCGGCCGCCTTCAGCACGCGTCTTGGCGATGTCCTTCTGCATGGCGAGCGCCGAAGCCAGCACGCCGGAATGGCTGAATAGGGAATGCCGAGAATTTCCAGCAGGCCTTGCAGCGTGCCGTCCTCGCCGGGGCGGCCGTGCAGCACGTTGAGCGCGGCGTCGGGCTTGAGCGCGCGCAAGCGTCGCGGCGATGTCGCGGTCGACATCGACGCGGGCTGACGCGGTAGCCGGCGCGCTCGGCGGCATCGGCGCAGGCCTTGCCGGAGCTCAAGCGAGACTTCGCGCTCGGCCGACCAGCCTCCCATCAGAACGGCGACGTGTTTCATGGCGCGCAGTGCTACGCCGATTCTCTCTTAATTTCCCATTCCAGCTCGACGCCGGAATGCGCCTTGACCCGCGCGCGCACGGTTTCGCCGAGCGTCTCGATGTCGGCGGCGCTGGCGCCTTCCAGGTTGATCAGAAAATTGCTGTGCAGCTCGGAGACCTTGGCCTGGCCGACTTTGAGCCCGCGGCAGCCGGCCTCGTCCACCAGTTTCCAGGCGCTGTGGCCCGGCGGATTCTTGAAGGTCGAGCCGCCGGTGCGGTTGCGCGGCTGGGTTTTTTCGCGCTTGCTCTTGATCTGCGCCATCTCGGCGGCGATTTCTTCCGGATCGCCGGCGCGGCCCTGAAACAGCGCGGCGGTGAAGATGACATCGTCGGCGACGCCGCAGTGGCGGTAGGAAAATCCCATGTCGGCATTGCTGAAAGTGCGGACCGTGCCGCTGCCGGTCGACGCCGCGCGCCTCGATCAGCACGTCCTTGGTCTCGCCGCCATAGGCGCCGCCATTCATGCGCAGCGCGCCGCCGATCGAGCCGGGAATGCCGCTGTAGAAAGCAAGCCCCGCGATGCCGGCGGCCTGCGCCGCGCGCGCCACCATCACGTCGAGCATCGCGGTGCCGGCGGCGACGCGATTGTCCTCCTCGACCTTGATGTCGTTGAAGCCGCGGCCGAGCCGCACCACCACGCCCGGCACGCCGCCGTCGCGCACGATCAGGTTCGAGCCGGCGCCGATGACGGTGACCGGAATCTCGGCCGGCAGATTTTGCATGAAAGTAAGCCAGATCGTTTTCGTCCTGCGGCATGAAGAAGGCCTGCGCCGGACCGCCGACGCGAAACCAGGTCAGTTCGCTCGAGCGACTGGTTGGCCAGCAGCCGCCCGCGCAATTCGGGCATCTTCGCTTTCAGATCGGGGACGATATCGGGAAAGCTCATAGCGCCTTCAATTCGCCCGGCAACGCGTAGGCCCATTGCGTGATCGAGCCGGCGCCGAGGCAGACCACGTAATCGCCGGGCTTGGCCAGTTCCTTGATCAGACCGGCGAGTTTTTCCGGTCCTGTCGAGCGGGATCGCCTGCTTGTGGCCGTGCGCGCGCAGGCCCTGCACCAGCGCATCGCGGTCGGCGCCGGCGATCGGCGCCTCGCCGGCCGGATAGACCGGCGCGACGATCACGGCGTCGGCGTCGTTGAAGCAGGTGCAGAACTGCTCGAACAGATCATGCAGCCGCGTGTAGCGATGCGGCTGCATCACCGCGATCACCTGGCCCTTGGCGCTCTCGCGCGCGGCGCGCAGCACGGCGGCGATCTCGACCGGATGATGGCCGTAATCGTCGATGATGACGGCGCCGTTCCATTCGCCGACTTTGGTGAAGCGCCGCTTGACGCCGCCGAAGGCGCCGAGCGCCTTGCGGATCACGTCGTCCTTGATGCCGAGCTCATGCGCCACCGCCACCGCCGCCGTGGCGTTGAGCGCGTTGTGGCGGCCCGGCATCGGCAGCGTGAGCTTGTCGATGGTGTGCGCGGTCTTGCCCTCGCGGTCGCGGAACACGACCGAGAATTGCGGATTGCCCGTTGTGGTGCACGATGTCGGCCAGGCGCACGTCGGCCTGCGGGTTCTCGCCGTAGGTGAGAATGCGGCGGTCTTCCAATTTTCCGACCAGCGTCTGCACCACCGCATGATCGGTGCACATCACCGCGAAACCGTAGAACGGAATGTTCTCGACGAAGGCGCGGAAGGCGTCCTGCACGGCGTCGAAAGTATGGAAATGATCGAGATGTTCGGGATCGATATTGGTGACGATGGCGATGTCGGCCGGCAGCTTGAGGAACGTGCCGTCGGATTCATCGGCCTCCACCACCATCCAGTCGCCGGCGCCTAGCCGCGCATTGGTGCCGTAGGCGTTGATGATGCCGCCATTGATCACGGTCGGGTCGAGGCCGCCGGCATCGAGCAGCGCCGCCACCATCGAGGTGGTCGTGGTCTTGCCGTGGGTGCCGGCAATCGCCACGCAGCTTTTCAGCCGCATCAGCTCGGCCAGCATTTCGGCGCGCCGCACCACCGGCAGACGCTTGGCGCGCGCGGCGACGAGTTCGGGATTGTCGCGCTTGATGGCGGAGGAGACGACCACCACGTCGGCGCCGTCGAGGTTCTCGGCCTTGTGGCCGATGGCGACCTTGATGCCCTTGTCGCGCAGCCGCTTGACGTTGGCGCCCTCGGCGACGTCGGAGCCGGTGACGGTATAGCCGAGATTGGCCAGCACCTCGGCGATGCCGCTCATGCCGATGCCGCCGATGCCGACGAAATGCACCGGACCGATGTCGCGCGGCAGTTTCATAAGGTCGCCCTCAGCCTCTTAGTCTGGCGCGTTATGCGCGCGGGCATGTCTTGCCGGAGGCGCAAGGCGGAAACAAGACCGCCATATCGGATTGCTTAAATTCCCGATACCTCGCGCCCGGTCGCTCACGTTGTTCACGCGGCAGCTGGCCTTCAGCCTGGGTATCTTCCTGATCTCAACGGCAAGGTCGCGCTCGGCGTGCCAGGTGTCGTAGGCACCCTGCATCCGCACCCAAACCCCTGCCCCGTCGCCGAACAGCTTGCCGAGCCGGACGGCGACGGCGGGGGAGACCGGCTTGCGCTGCGCCAGGATGTCGTAAAGGTGCTGGCGCGAAATGCCGAGCAGCGTGGCGATCTCGTCTTGCTCTTACCGGTCGCCGGAATGACTGTCGGCCAGCAATTCGCCGGGATGCGTCGGGCACCGGTTCGGATCGCGCTTGGCGGCATATACGGCCATGCTTTGGCTCCTCAATGGTATTGCTCGAAGTCGACACGGAGAGCGTCTCCGGCATCGAACTCGAAGGTGATGCACCACGGCCCGTTCACATGGACCGTGTAGCGGATCGGGATGAAGCCTTTCAAGGCATGGAAATCAAACCCGGGAAGATTCATCTGTGCCGGCGCGCTTGCGGCATTTAGCCGATCGAGACGGATCAGGATGCGCCTGGACATCTTGGCGTCGATCTTGGCCGTGCGGCCCTTCGCCCAAAGCTCGGCCAGCGCCTTGCTCGGAACGTCCTGATCACGACGGCAATGTAACCCAAGTGCTTACAAATGTCAACTGATCGCTTACAGCTCGCTGATCCGGCGACCTTCAACACCAGATCCGCCAGCCGCTCGGCGGCATCGATGCTGCCGGCCGATTTGGCGGCCTGCGCCATGCGCGGCAAGGCGTTCCGGGTCGCCGGCCAAGCCCGCGATCTCCGCGGCCAGCCGCTCCGGCGTGAAGTCGCGCTGCTCGATGCGGATCGCCCCGCCCGCCTCCTCCAGCACGCCGGCATTGACGAACTGGTCCTGATCGAGCGCATGCGGCAGCGGCACCAGGATGGCGGGCCGGCCGATGGCCGAGAGTTCGGCCACGGTGGAGGCGCCGGAGCGGGCGATCACCAGATGCGCCGCCGCCATGCGCGCCGGCAAATCGGCAAAGAACGGCGCGACGTCGGCGGCGACGCCGACGCTTGGCATAGATCGCGCGCACCTCGTCGACATCCTCGGCGCGCGCCTGCTGCACGATCGATAGGCGGGCCCGCAACGCGGCCGGGATAAGCTCGATCGCCTCCGGCACGATCTCGGCCATCACGCGCGCGCCCTGGCTGCCGCCGAACACCAGCAGCCGCAATTTTCCGCTCGGCTTCCGGCGCGGCGTAGGGCGTCGCCGCGGCGGCGATCACCTCGCGGCGGACCGGATTGCCGGTGAAGGTGATCTTTGCCTGCCAGCGCGGATCGAGCTTTGCGAGCGTGCGAAAGCCGGTGGCGATCTTGGTGACGCGCGGCGCCAGCGCGCGGTTGGCGCGGCCCATGACGCCGTTCTGCTCATGCAGCACGGTCGGGATGCCGCGCAGCGCCGCCGCCCACAGCGGCGGCACGGTCGGATAGCCGCCGAAGCCGACCACGACGGCGGGCCGCATGCGGCCGAGCATCGCCCAGGCCTTGGCGGTGCCGAAGCGTCAGCATGCGCAGCGGTGCGCGCGAGCGCGAATCGGATCGCGTGCCGCGCAAGGTCGCGCTCGGGATAATGTGCATGGCGCGCGCGGGAAACTTGAAATGGGCGGCGCGCGCGTCGGTGGCGAGGTCGATGACGGCGCCGCGTTTTTGCAGCGCATCGGCCAGCGCCTGCGCCGGAAACAGATGGCCGCCGGTTCCGCCGGCCGCGAGCAGCACCAGCGGCGCCGCGGGCATCAGGCCGCGCTCCCCTCGCTCACAAGGTCGGGCGACGTCAGCATCGCCGCGCGCGGCTGCTCGCGCGTCAACGCCAGCAGCATGCCCATGGCGTAAGCGAGCGATAGCATCGAGGAGCCGCCATAGGAGATGAACGGCAGCGTCATGCCCTTGGCCGGAATGAGATGCAGGTTGACCGCCATGTTGATCGCCGACTGCATGCCGAACAAGATGGCGAGACCGGCGGCGGCAAAGCGCGTGAAGGCGTCGTCATTGCGCATGGCGCGCGCCAGCGCGCGGATCACGATGAAGGCGAACAGCGCCACCAGCGCGAGGCAGAGCGCGACGCCGAATTCCTCCGCCGCCACCGCGAACACGAAGTCGGTGTGGCTCTCGGGCAGCAGCCGCTTGACCGTGCCCTCGCCCGGGCCGCGGCCGAACCAGCCGCCGCGCATGAAGCTCTCGGTGGCGATGTCGATGTTGAAGGTGTCGCCCGAAGCCGGATTGAGGAACTTCTGGATGCGGCTCGCCACGTGCGGCACGGTGAAATAGGCGGCGGTCAGGCCGAACGCCGGCGACGCCGGCGAGGCCGAACACCCAGATCAGCCGCATGCCGGCCATGAAGAACAGCGCGCTCCACACCAGCACGACCAGCATGGTCTGGCCGAAGTCGGGCTGCATCACCAAAAGCGCGACCACCAGCAACAGCAGCGCCAGCGAAAACGCATTGGCCGGCATGTCGGCGCGCTTGGCGGATTCGCCGAACAGCCAGGCGACCAGAATGACGAAGGCGGGCTTCAGAAATTCCGACGGCTGGATGTTGACGCCGAAGATGACCAGCCAGCGCCGCGCGCCTTTGATCTCGGCGCCGAAATACGGCGTCGCCGCCACCATGACGAGGCTGACCGCGAACACGATCAGCGCCAGCCGCCGGATCTGGCGCGGGTTGAGGAACGACACGCCGAGCATGATGGCGACGGTCGGGATCAGATAAAGGATGTGCCGGTTGACGAAATAAAACGGGTCGAGGCCGAGCCGGCCGGCGACCGGCGGGCTGGCGGCGAGCGAGAGCACCACGCCGGCCAGCATCAGCGCGCCGATGGCGGCGAGCGTCAGCCGGTCGACCGTCCACCACCATTCGCCGAAAGGCGTGCGTTGCGCGCGCGAAACCATGTCCCGTTCCCGGACCCAAGCTGACGCGTCACGGTTTACGAAGCATTAATGCCCGGGATTGCTCGAACCAGATCGGTGAAGGCCTTGCCGCGCACCTCGAAGTTCGGGTACTGGTCGAACGAGGCGCAGGCCGGCGACAGCAGCACCACCGGCTCCTTGCAAGCCCGAGCCGCGGCGTCGCGCGCGGCGGCCTCGACCGCCGCCGACAGCACGCCGCTGATCTCGTAGGGCACCTTGCCGTCGAGCGTCTTGGCGAACTCGCCGCCGCCTCGCCGATCAGATAGGCCTTGCGGATGCGCGGGAAGTAGTCCGGCGAGACTCTCGATGCCGCCGGTCTTCGGTTTGCCGCCGGCGATCCAGAAAATATCGCGTGAAGCTCGCCAGCGCCTTGGCGGCGGAGTCGGCATTGGTCGCTTTCGAATCGTTGACGAACAGCACGTTGCCCTTGCGGCCGATCGGCTGCATGCGATGGGCGAGACCGGGGAAACTGGCGAGCCCTTTCTGGATTTCCGGCAATTCGACGCCGAGCGCGAGGCAGGCGGCGATGGCGCAGGCGGCGTTCTGCGCATTGTGCGCGCCGCGCAACGAGCCGATGCCGGCGAGGTCCGCCACCGCCTGCGGCTTTGCCGCCGGCCGCGCGCATGATCGCGGCTGCCTTCGGCGTAGAAGCCATCGCGCAAAGTCTTGACCGCCGACACGCGCACGACGTTTTTGCCGGCGCGCGCGATGCGGTCGGCGGCGGCGCGCGTCCAGTCGTCGTCGACGCCGATCACCGCCGTGCCGCCGGCTTCCACCGAAGCCGGCAGCCGCTCCTTGATGCGCGGCGTAATTTTCCATGCGTGCCGTGGCGGTCGAGATGGTCTTCCGTGACGTTGAGCAGGATGCCGACGGTGGCATGCAGCGAGGGCGCGAGATCGATCTGATAGGACGAGACCTCCAGCACGTAGGCGCGGCCGGGCGCGAAGGCTCGAGCGCCAGCACCGGCACGCCGATATTGCCGCCCATCTGCGCGTCGCGGCCGGCGCTTTTGAGGAGATGCGCGATCAGCGCGGTGGTGGTCGATTTGCCGTTGGTGCCGGTGATGGCGATGAGCGGACATTGCGCGCCGGATTTGGCGCGCTCGCGGCAGAACAATTCGATGTCGCCGATGATCTCGACATCGGCCTTGCGCGCAAGCGCCGCCGCCCAATGCGGCTGCGGATGCGTGAGCGGCACGCCCGGCGCCAGCACCAGCGCCGCGATCTGCGACCAATCGAGTTCGCGCAGATCTTGCGTCTTGAGGCCGGCGGCCTGCGCCTCGGCAAGCTTTCCTGGCGTCGTCGTCGAAGGCGACGACCTCGGCGCCGCCCTCGATCAGCGCGCGCGCCGACAGCAGTCCCGAATTGCCGAGGCCGAAGACCGCGACATGCTTGCCGGCGAAGGTGGTGACCGGGATCATCGCAACTTCAACGTCGCCAGGCCCGCCAGCGCCAGCACCACGGCGACGATCCAGAACCGGATCACGATCTGCGGCTCGGTCCAGCCGAGCTGCTCGAAGTGATGATGGATCGGCGCCATCTTGAACACGCGCTTGCCCGTGAGCTTGAACGACACCACCTGCACGATCACCGACACCGCTTCCAGCACGAACAGCCCGCCGACGATGGCGAGCACGATCTCGTGCTTGATCGCGACCGCGACCGCGCCGAGCATGCCGCCGAGCGCCAGCGAGCCGGTGTCGCCCATGAAGATCGAGGCCGGCGGCGCGTTGAACCAGAGGAAGCCGAGCGACGCGCCGATCACCGCGCCGCACAGCACCGCCAGTTCGCCGGTGCCGGCGACGTAATGGATCTGCAGATATTCGGCGAACAGCGCGTTGCCGACCAGATACGAGATCAGCCCGAAGCTCGCCGCCGCGATCATCACCGGCACGATGGCGAGGCCGTCGAGGCCGTCGGTGAGGTTGACCGCATTGCCGGCGCCGACGATGACGAAGGCGCCGAGCAGCACGAAGGCCCAGCCGAGATTGATCACCAGTTCCTTGAAGAACGGAAACACCAGCGAGGTCGCGATCGGCCCCTTGCCGAGATGCGCGAGCGCCATGCAGGCGACGACCGCGATCAAGCGCCTCGGCGGCGAGCCGCGTGCGGCCGGCAAAGCCGGCATTGGTCTGCCGGGTGACCTTCAGATAGTCGTCATAGAAGCCGATCAGGCCGAAGGCGAGCGTCACGCCGAGCACGATCCAGACATAGGGGTTGGTCGGGTTCGCCCACAGCAGGGTCGAGACCAGCAGCCCCGACAGGATCATCAGCCCGCCCATGGTGGGCGTGCCCTTCTTGGTGACCAGATGCGACTGCGGGCCGTCGGTGCGGATCGGCTGGCCCTTGCCCTGCTTGATGCGCAGCAGATCGATGATCGGGCCGCCGAACAGGAACACGAACACCAGCGCGGTGACGATGGCGCCGCCGGTGCGGAAGGTGATGTAGCGGAAGACGTTGAGGAACGAGAGCTTGTCGGAGAATTCGGTCAGCCAATAAAACATCGAGGTCGAACCTTGCCGCCGATCATCGCTGCGTCTGCGTCCGAGCGCGGCCGGCGTGGCAAATTGCCGTTCCAGCGCCTTGACGATCGGCCCCATTTTCGAGCCCAGCGAACCCTTCACCATCACCGCGTCGCCGTCGCGAATGGCGGCCAGCACGGCCGGCTCCAGCGCCGCCGCGGTCTCGGCATAGCCGCCCCGGCGGCCGGAGGGAAGGGCCTCCCACAGCGCGTGCATCAGCGGCCCGCTAGCAAAACACCAGATCGACGTTGGCGGCCTCGATCGGCCCGGCCAGGCCGCGGTGCAGCGCCACGCCTTGCGCCGCCCAGTTCCAGCATGTCGCCGAGCACGGCGATGCGGCGGCCTTGCGGGCCGACCGGGGCCTGGCCGAGCAGCGCGATGGCCGCGCGCCATCGAGGCCGGGTTGGCGTTGTAGCTCTCGTCGATCAGCAGCGCGCTGCCGCCCGGCACCCGCAAGGTCGACGCGCGTGCCGCGGCCGGCGGCGGGCTTGAGATTGTTGAGCGCGAGCGCGGCCAGCGCCAGATCGGCGCCGACCAGCGAGGCCGCCGCCAGCACGGCGAGCGAATTGAGCACCAGATGCTTGCCCGGCGCGCCGAGCTTGTAGGTGACGTCCTGCGCCGAGGATGCTGCGCCTGCGACGCGTCGAGCATTCCGGCATGCAGCGAATACGCGCACGAGCCGCGCGTCGGCTTTCTCGTGCTCGCCGAACGAGACGACACGCGCGACGCCAGCCGCCTTGGCGGCGGCGGCGAGCCGCGCGTATTGCGCGATTGTCGCGGTTGAGCACGGCGGCGCCGCCCGGCTCGATGCCTGAGAAAAATCTCCGCCTTGGCGTCGGCGATCTTTTCGAGCGAACCGAAATATTCCAGATGCACCGGCTCGATGGTGGTGACGATCGCGACGTGCGGGCGCACCAGCTTGGTCAGCGGCGTGATCTCGCCGGCATGGTTCATGCCGATCTCGAACACGGCGTATTTCGCGCTGGCCGGCAGCGCGCGAGCGACAGCGGCACGCCCCAGTGATTGTTGTAGGAGGCGGCCGAGGCATGCGTTTCGCCGTCGGGCGCGAGCGCGAGCCGCAGCGCTTCCTTGGTGCCGGTCTTGCCGACCGAGCCGGTGACGGCGATGACTTTGGCGTGCGATGCGCGCGCGCGCGGCGCGCGCCGAGATCGCGCAAGGCCTCGAGCACATCGGCGACGATCAGCAGCGGCGCATCGGCGGCAAATTGCCGGCGCTTGTCGCGCGCGACCACCGCGACGCCGGCGCCGGCTTTGAGCGCGGCCTCGACGAAGTCGTGGCCGTCGCGATTGTCGCCCTTGATGGCGAAGAAGGCCTCGCCCTTGGCCGATGGTGCGGCTGTCGATCGAAAGACCCGGCACGTCCGCCGGCAGCGCGCCGGATTTCTCCGCGCGCATCGCCGCGGCCATGTCGTCGATGGTCCAGAGCGCGGTCATGCCACCTTCCCCTTCAAGGCCGCCGCGACCGCGTCATGATCGGAGAACGGCAGAACTCTTGTCGCCGACGATCTGGCCGGTCTCATGGCCCTTGCCGGCGATCAGCAGCACGTCGCCCGCTTTCAACGCGGCGATGCTCGGCGCGGATCGCCTCGGCGCGGTCGCCGATCTCGGTCGCGCCCGGCGCGGCGGCGAGGATCGCGGCGCGGATGGCGGCCGGCTGCTCGCTGCGCGGATTGTCGTCGGTGACGATGACGCGGTCGGCATTCTCCGCGGCGATGCGGCCCATGATCGGGCGTTTGCCGGCGTCGCGGTCGCCGCCGGCGCCGAACACCACGACCAGCTTGCCGCTGGCATAGGGCCGCAGCGCTTCGAGCGCTTTCGTGAGCGCGTCCGGCTTGTGGGCGTAGTCGATGAAGATCGGCGCGCCGTTTTTGGCTGCCGGCCAGTTCCAGCCGGCCTTTGGCGCCGGTGAGTTTTTCCAGCGCGGCGAAGACGCGCGCCGGCTCGGCGCCGGTCGCGATCGCGAGGCCGGCGGCGACCGCGGCGTTCTGCACCTGGAAGGCGCCGACCAGCGGCAGCTTCACTTTATAGGTCTTGCCGCCATGCGCGATGGTGATGACCTGCGCGAAGCCGTCGATGGCGCCGTCGACGAGCTTGATGTCGTCGCCGCTGCACGCCGACGGTCATGATCTTGAGGCCGCGCTTCTTGCGCGGCCTCGACCACCTGGCCCGGCATAGCAATCGTCGACGTCGATCACCGCCGTGCCGTCCGGCGCGATCAGGTCGTCGAACAGGCGCAGCTTGGCGGCGAGATAGGCTTCCATGGTCGGATGATAGTCGAGATGGTCGCGCGACAGATTGGTGAAGGCGCCGGCGGCGATGCGCACGCCGTCGAGCCGGTGCTGGTCGAGGCCGTGCGAGGAGGCTTCCAGCGCCAGATGCGTGACGCCCTCGCCCGCCAATTGGTCGAGCGTGCGGTGCAGTTCGACCGGATCGGGCGTGGTGAGCGAGCCGTAGTTCTCGCCCCGCGGCGAGACCACGCCGATGGTGCCGATGCTGGCGGCCTGCAGACCCGAGCGCGCTCCAGATCTGCCGCGTGAAGGCGGCGACCGAGGTCTTGCCGCTGGTGCCGGTGACCGCGGCGATGGTGCCGGGCTGGCGCGGAAAAAATTTCGCCGCGGCCAGCGCCAGCGCGCGCCGCGCGTTCTCGACCGGCACGAAGGCGACGCTCGTCGGGCAATCCGTCGGGCCGCTGCTCGGCCGCGACCGCCACGGCGCCGGCCGCCACCGCCTGCTTGGCGAAATGCGCGCCGTCGGCCTTGGCGCCGGCGATGGCGAAGAACAGAAAACCCGGCTTGACCTTGCGGCTGTCGGCGGCAATGCCGGCAATGTCGATGCCGGCTGATGCGCATCGAGCGGCGCGTATCGAGCTGCAGGTCGGCGAGCTTCATCGGCGAGTTTCTAGGCTCAAGATCGCGCGAATAAGCGGAATTCGAGGCCGCGTCACTGCCCTTACTGCTCGCGGTCGCCTTGGCCAGGATCAGCTGGTCGGCCTTCGGCAGGTCGAAACGCGGCTCGATATCGAGCAGCGGCGCGATGCGCGCGATCACCTTGGCGGCCGGTCGGCACCGCGTTCCAGCCGGAGGTGGCGAAGCCGTGGGTCTCTCGGCCGGCCTGCGGCTCGTCGAGCATGATCAGCAACAGATAGCGCGGTTTGTCGGCCGGCAGAATGGCCGTGAAACTCGGTCAAAACCTTGTGTCTTGGAATAGCGGCCGCCGACCACCTTTTCCGCGGTGCCGGTCTTGCCGCCGACATAGTAGCCGGTCGACGTCGGCCTTGGTGGCGGTGCCTTTCTCGACGTTGAGCCGCATCAGATAGCGCATCTTCTCGGCTGGTCTCGGGCTTGAGCACCTGCTTGGCCGAGGCCTGTCGGCGTCGCGCCTGGTCGCGCTTGAGGAAGGTCGGCGGAATGAGCCGGCCGCCATTGACCAGCGCGGCAATGCCCATCACCGCCTGCAGCGGCGCGACCGAGAGGCCCTGGCCGAAGGCGATGGTGACGGTGTTGAGCTCGCCCCAGTGCTTGGGAACCAGCGGCTCGGCGCTTTCCGGCAATTCGGTGCGCAGCCGGTCGAGCTGGCCCATCTTCTTCAGGAAGGCCTTGTGGTATTCGACGCCGAGCGACGAGCGCCATGCGCGCGGTGCCGATGTTCGACGAGTAGGTGAAGATCTCCGGCACCGACAGCGCGCGGTGCATCGGCTCGTAATCGTGGATGGTGAACTTGCCGTATTGCAGCGGATGGCTGCGCGTCGAACGTCGAAGTCGAGCGTCGACCTTGCCGCTGTCGAGCGCCATCGCCACCGTCAGCGACCTTGAAGGTCGAGCCCATCTCGTAGACGCCGGTGGTGAGCCGGTTGATGCGGGTCGGGTCGTTGGCCTCGCGCGGATTGTTGGGATCGTAGTCGGGCTCCGACACCATGGCGACGATCTCGCCGGTGTTGACGTCGACGATCGACGCCGGACGAGGCCTTGGCCTTGAACTTCTCGCGCGCCGCGATCAGTTCGTCGCGCAGCGCGAACTGCACGCGCAGATCGAGCGCGAGCTGCACCGGCTGCTGCAGCCGGTCGGTGGCAAGCCCGGCCATGTGCAGCGCGGCGAGCCCCTGCCCGTCCAGCCATTTCTCGATGCCGGCGATGCCCTGGTTGTCGATATTGACGTGGCCGATCTCGTGCGAGACCACCGGCCCGTTCGGATAGACGCGCTTGTTCTCGGTGAGGAAGCCGACGCCGGGAATGCCGAGCCGGTGAATTTCCTGCTGCTGCTTGGGCGTGATCTCGCGCTTGAGCCAGACGAAGCCGCGCTTCGACGACAGGCGCTCGCGCACTTCGGTGGCGTCGAGATCGGGCAGCACCGCGGTGAGCAGTTCCTCCGCCTCGTCCACGTCGATGAGCTTGCGCGGCTCGGCGAACAGCGACGGCGTCTTCACGTCGGTGGCGAGGATCTGGCCGTTGCGGTCGAGGATGTCGGGCCGCGCGGTGGCGACCGCGTCCTGGCCGACGCTGCGGCGGGCGCCGTGGCCGTCGCTGACGGTCGCAAACATCACCAGGCGCAGCGCGATCACGCCGTAGATGCCGGCGAAGGCGACGATGGCGAGGCCGAGCCGCGCCTTGGCCTTGACGTTGCGGTCGACGTCGCGGCCATAGAGCAGCGAGCGCAGCCAGCGCTGCCAGCGGGTCTCCGGCGATTTCGGCGCGGTGCGGTCATGCGGTCACCGCGGCGCCGGCACGCTGCCGGTGGTGTCGGGCGGCACGGGCGCCAGCATGGCGCCGATCGGATCGGTCGGACGGCGGCAGTCACCGGCGGGCGCTCCGGCAGCCGGTCGAGGCTGTCGAATTGCGTCGGCAGGATCGGCCGCAGCGCCAGATGGCGGTCGGCCAGGCCCTGGATGCGGCCGGGCGTGTCGAGCTTGCGCCCATTCGGCGCGCAAGGCGGCGATGGCGTCGCGCTCGCGGCGCAATTCGCCGGCGAGCTTGCGCGACCCGCTCGGCCTGCAGCGTGGAATCGAACTTGATCTTGTAGACGAAGGACGCCGCCAGGATCAGCGCGCCGATCACCAAGATGTTGAGCAGGCGCATGCTCAGCGCCCCTTCAGAACGTCGGCGAGCGACGGCAGGCGCGGCAACAGATCGGCCGCGTCGTCGTCGCGCGCGGGCGCCGGTGCGTTCGGCGGCGCGCAGCTTGGCCGAGCGGGCGCGCGGATTGCGCGCGACCTCGTCGGCGTCGGCGATCACCGGCCGCTTGGTGAGCACGCGGAAGGTGGCGGCTCGGGCGTTTGAGCTCGGGCGCGTGGCGCGAGCCGGCGCGGGTCTCGCCGCGGCCGGCGAGGAACGACTTGACGATGCGGTCTTCGAGCGAATGGAACGACACCGCCACCAGGCGGCCTCCGCGGCTTGAGGATGCGCTCGGCGGCGTGCAGCGCGGCGACCAGTTCGCCCAGCTCGTCATTGACGAAAATGCGCAGCGCCTGGAACGTGCGCGTCGCCGGATGAATATCGCCCGGGCGCGAGCGCACCACCGAGGCGACGATGTCGGCCAGCGCCGCGGTGGTGCGGATCGGCGCCTGCGCGCGCGCCTTGACGATGGCGCGGGCGACGGCGCGCGAATGACGCTCCTCGCCGAGCAGGAAAATGATATTGGCGAGATCGCGCTCGCTCGCGCTGGCGACGACATCGGCCGCGCTCGGGCCCTCGCCGCCCATGCGCATGTCGAGCGGCCCGTCGAGGCGGAAGGAAAATCCGCGCTGCGGCGGTATCGAGCTGCATGGAGGAGACGCCGAGATCGAGCACCACGCCGTCGACGGCATCGATGCCGGCGTCGCGCGCCACGGCGTCGAGATTGCGAGAAGCGATCCTCGACCAGCGTCAGCCGGCCGCTCGCCGCTTGCACCAGAGGCTGCCCGAGCGCGATCGCGTTCGGATCGCGGTCGATGCCGATGACTTTGCAGTTGGCGGCGGCCAAGGATGGCGCGCGCTATAGCCGCCGGCGCCGAAGGTGGCGTCGATATAGATGCCGCCGTCATGCACGTTGAGGAAGTCGAGCGCAGGGCGGCCGAGCACGGGAATGTGGAGGGCTGGTCCGCCAGCGACAGCCGCAAAGCCGTCGCCGCCCGCCGTCATTCCCGTGCTCCGAGCGCGTTGCGCGCCGCCGAGCGGACGCCTATCGAAACAGAGGTTCCGGAAACCCGCGAGCCGCCCGCGAGACTTGTGCGGTGCGCCATCCTCGATGAGAATTCGTGGGGTTTCATGGAGCATTATGGGCGCCAATGGAGTGGCCCCAGCGCCTTGGCCTCGGGCGCCGGCGCAAATCACCGTCCAAACAGCATTAACAACCCTTAAACTTAAGGATTTATTGCCAAACGGCATCTTTCCGGCGGCCGTTGCGCTGCATGCAGAATCCGCAAAGCCCATATTTCCGGGCTTCAAATCCACGAGTTCCCGGAACAAGATTTTCATCGCCGAGTTGGCTCAAGCGGACGGCCAACCGTCCAAGGGAACCAGCGCACGGTTCCATGAGCGAACAAGGAGGCGATCCCATGATGAAAAAACTGATGACGGGCGCGGCCATTGGCGCGCTGATGGTATCCGGGGCACTGGCGCAGGCGCCCAATTCCCCGCCGAGTTCAAATCCGCCGGCGGCCGCGCAGCAAAGCGGCGGCAAGGCCGATATCGTGGCGGCGCAGAAGCCCGATCAATGGCTGGCGACCAAGTTCAAGGGCACAGAAGTCGACGGCGCGGATAACCAGAAGATCGGTGCGATCAAAGACATCCTGTTCGACAAAACCGGCAAGATCGAAGCCTACGTAGTCAGCGTCGGCGGTTTCCTCGGCATGGGCTCAAAAGACGTGGCCCTGGCGCCCGCTTCCTTCGACGTGATCAAGGGCCAAAACGGCTCTGCCGACAAACTTAAGCTTGCCATAAGCAAGGACGAACTCAAAGAGGCGCAGAATTTCACGCCTTACGCGCCGCCGCGTCCGACCACGACCGGCTCAGGCGCTCCGGCCGGATTAAACGGCCTGTCCGGCGGCGGCATGCATCCCTCAAGCAACCGGCCGCCGAGCAGCACCAAGTAGGCCACGAACGACCCGACATAACGCGGGAAAATCGACGCGGCGCCTATGATTGGCGCAGCGTTGGTGTTTCGGCGTCCGGCATATTGCTTTTTCGCCGAACCACGGTGAATGATGCCGCTTCCCGCGCCCTCGCGCATTCAACATGGTCCGGCTCATGTCGGTATTTACGCCGGATTCCTTCATCGTCACCGATGCGGTGCCCTCGCCCAATCATGACGAGCGCAAACAAGGCTGCGCGCCCGATATGATCCTGCTGCACTACACCGGCATGCAATCCGGTGACGCGGCGCTGGCGCGGCTGTGCGCGGCCGACAGCAAAGTGTCGATCGCATTACGTGGTGTTCGAGGACGGCCGCATCGTGCAATGCGTGCCGGAGGAACTGCGCGCCTGGCACGCCGGCGTGTCGTCCTGGGGCGGCGACACCGACATCAATTCGTGCTCGATCGGCATCGAGATCGTCAATCCGGGTCACGAATTCGGCTATCCCGCTTTTCCGTTGCGGCAGATCGCGGCGGTGATCTCGCTCTGCCGCTCGATTCTCACGCGGCGCGGGCCGATCAATTCCAATCGCATCCTGGCGCATTCCGACGTGGCGCCGGGGCGCAAGCAGGACCCGGGCGAGAAATTTCCCTGGGAACTGCTGAGCGAATCCAACATCGGCCATTGGGTGCGCCCGGCCCCGCTCCATCTCGACGGCGTCTCGCTCAAGCCCGGCGAGCACGGCGACCAGGTCAAGCGGCTGCAGCGCGTGCTGCGCGGTTACGGCTACGGCATCGAGGAGACCGGCAACTATGACGACGCCATGCGCGAGGTGATCGCGGCCTTCCAGCGCCATTTCCGCCAGGCCCGTGTCGACGGCGTGGCCGATGCTTCCACATTGTTGACGCTGCGCGCGTTGGTGGAAACAAGGCCGAAGCCGCTGGCCTGAAAACCGGTTCACCATCCCCGTGCCCGTCCCTTGACGGCGGCGGCGATAGCCCCCATCCCTATCCCGTCAGTCGGCCGGACGGCCGTCCCGCGCCAATGCCGAAAGGCGGCCGGGGAGGAAAGTCCGGGCTCCATGGACGAACGGTGCCGGATAACATCCGGCGGAGTTGAGCCCCTCGGGGCGAGGCTTCAGGGACAGTGCCACAGAGAACAGACCGCCGCGGCTGCGTAGCGTTTTGGCCGCGGTAAGGGTGAAACGGTGCGGTAAGAGCGCACCGCGTCTTCCGGCAACGAAGACGGCACGGCAAACCCCACCGGGAGCAAGACCGAATAGGAACGACGTTGAGACGCAAGTCTCGGGTCCGTCCGGGCCAGTCGTTCGGGTAGGTTGCTTGATGCGCCGGGCAACCGGCGTACCAGAGGAATGGCCGTCACGTTTGCGGTGAGACCCGCAGGCCTTACAGAACCCGGCTTATAGGCCGGCTGATATGTTCAAGGGGCGTCCGGCGGAGAACCCGCCGGGCGCCCCGCCATTTTTGGCACCGCCGTGACAGCCTGATACAAAATGCCGGCCTGCCAATAAGGGAAAGAAACGTCCATGAAAAAGTTGTTGTTCGCCGCGGCTATTGCCGCACTCTTGCCGTCGTTCTGCCGTGACCGGGCGCGATCGCCGCCGACTATCCGTCGCGGCCGATCACCATGGTGGTGCCGCTCAGCGTCGGCGGCTCGACCGATGTGATCGGGCGCATCGTGGCGCAGGGCATGGGCGAGGCGCTCGGGCAAACCGTCGTGGTCGAGAACACCACCGGCGCCGGCGGCACCATCGGCGAAGGCCGCATCTCGCGCGCCGCGCCGGACGGCTACACCTTCGGCATCGGCCAGTGGGGCACCAATGTCGCCACCGGCGCGATCTACAATTTGCCTTACGATCTGATGAAGGATTTCGAGCCGATCGGGCTGATCGCAACGCAGCCTTTCTTTATCACCGCGCGCAAGACGATGCCGGCGAACAACCTCAAGGAATTGATCGCCTGGCTGCGCGAGCAGGGCGACAAGGCCAATGCCGGTAATTCCGGGGTCGGCTCGCCGAGCCATGTCGGCGGCATTTTACTCCAGCAGGCCGTCGGCGCGCCGATGACCATGGTGCCCTATCGCGGCGCAGGCGATTCGACCGCCGCCTTGCTGGCCGGACAAATCGACATCTTGCTCAACACGCCGGCGCTGTCGGTGGCGCAAATGAAGGCCGGCTCGATCAAGGTCTATGCCGTCACCGCCAAAGAACGCATCGCGTCGGCGCCGGAAGTCCCGACCACCGACGAGGCCGGCCTGCCCGGTTTCTATTTCTCGTTCTGGCACGCCATCTGGGCGCCGAAAGGCACGCCGAAAGACATCGTCGCCAAACTCAACGAAGCGCTGAGAAAAGCCCTGGCCAATCCTGCAACCAAAAAGAAGCTGATCGATCTGGCGCAGGATATTTTCCCGCCCGAGCAGCAGACGCCCGAGGCGCTGCGCACCTTCCAGCAGGCCGAGATCGACAAATGGTGGCCGATCATCAAAAAGGCCGGCATCAAGGCGCAGTGAGCCGCAGGCTCTTGGAAAGCCGCGATGCTCGCGGCATTTTTCAGTCGAAAAAAAGATTCAGCGTGAGCATGGCTAAAAATATTCCGCCCAGCGCCCAGCCGAACATTTGAGTAGTGGTTCTTTCGGACATAAATCAAGGACGCTTGAAGAATTGTTTGCGGGGCTGCTGGCTTGATGACCTAGATGAAAAGGGGCCGCCCATGGCGGCCTCTTTCTGTTCAGCAATCAACGATCAGTCGTGCTCATGCACGATAATTTTTTCGTGCGGCTCTCGATGCTCTTTCTTGATGATTACGGTCTTGTCGCGCGGCTCTTCACGCTCCTTGATCACTTTGGTGCGGTCGTAATCACGATCATGATCGCCGGAGCCGACAGTCACACCGGCACCGACCGGCCCAACGCCGACACCAATATGCGCGTCATCCGCATTCGCGGCCGGCATTACCAGAAAGGTTCCGGCCACGGCCACTATAAGTGCGATTTTCATTGCCCTGCTCCTCTGGATAGACATGACCAAACAATTCCAGCCTGCAATTTATGTTCCGTACAAAACGGATTTTTTCGCGGTCTCGGCAATGCCTGCTTTGGGCCAGGCAACAAAACCCCGGCCACGTGGCCGGGGCTTGCTGTTTGAGTCAGCGAGCTGACAATCAGGCTGCCAACGCGTTCCGCCAAGTAGCCCTAGCGCGCATCAATAGTACGAGTTGCCACAAACGTCGATGCGCCGCAACCGCCATCCATAGCGCGTACGCACGTGCCGTAGCTGATAGCAATCATCGCCGTAGTCGTAGGCATAGTCGTTGTAGTAGTCGTCATAGATAGCCGAACGGCACGACGCCAAAAGCAAGGCCACGTCCATGATGGTGGCGGCGTCCATCGTGGACAAAATTTCGGCCGCTGCTAAACCTGCGCCCACTACCAGACGAACTTATACTGCGATTGCTTTGAAAGCTCGGCGAACCACCAACCCGCCCCGACATGCGCCCGCCGGCCGAAGGAACGCCGCTGCTGTGACTGAATGAGGAAGATGCCGCCCCTCGGCTGCCGCCAACAGCAGGCGCTCCGCCGCCATGATCTCTTGCTGCCGCGTTATCGATTGCGAAGGATGACGCGGCAAGGGCGGCCACGCCCAATATTCCGATGACTGATTTACGCATGCGCTAAGCTCCCTATCCCGGGTTTTCGATTTCCGCCACCTGACAAGGAAACGTACGGCCAGCTCAAATCCTTTGAGCCTTCACGCACTATTGAAGGCTACTGTCCCGAGGGAACCGGCAAACGTTGAAGCGCGGACACCGGGCGCCGCGAAGTTAAGGAATTGCTTGCCGTTCTATGCGTGCGCGCCCTAGTTTTGCGATCCGACGCCCGGTTCAAAACATTGGGCCCAAGGGCGCGAGGATTACGAGGGAATCGGCCATGGAACAGATCCGCGTCTGCACCTATGACGGGCCCGGCGCCAAACCGGTGATCCGCACGGTGCCTTGGCCGAAAATTCCGAAAAAAGCGGCGCTGATCAAGATCGGCGCCTGCGGCGTCTGCGGCACCGACCTGCACATCCTCAAAGGTCATTGGCCGAAGCAACTGCCCTGGCCGTTCACGCTCGGGCACGAAATCGGCGGCGTGCTGGTCGAGGTCGGCGTCGGAGTTCAGCGAAGACTTCATGAGCAAGCCGCTCGCCGTCGGATCGAAGGTGATGATCCCGCCGCTGATGCCGTGCGGGCATTGCTATTACTGCACGCACTATCCGCTCAGCGCCAACAAGTGCCTGACCCCGGTCTATTACGGCCGCTATCTCGGTTTCGACCAGGCGCCGCATCTGTGGGGCGGCTGGGCGGAATATGTCTATGTCGATCTCGACATGTTGCCCGGCACCAAGATCTACAAATTGCCCGACGACATGCCGTTGCGGCTCGGCGCGCTGTCCGAGCCGTTGACCTCGTGCATCCGCGCCTTCAACCGCGCGGCGCGCGCCGGCGGATTCACCTGGGGCGACACCGTCGTGATCCAGGGCTCCGGCCCGATCGGGATTCTGGCGGTGGCGGCGGCGCAGGAAATGGGCGCCGGCCGGGTGATCTGCGTCGGCGCGCCGGAAGACGCCGCGGCTTGCGCTGGCGCGCAAGTTCGGCGCCGAAGCGACGGTCGATATCGAGGAGTTTCAAGACACCGGAAGAGCGCATCAAAAAAGTGCGCGACATCGTCGGCGGCTTCGGCGCCGATCTGGTGATGGATTGCTCAGGCCACCCGAGCGCGGGTCCGGAAGGCATCGAGATGCTGCGCGACGGCGGCTGCTACGTCGAGATGGGCCAGTTCACCGACGCCGGTTCGATCGAGACATCGTGGCACCGCTTCTGCACCAAGGACATCACCATCCTCGGCTCGTGGGGTTTTACCGGCAACGATCTGCCGCTCGGCGTCGACATGCTTTACCGGACGCGCGCGAAATATCCCTGGCTCGAGATGCAGACGCTTTATCCGTTTTCCGAGGACGGTATCGGCCGCGCGGTGGCCGACGCCATCGCCATGAAGACGGTGAAGTCGACCATCGTGCCGTGGCCGGAACTGGTGGAATAGACGCGCGGTCTAATGCTTCTTGAGGTCGCCTTTTTTGACGCCGGCTTCGGGGAAAATCCACATCGCGACGACGAAAAAGACAGCGATCAGCAGGACGACCCGGTCGAACTCCGGCCGCAGCGGCGAGCCGCTCCACAACGCCAGTCCAAGCGCCACCAGCACCACGACCGCCGAGACGATGGCTTTGACGTCGGTCGGCATGGTCAGTTGGTTCCGACCGGCTGCGCCGCCGCCTGCTCCGGACCCACCGGCTGAGCGCGCAAATTACGCTTGAGACGGCGCGTGCTGTAGCCGTTGAACAGATGGCCGATGAGGCCGCGGTCGAGATCGGAGGTCCCGAACAGCCAGTCGGCGATCGGGAAGGTCAGATTCATGTTCACTTCCATCATCAGCCGGGCGTTGTGATGCGCGGTGTGATGGCGGCGCAGCGTGTTGACCAGCGGGCAATATTTGACGAACCAGCCTTCGTCGACGTGGCAGCAGAAATGCATGAACTCATAGACCAGATACATGCCCGGTGGTGACGCACATGAACAGCCAGCCGACATTGGGCGTGAAAATAAAGCCGAGCGCGAACGCGCAAGGGATCGACATCAGCGTGAACACCACCAGAGCGTAAGGCGGGAACACGGTGACGCGCCAATCCTTGTCGTCGCGGAAGCGCATTTCATGGTCGCTGAAGAATTGATGGTGGTTGAGCGTATGGCGTTCGTAGATCGCGCGCAGGCCCTTGATATTCACCGGCCGGTGCATGATGAAGCGATGCACCGCCCATTCGAAGATGTTGGTGAACAGGAAGACCAGCGGAATGGTGAGTCCATTCAGCCCAGGTCACGTTATGGATGTGCGAAACGTAGACGTAGAACACGGCGGCGCCCATCGCGTAGATCAGCACGATGTGGAAGTAGCCGTTGTACCAGCCGACGATGCGCGACCGGTATTCGTTGCGAAAATCGATCTGCCGCTGCGTGATTATGGCCGGCCCCTGTCGTCGCGTCCCGCCCTTGATTTGTTATTTTCTCAAACTTAGCACGCTGCGTCCGGCGCGCAACCGCGGCCGTGCTCAATTCTCCAGCGCCTCGATGGCCGCGTCGACGTCGCTGCCGGTAAGCCGCCAATCGTTGTCGAGATTGGCCACGATTTCTTTCATGAACGGTTCGGACAGCCGCAAGGCCCGCTCGTTGTCGCCCAGATAGTCGGTCAGGATCGCGAGCGCGAGCTGGCGCGGGCTGTCGCCTTCGTAGGTCCATTCGAAGCCAAATTTCGTGAAGCGCTTGATCTCGTCATGTTCGGAAAGCGGCGCCCCGTCGACCGTCACGACCAGTCCGTCGATTGTGCGTTTGCCTTCATAGGTTTTCATGCGCGGCGCATCTTAATGTGCCGGCTCGACGCCCTTGGCGCGCAATGTGGCGGCAGCGGAAGGCGCGGAAAGAAACTGGATCAACGCCTTGGCCGCTGCCGGCTCCTTGGTGGTGGCGCTCAAGCCCGCGGCAAAACCGATCTTGGTTTGCAGTTCCTCGGGGATCGGACCGACCGGATCGACACCGGGAACGCCGACGATACGGGTCGCCACCACCACGACCATGTCGGCCTCGCCGCGCGCCACCACCTCGACGGTGTCTTCTGCTTCCATCGGCTTGAGCTTGCCTTGCATCTCGGCCTTGATGCCCATGCGGTCGAGCAGGCTGACGAAATAGATGCCACTGGCGCCCTTGCCCGGAAATGCGACCGCTTTCGACGCCAGCAGCGCCTGCTTGAAGCCCGCGACCGACGAAATGTCCGGTTTGGGCGCGCCGCTCTTGACCGCGACGCCGAGGCCGGAGCGGCCAATATCGGCGCGCGGACCGGCGACCATGCCATCCTTGATCAAGGCATCGACGATCGGCGGATTACCGACGACCACATCGAAGCTCTCGCCGGCTTCGATCTTCTTCTTGACCTCGGGATTGACCCCGAAGTGCAACTCGATCTTGTTGCCGGTCGATTTCTCGAACTGGCTGCACAATTCGCGCACCGCGGCTTTCGGCCCGTTGCCGCTCAGCACTTTGAGGTCGGCGGCTTGCGCGGTGGAAGCCGCCGCCAGCAGCGCCAACGCAAACATCGGCTTCATCGCACTTCCCCATTCAATTCGCTTGGATATTGGCGGCCTTGATGATCGCGCTCCACTGCGCCATCTGGGCCTTGAGATAGGTCGTGACGTCGCCCGGCGCTGAAGTCACGATCAGCACATTGATGTCGACAAACTTCTGCTTCACCGGCGGGTACGCCAGCGCCGCGATCACATCGTCGTGCACCTTGTTGACGAATTCCGCCGGCGTCTTGCCCGGCATGTACAGGCATTGCCCATCGGACACATCGAAGCCCGGCACGCCGGATTCGGAAACGGTGGGAATATCCGGCGCAAAGGGAACGCGTTCGGCGGAGGTGACGGCGAGCGCGCGCACCGTGCCACCCTTGATCTGCGAAAACACCGACGGCAGCGTCGCGACCATCACGTCGACCCGGCCAGCCATGAGGTCGGTCAGCGCCGGACCCGCCGCCGCGATAGGACACATGGGCCAGATCGATGCCGGCAGTTTTCTTGAACAGCTCGCCGCACAGATGCTGGATGGTTCCCACGCCCGGCGATGCGTAGCTGACTTTGCCGCTATTCTTTTTCGCATAATCGATGAATTCCTTCACCGTCGTCACCGGCGAGGACGGCGGCACCAGCAAAACGTTGGTGAAGTTGGTCAGGCGCGTGACCGGGGCGAGGTCGGTGAGCGGATCGTAGTTCAGCGCCGGATAGATGAAGGGGTTGGTGGCGAGGAAATTCGTGGCGATGAAAATCGTGTAACCGTCGGGCGCCGATTGCGCAGCCGCCAGCGCGCCGATATTGCCGCCGGCGCCGCCTTTGTTCTCGACCAGCACCGGCTGGCCCCAAATGTCGGCCAAGCGGGCCCCCAGCACGCGCGCGACCGGATCGCTGGCGCCGCCGGGCGGGAACGGCACGATGAAACGCACCGCGCGGTTCGGATAAGTATCGGCGTTTGCTGCAATTGGCGCGAACGGCACCGCGGCGGCGCTTGCCGCGAGCTGCAAAAATCGACGGCGTTGAAGCATCATGGCGTTGCCTCCCCACAGGCCGCCGCCAAGCCTAGCAGGCTTGTGTTATCCCCGACAGGCTGGACATAGTGCGGTTCTCGACCACGACCTTCAGCCATGCCCGCCAAAACTTCAGCGAAACTCTGGGATTTCTGGATCGACCGCGGCGGCACCTTCACCGACGTGGTCGGGCGGCGGCCGGACGGCACGCTGACGGCGCACAAGCTGCTGTCGGAAAACCCGGAAGCCTATGCCGACGCCGCGGTGCAGGGCATCCGCGATCTGCTCGGCCTGAAAACCGGCGAGCCGATCCCGCCCGGCCGCGTCGGCGCGGTCAAGATGGGCACGACGGTTGCGACCAACGCGCTGCTCGAGCGCAAGGGCGACCGCACGCTGCTGCTGATCACCAAGGGTTTCCGCGACGCGCTCAAGATCGGCTACCAGGCGCGGCCGAAGATTTTCGCCCGCCACATTATCAAGCCCGACATGCTGTACGAACGCGTCGCCGAGGTGGACGAACGCGTGCGCGCCGACGGCACGGTCGAGCGCGCGCTCGATCTCGATCGCAGCGCGGCGCGATCTGGAAGCGGCCAAGGCCGACGGCATCGACGCGGTGGCGATCGTGTTCATGCACGCCTATCGCTACCCCGAGCACGAGCAAACAGGTGGCGGCGCTGGCGCGCGACATGGGCTTCACGCAAGTGTCGGTCAGCCACGAGGTCTCGCCGCTGATCAAGCTGGTCGGCCGCGGCGATACCACGGTGGTGGATGCTTATCTGTCGCCGATCCTGCGGCGCTACGTGGCGCGCGTCGACAAGGATCTCGACGCCCGGCGCTCGAATGCGCGGCTGATGTTCATGATGTCGTCGGGCGGGCTGACGGCGGCGGAATTGTTCCAGGGCAAGGATGCGATCCTGTCGGGGCCGGCCGGCGGCGTGGTCGGCATGGCGGAGACCGGACGGCAGGCCGGCTTCGACCGGCTGATCGGCTTCGACATGGGCGGCACCTCGACCGACGTGTCGCATTTCGACGGCGAATACGAGCGCGCCTTCGAGACCGAAGTCGCCGGCGTGCGCATGCGCGCGCCGATGATGCTCATTCACACGGTCGCCGCCGGCGGCGGCTCGATCCTGCATTTCGACGGCGCGCGCTTTCGCGTCGGGCCCGACAGCGCCGGCGCCAATCCGGGACCGGCCTGCTACCGCCGCAACGGGCCGCTGGCGGTGACCGACGCCAATGTGATGGTCGGCAAGCTGATGCCGGATTTCTTCCCGAAGATTTTCGGCCCGCATCAGAACCAGCCGCTCGACGCGCAACGCGGTGCGGCACGCCTTCAACAATCTGGCGCAGAAAGTCGGCATGGCGCAGGCCGGCGAGAAATCGGCGGAAGAGATCGCCGACGGCTTCATCAAGATCGCGGTCGAGAACATGGCGAACGCGATCAAGAAGATTTCCGTGCAGCGCGGCTATGACGTGACGCGCTACGCGCTCAATTGCTTCGGCGGCGCCGGCGGCCAGCACGCCTGCCTGGTCGCCGACGCGCTCGGCATGACGCGGGTGCTGATCCACCCGTTTTCGTCGCTGCTGTCGGCCTACGGCATGGGGCTGGCCGACATCCGCTCGACGCGCCAGCAGGCGATCGAACTGGTCTACGGCGCAAAGGCGCTCGCCGCGCTCAAGCGCGAAGGCGCGCGGCTCGGGCGCGAGGCGAAGGCCGAAGTCGCCGGCCAGGGCGTGCCGGCCGGCAAGATCAAGATCTTCGTGCGCGCGCATATCCGCTACGCCGGCACCGATACCGCGCTGGTGGTGGCCGCCGGCACCCTGCCCGCGATGAAGCGCGCCTTCGAGAAGGCGCACAAAGCGCGCTTCGGCTTCATCGACCGAACCAAGCAGATGGTGGTCGAGGCGGTGTCGGTGGAAGCGGTCGGCGGCGGCGCCAAGTTCAGCGAGAAGGCGGGCAAGCGCCAAGCGCGGCAAGCTGCCGCCGCCGGCGCGGCGCACGAAATTTTTCTCCGCCGGCGCATGGCACAAGGCCAATGTCTACACGCGCGACCAGCTCAAGCCCGGCTCACGCGTCAAAGGCGCCGCCATCATCATCGAGCCGCACCAGACCATCGTGGTCGAGCCGGGCTGGCAGGCCGAACTGACGCGCGAAGAACCATCTGGTGCTCACGCGCGCGAAAAAACTCAAGCGCACCCACGCCATCGGCACCCATGCCGATCCGGTGATGCTGGAAGTGTTCAATAATCTGTTCATGTCGATCGCCGAGCAGATGGGCGTGTCGCTGCAAAACACCGCCTACTCGGTCAACATCAAGGAGCGGCTGGATTTCTCCTGCGCGGTGTTCGCGCATGACGGCACGCTGGTCGCCAATGCGCCGCACATGCCGGTGCATCTCGGCTCGATGGACCGCTCGGTCGAGACCATCATCCGCGACAACACACGGCAGGATCAAACCCGGCGACGTCTACGCCATCAACGCGCCCTATAACGGCGGCACGCATTTGCCGGACATCACGGTCTGCACGCCGGTGTTCGACGACAAAAAGAAAAAGATCCTGTTCTGGGTCGCCTCGCGCGGCCACCACGCCGATGTCGGCGGCATTTCGCCCGGCTCGATGTCGCCCAACGCCACGACCATCGAGCAGGAAGGCGTCTATATGGACAACTTCAAGCTGGTCGACCGCGGCCGCTTCCGCGAGAAGGAGCTGATGGCGGCGCTCACCGGCGCGAAATATCCGGCGCGCAATCCGGTGCAGAACATCAACGACATCAAGGCGCAGATCGCCGCCAACGAAAAGGGCGTCGCCGAGCTGCGCAAGATGGTGGTGCATTTCACGCTGCCGGTGGTGAAGGCCTACATGCAGCACGTGCAGGACAACGCGGCGGAAAGCGTGCGCCGCGTGCATCGACCGGCTGCACGACGCGGAATATTCCTACGCGATGGATCAGGGCACCGTGATCAAGGTGAAGATCACGGTCGACAAAAAGAAGCGCGAGGCGACCGTCGATTTCACCGGCACCTCGCCGCAGCAGCCGACCAATTTCAACGCGCCCGAGCCGGTGACCCGCGCCGCCGTGCTCTATGTGTTCCGCGTGATGGTGGACGACGACATTCCGATGAACGCCGGCTGTCTGCGGCCGATCAATATCGTGGTGCCGCCGAAGCAATCGATGCTGACGCCGGAATATCCGGCCGCGGTGGTGGCCGGCAATGTCGAAGTGTCGCAGGCGGTGACCAATTGCCTGTTCCTCGCGCTCGGCGCGCTCGCCGCCGCGCAAGGCACCATGAACAATCTCAATTTCGGCAATGCGCAATATCAATACTACGAGACGATCTGCTCCGGCTCGCCGGCCGGGCCCGGCTTTCAACGGCACCGACGCCGTGCACACGCACATGACCAATACGCGGCTGACCGATCCCGGAAGTGCTGGAGTTCCGCTATCCGGTGGTGCTGGAGGATTTCCACATCCGCGAAGGCTCCGGCGGCAGGCGGCCAATGGCACGCCGGCGGCGGCATCCGCCGCACCATCCGCTTCCTGGAAAAGATGGAATGCACGATTTTATCCGGCCACCGCCGGGTGCGGCCGCCCGGGCTGGCCGGCGGCGAGGCCGGCCAGGTCGGCGAGAACTGGGCGCGGCGCAAGGACGGCCGCATGGAACGGCTGCAAGGCTGCGACGAAACCGTCGATCGACGCCGGCGAGGCCGTCATTATCCAGACGCCCGACGGCGGGGGGATATGGCAAACCGGATACGCGTTAATTGACGTAAATTCCGATTATTAAGCATCCGCCGGGCTTGCGCTTGATTTCGCCCCATTCGGTTGCGACTCTGTCGACCATGCGCAAAACGATTCCGCTCGCGCTGCTTTGACCGCGCTCGCCGCGCCGGCGCTGGCGCGACGCTATCCGGTCACCGGCCAATGGGGCCAGAGCACAAGCTCGGACAAAGGCGCGATCGATTGCGCCGGCAAGCGCGTCATGACCTTCAACGGCAATCAGCGGCAGGACAGCAACGGCGGCGTGCCGGCCTACCGCAACAAGACGGTGACGCAAGAAGGCTCGTCGAGCTACCGCGTGGTCGACGAATTCACCACCGGCCAGGTCAACAACGGCAGCGTCAGCTACACGCTGCGCAAGGTCGACGACGATCATATCGAGATGCAGCAGCAGCAGGGCGGAACGATCAAGCTGCAGCGCTGCAAGTAAGTTTCCCAGAGTCTAATTCCTGGCGATGATCTCGCGCTCGCCGCGATGGACCGGCGTCGCGTCGGTGAGCTTGCCCGGCCCTGCGGCGCAGCGGCATCGACGGCCGGCGGCGCTTGAGCGCGCTGCGGCGGCGCCGGCGCGGCCGCACCGGCGTCGATGCGAACGCCGCCCATGCGCGCGAACGGCTCGCGCAAGCACGCCGTCCTCTTCGGCGACCAGCAGCGGCAGGCCCAGCACGTTGCCCCAGGCGCGCCATTCGGCGAAGGCCTCGTCGGCCTCGGCCGAGACGAACAGCGGCAGCGACGAGCGAAGGATCTTTGTGTTCCAGCGCGACGGTGGCGGCGGCCTGCGCCCTCGCCCGCCGTCACGCGTAGGGCGACGCCGGCAAAGGCCGAGACCGGCATATTGAGCGCCATGCGCATGCCGGCGAGCGAACGGCGCACCACGACGCGTTCGCGATAAAGCTCCACATGCCGCACCCGCTCGTCGGCCGCGGCATCGATCGCCGCAAAGCGCGCCGGCAGGCTGAACGGGTCGAGCCGCAACGCGCGGCTCGACCCGGCGGGCAATCCGCCACTTCGCATTTGACGCCTCGAAACTCTCCCACGCCGGGCTTATGGCTCCGGTCGTGCGGGGATCATGGCGGAAAGGCGTCCGAATCCGCTTAAAGTTCGCGGTTAATCGGTTCTGTCGCGGCCGGCTTCGCGCCGCATGATTGACGGGGCGTTGCGAACCATGATTGACGAGATCTTGCCGGGCGCGCGCGAAATGTTCGGACCGGCGGTTGAACCAGGCCCGATTTCAGGCCCATTTGAAGCACTGTCCCCTCATGCGCGCCCCCTCCTCCTCCTTGTTCGACCAGACCGCCCTCACCGACCGCGCCGAGCGGCTGGTCAAGGCCGCGCTGAGCAGCGGCGCCGATGCCGCCGACGCGGTGGCGGTGCGCGGCATGTCGCTGTCGATCGAGGTGCGCGACGGCGCGGTGGAGGAAAGCGAGCGCGCCGAAGGCGACGATCTCGGCCTGCGCGTGCTGGTGGGCAAGCGCCAGGCCGTGGTCTCGACCAACGACACCGCGAGCGACGGCAGCAAGGCGCTGGCCGAGCGCGCGGTGGCGATGGCGCGCGCGGCGCCGGAAGACAAATATCGCCGGGCTCGCCGACGAAGCGCTGCTGGCGCACGATTTTCCCGATCTCGATCTGATCGATCCCGATCTGCCGAGCGTCGCGCAGCTCGAGGCGATGGCGCGCGCGGCCGAGCAAGCCGGGCTGGCGGTCAAGGGCGTCGCCAAGTCGGGCGGCGCCTCGGCCTCGGCCGGCATCGGCGGCATGGTGCTGGTGACCAGCCACGGATTTCGCGGCGCCTATCTCGGCTCCAGCCACGGCCTCTCGATGACGGCGATCGCCGGGCAACGGCACCGGCATGGAGCGCGATTACGATTATTCCAGCGTGCGGCACGCCGCCGATCTGGAAAGCCCGGAAAAAATCGGCCGCAGCGCGGGCGAGCGCGCGGTCGAGCGGCTCAATCCGCGCAAGGTTTCGACCCGCAAGGTGCCGGTGGTGTTCGACCCGCGCGTCGCCGGCTCGCTGGTCTCGCATCTCGCCAGCGCCGCCAACGGCGCGGCGGTCGCGCGCAAGACCAGCTTCCTGCGCGACAAGATGGGCGAAAAATTATTCGCCGACGGCATCCGCATCATCGACGATCCGCTGCGCAAGCGCGGCCTGCGCTCGCATCCGTTCGACGGCGAGGGCGTCGCCGGCAAGAAGCTGGCGCTGATCGAGGACGGCGTGTTGCGCTCCTGGCTGCTCGATTGCGCGACCGCGCGCGAGCTCGGGCTCGTCACCACCGGCCACGCCCAGCGCGGCGTCTCCTCGACGCCGTCGCCGGGCGCCAGCAACCTGCATCTGGAAGCGGGCACGCTCACGCCCGAAGCGCTGATCGCCGACATCAAGGACGGCTTTTACGTCACCGACTTGATCGGCATGGGCGTCAACATGGTGACCGGCGATTACAGCCGCGGCGCCTCCGGCTTCTGGATCGAGAACGGCCAGCGCACTTATGCGGTGAGCGAAGTCACCATCGCCGGCCACCTGCTCGATATTTTCCGCTCCCTCACGCCCGCCAACGATCTCGAATTCCGCTACGGCACCAATGCGCCGACGGTGCGGCTGGAGGGCCTGACCGTTGCCGGGCAGTGATCCCGCGAAACTGCGAGCGTCCCTCGAAACCGTGATGCGCGAGGCCGGCGAACTGGCGCGCGCCACGCTGCGCGGGCCGCTTCAAGCGCTGGACCAAAGGCGACGACAATTCGCCGGTGAGCGACGGCGACATCGCGGTCAATGATCTGCTGCGCGCGCGGCTCGACGCGCTTGGTGCCGGGCGCCGGCTGGCATGTCGGAAGAAACCGAGGACGTCCGCCCGACGGCGCCTTGCCGCTGGCCTGGGTCGTCGATCCGATCGACGGCACCCGCGCCTATATCACCGGCCGCGCCGACTGGACCATTTCGGTGGCGCTGGTCGAGAACGGCCGGCCGATTTTATGCCGCGCTTTATGCGCCGGTGACCGACGAGATGTTTCTCGCCGCCGAGGGCAAGGGCGCCACGGTCAACGGCACGAACCATCGCGGCCAGCACCGGCGCCACCCTCGACGGCGCCAGGCTCGCCGGTCCCAAGCGATATCTCGACAGGCTCTCCGCGCTTAATCCAGGCATCCTGGCGCAGCCCAAGGTGTATTCGCTGGCGCTGCGGTTCGCGCGCGTCGCGCAAGGGGAACTCGATGCCGCTTTCGCCTCGCCCGGCAGCCACGATTGGGACCTTGCCGCCGCCGACCTTCTGGTGCACGAGGCCGGCGGCGCGATGACCGATTTTGCCGGGCCAGGCGCTGAGTTATAATGCGCCCGCATGCCGCGCATGGCGCGCTGGTCGCCGCCGGCTCCGCCCGCCATGGCGCGCTGATCGAGCTGGTGCGCGACCGCCGGCGGCGAGTTTGCATAAATTCGCCACGTGTAGCTTAATCCGCCCGTCTGCTGACGCGATTCAATCCGCCGCCGGGGCTTTTTCGAAGGATCAAGCCATGTCCGACAATGTACCCGGAAAACAACTGCTCCATCTCGTGTTCGGCGGCGAACTCACCGATCTGCACGGCACCGAATTCAAGGATCTCGAGAAGGTCGAAATGGTCGGCGTCTACCCGAACTATGCCACGCGCCTATATCGCCTGGAAGGCGAAGGCGCAGCAGACCGTCGACAACGCCCATATGCGTTATTTCATCGTCCACCTGCACCGCCTGCTCGACCCCGATGCCACGGGCCGGTCGGTGCGCTGAGCAGGGCCGATGTCGTTATTCAAGCGTATCGTCACCTCGTCCGCGTTTCAGGAAGCCGTCGCCACGGCGGGCGCTTGGTATCTGCGGCTGGTCTGGAGCACCACCCGGGTGATCGTCGAGCCGGCCGATATCTACGACACCGTCGAGCTGCCAGTCATCATCGCCATGTGGCACGGCCAGCATTTCATCGCGCCCTTCATCAACGCCTGAAAGGCGGCCCCTTCCGCGCCAAGGTACTGATCTCGCGCCATCGCGACGGCGAGATCAACGCGCGCGCGGCCGAAAAATTCGGCATCGGCACCATCCGCGGCTCCGGCGCGCACAATCGGCGAATTCCATCGCAAAGGCGGCGCCCACGCCTTCACCGAAATGCTCGACGCGATCAATGACGGCTACACCATCGCGCTTACCGCCGACGTCCCGAAGGTTTCGCGCGTCGCCGGGCTCGGCGTCGTCAAACTGGCGCAATATTCCGGCAGGCCGATTTACGCCGCGGCGCATGGCGACGCAGCACCGCATCGAACTCAACAATTGGGATCGCGCCGCGCTCAACCTTCCGTTTGGGCGGCGCGCGCTGGTGGCGAGCAAGCCGATCTTCGTCGCCCGCGACGCCGACGACGCGGCGCTGGAAGCGGCGCGGCGCGCGGTGGAGGATTCGCTCAACGCGCGTGACCGCGCGCGCCTATGAGATCGTCGACGGCAAGGGGAGCACAGCGCCGTGAACGGCCGGCTGCCGATGCCGTTGCGCGCCTACCGGCTGTTTTCGGTGGCGATGACGCCGTTGACGCCGCTGTTGCTGGCGCGGCGGCTGCGGCGCGGCAAGGAAAGCCGCGCAGCGGCTGCCGGAGCGGCGCGGCATCAGCGCCCTGGCGCGCCCGCCCGGCCCGTTGGTCTGGCTGCATGGCGCAAGCGTCGGCGAATTGGTCAGCGTGCTGCCGCTGATCGAGCGCCTCCGCGCCCGCGAGGTCAACGTATTGGTGACCTCCGGCACCGTCACCTCCGGCGGACTGGCCGAACAACGCCTGCCGCGCGACGTCATCCATCAATTCGTGCCGCTCGACGTGCCGCTGTTCGTGCGCCGGTTTCTCGATCACTGGCAGCCCGATCTCGCGCTGTTCGTGGAATCCGAATCTATGGCCGAACATCATGGTCGAAACGTCGCGGCGCGGCATGCCGATGATCCTGGTCAACGGCAGGCTGTCGGAAAATTCGTTCCGGCGCTGGCGCTATGCGCCGGTGACGATCGGCGACCTGCTGGGGCGGCTCGATCTCTGCCTGGCGCGTACGCCGGCCGACGCCAAGCGTTTCAGCGAACTCGGCGCGCAGCACGTCGTCACCACCGGCGATCTCAAGCTCGACGCGCCGGCGCCGCCGGCCGAGCCGGGCAAACTCGCCGGCTTGCGGGCCGCGATTGGCGACCGGGCCGTGATCGCCGCAGCTTCCACCCATGCCGGCGAGGAGACCGCGGTGATCGACGCGCACCGGCGGCTGCGCGTGAACTTTTCCGACCTGCTGACGCTGATCGTGCCGCGTCATCCCGAGCGCGGCGCCGGCGTCGCCGAAATCGCGCGCGCCGCCGGGCTGAAAACCAAGCTGCGCTCGCGCGGCGAATTGCCCGATGCCGCCACCGACATTTATGTCGCCGATACGGTCGGCGAACTCGGCATCGTCTATCGGCTGGCGCCGATCGTTTTTGTCGGCGGCTCTCTGGTCAAGCACGGCGGACAGAACCCGATCGAGCCCGCCAAGCTGGGCGCCGCCATCCTGCATGGCCCGCATGTGTGGAATTTCGCCGAAATCTATGCCGCGCTCGATGAGGCGCATGGCGCCGAGCCGGTCCTCGATGCCAGCAAGCTGACCGCCGGGTTCGGCGCATGGCTGGCGCAGCCGGAAGCGCGCCAGCGCGTCGCCGACAGCGCCCGCATGACGGTCGAGCAGTTGAGCGGCGCGCTCGAGCGCACGCTGAAATCGCTCGATCCCTATCTGATGCAGCTGCGGCTGCGCCAGCGAGCCGACAATGCGTGAACCGGCGTTCTGGTGGCGCAAGCGGGGACTGCTTTCGGGTCTGCTGGCGCCCGCCGCCGCATGTTATGGCGCCATCGCCGCGCGGCGGATGGCTAAGGCCGGCGCGCGCGCCAGCGTGCCGGTGATCTGCGTGGGGAATTTCACGCTCGGCGGCGCCGGCAAGACGCCGGCCGCGATGTGGCTTGCGAAAATGCTGGAATACGCCGGCGAGAAACCGTTCTGTCTCAGCCGCGGTTATGGCGGCAGCCTCGCCGGTCCGCAGCGCGTGGACCCCAAACTGGACGGCGCCGCGCAGGTCGGCGACGAGGCGCTGCTGCTGGCGCGGGTGGCGCCGACGATTGTCGCGCACGACCGCGTGGCGGGCGCCGAAGCCGCACGCGTGGCGGGCGCCACGATCGTTGTGATGGATGACGGTCTGCAGAATGCGTCCCTCGTCAAGGATTTCACGCTCGCCGTGGTCGACGGGCGGCGCGGCGTCGGCAACGCCCGGGTGTTTCCGGCCGGACCGCTGCGGGCGCCGCTCGCTGCGCAGCTTGCGAAGACCGACGCGCTGCTGGTGATCGGCGAGCGGCGAGTATCGGCATGACAATCGGATTTGCCGATCTTCCACGGCAGTCTGGTGCCCGATGCCACGGTGGTCGCGGCGCTGAAGGCGCGTGCGGTTTTGGCCTTTGCCGGCATCGGCGATCCGGAAAAGTTTTTCGCAACCGCCGAGACGGCCGGCATCGCGGTCGCCGCCCGCAAAGCGTTTCCCGATCATCACCGCTTCACGGCCGAGGAAGCCGCCGAATTGATCATGCGGGCCGAGCATGGCGGGCAGGCGCTGCTCACGACCGAAAAGGATCGCGCACGCATGACGGGCGAACCGCTGCTGGCGGCGCTCGCCGCCAAGAGCGCATGTGCTGCCGGTGACGCTGGTGATTGAAGAAGCGGACGCGCTGCGAAGGCTGGTGCTGGGGAAAGTGCGGCGCTAGTTATTTCGCGGCCTGTGGCCGAATGCGCTGCATCACCGCCTGCGGCGAGGCATAGGCTTCCTGCAGATCGACGCTCCAGTATTTGAGCTCTTCGAGCGGGATCGGCACGCCGGTCACCGCGCAGCGCACGAAGGCGCCCGGCCGCACCACGCGGAAATCGCCGTCAAGATATTTCACCTCGGCCTCGCCGCTCATCGGCGAATTGCGATCGTAGCGGTTGAGCAAGGCAGTCTCCTGAAACTTCCGGCGCGGGGATTGCACCCAAGATAACCCTTCGCCCTTGCGTGCGAAACCCCCAAGTTGAGGCACGCCTAGGCTCCGAACAGGCTGCCCTGTCCGCTCGGGCCGCCGCCGCGTGCGCGCGGCTTGGGTTTCGCGGGCGGCGCGCATCGCCATCGGCGGTGGCGCCGACGCGGCCGTCGGAAAATTCGATCTCCAGCCGGGCGCCTCCGCTGACGGCCGCGGCCGAATGCAACGGATGACCCTCGCCATCGCGCACCAGTGCGAAGCCGCGCGCCAGCACGCCCTGGTATGAAAACGCCTTGAGCAATTGCTCGGCACTGCGCAGGCGATCCCAGCGGCGCTCAATGTAATTGGCCTGTGCACGCTGGCCGCGCTGACCGAGCGTGACGACGATTTCGCTGGAACGCGCCAGCCGCAATTTCAACAGCCGCGGCGTGAGACGCGCGGCGACGCTGGTCAATTGGGTGTGATGAATTTGCGCATTGGCGCGCAAGGCGCGCGGCAATCGTTCCGCGCAGGCATCCAGCCGCTGGCGCGGGATCGCCAGAAGATCGTCGGCCGCCGGCAACGCGCGGGACAGCAGCCGCAATTCCTTGCGGTGCTGGTCGATACCGCGCTGCCAGCAGGCAAGCTTGCGGGCGCCGAGCGCAATCAGCGTCGACATCAGCTCGGCGCGCACCGGCACCGCCATTTCGGCGGCGGCGGTCGGCGTCGGCGCGCGGCGGTCGGAAGCAAAATCGATCAGCGTCACGTCGGTCTCGTGGCCGACTGCGGAAATCAGCGGGATCATGCTCTCGGCCGCGGCCCGCACCACGGCCTCGTCGCTGAAGGACAACAGGTCCTCCAGCGAGCCGCCGCCGCGCGCGACGATGATCAGGTCCGGCCGCGGCAGCGCGCCTTTCTCGGGCAGCGCATTGAAGCCCTTGGATGGCGTTAGTGCCACTTCGGCGGCCGAGCTCTCGCCCTGCACCCGCACCGGCCAGACCAGCACGCGGCGCGGAAAGCGGTCGGCCAGCCGATGCAAGATGTCGCGGATGACGGCGCCGGTCGGCGAGGTGACGACGCCGATCACGTTGGGCAAAAACGGAATGAGCTGCTTGCGCGCCTCGTCGAACAGGCCTTCGGCGGCGAGCTTTTTCTTGCGCTTCTCCAAGAGTTTCATCAGCGCGCCGATGCCGGCCGGCTCGAGCGTGTCGATGACGATCTGGTATTTGGAGGAGCCGGCGAAGGTGGTGAGCTTGCCGGAGACAATCACATCAAGGCCTTCTTCGGGCTTGACCCGCATGCGGCCCCAGACGCCCTTCCAGATCACGCCTTCGAGCACCGCCTTGTCGTCCTTGAGGCGGAAATAGACGTGGCCGGAGGGCGAGGCGCCCTTGAAGCCGGAGACCTCGCCGCGCACCCGCACATAGCCGTAGTTTTCCTCGACAGTCTTGCGCAGCGCCGCCGACAACTCGGAGACGGTCCATTCCACGACGTTGTTGAGAACTGCTTCAGGCATCAAGGCCGAATCTCTTGCGGGACCAAGGGTCCATGCTACACCAAACGGCGAGCATCCCTTAAGGCCCGTCTTTTATGAACATCCTGATCCTCGGTTCCGGCGGCCGCGAGCATGCGCTGGCCTGGAAGATCGCCGCGAGCCCGCTGACCACCAAGCTCTATTGCGCGCCCGGCAATGCCGGCATTGCGCGCGAGGCGAAATGCGTTGCGCTTGACCTCGCCGACCACAAGGCGATCATCGCGCTCTGCCACGCCAAGCAAATCGATTTCGTCGTGGTCGGGCCGGAGGTCCCGCTGGTCGCCGGCATCGTCGACGATCTGGAAGGCGCCGGCATCAAGACCTTCGGGCCGAGCAAATGGGCGGCGCGGCTGGAAGGCTCGAAAGGCTTCACCAAGGACCTGTGCAAGGCCAACAAGATTCCAACCGCCGCCTACGAGCGCTTCAAGGGCGCGGCGGCGGCGAAGGATTACGTGCGAAAAAAAGGTGCGCCCATCGTGGTGAAGGCCGATGGCCTCGCGGCCGGCAAGGGCGTGGTGGTGGCAGCGAGCGTCGCGGAAGCGGAAGCCGCCATCGACATGATGTTTACCGGCGGCCTTGGTGAACGTGCCTGGGAAATCGTGATCGAGGATTGTCTTGTTGGCGAGGAAGCATCTTTCTTCGCACTGTGCGACGGCGACAACGCGATCGCGCTGGCCTCGGCGCAGGACCACAAGCGCGCGTTTGACGGCGACAAGGGCCCGAACACCGGCGGCATGGGCGCCTATTCGCCGGCGCCGATCATGACGCCGGAAATGAACGCGCGGGTGATGGACGAGATCATCATGCCGACCGTGCGCGCCATGACGGCGATGGGCGCGCCTTACAAGGGCGTGCTGTTCGCAGGATTGATGATCACCAAAAGTGGCCCGCAGCTGATCGAATACAATGTGCGATTCGGCGATCCCGAGACGCAAGTGCTGATGCTGCGCCTGATGTCGGATCTGCTTCCCGCGCTGATCGCTGCGCGCGACGGGCAATTGAAGAATTTCGATTTGCGCTGGCTGCCGGACGCGGCGCTCACGGTGGTGATGGCCGCCAAGGGATATCCCGGCCCTTACAAAAAAGGCACGCCCATCGAGGGCCTCGACGACGCGGCCAAGATCGAGGGCGTGGAAGTTTTCCACGCCGGAACCATCACCAAAACTGATGAGGGCGATAAAATTTTTTCAAACGGCGGACGCGTCCTCAACGTCAGTGCGCGCGGTAAAAATGTGGCGGAGGCGCAGCAACGCGCTTATTCCGCGGTCAATAAAATAAATTGGCCGGACGGATTTTGCCGCCGCGACATCGGCTGGCAGGCGGTCGCGCGCGAACAACGTTAAGTTTTTTTAATTTTATTCACGGCGGATTCACGACTTCGTCATCGCCAATTTTAATTTCATTTAGTCTTTCGTCGTGTGAACACCGCTAAGAGTCTGGCGCAGCACCGCTGTTGACCCGAATATCCGCGACATAAATTTATTCCAGCATGGCATGCATGCGCGCGCCGCCATTTCCAACCGCTCAGCAATCTCCTAGTTGCGCGGTCGGGGCGATCAAAAAGGAGATTCGACATGAAGTATCTAATGACCGCTGTGGCTTTGATGACGCTCGCCGCTTCCCCGGCTTTCGCCGCCTCGCCGAAGCACATGAACCGTTCGCAGACGGCAAACGAGGCTTACGCCTACGTTGCGCCTGAGAGCGGCACGGTCGTGTCGGCCGGCAAGGTGATCGGCTACGATCCCGATCCGGCGATTCGCGCCGATCTGCTGCGTCAAGGCGATCAGTCCCTCGTCGCGGGCGCCGGCAACTAAAGCCGCTGACCGACATACGACAAGGCAAGGCCCGGCGTTCGCGCCGGGCTTTGCTTTTACTTGGGCCGAACGGGCATACTGCGTGCAGCCACGAGGAGCGCATGCCCGATCTCGCCGACCTGTTTCCCGGCTTTGCCTCGCACTGGATCGACACCTGCGCCGGCAAAATCTTTGCGCGCGCCGGCGGCAGCGGGCCGCCGCTATTGCTGCTGCACGGCTACACGGAAACCAACGTGATGTGGCACCGCGTGGCGTCCGATTTGGCGCAACGCTTTTCCCTCGTTCTGCCGGACCTGCCCGGCTACGGCTGGTCGGCGGTGCCGGAGCCCGACAAAGAGCATGCGCCCTACGACAAACGCTCGATGGCCAAGGCCATGGTCGAGGTCATGGAGAAACTCGGCCACGTGCGTTTCCGCATGGCCGGTCACGATCGCGGCGGCCGCGTCGCCTATCGCCTCGCACTCGATCATCCCGGCCGGGTCGAACGCATGGCGACGCTGGACATCGTGCCGACCTCCGAGATGTGGCACGCTATGGACGCCAACATGGCCATGAAGGTGTGGCACTGGCCGTTTCTGGCGCAGCCTTATCCGATGCCGGAAATGCTGATTTCGAAAGCGCCGGTCGACTATCTCGAATGGAAATTGGCGAGTTGGACCAAGACGAAGAATCTCTCCGCCTTCGATCCGCGCGCGCTCGAACACTATCGCGCGTCGTTCTCCGACCCGCTGCGCATCCACGCGCAATGCGAGGACTATCGCGCCGGCTACGGCGCCGACCGGCTCAATGACGAAGCCGATCGTGCCGCCGGCAAGACGATCGCCTGCCCGTTTCTGGCGCTGTGGGGCGGCCAAGGGATCGCCAACGAAACCAGCGGGCCACTGGCGATCTGGAAGAAATGGGCGCCGCAGGCCATCGGCCAACCAATTGACTCCGGCCATTTCCTCACCGAGGAAAACCCAGCGGCGACCCTAAAGGCGTTGCTGGACTTTTTCGACGCCGACTAGGAGACAATATGCATCCCGTGCTGCGGCTTTACGAAGACGCGCTGTCGAGCGCCGAGAGCGTCAAATTTCAGCTACCGCCGCTGCCGCGATTTATCTTCGTGGTGCACGGCTCGGCCACCATCGGCGGCCAGAGCGTCAACGAAGGCAATTCCTGGCAGGGCGAGGGCGCAACGCTGGTGAAGCCCGGTCCTGGCGGCGTGACGATCTGGCGCTGGGAACTGACACGCGGCGACCATGGCTCGACCGTCGCCTGCGCGCCCGGCATGGCCTCGCATGAGAAGCTTACGGCCTATCTCGAAACTTTGCCGAAGGGCGAACTGCTGATGCGCGGCGACAGCGTCGCCTTTCCGCCCGGCGGCGTCGCCTATACGCACCGGCACCAGGGGCCCGGCATCCGCTGCATGATCGAGGGCGGCATCCGCATCGACACGCATGGCCGGTCGAGTTCGTATGGCGTGGGCGGCGCCTGGCATGAAACCGGGCCTGACCCGGTGTTCGCGCAGGCCGCGATGGACCGGCCCAGCCGCTTCATCCGGGTGATGATCCTGCCGCGCACGCTCGCGGGCAAAAGCTCGATCGAGTATTTGAACGAAGACGACAAGGCCAAGCCGAAGACGCAACAATATAAAATTTACGCCGACGCGCCGATTTCCTTCCAAGCGCGGAAATGACGGCGCACCATGCTAGCCGAAGCCGGGCTCGCCCTTCTCAAGCTGCTGCTCGGTTTGGCGGTGTTCGCGGTGCTCGGCTATGTCGGCAAGCGATACGACAAGCGCATTGCCGGCGTGCTGCTGACGTTCCCGATCCTCAACGGCATCGGCATCCTCACCGGCAGCGACCCGCTGGCGGTCGCGGATTCTATTTATGCCGTAGTGGTCTTTAATGGACTGCTGCTGTTCCTAATGGTCGCGCTCTGCAACGCGTTGCCGCCGCGCGACGCTTCGCCGACCATAAAGCTGGTGATACGGCTGCTCGTCTGGACGGCGATCTGGGCGGTCGGCGCGCCGCTCGTCATTCTCTGGCGCGACCATTTGCCGGGTGCGCTCGGGATGTTTTTGATCCAGTGCTGTATCGCCGCCGCAGCGATTTTCTTGTTCTGGAAACCGGACCAGCACGATGCGCCGGACGCCGCCGGCCATACCGCGCCTGCCGCGGGCCATTTCCGGGCGCTGATTTCCTTCTGGAGCGACCGCAGCGGCCTGTGGCGGCTGGCGTTGTTCGCCTTCTCGTTCGGCATCCTGTTGTTTGCGACCTATGCGTTTGAGGCGAGATGGGTCGGCATGCTGAGCGCCCTGCCGGTGCCCGGCCTGTTCGCGGTCGCCACCCTGTCGGTGATCGAGAAGAAGGAATATTTTGAACGCATGCGCGACACCGTTTTGCTCGGGCCGTTCTCGGTCATCGTGTTCAACTGGCTTTACGTCCAGGCCGTTATCCGTTTGCCGACGGCGCCGTTCGAGCACACGGCGCTGGGCATTGCCGCGATGCTGCTATTATTGCTCGCCGATGCCGTTTTCATCTTCTGGTCAACACCGCTGCTGGCTCGGCTGCTGAGCCGCGTTTTTGCGGCGCGGCGCGGGGCTTAAGTCATGACCGGCGTCGACCGTCAGCAGGCTTTTTCTGGCACCAAGGAGGCGGCGGGCGCGCTCGCGCTCGATGCCGCCCGGCTTGAAGTCTATCTGGCCTCGAATGTCGCGGGCTTCGCCGGTCCGTTCAGCGTCAAGCAATTCAAGGGCGGGCAGTCGAACCCGACATATCTTTTGGCAACACCGGCGCGGCGATACGTGCTGCGGCGCAAGCCGCCGGGCAAATTGCTGCCGTCGGCGCACGCGGTCGACCGTGAATACCGCGTGATCCGCGCGCTGCATGCGCAACATTTCCCGGTGGCCGAGCCGCTTGTCTTTTGCGCCGACGACAGCGTCGCCGGCACGCCGTTTTATATCATGAGCTTCGCGGATGGCCGCGTGTTCTGGGAGCCCCAGATGCCGGGCTCGGATGCAACAGAGCGCGCGGCGGTTTACGACGCGATGAATGCGACCATCGCGCGGTTGCACAACTTCGATCCCGCTAAGATCGGTCTTGCCGATTTCGGCCGTGGAGAAAATTACGTTGCGCGCCAGGTCGATCGCTGGTCGAAGCAGTACCGCGCCTCGGAGACCGAAAAAATCGACGCCATGGAGCGGCTGATCGACTGGCTGCCGAAGCACATTCCACCCAGCGGCCCGGCGCGGCTGGTGCATGGCGATTACCGGCTCGACAATCTGATTCTGGCCAATAGCGCACCGGACATCATCGCGGTGCTCGATTGGGAATTGTCGACGCTCGGCGACCCGCTTGCCGACTTCACCTATCATCTGATGGCCTGGCACATGCCGCCGTCCGACAGCGCGGCCGGCACGGCGACGCTCGCAGGGCACGATTTGGCCGCGCTCGGTATTCCATCGATGGCAGGTTACGTCGACGCTTACGTTGCGCGCACCGGGACTCGATCCGCGGCCCGCGCTGCCGGTTTATCTCGCCTATAATTTTTTTCGTATCGCCGCTATCTTGCAGGGCATTATCGGCCGCGTGCGCGACGGCACTGCCACATCCGAATTCGCGCCGGCCAAGGCCGAGATGATCCGCCCGCTGGCGGAGAAGGCGTGGGAGTTTGCAAAGCAGGCTTAGTCCTGGTCGTCCCCGCGCAGGCGGGGACCCATACGCCGTGGCCTATCGAGAGGATACGGAATATGGGTCCCGGGCCTCGCGCCGTGCGCTCGCCCGGGACGACAGCAATTACCGCCGTACCTGGAAAAACTCTTTCAGCAGCGCGGCGGCATCGCTCTCGTTGATGCCGCCATAGACTTCCGGCCGGTGATGGCAGGTGGGTTGCGCGAAGAACCGCACACCATTTTCGACCGCCCCACCCTTCGGATCGCCGGCTCCGAAATAAAGCCGCCTGATGCGCGCAAAGGCCATCGCCGCGGCGCACATCGCGCAGGGCTCCAGCGTGACATAGAGGTCGCAGTCGGTCAGGCGCTCGGTGCCAAGCACAGCCGCCGCCTGCCGGATCGCCAATAACTCGGCGTGCGCGGTCGGATCCTTGTCGCCTAGCGTGCGATTGCCGGCGCGCGCCACCACAGCGCTGTCGCGCACGATCACGCAGCCCACGGGCACCTCGCCGCGCGCCGCGGCGGCGCGGGCCTCTTCCAAAGCGAATTGCATGAACGACGGCGATGCCATAAATGCTGCTCATGCCCGAAAAAACCACCAATGACAAACAAGGCGAACGCATCGCCAAGGTGATGGCCCGCGCCGGACTGGCCTCGCGGCGCCAAGCCGAAGCCTGGATCGCCGCCGGACGCGTCGCCGTCAACGGCGCGGTGATTTCCTCGCCGGCGCTCAACGTCACGCCGTCTGACCGCATCGTGGTGGACGGTGAGCCACTGCGCGCCCGCGAGCGCACGCGGCTGTTCCGCTACCACAAGCCGCGCGGCCTCGTGACCACCCACGCCGATCCAGAGGGTCGGCCGACCATCTTCAATGCGCTGCCCCAGGACCTGCCCCGCCTGATCAGCGTCGGCCGGCTCGACATCAACACCGAGGGCCTGCTGCTGCTTACCAATGACGGCGGGCTGGCCCGTGTGCTCGAACTGCCGGCCACGGCGTGGCTGCGGCGCTACCGCGTGCGCGCTTTGGGACGCGTGCTGCAGCCCGCGCTCGACAAGTTGCGCGACGGGCTGACCGTCGCCGGCGTGCGTTACGGGCCGATCAAGGCCACGCTCGACCGCGAACAGGGCGCCAATGTCTGGCTCACGCTCGGCATCCGCGAGGGTAAGAACCGCGAAGTGCGCAACGTGCTGGAGACGCTCGGGCTGAAGGTGAACCGGCTCATTCGCGTGGCGTTCGGGCCGTTCGAGCTGGGCGGGATCGACGACGGCGCGGTGGAAGAGATCAAGACCGAGGAATTGCGCAAGCAACTCGGACCGGAGATCGCGGCAAAGGCGGAAGCGGATTTCGAGGCGCCGTTGGTCGAGCACGATGCGCGGCCGGTTCCTGTTCGTCATTCCGGGGCGCGACTGCAAGGTCGCGAACCCGGAATCCAGAGACACGATTCACAGCCGCCCCTGGATTCCGGGCCCCCGCTACGCGGGTCCCGGAATGACAAGAAGAAACAACCGCGCCGTGACCGCAGAGGCGGGCCGCGGCCCAAGTATCCGAGACAAAAATAATGCGCGTGGTTGGCGGCAGATTGCGCTCGCGTCCGATCACCGGGCCGAAGTCGGATTCGCTTCGCCCGACCGCCGACCGGCTGCGCGAGTCTCTGTTCAACATCCTGATTCACGCCTATGGCGACCCGGTCGCCGGCGCCCGCGTGCTCGATCTGTTTGCCGGCACCGGCGCGCTCGGCATCGAGGCCATTTCGCGCGGCGCCGCCTACGTGCTGTTCGTCGACGACGGCGTGCAGGCGCGCGCGCTGCTGCGCGACAACACCGAGCAGCTCGGGCTTGGCGGTGTTTCCCGCATTTTCCGGCGCGACGCGACCAAGCTCGGCCCGGCACATCCGCTGCAACCCTTCACGCTCGCCTTCCTCGATCCACCCTACCGCAAAGGTCTGGCGAAAAAGGCTTTGACGGCCGCGCGCGACGGCAGCTGGTTGACGCCCGGCGCGCTGGCCGTGGTGGAGGAGGCGGCGGATGCCGGCTTCAAGACGCCGGACGGATACGAGGAACTGGAGCGGCGCGATTACGACGACACGGAATTAATTTTTTTGCGAAACCTCTAGCGAGAAAAAACTACTTCCTCCCGAACAATCTTTCGATATCGGTCAGCTTCAATTCCACATAAGTCGGCCGGCCGTGATTGCACTGGCCTGAATTGGGCGTGTCTTCCATCTCGCGCAACAGCGCGTTCATCTCCTCAGGCTTGAGCAGCCGCCCCGCGCGCACCGAGCCGTAACAGGCCATGGTGGCCGAGACGTGCAGCAGCCGGCGCTCCAGCGGCAGCTCGTCGTCCCATTCCGCCATGTGTTCGGCGAGGTCCCGCAGCAGCCCACGCACATTGACCTCGCCCAGCATCGCGGGCGTCTCGCGCACCGCTACCGCGCCTGGGCCGAACGCCTCGATGACGAGACCGAAGCGCGCCAGCTCCGGCGCTTGCTGGCCAAGCCGCACGGCATCGGCCTCGTCGAGCTCGACGATTTCCGGAATGAGCAGGATTTGCCTCGCAATCGCCGGTTTTGCCGATCGCCGCCTTCATGCGCTCGTAGACGATGCGTTCATGGGCGGCATGCTGATCGACGACGACCAGCCCGTCGCGCGTCTGCGAGACGATGTAAGTCTCGTGCACCTGCGCGCGCGCAGCGCCGAGCGGCCGCGCGATCAATTCGGCCGCCGGCTCGAAGCTCTCGACGCGGGCATCGGCTGAAGGCTCGCCGACGTCGAAGGCGGCCTGCGCGGCTTCGGCGAAACCGAGCGCGGCGCCGCCGCCACGCGAGGGGGCAAAGTAAGCGCCGCGGCGGGCCTGCCCGAGCGGGCGGAAGGCCGCGATGGTGGCGCTGCCGCCGGTGGTCGAGGCGCGCTGGCCTTCGCGCGCCAGCGCCTCTTTGAGCGCGCGCACGATCAAGCCGCGCACCAGGCCGCCGTCGCGAAAGCGCACTTCGGTCTTGGCCGGATGTACGTTGACGTCGACCTCGCGCGCCTTGAGCGTGACGAACAGCGCCAGCAGCGGATGACGGCCGTAAGGCAGATAGTCGGCGTAAGCGCCGCGCACCGCGCCCACCAGCAGCTTGTCGCGCACCGGGCGGCCGTTGACGAAGAGATATTGCCCGAGCGTGTTGGCGCGCGACAGCGTCGGCAGGCCGGCAAAGCCTTCGACGCGCACGCCCTCGCGCTCGACATCGATACGAACCGCATTGGCGCGAAAATCGAGTCCCAACACGTCGCCCAGGCGCGCGAGTTCATCGTTCGCCGCGCCCCAGGTGACCGGCGCGCGCTCCTCGCCGGCCAACGTGAAGGCGACGTCGGGCCGGCTCATGGCCAGCCGCCTCACGACCTCGCGCACGGCTTCCGCCTCGCTGCGATCGGTTTTGAGGAATTTCAGCCGCGCCGGCGTGGCGTAAAACAGATCGCGCACCTCGACGCTGGTGCCCTGCCCGAGCGCCGCCGGCTTCACCTCGGATTTCTCGCCGCCATCGACGGTGGTGGTCCAGGCATGCGGTTCGGATTTGTGACGCGTGGTGATGGTCAGCCGCGCCACCGCGCCGATCGAGGGCAAAGCCTCGCCGCGGAAGCCCAGCGTGTCGATCGCCAGCAGGTCGTCGTCCTTGAGCTTGGAGGTGGCGTGGCGCTCGACCGCGAGCGCCAAGTCAGCGCGCGTCATGCCCTCGCCGTCATCGGTGACGCGGATCAATCGCCGGCCGCCGCCATCGGTGAGCACGTCGATGCGCTTGCTGCCGGCATCGAGCGCGTTCTCGACCAGTTCCTTGACCACGCTAGCCGGCCGTTCGACCACCTCGCCGGCGGCGATGCGGTTCACGGTGGCTTCGGAGAGTTGGCGGACGGTCATAAAGACGGCCTGATTCGGGTTCGCGCTGACCTTATCGGCGCAATAGGCCGCCTGCGAGGCAAAGCCCGGAGCTACCCCCGCTATCCTTGTTGTCGTCCCGGGCAAGCCAACGGGTCCGCGCGAAGCGCGGCCCGATGACAGGCTCCGCGAGGCCCGGGACCCATACGCCGTGTCCTATCGATGGGCCGCGACGGTATGGGTCCCCGCCTTCGCGGGGACGACGAGAAAATCAATCAAAGCTCGGCTTGCGGCTACGCAGGCTTTTAATGCCGGCGCGGTGCTTTTTGCCCTCGATCCGCAACCGCTTCTGCGCCCGCGGCACCTTGGTGGCCCGGCGCGGAACCGGCCGCACCGCCGCCTGGCGGATCAGGTCGAACAGCCGCTCGCGCGCGTCGGCGCGGTTGCGCTCCTGCTGGCGATGGCTTTGCGCGATGATGACGATGACACCGTCTTTGGTCAGGCGTTTTCCTGCGAGCCGCATCAGCCGCACCGCCACGTCGTTGGACAACGAGGGCGAGCCCCGCACGTCGAAGCGCAACTGCACCGCCGACGACACCTTGTTGACGTTCTGTCCGCCGGGGCCGGACGAGCGCACGAAGGACTCCGATAACTCGGCGTCGTCGATCGCGATGGCGTCTGTAATTTGGTGCATCACGCAGCCCGTTTATCCCGACCTGGCCGGGCTTGTCACGGCCGCCTGCTCATTCGCCGCTCGAACTCAAGCCCTTCGGCCGCCCGGCCACAGTGACCAGCATGCCGCCGCCGTAGAGGCGCTTGGCCACCCGCTTGGCGTCGTCGAGGGTGACCGCGTCGATCAGGGCGCCGCGGCGCTGGATATAGTCGATGCCGAGATCGTCGATCTGGATCTGAGTCAGCTGGGCCGCGATCTTGGCCGACGAATCGAGCGCGAGCGCGTAGGCCCCCTTGAGGAAAGATTTGGCCTCCGAGAGCTCGACCGCGGTCGGCCCGCCCTCGGCAATGCGCTTGGTCTCGCTCTCGATGATGCCGAGCGCGTCCGAGGTGCGGTCGGCGCGGGTCGCGGTCGAGCCGAACACCACGGCGGCGCGCCTGAACCAGGTCAGGCTTTCGGCGACGCCATAGGCCAGCCCGCGCTTCTCGCGCACCTCTCTATAGAGACGCGAGGAAAAGCTGCCACCGCCCAGAATATGGTTGACGAGATAGCCGGCCATGAAATCGGGATCGCTGCGCGCAAGCCCCGGGCCGCCGAAATCGACTACCGCCTGCGGCACGTCGAGATCGATCACGATGCGCTTGCCGAGGTTCTGCGGCACGGCGTTGGCGACGGCTTTAAGATCGTTCTTGCCCGGCAAACCGCCGAAGGCCCGGTCGATCAACGCGCCGGCGGCCTTGGCATCGATATCGCCGACGATCGAGACGGTCAATTCGTTGCGCGCGAAAGCGCGCCGCACATAATCGCGCATATCCTCGACAGTAATGCGCGGTAACGTCTCCGGCGTACCTTTGCTGTCTTGTCCATAGGGATGGCCGGGGAACGCGGTTTCCCACCAGCGCCGGCTGGCCACGCTGTTGGGATTGGTGCTGTCGCGCCGCAGCGTCGACAGAACCTGCCCGCGCACCCGCTCGACCGCCTCGGGGTCGAAGCTCGGCGCGTTCAGCGCCAGCCGCAGCAGATCGAACGCCTCGTCGCGGTGCTCGTTGAGCGTTTGCAGCGAGCCGTGAAAATAGTCGCGCGCGACCTGGAAATTGAGCTCAATCGCGTGGTTCTCCAGCCGCTCATGGTAGGCCTTGGCGTCGAGGTCGCCGGCGCCTTCGTCGAGCAAATCGGCGGCGAGATTGGCGGCGCCCGATTTAGCGGGGTCGTCCTGCGTGGAGCCACCGTGAAAGGCGAAACTAAGCGCGACCAGCGGCGTGGCCTGCTCGCGCACCAGCCAGGCCGTGATGCCGGCGGGGCTGACGATTTTTTCGATTTGCATGGCCGAGGCGGCCGGCGCGCCCGCGAGCAGCGCCAATACGGCGGCGATTACATAGCGCGTCACGATTTCTTCTCCGCCTGCGGGCTGACGTCCTTGATCAGATAGCCGGTGACCGAGTGCCGTTTGTCGAGCCAGCTGCGCGCGGCGTCCTGCACTTCTGCGGCGCCGACCGCGCGGATGCGCTCCGGCCACTTGCGCACGTCATTGACGGTGGCGCCGGTCGTCAGCGCGCTACCGTACCAGCGCGCCATGCTGACTTGGTTGTCCTGGGCATAGACCGCGTCGGCGATCAGCTTGGATTTGGCGCGTTCCAGTTCCTCGGCCGTCACGCCATGCGCGATCACATCGGCAATCACCGCGTCGATTTCGGATTCGACCTGCGGCAGCGTGACGCCCGGGCGCGGCGCGCCGAAGACGCCGAATTTCGACATATCCAGCGTCGAGCTGTCATAGCCGGCGCCGGCCATCACCGCGACGCCCTTGTCCACGACCAAGGCGCGGTAGAGCCGGCTGTTGGAGCCGCTGCCGAGGATGTGCGCCAGCACCTCGAGCGCTTCCGATTGGCCGGGCTTGGCGGTGGCGAAGGACGGTGCCAGATAAACCCGTTGCAGCATTGGCTGTTCGACGCGCGCATCGGCCAGCGTCAGCGTGCGCGCCGCGACCTGCGGCGGCTCCTGCGGCCGGTGACGCGGCAGGATATTGGCGTGGCGGGGAATCTTGCCGTAGGTGTCCTCGGCAAATTTCAGCGCTTCGTTCGGCTCGACGTCGCCGGCGATAACGACCACCGCATCGTTGGGCGCGTAAAAACGCCGGTAAAAGCCGACGGCATCGTCGCGCGTGAGCTGCTCCATCTCATGGCGCCAGCCGATCACCGGCTTGCCGTATGGGCTGTTCATGTACAAAGCGGCGTCGATCTGCACGCCCAGCCGCGCGCGCGGATTGTTGCCGATGCGCTGGTTCTCCTCCTCCAGGATGACTTCGCGCTCGGGCAGCACAACCTTGTCGGTGAGTTGCAGGCCGGTCATACGGTCGGCCTCGAACTCCATCACCGATTTGAGCTTCTCGCTCGCCACACGCTGGTAGAAGGCGGTGTAGTCGTTGCCGGTGAAGGCGTTCTCCTGGCCGCCGATAGTGGCGAGAAAGTGCGAGAAGTGGCCGGTCGGATTTTTCGCCGTGCCCTTGAACATCAGATGTTCGAGAAAATGCGCCAGCCCGGACTTGCCCGCCGTTTCGTCGCCGGCGCCGACTTTGTACCAGATCATGTGGGTGACCACCGGCGCGCGATGGTCGGGAATGACGACAAGTTCCAGACCATTCGCCAGCGTGAAGTCGGCGATATTGGCGGCCGCCGGCTCGGCGGCGAGCGACGATCTCGCCAGCGCCGCGGCGACGATCAGAGTGGCGGCGAAAGCGGTAAGATGTTTGATAGTCACGTCGTCATCCTTGCAGCCGGACGTCGATGCGCCCCGCTTGAACTCACGCCGACGAAACCATGAAATTCGTCCACCGGAACGCCGGTCGCACCGTCGCTAGTTCTTAACGGTGGCGCGGTCGGTCTCGTAGTCAAACGCTTTGGGTGGCAAAGCTTTTCCGTTGACACCGTAAGGCTGATCCGGCGAAGGCGTCTGATAGCCGGCTGGCGGCTCGGTTAGCGTCGTACGCGTCCGTTCCCCGGTGAACTTGACGGTCTGTTCTTCGTCCTTGGCGAAGATACCGCTGAACAGGCCCTTCTTGGTTCCAAGTTCCGCGGGATTCAGCCGGTCGCCGATGGTCGCCGAATCGGTGACCGGATTGTGCTGCTTGTCCGCACGCGTATTGCCGCCGGGAACAACAAGCTGGTCCGGCCGTAGCGGTCTGGCTTCGGCTTCCACCCTGTTGCTGCTGTCGCGGCCTGCGTCGCGCTCGCGCTCAGCTTCGGCCTTGCGCGTGGCAATTTCCGGATCTTTCGGCCAAGCCGGGTTGCGGGCGATCGCCGCGCTGGAATTTTCCGGCGGCGGCAGCGTGCTTGAGGGCGGAATGACCAGCGGTGCGCGTTCCTGATAATTGATGCCGGATTCGTCGCCGCGTTTGAGACCGAGGCTCGACATGATGCCGCGCAAGATTTTTGTATCGATAGGAACGTCGTCCTCAGCGCGCGCCGGCAAGGAACTCGCCAGCAAGGCACCGCCGAGCGTCAGGCACAAAGCCGCGCGGGCGGTGAAATTCGCGGTCGGGCGTGTCGGCCGTTCTGTCATGCGAAACTGACCTCTGGCACTCGGATCCTGACGAAAAGAAGCGCGCTTCGACCCGGAATATTGCCGCGGATCAGGGCGCTTTTTGGGCGCGATCCCCGGCCAGGGATTCATACAGCAGGGCCATGACCCCGGCAACGATGGCTACATCGGCTAGGTTAAAAACGTACCAGTTGAAGCGCCAATTGGCCCCGGAAACGTGAAAAAACACGAAGTCCGCGACCCAACCATAGGCCAGCCGGTCGATGGCATTGCCCACCGCCCCGCCGATAATGAGGCCGAGCGCCAGCGCGGTTAAGCGATTCTGCGAGCGCGCCAGCCAGATCCATAGCACCAGCACCGCCAGCCGCCTTGAAGCCGAGCAGGACCCATTGGCCGAGTTCCCCTTGCGTCTGGAACAGGCCGTAACTGATGCCGGTGTTGCGGGTCAGCACGAAGTCGAAAAACGGGCCGAGACGGATCGGGTTATTGGCGAGATCGAGGGCTTTGAGCAGATAAATTTTGCTGGCCTGATCGAGCAGGCAGGCGATGGCCGCGATGACGACGCCGAATTTCGTCAGCGGGCCAAAAAGATAGCCGCGCATTATTCCGCCGCCTTGCGCATGGCTTTCCATTCGCGCAGCGCCTTGGCATCACGCGGCGAGACATCCGGGTAATCGGGATCGGCGCCTATATTGGTGAGAATCTTCCACGAGCGCGCGCACTTGGTGCCTTCGGCCAGATTGGGAATGACCGCGACGCCGGCAACATCCGGCAGACGGAAGGCATTGGCCGGTCCCTCGCCCTTCACCAAAGTCGCGGCCGAAGTGATGCAGACCTCCGGTAGATCGATATCGGCGACCGCTTCGAACACGTCCTCGTTCGACACGTGCACGATCGGGTGCGCTTCGAGCGAGGAGCCGATGCGTTTTTGCGCGCGCTCGATCTCCAGCGCGCCGGTGACGACGCGGCGCACGGCGCGAACTTTCTTCCACTTGTCGGCCAATGTGTCGGCGCGCCAGGCCGCCGGCACCTCGGGGAAGGTTTCCAGATGCACGGACTTGGCACCGGCGCCATAACGCGAGGTCCAGGTTTCTTCCGCCGTGAAACACAACAGCGGCGCGATCCAGGTGACCGTGCAGCGGAACAGATGGTCGAGCACCGTCAGGCAGGCCTTGCGCGTCACCGAAGAATAGGGATCGCAATAGAGCACGTCCTTGCGGATGTCGAAGTAGAACGCCGAGAGGTCCGCGGTCATGAAGGCGCTGAGCGCCGCGAAGATGCGCTTGTAATCGAATTCCGCGTAGGCTTTGCGCACCAATTCGTCGAGCTCGCTCAAGCGGTGCAGCATCAACCGCTCCAGCTCAGGCATGGCCTCGAACTTGACGCGCTCATTCTCATGGAAATGCGCCAGCGAGCCGAGCATCCAGCGGACGGTGTTGCGCAGCTTGCGGTAGGTGTCGGTCGTGGTCTTGAGGATTTCGGGGCCGATGCGCTGGTCGTCCCAGTAGTCGCACGAGGCGACCCACAGCCGCAGGATGTCGGCGCCGGATTGCTTGATCACGTCCTGCGGCGCGATGGTATTGCCGAGCGACTTCGACATTTTGCGGCCGTCCTCGGCTTGGGTGAAGCCGTGCGTCACGACGACATCGAAGGGCGCGCGCCCGCGCGTGCCGCAGGATTCCAAAAGAGACGACTGGAACCAGCCGCGGTGCTGGTCGCTGCCTTCGAGATAGAGCACGGCGTCCTTGCCGCCGTCGCGCTTGCGCTTGATGCCGGCGAGCGAGGGAAAATGCTTGGCGTCCTCCAGCACGAAGGCGTGCGTCGAACCGGAGTCGAACCAGACGTCGAGAATGTCGTCGACTTTCTTCCAACCTTCTTTTGCGCGCGATCTGAGGAACCGTTCGCGGGCACCTTCTTTGTACCACGCGTCAGCACCCTCTTTTTCAAAAATTTTTGTGATGCGTTTGTTTATTTTTTTGTCACGCATAATGGAAACAAAGCCATCGGGCTTTTCTTTTATAAAAACAGCTATAGGCACCCCCCACGCACGCTGTCGTGAAATCACCCAATCGGGACGCGCGGCGATCATGCCCGTGATGCGGTTTTGTCCTGCATCGGGAACCCATCGCGTCATAGCGATAGCTCCGAGTGCGACCTCTCTTAATGTCTTACTTCGAAATTTATCAGCGGCTAGATCGGCAATTACGCCCGCAGTAAACTCGATCCCAGCAACTGGCTTATCCATCGCGATGAACCATTGCGGCGTATTCCGGAAAATCACCGGTTTCTTTGATCGCCACGAATGTGGATATTGGTGCCTAAGAACGCCTTTTGCGAAAAGCATCCTGGCACTTTTCAAAGCCTCTATTACTGCATTGTTAGCATCACCCTTTTCGCCACTATCGTTGATGATGCGTATACCCGTGAACCCTGGCGCAGCCTCAGTAAAGGCGCCGTTTTCATCGACGGTATATGGGATCGCGGTGTTAATCCCGCGCGCTTCCAGGGCACGCGCATTTGCAGTCCACACTTCAAAGTCTTCACGACCATGTCCGGGCGCCGTGTGAACAAAGCCTGTGCCAGCTTCCGCCGTTACATGATCGCCCTTCAACAAGGGTACATCAAAATCGTATCCACTTTCGCGGAGCGGATGCGCGCAGATTAGGCCAGAAAGTTCTTCTGCCGACACGCTTCTTATGATCCTAACGTTCGTCGCCCTCGCAACATGCATAACGCCATTGAGCAGTTCTTTTGCTAGAAGGAGGCGTTCACCTTGTCCGAGAAATACATTCTTTTGTTTGTAATACGCTTCCTTAGTGGCTCCATCAGCATAGGCAGCAAGTGACACCCCGCTAATTTCTGCTGCTTCAATTTCTTCAGCAGTTAAATTCTCGGCCTTTATTCGAAGCTGACGATTTGTGGGAATTGGGCCATCTGCTTCGACAAGAACGTATTCGAGCTCGTCGCTATAGCTGATTGCTCGATTGCCTGGGAGCGTCCATGGCGTTGTAGTCCAGATCAGAACCGCTGCGCTCATCATGTCATCCTGGAATTGCGACATGACTGGAATATTCTCGCCGAGTTGTAGGCGGCCCCCTTGTTTGAATTCTTTATGCTTCAATACCGGAAACTTCACCCACACCGTATCTGAGGTGTAGTCCTCGTACTCGACCTCGGCCTCCGCCAGCGCGGTCTTTTCAACGACGCTCCACATCACCGGCTTGCTGCCGCGATACAAAGTGCCGTTGGCCGCGAATTTCATCAGCTCGCGCGCGATCTGCGCCTCGGCCGGGAAGCTCATCGTCAAATAGGGATGGTCCCAGTCGCCGGTGACGCCGAGCCGCTTGAACTCCTCGCGCTGCACGTTGAGCCAATGCTCGGCATAGGCGCGGCACTCCTGGCGGAACGCCACCATCGCCGCCGGGTCGGAGAGGTCCGGCTTCTTCTTGTTCTTGGAGCGGTAGTTCTCTTCCTCGATCTTCCATTCGATCGGCAGCCCGTGGCAGTCCCAGCCCGGCACGTAGTTCGAGTCGTAGCCGAGCATCTGCTGGCTGCGCGTCACCATGTCCTTCAGAATCTTGTTGAGCGCGGTGCCAATATGGATCGGGCCGTTGGCGTAAGGCGGGCCGTCGTGCAAGATGAATTTGTCGCGGCCCTTGGCCGACGCCCGCAGCTGCCCGTAGAGGTCGCGCTCCTGCCAAGCTTTAAGGATTTCCGGCTCGCGCTGCGGCAGGCCGGCGCGCATCGGGAAATCCGTCTGCGGCAGGAACAGCGTCTCGGAATAATCGCGCTTTGTTTCGGACTTCGGCTCTGACATGGGGCGCTTAGTAGCAGGCCGATTCGGCGGCGGAAAGGCTGAGACTTTCTTATCCCTCCCCTGAAAGGGGAGGGTCGGCGCGAAGCGCCGGGGTGGGGTTATGCTTTAAGCGCCCCCACCCGGCTCGCGTTGCTCGCCACCCTCCCCCGCAAGCGGGGGAGGGATAAGAAATCAAATCTCACCCAACTCCGGAAAAACCTTGCCCGCGCGCTTGAGCGCGTCGCGGGCCTGCGCGCCGTCCGCCAGCATGTGGCGCTTGAGCGCCTCGACCGAATCGAATTTTTGCTCGTGGCGGATCCAGCCGATGAAGGCGACGTCGATCATCTGCCCGTAGAGGTCGCCGTCGAAATCGAACAGGAAAACTTCCAGCAGCGGCGCGCCGGCGTCGAACATCGGCCGCACGCCGAAGCTCGCCACGCCGTCATGACGCTTGCCGCCGACGGACGACGCGCACCGCGTAAATGCCGTGCTTGAGGCCGCAGGACGGATCGAGCCTCAGATTGGCGGTGGGAAAACCGAGATCGCGCCCGCGTTTTTCGCCATGGATCACCTCGCCGGAGACGAACCAGGGCGCGCCGAGCAGTTCGGCCGCCTCCACCACCTTGCCCTGGCTCAGCGCCGCGCGCACCGCGCCGGAAGACACCGGGCGGCCCTCGTCCTCGAGCGGCGGCACGATGTCGACAGCAAAGCCGAGCCGGGCGCCCTGCTCGCTCAAGATAAGCCGGCGAGCCTTTGCGGTTATTGCCGAAATGGAAATCGAAACCGATGGCGGCGCCGCCGATGCCGAAGCGGCCGACCAGGATGTCCGCGATGAAATCTTCCGCCGAGGTGGCGGCAAGCCGCGCGTTGAAATTCATGACGATGGCGCCATCGAGCCCGCTCGCCGCCAGCAGGCGCAATTTGTCGCGTTCGCTCGAGAGCTGGAACAGCGTGTCCTGCGGCCGCAGGAAAAGCCGCGGATGCGGCGCGAAGGTGAGCGCGGCCGCCTTGCGCCCGAGCGCCTTGGCGCGCTGAGCGCGGCGCCGATCACGGCGCGGTGGCCGCGGTGCACGCCGTCGAAATTGCCGATCGCCACCACGGCGCCGCGCAACGGGCCGATCTCGACGCGCAATACCGGTGCTTTGTGCGCCGTCGCGGGCGATGTGGAAGGAAATTGTTCTGCTCATTTTTGCGTCACATTCGATCTTGCAGGCGGCTCCGATACGGTTAGCGCGCGGTTAACAAAGTTTCAAATTAACCGGATATTCAAGGCCGCCGGCTACGTTCCCGCATCGCTAGGGGGAGCCCAGTACGGGCTTGGTTGGTACTATGGCTGTCGATGTTTCGATGCCGATTCTGATCGTCGACGATTACAACACGATGATCCGCATCATCCGCAATCTGCTGCGGCAGCTCGGCTTCGAGCATATCGACGAAGCCAATGACGGCACCGCGGCGCTCGCCAAGATGCGCACGCGCAAATACGGCCTGGTGATCTCCGACTGGAACATGGAGCCGATGACCGGCTACGACCTGTTGCAGGAAGTGCGCGCCGATCCCGAACCTGGCGCAGATGCCGTTCATCATGGTGACGGCGGAATCGAAGACCGAGAACGTGATCGCGGCCAAGAAGGCCGGCGTGTCGAACTATATCGTCAAGCCGTTCAACGCGCAGACGCTCAAGAGCAAGATCGACGCGGTGTTCAGCGTCAAGCCCACGCCGCCCGCGGCCCGCCTACGTCCTGATCTCACCACATCAATTCCCGCATCACCGCTTTCGGCATCGCGCCGGCGGCGGCGAACGTCGCGTTGAGCGCCGCGCTGTCGGGCTGCTCGCGGCCGCCCAGCTCCTCGGCGTGAATGCCCGAGGTCACGAACAGAAAATCGACGCCGATGGCGCGCGCGCCTTTGAGATCGGTGCGCAGCGAATCGCCGATCGCCAGCACGCGGCTCGGCCGCGCACCTTGCGGCCCAGCGCCGCTTCCGCCTTCGCCAGCGCCATGATCGTAGATCGGCCGATAGGGCTTGCCGGCATAGAGCACCTCGCCGCCCATGCCGGCGTAGAGATCGGCGATGGCGCCGGCGCAATAGACCAGCCGCGGCGCCGCGCTCCACCACCACGTCGGGATTGCCGCAGACCATGAACAGCTTGCGCGCGAGCATGGCTTCGCAGCCGCGCGCGATAATCCTCCGGCGTCTCGACCTCGTCATCGTCGAGCCCGGAGCAGACCACGTAGTCGGCGTTCTCCAGCGGCGCGAAGCGCACGTCGAGCCCGCTGAAGATCGAGCGGTCGCGCTCGGGGCCGAGATGGAACAGGCTTTGGCCCGGCCGCGCCGCGATCACGGCGCGGGTGACGTCGCCGGATGAGACGATGGCGTCGTAGGCCTCGCGCGGCACATGCAGCCGGTCGAGCTGGCGCGCCACCGCCTCGCTCGGGCGCGGCGCGTTGGTGATCAGGATGACTGTGGCGCCTGCGCGCGCGCGCATGCATCAGCGCGTCGCAGGCAGGCGGCGAGGCTGCGACGCCGTTATGCACCACGCCCCAGACGTCGCACAGCAGCACGTCGTAATCGGGCGCCAGCGCCGAGAAATGCGGGATGAAGGGCGGCAAGATCGACTAGCCGGAGCGCAGCGCCGGCCGCGGCCAATTCGTTCGTGCGCCTCGGCAGCCGGTTTGCCTGCCTCGGCGGTGGCGGGCGCGCCTTGCAGGGCCTCGGCCCGCACCGGCCGCGGCGGCGAGAACAGGAAGCCCTGGCCGAAGCGCACGTCGTAGTCGAGCAGATCGACCACCATGCTTTCGCTTTCGATGCGCTCGGCGATGAGATCGATGCCGGAGCGCGCCAGCAGGTCGGCGAGATCGCCGGGATGGATGTCGCTCTGCGCGTTGGCCGCCGGATTGAGCAGCAGCTTGGCCGGCACCTTGAGGAAGCGGAACGCGCGGTCGGCCAGTTCCTTCGGCTCCATGCGCAGATCGGTGACGTGATCCATCGAGAAGCGGAAGCCGCGCTCGGCCAGCGCCGCCAGGCTTTCGTGCTCGAGCGGCCCGAACGCGCGATAGGCGCTTTGCGTGAACTCGAACATCAGCGCGTTGTTGAGCGCGCGGTTGGCGTCCATGAAATCGAGGAACTGGCTGGAAGAAAGTCGCATCGCTCAGCGTCGTGGCGCTGACGTTGCAGAACAGGCCGACGTCGCGGTTTTTCAATTGCAGGCGGCGCGTCACCTGCACGCAGCGGAACAGCAGCAGATTGTCGATCTTCGGCATCAAGCCGACGCTTTCGGCGCACTCGATGAAGTCGCCGGCGGTGATGACGTCGCCTTCCTCGGTGCGCAGGCGCGACAGCGCCTCGTAGTAGCGCACCTTGCGCTGCGGCAGCGTGACGATCGGCTGCAGATAAAGATCGATGCGGTTGGCGTCGACCGCCTTGCCGATCAGATCGGCGATGCCCTCGCGGCTGAGCGAGCGAAACGCGGCGGCCCGCCGACGGCGTCGCTTTCGCTCGAGCGTGAGCGCGCCGTCGAGCGATGGCCGTCGAGCGGCGTGGTTGCCGGGCCGGCGATGCGCCCTGCTGCTGCGAGCAAAGCGGCGTGGCTGGCGACGGTTTCGGCGATCTGGCGCACCAGCGTGCCCAATTCGCCGATTTCGGCGGCGATCGGATCGGCCGCGCCGCGCGCCTTGTTCGCCGATTTGTCGACGCGGGTTTCCACGGTGCCGAGCCGGCGCGACATCTCGGCCACCTGGCGGGCGAGGTCGGCGGTGCCGCGCGACAGGTCGGCGATCTGGTCGCCGAGATCGCCACGATCGCGCAGCCGGCTGCTGACGGCGTTGATAAAGCGCCATGACCACTCAGCGCGCCAAGCGCGACGATGGCCGAGGTGCGGCCGTCCAGCTTGAGGCCGAGATAGAGCACGGCGCCGATCGAGGCGGCGATGAGCACCATGCAAACCGCGATGAAAATGGCGCTGATCCGACGCATCAAGCTTTTCCCGGGGACGGTCCCGCTAAATGCCGCGCAATTCAGGTGATTCGCGCCCCCAGGCCCCAATGTCCATCACGCCACGGGTCCGCGCAACCTCGAACACCTGCTATGATAACGCCAATTCGTCCGTTATTCGCAGGAAGTTGAGTGCTTTCGGAACCCGACACGATGCCGGCATCCCGCCGCCTGCCTTTGCTGGCCTGGATCGCCGCCTATCCCGGGCGGGCCTTGGCGGCATTCTTGGGCTTGCACGCCGTTGTCTGGACCGCGCTCCCGACGCTGCTCTACCCCAATCTGCCGCTCGATCTGATCGAAGCGCTGATGTACGGGCGCGAATGGCAACTCGGCTACGACAAATTGCCGCCGCTGCCCTGGTGGCTGGTCGAGACCGCAAACCTGACCATCGGTCATGACGTCGCCTATTACCTGCTGGCGCAAGTGGCGGTGGTGGCGGCTCTCGCCCTCGTCTATTCGATGGCGCGGCCGCTGATCGGCCCGCTCGGCGCGCTGGTAGCGGTACTGATCGTCGACGGCCTGCATTACCTCAATTACACCTCGGCTAAATTCAATCACGATGTCGTCCAGTTGCCGTTCTGGGCGCTGGCCGGCTTTGCCCTGCATCGCGCGTTACGCGGCCGGCAGATAATGGACTGGCTGCTGCTGGGCCTGGCGGTCGGCCTGTCGCTTGTGGGCGAAATATTTCGTGCTGGTGCTGGCGGCGCCGATGGCGCTGTTTCTGTTTGTCGACCGCGACGCCCGCAAGAGCCTGGCGACGCCCGGACCCTACATCGCGCTCGCCGCCGCGCTCATCACCATGGCGCCGCATCTGGTGTGGCTGGTGCAGAACGATTTCCTGCCCTTTGCTTATGCCGAGCACCGCGCGCTGCCCTCGCGCGGGCTGATCGACCATCTCTGGCATCCGGCTGCAATTCGCGGTCAGCCAGTTGTTCTTTCTGATTCCGTCGCTGCTGATCGCGGCGCCGCTGTTTTTGCCACGCGGCAGCGAGCCTAAAGCGGCCAATGCCGATGATTTCGACCGCCGCATCGTCGACCTGGCTCGCCTTCGGGCCGATCGTGACGGTGCTGGCGCTGTCGGCGGATAAGCGGCCGCGGCACCGTCGCGATGTGGGGCTATCCGCTCTGGCTGTTCCTCGGCGTCTGGCTGGTGCTGACCGCGCAACGCGCGCTCGATAGCCTGCGGCTCGGCCGCATCGTCGTCATCTGGGCCGTGGTTTTTTGCGGGCTCGCGCTCGCCTTCATCGCCAATTACGCGGTGCTGCCGAATTTCGATCACCGCTACCGCGCGGTGTTCTTTCCCGGCGAGGCTCTCGCCCGCGAACTCTCGGACCGCTATCGCGCCGTCACCGGCAAGGCGCCGCTCTATGTGATCGGCAGCATGTGGGACGGCGGCAATGTCGAGCATTATGCGCCGAGCCATCCGCGCACGCTGGTCGACGGCAAGCCGGCGCGCGCGCCCTGGATCGATCTCAACGACCTCAAAGCGCGCGGCGCGCTGGTGGTGTGGACCGCCGGCGATCCCAAGGTCATGCCGGTTGAATTGCGCACCGTGGCCGCCGACGCCGCCGTGCAGATACCGTTCGTGCTCAAGGATCTGCGCGGCGGCAACGTCACCACTGTCGGCTGGGCGATTTTGCTGCCCAAGCCGTCGTTTGCGAAGGCGCCTTAAGCTGGTCGCGCCCTACGCCACTGCCTTGATGATCTTGCCGATCTTCTCGAAAATCTCGCCGATCTGGCTTTCGCTGACGATCAGCGGCGGCGTCACGGCAATCGAGTCGCCGACGATGCGGAACATGATGCCGTCGTCATGGAAGCCGCGTTCCATCGCCTCGTAGCCGCGCTTGCCCACCGCGTCGGGCCGCGACGCGAGATCGATCGCGGCGGTTAATCCGACGCAACGGATGTCGAGCACCTTCGGCGTGCCCTTGAGCGTCATCGCGGCGTCGTACCACATCGGCTCGATCTTCTTGGCGCGCGCGAACAGATCTTCGTCGCGGTAGAGATCGAGCGCCGCCAGACCCGCCGCGCAAGCGAGCGGATGCGCCGAGTAAGTATAGCCGTGGAAGAATTCGATGACGTGTTCGGGACCGTGCATGAACGCGTCGTGGATATCGTTCGTCACGATCACGCCGCCCATCGGCACGCTGCCTGAGGTCACGCCCTTGGCGAACGTGATCATGTCGGGCGTCACGCCGTAGCGTTCCGCCGCGAAGGCATGTCCGAGGCGGCCGAAGCCGGTGATGACCTCGTCGAAGATCAGCAGGATGCCGTATTTGTCGCAGATCGCGCGCAGCCGCTCGAGATAGCCTTTCGGCGGCGGCAGCACCGCGGTCGACCCCGCCATCGGCTCGACGATCACCGCCGCGATGGTGGTGTCGCCATGCAACGCGACGAGACGCTCGAGATCGTCCGCGAGATGGGCGCCCCACTCCGGCTCGCCTTTCGAGAACGCCTGCTGCTCGCGGTTGTAGGTGTGCGGCAAATGATCGACGCCCGGCATCATCGCGCCGAAGGCTTTTCTGTTGTTGGCGAGGCCGCCGACCGCCATGCCGCCGAAGCCGACGCCGTGATAGGCGCGCTCGCGGCCGATGAAGCGCGTGCGCTGCCCCTGCCCCTTGGCGACCCAATAAGCGAGCGCGATTTTCAGCGCGGTGTCGGCCGCTTCCGAACCGGAATTGCAGAAGAACACATGGTCGAGATCGGCTGGCGCGAGCGCGGCGATACGGCTGGCCAATTCGAAGGCGCGCGGGTGGCCGAACTGGAAGGTCGGCGCGAAATCGAGCTCGGCGGCCTGGGCCTGGATCGCCTGCACGATCGGATCGCGGTTATGGCCGGCATTGGTGCACCAGAGGCCGGCGGCGGCGTCGAGGATCGCCCGGCCGTCGGCGCTGTAATAGTGCATGTCCTTGGCGCGCGCGATCAGCCGCGGCCGCGCCTTGAAGGCCCGATTGGCCGTGAACGGCATGAAGAAGGCTTCAAGGTCGTTCGGGACGTGAGTGGTTTTCGTCTGAGCCGAGGACTTGGCCATGGGCCGCACCGTTGCCTTTTGTCATGCCCGGCACCGTGCCGGGCATCCAACAATTCCGGGGAGCTTAACGCATAAACGCTTGTATGGCAGGCACAAGTCGGCGATTAGCTATCAAGATTTCCTGTATATGTAGGCCCTGATGAACGACAAACCCAAGAAACCGGCCAAATTGAAGGCCCGCCTGCCGCGCGGGCTCGCCGACCGCGGGACCGGCCGAGATCGCCGCGACGCGCGACATGGTGGAGAAAATCCGCCTGCAATTCGAGCGCTACGGCTTCGAGCCGGTGGAGACGCCGGCGATCGAATACACCGACGCGCTCGGCAAGTTCCTGCCCGACCAGGACCGGCCGAACGAGGGCGTGTTCTCGTTCCAGGACGACGACGAGCAGTGGCTCTCGCCTGCGCTACGACCTGACCGCGCCGCTGGCGCGCTACGTGGCGGAGAATTTCCAGAAACTTCGCGCTGCCCTACCGCTCGTATCGCTTCGGCTATGTCTATCGCAACGAGAAGCCGGGCCCGGGCCGCTTCCGCCAGTTCATGCAGTTCGACGCCGACACTGTCGGCTCCGCCGACCATGGCCGCCGACGCCGAGATGTGCATGCTGGCGGCGGACACGATGGAGGCGCTGGGCATTCCGCGCGGCAGGTATGTGGTGAAGGTGAATAATCGGAAGGTACTTGATGGCGTGATGGAGGCCATCGGACATCGGCGGCGAAGAGAACGCGGGACGGCGCCTTACGGTATTGCGCGCAATCGACAAGCTCGATCGGCTGCGCTTGACCGGCGTTACGGACCTTTTAGGTGAAGGCCGTACGGATGAAAGCGGCGATCATACCAAGGGCGCAGGTCTAAAGGCTGCAGACATTCAAATTGTCTTGGGTGTGATTGAACAACGCAGAGACTGGCAAGAAACAATTGCTGCTGCGCGATATCTATCTCGCGAAAAGCCCTACGGGCCAAGCCGGCGTTGCCGAACTTGAAGAGATAGCAAAAATTAGTAGCCGCATGCCGGCTATGAGGATCGTATCAACGATTGATCCCTCCGTCGTCCGCGGCCTCGAATATTACACCGGCCCGGTCTACGAAGTTGAGCTGACGTTTGAGATCAAGGACGACAAAGGCCGACCCAGTGCGCTTCGGCTCGGTCGGCGGCGGCGGGCGTTACGACGGGCTGGTGTCGCGCTTCCGCGGCGAGCCGGTGCCGGCGACCGGATTTTCCATCGGCGTGTCCCGCCTGCAGGCGGCGCTAACCGCGCTCGGCAAGCTCGATGCAAAGCCATCGGCGGGTCCGGTGCTGGTCACGGTGTTCGGCGCCGAGAACGTGCAAGCGTCGCAGAAGCTCGCCACGACGTTGCGCAACGCCGGCATCCGCGCCGAGCTTTATCTCGGCAATCCCAAACACGGCATCGGCCAGCAGCTCAAATATGCCGACAGGCGCGGCAGCCCTTGCGCCGTCATCCAGGGGCCCGATGAAAAGGCCAAGGGCGAAGTGCAATTCCGGGACCTGATCGCAGGCTCCGCGCCCAGCGACCTCAAGGACCGCGACGAATACCTCAAAAAGCAGGCCGAGGCGCAGGTCGCGGTGAAAGAAAGCGAACTGGTCGACGCCGTTCGCAAATTGCTCGCCCGCCACAAGCTCGGCTGACGTCTTCCATTAAATTTCACATCAACCTCGCCGCCGCCGGAACCAACGGCGCGCCCACGCATTTCTCCCTCAATCAGAAAAAGCGTCCGGGAGAAGCGCCGTGGCCACGCGTTGGGCCGATCCAGTGCAACAAACGATGCAGCGTCACACCGGCTGCGAGTTCAAGCCTTTGCCCAAATCTTTGCCGCCACAGCAAACTTCATCGTCCGCACCCGCACCGGCCGGGAAAAAGCCGGACCAACTCGCTCGCCCGCCGCAATTCGATGACGTAGAGTCGCCGCAAGGCTGACGGCACACCCCACTCGCATGAAACACCTGACGGTCCGCCACGCGACCACCTATCGCTATGCTCGCCCGGTCTTTTTCGGGCCGCACCGGCTGATGCTGCGGCCGCGCGACAGCCACGATCTGCATCTGGTCGACGCCGAACTGACATTGTCGCCGCCCGGCACGCTCAACTGGATGCACGACGTGTTCGGAAATTCGGTGGCGCAGGTCGCGTTCACGCAAGCCGCCGCCGAGCTCACCATCGTCAGCACGCTGCATCTGGAACGCTACGGGCTGGCGCGGCCGACTTTTCCGATCGCGCCCGAAGCGCAAATGTATCCCTTCGTCTATTCGGCCAACGACCGCGGCGATCTCGGCCGCCTGCTCGACCGGCATTATCCCGATCCGCGCGGCGTGGTGGACGCCTGGGCCAAACGTTTTGCCAGCCCGCAGCCGCTGCCGACCTACAATCTGCTCTCCAACATGAACGGCGCCATCCGCGGCGAGTTCGCTTATGCCGAGCGCTACGAGGAAGGTACCCAGTCGCCGATCGAAACGCTGGAGAAGAAGAGCGGCACCTGCCGCGACTTCGCGCTGCTTTTCATCGAGGCGGCGCGCAGCCTCGGCTTCGGCGCGCGCTTCGTCACCGGCTATCTGTACGATCCAAAGCTCGACGGCGGCGCCGCCATGCAGGGCGCTGGCGCAACGCATGCCTGGGCCGACGTCTATATTCCGGGCGCCGGCTGGGTCGAATACGACCCGACCAACGGCCTGATCGCCGGCGAAAATCTCATTCGCGTGGCGGTGACGCGTGATCCGTCGCAGGCGATCCCGATTTCCGGCATCTTCACCGGCGCGCCCACGGAATTTCTCGGCATCACGGTCGACGTCACCGTGAGCCGGCAAAACCAGCCGTTTTAAAGTTTGCGCGTCAAGGCCTGCGCGGCGGCGCGCCCTTTTGCAGATCGAGCACGTTCATGGTCCTGCCGTTGCTCATGACGATGTCGCCGGGCTTTTGACCCGCGGCGCAGGGCCCGGCCCATTTGGCCGCGATCTTCATGTGCGATTTACCGTAGGCCCGCTGGCCCGAGGGCGCGGCGCCCTCGCGCTTGCTGACCACGTCCACGGTATAGGCGCTGTTGAAGTCGCCGCTGACCACCGCGTGCGACGTGCTGGTGTTGCCGCCGAACGAGCAGACCGAGTCGATGGTGATGGTGCCGCCGGAATTCTTGATGTCCTGCTTCGAGCAGTTTTTCTCGGCCGAGCCGCCGAAATTAGAGGTCATCAATTTGTCGGAGGCCGCGTCGGTGCATTGCTTCATGGATTGCACGGGCAATTTGCTGCTGCCCTGGAATTCCATCGTCACTTCCCACAGGCCCGCCTTGCGGGTCGGCAGGTCGACCGCCAAGGCGGGCGCGGTGGCAATCAGCAAGCCGGCAATCAAGCAGAACCGACGAACCATGGCATGCCCTCCGTCGCAAATGCGACGGCGCGATAATAACATCCCGATGGAACGATGAAAGCGTGCCGTCTACAGGGCGGCCCGATGGCCCGGCACGGCGCGGCCGCCGCGCACGTCGAGCGGATGGCCGAGCACCTGCTCGACGGCGTCGAAGCTGTCGAGCAGCGAGAGATTTTCGACCACCTGGCCGTCACGAAACCGCAAGAAATTCGCAACCCGGTAGCTGATGACGCGGCCGTCAACCGCCCGTTTCGACGACTGGCGGCTGAGCATCGCGACGTGTTCGCCATCCACCACGATGCTGTCCGGCACAAAGCTGAAGGTACGCAGGACAGCCGGCACTTGGCGCTCGATCAAATCGAGCACCGCCGCCTTGCCGCGATGCGTTCCGCAGAATCTCAAATGGTCGACCGGCCCGCTGATCGTCCATTGCACGTCGTCGGCGAGGAATGGCGCTATTCTGGCGATGTCACGGGCGGCATAGGCGGCGTAGAACGCTTCGACGACAGCGCGCGGCACGGCATTGCTCATAGCGCTCACCCCATGACTGGCAGCACCGGTTCGGTCCGCCTGCATGGCAAGCGGGTGGCCGAGCACCTGCTCGACCGCGTCGAAGCTGTCGATCAGCGAGAGATTTTCGACCACCTTGCCGCGCGCGAAACGCATGAAGTGCGCCAGCCGGTAGCTGATGACGCGGCCGTCTTCGGTGCGCTTGGCCCACAGACGATTGAGCGTCGCCACCTTGTCGCCTTCCACCAGCAGCGTGCTCGGCACGAAGCAGAAGACCTGGAAAACCTCCGGCACCAGCCGCCCCATCAGGTCGAGAACCGCCGCCTTGCCGTGAAGAGTCCCGGCGAAGGTCAGGACATCGACCGGCCCGCTGATGGTCCATTCCACATCGTCGTCGATGAACGGCGCGATGTTGTCGATGTCCCGCTCGGCGTAGGCCTTGTAAAAGGCATCGACCACGTCGCGCGAGACCGGCTCGGTCATTCTTGAGCTCCCCATGGCCGCCATTCAACGCCGGTTGCGTTGAAATTGTCTTACTCGTTCCAGCACTTAGCACACGGCGCGGCTGTGGATTGGAACGCGCGCGCGTGCTGCTTGCGGGGCTGTCAAAATTCGTTAACGACGCCAAGCGTTTGCGGCGGGCCTGCGTTAAGGCCATGGGGCGATCGGCGTCGAATCCTTAAGCCGCCCGTGTTAAATGGCCGCCGCAATCCCATGCTTGGAACAATGATGGACGCGAGCGTAACCACCGATTCGAAACGGCCCGACGCGCGGGCGGAGGCGCTGGTCGCCTCTTATGAGCGCGCCGGCTACGCCCGTATTGCGCCCGCCATCCTGCAGCCGGCCGAGCCGTTCCTCGACCTATCCGGCGAGGACATCCGCACGACGCATGTACCTGACCACCGCGCCCGGCGGCGGCGAATTCTGCCTGCGGCCCGATCTCACCATTCCGGTGTCGCTCGACTATCTCGCCTCGCCTTTGGCCGGCAAGCCGGCCGGATTATTGCTATCTCGGTCCGGTGTTCCGCCACCGCAGCGACGGCCGAGCGAATTCCCGCAAGCCGGCATCGAGTCGTTCGGACGAGCCGATAAGGCGGCGGCCGACGCCGAGATGCTCTCGCTCGGGCTGGAGGCGACCGCGCATTACGGACTGGCTGCGCCCGACATCCGCATCGGCGACGTCGCGCTGTTCGCCGGCCTGATCGCCGGGCTTGATCTGCCGCCGGCCTGGAAGCGGCGGCTGGTGAAGGATTTCAACCGCAAGACCAATCTGGCGCAGGACCTCGACCGGCTGGTTCTCGGCGGCAACAATTCGCGGCCCGAATATCAGGGCGTGCTGGCGGCGCTCGCCGGCTCCGATCCGAAAGGCGCGCATGCGCTGGTCACCGATCTGCTGTCGATCGCCGGCATCAACGCCGTCGGCGGCCGCTCGGTTGCCGAGATCGCGGAGCGCTTCCTCGAACAGTCGGCGCTCGGCGCCAGCGCCAAACTGCCGCGCGACGTGCGCGGGCTGATCGAGCGCTTTCTCGCGATCCAAGGCGATCCCGACGAAGCGGCGGCCGAACTGCGCGCCCTCGCCGGCGAAGGCAACATGACGGCGCTTGGGCCCGGCGATCGACCTGTTCGAAAGCCGCGCCGGATTCCTCGCCGCGCGCGGCATCGATTTCAAGCGCGTGCGCTTTTCCACCGCGTTCGGCCGCGGCTTCGATTATTACACCGGCTTCGTGTTCGAATTGACCGACCCGACCCGCACCGGCGATCCGCTGGTCGCCGGCGGCCGCTACGACGGACTGTTCACCCGGCTGGGCACGCCTGCGCCGATCGCGGCGGTCGGCTTCGCCGCCTGGATCGAGCGGCTTTCGGTCTATGGAGGCGCGGCATGAGCGCGCCTCTGGTTATCGCCGTGCCGGCGAAAGGCCGGCTGCAGGAAAACGCGGAAAGCTTTTTCGCGCGCTCCGGCCTGACCCTGATCAAGCCGCGCGGGGCGCGCGATTATCGCGGCGCCATCGCCGGGCTCGACGGCGTCGAGGTGGCCTATCTTTCGGCTTCCGAGATCACCGCGCAGCTCGCAGCCGGCGCCGTGCATCTTGGCGTCACCGGCGAGGACCTGGTGCGCGAGATGATCCCCGACGCCGACAACAGAGTGGTGCTGATCGAAGGCCTCGGCTTTGGCTTTGCCAATGTCGTGGTCGCGGTGCCGCAGGCCTGGATCGACGTGCGCACCATGGCCGACGTGGACGACGTCGGCACCGCGTTCCGCCAGCATCACGGCCGCAAGATGCGGGTGGCGACCAAATACATCAATCTGACGCGCGGTTTCTTCTCCGCTCACGGCATCATCGATTACCGCATCGTCGAGAGTTCGGGCGCGACCGAAGGCGCGCCGGCGGCCGGCACCGCCGAGATGATCGTCGACATCACCACCAGCGGCGCGACGCTCGCCGCCAACGGGCTGAAGGTCGTCGAGGACGGCGTCATCCTGCGCTCGCAGGCCAATCTGGTCGCCGCGCGCGGCGCGCCACTGGGGCAACGAGCGAACGCGAGACCGCGCGGGTGATTCTCGACCGCATCGCCGCGCAGGCGCGGGCGCGCGCCTTCCGCGAAGTGCGCGCGCGCTTTGCCGCCTGCGATGCCGCGGCTGGTCGAATGCCGCGCAGGAGAAATTCGGCGTCGTCGCGCCGTTCGGCGGGCCGACCTCGTCGGGCATGCTGACGCTGCATTGCCCGCCCGATCAGGTCTATGCGCTCACCAGCTTCCTGCGCGAGAACGGCGCCGAAGCGGTCGCGGTGGCCGATCTCGACTACGTGTTTTCGCGCGACAATCCGCTGTTCGCGAAGCTCGAGGCGGGGTTGTAGCGTCCTCTTCTGAGTTACAACATCGCGTAGTCGATCGGCTTATGCGATCGAGCTTGCGCTCGATCTTGGGCAGCGGATATTTCAGCCCGCTGGCGCAGTTGAACAGCACCACCTGATCGGTTTTTTTGACGCGCCCGTCGGCCAGGCTCTGCTTGTAGGCGGCGTAAGTGGCCGCGCCTTCCGGGCACAGCAGGAAGCCTTCCTCGCGCGCCATCTCGTCGAGCGCTGCGTAATCGCGTCGTCGGCGACCGCGATGGCGAAGCCGCCGCTCTCGCGCACCGCGCGCAGAATCAGAAAATCGCCGATCGCCTGCGGCACGCGGATGCCCGAGGCGATGGTGTGCGCGTTCTCCCAGCGCGGCGCATGCTCCTCGCCCTCCTCGAAGGCGCTCACCATCGGCGCGCAGCCGGCCGCCTGCACCGCGACCATGCGCGGGCGCTTTTTGCCGATGAAGCCGATCGCTTCCAGTTCGGCGAAAGCCTTCCACATGCCGATCAGCCCGGTGCCGCCGCCGGTCGGATAGAAGATCACGTCCGGCACGCTCCAGCCGAGCTGCTCGGCCAGCTCCAGCCCCATCGTCTTCTTGCCTTCGATCCGGTACGGCTCCTTCAGCGTCGAGGTGTCGAACCAGCCGACTTTGGCTTTGCCCTCGCCGACGATCTTGCCGCAATCGTCGATCAGCCCGTTGACGCGATAGACGGCCGCGCCTTGCAGCGCGATCTCGCTGACGTTTACTTCCGGCGTGTCTTCCGGACAGAAGATCGTGGTCTTGATGCCGGCATGCGAGGCATAGGCCGCCAGCGCGGCGCCGGCATTGCCGTTGGTCGGCATCGCCATGTGCTTGATGCCGAGCGCTTTGGCCATCGAAACCGCCATGACCAGGCCGCGCGCCTTGAACGAGCCGGTCGGCAGGCGGCCTTCGTCTTTCACCAGGATCTCGCCGCCGCCGAGTTTGGCTGCAGCTTCGGCATGCGGATCAGCGGCGTCATGGTCTCGCCCAGGCTGACGATATTTTTCGGATCGCGCACCGGCAGCAATTCGCGGTAACGCCACAGATCGGGCGCGCGCGCGGCCAGCGTTTCCTTGGTCAGCGCCTTGGCGACGCCGGCAAGATCGTAGCGCACCAGCAGCGGCTTGCCCGCGCGCGACAGATTGTGGACCTGATCGGCCTCATGCCGCTCGCCGGTCATGGCGCATTCGAGATGGGTGACGAAGCTCGGCCGCTGCGCCGTCAGATTATTGTCGTGTTGCATCGAAGCCTCAACTCAACTTTCGCGTCGCTTCAACGGCGCGTCCGGAATACCACAAAATGCGACAGCGCGAAGTTGACCACGAAGCTCACGCCGATCGCCAGCAGTTTGCCGGCCCAGACCGGGATGAACAGCGCCGCCACCAGACCGTGGCGGTATTGGCGAGAAAGCCGCCGAACTGCGACAGCGCGAAGCTGAAAAAGGTGCGCGCGCCGAGCATGCGGCCGGATTCGGCCGCGAAGGTGATGAGCGAATTCATCACGTAGGAGCCGCTCACCGCCACCATCCAGGCGATCACTTGGCGACACGATGATCGACAACCCGAAATAATAGTAGGAAGCCGAGAAAACGCTGAAATCGATCGCCGAATTGACCACGCCGACCAGCGCGAAGCTGATCGCCTTGAGGGCGACCGCGCGCTCGTGCCAGGCCACGGAAAGACGGTCGAGGATGTTCTGCAGGGGCGCCGGAATCATTGGCGGTTCATAGCACTTTGAGGCGGGCGCGACAGGGCGCGGTCCATGCGCTATAGATCGCGCCGAAACCAACAGGTCAACGCGAAATGGCGGCGAAACCGACCAAATCAACCACCCGCGCGGAACGATCCGCGCCCGGCCTGTCGATCGTCGTGCCGGTGTTCAACGAGGCCAAGGGCCTCGCCGCTCTGCACGAGCGCATCGCCGAGGTCGCGCGCTGGCTCAAGGTCAAGCGCGAGCTGGCCGCCGAAGTCGTCTATGTCGACGACGGCAGCAACGACGCCACCAACCAGATCGCCCATTCGCTGCCGGCCGATCCGCTCGACGTCCAGGTGGTCACGCTGTCGCGCAATTTCGGCAAGGAGGCGGCCTTGCTCGCCGGCCTCGACCATGCCCGGCTCGGCGCCGTGCTGTTCATGGACGGCGACGGCCAGCATCCGCCCGATCTGGTCGATACGCTGGTCGCACGCTGGCTCGATGACGGTTACGACGTGGTCTATACCGCCAAGGCGCACCGCGAGAACGAGTCCTGGCTGCGCCGCACCGGCGTGCACTGGTTCTATGCGCTGATCAACATGGGCGCGCGCCAGAAAATCCCCGAGGACGCCGGCGACTTCCGCTTGCTGTCGCCGCGCGCGGCGGCGGCGCTGCGCCAGATGCCGGAGCGCAACCGTTTCTTCAAGGGACTGGCGAGCTGGATCGGGTTCCGCCAGGTGCGCGTCGACTACGAACCGGCCGCGCGCGCGCACGGCGCGACCACCTGGAATGTCTGGACGCTGCTCGGCCTGTCGATCGAGGGTCTGACCTCGTTCACGGTGGCGCCGCTGCGCATCGCCAGCCTGCTCGGCCTGGCATTGGCCGCGATCGCGCTATGCTTCGGCATCGAAATCCTGATCGAGACCTTTCTGTTCGGCAAGGACGTGCCCGGTTATCCTTCGCTGGTCGTCGGCATGATGGTGATCGGCGGCGTGCAGCTCGTCATGATCGGCGTGCTGGGTGAATACATCGGCAAGCTTTTGTCCGAGATCAAGGCCGCCCGGTTTACTTCGTCGCCGAACACCGCGTGAAACACGCGGATGCTTCCGCCAAAGCGCGGCCGGCGTCCTCGCGCGCGGCCGAGTAGCGCAAACGTGGCTCCCGCCCAGCGCCGGATCTGGCTGTGCGCGGACGATTACGGCATTTCGCCGGGCGTCAACACCGCCATCCGCGAACTGATCGTGCACGGCCGGCTCAACGCCACCTCGGTGATGACGGCGGCGCCGCATAACGATGCCAAGGAAGCCTCGGCGCTCGCCCACCTCAATAGCGGCGGAAAGCGCGCCGCGCTCGGCCTGCATGTCACGCTGACGGCGCCGTTCAAGCCGCTGAGCGAGGACTTTGCGCCGCTGCGCGACGACCTGTTCCTGCCGATGCAAACCATGATGCAAACGGCGATGATCCGCCGGCTTGACGCTGAGCGGCTGGCGCTCGAGGTCGCGCAGCAAGTGCGGGCCTTTATCAAAGCATTCGGCCGGCCGCCCGACTTCATCGACGGCCACCAGCACGTGCATCTGTTTCCGCAGGTACGCGACGCCGTGCTGCAGGTGGCGGCGGAGATGGCGCCTAAGGCCTGGGTGCGGCAATGCGGCCGCGCGCGATCGGCGCAGCGGCTGAAAGGCCGAAAGGAATTGCTGCTCGATATTTTGAGCGTGCGCTTTCGCCGCAAGGCCCGCCGGCTAGGCATTGCCACCAATCCGGCCTTTGCCGGCGCCTATGATTTCAACGGCAAGCGCGCCTTCGCCACGATCTTCCCGCGCTTTCTGGCCGGGTTGCCGGATGGCGGGCTGATCATGTGCCATCCCGGTTTCGTCGACGCCGAACTTAAACGGCTCGATTCACTCACGCATCAGCGCGAACGGGAATTTGCCTATTTCAATTCCGATGAATTTCCGCAGGCGCTGGCCGAGCACGGCGTCGTGCTGGCGGCCGCAGGCTAAAGCACGCTGACCTTGGCGCCGACCTTCACGCGATCGTAAAGATCGATCACGTCCGCATTGCGCAGGCGAATGCAGCCGGACGACACGTTGTGCCCGATGGTCCAGGGCTCGTTCGAGCCGTGGATGCGGTACAGCGTCGAGCCGAGATACATCGCGCGCGCGCCGAGCGGATTGGTCGGGCCGCCGGCCATGAAATGCGGCAGGCCGGGCTGGCGCTGGAGCATTTCCTCGGGCGGCGTCCAATCCGGCCATTCCTTCTTGGCCGAGACCGTGTGCACGCCCGACCAGGTGAAGCCGGGACGGCCGACGCCAATGCCGTAACGCATCGCCTTGCCGTCGCCTTCGACCAGATAGAGAAAATGGTGCGGCGTATCGATCACGACGCTGCCGGGCGATTCCTTGCTTTGATAGTCGACGCGCTGGCGCAGGAATTGCGGATCGATCGTAAAGCCCGGCGGCACTCGTTCCAGATTGGGATCGACCGGCCCGTTATTGGCATAGACCGGCTGCGCGCTCTGCGCCGGCGGATTGGAATAGAACACCGGCGGTGGCCCAGACTGCCGGTTGCCATGGCCGCCGAACACATATTCGATGAAGCCGCCACCCATATTGGCCTGCATCTGCTGCGGCTGCGCCGCCACGACCATGGGCGGCGTCTGCGGCATTTGCTGCGCGTAGGCCGGGCTGCTGGCGAGAATGGCGAAGGCGATAACCGAAAAGATCGAACGCTGCATTGACGAACTCTGCACCATGTTTGTCGCTTGCGGCAGTACAGAGCCAAAGCAACACCGATTGGTAAATCGCGGGGCACGAAGGGCCATATTGCGGCGTTATGAGGCGCGCTTCGTCGCGTTAGAGTTTATTTTGAGTAAAAGGCAATCCATCATGGTAAATGCCGCGTTTAGTTTCCGCCCCGTGCTCGCGCGCGCAACTCAGCGTTAATTGCCGCTCTGTAGAAAGGCATCATCAAGGTCGCAAGGGGGCGAGGCGTGCAGCGCAAGGTTTTTCGCGTCGAGCAGATGTTCGGCGGACGCATGGCGGGACGGCCCGCAGGCGCCGACGACCCCAGAGCGCAACCGTCGCATGACGAGGCCGCCGACGAGACCTTGCAGAAATTCAAGGCCGAACTCGCTTTGCTGCGTGACACCATCGCACGCAACAAGCGCGAGCTTGCCGCGCTGGTCACCGACGGGCAGGAGCGGCGCATGGCGCGCGCGGCCGGTGAGCTCGGCGCCGCCATCGAGGGCATGGAAAAAGCCACCGTCAAGATTCTGAAATCGACCGAAGTCATCGACGAGAGCGCCCGCGCGCTCGCCGCGTCGGTGAAGAACGACTACGAGCGCGGGCTGACGCAAGACATCCAGGACCACGTCGTGCATATCTACGAGGCCTGCAATTTTCAGGATCTCGGCGGTCAGCGCATCGGCAACGTGATCGCGACCTTGACGATGATCGAGGACAAAGTGGCCGGCATGATCGAGCGCTGCAAGGTTCAACCCGCCGATGTGCCGGCTGCAAAGCCGGCCACGGCGCCAGGGCTGATCAACGGCCCGCGCCTCGACGGCGCTTCCGGCCACACCAGTCAGAGCGACATCGATTCGATGTTCGCCTAGTGCGGACTTTAGATCCGAGCCTTACGGGGCAATCCGCAATCTGTTAGCCTCAGCGGCAGTTCGAGAACTGCCGGGGGCAAGCGCAATGGATCGGCGACATTTTCTGAGGAATGCAGTGTGGGCTGCGGTGCCGCCCGTTGCGCTGCCATTGATCGGCGGTCAGGCATTCGGCCAGGCTTGGCCGGCCCGAAATCTGTTGATGGTCGTGCCGTTTCCACCCGGCGGCCAGGCCGACTTTGCCGCCCGCCCGATGGCGAAGGCCCTTGAGACAATTCTCGGCCAATCGGTCGTGGTTGAAAATCGCGCCGGCGGCGCAGGCGGTTCGATCGGAAACGCCTTTGTCGCGCGCGCTGCACCTGACGGCTACACGATGCTGATGGCGCTCTCCTCGCTGGCGGTGCTGCCGGAGGCGGACCGCTTGTTCGGGCGCCCGCCGGCTTATGAAGTGTCGCAACTCTTCCCGGTCGCGCGGGTTCTAGCGGATCCGACGCTGTTTGCGGTGCCGGCCGCGGCGCCCTGGAAGTCGATCCAGGAATTCGTCGACGATGCCAAGAAGCGCCCGGGTCAGATTCCCTACGGCTCGTCCGGGCCTTACGGCACGCTACATGTTGCGATGGAAATGTTTGCGATTTCCGCCGACATCAAATTGCTGCACGTCCCATTCCGTGGCGCGGGCCCTGCTCTTACCGGCGTGCTGTCGGGAACCGTTCAGGCGCTCGCCTCGGCGCCCAGCGTTTTGAAGTCGCAAGTCGATGCTGGTAAGCTGCGCGTCTTGGCCAACTGGGGCGGCAAGCGCATCGACAGCTTTCCCAATTTGCCGACCTTCAAGGAGCTCGGCTATGACGACGTCGAGTTCTACATTTGGGCGGGCATCTTCACGCCCAAGGGCGTGCCCGAACCCGTGATCGCAAGACTGCGCGAGGCCGTGCGCGAAGCCATCAAGAATCCCGAGACCGTGCGGATTTTTAACGCCGCCGGAAGTCCGCCGGCCTATCAGGATGCGCCAGAATTTGCCGAGTTCGTCAAAGTCGACAGCGCCCGGCTGATCGCTGCGACCAAAAAAAATGGGAAAACTCGAGTAGATCGAGGGCTAACCCGGCCGCCGGATTAGGATAAAGCAGGCGAGCGCGGCGGCCGCGAAGCAGGCTGCGAGCGCCAACGCCGCCGGATCGGAGACGCGGTCCACCACGAAGGCCATCACCAGAGGCGCCGCCGCCTGCACCAGCAAGAACGGGCCGGCGAGCCGACCCATCAGGCGACCGTAGCCGGAGGCGCCGAACAGCGCCAAGGGCACCGCGCCGCGCGTGATGGTGATCAGGCCATTGGCGCCGCCGAACATCAGCGCGAAGCAAGCCGCCACCGGCGCCGATATGCCGAGCAGCGCCAACATGACGAAGGCGCAAAGCAAAACCGACAGCGCGAAGCGCGCTACCCAGAGCGGGTGCAGATTGCGGCCGAAGGCAAATTCGATCAGCCGCGCGCCGACCTGCGCCGGCCCGAACAGCGCACCGATCCACACCACCGTTCCGGCATCGATGCCGGAACGCGCGAAGATCGCCAGCAGGTTCGCGGATAGGCCGGAGGGAACGAAGGCATAGGTCGCGAAGGCGGAGGCCACCAGAATGAACGGCCATCCATACGGCGGCAGTAGCGCGGATGGCGCCGGTCCATCGCCGGGCGGCGGCCGATGCGCTTCAGAGCGCTCGCGCGGCAGCGCCCAGGCATGCAGCGGCGCCGAAATGAATGCAAGCAGCGCGGCATAGACCAGATAAGTGCCACGCCAGCCGAATGCCTCGAGCAGAAAATGCGTCGCCGGCCAGCTTACGGTCGAGGCGAAGCCGCCGATCAGCGTCAGCGCCGTGATCGGCGAACGCGCGCCGGCGCCGAACACGCGGCCGAGCGTCGCAAAGGCGGAATCGTACAGGTTCGCCGCCATGGCGATGCCGAGCACCACCCACACCGCGAGATAGGCGATGCGGCCGGCGGCGTGCCCGATCAGGACCAGGCCGAGCGCGCCGATCAGCGAGCCGACGGTCATCACCACGTGGCCGCCGAAACGGTCGATCGAACGCCCGACATAAGGCGCGCTCAGGCCTGCCGCCAACAGCCCGACCGAGAAGCCGCCCATGGCGAACGACATCGACCAGCCGCGCTCGGCCGCGATCAGCGGCACGATCAGCACCGGCGTGTAGAAGATCGTGCCCCACGACAAAATCTGCGTGACGCCGAGCACCGGAACGGCGCGCCAGGGTCCGACAATGAAGTCGCGGAAAGCGGGCATGAGGAACCGTCTGCGGACCATGATTCCAGCGATTGTCTAGCACGGCGGCCGCAAAGTCCCTGCACGCCAAGGAGACGAGGTCACCGCGCCGGCGGCGGGGCGCTCTGGATCGGCGGCTGGATCGGCTTGGGTTCGGTTTTCGGCTTGGGCTTGGGCGTGGTCTTCGGCTCTCGGCCTGGCCCGCTTGGCGCCTTCCGCCGCGCAGCGGACATAGACCATGGTGCCGTAGCGGCCCTGCACTTCGGGATCCATCCAGCGCAGGATCAGCACGCGGCCATCGAAGGTGAGCACTTCGCGGTCCTGCGCGCCACCGGGCGGATCGCCCTGCGGGCCGATATAAGGTCTTGTTGCCGGGCGCGCCTTTCAGGCGCAGTTCCTCGGGCGTGGCCTGATCGGCAAGATGCATCATCACGCCGCCGGTCGGGCCGAGCGTGATGACGTAAGGCTGCTTGCATGATTGGCCGCCGCCGCCTCGATGCGTGCGCGGTCTTCTTCCTTGTGATAGGCGGCAAGGCCCCAGCGGCCGACGATATCCTGCGGCGGGAAGGCCGGCGGCAATAATGGCAGCGCTCGCGGCTGCGGCTCCGCCGGCTCCGTGGGGATAGCTGCGGCCAGCTGGTGGCGCAGCGCAGCCAGCCCGAGCGCGAGCAACGCCAAAACCAGGGCCGTGGACAGGCCGGATCGATTGGGATGGCTCATTCGGGCTCCTAGGCGCACCGCCGGGGGGACTTTGCGGGGCATTGGCGGGCAGCGCAAGCAGGTTGCCGCCAGTCTGTTATAAAGAAGGCCGCCAATAATCGCCGGTTCCATGCCGACAGACCCTCTTTTCTATCTCATTGGCTTGCCGGCGGTTTTCCTCATCAGCCTGGGCCGCGGCGCGTTCGGTGGGGGTCTGGCGATTCTGGGCGTGCCGCTGCTGGCACTTGCCGTCGATCCGGTGACCGCCACCTTCATGATGGCGCCGATCGTCTCGGCCTCCGATCCCTTCACGGTCTGGGCTTCCCGCCGCGCACCTGGTCGATGCCCGACTTGAAATGGCTGGTGCCGGGCATGGTCGCGGGGCTTTGCCTGGGCGCGGTGTTCGTCGCCGAGGTCGATCCGCGTATCGTCGCACTCGGCATCTCCATCGTCATCTTGTGGTTCACCGCGCGCTATTTCCTGCGCGATCGCAGCGCGCCGGCCGGCGCATACGCCGGTCAATCCCGGTCCTGGCGCTGATTTGCGGCAGCCTGAGCGGCTTCACGACCTTCATCTCGCACGGCGGCAATCCGCCGATCGCCTATTATCTGCTGCCGCGCGGCCTGCCGAAGACGATCTATGCCGGCACCATGATCGCGTTGTTCCTGGGCGCCAACACGGTCAAGCTCGCGCTCTATCTCTGGCTCAACGGCAACGATCTGCGCGTACTGCTGATGGCGGTGGCGCTGATGCCGGCGGTGCCGCTCGGCGTGTGGGCCGGCAAACGCCTGCATGACCGGCTGGACCAGCAGCGGCTGTATTTCTGGTGCTACCTGCTGGTGGGCGTCGCCGGCTTAAGGCTATTCATCGATAGCGCGCTCAAGCTCGATCGGCTGAAGCTTGACACTTCCGCCGTCCAGGCAATATGTCCCGGGCAGCAATTTGGCACTCCCGCTTAAGGAGTGCTAAGAGCCTAGAAAATTCGACAATTTCGGTAACACGCACGCGCTCAAGCGCCGACGAGGAAGCCATGGCCAAGACCAAATTTCGTCCTTTGCACGACCGCGTCGTCGTGCGCCGCATCGACGCCGAAGAGAAGACCAAAGGCGGCATCATCATTCCCGACACCGCCCAGGAGAAGCCGAGCCAGGGCGAGATCATCGCCGTCGGCCCGGGCGGGCGCGACGAGTCCGGCAAGCTGATCCCGATCGATCTCAAGGTCGGCAACACGGTGCTGTTCGGCAAATGGTCGGGCACCGAGGTCAAGCTCGATGGCGAGGATCTGCTGATCATGAAGGAATCCGACATCATGGGCGTGATCACCTGACGTCCGTCCTGAAAATTCAACCGGAGTAAATCGAAATGGCTGCCAAGGAAGTCAAATTCTCCGTCGATGCGCGCGACCGCATGCTGCGCGGCGTCGACATTCTCGCCAACGCGGTGAAGGTCACGCTCGGCCCGAAAGGCCGCAACGTCATGCTCGACAAATCGTACGGCGCCCCGCGCATCACCAAGGACGGCGTCACCGTCGCCAAGGAGATCGAGCTCGAGGACAAGTTCGAGAACATGGGCGCGCAGATGGTGCGCGAAGTCGCCCAGAAGACCAATGACAAGGCCGGCGACGGCACCACCACCGCCACCGTGTTGGCCGCCGCGATCGTGAAGGAAGGCGCCAAGTCGGTCGCCGCCGGCATGAACCCGATGGATTTGAAGCGCGGCATCGACATCGCCGTCGCCGCCGTGGTCAAGGACATCGAGAAACGCGCCAAGCCGGTCGGCTCCTCGGCGGAAGTCGCCCAGGTCGGCACCATCTCGTCGAACGGCGACGCCACCATCGGCAGCATGATCGCCAAGGCGATGCAGAAGGTCGGCAACGAGGGCGTCATCACGGTCGAGGAAGCCAAGGCGATGGAGACCGAAGTCGAGATCGTCGAGGGCATGCAGTTCGACCGCGGCTACATCTCGCCCTACTTCATCACCAACGCCGAGAAGATGATCGCCGAGCTGGAGGACGCCTACATCCTCCTGCACGAGAAGAAGCTCTCCGGCCTGCAGGCCATGCTGCCGCTGCTCGAAGCCGTGGTGCAGACCGGCAAGCCGCTGCTGATCCTGTCCGAAGACGTCGAGGGCGAGGCGATCGCCACGCTGGTCGTCAACAAGCTGCGCGGCGGCCTGAAAGTCGCGGCCGTCAAGGCGCCGGGCTTCGGCGACCGCCGCAAGGCCATGCTGGAAGACATCGCCATTCTCACCGGCGGCCAGCTGATCTCGGAAGATCTCGGCATCAAGCTCGAGAACGTCACCACGGCCATGCTCGGCCGCGCCAAGAAGATCATCATCGAGAAGGAAAAGACCACCATCGTGCACGGCGCCGGCAAGAAAGCCGACATCGAGGCGCGGGTGAACCAGATCAAGGCGCAGATCGAGGAAACCACCTCCGACTACGACAAAGAGAAGCTGCAGGAGCGGCTGGCGAAACTCGCCGGCGGCGTCGCGGTGATCAAGGTCGGCGGCGCGACCGAGATCGAAGTCAAGGAAAAGAAGGATCGCGTCGAGGACGCGCTCAACGCTACCCGCGCCGCGGTCGAGGAAGGCATCGTGCCGGGCGGCGGCGTGGCGCTGCTGCGCGCCAAGAAGGCGGTCGGCCGCATCCACAACGACAACGCCGACGTGCAGGCCGGCATCAACATCGTGCTGAAGGCGCTGGAAGCCCCGATCCGCCAGATCGCGGAGAATGCCGGCGTGGAAGGCTCGATCGTGGTCGGCAAGATCATGGACGAGAAGTCGGAGACCTACGGCTTCGATGCCCAGACCGAGAAATACGTCGACATGATCAAGGCCGGCATCATCGATCCGGCCAAGGTGGTGCGCACCGCGCTGCAGGATGCCGGCTCGGTCGCCGGCCTGCTGGTGACCACCGAAGCGATGGTCGCCGAACTGCCGAAGGAGCCGGCGCCGGCGATGCCGGGCGGCGGCGGCGGCATGGGCGGCATGATGTAATTCACCTGCCAGCAAGGCAATAAGCATAGAGGGCGGCCGCACGGGCCGCCCTTTTTCATTGCGGCCGGATTATTCGCCGCCGCGCGGGGTGTTATGCATTCAGGGTAACGCCTGCCGGAGCCGTTCCATGGACCAGCGCATCATCGACCTCTACGACCGCTTCACCCACGGCGGCATCGACCGCCGCGAGTTTCTCGATCGCCTGACGAAAATCGCCGGCTCCAGCGCGGCGGCGCTGGCGCTGCTGCCGTTGCTGCAGAACGACTACGCGCGCGCCGCGACCGTTGCACCGGACGACGCGCGGCTCGCCATCGACAAGGTATCGTACGATGCGGCCGGCACGCCGGTCAGCGGTTACCTGGCGCGGCTGAAATCAAAAGGGAAACGCCCGGCGGTGATCGTCATCCACGAAAACCGCGGGCTCAATCCGCACATTCAGGACATCGCGCGCCGCATCGCGCTCGAAGGCTTTCTCGCGCTACGCCGTCGATATGCTGTCGCCGCTTGGCGGCACGCCGGCCGACGAGGACAAGGCCCGCGACATGATCGGCACGCTCAACGCCGACGAGACCGCCAACCGCATCGCCGCCGCGGTGCCGTTCCTGGAGAAGCATGCGGAGTTCGACCGGCAAGGTCGGCGCCGTCGGCTTCTGCTGGGGCGGCGGCATGGTCAACCGCGTCGCGGTGCTCTCGCCCGATCTCAAGGCCGGCGTCGCCTATTACGGCGTCGCAGCCGCCGGCCGAGAAGGTGAAAGCGATCCAGTGCGGCGCTGCTTTTGCATTATGCCGGGCTCGACCAGCGCGTCAATGCCGGGATTCCCGGCTTACGAGGCCGCGCTCAAGGCCGCGGGCAAGCGCTTCACCATTCACGTCTATCCGAACGTCAATCACGCCTTCAACAACGACACCGGCAACCGCTATGACAAGCCGGCGGCGGATCTGGCCTGGAGCCGCACCATCGCGTTTTTCAAGGAAAACCTCGGCGCGCCGCCGCGGGCGTAACTAGCCAAGTTTATTGACCAGCCAATTCGCCGTGCGCAACAGCCGCGCGTCGTCGCCGGCCGCGCCGACGAGCTGGACGCCGAGCGGCATGCCGCCCTCGCCTTTCGAGCAGCGGCAGCGACACCGCCGGCAGGCCGGTCAGCGTCCACAGCGTGTTGAACGCCGGATTGCCGGTGGCGTTGCCTTTGGGCGCGACGCCTGGCGCTGACGGCGTCAGGATGGCGTCGTACTGTTTGAGGATGTCGCCGATGCCGGCGCGCATAACGCTTGGCATTGTCGCGCGCCGCCAGATAGCGCAGCGCCGTCGTTTGCCGCCTTCGGCGACCAGATCGCGCAACTGCTTGCTCGACGCATCGCCGCCGCGCTCGACCAGCGCACCGAAATTATGCGCCATGTCGGTGTACATGATGACGCGCTGATCGTCCCAAGCCGCGTTCGATAGTCATCCGGCAGATCGACCGTCGCGACAGTATCGCCCAGCCGTTTGGCGAGATCCTCGAACGCCGTGCGGGCTTCGGCATCGGCCTTGTCCCAGACCGGCGTGCGCACGAAGGCGAGCCGCGGCGGCGTTGGCAGGCTTTTCAGCCAGAGTTTTGCGAAATTCCGGCGCGGCCTGCGGGCGCGTGTCCTCATCGTTCTCGTCGTAACCGGCCAGCACTTCCAGGATGAGCGCGGTATCGGCCAGCGTATTGGCGAACACGCCGACATGGTCGAGCGCCTTCGACAGGATCAGCGCGCCGTGGCGCGAGATCGTGCCGTGCGTCGGTTTGACGCCATAGACGCCGCAAAACGCCGCCGGCCGGATCACCGAGCCATTGGTCTGCGAGCCGATCGCCAGCGGCACCATGCCGGCGGCGACCGCGGCCGCCGAGCCGGAGGACGAGCCGCCGGGCGTGCGTTCGGGATCGTGCGGATTGCGGGTCGCGCCGGCGTGAAAATAGGCGAATTCGGTGGTGACGGTCTTGCCGATGATCACCGCGCCGGCTGCGCGCAGCCGCGCCACCGCCGCGCAGTCGCGCGCCGGCTGGCGGCCTTTGTGCAGCGGCGAGCCGCATTCGGTCGGATAATCGGCGGTGTCGAAAATGTCCTTGATGCCGACCGGGATGCCGTGCAGCGGCCCGATCGGCTGGCCCTTGCTTGCGCGCTCGTCGAGCGCCTTGGCTTGCGCCAGCGCATGATCGGGGTCGAGATGGATGAAGGCGTGGACGCTCGGCTCGAAGCTCGGAAATACGGTCGAGACAGGCGCGATTATAGTCCACGGCCGAGAGTGCGCCGCGCGCGATTTCGGCTGCGGCTTGCGTCGCCGTGAGCGGGGTCTTGCCGGAATGAGTTAAGCGGTGAATGTCCTATCGAACGGGCAGGTCCATAAAACCATTATTGGCCCGCCTCGTCCAACCACAATCGACCGTCGAAAAACCCCGCGCCTTTTGGGCGCGGGGTAATCTTCATCGATTGTCCAGTGATCGAGCGTTATTTCACGATCATGCCGGTGAACACGTAAGCCTGCAGCATGACCAGGATGCCGACCAGGCAGGCCAGCGCGATCGAGTGCTTGAACACGAACCGCAGGATCGTGCCCTCGTGGCCGAACCAGTTGGTCGCGGTCGAGGCGACGACGATCGACTGGGCGTCGATCATCTTGCCCATGACGCCGCCGGAGGAGTTGGCGGCGCTCATCAGGATCGGCGAGATGCCGAGCTGCGTGGACGTGATCTTCTGCAAGTTGCCGAACAGGATGTTCGAGGCCGTGTCAGATCCCGTCAAGGCCACGCCCAACCAGCCGAGCAGTGTGCCAAAGAAGGGATAGAGCACGCCGGTCGCCGCGAAGGCCAAGCCCAGCGTGGCGTCGATCCCCGACAGCCGCGTCAAGGTGCCGATGCCCAACATCGCCGAGATCGTGATCAGCGAGTAGGCGCAGATCTTGATGGTGCGGCCATAGGCCACGACCAGACCGGCGGGCGAGAAGCCCATCAGCAGACCTGAGATGATCGCGGCAATCAGCATCCCCGAGCCCGTATAAGAGAGCCAGGTGAAGCCGAACACGGCGCCTTCCTTGGTCGGAGCCGCCACGATCGGCGCGACCTTGTTGATCATGTTGTGCAGATCGGGAACCGCGTAGTTCCAGGTCGCCCACGGATTGACCTGGCCCTTGAACCAGTTGGTGCCCCACAGCAGCAGGATCGCGCAAACGATGATCCAGGGCAGCAGCGACATCCACACTTGCGCTGTGGTGGGCTTCTTGCTGGATGCCTTCGGCGCGGGCCGGCCTTCCATCGAGGTATCGGCGCTGCGCAATGCCGCCGATGTCCAGATCACCTTTGGCTGCCAAACTTTGAGAAACAGAACCAGGCAGGCCATCGAGATCAGCGAGGCGCCGATGTCGACGATCCAGGGATTGATGTAGTTCGAGATCAAGAATTGCGGGACCGCGAACGTCACGCCAGTCACCAGGATCGCGGGCCAGATGTCCTTCATGCCTTTCCAACCGGCGAAGGCCCAGATCAGCCAGAACGGCACGATCAGCGAGAAGAACGGCAATTGCCGTCCGACCATCGCGCCGAGCAGGAATGGATCGATGCCGGTGACGCTGGCAAGGCCGGCGATCGGCGTGCCGAGTGCGCCGTAAGCAACCGGCGCGGTATTGGCGATCAGCGAAAGACCTGAAGCCGCGAGCGGCGAGAAGCCGAGACCGATCAGGATCGCGCCGGTGACGGCAACAGGCGTGCCGAAACCGGAGGCGCCTTCGAAGAATGCGCCGAATGAAAACGCGATCAGCAGCAATTGCAGCCGGCGGTCGGTGGTGACGCCGCCGATGGTGTTCTGCAACGTCTCGAACGCGCCCTTCTCCACCGTCAGCCGGTAGAGGAAGATGACGTTGAGCACGATCCAGCCGATCGGGAAGAAGCCGGTCACGATGCCCAGCACGGTCGCGCGCAGCGACATGCCGAGCCGGCATCGTGAAGATGAAGATCGCGACGCAGTTGGCGACGATCAGCGCGATGATCGCAGCGATGTGCGCCTTAACTTTGTTCGATGCGATCAGAACGAGCAACGTGACGACCGGTAAAGCGGCTGCGATCGTCGAAAGCGTCGTATTGTTGAATGGATTATAGACTTGATTCCACATAGAAGTGCCCCCGGTTTGCAGGCCGCAGCAGAAAGCGTGTTTTTGCTTTCGTTAGGATCAGAAGTGTCGATGCCACGGCACTATTTGCGCGGCCGATATGAAACCAAGTCCGCGCCAACAACAATAGTTCTAAGCGATGCCGCCGCCCACTGTGCTGCAATGCAATAGGTCGGTGTTTTGCTAGATTTCTTAAACAGATAAGCCTGAATTCGGCCGTTCGGCAAAGGTCGTGAGACGAATTTTTTTGTTGATCGAGAGGATTTAGGCGGGCGAGCCGGCCACAGCCGAAACCGCGGCTTTGCTGCCGGCGCCGGCGAGCTTGTTGACGAGTTCGGTGTCCTTGGCGAGGTCCGCTGCCTTTCCGGAGTAGACCACCTTGCCGTCGTCGAGGATGTAGGCCCGGTTGGCGATCGACAATGACAACGGCGCGTTCTGCTCGATCAGAAGTACCGACACGCCCTCCTCACGCATATGCCGCACCACCTGCATGACTTCGCGTACGATGAGCGGCGCCAATCCTTGCGACGGCTCATCGAGCAACATCAGCCGCGGATTGAGCAGCAGCGGCCGTGCGATCGACAGCATTTCCTGCTCGCCGCCGGAGAGCTGACGGCCGAGTTGCGACTTGCGTTCGGCGAGCCGCGGGAAAAGCTTCCAGATACGTTCAGTATCCCACGGGCCCGGCCGCGCCTGCGGCACCTTCAGATTTCTCAAGCACGGTGAGTTGGCCGAAGATTTTTCGTCCTTCCGGCACATAGCCGACGCCGAGACCGGCGATCCGGTGCGCGGGCCAGCGCGTCGTGTCCTTACCGAATATTTCGACCGTACCCTGCCGCGGGGCGTGAGGCCGACCACGCTGCGCACGGTCGTCGTCTTGCCGGCGCCGTTGCGGCCGAGCACGGCGACAATCTCGCCCTCGTTCACCTCGAGCGAGACGCCATGCAGGATGTGGCTCTTGCCGTAGAAAGAGTGAATCTCGTTGGTGCGCAGAACGGCTGTCATTCCGCTGATCCCAAATAAGCGGCACGCACTTTCGGGTCGCTCGAAATCGCGTCCGGCGGGCCATCGGCGAGCACGCGGCCCTGATCGAGCACCGTGATGCGCTCGGCGATGCCAAACACAATGTCCATGTCGTGTTCGATAAAGAGGATGCTCATGCCTTGCTGCTGGTGCAGGCGGCGGATGAGATCGACCATATGGTCGGTCTCGCTGTCGCCCATGCCGGCAGTCGGCTCATCGAGCAGCAAAAGGCGCGGCTTGAGGCTGAGCGCGACGGCCACCTCGACGACGCGCTGATCGCCATGCGCAAGCTCGCCGACCGTTCGGTTGGCCTTGGCGGAGAGATGGACGATGTTCATCAGCTCGGCAACACGCTCGCGCACCGCGGCGCGTTCGCTGCGGCTGATCCAGGGTTTCGAATTCAGCTTTTCGGCGGTTTCGACGCCAACGCGGATATTTTCATAGACGCTGAGATCGGGAAGGATCTCGGTGATCTGGAACGTGCGAACGATTCCTTTCGCGACGCGATGCACGATGGTTTGCTGGGTGATGTTCTTTCCTTCGAAAACCACTTGCCCTGCGGTCGGCGGCAAAAGGCCGCTGATCAGATTGAAGAAGGTCGTCTTGCCGGCGCCATTCGGGCCGATCACCGCGCGCATCTCGCCGGCGTGCATCTCGAAGGAGACGCCATCGACCGCCTTCAGACTCCCGAAGTGGCGGGAGACGTTCTCAAGGCGAAGAAACGAACCGTTTCCCGCCCCCACGGCCGGCGCGCCTTTTTGTGCGACCGCGACGCTCATGCGGCCTCCGCGCGGCGGAAGATGCCGAGAACGCCTCTCGGGAACAGCAGCACGATGCAGACGAAGATCATGCCGATGAACGTCATCCAGTTATCGGTGACGCTCGACAGGTAGTCCTGCGCGACGACAAAGATGATCACGCCGATCAGCGGGCCGAAGAAACTGCGCATGCCGCCGAGCACGATCATGATCACGAAGTTACCCGACAGAATCCAGTGCAGGTCCTGCGGCGACGCAAAATTGAACAACATGGCATTTAAAGAACCGGCAAAGGCCGTGATGAAGCCGGCAATTGCGAAGGCGGCCCACACGTAACGCTCGACGCGAATGCCGAGAAATTCCATGCGCCGGCGGTTCTCGCGAATGGCGACCCAGGTATGGCCGAGCGGCGATTGCAGGATCGTCCACATGATCGCGACGGCGATCGTGAAGCAAAACAGGACGAGGTAATAGAATGCCGTCCCGGATGAGGCGAACGGAAGCACGACAGGACCGAGATGCAGGTCCTGCCGGCTGAAACCGGCGAGGCCGTCCTCACCGCCGGTCACCTCGTTCCAGCGCACCATCACGAAGTAAAACAGCTGGCCGATCGCGATGGTGATCATCGCGAAATAGATGCCGCGCCGGCGCATCACCAGCGGCCCGAGCAACGTTGCAGCGATGCCGCCCGCCAGTGTGCCGACAACGATGGCAAGTGGCGTGCTGAAAGCCAGGTATTTCAAAGTCATGCCGGACCCGTAGGCGCCAAGCCCGAAATAAGCCGCCTGACCGAAGGACAGGCCGCCGGTGAAGCCGAGCACGAGGTTCAGCCCCATCGTTGCGATGGCGTAAATGAGCACTTTCGAGCCGAGCGCGGTGTAGCCGCCGATCAGCGGCAGCCACCAGGGCAGCGCCAGCAGCGCGGCCCACAACACGCCAATTCCAATCATCCGCGCGTTCATTCGAACAGCCCCTCTTCGCCGAACAATCCGCGCGGGCGCACCACTAGAACGATCAGCATCATCAGATAAATCACCGCTTCGCTGGCGGCCGGGTAATAGGTCGTCACGATGCCGGCGGCGAGGCCGATGATCAGTCCACCGCACACTGCTCCGAATAGGCTGCCGACGCCGCCGATGATGATGGCAACGAAGCTCGGCATGATCAGGCTGTTACCCATCGGCGGGGTGAGGCCCAGAATGCCCGAGGCGAGTACGCCCGCCAGCCCAGCAAACAGACAGCCAAAGCCGAAATTGAGCGCGCGCAGCATATAGATGTTGACGCCGAGCGCCGACGTCGTTTCGATATCCCGCGTTCCGGCGCGGATGCGAATGCCCAGCAGCGTGTAGCGCAGCAACAGATAAAGACCGATGGCGGCAGCCGCGGTGATGCCAATGACGAACAACCGATAACCCGTGATGAAGAAATAAACGTCACTGACCGGCGAGTTGATGACGTCCGGGACCTCGAGCGGAAGCCCCTGGGGTCCCCAGATCGTGCGCGTCATGTCTTCGATGATCAGCGCGAGGCCGAAGGTGAGCAGCAGGCTGTAGATCGGGTCGGTACGCTTGTAGAGCGGGCGGATAAGAATGCGCTCGACGATGAGCCCGATGCCGGCGGCAAGAATCGGCCCGACGATCAACGCGCCCCAGAATCCGAGATATGGCGTGAGCGTGTAAGCAAGATAAGCGCCGATGACGAGAAAGCCGCCATGCGCCATGTTGATCACGGAATTCAAGCTCAGGATGAGCGCGAGCCCCAGCGCCATCAGCGCGTAGAACACGCCCTGGATAAGCCCGTTGAAGGCGTTGAAAAGTAGAAGCTCCATCGTCGAATCTGTCGCCCGTTAGCTTGCCAAGTTGAAGCCACGCCGCGCCGCCCCATTGCGGAGGCGGCGCGGTCAGCCGATGCGTATGAGTTTTTTTCTTCTAGCGCATCACGACTGGTAGTCGAGCTTGCACCCGGTATCTTTGACCGACAGAGCGATCTTGTCGCCGGCAACGATGTCGGCAACCTTGAACATCTTCGGATAGACGCCATCGGGGATGATCTCGCCCGGGAACTCGCTCGACATCAACTGGTGATCGCCGGGCCGGAAGTAGACCTTGTTCGGCTGCAGCTTGATTTCCGGCGGCAACTCGAGACCCTCGAGCGCCCTGGCTACTTTCACCGCTTCGTTGGACTTGGCCTTGTTCGCGCCCATCGCGATCGCATGCAGGCCGGCGTAGCCGAACCAGGTGCGCGCGCTCGGCCAGGTGCCGTCCGGGTTGGCCTTCTGATAGGCCGCGACCCATTCCTTGACGTGCGGCGTATTCGGCTGATCCCAGTACCACTCGAGCGTCCACCAGCCTTGCTTGGCTTCCTTCGGCAAGGCGCGCAGCACTTCGAGCTCGCTGAGGCCGCCGCCGATCGCGAACTTCTTCATCAGGCCGAATTGCGCGGCCTGCTTCATGCAGTTCACCAGATCCTGGCCATCGACGAGCAGGACAAGCACGTCCGGCTTCGATTGCTGCGCCTTGATCAGATACGAGGAAAAGTCGGTGGTGCCGAGCGGCGACAGCGAGTTGCCGAGGACCGTGCCGCCGAACCCTCCCAGAAGCTTGGCATAGGCCGCCTGCAGCGTGTGGCCGTAAGCATAATCCGGCGTGATGAAGTACCACTTGCCGCCGAATTTCTTGTACAGCGTGTCGGCCAGACCGGCCGCCAGCATGTAAGTCGTGGTGCAGATGCGGAACGTGGTCCAGTGACACTGCGTGCCGGTAACCGGATCGGTGTGGCCGCCGGTGACCATGTAGAGCATGCCCTTTTCGTGCGCGACTTGATTGACCGAAAGCGCGGTCGCCGACGACACGGCACCCATCAGGAAGTCGACTTTGTCCTGCTCGATCAGCTTGTGCGCCTTCTGCGCGGCAAGGCCGGCATTGGCGCCCTCGTCTTCGGTCACCAGTTGGACCTTGCGGCCGTTGATGCCGCCCTTGGCGTTGACTTCGGCGAGCGCCATCAGCGCGCCGCGCTTCTCGCTTTCGCCTTCGGCGGCGTAGGTGCCGGTGAACGGGTCATGCATGCCGATTTTGATCGGCGTCTCGCCCTGGGCATATGAAAGAATAGGCGGCGAGAACAGCGTCGACACGCCAACGGCCGCGCCCGCCTTGACGATCGTGCGCCGATCGAATGGCGTCAAAAGGAATTTGCTTTTCATCGTGATCCTCCTCCCTTGGGCGGCATCAACGTGCCGCTTGTTAGAATTATTAAAGGAGACAAAAAGGATTGAGCGTGCGTCACCGACGCCCGTCCATCCTCTGTCTCCCCTACTGATCATGCTATGGTGAGGCGGCGAGTGTGCGCAAGACGAAATTTAAACCCGAATGACCTTTTGTACCGACACGCGGTTGCCGTCATTCCACGTTCAATGGCGAGGAGCGCCATTCTCGAACTGATGCAAGATGAACTTTAGTCGATTCAAGTCGTCTCATCTATCTTATGAATAAAGAAGATTTTCTGCGTAGTCTTTGTAAGCCAGCCGTGTCCCATCGACCGCTCCCGAGCCAATACCATCGTCCAGCAAGGAGACCTGCCGTGAGAGGCATCTTCTCGACGCTCGCCATCATCTGGCGAATTGCCAGTCCCTATTTCCGCTCCGAGGATCGCTGGCCCGGCCGCATGCTGTTGGCAGCGGTCATCGCCATCGAGCTGTCGATCGTCGCGCTCACTGGTGTTGTTCAACGAGTGGAACAGCCGATTCTACAACGCGCTGCAGGACCGGAACTGGGACGTCTTCGTCCACCAGCTCGGCTATTTCTGCGTGCTCGCCGCGATCTACATCGTGCTCGCGGTCTACCAGCTCTATCTCAATCAATGGCTGCAGATCCGCTGGCGCCGCTGGCTGACCAACAGCTATCTGGACCATTGGCTGGCGGGCGCCAATCATTACCGCATGCAGCTTCTGGGCGACGCCGCCGACAACCCGGACCAGCGCATCTCCGAAGATATCGCGCAGTTCATCGACTCTGACGCTGACCATCGGACTGCAGTTGCTCAATGCGTGCGTCACGATTGTTCTCGTTCGTGATCATCCTGTGGGGGCTGTCGGCGGCAGCGCCGCTGCACCTGTTCGGCATGAGTTTCACGATCCCCGGCTATCTGTTGTGGGCGGCGTTGATCTACGCCTGCATCGGCACGTCGTTCACGCATCTGATCGGCCGGCCGCTGATCGCGCTCAATTTCCAGCAGCAGCGCTACGAAGCCGACTTCCGATTCAATCTGGTGCGGGTGCGCGAAAACTCCGAGCAGGTCGCCTTGCTCGACGGCGAAGCGCGCCGAACGCGATCGTCTGCTGATGCGGTTCGGCAACGTGGTCGCCAATTGGATGGCGATCATGTTGCGGCAAAAGAAGCTTACCTTCTTCACCGCCGGTTATGCGCAAGCCTCGGTGGTGTTTCCCTTCATCATGGTGAGCCCCGCCTATTTCGCCAATCTGATCCAACTCGGCGGCCTGATGCAGACCGCCAATGCCTTTGGTCAGGTGCAGGGCGCGCTCTCGGTGTTCGTGAGCCTCTACCGCAGCCTCGCGGAATGGCGCGCGGTGATCGAGCGCCTGTCCGGTTTCGATGCCTCGGTGGCGGCTGCGCGCGCACTGGCGGTCACTCCGCCGGTGATCGGCGTCGCAACCGGCGATGCCGCCGCCGTCTCATTCAAGGATCTGGCGGTGCGGTTGCCGAATGGCGTGCCGCTGGTCAATGCCAGCGACCTGTCGATCGGCCTGGGCGAGCGGGTGCTGGTTAGCGGTCCCTCCGGCGCCGGCAAGTCCACGCTGTTCCGCGCGCTCGCCGGTATCTGGCCGTTCGGCTCGGGCACGATCACGGTGCCAAAAAACACCCGGATGATGATTCTGCCGCAGCGGCCGTATTTTCCGATCGCGCCCTTGGCCGCCGCGGTCGCTTATCCGGCAGAGCCCGGATCTTTCGACGCCGCTCGCGTCGCCGAACTGGTCGCCGCGGTCGGCTTGCCGGACCTCGTGCCCCGCATCGAGGAGGAAGCGCACTGGAACCGCATGCTGTCGCTCGGCGAGCAGCAACGGCTCGGCATCGCCCGCGCGCTACTACATGCGCCCGACTATCTGTTCCTGGACGAGGCGACCGCCTCACTCGACGAACCGGCGGAGGCCGCGCTCTATCGGCTGCTGGAGCAGCGGCTGACCGCTGCGACAATCGTGTCGATCGGTCACCGCTCGACGCTGGCCGCGTTCCACCGCCGCCGGTTGGCCTTCGGCCGCGAGGGCGACCGTTATTGGATGCGCGAGGGTAGCCTGGCGCCCACGGTCTCCGCACCGTAACCGCTGGCCGCGCAAAAAAGAGCGGCGGCTCGTCAAGAGCCGCCGCTGATCGCAGTCTAAGAGGCAGGCGATCGGCTTATTTGAGAGCCGACAACGTGGTGTCGAACTTCAGCGTGGCAACAAAGCGGTCGCCGCAGAGGTTGGCGCTGCCGGTTGCGGTCGGGCCGCACTGATTCGGCACGAGCACATTGGGCTTCGCGCTGGTGCCCCAGTAACGCAGATCAAGCGTGACGGCCTTGTAGTTGAAGTCGAGACCGACATCCCAATACGTGTCGCTGACAAGGCCCAGATTGGTGGTCACACCGGAGCTGTACCATTCGTAGCCGATCTCGGGATTGATCGAAATCGTGACGTCAGCGATCGGCTTCCACGGCAGAGGTGATGACCGCGTTGCCGGATACGTAATAGTGGCCCGCATCGCCAACCCAAGCGCCGAGCGGCGAGACTTTGTTGTTGAAGTTGTTGAAGGCGGTTTCGAACACGCCGCCGACAGTCAGCCAATCGTTAAACTTGTACGACGGCTTGGCATAGACTTCGACGCCAATTGCCGTTGAAGAGGCCGGCGGCGGGTTATGTACCGCCCGGATAGTAATAGTAGATCAATCCGAGATCGAGGCCGAGCATTACCCCAGGTGAATCGCGCGCCGCCGGTGATATCGAACTCCGCGTCGGCAAATCCGGTCCACAGGCTCGATCCCCAAACGCCGGCATAGAGCTTGAGCCAGTCGGCCGCGGTGTAGTCGAGTTCGAAGTAGCCTTGCGCCGCAGGCTTATGGTTGGACTGCGAAACACCGCGCAGAACATAGTCGGTGGTGAACGCAGTGCCGAAAGCGATGTCCCATGGTGACGCCGCCGCTGCGGGAGCCTTTACGGCTTTCACCGGCATGTCGGCTGCGAAGGCGGGCGCCACAGAAAGCGCGAGCGCCGCGATCCCCGACAAAACAATCTTTTTCATTACCCTGCCCCTTTTCGTTTTGATCGACATTGCGTCGATAATTATGCCCACCGCAAAATGACCGGTACGATGACAGTAGCGGATTTACAGCTAATTGACCGCGCGAATCGGCAAGACGAAAACAGCGGCAATTGCTGCCTTTTTAGGCGATTCGGGCAGTTACGGGCCGCAAGCCGAAAGAATGCGGCATACTGTTGCGGCAATGTCACAAATTTCGGACTCAAGACGAAATTCCGATGCCAGGCTTTGGCCGGTGGCGAAGAATCAGCAGCGACCTAAAGTGGCGCGGTGAACAAGCCGTATCCGTTTTACTAAACCTCTGACATTAAATAAAAATTCGACGCCCGCGGCAATTGCCGGGGCGCCGAAAGTCAAAACAGAGCAGACGTGCGGCGCCGGTCAGGCGGCCGCCTTCTTGCGGTTGGCATCGAGTCGCACATCGACCAGCGCGACCTGGGCGTCGATCGCCGGAAGGCTGAGGCCCTTTTGGCGCGCGATCAATTGCACCAGCTTGTCGGCGCGTTCGATATTGGGCGCGCCGTTGTTGAGGGCGCGCGCGGCGGATGCCGGACGCGTGAGACTCTGCGCGGCGGCGGCGTATTTCTCGAACGGCACCAGATCGCCCGGCGAGGCGCCGAGTTTCACGACCAGGTCGTTGACGAAATTATAAACCGCGCGCGCCTCCTCGAGATTGGAATGCACCGCCTCTTGCGCGGTGCGCATGCCGTCCGCGGTGATGCAGCGATAATTGCCGGCGAGCAGCATCGCCCATTTGGCGAGCGGGACGAAGATCGAATCATAGACCCTCAGCTTGACCGGTAGTTCAATCTTGCCTTCAGGCGCGTCGAAGCGCGCGGCTTCGACGTCCTTCTCGAGCTGGCGCACGATCGCGGTGTCCTTGTCGTCGGTGAAGCGCGCGCATTTGAAATTGGTCGGCAGCGTGACCAGCAATTCATTCGCCTTGCCATCCGGCGGGCGGATCGCCTGCGGATCTGGACTGTTGAGCGTGATCTTCTTGGGATCGACCGAATCCCAAACGCGCGGATCGGTGTAAGCCGCTTCGAGCGCCTTGTGATCGAGGCCGGGAATGCGTTTGATGTAGGGCAGCGGCGGCATGTTCATGATCGACATGCAGGGCACACGCGACTTGCCGACCGCGTCGAGCAGCTCGCGCACGCCGGCCGAACGATATTGCGGCTCCTGCATGCAGAGCCCGACCAAGTCATAATCCTTGGGATTGACGCCGGCCGCGCCGCCGGCGGTCACCTTGCCCGGCAGCTTACGCGATTCCAGCAAGACCGGTTCGCTGCGGCCACGGATCGGCAAGCGAACCTTGAAGCCCTCGGCGTTGATCAGCTCGGCTTCCGCCGGCAGGCAGACAAGATGGATCGAATGGCCGCCGAACAGCATTTTGGATGCGAGCAGCGACCCATAGGACGCGCCCATCAGAAGAATTTTGTATTTCTTCGAATTTGCCGGCGCCGACTTCTTGGCAGCGGGTTTCTTGGACTTTACTTTGGCCTTGGATTTGACTGCCCTGGATTTGACTGTCTTGGTCTTGCGCGCGGCCTTCTTGGCCGGGCGCTTGGATTTCTTCGCATTGGTTTTCCGCTTCTTGGCTTTTGCCATGACATTCCTCCCAATCTGTTCGCGTCGCGTTACTGCGCCGCTTCAACCAAATTCCGCGGAGCCGTATCCGCTCCGATTTTCTCCAAGCCCTCCGGCATCGGGCCGCCGCTCGCCCAGTCGAGCAACTCGACCGTGTGCACGACCGGAATGGCGGTGCCGCCGGCAATCTGCGTGATACAGCCGATATTACCGGCCGCGACCACATCCGGTTTCAGCCGCTCGATATTGGCGACCTTGCGGTCGCGCAACTTTCCGGCCAGCGCCGGCTGGAGAATGTTATAGGTCCCGGCCGAGCCGCAGCACAAATGCCCTTCCGGCACATCTTTGACCACGAATCCGGCTTTTAAAAGCAAATCTTTCGGCGCCTGCGTCACGTTTTGCCCGTGTTGCAGCGAACAGGCCGAATGGTACGCGACGGTGAGGGCCCGGGGCGGCTCGCCGTTGGCCATATCGAGTGTCGCCAGATATTCAGTCACATCCCTTGCAAGAGCCGAAATCCGCGCCGCCTTGGCCGCATAGGCCTGATCCGTTCGCAGCAGGAAACCGTAATCCTTCACCGTGGTTCCACAGCCGGACACCGTGACCAGGATGGCGTCGAGCCCTTGGCCCTCGATTTCGCGCGTCCAGGCGTCGATATTGTTGCGGGCCTGCGCCAGCGCCTGCTCCTCGCGGCCCATGTGGTGAACCAGCGAGCCGCAGCAAGCCTTCGCCGGCGGCGATTACGACATCGATACCGTTGCGGTTGAGCAGCCGGATGGCGGCCTCATTGGTCGAAGGCGCCAAGATCGGATTGATGCAGCCCGACAGCAGCGCTACCCGGCCGCGGCGTTCGCCAGATGCCGCATAGACCTTGCCGGCGCGATCGAGCGGAGGCGCTAGCCTGTGGCGGGGCGTCAGACGCAGCATCGCCGCTAACCGCCTCAAACCGAGCGCCTGGAACACCGAAGCGAACGGCTTGGCGAGCAAGGCCGTCACGACCGCGATCCGGAATAGACCGGGATCGGGCAACACACGCGCGAGCAAGCCGCGCAGCGCACGGTCGAGCAGCGGGCGTTTATAGGTCTTCTCGATGTGCTCGCGGGCATGATCGACCAGATGCATGTAGTTCACGCCGGACGGACAGGTGGTCATGCAGGCGAGGCAAGAGAGGCAGCGATCGATGTGCTTGACAACCTCGCCGGTCGCCGGCCGGTCGTTCTCCAGCATCTCCTTGATCAGATAGATGCGCCCACGCGGACCGTCGAGTTCGTCCCCGAGCAGCACGTAAGTCGGGCACGTGGCATTGCAGAACCCGCAATGCACACAGGCGCGCAGGATTTTTTCCGAGGCGTTGGTTTGCGGATCGAGCAATTGTGCGAGGGAGAAAGATGTTTGCATCAGACCCCCGCCCACATGCGGCCGGGATTAAGCACGCCCTTGGGGTCGAAGCCCTCCTTCACGCGCTTGTTCAGCGCGCGCAGGGCGGCGGTCTGCGGCTCGAACACGTCGACCGAGGCCCGCACCGATGCCGGCGCGCGCACCAGCGTGGCGTGGCCGCCGACGCTCGCGACCGCGCGGCGGATCGAGCCGGCGTCGGGCTCGTCCGCGAACGGCATTGCCAGCCAGAGCAACCCGCCGGCCCAGTCGTAGAACATCTGCGCCGCCGGCGTGATCGCCGCGGCGATCTCATGGCCACGGGCCGGCGCGGTCGAAATGCGCCAGAGGGGCGCGCGCGCGCCGCATTGACGGAGAAGGGTTTTACCTGCCGCACGCTCTGCCATAGCGCGCGCGAATTCTTTTTCTTCAAGCAGCATCACGGAGCCGAACGGTTTCATCAACGCGGCGAGCGCTTCCGTGCGGTGCTTGACCGAAGGACCGAAGCCTTCCAGCCGCAGCACGGTGGACGCCTGCGGCTTGGGCAGGCCGTCGAAATAGGACGCCACATGGTCGGGCAGATGCGCCGCGCCGGAAACATCGCACGACGAGCCCATGGCCGCCGCCATGGCGGCGCAGGCGCGTGCGTCGTCGAGCCCTTCGACGATAACTGTCGCTTCGGTCTCCGCCTTGGGCAGCACTTTGATCGTGACGTCGGTCATGGCAGCGAGCGTGCCCCATGAGCCGGCCAGCACCTTGCACATGTCATAGCCGGTGACGTTTTTCACCACGCGGCCGCCCGATTTGATGGTCTCGGCGCGGCCGGTCACGCGCGTGACGCCGAGGAAATGATCGCGCGCGGCGCCGGCCTTGATGCGGCGCGGGCCGGAGAGGTTGGTCGCGATCACGCCGCCGATCGTGCCCTGCCCGGCCTCGCCGCCGAGCAGCGGGCCATAATCCATCGGCTCGAAGGCAAGCTGCTGGTTGTTTTTGTCGAGCAGTTCCTCGATCTCGGCGAGCGGCGTACCCGCTTTGGCCGAAAGCACCAGTTCTTCCGGTTCGTAGAGCGTGACGCCCGACAAGCCGGTGAGATCGAGTGTCATATCGGTCTGGCTGGGGCGGCCGATGGCGCGCTTTGAGCCCTGCCCGGCGACTTCCAACGCCTTGTCGTTGCCGAGCGCCCAGCGTACGGCGTCCTCGACCTCCTTGGCGTCACGCGGTTTGATAACGTCAGTCATTACGCCTTTACTGCAACTTCATTCCGCGGCATGCGCCGCTACCGGCTCGCCGGCAAAAGCCGGCATAATCTCGCGCGCAAAGCGCCGGAGCTGCGCCGCGCCGCCGGCAATGGTCAGCAGCACATAGCCGACGCCGTTTTTCTGCAAGGCCTCCAGCATCTCGGCAATCTCGTCGGGCGTGCCATAGAGCGCGTGTTCTTCGGTGGCGCCCTTTTTGTCGGCATAAGCCAGCACGTGCGAGCCGGTTTTGCCGCCGGGCATGCGCGAAACGCGACCGTGCGCTGGGTATACTCGGCTTGCCGCGCCAGCGCCGCTTCCTTGTCGGCTTTGTCCTTGGCGACATAAAGCTGGCGCGCCACCGTCACCTGCATCGGATTGAATGTGAGGCCGCGCGTCTCACGTTCGGCCTTGAAGATCGCGATACGCTCGGCCAGCGTCTCGGGTGAAGCGTATTGATCGAGGATCAGATTGAAGCCGCGCGCGGCGGCGCGCTTGATCGAATGCGGATTGCCGGCCGCGACCCAGAACGGCGGATGCGGTATTTGCGCCGGCGGCGGCTCGACCACGATGTCGTCGAAATTCCAGAAACGGCCGTGATGGGAAAAGCGCGTGCGCGTGGTCCATGCTTTCGTCATCACTTCGATCGCTTCCTCGAAACGCGCCTCGGCCTCATCCTGCGCAATGGCGAAGCCCTTGAATTCGTTGTGCCGGTAGCCTTTGCCGATGCCGAAGTCGAACCGGCCATTGGACACCAGATCGAACGTTGCCGCCTGCTCGGCCAACAGCACCGGATTGTGCCAAGGCAGCACCAGCACCGCGGTGCCGAGCCGCAACGTCTTGGTGCGCATCGCCAACGCCATCAGCAGCATCAGCGTGGCGGAGACCTGATTCCAGCCGGTGAAATGATGTTCGACCGAGAAGCTGGAATGAAATCCGAGCGCCTCGGCCTCGACATTGAAGTCGAGATAGTCGCGGAAGCCCTGGCCGGTTTCCGGACCCTGACTGCCGCTATCGGCTTTCGGCGAACAGAACAAACCGAATTGCATGCTCAAAACCTTGGAATATCCGGAAACGGCAGCTTGCCGCCGGAAATGTGCACGCGGCCCAATTCGGCGCAGCGGTGCAGCACCGGGAACACCTTGCCGGGATTGAGCAGGCCCTTGGGATCGAAGGCGCATTTGACGCGTTGCTGGGCGGCCAGATCGACCTCGGAAAACATCGCGGGCATCAGATCGCGCTTCTCGACGCCGACGCCGTGCTCGCCGGTCAAGACACCGCCGACCTCGACGCAGAGCTTGAGAATTTCGGCGCCGAATTGCTCGGCGCGGTCGAGTTCGTCGGGCTTGTTGGAATCGTAGAGGATCAGCGGATGCAGATTGCCGTCGCCGGCATGGAACACGTTGGCGACCCGCAATTCGTATTTTTCCGACAACTGCCTGGTGCGCGCCAGCACCAGCGGCAGCTTGGCGCGCGGGATGGTGCCGTCCATGCAGTAATAATCCGGCGAGATGCGGCCGACCGCCGGGAACGCCGCCTTGCGGCCGGCCCAGAACAGCAGCCGCTGCGCTTCGGACGTCGAGGCCTCGCACGACACCGCGTGGCATTTGCTGGCGATGATCTCGATGCGCTCGATCAGGTCATCGACTTCGGCCGGCGGGCCGTCGACCTCGACGATCAGCAGCGCCTCGACTTCGAGCGGATAGCCGGCATGGACGAATTCCTCGACCGCGTGGATCGCCGGCTTGTCCATCATCTCCATGCCGCCGGGAATAATGCCGGCGCCGATGATCGCGCGAGACGCATGCGCCGGCGTCCTCCGAACTCGGGAAGCCGATCAGCACGGCGCGCGCGGTCTCGGGTTTTTTCAGAATGCGCACGGTCACTTCGGTAACGACGCCGAGCAATCCTTCCGAGCCGTTGATCAACCCGAGCAGATCGTAGCCCTCCGAATCGAGATGTTTGCCGCCGATGCGCAAGACCTCGCCGGTGATCAGCACGATTTCGCAGCCGAGCACGTTGTTGGTGGTCATGCCGTATTTCAGGCAATGCACGCCGCCGGAATTCTCCGCCACGTTGCCGCCGATGGTGCACGCGATCTGCGAGGACGGATCGGGCGCGTAATAGAAACCGGCCTCGGCGACCGCATTGCTCACCGCCAGATTGGTGACGCCCGGCTCGACCACGGCAACGCGGTTGTCGAAATCGATCTCGCGGATACGATTGAACTTGGCCATGCCGAGCAGCACGCCGTCGGCGAGCGGCAGCGCGCCGCCCGACAGCGAGGTGCCCGCCCCGCGCGGCACCACCTTGATGCCCTCGTCATGGCAATAGCGCAGCACGGCCGCGACCTGCTCGGTGGTCTCCGGCAGCACCACGACCATGGGTATTTGGTGGTAGGCGGTCAGCCCGTCGGTCTCGAACGGCTTCATCTCCCGTTCGGCGGCGATCACGCCCTCGCCCGGCACGATGGTGCGCAAGGCGGCGGCGATGCGCTCGCGCCGCGCCAGCACGGCATTGTCCACCTCGGGCATCCGCACAGACATAGGGGTCAGGCTCTCGCTTTTAATTTCGACTGGGAACGATACCAGCCATTTGACGGTTGACACATAGGGCTGGCAAAACCATTTCGGAAGCGGGTGGGCCTTCCGCGGGGCGGCGGCGGGCTCTTATTTGGGAGCAAGGCGATGAAGGTAGCATGGAGCGTTCTGGCGCTAGCGGCCGCGTTGGCGAGCAACCCGGCACGCGCGCAGGATGTGGCGGCCGGCGAGCAGTCCTTCAAGAAATGCTTTGCCTGCCATGCCGTCGGCGAAGGAGCAAAGAACAAGGTCGGGCCTCAACTCAATGGCCTTGACGGCCGCCATTCCGGCACTGCGCCCGGCTATAGCTATTCCGACGCCAACAAGAACTCCGGCATCGTCTGGGGCGAAGCTACTTTCAAGGAATACATCAAGGACCCGAAGGCCAAGATTCCCGGCACCAAAATGATCTTCCCCGGCATCAAGAACGAAAAGGAAGCCGGCGACCTTTGGGCCTATCTCAAGCAATTCGACGCCGAGGGCAAGAAGAAGTAAGGGCAGCCATGATCAAGGACATCGTCGTCAATCTCGGTTTGGGCGAACACGACCCCGCCGGCGATTTTGCCATTTCGGTCGCCGAGACATTCCAAGCCCACGTACTGGGCGTTGCCTTTGTCTTCGATCCGATCGTCCCGGGCGTGGTCATGGGCGGTATCTCGCCCCAATTTATCGAATCGCAACGCGCCGATAACGAAGAGGCGGCGCGCTGCGCGGTCGCCCGTTTCGAGCAGGCGGCCAAACGCATCGGCGTCTCCTACAAATCCGTCAGCATCAGCGCTAGTATTTCCGGCGCCGCCGATCGGCTCGGCCGGCTGGCGCGGCGTTTCGATCTTGCGATCGTCGGCCAACCCGAGCGCCAAAAGTCGGCACCCGACGAAGTGGTGGACGAAGGCGTATTGTTTGAGTCCGGCAGGCCAGTAATCTTCGTGCCTTTCATCCAGAAAGCCGCCTTAAAGCTCGACCGTATCTTGCTGTGCTGGGACGGCAGCCGCGCCGCCGCCCGCGCCATCGCCGACGCCATGCCCTTCCTGCACAAGGCCAAGAAGATCGAGATCGTCATGGTTGCCGGCAAACCGGGCAAAGGCGACGAGATTGCGGGCGCCGATCTCGGCCAGCATCTTGCCCGTCACGGGCTCAAGGTCGACGTCAAGCGCATCACCTCGCCGGACATCGATGTGAGTTCCACCGTCCTGTCCTACGCGGCGGATGCAAACGCCGACATGATCGTGATGGGCGGCTACGGCCATTCGCGCCTGCGCGAATTCATTCTCGGCGGCGTCACCCGCGGCATTCTCGAGCGGATGACGGTGCCGACGCTGATGTCACACTAACCGCTTATCGGCAGCACGCATTGCGCCACCAGGCCGCGGGCACGGGCATCGACCACGCCGAGCGCGCGCAACGCCAGGAGCGTAGCTCCCTGCACCGCTTCGCGGGCGCTGCGTCATCGTTGGGCGATGGCGCCAGCGGACCGATCAGTCCCTCCATCAGCGCGCCGACGATGGCCGGGGCGGCCGCACGGGCGTCCTGATCGGGCAGATGGCGGACGTCGATCGCTGCCTTGATGCGCGCTTCCAGTTCGGCGGCGAGCGATTGGCGGAAATCGAGCCGCATGGCGTCGACCCGGGCATCGACCGGCTCGCCGATCACCGCCCAGGCGAGGCGCCGCTCGTTGAGCGCGCGGGCGGCAAAGGTGGCGATGCAGGCCGCCAGCGCCGACAGCGGGCCGGGCGCGGCGTCGCCGGCATCCGCCATGGCGGCAAGCTCGCCGCCGGCGATGGCCGCGACCAATTCTGCGATGAGATCGGTCTTGGACGGGAAGTAGCGATAGACGGTGCCTGCGGCAATGCCGGCGCGCGCGGCGACCGCAGCGATCTGCACCGCGCCCATGCCGCCCTCGGCGGCGATGGCCGTGGCCGCGGCCAGGATCGTCTCCTCGCGCTCGGCCAGACGGCGAACTACATTCTCGGTGCGGCGATAGGGCATCGAAATGAGTGAACGATGATTCAGGCGCTGGATGCAAGCGCTTCTCCTGAAAGGCGCAGAGAAACCTCAGCGATGCGTGTTTAGATTTGCCGCCGGCCAGCGACTTTTCGCGAATGGCGGTGATGGTCGCCGTCGTCGAGACCGCTTCCGGATCGATCTTGAGATGGATGATCGACGGCTTTCCGGTGGCAACGGCTTGCGCGAAAGCCGCGGGGAAATCGGCGGTCTTTTCCACCAGGGCGCCATAGCCGCCGAACGCCATGGCGTAAGCCGACGAAATCCGGGTTTTTCAGTTCGGTGGCGACGACGCGGCCGGGATAGTCGCGCTCCTGGTGCATGCGGATGGTGCCATAGAGGCCGTTGTCGGCGAGCACCACGATCACCGGCAATTTGTATTGCACGGCGGTCGCGAATTCCTGCCCCGTCATCAGGAAATCGCCGTCGCCGGCAATGCAGACCACCGTGCGCTCCGGATGCAGCATCTTCATCGCCACGCGCGGCCGGAAAACCGTAGCCCATCGAGCCGGAGGTGGGCGCGACATGGGTGGCGAATTTGCGGAACCGGTAGAAGCGATGGATCCAGCCGGCGAAATTGCCGGCGCCGTTGGTGATGATGGCGTCGGGCGATAAATTCTCGCGCAGCCACACCATGATTTCCCCGAGATTGACGCCGCCCGGCTGCGGCGTCGCTTTTTCCGTCCAGGCCAGATAGTCGGCGTGGGCGGTCGCCGCCTCGCCTTGCCACGCGATCTCGTTGGGCGGCTGCAAGCCCTCCAGCGCCGAGCAGAACGCGGTCGGCGCCGCCTGGATGGCGAGATGCGGATGATAGACGCGGCCGAGTTCCTCCGCGCCCGGGATGCACGTGCACCAGCTTCATCTGCGGCTCAGGGATATCGAACAGCGTGTAGCTCTGCGTCGACATTTCGCCCAGACGGCCGCCGATCAGCAGCACCAGGTCGGCGCCCTTCACGCGCGCCAGCAGTTTCGGGTTCGGCCCGATGCCCATGTCGCCGGCGTAACAAGGATGTAGCGCGTCGAACAAATATCCGCGGCGGAACGTCGTGGCGACCGGCAGCGCGAAGCGCTCGGCAAAGCGCGCGAACGCGGCAAAGGCGGACTTCCGACCAGCGGCTGCCGCCGAGCAGCGCGACCGGGCGTTTGGCGGCCCACAGCAGCTTCTGCAGCCGGCTCATATCCGTGAGGCCCGGCCAGGTCTCGACCGGCTCGAAGGCGGTGGCGTCGGGCACCGCCACGCGCTCGGTCAGCATATCCTCCGGCAGCGCGATCACCACCGGACCCGGCCGTCCGTTGCAGGCGGTGTGGAAAGCGTGTGAGACCAGTTCGGGAATACGCGCCGGGTCGTCGATTTCGGTCACCCACTTGGCGATCGAGCCGAACACCGCACGGTAGTCGAGTTCCTGAAACGCCTCGCGGTCCCGCATGTCGCGCCCGACCTGCCCGACGAACATGATCAACGGCGACGAGTCCTGCCGCGCGATATGGATGCCGGCGCTGGCATTGGTGGCGCCGGGTCCACGCGTGACAAAGCAGATGCCGGGACGGCCGGTGGTCTTGCCGACCGCCTCGGCCATCATGGCGGCGCCGCTTTCGTGGCGGCAGATGGTGAGCGCGATTTTGCTGTCGTAAAAGGCATCGAGCGCGGCCAGATAGCTCTCGCCCGGCACGCAGAACGCGTGCCGCACGCCGTGGATCGCCAACTGGTCGATCAGGATTTGCCCGCCGGTGCGGGTGCCATCATTGCTGCGCATCGATAGGCCCGCCCTAGGTCTTGGGATGTATCTTCGGCATTGGGATCGGCGGCGCGAACGCGGTCGGCGCCATCAGGCAGTTTTTCTGCTCGACCACGTTTCCGGCTTTGGCGTTTTCGGCCAGGAAAGCCTTCCAGTCCGGGTCTTGTGCCATCTTGCCGCGCTTGGTCTCGCGATCGGCGGCGCTCTCATAGACCCAGACATGCGTGAAGGTATTCAGATCGCCGCTTTCCGCCACCGCGTAACACAGCGGTTCGCCCATGTAGCGAAGCTGCACCGGATAACCGAGCTTCTTGTAAAGCTCGAGTTGCGCCGGCACACGGCCGGGCAGGCATTTGTAGGTTCGGACATCGAGTAACACTGCGCTCCTCCCTCGAATTGGCCGTCTTGGCACGGCGAGGCGCGCACTCTTCCGGGCTGGCGCGATGCGGTCAATAGACTACTGAGCCGGGACTCGCATGTCTGGCTTGTCGGCGACGCGTGCGTCCGAGCGCTGTTCGGCCGGCTTTTTATAATGCGAAAGATTGGTCGCGCTGTTGACCAGCGCCAAGTGCGAGAAGGCTTGGGGAAAATTGCCCACCTGGCGGCGTGAGCGCGGTTCGTATTGCTCGCTCAACAGCCCGAGATCGTTGCGCAGCGTCAACAGGCGCTCGAACAAACGCACCGCATCGTCGTGGCGGCCGAGCATGACGTAGGCATCGACCAGCCAGAAGCTACAGGCCAGGAACATGCCCTCGCCAGGCGGGAGGCCGTCGTCGGATTTTCTGGTGTCGTAGCGGCGCACCAGCCCACCGCTCATCAGCCCGCGCTCGATCGCTTCGACCGTGCCGATGATACGCGGGTCCTCGGGCGGCAGGAATCCGATGGCGGGCAGCATCAACAGGCTGGCATCAAGCTCTTTCGAGCCATAGACCTGAACGAAACTGCAAAGCTCGACGTCGAAACCATGCGTGCAAACGTCATTGTGGATGTGGTCGCGAATCTGGCGCCAGTGGTCGACCGGTCCCGGCAAATTATATGTCTCGGCGCTTTTGATGGCGCGATCGAAGGCGAGCCAAGCCATCGCCTTGGAATGGGTGAAATGTTGGCGGCCGCCGCGCATTTCCCAAAGACCTTCGTCGCGGTCCGGCCAGATTTTTTCCAGGTGCTTGAGAAGTTCTTGCTGCAAATCCCAACCCGTTTCAACCGCGCCAAGCCCGCCTTGGCGCGCCTGGTGCGCCGCATCCATGATCTCGCCGAAGATGTCGAGCTGTAACTGCTTATGCGCGGCATTGCCGATACGCACCGGCTTTGAACTCTCGTAGCCCGGCAGCCAGCGCACCTCCCATTCGGTCAGACGGCGTTCGCCGCGAATGCCGTACATGATCTGGATCTGACTAGCGCTGCCGGCAACCGCGCGTACCAGCCACTCACGCCACATCTGGGCTTCCTCGTAATAGCCGCTGTTCATCAGCGACAGCAGCGTCAGCGTCGCATCACGCAACCAGCAGAAGCGGTAGTCCCAGTTGCGCGGGCCGCCGATGAATTCCGGTAATGACGTCGTGGGCGCCGCCACCATGCCGCCGGTCGGCGCGTAAGTGAGTGCCTTCAGGGTGATCAGCGAGCGCACCACCGCTTCGTCCCAGGGGCAGGAAATTTTGTTCTTGCCGGCCCAGCCGGTCCAGAATTTTTCCGTTTTGCTCAAAAGCGCTTCGACATCGGATGCCTTCGGGACATCCAGATGCGACAAAGCGTAGGACAGGCTGAAAGAGGCCTTTTCGCCGGCGGCGACGGTGAAGTCGCCGACGGTTTTTAGATTCTCGCCGCGCATGCGCACCGGCGAGTGCAGCACCGCCATGTCGGGGCCGGCAATGGCGCGCATCGTCGTCTCGTCCATGCGCGTCACCCAAGGCACGATCGCGCCATAGCCGAAACGCAGAACGAGTTCGCTGCGAAAGGCGACGCGCCCGCGTTCGCCAACCACCAGCCGCAGAAGATGAGAATTGCCCTCGCGCGGCGGCATGAAGTCGATCAGCGTCGCGGCGCCTTCGGCGGTCTCGAAGCGGGTCTCCAGGATCAGCGTGTTCGGCCGGTAGCGCCGCGTGATTTTCGCGGCGGTATCTTTTGGCGCGATTTGCCAGCGGCCATGCTCGGGCGTTCCCAAGAGCGCGGCAAAGCAGGCGTCCGAATCAAAGCGCGGCCAGCACAGCCAGTCGATCGAGCCATCGCGGCCAACCAGCGCCGCGCTGCCCAGATCGCCGATCAATGCGTAATCTTCGATGCGAGATGTCATGCGTTAAAAGCCGAAAATTCAACGACAACCTTAATGTCGTTTGGCTGCGGCACGAAAGCCTCGCGCCAGCGATCGAGCGGCACGCGGCGGGTGATCAGGCGATCGAGCCAAGTTTTGTCGGCTTTCGCCAAGGCCTCGGCGGCAGCGCGGTAATGACGGCGGTTGGCGTTGACCGAACCGAACACGGCCTGGTTCTCCAGCACCATGGTGCGATTGAGACTCCCGACATCGAAATCGATCTTGTGACCTCCCGACGATACGCCGGCCAGGCAGACGACGCCATTGGCCGCCGTGCGGCCGATGGCATCGAGCACGACCGCGCTGGCGCCCGTGCATTCCAGCACGATATCCGGTTTCAGCTCGCCGAGATCGCCGGCGTGATATTCGGCCCCTAAGGCGCGCGCGAGTTTGGGCTTGGCGCCGTCCTTCACACGATCGAGCACATGAATCTCCAGCCCGCGTTGCACGCCAAGCAGCGCCGCCAGCAATCCGACTGGACCGGCGCCGGTGACCAGCGCGACGCGCGGCTGCCAGGCCGCAGCGCGGGCGCCGATGCGCTCGACCTGCTCCCACGCCTTGGCGACCACGCTTGCCGGCTCCAGCAGCACGCCGTGCTGTTCAAGCGCCGGATCGACCTTGACGACGAAATCCGGCTCGATGCGGAATTGCTCGCTGCCATAGCCGTTGCGCTGCTTGATGCCGCGTTCGGTGTATTGGCCGTTGCGGCACATGTCCCATTCGCCGGCGGCGCAGGCCGGACAGGGCACCGGATCCGGCCGCCGCACGATGCCGACCACCAGGTCGCCGCGCGCAACGCCGCAGCCTGCCGGCGCCTCTTCGACGCGGCCCAGCGATTCATGGCCGATGATGAGCCGCTCCTGTCCTTTCGGCGGCCAGCCGTAATGGCCTTCGATGATTTCATGGTCGGTGCCGCAAATGCCGAGCGCTAAGGTGCGCACCAGCACAGCGCCATCATTGACGGGCGGCGGCGGGACTTCGTCGAGTTGGATTGAATTGGCTAGGCCGGGCTTGACGGTGAAAGCACGCATAAAATCGGAATTCCTGAAAAAGCGCAGTCGCCCCGTAATCACCCCAATGTTCAACGGTCGAACGGGCGCTATGGTTCCCGTTTCGGCGCAATCTGGCCCAAGCAGGCGAGGCATGCAAATGTCGGCCCACTGTCCTGCTGCTCCGCCCCTTGGCCTGCGGTGCAATTTCAATGCATAGCTTCATGTCCAGAGACGCGCTCCCAGCCAGGCTTCCGATGAACGCTGCGCATCGCTCGACGATTTCCGCGCGCCAAGTGGCGGTCGGGCTTGCCGGCTTTTGCGCCTTCATCAATCTTTATTCCCCGCAGTCGATCCTGCCGTTGCTCTCGCGCGAATTCGACGCCAGCGCCGCCGAGGTCTCCAGCATCATCACGGTCAGCACGCTGGCGGTGGCGGTGACCGCGCCGTTCACCGGCGCCGTCGCCGACGTGCTCGGCCGCAAGCGGGTGATCGTCGCGGCGATGTTCCTGCTGGTGTTGCCGACCCTGATGGTGGGAATGGCGACGAGCCTGTCCGCGCTCATCTTCTGGCGCGCGGTGCAGGGGCTGATGCTGCCGCCGATCTTCGCCGTCACCATCGCCTATATCGGCGACGAATGGCCGGCGCACGAGGCCACCACCGCCGCCGGCATCTACTCGTCGGGCTCGAGCTTCGGCGGATTCAGCGGACGGCTGGTGACCGGGTTGCTCGCCGACCTGATCGGCTGGCGCGCGGGCTTCGATGCGCTCGCGCTGATCGCCTTTGCCGGCGCGATCGCGGTGGCATTTTTGCTGCCGCCCGAGCGCAAATTCGTGCGCTCGGAAGGCTTACTGGCGTCGGGGCGGCAAATGCTGGCGCATTTCCGCAACCGCCAACTGCTCGCGACCTACGCGGTCGGCTTCGGCGTGCTGTTTAATTTCATCTGCACCTTCACTTATATCAGCTTTCATCTTGCCGCCGCGCCCTACAATCTTTCCGCCAGCTGGCTCGGCGCGATTTTCGTCGTCTATCTCACCGGCTCCGTGCTCACGCCGTGGGCCGGCTGGGCGGTCGGACGGTTCGGGCGGCGGCGCTTCATGGTGCGGGTGATCGCGCTGTGGATTGCCGGCATCGGGTTGACGCTCGCGCCCTCGCTGCCGCTGATCATCGTCGGGCCTCGCCATTTCCGCCGGCTGCGGGCTGATCTGCCAGGCGATCTCGACCGGCTATGTGACGATCACCGCCAAGGTCGGCCGCTCCTCGGCGGTCGGGCTCTACGTCACGAGCTTTTATATCGGCGGCAGCTTCGGCGCCGCCTTCGGCGGCCTCGCCTGGACCATCGGCGGCTGGCCGGCCTGCGTCGGCCCTGGTCGCGGCGATGCTGGTGGTCATGGCCGGCATCGTGATCTTCGGCTGGACCCGGCGCGTGCCGGCCGCGCCGAGCCTGCCGCCGATCGAGCCGCCATGAGACGCCATGAGACGCGGCGCGCCATTATTGACCCGTCCCCGTGACAGCCGCTAGCGTCGCCGCCAACCTCAACACGCGGACTCCGCCTCATGTCGCTCAGCAAAACCCAAGCCGAATTCCTGCAATCGATCGACACGCCGACGGTCTGCAATCTGCTGGAAATGGTGGCGCCGGAACGGCGCGGCCACGGCTATACCGTGCGGCATTTGCATTGCCCGTTCCCCGATTTGCCGCCGATGGTCGGCTTCGCCAAGACCGTCACCATGCGCGCGCAGGACAAAGTGCCGCTGGCGCGAGGCCGGCTACATGAACAAGCGGCTCGACTATCTCGATTACATCGCCGCCGCGCCGCAGCCGAGCATCGCCGTCATCCAGGATCTCGACGACATCGTCGGCTACGGCGCGTTCTGGGGCGAGGTGCAGTCGAATGTGCACAAGGCGCTGGGCTGCCTCGGGACGGTGACCAACGGTTCGATCCGCGACATTCCGCAGATCCCGCCCGGCTTCCAGATGCTGGCCGGCTCGATCGCGCCCTCGCACGCTTATGTGCATGTGGTCGATTACGGCGTCGCGGTGAATGTCCACGGCATGGCGGTCAACAGCGGCGATCTCATTCACGCCGACCGCCACGGCGCCGTGGTGGTGCCGCTCGACACCATCGACGCCATGAAGGCGGCGACCGACGGACTGGCGGCCAAGGAAGCAAAGATCATCACCGCGGCGAAGAGCCGGCGCAGGGCTTGCCGCGATCAAGGCGGCGATGAAGGGCTAAGGATCAGCGCTCAGGTGCCAGAGCGGCGCGTAGCCGGCTTTGAGCACCGCGACGATCGAGGGCGGCGTGAGCACATCGACATCGATGCCGCGCGGGCGCGCAACCGGCGGACCATAGCCCGACGGCGTCCAGCGCAGCATGTATTTGCCGCGCACGGCAAAAGCCTCGCCATCAATTGCGATCATCGCGCCATCGGGCAGCGCGTCGAGCTTGCGCCATGCAGGCGTTTTGTTTTGCCGTCGAGCCGCTCGGCGTGGAGGATTTTGTCCATCGCCGGCGCACTCGCGCGTTCGGCTTTGCCGGAGAACAGCGCGGCAAAACGCTCGGCATCCTTGCGGCGGCATTCGAAACACGGCCGGTGGCCGGCGGCGAAGGCGGTCACCTCGTCGAGGAAGAACAGTTCCGTGTAATAGCGGCCCCAGACGTCGCGCTGGCGGTTTTTGAAGTCGAGCACGCAGCAAATCCATTGCCGCGAGGCCCAGCGGCGGCGGTTCAGCTTGCGATCGTCGGTATGAATCTTGCCGCCGCGATTGCCCAGCAGCGTCCCGCGCGCGGGCGTGGCGAACAATTCGCCGAAAGGATCGACGCGGTTTTGCAACGGCATCGGTAGCTCAAAATGAAAATGGCCGGGGCAGAGCCCGGCCATTTTAACTGGAATGGAGGAAACTTATCCCTGCGGCTGGGGCGCGACTTCGCCGGTCGGCGGCGGCGCCGGACGCGGCTTGCCGGACGGCGGCACGGCGGATGACCGCGGCGTGGTCGGTTCGATCACCGACTCGCGCACCGGGCGCTTGCCGGCGATCAGGTCCTTGATCTCGTCGCCGGTCAGCGTCTCGAATTCGAGCAGCCCGCGCGCCAGCACTTCGAGATCGGAGCGCTTGTCGTTGAGGATTTGCGTCGCCTCGGCATTGCCGGCCTCGACCAGCTTGCGCACTTCGGCGTCGATGGTCTGCGCGGTCGCTTCCGAAATGTTCTGCTGGCGCGACACCTGGTAGCCGAGGAAGACCTCGTCCTGGTTCTCGCCATAGGCCACGGTGCCGAGCTTGTCGGACAGGCCCCAGCGCGTGACCATCAGGCGGGCCAACTTCGTCGCCTGCTCGATGTCGCTAGCCGCGCCCGAGGTGACCTTCTCGTGGCCGAACACCATTTCCTCGGCGACGCGCCCGCCCATCATGATGGCGAGGCGCGAGGTCATCTGCTCGCGGCTCATCGACAGCTTGTCGCGTTCGGGCAGTTGCATGACCATGCCGAGCGCGCGGCCGCGCGGAATGATGGTGGCCTTGTGCACCGGATCGGTCGCCTTGACGTTGAGCGCGACGATGGCGTGGCCGCCTTCGTGATAGGCGGTCAGCATCTTCTCTTCGTCGGTCATCACCAGCGACTTGCGCTCGGCGCCCATCATCACCTTGTCCTTGGCGTCCTCGAACTCGGCCTGCATGACCATGCGCTTGTTGCGCCGCGCCGCCATCAAGGCCGCTTCGTTGACGAGGTTCATCAGGTCGGCGCCGGAAAATCCAGGCGTGCCGCGCGCGATGGTCTTCAGGTTCACGTCGGGCGCCAGCGGCACCTTGCGCACGTGCACTTTGAGAATGTTTTCGCGGCCGACCACATCCGGGTTCGGCACGACCACTTGCCGGTCGAAACGGCCGGGGCGCAGCAGCGCCGGATCGAGCACGTCGGGCCGGTTGGTGGCGGCGATCAGGATGATGCCTTCGTTGGCTTCGAAGCCGTCCATCTCGACCAGCAACTGATTGAGCGTCTGCTCGCGCTCGTCATTGCCGCCGCCGAGGCCGGCGCCGCGATGACGGCCGACCGCGTCGATTTCGTCGATGAAGATGATGCAGGGCGCGTTCTTCTTGGCCTGCTCGAACATGTCGCGCACGCGGCTGGCGCCGACGCCGACGAACATCTCGACGAAGTCGGAGCCGGAAATGGTGAAGAACGGCACGTTGGCTTCGCCGGCGACGGCGCGCGCGATCAGCGTCTTGCCGGTGCCCGGAGGGCCGACCAGCAGCACGCCGCGCGGAATGCGGCCGCCCAGGCGCTGGAATTTTCCCGGATCGCGCAGGAATTCGACGATCTCCTGCAAATCCTGCTTGGCTTCGTCGACGCCGGCGACGTCCTCGAAGGTGACGCGGCCATGCGCCTCGGCCAGCAATTTCGCGCGCGATTTGCCGAAGCCGAGCGCCTTGCCGCCGCGCGCCTTGCATCTGCCGCGACAGGAATATCCACACGCCGATCAGCGCGATGAATGGCAGCCACGACACCAACAGCGAGACGAACCACGGGACATTGTCCGACGGCGGCCGCGCGGTGATCGAGACGCCCTTGGCATAGAGCTTCTGCACCAGAGTCGGATCGCTCGGCGCATAAGTCTGGAAGCTGGTGCCATTGGCGAAGGTGCCGTGAATTTCCGGGCCCTGGATCACCACGTCGCGCACGCGGCCCGCGTCGACCTCGCTCAAGAGCTGCGAGAACGAGACGTCCTGCGAGGTCGTGCGCTGTCCGGGGTTTTGGAAGAGCGTGAACAGCGCGAGCAGCAGCAGGACGATAATCACCCAGAGGGCGAAATTGCGCAGGTTGGCGTTCATCAGGCGTCCTTACCGCCGCGGCGGCGCTGCGGCCAAAGATTAATGGCCGAAATTCGTGGCGACTTCACGTCGCCGATCCAGGTGCAATGTAGGCACCGTGAACCGGCATGGAAAGGGCACGAATCTCACTATTCTAGCGCGATTTCGCGGGCTTGGCGCGGCCCGATCCGGGCTTGGTTAAGGCTCTCGGTGGGGCCCGTTCGACCCCGATTTGGCGCCCTGCCAGCGTCACCAAGGCCCCGGCGAGGCTCCGCCGGAACCTCGGATTGGCGCTACTTTGGGCGGCACCGAGCGCGGTCATGAGCGCCTCCAGCTTTGCCAGTTCGACCGGCCCTTCGTCGCCGACGCGGGTCACCGCGCGGCCGATCAGGCGCAACGCGACCTCGGCCGGCAACTGGCTAAAGCCTGCCGCGTCGAAGGTGTTGGCAGCTCATTGCCAAGCCGGCTTCGGCCACGTCGACCACAGCCTCGATCGCCCTGTCGGCGCGCTTGAGCCGCCGCGCCAGCAGCGCAAGCCTGCCGGCGTCGAGACCCTCTCGCGCCAGCTCCGGCATCAGGCCGCGCAGCCGCGCCCGCGTGAAGCGCGGGTCGCGGTTGGACGGATCGTCGGCGAAAGGAATTTTTGCCGCCTTCAGCGTCGCGATCAGCCGCGATTTCGGAATGTCGAGCAGCGGGCGGACGAGCTTGAGTTGCCCTGCCCCATCGCCGGGCAAACCGGAAATCCGCGCCATCGCCGCCAAGCCCGTGACGCCACTGCCGCGCAACAAACGGATCAGCACGGTCTCGGCCTGATCGTCGCGCGTGTGCGCGGTGAGGATGTGCGCGGCGCGCGCTTTACGCGCCGCTTCGGCCAGCAGGCGGTAGCGCGCATTCCGCGCCGCCTGCTGCAAGCCGGTCTTCGGCTTGGCGCCGGTCCAGCGCAGCGTGCGATGAGCAATGCCGAGCTTGCGGGCGAGGCGTCCGGCCGCGGCCGCTTCGCGTTTGGCTTCCTTGCGCAGGCCGTGATCGATCGTGACCGCGATCAGCGCCGGTTTATTTTTGAGCGACTTGCGCCAGCGCGCCGCCAGCACCATCAGCGCGGTGGAATCCGGGCCGCCGGAAACCGCCAGCACCAGCGCGGAAAATTGTTCGAGACCGGAAAAAAGCGATTTGGCTTCCGCTGCCGAGACCGGCTTATTTTGTGTGGGCATGATCTGATCCGAAAACCGCTTCCCACCCTCGGATCAAATCCGAGGGCATGCTTTCGGATCATACCTCAACAATGCACTTTTTTCTGTTCCTGCGTGACGCCGCGCTTCACGCTCGCCGAAGCGCGTGGAAATTTGCGGCCGACTTCGGCCAGCGTGGCGCAGGCAGCTTCCTTCTGATTCAGCGCGGCGAGCGACTGGCCAAGCCGCAGCAGCGAGTCCGGCGCCTTGCCCGAGTGCTCATATTTGGTCGAGACCGCCAGGAAGGATTCCGCCGCGTCGCGATAACGTTGACGCTGGAATAGGCTCTCGCCCAGCCAATATTGCGCGTCCGGCACCAGCTTTTGGTCCGGATGTTTGCGCAGGAAATCGCGGAAAGCCTGTTCGGCCAGCGCGTAGTCCTTATGCAATACGTAGCCGTAGGCCATGTCGTATTCGTCCTGCGGCGAAGCCGTCGGCGGCAAGGTGGCAAGCTGCGTGCCGGCCGTATTGGTGTTGCGCGCGGGCGGCGGCGACTGCGCCGGCGGCATCGGCCCGGCACTTGCCATCGGGACGTTGGAATGTGCCGGAGCATCGCCGGACAGCGTCGACAGGTCGAGCGGAGCGCCGACGTCGCGGCCACCCGGCGCGCCGACCGGCGCCTCATTGCTAGGATTCTGGCCCGCGTTCTGCATCGGCGCGGCGGCCGCTTCATTGCCGAGCACGCGCGGCGCGCCCGGCGCATCGGGATGGTGCGCGGGGTCGAACACGTCGGAGCGGTTGCCCGGCACGGCGCCCGGCGGCGGATTGGCCGGGCCCTGCGGCGACGTCGCCCGCGGCGGGCTGCCTGCCGGCGGCCCGCCCCTGGAGCCGAGCTGCTGGAAGCGGTATTCGGTATCGTCCTGCATGCGCTTGAGCTGCATCTGCAATTGCTGATTCTGATACTGCAATTGCTCGAGCGTGCCGGTGAGCTGGCGCAGCGCGCCCTCCATGCGGTCGATGCGCACCGACAGATCGGAGGGGTCGTCTTGCGCGACTTGACGTTGATTGGGCTGCTCGCCTTGACGCGGCTGCGCGGGCTGGTCGCCGCGGCTGAAAAGATTGTCGAGGAAGCCGGGACGCTGCTCCTGCGCCGCGGCGGCGCCGGCCAGCAGCAACAGGGGAAGCGCTGCGAACGCCGCGGCGCGAAGTCGATGTCGTGGATGCGTCATGATACTCAGCCTGGCAGCGGGCAATGCGGCTAGCATAGAGCGCGCTGCGTCGAAATTGTGACTGGGGTCATTCACGCCTTGTTTCAGGTGCTAAAGACGTCGATGCCCGGCGCAAGGCCGGGCATGACAGATTTCAAGCACTGCAGCGCAGCGCCTTACGAACTGGCGCCGAGCACCGTGACCGCGCGGCGGTTCTGCGACCAGCAGGAAATGTCGTCGCACAGCGCGACCGGCCGTTCCTTGCCGTAGGAGATGGTGCGCATGCGGTTGGCGGCGATGCCGCGCGAGATCAGATAGTCGCGCACGGTCTGCGCGCGGCGGGCGCCGAGCGCGATGTTGTATTCGCGCGTGCCGCGTTCGTCGGCGTGGCCTTCGACGGTGAACTGGCCGTACTGGCTGTAGTTGTTGAGCCACTGCGCCTGCTTGTCGAGCGTCGCGCGCGATTGCGGCGTGAGCTCGGAGGAATCGGTTTCGAAGAACACGCGGTCGCCGACATTGACCACGAAGTCCTGCTGGCTGCCGGGCGTCGCCTGGCCTGCCGCGTTGGCCTGCGCGTCGTCGCCGCTTCTTGGCGCAGGCCGAGATCGCCAGCGCCGCCGCCAAAACGGCCACGAAGCGGGCCGCGCGCATGATCTGCTTCACATTGGTCATTCCGGTGTCTCCATTCACTCACGTACTGACCGGAGCTAGCCTCATCGTCTACCAGCAGGGTGGTTAAGCGAACCTTCCATCAACCTTGATGGAACCTTGCGTGAAGGCCCCTAAAATTGTCGGAGCCGCGTAAACCTATTCTGATGGTTAAGAGCCGGTGAAAATGTGGCGCTGTTAGGACCCCAGATAACAACTAAGACAACAACTACGACAACAGCGGCGACCAGGCCGGATCCGAGGCAAAGCTCGGCGTTGGAACCTTGAGCTGGTTACGGCCGGTGATGTCGATGGTGTAGAGCGACGGGCCGCCGCCGGGGTCGCTGAAATACATCAACACCCGCCCGTTCGGCGCGAAGGTCGGGCCTTCGTTGTGGAAGCCCTCGGTGAGGATGCGCTCGCCCGAGCCGTCCGGCTTGAGGATGCCGATCGAAAATTGTCCGTGCGCCTGACCGGTGAAGGCGATGTAATCGCCGCGCGGCGACCACACCGGCGTCGAGTGATGGCCCTCGCCGAAGCTGATGCGCTGCGCCGGGCCGCCGCCGGCCGCCATCACATAAATCTGCTGCGTGCCGCCGCGGTCGCTCTCGAAGCAGATGCGGCTGCTGTCGGGCGAATAACACGGCGCGGTGTCGATCGCCGGCGTGTCGGTCAGCCGCGTGGTCTGCTTGGAGCGCAAATCCATCACGAACAGATTGGAGTTGCCGCCCTGTTGCAGGCTCATGATCACGCGCTGGCCGTCCGGCGAAAATCGCGGGGCAAACGTCATGCCGGGAAAATTGCCGACGATCTCGCGCTGGCCGGTCTCGATGTTGAGCAGATAGACGCGCGGATCGCCCTGCCCGTAGGACATGTAGGTGATCTCTTGCGTGGTCGGATTAAAGCGCGGCGTGAGCACAAGATCGTCGCCGCGCGTGAGATAGCGCACGCCGGCGCCGTCCTGATCCATGATGGCGAGGCGCTTGACCCGCCGGTCCTTCGGGCCGGTCTCGTCCACGAACACGATGCGGCTGTCGAAATAACCCTTCTCGCCGGTGAGCGTCTCGTAGATCGCGTCCGAGATGATGTGCGCGATGCGGCGCCAGTTGTCCGGCGTGGTGAAATACTGCTTGCCGTCGAGCTGCTGGCCGGCAAACACGTCCCACAGGCGGAATTCGGCCTTCAGCCGCCCGTCGCCCTGCCTGGTGATGCGGCCGGCCACCAGCGCCTGCGCGTTGATCACGCGCCAGTCGGCAAAGCGCGGCACCGCATCGGAATTGGTGATCTTCTCGGTGAAGGCGTGCGGATTGATCGGCGCGAACAGCCCGCTGCGCTGCAAGATTGTTGGTGATGACGCCGGTGACGTTGTGCGCGATGTCGGTTTCCGTCGGCCGAACCGGCGACAAAATCCGGCAGCGCGATCGGCATCGGCTGCACATTGCCTTGCGTGATGTCGAGGCGCACGACCGCGCCGGCCGGACGCGCGCCAGCGCGGCAAGCGCACCGGCGCCGGCGCCCACCAGCAGCCGGCGGCGGTTCAAGCGCAGTCCAGGCCGATGAGGGATCGGTTCAATGATCGGTTCGGTCATGGGCGGTTACAAACGTCCTTGGCTAGCCGCGAAACATGTCTCGGGGATCGAAGGTCAATTCGATTTCTTTCCAGATGTCGTAATGATCGGGCTTGAGCATCGTGAAGGGCTGGCCGCTGGAAACCGCGCGCACCGCGCTGTCGCGCGCGCGAATTGAAGAGCGGTCCGCTGCCGCTGGTGAGAACCACCGGCGGCGCGCTCAACTTGCCGTCGTTGTCGAGACGGATGCGGATGCGGATCATGAACTCTTCGGGGTTCTGGATGCCGACCGGCGGATTCCACAACGACATCAGCCGCGCGCGCAGCGCGTCGATTTCCGATTGCGACAGCTTGGCGGCGTTGCCCATGGCGGTGCCGAGCGACGGCGTCGAATTGAGCTTCTCGCCGGTCGCGGCGTTGCGTTGCGGATCGCGCTTGTCGAGCAGCGCCGCGATCTTGTCGGCGTCGAATTTCGGCTGCTGTTTCTGCGGCGGCTTCTTCGGCGGCAGCGGCTCGTGCTTGGCCTCTTGCTTCTGCTGCGTCCTGCTTCTTGAGCTTCTCGGCGATCGGATCGGGCTTGGGCTGCGGTTGCGGCTCCGGCGTCTTTTCGACCGTGGGCGCGATTTCCTTCTTCTCGGTGACTTTGGCTTCCGGATTCTCGACCGGCTTGGGCTGCGTCGATCTTTTCCACCAGCGGCTTGGGGATCTCGGCCTTGGGCGCTTCTTTGACGCCCTTGGTCATTTCGGAGAAGTCCTTCTCGCTCACCAGATCGACCGGCAGCGATTCCGACCGGCGTGGCCTCCAGCGTCTTGCCGGAAAACGACACCAGCGCCCACAGCAGCACCGCCGCGTGCAGGCCGGCCGATATCGCTGACGCCGTTCTTCAACTCACATCACTTCGAGCCCTGCTCGAATTCGGTGACCAAGGCTACCCGATGGAAGCCGGCCGACGACAGCCGCCCCATCACTTTCATCATGGTCCCGTAATCCACTTTCTTGTCGCCGCGCACATAGATGCGCGCTTCGGTGCCGCCGCGCGCCTCGCGCCACCGCCTGCAGCTTCGGGACCAGATCGTCCACGCTGATTTCGGCATTTTGCAGGAAAATCTGGCCCTTGTCGTTGACCGAAAGGGTGAGCGGCTCCTTGTCCTGATCGAGGCTCTTGGCCTGGCTCTGCGGCAGGTCGATCGGCACGCCGACCGTGAGCAGCGGCGCCGACACCATGAAGATGATCAGCAGCACCAGCATCACGTCCACCATCGGCGTGACGTTGATCTCGCTCATCACCTTGCGGCGATGATGCTTCCTGCGTCCGATGACCGGCGTGCCGGCATTGGCTGCCATGATGAGTGTATCCTCACCTACCCGCGCTCGTCGATCTGCCGCGACAGGATGGCGGCGAACTCGTCGGCAAAGCCTTCGAGCCGCTGCGCCTGCTTGTTCACCTCGGCTGCGAACTTGTTATAGAAAATGGTCGCCGGTATGGCGGCGACAAGGCCGATTGCGGTCGCAAACAGCGCTTCCGCGATGCCCGGCGCCACCACCGCCAGCGAGGTGTTTTTCGAGGCGGCGATCGACTGGAAGCTGGTCATGATGCCCCAGACCGTGCCGAACAGGCCGATGAAGGGGCCGGCCGAGCCGACGGTGGCCAGCACCAGAAGCCGCCTTTCCAGCCGCTCGACCTCGCGCGCGATGGTCACCTCCATCACCTTCTCGATCCGCATCTGCAAGCCGGCGAACGAGCGCGCCTGGCCCTCGAAACTGCGTTTCCATTCCCGCATCGCGGCGACGAACAGCGCCGCCATCGAATGGTTCGGCCGCGCGGACAGCGAGCGGTAGAGTTCCTCCAGCGACTGGCCGGACCAGAACGCCTGCTCGAAGCGGTCCATGGCGCGCTTGGTGCGCGTGTAGAGCACGGTCTTGTCGATCGCGATCGCCCAGACCCAGACCGAGCAGATCAGCAGCCCGATCATGACCGATTTGACGATCCAATGGGCGTGCCAGAACAGCGTGAACAGCGAGAGATCGGAGGAGGTGAGCGGGAGCACCGACTGTGCCACATCGGCAGGATTCATGGGCACGTCCTTTCCGCTTGATCCGGCTTCGTCGTTCAAACCGGCGCGGCGCAAAATGCTGCGGACCAATGAGCGCGCCGGGCGATCCCGCGCACGCGCTCAGCCAAAAACGAATGTTTCGCGAAAACTTATTCGTCCCGCCACCGGCAGGACGACGAAATCCCCGCGAAACTTGGCCAAACTAGGGCGCAGACCGGGTCTTTAGCCCCCTAAACAGCGCTGATTGTGGTTAAGGATGGTTACCGCGAGGGTTCCAGCTCGTCATCAGCCGGCGGCGCAGCCAAGCGGCAGGCGGTCGAACAGCGTCGGGCCGCCGGGCTGCGCGCCCCTTCGATCGTCAGCAGCCGCAGCTTCGTGACCACGCCGCCGCTGGCGGAGAAGCCGCCGGTCTTGCCGCCGGCCGCCAGCACGCGATGGCACGGCATGATGATCGGACAGTCGGATTTTCCCCGAGCGCCTGGCCCGACATCGCGCGCCAGCAGTCTTGTCGCCAAGCCGCTCGGCGATCTCGCCATAGGTCATCGTCTGCCCGGGCGGGATCTTGCGCGCGATGGCATAGACCTGTGCGTTGAATGCGGGCGTGTCGCTGTCGTCGATAACGATGCCGGTCAGATCGCGCGGCTCGCCGCGCAGCAGCGCGACGATGCCGTCGATGGCCTGCTGCACGTCCGGCGGCGGCGCCGCTTCCTCGCCCGTTCGGATAGCGCTGGCGCATGCGCCGCGCGCGTCGCGGCTTCGTCCGCGTGCGGCAACTGGACGCCGATAAGGCCGCGCGCGTTCCAGGCGATGCCGCAGCGGCCGATGGCCGTGTCAAACAGCGCGAAGTTTTGTTCCGTCATGATGCATCGACTCTAGCACGCCGCGTCAGGCCGCCGCCGCCCGATTCCTGATCGGCCTTCATGGCGATGCGCAGCGGCTTGGGGATCGGCCGGGCCCGGCCGCCGGAGACGAAGGCGACCTGCACATGCGCCTCGACCAGCAGATCCTCGCCGCGCATGACCTTCTGATTGAGCATCACGGAGGCGCCCTTCACCTCTTCCGGCGTGGTGACGATGTCGAGCACGTCGTCCATGAAGGCCGGCTTGCGGAAATCGATGCCCATGTGGCGCACCACGAAGGAAAAGCCCGGCGCTTCCTTCTCGGCCGCCTCGAACATGCGCGCGGTGGTCGGCGCCGATCAGCCGCAGGTAATTGGTGCGGCCGCGCTCCATGAAGCGCAGATAGCTGGCGTGATAGACGATGCCGGAAAAATCCGTGTCCTCGTAATAGACGCGCACCTGCTGATGGTGCTTGCCGTCGCGGATTTCGCCGTCGAGATGCGATCGTCATCACGTTGATCCGCGCCAGTGGCAGCACATGATCGCGCGTCAGCGGCGCGAGAGGCAGACTCGGGCAAGCGCGCTGCGGATCAACCCAAATTGCTTCTTCGATCTCGGCTCTCGGCTTGACCGCGCCTTCGACATCGATCGCGTAGACCGCGGCCCGCACCCGAAAGCCGGGCTCGTTCGCGGACGCGCAATCGAACACGCCGAGCGCACCGCGCGCTCTTTCGACTCACACGCAACAGCCCGAGTTCTTCGACGATCTCGCGCGACAACGCCGCGACGTCGCTCTCGCCGGTGTCGCGCTTGCCGCCCGGCTGCATGAAGGCCGCGGTGCCTCGCTTTGCGCACCAGCAGAACGCGCCCGCCTTGTCGCGAATGAGCGCTGCCACCACGCGAGATGACCGCTCACTCATTCGTCGTCTCCCGAAAACAGCCCGAACTGGCTCGGGTCGCGCTGCGGTTCGGCGAGGCCGAGATGCTTGAAGGCATGCGACGGTGAGCAGGCGGCCGCGCGGCGTGCGCTGGATGAAGCCCTTCTGGATCAGGAACGGCTCGATGATGTCCTCGATGGCGTCGCGCGGCTCGCTCAAGGCCGCCGCCATGGTGTCGACGCCGACCGGGCCGCCGCCGTAGCTCTCGGCGATGGTCGTGAGATAGCGCCGGTCCATGGCGTCGAGGCCGGCGGCATCGACTTCCAGTTCGCCAAGCGCGCGGTCGGCGGTCTTGCGGTCGATCGGTCTTGGCGCCGTCGACATGGGCGAAGTCGCGCACGCGGCGCAGCAGGCGGCCGGCGATGCGCGGCGTGCCGCGCGCGCGCCGCGCGATCTCGTTGGCGCCGTCGGCGGTCATGCCGATGCCGAGCACGCGCGCGCCGCGATTGACGATCTGCTTCCAGCTCGGCTTCCGAATAAAAATTCAGCCGCACCGGAATGCCGAAGCGGTCGCGCAGCGGATTGGTGAGCAGCCCGGCGCGCGTGGTCGCGCCGATCAGCGTGAACGGCGCAAGATCGATCTTGACCGAACGCGCCGCCGGCCCTTCGCCGATGATGAGATCGAGCTGGAAGTCCTCCATCGCCGGATAGAGGATTTCCTCGACCGCCGGATTGAGCCGGTGGATTTCGTCGATGAACAGCACGTCGCGCGGCTCGAGATTGGTGAGCAGCGCGGCGAGATCGCCGGCCTTGGCGATCACCGGGCCGGAGGTGGCGCGGAAATTGACGCCCAGTTCGCGCGCGACGATCTGCGCCAGCGTGGTCTTGCCCAAGCCGGGCGGGCCGACGAACAGCACATGGTCGAGCGCTTCTTTGCGCGCGCGCGCCGCCTCGATGAACACCGATAGATTGGCGCGCGCCTTTTCCTGGCCGATGAATTCGGACAGCCGCTGCGGGCGCAGCGAGGCATCGACGTCGTCGTCGCGTTTTTCGGCGGCCATCAAGGCGGCGCGGGGTGTTCATTTCGCCAGTTCCTTCAAGCCCTGCCGGATCAGCGTCGCGGTGTCGGCGCCCTCGCCGGCGTTGCGCGAGGCGGCGGCGATCGCGGCGGCGGCCTGCGGCTGGCCGTAGCCGAGATTGACCAGCGCCGAGACCGCATCCATCACCGGCTTGCGGCGCGCGCTTCTCGTCGAGCGCGCCGGCGAGATGCACCACCGCCGGATCGACGTTGGCGAAGGCCGGCGCCTTGTCCTTCAGTTCGGTGACGATGCGCTCGGCGACCTTTGGCCCGACGCCGGGCGCAGCGCGACACCGTCGCCTTGTCGCGCATGGCGATCGCGGTGGCGAGATCGGACGACCTTCAGCGTGCCGAGCACCGACAGCGCCACCTTGGCGCCGACGCCCTGCACCGTCTGCAGCAGGCGGAACCATTCGCGCTCGACGTCGCTGGCGAAGCCGAACAGCTTGATCTGGTCCTCGCGCACATAGGTCTCGATCGACAGCGTGGCGGCTTCGCCGGTCGCCGGCAGCGCCTGCAGCGTGCGCGCCGAGCAATGCACCTGATAGCCGACGCCGCCGACATCGAGGATGACGTAATCCGCGCCGTAGCTGTCGACGATGCCCTGAGCTTGCCGATCATGAGCGCTGCCACTTTCATCATCGACGCTGCGTGCGATGATGCGCGTGGCAGACCGCGATCGCCAGCGCGTCGGCGGCGTCCTCGCTCTGCGGATCGGCTTTCGGCAGCAGCACGCCGATCATCATGCGGATCTGCGCCTTCTCGCCGTGGCCGGCGCCGACCACGGTTTTTTTCACCACGTTGGGCGCGTATTCCGCCACCGTCAGCCCCGCGCGCGCCGGCACCAGCATGGCGATGCCGCGCGCCTGGCCGAGCTTGAGCGTCGCCGCCGCATTGGCGTTGACGAAGGTCGCCTCCACCGCCGCCTCGTGCGGGCTGTATTGCTCGATCACCCGGCAAAGCCCGTCATGGATCGACGACCAGCCGCTGCGCCGAGTTCGGCCCGCTCGCTGGTCTCGACCGATCCGCAGGCGACGTAGATCAGCCGGTTGCCGTCGGCCTCGATCAGGCCCCAGCCGGTGCGGCGGAGCCCCGGATCGATGCCGAGGATGCGAATCGGTTGCCTGACCATGGCCCGTTGATAACCCCGGACGGGAATGACCGCCATGCTCAATCGGCTGACCGCCGGACTCGGAAATTCCGGTGGACTTGCAGTAGGGTGGCCGCGCCATGCCGGGTTCGTCTTCCTCTCCGCGCCGCCGCAAGCGCCGGGCCGTCATTATTGGCGGCTCGATGTCCGGGCTGTTTTCCGCCGCGTTCCTGCGCCAGATCGGCTGGGACGTCGACGTCTACGAGCGCTCGCGGGTCGAACTGGTCGGCCGCGGCGCCGGCATCACCGGCCATCCGGAATTGCTCGAGGCGCTGGAGGCGAGCGGCGCCGGCACCAAGGATCTCGGCATCGAAGTGCCCAAGCGCATCGCGCATCGACCGCGACGGCCGCATCACCGACGAGCGGCCGCTGCGGCAAATCCTCACGTCGTGGGACCGGCTGCAGCGCCTGCTGCGCGCAACCATCGACCCGGCGCATTACCATCTCGGCCGCGACTTCGAGCGCGTCGAACAGGACGGCAGCGGCGTGCGCGTGCATTTCGCCGGCGGCAAGCGTCGAGCATGCCGACATTCTGGTCGGCGGCGACGGCATCCGCTCCAGCGTGCGCGCGCAGATGGCGCCGCAGGTGCAGCCGATCTATGCCGGCTATTACATCTGGCGCGGCGCGCCCAACGAGGCCGATCTCGCGCCGGAAACGCTGCGCACCATCTATCCGCTGTTTACATTCTATCTGCCGCCAGCGCCAGCAGGTGATCACCTACCCGATCGCCGGCTTCAACAACGATCTCACGCCCGGCAAGCGCCGCTTCAATTTCATCTGGTACCGCGTCGCCGACGCCGCGACGCTGCGCGAGATGTGCGTCGACGAGAACGGCGTGCAGCACGAATATTCGGTGCCGCCGCCGCTGATCCGCAAGGACCTGATCGCGCAGATGCACAAGGATGCGCGCGAGATCATGCCGCCGGCGCTGCTCGACGCTTTGATGAAGATCAAACAGCCGTTCATCACGCCGATCTACGATTTCACCGCGCCGCAGATCGTCGTACGGCCGCGTCGCCATGGTCGGCGATGCCGCCGCCAATGCGCGGCCGCATATGGGCTTCGGCATGGCCAAGGCGGGCGGCCGACGCGCAGGCGCTGGCGAAGCGCTTGCGCGATCACGACGACATCGACACCGCGCTCAAAGCCTACAACGCCGAACGCCAGCCGATCGGCAATCATATCGTCATGCACGGCCGCAAGCTCGGCACGCATATGGGCGTCAACCTCAAGACCGAGGAGGACCGCCGCATGCACGACCTGCTGCAAAGCGACGGCGCCATGCTGGACTGGATCGCGGTGCCGCATTTCCTCGACGCTTATAAATAAGCGGTTTGTCAATGACCGACCTGCCGAAACCGGATTACGCGCGCAACATGCGCATCGTCGGCCACACCGATCAGGGCGGCCGGCCCGACGGCGTGCAGGTGATGGTGCAGCGCGGCTTTGCCTATGTCGGCCACATGTTCTCGAAAGGCTTTTCCGTCATCGACGTGCGCGACGCCAAAAACCCGCGCGCGGTCAACTACATCGCGGCGCCGCCCAATACCTGGAACATCCATCTGCAGGTTCACGGCGATCTGCTGCTGGTGATCAACGCCAAGGACATGTTCGCCGCCGCCGAGTTCGCCGACGAGCGCGCCTATTACAGCGGCGCGCTCGGCAAGACCGTCGGCACCGCGGAGGCCAAGCGCCAGCGCGACTGGAGCGCGGGGCTTGCGGTCTATGACGTTTCCAATCCGGAAGCGCCGCGCCGCATCGGCTTCATGGCGGTCGAGGGCGGCGGCATCCATCGCGTCTGGTACACCGGCGGTCCTTTTGCTTACGCTTCGGTGCTGCTTGACGGCTTCACCGACTATATCTTCATGACCATCGACATGAGCGATCCCGCGCAGCCGCGCGAGGCCGGGCGCTGGTGGATTCCCGGCATGAATCTCGGCTGCGGGCGAGACGCCGTCATGGCCGGCCGCGCGCCGCTACGGCTTGCATCATCCGATTATCCATGGCGACACCGCTTACGCCGCCTGGCGCGACGCCGGCATGGTGGTGCTCGATGTCGCCGACCGCGCGAGGCCGAAGCTGATCGTGCACAAGAACTGGTCGCCGCCATTCGGCGGCGGCACGCACAACTGCCTGCCGCTGCCCGATCGCGACTTGCTGGTGGTGCTCGACGAAGCCGTGCTCGACCATCAGGAGGATGGGCTCAAGCTGATCTGGATTTTCGACAACCGCGCGCCGGAAAATCCGGTCAGCATTTCGGCCTGCCCGACGCCGGCCGAAGCCGACTACAAGATCAAAGGCGGGCACTTCGGTCCCCACAACATCCACGAGAACCGGCCGGGCAGTTTCGTCAGTTCGACCTTGATCTTCGCCACCTATCAGAACGCCGGCATCCGTGTGTTCGATATTGCAAATCAGTTCGCACCGAAGGAAGTCGGCTGCCTGGTGCCGCCGCAGCCTGCGACGCTCGCCGACACGCGGCCGAACCGCGCGCGCGTCATCCAATCGGCCGACGTGTTCGTGGATGCCGCGGGCTTGATCTACGCCACCGACTACAATGCCGGACTGTATATTCTGGAATTCAACCCTTAAAAATCACGCGCTCATCTTCTGCATCAGCGCGTCGGACACTTCGAAATTGGCGTAGACGTTCTGCACGTCGTCGCTTTCGTCCAGCGACTCGATCAGTTTCAGCAGCTTCTCGCCGGTATCGTCGTCGACCGCGACGGTATTCTGCGGCTTCCACAGCAGCGCCGCCTTGCGCGGCTCGCCGAATTTCGCTTCCAGCGCCTTGGCCACGTCGCGCAAGGTTTCCGCGCCGGTGAAGATCTGGTGGCCGTCCTCGTTCGAGGTCACATCCTCGGCGCCGGCTTCGATCGCGGCGTCCAGCATGGCGTCGGCACTCGGCCGCCTTGGCGTCATATTCGACCACGCCAACATGATTGAACATGAACGACACCGCGCCGGTGGTGGCGAGGTTGCCGCCGTTCTTGGTGAAGGTGGCGCGCACTTCGCCGGCGGTGCGGTTGTGGTTGTCGGTGAGCGCCTCGACGATCACCGCGACGCCGCCCGGCCCGTAACCCTCGTAGCGGATTTCGTCGTAGCTTTCGGCGTCGTTGCCCTGCGATTTCTTGATGGCGCGCTCGATATTGTCCTTCGGCATGTTCTCGGCGCGCGCCGCCACGATCGCGGCGCGCAGGCGCGGATTGAACGCCGGATCGGGCAGGCCGATCTTGGCCGACACCGTGATTTCACGCGCCAGCTTGCCGAACAGCTTGGAGCGCGCCTTATCCTGGCGCCCCTTGCGGTGCATGATGTTCTTGAATTGGGAATGGCCGGCCATGACCCGAACTGCAATGAGGTTGATGGCGGCTATATAGGCTGGAACGCTGAGAAAATAAACTCCACTGCGTCAGGCCGCCGCCACCGCCACATTGCGCAGGATGGAATCGATCCGCTCGCGGACCGCCGCCACGTTGCGGTGGACGCGCGCCTTGTAGCGTCGGACCGCGTCGCGATCGACCATGAAGAACTGCTTTTCCGGATAGCTGCGGCCGAAAATGTCGATCAGCATGCTGCGGAACTCGCCGGACACGATGCCCGGCATCTGCGCCGAAGGCTGCTCGGCATAGGCGACGTTCTCGGCCGCGGTGAGCGCGCAGAGCAGCGGATACAGGCGCGTCGAATAAACGTTTTTGTGGCACTGGATCACCTGGATGGCGCGGTCGAGCGCATGATCCACCCGGATCTCATCGGCGATCTGCAACGGTTCGTCCAGGGTCGCCGTCCTCATCGGAAACTGGTCGATCAGCCAGTCGCCGAGATGGACCGCGTTGCCGCGGCCGCGGCCGAACATCAGCACATCGTCCTCGTAGCGCGCGAACCAGGTGTCGAGCCGGTCGACCAACCGGTCGAGCGACGGGCGCGCGATCAGTTCGCGGTATTGCGTGCCGAAAATGCCGATCGCGGCTTTGCCGCGCCCGACGATGTCGAGCACGTCGTCGCCGAGCAGCGGCTGGAACATGCTGTTGCCGAGGCCGAGCACCACCAGATCGTATCGCTCGCGCGCCTCCTGCAACGAGCCGAAATACAGATGATGCACGTCGGCCTCGCCCGGCAGCAGCGCGTTGATCATCTGTTAGCCGAGCCGGCCGCCGAAACTGCCGAAGTTGCTGTCGGAGATGACCGCGACGCTGCAGGCCGCGACCGGTTTGAGCCGCTCGGTCGGCGTCAAGCGCATCAGCATCTGCCCGCCGTCGAGCGGCGCGGTGCATTCGATGCGGAAACCGTAGCGGTCGAACAGCAGCGCGAGATCGTAGAAGCTGAAGGCATTGGCGAAGCCGAGCGCGGCGCGCTCAGCCCCCGCCACCAGATCGGTGGCGCGATAGCTCAGAATGACATCCTGCTTGCAGAAGCGCAGATGGGTGAACAGATTTTCGGCGTCGGCGACCTGCTCGAGCACGCCGAGCATGACGACGATGTCGCACTGGCCGGCAGCCTTGGTCGGAAAATCGCCGCGCGCGATATCGCAAGCCTGGCCGCCGTCGCAGGTGACGCGGTCGCGGCCGCGATAGCTGCAGCCGCCGGGCAGCGAACGCTCCAGCGCGCCGTCCGCGCTCAGATCGAGCACGCGCGAGCCGGCCGGGATGAATTGCGCGGCGAGTTCCGCCCGCGCGTCGGCAACGCGCGCGGCGTCCGGCCCGATGTCGGGCGCCGCCTCCAGCGCCAGATTGCGAGTGAGTTGTAGGGCCATTGCCGCCTTGCCGAGCCGCGAGCCGGACGCGAACACAAGCCGGCAAATCACCGTGACTTACCGAATCATCGCGGCGAGGCAGGGTCAATAAAGAAAGGGTCTAGTCCCAGAATTTCGGCCGCGCCTCTTCCAGGATGCCGCCGAGGCGGACCGCGCCGACTTTGGTCGCAAGCCCGGTCGCATCGTCGGTTTCGACCGCGATGGCGCACAGCGTGGCCGGGCCATTGGCCGGCTCGAATTTCGAACCCGGCAGCTTGCGCAGGAAGCGGTTGAGCGGCTCGTCTTTGTTCATGCCGATACAAGATTCGAAATCGCCGGTCATGCCGACATCCGACACGAAGGCGGTGCGCCCCGGCATGATGCGGTGGTCGGCGGTCGGCGCATGGGTATGGGTGCCGACCACCAGGCTGACGCGGCCGTCGACGAAATAGCCCATCGACTGTTTCTCGCTGGTCGCCTCGCAATGCATGTCGAGCACGATGGCGTCGGCATCCTTGCCGAGCGCGCAGGCGGCGAGCTCGCGCTCGACCGCGGCGAAGGGATCGTCGAGCGGGTCCATGAAGATGCGGCCCATGGCGTTGATGACCAGCGCGCGCTTGCCGTTCTTGGTGTCGACCAGCGCGGCGCCGCGGCCGGGCGTGCCTTTGGGATAATTGAGCGGACGGATCAGGCGCGGCGCGCGCTCGATGAACACCAGCGCCTCGCGCTGATCGAAGGCGTGATTGCCGAGCGTGACGGCGTCGGCGCCGGCGTCGAGCAATTCGTTGTAGATGACTTCGGTGATGCCGAAGCCGCCGGCGGCGTTCTCGCCGTTGACGACGACGAGATCGAGCTTCCAGTCGGCGACCAGTGCCGGCAGCCGCTCGAGCACAACGGCGCGCCCGGACCGCCCGACAACATCGCCGATAAAAAGAATGCGCATGCGCCTTAGGACTTTCTGAAATCGATTGTCTCGCGCTCCGTTAGCACGAGATCGAGCCGCTCGTCGCGTTCCGTCGCGGGAACCCGCGGAATTTCCTGCGCCGCAAAGGCGATGCCGATGGCGACGACCCGCTTCCTGGCGCGCAGGGCGTTGATGGTCATGTCGTAATAGCCGGCGCCAAAGCCGATGCGGTGCCCGGCGCGGTCGAAACAGGCCAGCGGCACGATGAGAATATCCGGCGCAACTTCGGGCGCATCGGGCACCGGCTCGCGGATGCCCCACTGCCCGGCCTTGAAAGGATCGCCGAATTTCCAGGCGCGCATGATCAGCGGCTTGCCGCGACCGTGAATGCACCGGCAGCGCGAGCTGCGCGCCGGCATCGCTGAGCTTGCGCAGCAGCGGGATCGGATTGATCTCGGTCTTCATCGGCGAAAAGCCGGAGACGATCGTCCCGGCTTTCACCGCGACCGGAAACGGCCGCGCGGCGATCGTCTCCGCCGCCGCCTGACGCTCCGCCGCCGGCAACGCGTCGCGCAGCGCCAGCGCCGCCTCGCGCAGCGCCGCTTTTGCTGATTGATTTTCGGTGAGGTCGGACATCGATAAAGTGCGGAGCCGCGAAAGCCGTCGGAGGTGATCCCGGGAACCTACATAAGTAGGTGGGCGCCATATGACCGAGCCCACGAGCCCGGCCAGGGACAGCTCCCGATAGGATCGTAAGGCCCCGGGGAATTTTCTCCAGACGCGCCCCACAGCCCCGCGACTTCGAATGTAGTGCTTATGGAGGGCAGGCGCCACCACTGCTCATAACGAGGTAAAACGTCTTAGCCGATCGCCACGCCGTTGCCGAGGCTCTGATTGAGTTTCTTGGTGATGCCCTCGATGCGCTCGGCCGCCGAGTTGAAGGCGTTAACCACCGCGTCGGAGGCCGCCTTGGCGCGCTCGGCGGCGACGATGCGGGCATCCTGCAGGGCGGTGGCCTCCTCCTCCAGGCGGCGGATCTTGCGCGTGGCCTCCGCCAGTTCGTCGGCCACCATCAGCGCCGACATCACCGTGAGCCTGGTGTCGCCGATCTCGCCGAATTTCTTGCGCAATTCCGCGATGCGCTCGATCGAGATTCTGGGCGAGCGCCTGAAGATGCTCTTCCTGCCCGTCCTCGCAGGCGAGGCGGAACTGGCGGCCGGCTATGGTGGCGTTGACCGTGGCCATGAATTCACTCGTTGCGATCGAGCACCGACTGGATGGTGGCGATGGCGGCGTCGAGCCGCTGCGCGATTTCGCGGTTGGCGCTCTCGAGCCGGCGCGAACGCGCGGCCTCGCCATCGAGCGCGGCGGCGAGCCTGGTGCGGTCGACGCCGAGCGTATGGACCTGGCTCGCCAGCCCTTCCTCGCTGCGGTCGGCCTCGCGCCGACGCTCGGCCGCGGCATCGAGCCCGTCGAGCGCCAGCGCCAGCCGTTTCACCGCCATATCGATCGCGCTTTGGTCCGACATCGCCTTCATCCGCACTCAAAAACTCATAGCGGCGGCAAAGATTTAGGCGAAGAACTTTACGTGCTGCGCGATCCCGCCGTCAACGCTTGGCGCGCGATTTACCCCGATGTTTTGCGTGCCCTGTGCATGGCGGCCCGCAGGCTGCGCCGTCACATTGACTCGAAGCGGCTCACATGCTATCCAGCCTCGCAAACAGGCCTTTTCCATGAGTGCAAACGCTTCGCCGACGGCCGCCGTGGCGCCCACAGCGCGCCGCGAGCAAGCGGCCCCGCGTTCCCGCCGTCGCTCATGACGAGCATGGCCAACGCCATCCGCGCGCTGGCGATGGACGCGGTCGAGCAGGCGAAGTCCGGCCATCCCGGCCTGCCGATGGGCGCCGCCGACGTGGCGACCGTGTTGTTCACGAAGTTCCTGAAATTCGATCCCGGCCGATCCGGCTTGGCCCGACCGCGACCGCTTCGTGCTCTCGGCCGGCCACGGCTCGATGCTGATTTACGCATTGCTCTATCTCACCGGTTATCCGGCGATGACGATCGAGCAGATCAAGCGCTTCCGCCAGCTCGGCTCGATCACCGCCGGCCATCCCGAATACGGCCACACGCCCGGCGTCGAGACCACCACCGGGCCGCTCGGCCAGGGACTGGCCAACGCGGTCGGCATGGCGATTGCCGAGCGGCATCTCGCGGCCGAGTTCGGCGGCATCGTCGATCACAAGACCTACGTGCTCGCCTCCGACGGCGACCTGATGGAAGGCATCAGCCAGGAAGCCATCGCGCTCGCCGGGCATCTCAAGCTGAACCGGCTGATCGTGCTGTTCGACGACAACGGCATTTCCATCGACGGCGCGCTGTCGCTTGCCGACAACGTCGATCAGGTCAAACGCTTCGAGGCTGCCGGCTGGAGTGCCTCGCGCATCGACGGCCACGACCCGGCAGCAATCGCCGCGGCGCTTGAGAAAGCGCAAGAGCGCCGACCGGCCGGTGCTGATCGCCTGCAAGACCACCATCGGCTTCGGCGCGCCGACCAAGGCCGGCAAAGCCTCCGCGCACGGCTCGCCGCTCGGCGCCGACGAGATCAAAGGCGCGCGCGAAAAACTCGGCTGGACCTCCGCGCCGTTCGAAATTCCCGCCGACATTCTTTCCGCCTGGCGCAAGGCCGGCGAGCGTTCGAAGAGCCGCGCACGCCGACTGGAACAAGCGCCTCGCCGCGCTCGATGCGGCAAAGCGCGCCGAATTCGAGCGCCGCATGAAAGGCGACTGCCGAAACCGGCTTTCGCCGACGCCGTCGCCGCGGTGAAGCAGTCGCTCGCCGCCACGCCGAAAGGACATCGCCACCCGCACGGCATGCGAATTCGCGCTCGAAAGCCTGATCCCGGCGCTGCCGGAAATGATCGGCGGCTCGGCCGATCTGACCGGCTCCAACAACACGCGCACCAAGTCGATGAAGGCGATGAGCGCCTCGGATTATTCCGGCCGCTTCATCCATTACGGCGTGCGCGAGCACGGCATGGCCGCCGCCATGAACGGCATGGCGCTGCACGGCGGCATCATCCCCTACTCCGGCACGTTTCTGGTGTTCTCGGATTATTGCCGGCCGGCCATTCGCCTCGCCGCGCTGATGGGCGCGCGCGTCATTCACATCATGACGCATGACTCGATCGGACTGGGCGAAGACGGCCCGACGCATCAGCCGGTCGAGCATCTGGCCGCGCTACGCGCCATTCCGAACCTGCTGGTGTTCCGCCCGTGCGACGCGGTGGAGACCGCCGAGTGCTGGCAGCTTGCGCTCGAAGCGAAAAACCGCCCGAGCGTGCTGGCGCTGACGCGGCAAAACCTCCCGCAACTCAGCCAGAATTTCCTCGACAGCAACCGCTGCGCCGCCGGCGCCTACGAAATCGCGGCCGCCGACGGCAAGGCGGAGGTGTCGATCTTCGCCACCGGCTCGGAAGTTTCGATCGCGGTCGAAGCGAAAAAGCTGCTGGCCGGCAAAGGGCGTCGCGGCGCGCGTCGTGTCGGTGCCCTGCTTCGAGCTGCTGCTGGAGGCGCCGGAGGCGGCGCGCCGCGCGATCATCGGCGACGCCAAGGTCAAAGTCGGCGTCGAAGCCGCCGTGCGCCAAGGCTGGGACGCCATCATCGGTTCCGACGGCGCCTTCGTCGGCATGACCGGGTTCGGCGCCAGCGCGCCCTATAAAGACCTTTATAAGCATTTCGGCATTACAGCCGACGCGGTCGCCGAGGCGGCCTTGCGCAAGCTTGGGAAAACGTGACGAACGACTATATGAGAGCACGACCGGGAGCGACTGCGATGACTGTCCGTGTTGCCATCAACGGGTTCGGCCGCATCGGCCGCAATGTCCTGCGCGCCATCGCCGAGGCCGAGCGCCAGGACATCGAGGTGGTCGCGATCAACGATCTCGGCCCGGTCGAGACCAACGCCCATCTGCTGCGCTACGATTCGGTGCACGGCCGCTTCCCCGGCACGGTGACGGTCAAGGGCGACACCATCAGCGTCGGCAACGGCGCCATCAAAGTCTGCGCCGTCAAGGACCCCGCCACGCTGCCGTGGAAGGACCTCGGCGTCGACATCGCGCTGGAATGCACCGGCATCTTCACCGCCAAGGACAAGGCCTCGATGCATCTGACCGCCGGCGCCAAGCGCGTGCTGGTGTCGGCGCCCGCCGATGGCGCCGACTTGACCGTCGTCTACGGCGTCAACCACGACAAGCTCACCAAGGATCACAAGGTCGTCTCCAACGCCTCGTGCACCACCAATTGCCTGGCGCCGGTCGCCAAGGTGCTCAACGACGCCGTCGGCATCGACAAGGGCTTCATGACGACGATCCATTCTTATACCGGCGACCAGCCGACGCTCGACACCATGCACAAGGATCTCTACCGCGCCCGCGCGGCGGCGTTGAACATGATCCCGACCTCGACCGGCGCCGCCAAAGCCGTCGGCCTGGTGCTGCCGGAGCTCAACGGCAAGCTCGACGGCGTTTCGATCCGGGTGCCGACGCCGAACGTTTCTGTGATCGATTTCAAGTTCGTGGCCAAGAAAAGCACCAGCAAGGACGAGATCAACGGCGCCATCAAGCGCGCGGCCGAACAGCAGCTCAAGGGCATCCTCGGTTTCACGCTGGATCCGAACGTCTCGAGCGACTTCAACCACGATCCGCATTCATCCGTCTTCGCCATGGACCAGACCAAGGTGATGGACGGCACGCTGGTGCGCGTGATGTCGTGGTACGACAACGAGTGGGGCTTCTCCAACCGCATGGCGGACACCGCCGTGGCGATGGGCAAGTTGATCTGACGCTCGCTTTGAGCCAATCCATGAGCGCGTTCCGCACCCTCGACCACGCCGACGTGAAGGGCAAGCGCGTGCTGGTGCGCGCCGACCTCAACGTGCCGGTCGAGAACGGCGTCGTCACCGACGCCACGCGCATCGCGCGCATGGCGCCGGCGATCACCGAAATGGCGGACAAGGGCGCCAAGGTCATCCTGCTCTCGCATTTCGGCCGGCCGAAAGGCCGCGATCCGAAACAATCGCTCAAGCCGGTCGCCGCCGAGGTGGCGCACACGCTCAAGCGGCCGGTCAAGTTCGTCGACGATTGCATCGGCGAGGTGGCCGAGCGCGCGGTGGCCGCGATGCATCCCGGCGACATTCTCTGCCTGGAGAACACGCGCTTTCACGCCGGCGAGGAGAAGAACGATCCCAAATTCGTCGCCGCGCTGGCCAAGCTCGGCGACATTTTCGTCAACGACGCCTTTTCGGTGTCGCATCGCGCCCATGCTTCGACCGAAGGTCTGGCGCATGTGCTGCCGGCTTTCGCCGGGCGCACGCTGCAGGCCGAACTGGAAGCCTTCGAGAAAGTGCTCGACAAACCGGCGCGCCCGCTCACGGCCATCGTCGGCGGCGCCAAGATTTCCACCAAGCTCGATCTGCTCGGCCACCTGCTGAAGAAAGTCGACGTGCTGATCATCGGCGGCGCCATGGCCAATACTTTCTTGCTGGCGCTCAACAAACGCATCGGCAAATCGCTGGTCGAGCGCGACCTGATCGAGACCGCGCAGAAGATCATGGACGAGGCCAAGGCGGCCAAACGCGAGATCGTGTTGCCGGTCGACGCGGTCGTGGCGGAAAAATTCGAAGCCAACGCGCCCTCCCGCGTCGTCGACGTCGATCACATCGGCGACAAAGACATGATGCTGGACATCGGTCCGCGCAGCGTCGAGCAGGCGATTTCCGTGCTGGCGCGCTCGAAAACGCTGGTCTGGAACGGCCCGTTCGGCGCCTTCGAGATGGAACCCTTCGATAACGGCACGGTGGAAGTGGCGGAAGCCGCGGCGGAACTGACCGCTGCCGGAAAACTTGTTTCGGTCGCGGGCGGCGGCGACACGGTGGCGGCGCTCAATGTCGCCGGCGTCACCGACCGCCTGACCTATGTATCCACAGCCGGCGGGGCTTTCCTGGAGTGGCTGGAGGGTAAACCCTTGCCGGGGGTCGAGGTGTTGAGAGTAAAATGACTTAGCTCGTCATTGCGGAAGCCGCGAAGCGGCTATCCGGAATGACGAATAAGGAGAGGGCGATGAATCTCGACGAACTGAACAAAGTGGCGCGCGCCATGGTCGCGCCCGGCAAGGGCATCCTCGCGGCCGACGAATCCTCCGGCACCATCAAGAAGCGTTTCGACGCCATCGGGGTGGAATCGACCGAGGACAGCCGGCGCGATTATCGCGAGATGCTGTTCCGCTCGGCCGAGGGCATGAAGCACATTTCCGGCGTCATCCTGTACGACGAGACCATCTGGCAGAAAGCCAAAGACGGCACGCCGCTGGTCGACCTCATCAAGAAGGCCGGCGCGCTTCCCGGCATCAAGGTGGACGAAGGCACCAAGCCGCTGCCGATGTGCCCGGGCGAAGTCGTCACCGTCGGGCTCGACAAACTCGCCGACCGGCTGCCGAAATATTACGAGCAGGGCGCGCGCTTCGCCAAATGGCGCGCGGTGATCGACATCGGCGCCGGCATCCCGACGCAGACGTGCATTCACGCCAACGCCCACGCGCTGGCGCGTTACGCCGCGCTCTGCCAGGCGGCGCAGATCGTTCCGATCGTCGAACCCGAAGTGCTGATGGACGGCGGCCACGACATCGGCCGCTGCGTCGAGGTGAGCAGCGGAGTGCTGAAGGAGACATTCAAGGAACTGTACTTGAAAACCGCGTCTCGCTTGAGGGCATCGTGCTCAAGCCCAACATGGTCGTTCCCGGCAAGAAAAGCGCGCAGAGCGTCTTCGGTCGAGGAAGTCGCCGAGAAAACCGTGAAGGTGCTTGAAGACTTGCGTCCCGGCCGCGGTCGCCGGCATCGCCTTCCTGTCCGGCGGGCAGAGCGACGAGGAGGCTACCGCCCATCTCGACGCCATGAACAGGATCGGCAACTTGCCCTGGGCGCTCACCTTCTCCTATGGCCGCGCGTTGCAGCACGCGCCGCAGACCACCTGGAAAGGCAAGACCCGAGAACGTCGCCGCCGCCCAGCGCGCGTTTTCACATCGCGCCAAGATGAACGGCCTCGCCGCGCTCGGGCAGTGGAAGGCCGACCTGGAGAAGAAAGCGGCGTAATCAAATCGACGTGTGCCGCGTGACGCATACGAAATAATTCGATAAAGAGACGTCATGGCCGGGCTCGTCCCGGCCATCGTGTTGTTGCCCCCGATATTCAAAGGACCTATCCGTGATCGATCTCTATACCTGGACGACGCCGAACGGCCGCAAGGTTTCCATCGCTCTGGAAGAGCTCGGCCTGCCCTACACCGTTCATGCCGTCGACATTTCCAAGGACGAGCAATTCAAGCCGGAATTTCTTAAAGTCGCGCCGAACAACCGCATCCCGGCGATCGTCGACCGCGACAACAACATGTCGCTGATGGAGTCGGGCGCGATCCTGATCTATCTCGCCGACAAAACCGGCAAGCTGCTGCCGAAATCCGGCGAAGGCCGCTACCGCACGATCGAATGGCTGATGTGGCAGATGGGCGGTCCCGGCCCGATGCTCGGCCAGGTGCATCACTTCGTGAAATACAACAAGGGCAAGGCGCCCTACGCCGAGGAGCGCTATCTCAAGGAAGCGCACCGGCTCTACGGCGTGCTCGACCGGCGGCTGGCAGGCCGAGCCTTCGTCGCCGACGAATATTCGATCGCCGACATCGCGATCTGGCCGTGGATCTCGCGCTTCGAGTGGCAGACCATCGACATGAAGCAATACGCAAACATCAAGCGCTGGTACGAGACCATCGCCGCGCGGCCCGCCGTGCAGAAAGGCTACAAGATCCCGAAAGACATGGGTCCGATCCCGATGCCGGGGTGATCACTTCCTCGCGCCGGGGATCGTGATGTTCTGTTCCTTCACCAGCTTCGACCATTTCGCCACGTCGGCATTGATGTAGCGGGCGAACGCATCGGGCGTCTGCGGCTCCGGCTCGGCGCCGAGCTTGGCCATGTGCTCGACCACGTCCGGCATCGCCATGATCGCGACCACGGCCTTGTTGAGCTTGGCGACGATCTCCGGCGGCGTGTGCGCCGGCGCCAACAGGCCGAACCAGCCGGTCGACTCGTAACCGGGCAAGCCGCTCTCGGCCACGGTCGGAACGTTGGGCGAAAATTTCGAGCGTTTGGCGCCGGTGGTGGCAATGGCCTTGAGTTTTCCGGCCTCGACGAATGCCTGCACCGTGGTCGAGGGCGAGAACATCATGTCGATGCGGCCGCCCAAGAGATCGGTGACCGCCGGTCCGGTGCCTTTGTAAGGCACGTGCAGCATCTCGACATGTGCATCCTTCTCGAACAGCACACCTGACAGGTGCGACGCGGCGCCGATGCCCGACGACCCGAACGACAGCGCCTTCGGCTTGGCGCCCGCGAGCTTGATCAGTTCGGCCACCGAATTGGCCTCAACCTTCGGATTGACCACCAGCAGATAAGGCGGCGCCGCCACGACGGTGATCGGCGCGAAAAATTTAGTGACGTCGAAGTGCCCGTCCGGCGCTAGCGCCGCGGAGGCCGCCATCAGCGCGCCGGTCGATGCCATCAGCAGCGTGTAGCCGTCCGGCTCGGCCTTGACGAAGGCCTTGGTGCCGATGCCGCCGGACGCGCCGGGCTGGTTCTCGACCACCACCGGCTGACCCCATAGCTCGGACAGGCGCTGCCCGATGATGCGGCCGAGCACATCGGTGCCGCCGCCGGGCGCGAAAGGCACCACCAGTTTGATGGCGCGGGTCGGATAGTCGGCGGCCATTGCGGGCGTAGCGGCCAGGCAGAGCAGCAGCAACGGCAGGCGTTTGAGCATGTCTCCTCCTCGAAATCTTTTTCACACGGCCGTTTTCCGGCGGCCTTTCGGGCAATGCTATCGCATGCATTTGCTGCGTCAATTTTTCGCCGGATTGAGCTAGCATGGGAAGATCATGAGTTCGCGACCCAAACCAGCCGAGCCGCGGCCGACACCGCGTCTCTACCTCGTCACTCCACCGGTTGCGGACGCGCAGGCGTTTTCCGCGAGCCTGGCGGCGGCCATGGCTGTCGGCGATGTTGCCGCCGTGTTGCTGCGGTTGGCCGAGTCCGACGAACGCACGCTGATCAATTGCGCCAAGGCACTGGGGCCGGTCGTGCAGGACAAGGGCGCAGCGCTGCTGCTCGGCGGCCAAACGCTTGAAAGGCTTGCCGATCTGGTGGCCCGGACCGGCGCCGACGGCGTGCATGCCACCGGCATGACGGCATTCAGCGACGCGATCGCGCAGCTCAAGCCGGAGCGTATCGTCGGCGCCGGCGGCTTGACCAGCCGTCATGACGCCATGACCGCGGCGGAAGCTGGCGCCGACTACGTCATGTTCGGCGAGCCCGACGCTGCCGGCGAACGTCCGGGCTTTGCAGCCATTGAGGAGCGCGTTGCCTGGTGGGCCGAGGTGTTCGAAGCGCCATGCGTCGCCTACGCGGCATCGATAGCCGAGGTCGCGCCGCTGGTGACGGCCGGCGCCGATTTCATCGCGCTCGGCGATTGGCTCTGGCACGATCCGCAGGAGACCGTGGCAATCATCACGGAGGCCGCGAAGCATTTGCGTTTGCCGGAGAGCGCGGCATGAGGGCGAGGCTGCGCAGCATAACGATCGCGGTCGCCGCCCTTGCGCTTGCCGCGTCGGCTCTGGCGCAGCCTGCAAAAAAAAGGCCGCCTCCCCCGCCACAGCCGCCGGCGGCCGCGCCCGCGCAACCACCGGCGGGCAATGTCGACCTTGCCTATGGCGCCTTTCAACGCGGCTATTTTCTGACTGCGTTTGCCGAAGCCACCAAACGCGCACAACAGAACGACCCGGCCGCCATGACGCTCCTCGGCGAACTCTACGCGCAGGGGCTCGGCGTCGGCCACAACGACACCAAAGCGGCGGAATGGTACAAGCTCGCCGCCGACCATGGCGACCGCGACGCCATGTTTGCGTTGGCGATGTTCAATCTCGAAGGCCGCGCCGGGGCGCGCAATCCGGACGAAGCCGCCCGCCTGCTGGCGGCCTCCGCCAAGCTCGGACATGCACCGGCCGCTTACGATCTCGGTCTGCTCTACTTGCAGGGCCAGCAGTTTCCGCAAGATTTCGCGCGCGCCGCCGACCTGTTTAAACAGGCCGCCGGCGCCGGCAACCCCGAGGCGCAATATGCCCTCGCCACCATGTACAAAGAGGGACGCGGCGTTCCCAAGGACATCAATGAGGCAACGCGGCTGATGGGGCTTGCTTCCGTCGCCGGCAATCTTGACGCCATGGTTGAGTACGCCATCGCCGAGTTCAACGGCGAGGGTGTCGAAAGGAACGAGGCCGCCGCCGCTGCTCTGTTCCTGGCCGCCGCCCGCCGCGCCAGCCCGATCGCACAGGACCGGCTGTCGCGCATCTATATGGCTGGCCGCGGCCTGCCGGCCGATCCGACCGAGGCGGTCAAATGGCACATCATCGCCAAGGCGAGCGGGGCCAGCGATCCCGAGCTCGACCTGTTCGTCAGCCAGCAGCGAAAGGATGTGCGCGAGGCGGCCGAGAAAGCCGCCAAGAAGTGGCTCTCGACCGCGACGCCGCGCTCTTGACCCCTTTTCTATCCCTCCCCTCTCAGGGGAGGGTCGCTCGCGATAGCGAGCGGGGTGGGGTGTCTTTCATAAATATGCTAAGCGCCCCCACCCGACGCTCGCTTCGCTCGCGTCTGCCCTCCCCCGCAAGCGGGGGAGGGATAAAGGAAAGTCATGCACCACTCTCCGCTCCTCAACGTCATGATCGCGGCCGCGCGCAAGACCGCGCGCGCGCTCAAGCGCGATTTTGGCGAGTTGGAGAAGCTGCAAGTCTCGCTCAAAGGCCCGGCGAATTTCGTCACGTCCGCCGATCGCCGCGCCGAGGAGACGCTGTTCCAGGAACTGAACAAGGCGCGGCCCGGTTACGGTTTCCTCGGCGAGGAAGGAGGCAGCCGCGACGGCGCCGACACATCGCACCGCTGGATCGTCGATCCGCTCGACGGCACCACCAATTTCCTCCACGGCATTCCGCAATTCGCGATTTCGATCGCGCTCGAGCGCGAAGGCGCGGTGGTCGCCGGCCTGATCTACAATCCAGCCGTCGACGAGATGTTCATCGCCGAGAAAGGCAAAGGCGCGTTCATGAACGAGCAGCGCATTCGCGTCGCCGGCCGAAAACGCCTTGCCGAGTCCGTGATCGCCTGCGGGCTGCCGCATCGCGGCCGGGGCGATCTCGCGCTCGGGCGCAGAGAAACCGGCGCCATGCAGGAACACGTCGCAGGGCTGCGCCGTTTCGGCGCCGCCGCGCTCGATCTCGCCTGGATCGCCGCCGGACGTCTCGACGGCTATTGGGAGCGCGACATCCATCCTTGGGACATGGCGGCGGGATTAATTGTGCTGCGCGAGGCCGGCGGTTTCGTTTCCGATTGCGACGGCGGCGACGAGATGTTCGCCAAGGGCCACATCGCCGCCGGCAATGACGCCATCCATAAAGAGGTGTTGCGCGTGCTCAAAGGGGCGGCAAACGCCTGACGCAGCGGTCCTTTACCGGCACCGCAATTTGAACTCAATCCGCCGATTTATGCTTGTGGGTCTGGCCCGGCGCATTATCCCCTGTCACCGGTCTGTGGCATATTGAGTTCGACCGGACTTAAGTCGGCATCAAACGCATGGCCAAGGAACTCGATCCGCTCAAACTGTCCTCGCCCCGCATCTTCCTGCTGCGGATGTTGGTGTTCGTCGTGCTCGGCGGGCTGGTCGCCTTCGTGCTGCACAAGCAGATCGAAACGGCCTTCATGGCCAATCCGGGTCTCAACTCGCTGATCATCCTGGTTTTGATCATCGGCATCGCGTTGTGCCTGCGCCAGGTGCTGCGCCTCTATCCTGAAATCGCTTGGGTCAATAATTTCCGCCTCGCCGATCCCGGCCTCGCGGTCGACCGCGCGCCTGTGCTGCTGGCCCCGATGGCGGCGATCCTCGGCAGCCGCGTCGGCCACATGGCGATGTCGGCGCAATTGATGCGCGGTATTCTGGATTCGATCGCCACCCGCCTCGACGAGTCGCGCGATATTTCCCGTTACATGACCGGGCTTTTGGTCTTCCTCGGACTTCTTGGCACCTTCTGGGGCTTGATCGAGACCGTGAGTTCGGTCGGCGGCGTGATCCAGGGGCTCAAAGCCGGCGGCGATGCCGGCACCATGTTCGATTCGCTGCGCGAGGGCCTGGCCGCTCCGCTCAGCGGCATGGGTATTTCATTTTCATCGTCGCTGTTCGGTCTCGCCGGCTCGCTGGTGCTGGGCTTCCTCGATCTGCAATCGAGCCAGGCGCAGAACCGCTTCTATACCGAATTGGAAGACTGGCTCTCCACCACGGTTTACGACCATGCCGCCGAGCCGATCGTTGGCGGCGGCGGCACCGGCGAGATGCGCTCTTCCATCGATCGCCTGCGCGAGGCGATCAACGAAGCCGGTACCAGCAAGGGCGCCAACAACGCCATGTCCAGTCTGGCCGAGGCGATCCAGGGCCTGGTGCATCACATGCGCACCGAGCAGCAGATGATCCGCGACTGGGTCGACAGCCAGGCCGAGCAGCAGCGCGAGATCAAGCGGCTGTTGGAAATCATAGCGCGCGAGAAGGTCGAGCGCTGATGGCACTGGCACGCACGCGGCGCGGCGACAGCGGCATGAACTATTGGCCGGGCTTCGTCGACGCGCTGTCGACGTTGATCCTCGGCATCATCTTCCTGCTCACCGTGTTCGTGGTCGTGCAATTTTATTTGCAGCAGGAAGTCGCCGGCAAGGATACCGCGCTCTCACGCCTGAACGCGCAGATCGCCCAGCTCACCGAGTTGCTGTCGCTGGAAAAAACCGGCAAGGCCAATCTCGAGGACCAACTCGCGCAGCTGCGCGCTTCATTAAGCACCGCCGCCGACGAACGCGACAAATATAAAGGCATCGCCGAGGGCGCAGGCGTGGGCGCCGCCGCCGCGCAGGGCAAGGTTTCCGAATTGAGCGGCGCGCTCGAAGGCGAGAAAAAGATTTCGTCCAGGGCGCTGGCGCAAGTCGAGATTCTCAATCAGCAGATCGCCGCGCTGCGCCGGCAGCTGGCCGCCATCGAAGTGGCGCTCGACGCCTCCGAGAAGAAGGATAAGGAATCGCAGAACCGCATCGCCGATCTTGGCCAGCGGCTCAACCTGGCGCTGGCGCAGAAGGTGCAGGAGCTGACCAAGTACCGCTCCGACTTCTTCGGCAAGCTGCGGCAAATCCTCGGCAACCGGCCCGACGTGCGCATCGTCGGCGACCGCTTCGTTCTGCAATCCGAGCTGTTCTTCGACACCGGCAAGGCCGACCTCAAACCGGAGGCGACCACCGAGCTCGACAAGGTCGCCGGCGCGCTGGTCGAACTGGAAAAGCAGATTCCTGCCGACATCGCCTGGGTCCTGCGTGTCGACGGCCATACCGACGTGCGGCCGGTCACCGGCGGCGTGTTCAAGTCGAACTGGGGCCTGTCGGCGGCACGGGCGATCGCGGTGGTGCAATATCTCGTAGGCAAGGGTGTCTCGCCGCAGCGGCTGGTGGCCGCGGGCTTTGGAGAATTCCAGCCGACCGACACCGGCACCACCGAGGACGCCTATAAGAAAAACCGCCGCATCGAGTTCAAGCTGACCGAGCGGTGAGCCCCGGGGTTTTTCGCGGCGGTGATTCGTGTTATCCTGCTGCAATGAATAAAATCGTTGAAGGCATTCTCGATCGCATCGCCGACTGGCCGGAAGAGGCCCAGGCTGAGTTGATGCAAGCTGTGACCGACATCGAGGTGAAGCACCTCGGCGTTTATCGCTTGTCCGACGATGAGCGCGCCGCCGTTCGCGAGGGTTTCGCGCAATCGGAACGTAACGAATTTATTGCAGATGAAGTTGTCGCGGCTTATTTCAGCAAACATCGGGCATGAGAGTTAGGTATACGCCGCGCGCCTTTTCCGATCTCGAAGATATTCGCAGTTACATCCACGAGCACAATCCGGCGGCCGCCCGAAGAGTTGTCACAGTCATTGAAAGGATTATTGGCCGGTTAGCCGACTTCCCCGAATCCGGACAACGCTCCGACGAACTCAATGTCCGCGTCATTTATGCGACACGCTATCCGTATCGTATCTACTATCGGATCGCCGAAGACAGCCTGCTCGTTCTCCATATCAGGCATGCGGCCCGAATGCCGCTTGAAAGAGGCGAGGTGTAGCCGGTGTCGAACAAGCACCTTACCCTGCGCCCCTACTCCACCGCCGACGAAGACGCGGCGATCGAGCTGTGGCGGCGCACCTGGACGCAGCATTATCCGCAGATCGATTTCGATTCGCGCGTCGACTGGTGGCGTGAACGCTGGCGCAAGGAACTGGTGCCGGCGGCCCGCATCGTGCTGGCGGAAGTCGGCGGCGAACTCGTGGGCTTCGTCACCATCGATCCGAAGACCATGTATCTCGACCAGATCGTGGTCGCGCCCGAGCAATGGGGCTCAGGGACAGCGCTGACGCTGCTCGATGAAGCCAAGCGGCTGTCGCCGCGCGGCGTGGTTTTGCACGTCAACAAGGACAACGCCCGCGCCATCCGCTTCTACCAGAAGCACGGCTTCGTCTACGATGGCGAGGACAAGAACCCGTGGTCGGGCAAGCCGGTGAACAGGATGGCTTGGCGGCCGCGTCGTGCGCCCGCCAAGCCTGTTTGATGTGGCGATCCGCGAGCGCTATTTCGACAAATAACTCCGGTGCACCCAGCCGCCGGCATTGGCGGTTTCGAACTGCCAGGCCTGGTCGCTCTCGCGCGTGACGCGATTGACGCCGAAATTGAGCGGCGCGACGCTCTCCTTGCCGGCATTGCCGGCGTCAAGAAATGCCGTCACCGCCTTGGCCGGCGGCGGCGTGTCGGCGGTCTCGCCGCGATGGCTAATCGCCTCGGTGGCGCTGGCGTCGAGCAGCTTCGGCCACATTTTGCGGAACAGACCGTTCAACTCGTAAACCTCGCCGCTGTTGAGCTTACCGTTGACGGCGAACAGATAACCGACGATATCGTCGCCGCTCTCGCCGGCGGCTTTAAGCGCGTCGACATAGCTCTGACGCAACGCCGCCAAGTTTCTCGTTTTCCAGCGCCAATTGCAGGCTGGTCGCCGACGCCACGGCGCGCACCTCGCCGCCGGTCGCGGCAGAGAGCCGGTCCTGGGCTTTCTGCACACCATCCCACACCTCTTGCTGGCGCAAGCCGGTGTCGAGGCCCCGGTTGGCAGGAGCCGAAGGCTTGGGCGCCTGCATCGCCAGTTTCATCTCGCGCGAGGGCACCGCGGCCACCGAAGCCGAGAACTTGGTCGGGTCTTCCTGGGCGCACGCCGACCAGCGGCCGTGCTCGACGCAGAACGAGGCGATCGGGACGCGGCCGGATTTCGGCGGCAAAACCAGGCTGACCATCAGCGTGCGGTCCTGCCGCCCGCCTTTCACCACGTCGCCGGCCTGCACGAAAACAGGCTGGTCGCCGAGGTTTTCGATTTCCAGCGTGTTGACGGTGCCGGTTTCGCGCACCTCGACCAGCTTCCGGCTCATGGCCTCTCCCAGCGTCAGCGGCACCGGGCCGGATTTCGATGGGCCATGAATAAAATAGATGGCGAGATTGTCGTGAATGACCGGATCGGCAACAGGCGCTGGTTCGGAAGATGGCGCAGCAAATGCAGAAGCGTAAAACGTCAGAACAAACGCAAGCGAAGCCGAAGCAAGCGTAGCAATCCGCATGGACCCCTCCTGGGAATCGTGAACGTCACGGTTCCATGGTTCCATCGGGTCGTGGCTGCCGCAGGGATGTGCCGTGACCGAATTCGGGCGCGGTCGTGGAAAACTTGGAGCGCAGTCAGGATGCGCCGACCACCGCCTGCGCCATGGCCGCGTCGAAGAGTTTTGAAATCCACCTTGAGATAAGCGAGCTTTTCCTCGGCGATCACCACCGCCTCGGCCACGCCCGGCACCTGGCGCAGCCGCGCGGCGAGGCTTTCGGCGTCGGCCGCTTGGCCGTCGCCAATCGGAAGGAGCCGCGTCGTGAGATAGCTCGGCTGCGCCATGGTGGCCGCGGCGATCAGCCAGAGCAGCGCCAGCGCCGGCGTCAGCGCGAAAACGCCGGCGCCGCCGCCGGTCTGGTGCGCCCAGCCGCCGGCGACGCCGCCGGCGAAAATGCCGAGAAACTGCGCGCTCGAATAAAGCCCCATGGCCGTGCCCTTGGCGTCGGGCGGCGCCGCCTTGGTGATGAGCGAAGGCAGGCTCGCCTCCATCACATTGAAGCCGGAAAAGAAGACGATCAGCGCGGCCAGCAGGACATAGAAATTGCCGCGCGCCGAAATAGAGCATCGCCTGGCTGGCGACGAGCGCGGCAACCGCGCCGACGAACACGCCCTTCATGCGGCGATATTTCTCGGCGACGATGATCGCCGGCACCATCACGGCGATCGAAACCAGCAGCACCGGCAGATAGACCATCCAGTCTTTGCCGTTCGAACATCGCCAGCGTGCCGCGCAGCAGGCCGGGCACCACCAGGAAGCTCGCCGTCAGCATGGCGTGCAGCGCGAAAATTCCGAAATCGAGCCGCAACAATTCCCTGTTGCGCAACACCGAGCCGATCAGGCCGGGAACGGTTTCGGCGTCGCGATGCACGCTGCACGCGGCGCGGGTTCGGCACGACGAATTGGGTGATCGCGATGCCGGCGATGCGCCAGCCCCACCATCAGCCAGAAGATGCCGTCAACGCCGATGAAGTCTCGCAGCGATCGGGCCGGCCACCAGCGCGACCATGAAGGACGCGCCGATGGTGATGCCGACCATGGCCATCGCCTTGGTGCGGTTTTCTTCCGCTGGTCAGATCGGCCACCAGCGCCAGGATCACCGAGCCGACGGCGCCCGCGCCCTGCAGCGCGCGGCCGACGATGACGCCGCCGATCGAGGTGGAGACGCCGCCACCGCGCTGCCGATCGCGAACAGGATCAGCCCGACGACGATCATGCGGCTTGCGCCCGAACCGGTCGGACAACAGGCCGAAGGGAATTTGCAGCAGCCCCTGGCGTCAGGCCGTAAATGCCGAGCGCCTCGCCGACCAGATAGGGCGTCGCGCCGGCAAGGTGCTGGGCATAGGCCGCAAACACCGGATAGATCATGAACAGGCCGAGCAGCCTGACGGAGAACACCGCCGCGAGCGAGCCGGCCGCGCGGAATTCCTGTCGTTCCATTTCGCCTAATCCCACACTGGCAGGCCAATGGCCTGCCGGCTTGCCGCCCGCGCTCCGCCTCCTGTATAGACCCGCCAAATTCAATGCAATTCCGGCGCTTATGCCAAACCGCGCGCCCCACGGAACCAGAGCCATGAAGCAAGATATCCATCCCGAATACCACACCATCAAGGTGGTGATGACCGACGGCAGCGAATTCACCACCCGCTCCACCTGGGGCAAGGAGGGCGATGTCATGCATCTCGACATCGACCCGAAGTCGCATCCGGCCTGGACCGGCGGCCAGCAGCAACTGCTCGACCGCGGCGGCCGGCTGTCGCGCTTCCAGAAGAAGTTCTCCGGCTTCCTGAAGGCCGACGAGAAGAAGCCGACGAGAAGACGAAAAGAAGCCGACAAGCAGTAACCGGCCTACCCGCAACGAAAAACCCCCGCTCCGCGCGGGGGTTTTTGTTGAGTCGTCGCGATTGCCAGCGGCTCAGATGCTTTCGGCGCCGAAGGCCGCCTTCAGCAGGCCGAGCTGGCGCTCGACCGGATTGACCGCCGCGGCTGGCTCGGGCGACGCTGATTGTGAATGGTGGAATCGAGCCGGCGCACCTTGCTTTGCAGCTTGTGCGAACGCTCGATCAGTTCGCGCAAAGTCGCCGGCAACAATTCGAGATTGTTCGGATCGTGGAAGTCGGCGGCGGAGAGCTTGACCTTGGTCTTTTCCTTGTTGGCCTGGGCGAGCGACATCTCGCCTTCCTTCACCGCGCGATGCAGCAGCAGCCAGGAGGCGAGCTGCATCAGCCGCGTGGTCAGCCGCATGCTTTCGGTGGCGTAGGCGAGCGCCGCGGCGCGCTCGAGCTTCTTGGATTCCTGCCGGCCGGGGCCGTCGAGATAGGTCGCGGTCTCTTCCACCAGCGCCATGCCGTCGCGGAACAGATCGGCGAAGACTTGCGAATTGGCGAGCCGCGCGCCGAACGACACCGGCTGCAATTCGTTGACTCGATTTCTCGGACATACGCTACGCCTCACCCTTGACCGGGACTGTTACGCGCCCCGTGTCGAGGATGAGCATCGCGCGCGCCGGCCGCGTCTGTCCAGACCGCGGATGCGCAAACTTTGCGACATAGTTGCCGGGCAAGCTTAAGAGCGCGGCCACCATGGCGGCCGCTTCTGTCCCGAAATGGGACAAAAAAGAGCCGCCGTTGCCGGCGGCTCGAAGTTGATAACAGGGAGGCGTCAAACAGAGTGGACAGGAGCCACTCAATGTCCATGAAGATGGACGATTCAGAGTAATGATCGAGAAAGCTTAACGACACGTTACAGAATTGCCGCCAATGCCGGATTTTTGCGCGCCGGCGCAGTCGCCGGCGTGATCACCGCTTGAAAAATTGATCGGCGGCCGCTGCGCTAGGCGCGCGTTTTGCTCCATGTCGGCTTCCAGCCGGGCAATTTCGTCGTGCATGAGCAGTGCACGCGCTCGGCCAAGTTCCTCGACCGAAAGCAGGCTAAGATCCTGCCCGATCTCGTGCGCGATTTTTTTCTTCGGCTTGTCGTCTTCGTCGATCGCTGGCATGGCGTGTCTCCGGTGCAGAATTTAGCCGCCGCCGGGCCGGGTTGTCACATCGCGCATGGCGCCGCCTAAACAGGCGCGCTACAGCCCCCAACAGAAGCTGAGGATTCCATGACCGCACTTCCCGACCGCATGACCGCCATCGGCATCAAGGCCCCCGGCGGGCCGGAAATGCTGGTGCCGGAACAGCGCGCCGGTGCCCACGCCCGGCGCCGGCGAAATCCTGGTGAAGGTCGCGGCCGCCGGCGTCAACCGGCCGGACGTGATGCAGCGGCAGGGCCTCTATCCGCCGCCGCCGGGCGCGCCGGATATTCCGGGCCTCGAAATCGCCGGCGAGGTCGTCGCGCTCGGCGCCAGACGTCAAGCGCTGGAAAATCGGCGACCGCGTGATGGCGCTGGTGGTCGGCGGCGGCTACGCCGAATATTGCCTCGCGCATGAAAGCCACGCGCTGCCGCTGAGCGGGCTGTCGATGGTCGAAGCCGCGGCCATTCCGGAGACCTTCTTCACCGTCTGGCACAACATGGTCGAGCGCGGCGGCCTCAAAAGCGGCGAGACCTTTCTGGTCCATGGCGGCTCGTCGGGCATCGGCACCACCGCGATCCAGATCGCCAAGAGCGCTCGGCGCCCGCGTCATCACCACCGCCGGCTCCGACGGAAAAATGCGAGGCCTGCCGCAAGCTCGGCGCCGACGTCGCCATTAACTATAAGACCGAGGACTTCGTCGCCGCCACCAAAGCGGCCACCGGCGACAAGGGCGCCGACGTTATACTCGACATGGTCGGCGGCGATTACATCGCGCGCAATTACGAGGCGGCCGCGGTCGAGGGGCGCATCGTGCAGATCGCATTCCAGGGCAGTCCGAAGGCGACGGTCGATTTCCGCCGCCTGATGCTCAAGCGGCTGCATCACACCGGCTCGACGCTTGCGCGTCGCGCTCGGTCGCCGACAAAGGGCGCGATCGCGCGCGCGGTCGAGGACAACGTGCTGCCGATGATCGCCGCCGGCAAGGTGAAGCCGGTGATCTACAAGACCTTCCCGCTCGCGGAGGCCGCCGACCGCCCATGCGCTGATGGAAACCAGCGCGCATATCGGCAAGATCGTGCTAACCCTTTGAAAGCGCGCTCAATCTCTTGCCCGCCGAGCGCGATACGGTCGACTGCTGGGCCGCGAAATCGGCGCAATGTCGCACGCAAAACGCAGGCGGGGTAATTTGATTGCGGATTTTCACCGCGGCGGGGCCGGACCAGCAGCATGACAGGCACTGCCGCGGCCGGGGGTTTCAGATTGATCTTGCGACGCTGCGCGACCGCAGCCGTGCTCGCGCTCGCCGCTGTCGCTGCTGGCGGCGCAGCCGGCGCGCGCGCGTCGAAGCGGTGAACGTGCGGCTCGACGTCTCCGGCCATCGATCTCACCGCCGCCACCGAACTGCAGAAGACCGAAGCCGACCGCATCCAGGTCTCCACCGCGCCCGGCCCCGACGGCATCGTGCGCCGCATCGAGGTGCGCGCGCGCGAAGCGCAACAACAACTGGGCGGTGTTCGCGCTCACCAACAATTCCGACGAGCAGATCGACCGGCTGATCGTCGTGCCGCATTACCGCATGGTCGGCTCCGGCCTGTTCTGGCCCGACCTCGGCCTGTCGCGCATCGCCGCGCATCACGCCGTAGTCGGGCGACCGCCCGGTGCGGCAGGAGAACACCACCGCCGACATTTTCCGCGTCACGCTCGATCCCGGCACCGTCATCACCTTCGTCGCCGAATTGCGCACCGACAAGCTGCCGCAGATTTATCTGTGGGAGCCGGACGCCTACAAGGACAAGGTCAATTCCTTCACGCTGTATTACGGCATCGTCATCGGCATCGCCGGCCTGCTGGCGCTGTTCCTCACCATTCTGTTCGTGGTGAAGGGCTCGGTGATGTTTCCGGCCGCCGCCGCGCTCGGCTGGGCGGTGCTGATCTATATCGGCATCGACTTCGGATTCTGGGGCAAGGTGTTCGACATGTCGGCCGGCGCCGAACGCGTCTGGCGCGCCTGCGGCGAGGCGATCCTGTCGGCGACGCTGCTGGTGTTTCTGTTCGCCTATCTCAATCTGTCGCGCTGGCACGTGCGCTACGCCCACATCACCATCGCCTGGCTGGCCGCGCTCGCCGCGCTGATCGCGGTCGCGGTGTTCGATCCGGCGGTCGCCTCCGGCATCGCGCGCATGTCGCTCGCCGGCATCGCGGTGTTCGGGCTCGCGCTGGTGATCTATCTCTCCACCCACGGCTTCGACCGCGCGGTGCTGCTGATCCCGACCTGGCTGTTGCTGGTGGTGTGGACCGGCGCCGCCGGCCTTGCCGTCACCGGCGCTCGTCACCAACGACATCATCGGCCCGGCGCTGCTCGGCGGCCTGGTGCTGATCGTGATGCTGATCGGCTTCACGGTGATGCAGCACGCCTTCGCCGGCGGCATCACCCACGGCATCGTCTCCGACGTCGAACGACGCGCGCTCGCGCTGACCGGCGCCGGCGACATGATCTGGGACTGGGACGTCTCCGCCGACAAGGTCTACACCAGCCCGGAAACCGAACAGCTGCTCGGCCTCAAGCGCGGCACGCTGGAAGGCCCGGCGGCGACCTGGCTCGACGTGCTGCATCCGCTCGACCGCGACCGCTTCCGCGCCTCGCTCGACAGCGCGGTGGAGCAGCGGCGCGGCCGCCTCACCCAGGATTTCCGGCTGCGCGCCGACCGACGGCCATTATCTGTGGTTCGCGCTGAAAGCGCGGCCGGTGGTCGGCTCCGACGGCGAAGTGGTGCGCCTGGTCGGCACGCTCACCGACGTGACCGAATTCAAGAAAGCCGAGGAGCGGCTGCTGTTCGACGCCGTGCACGACAATCTCACCGGCCTGCCCAACCGCGAATTGTTCATCGACCGCATGGAGGCGGCCTTCGGCTTTGCCCGCTCCGATCCGCAGATCCGGCCGTCGGTGCTGGTGATCGATCTCGACCGCTTCAAGCAGGTCAACGACTCGGTCGGCATCGCCGATCGGCGATTCGATCCTGCTCACCATCGCGCGCCGGCTCGCCCGCCTGCTCAAGCCGCAGGACACGCTGGCGCGGCTGTCCGGCGACCAGTTCGCCTTGATCCTGATGTCGGAAAAGCGAGCCCGCGCGCATCGTCGCCTTCGCCGAGACCATGCGCCGCACCTTGCGCGCGCCGATCGGCTTCAACGACCGCGAAATCTTCCTCACCGCCTCGATCGGGCTGGCGCTCGCCGAAAGCCAGCCGCACCGCACCGAGGAAGTGCTCAAGGACGCCGAACTGGCGATGTATCACGCCAAGCGCATCGGCGGCGACCGCATCGAAATCTTCAAGCCGGCGATGCGCTCGCGCAAGACCGACCGGCTGACCATGGAATCGGAATTGCGCCGCGCCATCGAGCGCGAGGAGATCAAGGTGCTCTACCAGCCGATCGTGCGGCTGGAGGATCGCGCCATCGCCGGCTTCGAGGCGCTGGCGCGCTGGGATCACCCCAAGCTCGGCCGCCTGTCGCCGGCCGAATTCATCTCCATCGCCGAGGAAATCGGCCTGATCGTCGATCTCGGCCTGTTCGTGCTCGAGCGCACCGCGCGCCAGCTCGCGATCTGGCAGACCAGCCAGCCGCGCGCGCGAGCCGATCTTCGCCAGCGTCAACGTGTCGTCGCGCCAATTGCTGCGCCACGATCTGATCCAGGACCTGCGCAGCGTGCTGTCGCGCTCGGCGCTGGCGCGCGGCACGCTCAAGCTGGAAATCACCGAATCGCTGGTGATGGAAAATCCCGAGCACGCCGCGCAGATGCTCACCCGCATCAAGGAGCTCGGCGCCGGCCTATCGCTCGACGATTTCGGCACCGGCCATTCCTCGCTCGCCTATCTGCAGCGCTTTCCGTTCGACACCATCAAGATCGACCAGTCGTTCGTGCGCACCACCGCGCGCGGCACGCGGCCGGTGATCCTGCGCTCGATCATCGCGCTGGCGCACGATCTCGGCATGGAAGTGGTGGCGGAAGGCGCCGAGACCGATTCCGACGCGGTCGAGCTCTACCAGATGGGCTGCGAATACGCGCAAGGCTTCGCCTTCGGCGAGCCGATGAGCGCGCAGGCGGCCGGCGGACTTGCTCAACAGGATGCGAATGGCGGCCGCGCAGGTAGACCGTTAGCAATCATGCGCCATTGCGTGAATTCCGGTCAAAAGTTGCGATGACATCGCCGCCGAAAAATTCGGATCAAGCGACGGTTGAAGGCTTCGGCCGCGAATGGACGGCCTTCACGCAGTCGGAAGCCAATCTTTCGGCGCAAGACCGGCGCGCGATGTTCGAGGGCTATTTTTCGATATTTCCCTGGGACGCGCTGCCGCCGGACAGCATAGGCGCCGATATCGGCTGCGGCAGCGGGCGCTGGGCGCTGCTGGTCGCGCCGCGCGTCGGTCATCTGCACGCGATCGACGCTGCCGCCGAGGCGCTTGTCGGTCGCGCGCGCCAATCTCGCCGGTCTCGGCAATGTCAGCTTTCACCAGGCCTCGGTGTCGGCGCTTGCCGTTCGAGGACGGCGCGCTCGATTTCGCCTATTCGCTCGGCGTGCTGCATCACGTTCCCGACACCGCGCAGGCGACTGCGCGATATCGCGGCCAAGCTCAAGCGCGGCGCGCCGTTTCTGGTCTATCTTTATTACGCGTTCGACAATCGCTCGGCGTTCTATCGCATGCTCTGGAGAATTTCGAACACGGGACGGCTGATTTTATCGCGCGCGCCTTACCGGCTGCAGATCGCCGCGACGACGGTCATCGCCTATACTGGTCTATTGGCCGATCGCGCGCCTGGCCGCGCTGCTCGACAAAGCTCGGAATGCTGCCGCGCTCGTGGCCGCTCACCTATTACCGCCACCGCTCGTTCTACGTGATGCGCACCGACGCCTTCGACCGCTTCTGCACGCGGCTGGAGCAGCGCTTCACGCGCGCGCAGACGCAAGACATGCTGCGCAGCGGCCGGTTTCGACACACATCAGATTTTCAGACAAACGAGCCGTATCTGGGTCGCGGTCGCCAAAAAATCCGAGTTTTTTTCGCGCGATTTAACGCGCTAGGCGTGCCCGATTCGCTCGACAGCATGCCGGGATCGATGCCGATCTTGCGCAGCGCCTTTTCGTATTTGTGCCGGTGTCGGTGCCGAAGATCAATTCCGGATCGGCGGCGCAATGCAGCCAGCCGTTCTGCTGGATTTCGTTTTCCAGTTGTCCCGGCGCCCAGCCGGCATAGCCGAGCGCGAGGATGGCGCTCTCCGGCCCGTTGCCGCGCGCGATCGCCTTGAGGATGTCGAGCGTCGCGGTGAGGCAGATGCCTTCGTCGATCGGCAGCGTCGAATTCTCGATGAAGAAATCGGCCGAGTGCAGCACAAAGCCGCGCCCGGTTTCCACCGGCCCGCCTTTGAGCACCTTGACGTCTCCGGCCTGCACCGGCAGCTCGATGCGCTCGGCCGCCGGGATGACTTCGAGCTGCACCAGCAGATCGGGAAATTTGATGTTGCCGGCCGGCTGGTTGACGATGATGCCCATGGCGCCTTCGGTCGAATGCGCGCAGACATAGATCACCGCGCGCGCGAAGCGCTCGTCGCTCATCGCCGGCATGGCGATCAGCATCTGCCCGTCGAGATAGCCGCGCGCCGACTTCTTGCCGGCCGATTTGCGGGGAAGCTTCATGTCAAAAGGTTACCCGATCGGTCCGCCTTTGCAAACGAAGCTCGCGGCCGAAAAGTTCAATCACTCCACCGTCATATTCAACCGCGCAATTGTGGCGAAATCGCCGCGCGTGCCCGCAGCTGGCTCACCGCATGCTCACGATGAATTCAGTGGCGAAGCCGGTCCTGACCGTTTAGATCGAGCGCCATGAAAATGATGACCGGCCCACTTGCTGCAATATTGGCCGCCTGCGGCATCGCCGCGCTGTCCGGTGGGCCAGCGCGCGCCGCCGACGCTTCGCCCTGGGTCGAGGATATCTACTCGGCGATGCGTCTGATCGCCGGCGCCAACAAGAGCGGCGCCGATGCATCTGCGCGCCGGCATCGAGATCAAGCTGCAAGCCGGGCTGGCATACCTATTGGCGCTATCCCGGCGATTCCGGCGTGCCGCCGCGCTTCAGTTTTTCCGGCTCGGACAATGTCGCCACCGTGAAGGTGCTTTATCCGGCGCCGCATGCCTTCACCGACGAGGCCGGCACCACCATCGGCTACAAAGGCAACGTGATTTTTCCGCTGCGCGTCATGCCGCGCGCAGAAGGACAAGCCGGTCACGCTGCGCCTCAAGGTCGACTACGCGGTGTGCGAAAAACTGTGCGTGCCGGTCGAGGCGCAGACCGAGCTGACGCTGCCCGGCGACGCCGGCGCAACCGATGCTGCGCTGGCCGCCGCGGAGGCGCGCGTGCCGAAGCCGGTGACCGCCGCCGAGGCCGGGCTGACGGCAAAGCATCGCGAGCGACGACAAACGCGAAGCCGCTGGTGTTCGTCGATCTCGCCGCGCCGACCGGCGAGCCGGTCGAGATTTCGTCGAGGGACCGACGGCGGAATGGGCGTTGCCCATCCCGAAGCCGGCGCAAGGCGCGCCGGCCGGCCACCAGCATTTCGGCTTCGAACTCGACGGGATGCCGCCCGGCGTCGATCCCAAGGCCCGTTCGAACTGACCTTCACCATCGTGCAGGGCGGCCGCGCGACCGAGGTCAAGACCCATCTCGACTAAGCGGACGCTAAGCGCGCTAGTTTGCGCGTCCGGACATTCAACAAAAGCAACGCAAGAGGATACCCATGCCCATCAAGGTCGGCGACAAGTTGCCCAATGCCACGTTCCGCGTCATGACCGCGGAAGGCCCCAAGCCGAAGACCACCGACGACATTTTCAAGGGCAAGAAGGTCGCGCTGTTCGCCGTGCCCGGCGCCTTCACGCCGACCTGCAACAACCTGCACATGCCGAGCTTCCTGAACAACGTCGACGCCATCAAGGCCAAGGGCGTCGACACCATCGCGGTGACCGGCGTCAACGACGTGTTCGTCATGGAAGCCTGGAAGAAGGCGACCGGCGCCGACGGCAAGATCGATTTTCTCGCCGACGGCAACGGCGAATTCGCCAAGGCCATCGACATGGCCTTCGACGGCTCCGGCAACGGGCTCGGCACGCGCTCCAAGCGCTACTCGATGCTGGTCGACGACGGCGTGGTGAAGAAGCTCAATATCGAGGACGCGCCCGGCAAGTGCGACATTTCCGGCGGCGAGGCGCTGCTCAAGCAGCTTTAATTATTTCTCGTCATTCCGGGACGGCAGCGCCGCCGGAGATGCACGAACGTATCGATTTCGACTTCATCGCCCCGATCGCGCCGGCGCGCGCGGCGACCAGGCCGTCGCGCGCCAGCTGGTCGGCGCGCTCGTTCATGGCGTGGCCGGCGTGGCCCTTCACCCAGTGCCAGCGCACCTCGTGATGGCCGAGCGCGGCGTCGAGCCGCTGCCACAGATCGACGTTCTTCACCGGCTTCTTGTCGGCGGTGCGCCAGCCGTTCTTCTTCCAGCCGTTGATCCAGCCGGTGATGCCGTTGTGCAGATATTCGCTGTCGGTGTGCAGATCGATCGACGCACGGACGCTTGAGCGCCTCCAGCGCCGAGATCGCCGCCATCAACTCCATGCGGTTGTTGGTGGTGTGCGGCTCGCCGCCGTTCAATTCCTTTTCGTGATCGCCGAAAGTGAGGATCGCGCCCCAGCCGCCCGGCCCCGGATTGCCCGAGCAGGCGCCGTCGGTGTGGATGGTGACGCGCTGCTCGCTCATGCTTCGATTCCGTAGTCGCCGGCGCTCTTTCACCGACTGGTGGAAGCGCAGCTTGCGGAAATATTCCAGCGGGTCCTTCGGCTTGACCAGCGCGCCGTCCGGCACCGCCAGCCAATCCACCAGCCGGGTCAGCAGAAAGCGCATGGCCGCGCCGCGCGCCAGCACCGGCAGCGCCGCGCGCTCCGCGGCCGACAGCGCGCGCACCTTGCCGTAGGCCTTGAGCAGCGCGCGGCCCTTGGTGACGTTGTAGGAATGATCCGGCTCGAAGCACCAGGCGTTGAGGCAGACCGCGACGTCATAGGCGAGCGTGTCGGTGCAGGCGAAATAGAAATCGATCAGGCCGGACAATTTGTCGCCGAGGAAGAACACGTTGTCGGGAAACAGATCGGCGTGGATCACGCCGGCGGCAGATCGCGCGGCCAGGATTTTTCCAGCGCGTCGAGCTCTTTGGCGATCTCGTCGCACAGGCCCGGCCGCACGCTGTCGCCGCGCGCCTTGGCGTGCTCGTAGAGCGGCGCGCCAGCTTTCGATGCCGACAGCGCGTTCGGCCGCTTCATCGTGAAATCGGCGCCGGCGAGATGCAGCCCCGCCAGCGCCTCGCCGACCGCCGCGCAATGGCCGGCATTGGGGCGGCGGATCCACAAGCCGTCGAGAAAGGTGACGATCGCCGCCGGCCGGCCGGCGAGCGTGCCGAGCATGCCGCCTTGCTTGTTCTTCACCGGCTGCGGGCAGGTGATGCCGCGCGACGGCCAGATGCTCCATCAGCCCGAGGAAGAACGGCAGGTCGCTCTCGGCGACGCGCTTTTCGTACAGCGTGAGGATGAAATTGCCGGCGTCGGTGTGCACGAGGAAATTGGAATTCTCCACGCCCTCGGCGATGCCCTTGTAGGAGAGCAGCTCGCCGATGTCGTAGCCGGAGAGAAATTCGGTGAGATCGTCGGCGCGTGACGTCGGTATAGACGGCCATGGCAGGCTCACTCCGCCGCCTGGTTCTCCCGCAGCGGGCGGGGCAGCGGAAAGAACACCCCCTCCTCGGCCGCGGAGACGGTCTCGACGCTGATCGCGTAGCGTTGCGCGAAGGCGTCGATGATCTCCTCGACCAGCACTTCCGGCGCCGAGGCGCCGGCGGTGATGCCGAGCCGCGCGATGCCTTCGAACTGGCTCCAGTCGATGTCGGCGGCGCGCTGCACCAGCGCGGCGCGCGGACAGCCGGCGCGCTCGGCGACTTCCTTGAGCCGCTGCGAATTCGACGAGTTGGGCGAGCCGACCACGATCATGGCGTCGACCATCGGCGCGACGCGCTTGACCGCTTCCTGCCGGTTGGTGGTGGCGTAGCAGATGTCTTTCTTGTGCGGCCCGGCGATGCCGGGAAGCGCGCTTGAGCCGGTCGACGATCTCCGCGGTGTCGTGCACCGACAGCGTGGTCTGCGTCACGTAGGCGAGATTATTGGCGTCGCGCGGCGTGAAATTGTCCGCATCGGCCAGGGTTTCGATCAGCGTGACCGCGGCCGCGGGCAATTGGCCCATGGTGCCGATCACTTCCGGGTGGCCGGCATGGCCGATCAGCACGATCTGGCGGCCGCGCCGGTGATGAATTTCGGCCTCGCGATGCACCTTGGTGACCAGCGGACAGGTGGCGTCGAGCGCGAACAGGTTGCGGCGCGCCGCTTCCTCGGGAACCGCGCGCGGCACGCCATGCGCCGAAAAAATCACCGGCGCGCCGGTATCGGGAACCTCGTCGAGTTCCTCGACGAAAATCGCGCCCTTGGCGCGCAGGCTGTCGACCACGTAGCGGTTGTGCACGATTTCGTGGCGCACATAGACCGGCGGCCCGTAAATCGCGAGCGCCCGCTCCACCGATTCGATGGCGCGCACCACGCCGGCGCAAAATCCGCGCGGCGAGCACAGCAGAACCTTGAGTGCGGGCTTTTCAGATGCGTTAGCCATAAGGTCCTCGAAATCGCGCCGCTTTCGCGCGAATTTCAGGTCCCGACATGGGATGCGCCGCCCCGCCCTGTCAAGCCGTGAGGGTTGCACGGACCCGACTCTGCCCCTATATTCCGGCCACTTTCCGATCATCACCGATGATCTGGTGCTTCGCCCGGCGGGCGGGCGAAGCGTAGAGGAGATTTGCCATGGCGACCGCAGCCCCCTTGATGCCGAAGGCAACCGCCGTCTGGCTGTTGGACAATACCGCGCTGTCGTTCGACCAGATCGCCGAATTCTGCAAGCTGCATCCGCTCGAGATCAAGGCGATCGCCGACGGCGACGCCGCGCAAGGCATCAAGGGCCTCGACCCGATCCAGACCGGGCAGCTCACGCGCGAGCAGATCAGCGCGGCGGAGGCCGATCACAGCATTTCGCTCAAGCTGGCCGAGCAGAAGGCCTCGGTTCCGCAGCCCGACCGCGGCGGCAAGAAAGGCCCGCGCTACACGCCGGTGTCGCGCCGCCAGGACCGGCCGAACGCCATTTTGTGGCTGGTGCGCAATCATCCCGAACTCAAGGACAGCGCCATCATGCGGCTCGTCGGCACCACCAAGTCGACGATTTCGGCGATCCGCGAGCGCACCCACTGGAACGCCGCGGCGCTTGCGCCGATGGATCCGGTGACGCTCGGGCTTGCCACGCAGACCGATCTCGATTTCGAGGTCAACCGCGCCAACAAGGAAAAGCCGGCGCCGGCCGATACCGGCGCGACTTTGCTGCCGGCCGCCGAAACCACCGCGCGCAAGGAGGCGGAAGTCGCCGCCGCCGCCGCCGAAGCCGAGAACAAGCCGGGCGGCAGCGACCTCAACGTCTCCGCCGTGTTCGCCAAGCTCAAGCAGTTGGCGGCAAGGGCGACAAGAGCGAAAACGGCGAGTAGGAAAACCGCCCGCTCCTCAGGCGCGGCGCCAGACCGTCACCGATATCTGATTGACGGCATCGAGGACTTCGCGCGCGCCGGCGCGAAGCCCGTGCTGCGTCATGACCTGTTCGGGCGAGAGACCCGGCACCGCGGGAAACACCGGCCGGCCGCCGGGAAGCCGCACGCCGGGCACGCGCGACAAATGGAATACGTCGTAGCGATCCAGAAACATGCCGAAGACGGACGTGCCGCCGACCACGCCCAAACTTCCGTTCGCGAGCCCGAGCGCGGTCCAGGCTTCCTCGAACGTGTTGATGGCCGGATTCCACAAGATGCCTTTGGCGTTGCCGGGATCGGGCGTGATTTTCTTGACGTCACCGGTGACGGTGATGCGGTGACGCAGCGGCGAATGCGGCTGCTGTTCGTGCGAGTGGCGCCCGTGAATGACCGCCTCGACTCTGTCGAGCCCATCGGCGAAATAACGCTGGTCGGCGTCGAACTTGAGCGTCTCCGGCATCACGCCGGTCGCATCCGCCAGCATGCCGTCTTCGGAAACGATGGCGTAGCCTTCGATGCGGGTCGGTAAAGTCATTGTCATTGGCCTGCTTTGCGCGCGGTGCCGTTGATATTGGCGAGATAGCGCGCGACCGATTTTTCCAGAACCTGCTTGGCATCTTTGGCGATGACGCGGTCGAAATAATGGCCGTAGAGCACGTCGAACGAGAACGGCGCCATCGCCTTGCCGATCTGCTCGACTTCACGCGCCGGCAGCGGAATGAAATTCGGATAGCTGCGCATGAACGAGAGCCATTTGCGGTCGGTGGCGACGGTCAGAATGTCGCCTGAACAGACCACGCCACGCCCGCCGGCGCCCTGCGCCCAATGCAACACCGTGCCGCCCGGAAAGTGCCCGCCGCAGCGGATCAGCGTGACGCCGTCCCACAGCTTGTGCGTTTCGCCGTCCCATAATTTGATCGCGGCGTCCGGCCGCATGATCCAGGCCTTGTCGGCGGCGTGCAGATGGATCGGACAGTCAAACGCGTGCGCCCATTCCACCATCGTCGTATAAAAATGCGGATGCGAGATCGCGATCGCCTGGAGGCCGCCGAGCGCCTTGATCGCGGTGATGGTCGCGGCATCGAGCGTGGCGATGCAGTCCCACAGCACGTTGCCCTTGTCCGTGCGCAGCAGAAGCGCGCGCTGGCCGATGGCAAAGTGCGGCTGCGAGCCGATGCCGATGACGCCCGGCTCGTATTCGCGCCAGGCATTCATGTGGCTTTGCGACAGCGCGTCCAGCGTCGTCCAGGTTTGCCCGCGCGGCGGCACGTATTGCCGCTCCTCCTCGCAGATGGCGCATTGCGCCGGCGGTTTTGCGCTCTCGGCGTATTGCATGCCGCAGGCGGTGCAGATGAAGAAAGGCATTACCATTTCATGTGTTCGCGCGCGCGGACAGTCAATGGTTCCGCACATAAGAAAAGATATACCGGATTGCGCGCGGTTGTTATCGCCCGCCGCGCGCTTAGATTGAGAGAGTACCTAATTGTTATTTAGGCCCCTTTTGAAAAGGAATTAAACCATGAACGATACTCAGAAACCGGCTGCCACCCCCGAGCAGAAGCCCGCGACTCCGGCCACTCCGGCTTCGAATCCGCAGCAGACCCAGGGCACCCCGCAGCCCAGCACCGACAAGCCGGGCCAGCAACAGCAGAAGTAGGCTGTTCGACCCTTTGACGTAGGAAAAAGCCCGGCTTAGTGCCGGGCTTTTTTTATTTTCCGCGGTGCGATTTTCAAACAGCCAAGCGAAAGCGCCCCTGTTCTTTAGCGCGTGGTACGCCGCCTTCCCTCTTCCGGCCCCCGCAAAAAGCGAGGGGAATGGAGCGCCGGGTGGCGCACCTTCGTTCTACGCCTTGCGGCGTCGGCGCACCTTGCGATCGGCGCGCTCGCCACACGGCGCTCCATGGCGGTTTGCAGCAGCGATGCTAACGGCATTCACTGCGCAGGGAATTAAGTTCGAAGAGCTAGATAAGATTATAAAAATGGTGGACGATCTCTAGCTGCCTATCCTCCCACCCCCTTCTCCTTCAACGCGACGCCGATCTCGTCCAGCACCTTCGGATCCTCGATCGTCGCCGGCATGGTCCATGTGTCGCCATCGGCCATCTTCTTGATGGTGCCGCGGAGAATTTTTCCTGAGCGCGTTTTCGGCAGCCGCGCCACCGTGATCGCCAGCTTGAACGCCGCCACCGGGCCGACCTTGTCGCGCACCAGCTGAACGATCTCCTTCTCGATCTCGGCGGGCTGGCGGGTGACGCCGGCCTTGAGCACGATGAAGCCGCAGGGCACCTCGCCCTTGAGCTCGTCCTTGATGCCGAGCACGGCGCATTCGGCGACGTCGGGGTGGCCGGCCAGCACCTCCTCCATGCCGCCGGTCGAGAGCCGGTGGCCGGCGACGTTGATGATGTCGTCGGTGCGGCCCATCACCCAGACATAGCCGTCGTCGTCGATGTAGCCGGCGTCGGCGGTTTTATAGTAGCCGGGAAATTCCGCGAAATAGCTCTCGATGCAGCGCGCGTCCTGCTGCCACAGCGTGGGCAGCGCCGCCGGCGGCAGCGGCAGCTTGACCACCAGCGAGCCGACGGTGCCGCGCGGCACGGGCTTGCTCGCCTCGTCCACCACCGCCATCTCATAGCCCGGCATCGGCACGGTGGCCGAGCCGTGCTTGACCGGCAGCGCGCCGAGCCCCACCGGATTGCCGCAGATGCACCAGCCGGTCTCAGTCTGCCACCAGTGGTCGATCACCGGCTTTTTCAGTTTGTCCTCGGCCCAGGCCACCGTCGGCGGATCGGCGCGCTCGCCGGCCAGGAACAGCGTGCGGAATTTCGACAGATCGTAGGTCGCCATCAATTTGGCGTCGGGGTCTTCCTTCTTGATGGCGCGGAACGCGGTCGGCGCGGTGAACAGCGCGACCGCCTTGTGCTCGGCGACGACGCGCCAGAACGCGCCGGCGTCGGGCGTGCCGACCGGCTTGCCCTCGTACATCACCGAGGTGCAGCCATGAAACAGCGGCGCATAGACGATGTAGCTGTGGCCGACCACCCAGCCGATGTCGGAGGCGCACCACCAGATCTCGCCGGGATTGACGCCGTAGAGATATTGCATCGACCATTTCAGCGCGACCAGATGGCCGCCATTGTCGCGCACCACGCCCTTCGGAATGCCGGTCGTACCCGAGGTGTAGAGGATATAAAGCGGATCGGTGGCGGCTACGGGGACGCATTCGGATGTCTTGGCGTAATTGACCGCGTGCTCCCAGGTTTTACGCCAGTCGTGGTCGCGGCCTTCGACCATGGTTGCTTCGCATTGCGGGCGCTGGAGGATGAGACAGGCTTCCGGTTTGTGCTTCGCCAGCTTGATGGCCTCATCCAGCAGCGGCTTGTACGGCACCACGCGCTGGCCCTCGATGCCGCAACTCGCCGACAGAATGAGCTTGGGCTTGCAGTCGTCGATGCGGGTGGCGAGTTCCTTGGGCGCGAAGCCGCCGAACACCACGGAATGAATCGCGCCGATGCGCGCGCAGGCCAGCATGCCGAACACCGCCTCCGGCACCATCGGCATATAGAGGATGACGACGTCGCCTTGTCTGACGCCGAAATCGCGCAGCATGGCGCCGAGCAATTGCACCTCGGACAGCATGCGGCCGTAAGTGAAACTCTGCTTGGTGTTGGTGACCGGGGAATCGTAGATCAGCGCCGGCTGGTCGTTGCGGGTGGCGATGTGGCGGTCGAGCGCGTTGTAGCAGGTGTTGACCACGCCGCCGGGAAACCAGCGGCCGTAGAGGCCGAGGCTTTTGTCGAACACTTTTTTCGGTTTTTCGATCCAGTCGACGGCGTCGGCCGCCTCGCCCCAGAAGCCTTCCGGGTCTTGGCTCCAGCGCGCGTAAGCGTCGTGATACTGGCTGGTGCGGGCATCCATTGTCTTGTCTCCCGGGCGCTTGAGCCGCGATTGTGGAACGGCCCGCATGCGCAAACAAGGCTGGTGAACGGGCCTGCCTTTGCGTAGGACGGGACCCGCCGTGACCATCATCACCGACCCGATATTTTACGCCATCGCCGTCCCGGCGGTGGTGGCGCTGGGCTTATCAAAAGGCGGCTTTGCCGGCGTCGGCCAGGTGGCGACGCCGCTGCTGGCGCTCTACATGCCGCCGCTGGAAGCCGCCGCCATCATGCTGCCGATCGTCATCGTGCAGGACGCGGCGGCGCTCTGGGTCTATCGCAAGGAATGGAGCGGGCGCATCGTCGCCATCATGACGCCGGGCGCGATCGCGGGCGTCGCGATCGCAGGCGTCCTGGCGGCCTATATTTCCAACGACGCGGTGCGCGTCTTCATCGCCGTCTTCACCATCGGCTACGTGCTGTGGATCTGGGTCGGCCCGGCGCAGATCGCGCGCGAGGCCGGCAACCCGGCGGTGCCAAGCGGCGTGTTCTGGGGCGCCCTGTCGGGCTTCACCTCGACCATCGCGCAGGCCGGCGCGCCGCCTTACACCGTCTATGTGCTGGCGCTGAAGCTGCCGAAAATGCTGTTCGTCGGCACCACGGCGTATTTTTTCGCCGGCGTGAATTATATGAAGGTCGTGCCGTATCTCGCGCTCGGGCAGTTCTCGGCCAAAGGCTTCGCCACCTCGCTGGCGCTGCTGCCGCTGGCGGTACTCACCAATCTGCTCGGCTTCTGGCTGGTGCGCATCACACCACAGGAGACGTTCTACCGGGTCATGTACGCGCTGATGTTCGTGATCTCGCTGGAATTGCTGCGCGAGGGCACGCTCGGGCTGATGCGCGGCTGACAAGGCCGCGGCCCTTGGCTACGCTTGAGCAATGACATCGCCCTACGACACTGATCTCGACCGCAATCCGGCCAATTTCCAGCCGCTGACGCCGCTCGGATTTCTGGAGCGCGCGGCGAGCGTGTTCCCGGCGCATACCGCGATCATCCACGGCCCGCTGCGGCGCAGTTACGCCGAGTTCTACGCGCGGGCGCGACGGCTGGCCTCGGCGCTGAGCAAGCGCGGCATCAAGCGCGGAGACACGGTGTCGGTCATGCTGGCCAATACGCCGGCGATGCTGGAATGCCACTACGGCGTGCCGATGACCAAGGGCGTGCTCAACACGCTCAACACGCGGCTCGATGCGCCGATCATCGCGTTCTCGCTCGACCACGCCGAGGCCAAGGTCGTAATCGTCGACCGCGAATTTTCCAAGGTGATGAAGGACGCTCTTTCACTCTGCAAAGCCAAGCCGCTGGTGATCGACTACGACGATCCCGAGTACAGCGGCGCCGGCGAGCGCATCGGCGAAATCGACTACGAAGCTTTCGTGGCGAGCGGCGATCCCGATTACGTCTGGCAGATGCCCGACGACGAGTGGGACGCCATCGCGCTCAATTACACCTCGGGCACCACCGGCGATCCGAAAGGCGTGGTCTATCACCACCGCGGTGCCTACTTGCTGGGCACCGGCAATATCGTCACCTGCAACATGCACAAGCATCCGGTCTATCTCTGGACGCTGCCGATGTTCCACTGCAACGGTTGGTGCTTTCCGTGGTCGATCTCGGTGGTGGCCGGCACGCATGTCTGCCTGCGCGCGGTGCGCGCGCCGGCGATGTATGACGCGATTCACCAGCACAAGGTCACGCATCTGTGCGGCGCGCCGATCGTGATGGCGACGCATGCTCAACGCGCCGGAGGCCGAGAAGAAGCCGTTGCCGCATGTCGTCGAGTTTTTCACTGCCGCCGCGCCGCCGCCGGAAGCGGTGCTGGCGGCGATGAAACAGGCCGGCTTCAACGTCACTCATCTCTACGGGCTGACCGAATGCTACGGCCCGGCGGTGGTCAACGATTGGCACGAGGCCTGGGACGAATTGCCGCTCGCCGAGCAGGCGGCGAAGAAATCGCGCCAGGGCGTGCGCTACGGCGCGCTCGAAGCGCTCGACGTGCGCGATCCCGAGAGCATGAAGCCGGTCGCACGCGATGGCGAGGCGCTCGGCGAAGTGATGATGCGCGGCAATGTGGTGATGAAGGGCTACCTCAAGAACAAGGCTTCGACCGACGTCGCTTTCGCCGCCGGCTGGTTTCACACCGGCGACATCGGCGTCATGCACGCCGACGGCTATATCCAGCTCAAGGACCGCTCCAAGGACATCATTATCTCCGGCGGCGAGAATATCTCATCGATCGAAGTCGAAGACGCGCTTTACAAGCATCCCGCGGTCGCCGCCGCCGCGGTGGTGGCCAAGCCCGACGACAAATGGGGCGAGACGCCCTGCGCTTTCGTCGAGCTAAAGCCGGGCGCGAAAGCGGATGCCGACGAATTAATGCAATGGTGCAAGAAGCACTTGGCCTCCTACAAATGCCCGCGCACCGTGGTGTTCGCCGAGATCCCGAAGACCAGCACGGGGAAGATTCAGAAATTCAAGCTGCGCGAAATGGCGAAGGCGGTGTGACGCGCAAGCTCAGGACTTGGTCTGGATCACCGCCAAGGTGCAGGTGCGGCTCTGCTGCTGGCCTTCGGGCATCGTCCAGGCTTGCGTGCCGGTGAGCGTGCCGCCTTTGCCGGTGAGCGTGCCGTCGTAGTTGCCCGTGTAGCTGGCGTTGCCGCCCCTCCAGTTCGACACCAGCTTGATGGCACCGTCATCGCCGATCGTGCCGGTGGCGATTTCGCTGCCAACCGTCAGGGTACCCAGTCGATTGAAGATCGGGCGGGCGGCGATCACGGTCTTGCCGGTGATCACGATGTCGAACGGCGCGCGCAGCATGGCCGGCGAGGTCGGGAGTTTTTCGCAGACGATCATGCCGCGATAGGCGCCGTCAAAAGTCTCCGCCGCCGCCAGACCGGGCGCCGCGACCGATGCGGCAAGGGCCAAACCGATTACTGCTGTGCGTGACATGGTCGCCTCCCTCTGAGATGGCAGCGAGTATATTCCCTGCGCCTGTCGTGTTCGACGCGGCGGCGCATAAATTCGACATTAAATTTTGTGGTCGGAAAAATCATCGGGGCCCGCGAGGGGCCCCGTCATGCCGTCGGCGGCGGCGCTGATCAGCGGTCTTCGCCCGGCCGGGGGATCGGATTGAACATCCGGCTGTTGTCATAGCGCTGGTCGAACGAGCCGGTCTGGCCGCCGAAACGGAAGGTGCCATTGCCCTGCTGGATCGTGGTCTGGCCGGTGCTGGTGGTGCCCGACAACCGTTGATCGGGATCGGTGTAGCGCGCGCTGCCATCGCTGTTGGTATTGCTCTGGTTGTCCATGGTGAAGGCGTGCGCCGCGGGCGCAGCAAGCATGACCAGGCCGAAAGCGGCGGCCAGGATGGCCAGATGGCGATGCGACAGGTGCTTCATGACAGCCCTCACGAGTGTTCGGAACGGCAAATCAGCCAGAGCAATATGGCCGCATGGCGGCAAATAGGCAAACGAGGAACTCGCGCTGGATGCGGCCAGCGAAACGACGGTCACTCGACCTTTAAATTGAGCTTGCGCACCAGGCCGCTCCACTTGGTCTCTTCCTTGTCGATATCGGCCGCGTATTCGGCCGGCGTCGAGGTCAGCGGATCGCCGCCCTCGAAGTGGATGCGCTGCTTCACCTCCTCGGTGTCGACCAGCTTGCGCAATTCCGCGCTGAGCCGGTCGACGATCTCCTTCGGCGTGCCGGCCGGCGCCAGCAGGCCGTAATGCAGCACGGCTTCGAAGCCGGGCATGCCGGATTCGGCGAAGGTCGGCACGTCCGGCAGCAGCGAAAAGCGCTTGGCGCTGGTGACGGCGATGGCGCGCAGCTTGCCGGCCTGGATATTGCCGAGCGCCGGCGGCAGCACGCCGAAAGCCACCGGCACGTGGCCGCCGAGCAGATCGGTCATCAGCGGCGCCGTGCCTTTGTAGGGAATGATGACGACGTCGACGCCGGCCTCCGACTTGAAATGTTCGGCGGTCATATAGCCGCCGGTGCCGAGCGCCGAGGTGCCGACATTGAGCTTGCCGGGCTGCTGCTTGGCGTAGGCGATGACGTCGGCGACCGATTTCGCCGGAAACGAGGGATGCGCGATCAGCGCGATCGGCATCGAGGCGACCAGCCCGATCGGCGCGAAGTCCTTGCGCGGATCGTAGCCGGGATGGGCGTAAAGGCTGGGATTGATCGAGATCGTGCCGGTGTGGCCGAGCAGCAGCGTATAGCCGTCGGGCGCGGCATGGGCGACGAAGCGGGTGCCGAGCGTGCCGCCGGCGCCGGCCTTGTTGTCGACGATCACCTGCTGGTGGAAAGCATCCGACAACTTGGCCGCCACCACGCGCGCCATCGCGTCGACGCCGCCGCCCGGCGGATAGGGCACCACCAGCGTGACGACGCGGTCGGGATAGTCGGCGGCGGCGCGCTACCGGCCGCCGAATCAGCGCAGGCGAACGCGCAAAATCGCGAATTTAATGGCGGCGAATGGACGCATGAATCTCTCCCCGAACGCGGGCCGTGAACCGGCCGCTTTCGATTGCGCGGCATTATAGGACGAATTCGAAACGCAAAAGCGCCACCTCCGGCGTGAGCCGGGGGCGACGCCTTCAATAACCTAAGACCGATCGATCAGTGGACGCTGGCGTGTCGTTGTGCCGCAACCGCTCGATCTCGTCCTTGACCTGCAATTTCTTACGCTTGAGTTCCACGATTTTCAGATCATCGACCGCGGGATGGGTCAGGCAATCGATTGATTTCCTGTTCAAGTGCCTGATGCTTTTTTTCAAGTTCCGCAAGGTGCGATTGCATCGACATCAATCATGTCTCCTCAATCAGTGGCTCTTAGACCAGATAAGTCTAGCTCAGACTCAGCTCAAGAGCGACGCTACACCCGGCCCGCGGCCCGGCAATTGGAACCAAAGTCATTGATTGGCTGGGATTTTCCCGGCGCTTGAACGGGCTTGTGGAAAACGCGATAATTGTTGCGCTTTGACCGGCCCCGGCGACGCCGGTCGAAGCAAACCAGCGGTGGCGATGACGCAAAGACGAAGAACGCGAGTTGCGGGAGCAGTTGGCGCGCCTGCTGCAGGAACACCGCGACCTCGACGCCGCGATCGCCGCCTTGGCGATGTCGCCCGGCTCCGACCTGATCCAGGTGCAGCGCCTGAAAAAGCGCAAGCTGGTGCTGCGCGACAAGATCCGCGACATCGAAGATCAGCTCACGCCGGATATCATCGCCTAGAGCCGTAACGCGGGGGAACAGCAGATGACAAATTTCGATTTGAAGGGCCGGGTGGCGCTCGTCACCGGCGGCAATGGCGGCATCGGGCTCGGCATGGCCAAGGGGCTGGCCGCGGCCGGCTGCGCGGTGGCGATCGCGGGACGCAACAAGACCAAGGCGCAAGCGGCGTTAGCCGAGTTGCGCGCCACCGGCGCGCCGGCCGAGTTTGTCGAACTCGACGTCACGCAGGAAAAGTCGTGCAAGCAGGCGATCGAACAAACCGCCAAAAAATTCGGGCGGCTCGACATTCTGGTCAACAACGCCGGCACCACCGTGCGCAAGCAGCCGCAGGACCTGAGCGCCGAGGATTGGCATCTTGTCATGAACACCAATCTCACCAGCGCGTTTTTATGTTCGCAGGCGGCCTATCCGCACATGGTCAAGGCCGGCGGCGGCAAGATCATCAATACCGGCTCGATGATGTCGCTCTTTGGCGCATCTTACGCGGCCCCTTACGCCACCAGCAAAGGCGGCATCGTGCAGCTGACGCGCTCGCTGGCGGTCGCCTGGGCCAAGGACAACATCCAGGTCAACGCTATTTTGCCGGGCTGGATCGACACCGACTTGACGCGCCAGGCGCGCGAGCAAGTTCAGGGACTCAACGACAAGGTCATGACGCGCACGCCGGCGCAGCGCTGGGGCTCACCGGACGATTTTGCCGGCATCGCCGTGTTCCTCGCCACGCCCGCCTCGGATTTCGTGACCGGCACGGCGATCCCGGTCGACGGCGGCTATTCGGTAATGGCCTAGCCGCGCCGCTCCTTCTTGCGCGCATACATCGCCTGGTCGGCGGCATCGATCATCTGCGCCGGCGTGGCGGCGGCGTCAAGCGGCACCAGCCGGCGCTGGCGCCGACCGAAAGCTGCGCCGCGCCGTGGGCCACGCGATCGCCGGCGATCAGATTTTCCAGCTCGCGCGCCTTGGCCGCCGCCTGCGGCCTCGCCGAGATTCCACAGCAGCACGCCGAATTCGTCGCCGCCGAGCCGCGCCACCACGTCGGAGGCGCGCACGTGGCCGGCTGAGCTCGCGCGCCACCGCCTTGAGCAGGGCGTCGCCGGCGGCATGGCCGTGCGGTCGTTGACCGCCTTGAAGCCGTCGAGGTCGATGAACAGCAGCGCCGCCTCGCCTTTGTAGCGCTGCAGATAGGCGAGCGAGCGCTTGAGCTCGCGCTCGAAGCCGCGCCGGTTGAGGATGTCGAGCAGCGGATCGACGTCGGCGCGCGCTTCGAGCTCGGCGATGTTGCGCTGCGCCGCGCGATGCTCGGCCTTGAGCCGCTCGATCTCGGCCAGCAAGCTAAGAGCCGCCTGTCCCATCCGGGCGGCCTCGGCGCTGCATAGCCGGCGCATCGTGATTGACGCGTTGACCGTCCGGTTTTCGATCTCGCCGCGCACATGGGCGTAGAGCCGCGGATTGCGCGCGGACAAAATCTGCAGCGCGGCCAGCACCGCGTTGGACGGCTCCAGCACCGTCATCACCGGGGTCGCGCTCGGCGCGCGCAGCGACGACCAGACATCCTCGGGGAAATCCTTGACGCTGGCCGGCACCGTGATGACCGGCGTGGTGGACAGCGCCGACAGCACCGGACCGGCGCCGTTCGAGCGGCCGATATAGGCGATCACCACCGTGTCGGGCACTTCCTGCAACATGCGATAGAGCGATCGCGGCGCCGCGCACCGGCTCCTTGTGGATCGAGCAGGTCACCACCGTCCATCATGTCGCTCGAGTTCGCCGAGCGCCTTGGTGAAGGCATCCGGTCTTGTCCTTCTCCGAGCCGCGCCACAGGATGATGCGCTGGCGCGGAACGCGGAAGTGGCCGGTGATCTCGGCGACGTGCCGGTATTTGGCGGCGACGTCGTCGAGCGCGCCGCCGTCGCGATAGACCTGCTTGTCGATATAGGCGCCGCTCTCGCAGCACGCGCCAGGAATCGTTGTCGATCACGTCGGCGAGCAGCAGATTGCCCTTGGCGTCGAAGCCGAACTCGACCTTGAGATCGACCAGCGTGCCGCCTTCGAGCTGCCAGGCCTTCTCGAGCACCAGGAAGGCCTGACGCGCGATGCGCCGCATCTCGGGGAAGATTTTCGATTCGTCGGCGCGGCTGAAGACGTCCGACGCCGGCAGCACCAGAAACGGCTCCTGCCCCTGCAGCGGCTTGGCCGGATTGAACAGCTTGATCTCGCTCTGCCGTCGTCGGCGAACTGCATGAGCGGATCGTCGGCGACGAGCGGCTTGCCCTTCCAGTTCTTGTCCTTGGTCTTGAGGTAGAACTCGACGATCAATTGCGGAAACAGCTGGCCCTTGGCGAAGATGCGGATTGCGCTTCAAATAGGAGCCGTGCGCCTCGCGCCGCACCACCACCTCGTAGGGCAGCATCGTCGCAGCTCGGGCGCGATGAACGAGGTGGCGCTGTCCTGCTCGACGAAGGCGACCGGCAGGCCGCAGGCCTTCAGCAGGCGGAACACGTTGGACGTGGTCGCGGTGGCGAGCCGGCCCTTGTCCGGAATGATGTCGTGCTTGGCGCCGTCGCCGGCGGTGATGTCGTCCTTGGAGATCACGGCGACCAGATCGGCGCTGCCTTTGATCTGGTAGATTTTCTTGGTCTTGCCCTCGGTGACGAGGGCGCCGAGCGGATGCTTGGTGGTCATCTGGATGTTCACGGCAAGTTCCCAATCCCTACAGTTCAGGAAACGGCAAGGTTTACACCAAACTTCGCGGATGTGCAGAGCAAATTTGCGGCTGTGGGTTATTTTCCAAGGGCCGGTTTTCGGCCTGCCGGAAGCTAGCGCAGCACCGGCGCGGTGGTGTCGCGGTTGTAATAGATCGTCGCCAGCAGCAGGGTGACGAAATAGGTCCAGCCGATGAAGGGCACAAAGCGCACGACCAGCGACTTGTAGAGCTTGACGCGTGGCATCCTTGCCGAGATCGTCGGCGATCGCCGCGACGGTGGCCGGCAGCACCATGGTCCGCATCAGCCGTTCGAGTTCGAGCGCGGCCAGGCCATAGCGCTCCGACTTCAGCGCCTGCGGCCGTGCCTCGGCCGCCGCGGCCGAGCGCGCGGTCGTTGCGCAGTTGCTCGAACAGCGCGACACGGCGCGGTCAGGCCCAGCGTGCTCAGCACGATGGTGAGCAGCACGTCCTCGGCATTGTCGCCGGCCAGCGGCTCGATCTGCGGCAGCGGCTGCTTGATCGCGGCCTCGACCTCATCCGAGGTGGGCGCCATGCGGATGACCAGCGGCCGCATGGCGAGCGCCAGATCGAGTTCGCGCACGGCGTCACCAGCAGCCAGTCGTCCTCGCTGACGCGGCTGTTGAAGACCGTCGGCAGATCGCGCGCCAGCCCGACCTGCTCGGCGCGGAACCGGCGCACCGCGGCGGCGCCGCGCTCGGGCCCGTCGGCAACGGTCAGGCGCAGCAGATTGTCGGCGCGGCGGCGATAGCCGGCCGACGTCGCGGCGGGCGTCCTGCGCGGCCTGGCTGATCGAGGTGGCCGTCAAAGTCTGCGCGCCCGCGCGCCGTGGCGTGGAAATGGCGGCAGCGGCGAGCCCGCCGGCCATCGCGAGCAGGCTCCGCCGCCCGATCGGCGCGACCCGCCCCGCCGCCCGCTGCAACCATCGACGCCTTGCAAAAGCCATGGTCGTCGGCCCGCGAAGGCCTGCCGGTGCGCTGAATTATGGACTCTTAAGCCCTTTTCTGCTAGAGCCGCGCGACTCGGAAGGCCCGTATTGCAGGGCTTTCGACCCCAAAACCCGGCCCTTAAACAACCAAGGAGCATGCGTGCAAGTTCTCGTTCGCGACAACAATGTCGATCAGGCCCTCAAGGCGCTCAAGAAGAAGATGCAGCGCGAGGGCATTTTCCGCGAGATGAAGCTTCGCGGCCATTACGAAAAACCCTCCGAAAAGAAAGCGCGGGAAAAGGCGGAAGCGATCCGCCGCGCCCGCAAGCTCGCGCGCAAGAAGATGCAGCGCGAAGGCCTGCTGCCGATGAAGCCGCGTGTGGTTCCCGGCGCGGCCGGCGGACCCGGTGGTCCCGGCGGCGGTGGCCGCGGCCGTGGCGGCCCGCCGCGTTTCGGCGGCGGCGGCGGTCGGGCTTCTAAGCAGCCCGATTTCGATTGTGACGTGGCGCGGGCCTTCAAACGCCCGCGCTTTTGCTTTTGATGGACGCTGCTAATAGCCGCGCGCGCGATCGACCAATGGGGTGAGCGGCCGTCCGGCGCGAAAATCCTCGACGATCTCGCGCACGCGCGGCGCCAGTTCCATCGGCACCAGCCGGCGCGCGACATGGGGCATGACGGTGATCTTGGGATGGCGCCAGAGCGGGCTGTCACCCGGCAACGGTTCGACCGGAAAGACATCGAGCGTCGCGTCGGCAAGGTGCCCGGCATCGAGCGCGGCGATCAGATCGGCTTCGACGACATGCTCGCCGCGACCAAGATTGACAATCGCCGCGCCGGCCGGCAGCGCCTTGAGTGTTTCGGCGTTGAGGATGCCGCGCGTCTCCGGCGTCAGCGGCAGCAAGTTGACGACAATCTCGCTGCGCGCCAGAAACGCAGCAAGCCCCCCGCGGCCGCTGAAGATTTCGATGCCCTCGACGGAGCGCGGCCGCCGCACCCAGCCGGCGACCTGAAAGCCGGCCGCGGCGAGTGTTTCCGCCGCCGCAAGGCCGATCGGGCCGAGGCCCATCACGCCGACTTTGCGCTCGCGCGCCGGCGTAATCGGCATCTTGATCCATTCGCTGCGCTGCTGCGCGCGCGCGTATTCGGGCAAGTGGCGATGATGACGCATCACGTGCAACAGCGTCGTCTCGTTCATCATCGTGTCGCCGCCCAGCGGCACGCCGACACGCACGATCGGCACGGCGGGTAAATCCGGATCGCGCAGCAGCGCGTCGGTGCCGGCGGTCAGCGAGACGATCAGGCGCAGGTTCGGCAGATCGCGCAATGCCCCTGCCGGCGGCGCGCCGACCGTGGCGATGTCGATATCGGCGCGCGCGCCGATATCGGGCCAGATGCGCACGTCAAGCCCCGGCATGACGGCGATAAGGGCGTTGCGCCAGCCTTCGGCGCCGCCGGAGGTGGGCGTAAGCATGAGGGCCATGGCGCGGTCTCCGCGGCTGTCAGGACATGCGGGTTGTGCAGGACGTCGGTGAGCGGCGCCGACCGTAGCGCCGGCGCGCGCGGCGCGCTAGCCGGCGCGCACCCGGCTGGCGAAATCCAGCGCCTAGCGGTGCAGCAGCAAAGGCCTATCGGTTGAGACGCCTAGTTTAAGGCAACCCCGCTAGAAATTCCCGGATGACTTTGGCCGCGCCGTAGTCGTCGAGATTGACGTGGCCGCCTTGCGGGAAGCGCACCATGCGCTTGGGCTCGCGCGCCAGCGCGAACAGCTTTTCGCCAAACCGGATCGGCACGATGCGGTCCTGCTCGCCATGCAGCACCAACAGCGGCGCCGATACGCGGCCGATGCGCTCGTCGGAATGGAAACGTGTCCTTCATCAGCCAGCGCACCGGCGCGAACGGATAGTGCGGCGGCGCCGACGTCGGCGATCGAGGTAAAGGGCGCATCGAGGATGAGCGCCGCCGATCTCATGGTCGGCGGCGAGCGCGACCGCCACGCCGGTGCCGAGCGACTTCGCCGAACAGCACGATGCGCTTGGCCGGATAGCGCGCGCGCGGCGAAATCGTAGGCCGCGCGTCGCGTCGCGGATGAGACCAGCTTCGGTCGGCGTGCCGGTCGAGCCGCCATAGCCGCGATAGCACAAGCGCCAGCAGGCCGGTGCCGTCGGCGGTCAACCAGGTGAAGCGATCGGCGCGGGCGCTTAAGCCCTCGGCATTGCCCTGGAAATAGATGCACCATGGGCTTGTCGCCGCGCGCCGGCACAAACCAGGCGATCAGCTTTTCGCCGTCCGCGCTGGTGAGCGTGACTTCCTGCGCCTGCGGCAGCCCGGCCTGCGCCGGCGCGACGCGCGTCGGGTCGGGGAAATACAGCAACGCGCGCTGAAACACGTACATCAGCGCGAGCAATCCGCCGTAGCCGACCACGGCGAGGATGAGCAGCCATTTGAGCGCGGTCATCCGCTTCTCATAACACAAGCGCGACCGCGCGCGATTGCAGGGAATGCCGGGCTAATCGAGCGGAAATGCCATGGTGCTGAGCAGCGCCAATTCGGCCTGGCGGCTGTCGAGCCGCGTGTGCTGCACGACGATGGGCGCGCTCGAGACGATGACGCTGGAAAAATCGGTGTTGACCGGGATCGGCGCCGGATCCTTGAACTCGTTGAAGCGCAAATGCCGCGTGCGCCTGGCGCCAACATTGAAAACGTAAGGCCCGGCCGGCTCGCGGTCGGCGAAATAGACCGTGATCTCGACTTTGGCGTCTGCGTCGGAGGCATTGAGGATGCAGACCGTCTCGTGGCTGGTCAGTTCGCGGCTTTGGCCGGTCGAGGCCGGCGGGATATAGCCTTCGGCGATCGCCCAGGCGTAGCGTCCGATTTGTTTTGTCATGGCGTGGCTCCGTTGCCGCTTTTGCCGACGAAGCCGCCGACCCGCCCGGTGTGGCGTTCATGCGCGATATTCGTTGCCGGACCGTAAGGATGGCCGCCGAAGCCGTGCCGCATCATGGCGATGGCGCGCGACGCATCATGTTTGCCGTCGCGCGAGGCGACCAGCTGCACGACCGATTGGGTGATCACCGGGATCGGAACTTCCATATGCAGCGCGTCGTCGACCAGCCAGTTCACCTCGCCGGTATCGTCGACAAAAGCCGGGATTTTATCGAGCCCGCCTTGCTTGCGGTACATCGTCTCCATCAGATCGACCAGCCACGAGCGGATGACCGAACCATGCCGCCAGCAGTTCAGCACGTCGGCGATCGGCAGCGGCTCGCGATAGTTCTCGAGCAGGCCGACGCCCTCGCCGATCGCCTGCAACATGCCGAACTCGATGCCGTTGTGCACCAGCTTGGTGAAATGACCGGCGCCGGGACCGCCGGCGCGGACGTAGCCGCCCTCGACCGCGAGCTTGCGCAAGATCGGCTCGACCATGGCAACGGCTCGTCCTCGCCGCCGACCATGAAGCAGGCGCCATCGAGCGCGCCGCCCGGCCCGCCGGACGTGCCGGCGTCGATGAAATGAATGCCTTTCTCTTTCAGGCGCGCGTGACGGCGGATGGAATCGCCCCAGTAGGAATTGCCGCCGTCGGCGATGATGTCGCCGGGCTGCAAATTGTCGGTGAGCTCCGCGAGCACCGCGTCCACCGGAGGCCCGGCCGGCACGTACATGATGATGAAGCGCGGCGGCGTCAGCAGCGCGACGAATTGCTTGGCATCGGTCGCCGCTTTCAGACCCTTGCCCGTCAAGTCGCTGGAGACGGCGTGCGTGTCCATGCCGGCCACGCCGTAGCCGTGGTGAAGCGCGTTGAGGGCAAGGTCGGCGCCCATTTTGCCGAGGCCGACGATGCCGAAGCTGCGAATCGGATTCATGCGCAAAATCCTCAAAAAATATGGATGTGTCCCCGTGGAACAACGCGCCAAGGAAGGCATGGTTGCATGAAGGCGGGGCTTCTGGCGGAACCTCGAAAAATGATAGCAAAGCGTCCATGAGCCCTGCGCCCACCATCCGGCCGGCGACGCCTGCCGACGACGACGCCATCTGGCGCATTCTGGAGCCGACTTTCCGCGCCGGCGAGACCTATCCGATCCCGCGCGACATCAGCCGCGCCGACGCGCTGGCCTATTGGCGCAGCGCCGGACATGAGGTGTTCGTCGCGGACGGATGGCGGCGAGATCGTCGGCACTTATTATCTGCGCGCCAACAACAAAGGCGGCGGCGCGCACGTGGCGAATTGCGGCTACATGGTCGCCGCCGCCGCGACGGGCCGCGGCGTGGCGCGGGCGATGTGCGTGGATTCGCTGGAGCGCGCGCGGGCGCGCGGCTTTACCGCCATGCAGTTCAATTTCGTCATCGCCTCCAACGAGCGCGCGGTGCGGCTGTGGCAGGCTTGCGGGTTTGCGATCGTCGGCCGCCTGCCGGGCGCGTTCCGGCACCCCCGGCTGGGCGCGGTGGACGCCTATGTGATGCACCGGACGCTCTAATCCGAGGCTTCCGGGTCGGTATTTGGATATTGTTAAGGAAATCTGTCCGAAGCCACTGAAATTTCTTCGCTTTCCATGCAACCATTTTAAGACCGGCGCGTTCAGATCGCGGGGCTGGGTGTCCGCGAAGACCGGCGGGCTACAGTTTTGCGTAGATTCGGGTGGGGAATGGATAAGCCAATCGGTTTTCTGGAAAGCGAATTCGAGCGTGTGGTTGCCGCGCGCGCCGGCTCGGCCGCGGCCGAGAATGTGGTGCCGATCGGCGAGCCGATCCGCACGCCCGCACTGCGCGAGCGCGAGCGCCGGTTCCGCGAATTGCTCGATGCCCTGCCCGCCGCGGTCTACACGACCGACGCCGCCGGGCGGATCACCTATTACAACGAAGCCGCCGTCGCGCTGTGGGGCCACCGGCCGATGCTCGGTTCGAGCGAATGGTGCGGCTCGTGGAAACTGTTCTGGCCCGACGGCACGCCGTTGCGGCACGACGAATGTCCGATGGCGGTCGCGCTGAAGGAAGACCGGACGGTGCGCGGCATGGAAGCGGCCTGCGAGCGGCCCGACGGCACGCGCGTGCCGTTCATTCCCTATCCGACGCCGCTGCACGACGAAAACGGCAAACTGGTCGGCGCGGTCAACATGCTGGTGGACATCACCGAGCGCAAACGCACCGAGGAGCAGCAAGCGCTGCTGGTGCGCGAGCTGCATCACCGCGTCAAGAACACGCTCGCCACCGTGCAGGCGATCATGGGATCGACCGCGCGCTCGTCCGACACCATCGAGGATTTCAAGAACGCCATGATCGGGCGCATCGGCTCGCTGGCCAAGACGCATGTGCTGCTGACCGAGGAAGGCCATACCACGACCTTCGCGGACATCCTGCACAGCGAACTCGACGCCTTCGACGACGGCACCGGCACGCGCATCCGCCTGAGCGGGCCCGCCGTCGAGGTGCCGTCGCGGCTGGCGGTGTCGCTCGGCATGGCGGTGCACGAGCTCACCACCAATTCCGCGAAATACGGCGCGCTCTCGGTCTATGGCGGCAAGGTTGACGTCAGCTGGACCTTGGTGATCGACGCCCAGCGCCGCTCGCTCAATTTCGAATGGGTGGAGAGCGGCGGTCCGCCGGTTGAGAAGCCGAAGCGGCAGGGTTTCGGCTCGCGGCTGCTGGAAATCGTCCTGCCGGGGCAGATTCAGGCCAAGATTAATACCGATTACCGGCCGGATGGCCTGCGCGTTCACTGCGTGGTGCCGATACCGGCGGAGCCGGCAAGCCAGCGCACATAAAGCCTCCATAAAAAATCCGTGCCGGCGATCATGATTAACGATTTGCAAATAGCCGTCGGCTAAGCCCTGTTCACGGGCGACGCGATTCCATGCAGGACGAATTGGTCCTGACGGAGACGTGTCATGGCAATTGCTCCGGTTTCTTCCACCGCCGCGAACGTTCCACCGCCGGCCGATCCGATGCATCAGGCCCTCGGGCAACTGACCAGCGCGATTCAATCTGGCAATCTGTCGGCCGCGCAGAGCGCCTATTCGACGCTCAGCCAGTCCGCCAGCAGCAATCCGAACGATCCCTTTGCGCAGGCGCTCGCCCAGATCGGCGACGACCTACAATCGGGCGATATCACACAGGCGAAGCAGGATTTGGCGACCTTGCAGCAGCAAATGAAGGGTGCTCATCACGGTCACGGCCACCACCATCATGCGGGCGGCGCGGGTCCAGCGCAATCCGCCGGTGCGACCACAAGCACGAGCAACGATCCGACGGCGCCGACCTCGTCCACCAACCTGGTCGACGTGACAGCCTAAAGGCCGTGTTCGACACGATCATTCTGCTCACCGGGCCGGTCGAGGAAACTGCGCTGACAGGCGTCCTGCGCGGTCATCGTCCGCGACTGCGCATTTGTCCTGCCAAATCGCTCGAGGACATCAAGGCGTTCGAGCCGGAGTTGCTACGGCGCGCCCGGCTGGTCGCATTCGTCACGGACGTGGTCGTAACGGCGCAAATTCTTAAAGCACTCGGATTCGGCGCCTACAATTTCCATCCCGGGCCGCCGCATTATCCGGGTTGGGTGCCTGCGCATTTCGCGATCTACGAGCGGGCCGCCGCCTTTGGCGCGACCGCACACCGGATGATCGAACGGGTGGATGCCGGGCCGATCGTCGGTGTCGAACTGTTCGATATTCCGCCACGCACAAGCGTCTTGCGCCTGCAAGAATTGTCTTTTGTTCAGCTTGCGAAGCTGTTCTGGCGGCTGGCGCCGGCGCTCGCCGCGCAGAGCGAACCGCTCGCGGAACTGCCGGTCGAATGGACCGGCACAAAGAGCACGCGCCGGTTGCACAAAGCGATGTGTGATGTCCCCGCCGATGTTTCGAAAGATGAACTGGAGCGGCGGATCGCGGCGTTCGGCGACGGCCATTACCGCATCAACCTGAATATCACACTGCACGGCCGTGTATTCCGCTATGCCGCGCCGGAGAAAACGGTCGAGGCGCCCAGTATTGCGCCGGCGGAAAAGGTTGCCGAACCGGCATAGACCCCGCCAATGCGCGCCCGTTAAGCATCATCACGCCGATTGCCGGCCCTGGGCGCCCAAAATGCCGTTTTTATTTTGCTTTTTGAGCCATTTGCACTAGGGTCAGGACTTATTGATCATAGCCAGAAGATGACGACGGCTGCGATGCAGATTGCTGACATGAAGGTATGTGCGCATCGGTCGTAACGGGTGTGGATACGTCGCCAGTCCTTGAGCCTGCCAAACATATTCTCGATTTTGTGGCGCTGACGGTAGAGCATAGGGTCATGTTTGATAGGTTTTTTGCGATTGGATTTTGACGGGATGCAGGCTGTGATTTCACGTTCGGCGAGAGCCTGGCGGAACCAATCCGCGTCGTAGCCTTTGTCGCCGAGAAGCTCCTTGGCATTCGGCAGGGCAGTTAACATCAGCGCCGCGCCTTTGTAGTCGCTCATCTGGCCTTCGCTGAGCAGCATGATCAGCGGCCGTCCGTGGCCATCGCACACAGCGTGCAGTTTTGAGTTCAGGCCGCCTTTCGTGCGCCCGATACGTCTGGGAACAGACCCTTTTTTAAAAGGCTCGCGGCCGTGCGATGGGCTTTCAGATGGGTTGTATCGATCATCAGCCGGCGCGGCTTGCCAGCCTTGCGCGCCAGCTCCGCGAAAATCTTGTTGAACACGCCAAGACGGCTCCAGCGTACGAACCGATTATAGATCGTCTTGTGCGGACCGTAGTCGCGCGGCGCATCGCGCCAGCGCAGCCCATTGCGGATGACAAAGACAATTCCGCTGATAACCCGCCGGTCATCCACCCTTGGAATCCCATGGGAGAGCGGAAAATATGGCTCAATCCGGCGCATCTGCGCCTCCGAAAGCAAGAACAAATCATTCATGGCCGCGCCTCCTCGCGCCGCCATTGAATCAATCGTTCAAATGATCCGCAAGAACTTTAATGGGTCCTGAGCCTAGGTAATTGCGCTCGGGGCGAGGGCTCAATACTGTGAGCCGCGGGGCATGTTGGAAGCGACGCGTACCGATGTTCGGACGGCTTCGGCGCTGCATGAGAGTCATGCCGCCCGTGAAGAAATCGATTCCATCCAGCTCTATTCGCTCAGCAAACTGATCCCGTATCACGGGACGACGTTCCTGCATCGCGCGGCCTCACGCCTCGAAGAGGAGTTCCTCGGCCAGCCGGTGCGCAAAAAGCTCTGGTTCCTCAGGTGCGCGCTGGTTTGGGTAGCGCGGCGCGTCCAGCACAAGATCGTCTCGGGTCTCGCGGCTCGTCCGACCGTAAAGGAGCCGGCGCCGGCCGGGCAATTGCGCGTCGCCGTGCACGGCACCGGTTCGCTCGGAGATTTCACCAGCCATGGAATGTTCATGCAAGAATTCCAGCGGCAGTTCGGCCCGATGCATATCGACTTTTTTCGCATTTCAAAAAGGTCGAAGAAGCGAAATTCATTTTTGCGCGGGCGCCCTTTGTCAAGAACGCCATCAATGTCGACTTTCTGCCGCAAGTTCGCGACCATTACGACGTCATCGTCGAAAGCCGCCACCTAATTCGGTATGACATCGTCAATTATTGGAAACTCCTCGAACACAACTCCGATCTGGTGAATGCGATCAGCGCCGCCAACCAGCGATCCGAGCCCCATCGGTTTGTCTTCGACCGCCATCCCCTGCTCGATGGCATGTTCGCGCGCAGCAGCGCAAGTCAGAAAATGAATCTTGCCGACGTCATCGGCTATTATGGCAATCTCGACGTCAACCGCCGGACCATTCCATATCTTTGCCCCGATGCTTCCAGCTACGACGTCATCGCGAAATATCAACTGGCGCGAACCCGCTACATCACCGTCCACGACGGATGCGACCTGAGCAACGTTCTGCTCAACGGCGTGGCCACCAAGCAGTGGCCGATCGAGCACTGGAACAAACTGGTCGCGCAAATTAAGAAGGCCCTGCCGGAAATAACGATCATCCAGATTGGCGCCTTCGACAGCCGCAAGATCAGTGGCACCGACATCGACTTGCGCAACATGACAACGCTCGATGAAGCGGCTTGGATTCTCAAACATTCATCGTTGCACGTCGACGGCGAGTCGGGCCTGGTCCGGCTCGGCCATGAGCTTCACACGCGCTCGGTCGTGCTGTTTGGCCCGACCAGTCCCGGGTTTTTTGCGTTCGATCAGAACGTCAACATCGTGTCGGTGCCCTGCAGCGATTGCTCGTGGTCGACGCTGAACTGGGTGAATACCTGTCCCCGCGGACTGCCGGGCCCGCCCTGTATGGAATCCATCGAACCGAATCAAATCATGGAGGCGGTGGAAGACTGGTTTAGCGCGGCTGCAGCCCGCGCATTACAATATCGAGCGAATCTCGCACTTTGACGCAGGCGCAGCCAGGCGCGCGACAAGAAAGCGCTCGCCGATTTGTTCACAACGCTGTATCTGCCGGCAACTCCCCTCGGGCAAGACACCGTCAATCGCGACATCGGCCTGCGCGCGGCCGGAAACAAACAATGGCACTACCTCAAGACGCTGCAGGCCGTCGAGGACATGGCGGCGTCGCTGGGCCGGCCGCTCAAAATCGCCTATGTGAACGACGGCGGCGGCGCGCTGGCCGCCTATCTTGCGATCAAGGGGCACGACGTCGAAACCTTCGCCGGCGATTACTGCTGGGACGGCGACCACGACACCGAATTTCGATTCCGCAGCTGGGCCAGAAAGAATTCGCTGAAGGTATCATTCGGTTCGCCGCTGAATATTCCCGTCGAAAGCGAGGTCTATGACCTGGTAATATTGTTCGACGTAGCGCATGCCGTTCCGCATGCGGAATTTGCAGTCAAGGAGGCTTTGCGCCTGTTGAATCCGAAGGGAAATTGATTTTGGATTTTGGCGCGAGTCCGCCTTTGGCAAGCGCCCGCTACCGCACGGAATTCGATCTTTTCACGCCTGAACGCCTGATGACCGCGCTCGCCGGTATCGGTATTGAGCCGCGAATTTCCAAAAAGATCGAGGGCAAGTTGGCAAGCCCGCGTGACACCGCAGCAAGCCCGACTCACGCAACCGGTCGCCTCGATGGTGATTGCGCGCGCGGACTAGCTTAAAGCGGGCGGTGGATCGTCATTCATCGAGGGGACGTGCGCGTCACATCGCCTTGACGATGCTCTCGGTCATCTTCTTGGCGTCGCCCAGGAGCATCATGGTGTTGTCGCGGTAGAACAGCGGGTTGTCGATGCCGGCATAGCCGGACGCCAGCGAGCGCTTGATGAACATCACCGTGCCAGCCTTCCACACCTGCAGCACCGGCATGCCGTAAATGGGCGAGGTCTTGTCTTCTTCCGCCGCCGGATTGGTCACGTCGTTGGCGCCGATGACGAAGGCAACGTCAGCCTGGGCGAATTCGGAATTGATGTCTTCCAGCTCGAACACTTCGTCATAGGGCACGTTGGCTTCGGCCAGCAGCACGTTCATGTGGCCGGGCATGCGGCCGGCCACCGGATGGATAGCGTATTTGACCTCGACACCCTCCTTCTTGAGCCGGTCGGCCATTTCACGCAGCGCGTGCTGCGCCTGCGCCACCGCCATGCCGTAACCCGGCACGATGATGACCTTCTGCGCGTTCTTCATGATGTAGGCGGCGTCCTCGGCAGATCCCAGCTTGACCGGCCGCTGCTCGGCGCCGCCGCCCGCCGGGCCAGCGACCTCGCCGCCGAAGCCGCCAAGGATGACGGAGATGAACGAGCGGTTCATGGCGTGGCACATGATGTAGGACAGGATCGCGCCCGATGAGCCGACCAGCGCGCCGGTGATGATCAGCGCCGAATTGCCGAGCGTGAAGCCGATGCCGGCGGCCGCCCAGCCCGAATAGGAATTGAGCATCGAGATCACCACCGGCATGTCGGCGCCGCCGATCGGGATGATGATCAGACCGCCGAGCGTCAGCGAGATGATGGTGATTGCCCAAAAGCTGACGGCGCTTTGCGAGACGTAGAAATTGAAGATGAAAGCGACAAGCGCCAGCGCCAGCATGATGTTCCTGAAATGCCGCGCCGGCAACATGATCGGCTTGCCGCTCATGCGGCCGGACAATTTCAGGAACGCGATCACCGAGCCGGTGAAGGTGATGGCGCCGATCGCCACGCCGAGCGACATTTCGATCAGGCTCTGCGCGTGGATATGGCCTTCGCTGCCGATGTCGAAGGCCGCCGGCGCGTAAAAGGCGCCCGCCGCCACCAGCACCGCCGCCATGCCGACCAGCGAGTGGAAGGCGGCGACCAATTCCGGCATCGAGGTCATCGGCACGCGGCGCGCGATCACCGCGCCGATGCCGCCGCCGAGCGCGATGCCGCCGATCACCAGCGCCCAGGCCAGGCCGCCGGCCGGCGGATGCGAACCGAGCGTGGTCAGCACCGCGATGGTCATGCCGATCATGCCGAGCAGATTGCCGCGCCGGCTCGAATCCGGGCTCGACAGGCCGCGCAGCGCCTGGATGAACAGGACGCCGGCGACCAGATAGAGCAGCGCGACGAGATTGGGGCTCATTGCGCGCTCATTTCTTTTTCTTCTGGTACATCGCCAGCATGCGCTGGGTGACCAGGAAGCCGCCGAAAATATTGACCGAGGCAAACACCAGCGCGACGAAGCCAAGCGCGCGCGCCAGGATCGTGCCGTTGTCGTCGGCGATCAGCGCGACGCCGACGGCGAGCAGCGCGCCGACCACGATCACCGAGGAGATCGCGTTGGTCACCGACATCAGCGGCGTATGCAGCGCCGGCGTCACCGACCAGACCACGTAGTAGCCGACGAAGACCGCGAGCACGAAGATCGACAGCCGGAACACGAAGGGATCGACCGCATTGGCGAGGTGTTCCATGGGGCTCTCCTCAGGCTCTTCGGCTTGAAGTTCGGATGCACGATTGAACCCTCGCGCGTCAGCAACGTGCCTTTGACGATTTCGTCGTCCCAGTTGATCGCGAGCTTCTTTTCGTTTTTGTCGATCAGCGTCTCGACAAACGTCAGCAGATTCTTGGCATAGAGCGCCGAGGCCGAGGCAGCCAGGCGACCCGGCACGTTGAGATGGCCGACGATCTTGACGGCGCCAACCTGCGCCACCTCGCCGGGCTTGGCGCCTTCGACATTGCCGCCGCGCTCGACCGCGAGATCGACGATCACCGAACCCGGCCGCATCGACGCCACCATTTCCTTGGTGATCAGCCGCGGCGCCGGACGGCCCGGAATGAGCGCGGTGGTAATGACGATGTCCTGCTTCTTGATGTGCTCGGCCACCAAGGCCGCCTGCTTGGCCTGGTACTCTTTCGACATTTCCTTGGCATAGCCGCCGGCCGTCTGCGCGTTCTTGAATTCCTCGTCCTCGACCGCGAGGAATTTCGCGCCCAGGCTTTCGACCTGTTCTTTGGTGGCAGGCCGCACGTCGGTGGCGGTAACGATGGCGCCGAGGCGGCGCGCGGTGGCGATCGCCTGCAAGCCGGCGACGCCGACGCCCATGATGAACGCTTTCGCGGCCGGAATAGTGCCGGCCGCGGTCATCATCATCGGCAGTGCGCGGCCATATTCCTCGGCCGCGTCGATCACGGCGCGATAGCCGGCGAGATTGGCCTGGCTGGAGAGCACGTCCATCGACTGCGCGCGGGTGATGCGCGGCATCAGCTCCATGGCAAAGGCAACGAGCCCGGCATCGGCCATCTGCTTGAGCGCGGCCTCGTTGCCGTACGGATCCATGATGGCGACGACCAGCGCGCCTTTTTTGTAGTCCTTGAGTTCGTTCGGCGCCGGACGGCGCACCTTGAGCACCACATCGGCGTCCTTGGTGACATGCTCGCCAAGACTAGCGCCCGCCGCCTCGTAGTCGGCGTCGAGAATGCCCGAGGCGATGCCGGCGCCGCGCACGACCATGACGTCGGCGCCTAGCGCTTTGAATTTTTTGACGGTATCCGGGGTGGCGGCGACGCGCGGTTCACCGGCGTCGGTCTCGCGCGCTACGGCTATTTGCATTCCCGCCTCCCGGCCGGCCGGGTGAAACGCCTACGACAGCCCGGCGAAGGCGAAGATCAGGAAATTGAGCGTGAAGCAGACATAGCTCGGCGACTTCGAGCCGCTCAGCAGGCTCGCGACCGCGCCGATAATCGCCAGCAAGAAGACCGGGATCGCCATGCCCCAGTGCCCCATGACGCCGCCGATGCAGAGGCCGAACAGCAGACCGATCACATGAAGGATGCCGACGAAAGTGAAGAAAATGAAGCGCTCGTAGGTGCTTTCATGGGCGGGATAATCGTTCCCGGTCGCGGTGGCGTATTCGACGGTGCCGTGGTCAGCCATGGGGGAAGGTCTCCGAATGTCGTAAAGCCTGACGGCAGACGGGTTAGCGCAATTGGGACCCAAGGGCAACGCCGAGCGACTTAAGCAGTGGACGGTTTGAGACCTACGCCCTCAAGCGCGGCTTGCTGCCGCGCCGCCACCTCGCCCACGGAGAAATTCTCGATCGCCTCGTTGAACAAGCGATAGAAATTGAGTTCCGCCGCCAGATGCAGGAACACCGCGCCGAGCCCGATGGCAGCGCGATCCATGAAGACAAATTCGCGCGGCACGGTGACGGACCCCAGCTTTTTCAGCGCTTGATGCACCTGGAAGGCTTCCTTGCGCCCGTATCGCGACGGCTTGACGCCGTCGGCGATGGTGCGGACGCGGTCGTCGAGCAGCGGGCCGTAAATGAAACGGGCCCAGATATTGAGCGCATCGATGAGCGCCCGATTGAGCCGTTTGAAACCCCAGGTCTCGTAGGCGTGCACGACGAGATCATCGTCGCCTTTGAGCAGGCCGCGATAGAGATCGACCACGCCGCCGACGAAGCTCGGCGGGAAAACGCGGACGCAGCCATAGTCGAGCAGATTGATGCCGGCGGGCTTGCCCTTGGTGTCATCAAACACCGAGTAATTGCCGAGGTGCGGGTCGCCGTGGATGACGCCGAAGCGGCTGAACGGAAACCACCAGGCGGTGAACATGGCGGTGGCAAGCCGATTGCGCACGGCGAGGCTGTCGTCCTTGTGATCGAGCAATTTCCGTCCGGCCATCCAATCCATCGTGAGCAGACGGCCGGTCGACAATTCCCGCCAGACTTGCGGCACGCGAATGGCGTTCTCGTCCTTGAGCATGGCGCGATAGAGTGCGATGTGGCGCGCCTCGCGCACATAATCGAGCTCCTCGCGCAGGCGCGCGCCGATCTCGACCGCGATCTCGGTGGCGTCGATCGCCGGGTCGAAGCGTTTGCGGAGCGACATCAGTAGGTTCAACTGGCCCAAGTCGGCTTCGACCGCCGACTGCATATCCGGGTATTGCAGCTTGCAGGCAAGCCGCGCGCCGTCGGGCGCAGCTGCACGATGGACCTGGCCGAGCGAGGCGGCGGCTGCCGGATGATGCTCGAATTCCTTGAACTTGCTTTGCCAATCGGCCCCGAGCTCGGCGCTCATGCGGCGCTTGACGAAGGCCCAACCCATCGGCGGTGCTTGCGATTGCAGCTTGATCAGCTCGTTGGCGTATTCCGGCGGCAACGCGTCGGGAATGGTGGCGAGCAGCTGCGCCACCTTCATGATCGGGCCCTTCAGGCCGCCGAGCGCGGCGGCGAGCGCCAGTGCATTACCGGCGCGGCCGCCGGTCGCGCCGATCAGACGCTGCCCGGCCATGCGCGCAGCGACGCCGCCGACCTTGGTGCCGACATTGGCGTAACGCTTGGCGCGGGCGGTGAAGCGGTTCTTCTCGGAGTCGTCGGGGGGCATGGGCGTCCTGATATAGGACGCGCAGCCCGTGACCGGAAGGCCAGCTACCGCTCCCTTGCCTTCGGCGTCTTGGCGGCAGCAGCTCTCGCGATTTTCGCAGCGGCCGTCGCCAAATCCGCGGGCGACGACGCCCTGGCGGTTTTGGCTTTGGCTAGCTTTTTCTTCTCCGCCGCATCTGCCGCCAGCCACTCGGCGAATGTATTGTGTTTCTTCGGCCAACAGGGGTCCGAATTGGACGACGGCGGGAACAAGTCATCGAGGAATTCGATCATGCCCTCGATGCAAGAATTTTCACTAAGATCGCGATGCGCGAATTGATCGCGCCGGTCGAAGAAGCCGTGGGTGGCGTGAAAGCCGAGCGCGCGGTAGGCCTCGAACTGCTCTTCCGTAAACATTTGGTCGAGCGTGGTCTCGTGCGGAAACGCGTCGTATCGCTTCTTGTAATCGAACACGTAGTCGTTCTCGTCGCCGGTCAGCGACGACTTAATGTAAATGAGAATGCCTTTGCGGTCGCCCGGATAGCTGATCTCCCCGACCGCCACGTGCGGGCCGGCGTGTTTTTCGCAATTCCCTTTTTCATCGATCGCCTTGCTGGTTTCCTTGGTTCTATCGGCGATCTGCTGCCACGGCAGGTCGACACGCACGCCGAGATCGATCAGCGCGTAGCGTTCGAGAATATTGAATGATCCGAATGCCATCTGCGGATCGGCGCCGGCGTCGACCGCGATGATCACCTTGCAGCGGCGGCGCAACAGCTCGTAGATGCCGAGATTTTCGATGTGGCCGCCGTCGGTGAGGTAAATCGAGCGCCGTTTTTCGTTCAGCAGACCGAACATCTCGAACAGAAAATAAAAATTCGCCAGCCAATTCCAGCCGACAAGCTTTGCGACCATGCGCGGATTGCACAGCCAATATCCAAGCCGGATATTGAGAAGGGCAAGCGTCGGCGAGAGCGTCTTGATTGTCGCCGAACCCATATCCGACGACACTGCGGCTCCCGACACCGCCATCGCGGTGCCGACGTCGAACCCCGTGGCCACGGATTCCACATCAGCTGTGGCGACGTAGTCCGTCGCCTTACTGCCCACGAAATTACGGCTGAACAGGAAAAAATCGGCGTTGCGGCCGCGCCGGTTGACCTGCTTTGAACTCTGCACGTTCAGCGCTGTATTGATGAGATGGTAGGGGCTGTGTTCCTCGGATAGGCCGGTCAATTTCAAATGCAGCGGCTGAAGCGGCGGCTGATCGCCCGTGACAGGGTCGCGGGGCACGACCATCTGCGGCTGAAACAGGAAAGCCTTGCTGAGGCGGTCGCGGTAGAGTGCGTGGAGTGAGTTCGCGTTCGGTTCCAAAAAAACTGTCACGACCAAAAGCAAACAGGAAACGGCCAAATAAAATTCAGCGAAGACATTTGCACCATAACATTGAGCGAAGACTTCACCCCCAAACGTGCCAGGACCAAAGAAAAAATAAGCCATATCGTGCAGCCAAGCTGGCGCGTTGTAGTCCATGCAATCTTTCGTCTGGCAGATGCCCCAATAACTCAACTGCAAATAAACCGCCCACAAAAGGACCGGCACAATTAACGCTACTACGTAGATCGCCGCTTTTGCCGCATACCCGGAAATCTGTCGATGCCATCTACTCAACTCGGAAGCGCTCCGAATAAACTCACCCAATTTATGCGTGCTCAAAGCCAATATCGCAGTCAAAGGAGCCAGCGCCGCGGTGGAGGTCTTGATCCATGCAAGCATAGTGCCCGGTAAATTTCCGTATCTAGTCATCTCGTCGAGAATGACCGGTTGCAATTCGACAAAAGCGAAAACAAGAAACATCAGAGCCAAATGTCCGGTAAGCCTTGTCCAAGCGTTCGGAAAATCGGCGGTTTCTGATCCTGCGCGAAAGGACCGATAGACTGCCCACGTAACCATAAGGGCCAGCAAAAATAACCCGAGATACGCCGTCGCCACGAAGTGGCCAAAGCTGAAAATGTTGGGAATCTCAATCCCAAAGACGTTAGCGTGCGCTTGGAAAACTTTTGGCACCGAAACAATTGTTAATGCGGCCGCGATTAACAGAAATGGAAGCAACAGAATCGCATTCGCCACCAAGCCGCGCAGCCAGATCGATAGGTTGTTAACAAGATCGCTGACCCCGTTCGGAAACAGATAATTCGAATAATCGCGCACGTGTTGCAGCGACGGCGTCTCGTCCTCCGACAGATAGCTCTCGAAGGGGAAATGGCCCTCGTCCGAGGTCATACCGGCCGACAGCGAGGCGCCGATATAGCCGCCGCCCGACACGGTCGACAGATAATCGACCTTTTTCAAGATGTGCCACTTGTGCAATGCCTGCAGCACGCCGAGCGAAAAGGCGGCGGAACGGATGCCACCGCCGGACAATGAAAGGCCCACGACCTTTGAAATCTTCCGTCGGGCGAAGCGGCGGCGTGCCGTCGCTGGTGACCAGCGGCGTGCCGCCGTCGGTCTCGTCTTCAAGCTCGATCGGCTTGTTCTTGGGACGACGCTTGTTGATCGAAACGCATTCGCTCTCAAAGACGTCATTGAATTGAAAAAGGTCGCCGAACGCCATTGCCGCCTCCCCCGATCCGATAAGTCTATCGGGTCGCCGGCGCGCGCTCAACCGTTGATTGAACGAGCTACGACAGCGTTTCCAACTCGTCGATCAGCTTGGCAATCACCCCCAACCCGCCGTCCCAGAATTTCGGATCGCGCGCGTTAAGGCCGAACGGCGCCAGCAATTCGGAATGGTGCTTGGTGCCGCCGGCCGCCAGCATCTCCAGATAACGCTCGGCAAAGCCGGATGCGGATTTCTCGTAGACCGCATAAAGCGAATTCACCAGGCAGTCGCCGAACGCATAGGCGTAGACATAGAACGGCGAATGGATGAAATGCGGGATGTAGCTCCAGAATGTCTCGTAGCCGCTTTTAAGTTCGATCGCGGGGCCGAGGCTCTCGGCCTGCACCGACATCCAGAGTTCGCAGATCTTGTCGGCGGTGAGTTCGCCGTTGCGGCGCTCCAGATGCACCTTGCGCTCGAACGAGTAGAACGCGATCTGGCGCACCACGGTGTTGATCATGTCCTCGACCTTGGCGGCGAGCATGGCCTTGCGCTGTTTCTTGTCGGTGGTCTGCGCCAGCAGCTTCTTGAAGGTGAGCATCTCGCCGAACACCGAGCGCGGTTTCGGCCAGCGTCAGCGGCGTCGGCGCCATCAGCGCGCCATTGGGCGCCGCCAGCACCTGATGCACGCCGTGGCCGAGCTCGTGCGCCAGCGTCATCACGTCGCGCGGCTTGCCCTGATAATTGAGCAGCACGTAAGGATGCGCCGACGGCACGGTCGGATGCGAGAAGGCGCCCGGCTGCTTGCCGGGGCGCACGCCGGCGTCGATCCAGCGGCGCTCGAAAAAACGGTCGGCGATTTCCGCCATTTTCGGCGAGAACGCGCCATAGGCGGTGAGCACGGTCGAGCGCGCGTCGCTCCAGGGGATCGTGCGCTGGGCGACCTTGGGCAGCGGCGCGTTGCGGTCCCAATAAGGCAAGGACTTCTTGCCGAACCATTTCGCCTTGAGCGCATAATAGCGGTGCGACAGTCTCGGATAGGCGGCGCGCACGGCGGCGACCAGCGCCTCCACCACTTCGGGCTCGACGCGATTGGACAGATGGCGCGCGTCGGCCACGTCCTTGAAGCCGCGCCAGCGGTCGGAGATTTCCTTGTCCTTGGCCAGCGTGTTGGTGATCAAGCGTGAACGGCCGCAGGTTTTCCTTGAAGGTCTTGGCCAGCGCGAGCGCCGCCGCCTTGCGTTTCTTGCCGTCGGCGTCCTGCAGCCGATTGAGCGCCAGCTCGATGCTCAAGGATTTGCCGCCGATCCTGAAACGAAGTCCGGCGATGGTCTCATCATATTGCCGGTTCCAGGCCGAATAGCCGGTGACCGATTTTTCGTGGAACAGCTCCTCGACGCGATCCTCGAGCTGATAGGGCTTCTCTTTGCGCACGTCCTCGATCCAGGGCCGGTAATGGCCGAGCGCCGGGTCGCGCATGGCGGCTTCGAGCGCGGCATCGTCGATGCGGTTGAGCTCGAGGGTGAAGAACAACAGGTGCAGCGAGGCGGCGGTGATGCGCTCCTGCACGTCGCCATAGAACTTCGCGTGCACCGGATCGGTGCTGTCGCCGGCATAGACCAGCGAGGCATAGGAGATCAGCCGGCCGAGCGTGTCGTCGAGGGCCTCGTAGCGCTTGACCGCCGCGGCCAGCGCCTGGCCGGCGCCCTGCCCGGCGGCAAACCCCGCCAGCCGGCCCTTGAAGTCGGTCTCGAACGCCACGCATTGGTTGGTGGCGTTCTCCAGATCCCATTTGAGCTCGGGGCTATCGAGACCGGGATAAAGGTCGTTGAGGTTCCACTCCGGCAGCGCGCCCAGTTTGGTCGTCCTGGTGGGCTTCTTGCGGGACGCGGCTTTAGCCATGGCGGGGAAGGTCTTTTGGCGGGTCCGAATTGGCGATCATCTAGGCGGTGGCAGGCCGATTTAACAGCCCATTAAGCCAGAACGGCGACATTGCACCAAATCGGCACACCGCCGAAGCGTTGCGAGGTCGAAATGTCCGAAACCGTGCTCATCGTCGACGACGATCCGGTCCAGCGCCGCCTGCTCGAGGCCATGGTCCAGCGCTTCGGCTACCAGGCCGTGGTCGCCGACGGCGGCGATGCCGCCGTGACGCTGCTCGGCGGGCGCGCAGCGCATCGACTGCGTGGTGCTCGACCTGGTGATGCCCGACCTCGACGGCCTCGGCGTGCTGGCGCGCATGCGCGAGGCCGGCCTCGACATTCCGGTGATCGTGCAGACCGCCCATGGCGGCATCGACAACGTGGTGTCGGTGATGCGCGCGGGCGCCACCGACTTCGTGGTCAAGCCGGCGAGCCCCGAGCGCCTGCAGGTCTCGCTGCGCAACGCGCTCGCCACCAAGGCGCTGGCCGGCGAATTGCAGCGCCTCAAGCGCAGCCGCGACGGCACGCTCACCATCGCCGACATCATCACCCGCTCGCCCGCCATGCAGCCGGTGCTGAACGCGGCGGAGAAGGCGGCGGCCTCCACCATTCCCGTGCTGATCGAAGGCGAATCCGGCGTCGGCAAGGAACTGATCGCGCGCGCCATCCACGGCTCGCGGCGCGCGCCGCGCCAAGCCGTTCGTCGCGGTCAATTGCGGCGCCATGCCGGAGAACCTGGTCGAGTCGATTTTGTTCGGCCACGAGAAAGGCGCCTTCACCGGCGCCACCGAAAAGCACACCGGCAAATTCGTCGAGGCCGACGGCGGCACGCTGTTCCTCGACGAGGTCGGCGAACTGCCGCCGGCCGCGCAGGTCAAGCTGCTGCGCGCGCTGCAGGAGGGCGAGGTCGAGCCGGTCGGCGGGCGCAAGAGCGTCAAGGTCGACGTGCGCATCATCTCCGCCACCAACCGCGACCTGATCGCCGACGTGAAGGCCGGACGCTTCCGCGAGGACCTGTTCTATCGCCTGCACGTGTTTCCGATCTCGGTGCCGCCGCTGCGGCAGCGCACCGAGGATATCCCCGAACTCGCCCGCCATTTCCTCGCCCGCATCTCGGCCGAGGAAGGCAAGCGCGTGCGCGGCATCGACGCCGAGGCGCTGGCGCTGCTCGCGGCCTATCGCTGGCCGGGCAATGTGCGCCAGCTCGAAAACGCGATCTTCCGCGCGGTCGTGCTGGCCGACGGCGAGCAGATCGGCGTCAACGAATTCCCGCAGATCGCCGCGCAGGTCGGCCCCGACGCGCATCGCCGCGCAGCCGATGATCGATCCCTCGCCGGCGATCGCCGCCGCCTGGCCGGACGCGCGCGAGGCCGCCAACGCGGCGCCGAATTAACCACGCACGTCGCTGCGGCTGACCGATGCGCAAGGCGAGGTGCGGCCGCTCGAAGAGATCGAACGCGAAGTGATCCGCTTCGCCATCGCGCATTATCGCGAGCAGATGTCGGAAGTCGCGCGCCGGCTGAAAATCGGCCGCTCGACGCTTTATCGCAAGCTCGAAGGCCTCGGCCTCGACGCGACGCCGCAAGAAACGGCGGAACGCCGAAAACGAAACGGCGTGACGTAAACGGCGCACTTTAACCATGCATGCGCCGGCGTTAGCCGTGATCGAAGTTAACTTTAGCACGCGAAATTCATTCATCGCGCGCGCATTCGGCCGCATAATGGCGATGTAATTCGGGGCGTGGGGTAAGCGCGTATGCGTAAGACAATTTCGACGTCTGCTGGCCGGCACAATGCTGGCGCTGATCGTCACGACGCCGGCGCTCGTCCGCCGCCGCGCCTGACCGCGATCGAAACCGTCGTGCCGACTGCCGCCGTCGCTCAACTCAATGCCGCGCCCGTGAAGCGCCCGTTGGCGCCGCCGCGAAGAGCCGCGCCGTGCCGCCGCCACGCCGCAGAATTCCGACAGCGCCGTCAAAAGCACGCTCGACAGGGCACGCTCGACCAGTGCTCGGCATCAGCGACGCGCAGATCGCCGACAAGCTGCGCGCGATCGTCACCGGCAAGCAGCTCGACCGCGCATCGACCGCGCGCCGGAACGCAAGGCGATCGAGGCCTTCTACGCCGCGCGCAATTACGCGCCGCTGTGGATCAGCGACGGCCAGCTCGAACGCGCGCGCCAAAGCGGTGATCGCGCAACTCAAAAACGCCGCCGCCGACGGGCTCGACCCGGCCGATTATCCGGTGCCGGAATTCGGCGCTGCCGCCGGCGCCGAGGCGCTGGCCGACGACGACATCAAGCTCACCAATTCGATGCTTGCCTATGCCCGCCATCTGGCGACCGGCCGCATCGCGCCGACCCGCGTGCTGGCGGAAGTCGACTACGGCAACCACGCGCCCGAGCCGGCCGACATCCTGCGCAAGATCGCCGAGCGCGAGGCCGCGCGAATCGCCGGCGCTCGGCGCTCAAGGAAAGCTACAATCCGCCGCATCGAACGCGCATTTCCGCGGCGCTCAAGGCGAAGCTCGCCGAATTGCGCCAGCTCGCGGCGCGGCCCGAGCCTACGAAGCGGCGTGCCGCCAAGCGCGCAGCGCCAACATGCCGACGGCGTCGGCCGCCCCCATCCGCCAAGTCGGCAGGAGATCGACGCGTGCTCGCCAACATGGAGCGCTGGCGCTGGCTGCCGCGCGACCTCGGCAAGACCTACGTGATGGTCAATATCCCCGACTACACGCTCAAGGTCGTGCACGACCACCAGGAGCAATGGCGCACCAAGATCGTCGCCGGCAAGCCGCAGACGCCGACGCCGCTGCTCAGCGCGGCGATGGACAACGTGCTGGTCAATCCGTCCTGGTACGTGCCGCAGTCGATCATCCAGAACGAGTTGCTGCCGCGCTACGGCCAGCGATCCGAACATTTTCGACCGCATGGGCCTCGAGGTGAAGCGCGGGCCCGACGGCAACATCAACGTGGTGCAGCCGCCCGGCGCCGCCAACGCGCTCGGCCGCATCAAGTTCAACTTCCCCAACAAGTTCCAGGTCTATCTGCACGACACGCCGGAGAAGCGGCTGTTCGCCGCCGACAAGCGCGCCTTCAGCCACGGCTGCATGCGGGTGGAGGACCCGACCAAGTTCGGCGAGATCATGCTGCATCTGGCGATGAACGGCCCGACGCCCGAATTCGCAGCAGCTCAACGCGCTGTTCGGCCGCGACGAGCGCACCTTCAAGCTCATCGAACCGGCCGATGGTGCACCTCACCTACCAGACCGCCTTCGTCGACGACGGCGGCAAGCTGGTGCTGCGCGACGACATCTACGGCTTCGACGCCCGCATCCAGCGCCATCCTGCACAGCGACGAGCGCCGCATCGCCGACGTGGCGCCGCCGCAGGATCCCAAGCGCGATCTGGCGACCGCCAAGACCAACCAGGAAATCCTGCGCCGGGTCGAGCGGCGCGAGGCGCACAACGCCGTTCGACGTTCTTCGATCAAGCTCTTCCGCTAGCCGGCCCGGACGGCGCGTACTGAGTCCAGGCGCCCGGCCACAGGCACCAAGCCTCGCGCGGTGGCGGCCGCCGCATCCGAGTTCCATCAGCCGACCCCCACATCGCCGCTGGCCCTCCCATTTTTGGCCATTTTCGGCCGGTAGCAATCGACGGTCGGGGGGCGACCGCTAAGTGCAAGTTAACCCTTCCCGATAAGACTGCATGATTGTCGCTGCCGGAGCCGCTCGCTCCGGGGGGAGCGGCGGTGGGACAGCGTAATTCACGGAACATTGCAGTGTCGGTTGGCGCGTGGCGCGAGCTTCCTCTCCTTTTGTCCGTGGCACGCGCCGCGTGCGCTGAGCGTGCGCCTGGGCGTCGGCCGGGCTGTTCCTGCTCGGCGCCAATAACTCGCTGCAAAACGCGGTCGCCGAAGGCGACACCCGCACGCTCTCCTTCCATCACGTCCATACCGACGAAGACATCACCATCACCTTCAAGCGCAACGGCCGCTACGACGAGGCCGCGCTGAAGAAGCTCGACTGGTTCATGCGCGACTGGCGCAAGGAACAAGAAACCCACATGGATCCGCATCTGTTCGATCTGTTGTGGGAGACCTATCGCGAGGTCGGCGCCACGGAGCCGATCCAGGTGATCTGCGGCTACCGTTCGCCGGGCACCAACGCCATGTTGCGCGCGCGCTCGAGCGGCGTCGCGCAGTTCAGCCAGCACATCAACGGCAACGCGATCGATTTCTATATTCCCGGCGTGCCGCTCGCCAAGGTCCGCGCCGAGGGCCTGCGGCTGCAGCGCGGCGGCGTCGGATTCTATCCGACCTCCGGCTCGCCCTTCGTGCACATGGACACCGGCACCATCCGGCACTGGCCGCGCATCCCGCGCGAGGAACTGGTCAAGATCTTTCCCGACGGACGCACCGTGCATATTCCGGCCGACGGCCAGCCGCTGCCCGGCTACGCGCTGGCGCTGGCCGACGTCGAGCGGCACGGCGCGGTGCCCTCCGGGACTTCGCTTGAAGCCGCGCGCGAGGCCGGCGTGATCACCGCCAGCCAGGAAGCAGACCGCCGCGCAGCCCCAAGCAGCGCAGCCTGCTCGCCAGCCTGTTCGGCAGCAGCAAGGACGAGGATGAGCCGAGCGAGCAGCCGGCGCCCAAACGGCTGGCTCGCAGCCGCGCGCGCCCATGGCCGTCGCCAGCCTGAGCCCGCACCAAGCAGGTCGCGATCGAGCACATCGTGCCGCTGCCGGCGGCGCGGCCGAAGCCGGTCGATGTCGCGCATTGCGTTGCCACGGCCGCGGCCGGCCGAGCAGCCGATCGTGACGGCGTCGGCGCGACAAGATATTCGACAACCGCGGCTATTGGCGCGGCGCGGTCGAGGCCGGCGCCGGCGCTGCCGCCGCCGATCGCGGCCGGCACGCCGTATGAGACGGCCTCGCGCCGATCCGGCGACCACCGGCAGCGCGGCGACGATACGCTCGCCTATGCCGCCGGCGTCGCAATACCCCGCTCGCCGCGCGCGCGCGCCCGATGGGCTCGCGCCTGCCCCGCATGCCGGCGGAAGCGCGCGTGATCCCGGCCTCGTCCAACACCACTGTGGTGGTAAAGCCGCCGCTCGCTGGCCTTGGCCATGGGCGGCAGCGAGCGGTCCGACAGCCCGTGGCTGCGCGCCGCCATGCTGACGCCGAGCGTGCGCGGCTACATGACCGCGACGCGGGTCGGCGCAGTCGATCCGCGCTGGCAGCACGATCTGCTGCATAAGCCGGCGCAGTCGGTGGCGATGACCTTCTCGGCCGATCCGCATCTCGGCATGGTGGCCGACCGCTTCAGCGGCAGCGCCGTGGTGTTCCTGGCCACCGCGACATTCGCGCCGCAGACGACGGCGTCGCTGCGCTAATTCAGGCTTACTGCAACATCCCCAGCGCGTGCATGTAGGTCTCGAGCACGGCCTGCTGCTCGCGGCGCTCGTCGGTGTCCTGCTTGCGCAGGCGGACGATGGTGCGCAGCGCCTTGACGTCGAAGCCGTTGCCCTTGGCCTCGGCATAGACGTCGCGGATATCGTCGGAGGTCGCCTTCTTCTCCTCCTCGAGCCGCTCGATGCGCTCGACAATGGCCTTGAGCTGGTCCTTGGCGAAGCGGGTGGCTGGTTGTTCTTTTTCGGCGGCGGCAGTGGCAGGCATCGAACTCTCCTGAATGACAAAGCGTGATTTCCACCCTGTCATACGGAGAATTGCTCTGCCGGGAGGCACGCGCATAGCGCGAAGCCCCCGACATTCACACCTGTGCACAAGAGTTAGTGCTTGGGGCTGGACTTTTCGAAGGCCGCCTTCTGCTCGGGCGAGGCCTCTTTCTGGTGCTTCTTGCGCCATTCGTCATAGGGCATGCCGTAGACGATTTCGCGGCTTTCGTCCTTGCTCATGGCGACGCCCTTTTCGTCGGCGGCGTCCTTCATCCAGTTCGACAGGCAATTGCGGCAGAAGCCGGCGAGATTCATCATGTCGATGTTCTGCACGTCGGTGCGCGAGCGCAGATGCTCGACCAGGCGCCGGTAGACGGCGGCCTCAAGCTCGATGCGGGTCTTGTCGTCCATCTTGTCGTTCATGGCGGTTGTCCTTAGCCTTCACATCGAAGATAGGCCTGCGGGGCGTCAAGTTCCATAGGCGATAAGAAACGTCGCCAGGGAGCTTGCTTCATGAAGTTCGCCCATTTTTCCCATGTCTGGGCCAAGCCCGGCATGACCCCGCACCAGCGATACGAAGAACTGTGGCGCGAGCTTGCGCTCTGCGACCAACTTGGCTTCGACTACAGCTTCTGCGTCGAGCACCACTTTCGACCGGACGAAAGCTGGATATCGTCGCCGAGTCTCTACGTGGTCGGCGCCGGCGCGCGCACGCGTCATCTGCGCATCGGCCCCATGGGCTACGTCGTGCCGCTCTATCATCCGCTGCGCCTGGCTGAGGAGATCGCAGTCGTCGACCAGATGCTGGGCGGGCGCATGGAGCTCGGACTGGTGCCGGGCATCAACCCGGATTATTTCAAGCCGTTCGGGCTCGACTACAATTTGCGCAAGTCGCCGACCATCGAATTTGTCGACTATCTGCGGGCCGCCTATGGCGAGCAGCAGCCGTTCTCGTTTCACGGCGAAGTCCACCACACCGATAGTGCCGTGCTTGCCGTGCAGCCGTTGCAGAGGCCGCATCCGCCGCTCTGGATGATGAGCCGCGATCCGCAGACGCTCGAGTTCTGCGCGAAGACGGCATCAACCCCGGCTACTTTCTGGTTTATCCGCGCGCGGATGCTGCGCCGCGTTACGCCAAGTTTCTCGAGGATTGGAAAAAGGCCGGCTGGCCGAAAAAACCGAACATCGCCTATTGCACCATCGTCCATGTCGACGAAACCGACGACAAGGCGCTCAGCGTCGGCACTGGCGCGGGCGGCCCGCGCCTATGAAGGCTTCTTGCCGCCGCCCAAGCCCGGCGAAACCTTCGAACAGCGCGTGCGCGAGCATGCCAAGAAATTTATCGGACGCGGTGAGCCCGGCGCCTCCGAGATCATGGCCAATCTGTTCGATGCGGACTATCTGATGAAGCACGAGCTGGTGTTCATCGGCTCGCCGGAAACCGTCGCAAGAAAAATTCAAGCAGCAGCGCAGGCCGGCTTGTTCAACGTGTTCATGGGCGAATTCAATTTCTCCGACTTGCCGGAAGACGACCTGATGCGGTCGATCCGGCTGTTCGGCGAAAAGGTCATTCCGGCCCTGCGCGATTACGAGCCGTTCTGACGCCGTTTTTGGCTGCGCTATTGCGCGTCGCGTAATTCCGGATGTGCCGCCAAACGTGGGTGTTGAGACGGTAGATGATGAAGCAAACCACCGCGCCGGCCGCGAACGGCAGCGCCGACCACATATAGAGGTGCTGGACCGGCAGTCCGATCAAGAGGGCGCCGAGCAGCGGTCCGACGATCGAGCCGATGCGCCCGATGCCGAGCTCCCAACCGGAGCCGTTGGCGCGCAGCGACGTGGGATAGATCATGGCGCCGACGACGTTGATGCCGGATTGGATGCCGAGCACGAGGAATCCGGCAAAGAAAGTCGCCACCAGCACGGCGGTTTGCGACGTCAAGCCGGCAAAACCGATGGAACCGACCACCGGTACCGCGAGCACGAACATGATGCTGATGGCGAGAAAGCGCCGCCTTTGCAGCCACCCGCACAGCAACAATGCGCCGACGGTGCCGCCCACCTGCAGGCTGGCGCCGGCAAGCGCCACCGTCGTCGGCGGCAGCTTAGCCGCGGTCATCAGCGTCGGCGTCCAACTGAGGAGGTAGAAATACCCCATCAGATTCAGGGCAAACAGCAGCCACAGCAGCGGCGTGATCAGCGCCAGCCCGTCGCGAAACAGATAGGCCGGATTGAACCCCGGATACTGCTTTTCATCTTCGATGATAAATTTGGCGTTGGCCGGTACGACATAGTCGGGACGGATGGCCTTGATCAGGGCCGCCATCTTGCCGCGCTGGCTTTCGTGCAGCGTCATGTATTTGATCGATTCCGGCATGCCGATTTGCGCGACCAGAGCGATGACGATCGGCGCGATGCCGCCGATGTAGAACAGGATTTGCCAGCCGTGTTGCGGCACCAAAGTAGCCGTCACAAAGCCCGGGATGGCACCGCCGATCGGCACGCAGCCGACCGCAATGATGGCGAGCGTGGCGCGCAGCTTGCGCGGCGCCGACTCGGCGTTGATAGCGACCACATTCGGGATGACGCCGCCGATCCCTAAGCCGGCCAGCAACCGCAGCCAGAACATTTGGTCGAGATTGGTCGAATAGGCCGCCGCCAAGGTGAAGATACCGAAAACCAGGTTCGACCAGACCAGCGCCGCTTTGCGGCCGTAGCGGTCGCCTACCCAGCCGAAGATTGCCGACCCGAACAGGATGCCGATCAGGCTGGCGCTGAACACGGGACCAAGCGAGCCCGGTTTTAATGCCCACCCTTTCGCGAGGCTCGGTGCGGCGAAAGCGATCGCCGCGATATCGTAGCCGTCGATAAGAACGAGGAAGAGCGACCAGATCAAAAGTTTAATCTGGAACGAGCTTAGCCCGCGCTCGTCGAGCAGACGTGAGACCTGAACGACCGATTGGTCCGCCATTGCTTCCCCCCAGGGTCGATATTGATGTCGCGCGGACCTTTGTGGCCCTTGCGCGGATGCTATGTCACCGGTGCAGGAATGGGAAGCCGACGTTACGGCGCCAGTTCGTTTGTCAGGCTTCCATTATGACTATAAGCAGGATTATTGGCGCGGCGGATCGCTGGGGCTGATTCATGGCTGGCACGAGGCGCGCTTTTCTTGCCGATTTGTTCCGCACTGCGGTAGCCGCCGCGCATCCGGCGGCCTGCCTGCCGCCGCTGCTGCCGCAGCCGCCGGCAGGCCGGCTCATTCTGCTCGCCGCCGGCAAGGCCGCCGGCTCGATGGCCGAAGTCGCGGAAGGCTTCTATCTCGACCGGTTGAAGCTTTCCCCCGAACGGCTTTGCGGCGTCGCGGTGGCGCGCCACGGCTACGGCCGGCCGCTGCAGGTCGTGAGCATGATCGAGGCCGGCCATCCGATTCCCGACGCGGCCGGGCTCGAAGGCGGCCGAGCAAGCGCTCAAGCTGGCCGATGGCGCCGGCGCCGACGATCTGGTGCTGGTGCTGATGTCGGGCGGCGCCTCCGCCAACTGGATCGCGCCGGCGGAAGGCGTGTCGTTCGCCGACAAGCAGGCGGTGACGCGCGCGCTGCTGCGCTCGGGCGCGATCATCGGCGAGATCAACACGGTGCGCAAACATCTCTCGCGCATCAAAGGCGGGCGGCTGGCGCGCCACGCTTATCCGGCGAAGCTTGTGACGATCGCGATTTCCGACGTGCCGGGCGACGATCCATCGGCGATCGGCTCGGGACCGACGGTGCCCGACCCGACGACGCTCGCCGATGCGCGCGCGATCGTCGCCAAATACAAACTCGATCTGCCCGCAAGCGTGACCGCCGCGCTCGGCGATGCGAACAATGAATCGCCGAAGCCGGGCGACCCGGCCTTCGCCGGCAGCCAATTCGCGTTGGCCGCGCGGCCGGCCGATGCGCTGCGCGCGGCGGAGGCCGCCGTGCGTGCCGCCGGCTACGACTGCGTGTCGCTCGGCGACCAGCGTCGAAGGCGAGGCGCGCGAGGTCGCGGCGGCGCACGCCAAGCTCGCGCGCGAGCTGCGCGCGCAAGGCAAGCGCGCGGTGATCCTCTCGGGCGGCGAACTGACCGTCACCATCCGCGGCAAAGGCCGCGGCGGGCCCAACCAGGAATACGCGCTGGCGCTGGCCATCGGGCTTGCCGGCATGCCGGCCGTGGCGGCGCTGGCCGCCGACACCGACGGCACCGATGGCGGCGCGGGCGCGGCCAGCGACCCTGCCGGCGCCTGCTTGACGGCGAAACCGTGGCGCGGGCCAAGGCGCTTGGCCTCGATCCCGCCGCGTTTCTTGCCGACAACAATTCGACCGGTTTCTTCGCCGCCCTTGGGGATTTGCTGATGCCCGGACCCACCTACACCAACGTGAACGACTTTCGCGCCATCGTCGTTGACAGGCCGTGACCGATCACGCGACAACCGCGACGAATCATAACCGACGAGCGTGACCGCATTGCCCCGCCATTCCGCCACGCGCTGCATCACCGGCACGGTTGCGCTCGCAGCCGCGTTGCTGGCTGTCATCGGCGCTATCCGGCCAAGGCCGATTTCCGGCTGTGCAACAACACCGGCAGCCGGGTCGGCGTCGCGCTGGGCTATAAGGACGCCGAAGGCTGGACCACCGAAGGCTGGTGGAACGTATCGGCGCGATCCTGCGAAACTCTGCTGCGCGGCGCGCTGGTTGCGCGCTACTATTACATCTACGCGGTCGATTATGACCGCGGCGGCGAATGGTCCGGCCACGCTTTCATGTGCTCACGCGAGAAGGAATTCACCATTCGCGGCACCGAGAATTGCCTGGCGCGCGGCTATGACCGCACCGGCTTTTTCGAGGTCGACACCAGCGAGCAGCGCTCCTGGACGGTGCAATTGACCGACAGCGCCGAACAGAAGCCGGCCCGCCCCTTGCCGCCGCGCACGCCGCCCGCCACGCAGCGGCCGCCGGTGGCCGCGCCCTCGGCGCCAGCCGAAGGCGGCAAAAAATGACGCAAGCCATGAGACGCCTGCGCCGCGCCAAGATCGTCGCCACGCTCGGACCGGCCTCCTCCGACGCCGCCATGATCGCGCGAGCTGTTCACGGCCGGCGCCGACGTGTTCCGCATCAATATGAGCCACACCAGCCAGGATCGCATGCGCGAACTGGTCGCCATGATCCGCGGCGTCGAGAAGGACACCGGCCGGCCGATCGGCATCCTGGTCGATCTGCAGGGGCCCAAGCTGCGGCTCGGCACCTTCGCCGGCGGATCGGCGATGGTGAAGAACGGCGACAGCTTCGTGCTCGATTCCGATCCGGCGCCCGGGCGACGCCACGCGCGCCTATCTGCCGCATCCGGAAATTTTCGCCGCGCGTCGAGACCGGGCCACACGCTGCTGATCGACGACGGCAAGGTGCGGCTCACCGTCACCGCAAGCCGAGCCCAAGCGCATGACCACGCGCGTCGAGGTCGGCGGCAAATTGTCCGACCGCAAGGGCGTCAGCCTGCCGGACTCGACCATTCCGTTCTCCGCGCTGGCCGAGAAGGACCGCTCCGATCTCGAAGCCGCGCTCGATGCCGGCATCGACTGGGTGGCGCTGTCGTTCATCCAGCGGCCGGAGGATATCGCCGAGGCCAAGAAAATCACGCGCGGCCGCGCCGCGGTGATGGCCAAGATCGAGAAGCCGCAGGCGGTGCACCGGCTCGCCGAGATCATGGATCTCGCCGACGCGCTGATGGTGGCGCGCGGCGATCTCGGCGTCGAAATGCCGCTGGAAAAAGTGCCCGGCGTGCAGAAACAGATGACGCGCGCCGGCCGCGACTGCCGGCAAGCCGGTGGTGGTCGCGACGCAAATGCTGGAATCGATGATCAATTCGCCGGTGCCGACGCGCGCGGAGGTCTCCGACGTCGCCACCGCCATCTTCGAGGGCGCCGACGCGGTCATGCTGTCGGCGGAATCGGCGGCCGGCAAATATCCGGTGGAAGCGGTGGCGACCATGAACCGCATCGCCGAGGAGGTCGAAAACGACCCGCTCTATCCGCGGCATCCTCGACGCGCAGCGCGCCGAGCCGGAGGCGACCGGCGCCGACGCCATCGCCGACGCCGCGCGCCACATCGCCGACACGCTCGATCTCGCCGCCGTGATCTGCTGGACCTCGTCGGGCTCGACCGGCTTGCGCGTCGCGCGCGAGCGGCCGCGGCCGCCGATCGTGGCGCTGTCGCCCAACATCGCCACCGGGCGGCGGCTGGCGGTGGTGTGGGGCGTGCATTGCGTGATCACCGAGGACGCGCACGACCAGGACGACATGGTCGACCGCGCCTGCCGCATCGCCTTCAAGGAAGGCTTCGCCAAGGCCGGCCAGCGCGTCATCATCGTCGCCGGCGTGCCGCTCGGCACGCCGGGCGCGACCAATATGCTGCGCATTGCTTATGTGGGCGCGGACACGGCGGGGGATTAAATATCCCGGCCCTCGACCTTTTCCTGCAGCGTCTTCACCAGGTCGGGAATGCGCTGAAGCCGCGGATAGACCGCGAGCGCGCGGCGATAGACTTCCAGCGCCTGCTTGTCGTCGCCGAGGTCCTGCATGATCAGGCCGAGGCCCGACAGCGCGCCGAAATGGCGCGGCTCGCGGCGCAGCACCTCGCGGATATCGGCGAGCGCGCGGCCGTAATCCTTTTTCATGTAGTAGATGGTGGCGCGCCGGTTCCAGGCTTCGACATATTTCGGTTTGATCTTGATGACGCCGTCGAGCAGCTTGATCGCGAGATCGATATCCTTCTGCTCGATCGCGGTCTGCACGCGCGACATCAGCAGAGTGGTGGTGTCGCTGTGCGAGGCGGTCCACAGCGCCCAGATGCGTCCTCGATCGCCTTGGCGGTGACGTCGTCGGGCGCGACCTTGAGCGCCCCGAACAGGAAATCGAGATTGTGCGCGGGATTGCCGTGCTGACGTGCGGCAGCTTTTTCGGCGGCTGCACCCACTCGCCCTGCGCCGCGTCGGCGGGCGCGGCCAAGAATGTAGCCAAGGCCGTGACCAGGCCGGCGGCAACAAGGCACGCAAGGAATCGCGTGCGCATGGGCGGAGTTTAATCTCATCGCCGTTAAGGCAAATATGCGGCGATGGACGAAGGCCTTAGCCTGGTGCTCAGCCTCGGCGCCTTAGCCTTGGCGCGCCTTAAAGCGGCGATTGGTCTTGTTGATGATGTAGACCCGGCCCTTGCGCCGCACGATGCGGTTGTTGCGGTGGCGGCCGCGCAGGGATTTCAGGGAATTACGGACTTTCATGACGCTCTCTGGGTTCTTGTCTTGGTTCTTGGTTGCCGGGTTCATAGCAGCCCACCCGGCGCTGTCAACGCGAGCTTGGCCACGCATCTATTGCCGAATGAGCAATAATTCATTTAAAAATCAATATGTTAATTAATGGCTGGACACGCAGGACAGTTACTAAGACTATTCGTCAAGCACAGCAGGGATAAAAACGGTGCCATGAGAAAAGCCATCGCACTGATCGCCGTGTCGCTGCTCATGATGCTCGCCGCTCCATTTCCAGTCGAGGCCCGCCGATCGCCAGGCGGCGTGAGCGCTGTGCAATTGAAAAAGGGCATAGCCGCGTGACCTGACGGATATTTTGTACCAGCGCGCTTGAGAGATTATTGCATTTGCGCGGTTTGATAACGATGTCGTTCTTTTTAAGCTTGCGCTGGATCTACGGTTGGCTGCGCCAGCGCGAAGGCCTGGGCTTAGGCGACGTCAAGCTCGCCTTTGTCGCCGGCGCATGGCTCGACTGGATCATGATCCCGGTGGCGATCGAAATCGCGGCTTTGGGTGCGCTCGTCGTCTATGCGGCGTGGAGGATAACGGGCTGCCAGACCATCAGGACAAGACTGCCCTTCGGCCTGTTTCTGGCGCCAGCAATCTGGTTCTCTTGGTTGATCGGCGCGCTGCTCGCCGTGTTCTGACTGATTCTTGAGCGAATGGTGGGCGCGACAGGGATCGAACCTGTGACCCCCACCATGTCAAGGTGGTGCTCTTCCGCTGAGCTACGCGCCCTTTAGTGGATTTGGTCTTATCGGCTCCAAACTGGCGAGGCAAGGCCGCCACAGCGGGCCTCAGGCCGCCAGCATCTTCTGCACTTCGTTGACCAGGTCGCGCAGATGGATGGGCTTGGACAGCACCTTGGCGTGCTTGGGCGCGGTGGAATCGGCGTTGAGCGCGACCGCGGCAAAGCCGGTGATGAACATGATCTTGATGTCGGGGTCGAGTTCGGCGGCGCGGCGGGCGAGTTCGATGCCGTCCATTTCCGGCATCACGATATCGGTGAGCAGGAGCTCGAACGGTTCCTCGCGCAGGCGCTGATAGGCCGACAGGCCGTTGTCATAGGAGGTCACGTCGAATCCGGCATTTTGCAGCGCCTTGACCAAAAAGCGCCGCATATCGGTGTCGTCTTCCGCCAGCAGGATTTTCGACATAATACCCAAACGCCCCATCCCGGCCGCCGCCCTTGAGGCGGCCCCAACCGCCCCATAAGACTTATGCCAGGTAAATAACGGGTGAACCGAAAGCATGACTTGGCTTTGTCCCCCGGCGCATAGACAATAGAAGGTTATTAAGGGCTAGCTGGGCCTCGCCCCTGCCGTACTGCTACCTGTGCTCGAAATGGCCTGCCTTTACCCATGAGTGAAATCCGCGACGAACTCGACCCGCCGTTCGAGATCCTGGAGCCGGCCGCTAGCCAGGGGCCGGTGCTGTTCAATTCGCCGCACAGCGGCTCGACCTATCCGCGCGACTTCCTGGCCATCTCGCGGCTCGATATCGCCACCCTGCGCCGGTCGGAGGACAGCTTCGTCGACGACCTGATCGCCGGCGTGGTCAAGCACGGCTTTCCGCTGATGCGCGCGCATTTCCCGCGCTGCTTCGTGGACGTCAACCGCGAGCCCTATGAGCTCGATCCGCGCATGTTCGAAGGCCGCCTGCCCTCCTTCGCCAATACCCGCTCGATGCGGGTGGCCGGCGGGCTCGGCACCGTGGCGCGGGTGGTCGGCGACGCCCAGGAAATCTACGACCAGCGCATTCCGGTGGACGATGCGTTGCGCCGGATCGAGAGCCTGTACAAGCCCTATCACCGCGCGCTGCGGCGGCTGTTCACCAGGCTGCACCGGGATTTCGGCGCCGCCGTGCTGATCGATTGCCATTCCATGCCCTCCACCGCCGGCCATAAAGACGAGCGGCCGCGGCCCGAATTCGTGCTCGGCGACCGCTACGGCACCAGTTGCGTCGGCGTGGTGGCGGAAACCGTGGAAAAGACGCTGCGCACGCTGGGCTACACCGTGAGCCGCAATAAGCCCTATGCTGGCGGCTTCATCACCGAGCATTACGGCAATCCGGCCGCCGGCCTGCATGCCATCCAGCTCGAGATCAACCGCGCGCTTTACATGGACGAGCGCCGCTACGACGCGCTCCAGCACGTTCGGCGCGCTTGGCGGCCGATCTGGAGACGCTGGCGCGGCGCCTGGGCGAGATTCCGCTGGAAGAACTGCGCCCCTATCGGGCGGCGGCCGGAATAGCCAAAAAAAAGGGCCGCTCACGTGAAGAGCGGCCCAAGTCTAGGGAGGAAACGCCCAAGGAGGGCAACGATAGCTCTCGCTACCGCATTGCAATAAATTACACCGCGACGCACAAAAATCAAGGCTGCAAGCCCGATTTCCCATGCTTTTACGCATAGCTGAGTACCAGAATCAGGCTTTATTTTTTGGTCATGCGAAATATGATCGGCCGGCATATCCTGCACCGCAGCAGAAGCCCTGCAGATTTCAGCTTGTGCTGCCCAGAACCATGACGCGGTTGCCGTAACGGTCTGTCTCCGATAGGTCGAGGCGATAGCAAGGCACAGGCGGCATGACGGCCATCGATTTCGCGAGTTTCGTCGATCAACTCGCCAGCGTTTCGGGCGAGACCATCCTGCCGTTTTTCCGCACCGCGCTGGCGGTCGACAACAAGAAGGCCGGCGGCTTCGATCCGGTCACCGCCGCCGACCGCGCCGCCGAACAAGCCATGCGCGCGCTCATCCGCCAAGAATTTCCCGAGCCACGGCATCATCGGCGAGGAATACGGCGCCGAGCGCACCGACGCCGAATATGTCTGGGTGCTCGATCCGATCGACGGCACCAAATCCTTCATCACCGGCATGGTGGCCTGGGGCACGCTGATCGGCCTGATGCGGTTCGGCGAACCGGTGTTCGGCATGATGAACCAGCCGTTCACGCGCGAGAAATTTTCCGGCGACGGCGGCGCCGCGCGTTATCGCGGGACCGGCGGGCAACCGCGATCTGCACGTGCGCGCCTGCGCCTCGCTCGGCGACGCGATCCTGTCCACCACCAGCCCGCTGCTGATGAACAAAGCCGACCGCGCCGCTTTCGGCCGGGTGGAAAACGCAGTCAAGCTCTCGCGCTACGGCGGCGACTGTTACGCCTATTGCATGCTGGCGGCGGGCCTGATCGATCTCGTCATCGAGACCGAGATCAAGCCGCACGACATCGTGCGCGCTGATCCCGATCATCACCGGCGCCGGCGGCATCGTCACCACCTGGGAGAACGGCCCGGCGCAGGCCGGCGGCCGCATCGTCGTCGCCGGCGACAAGCGCGTGCACAAGGCGGCGCTGGAGATGCTCAAAGGGTGACCGCGATCTTTACCTTCGTTGCAATTGAACGGCGGCCGGCGCTGAATTAACCTCTCCCGCAAGCCGCTCGATCGGGGTGGACCAGATTTTGCTGAGGCGAGCGTGGCGCAGTTAAAAAAACCCGCCCTTTGAAGCGCAGTATGCGCTTGATCGGCGTGCTCCTGCTGACGTTGTCCGCCATCACGCCCGCTTCGTCCGTGTTCGTGATTGTCCCCGGCGTGATAACCCAAGCCGGGACCGGCGCATTCCTAAGCATGTTTGCCGGCGCGCTTATGGCCGTGCCGATTGCCTATGTCTACGCCGAATTGTCCTCCGCTTTTCCGATCGCCGGCGGCGAATATTGCATGGTCGGCCGTACCGTCGGCCACGGCTCCGGCTTTGCCGTTCTGGGCCTCACGGTAGCGGGCAACATGCTGGCGCCGGCCGTGCTGGCGCTCGGCGCCGGCGACTACATTGCCGTTATCGTCCCGGGCCTCAATCAAACCGCCGTCGCCCTCGCGATCATCGCCGCAACCACGCTGCTCGGCGTCTTGCACATCCGCACGAATGCATGGGTGACGGGGTTTTTTCTGGTGCTCGAACTGCTGGCACTGGCGGTGCTTGCAGTACTTGGCTTTATGCACATCAATCGTTCACTGGGTGAGATCGTTGCGAACCCGGTCATAATAAGCGAGCAAGCATTGCAGCCGACGCCGCTCGCCATGATGGGACTGGCAACGACGGTCGCCATTTTTGCGTATAACGGCTACGGCGCCGCGATCTACTTCGCGGAGGAGACGCACGAGGCGCCTCGCATCATCGCGCGAACAGTTCTCTGGTCACTGGTCATCACGGTGGTCACCGAGCTTGTGCCGGTCACCGCGGTTTTGATGGGCGCGCCCAACCTCAAGACGCTGCTGGCCTCACAAACCCCGTTCGGCGATTTCGTGGGCGAAGCCGGCGGCCGCGTGCTCAGCATCGCCATCAGCCTGGCTGTAGCGCTGGCTATTCTTAACGCCGTGCTGGCAACCGTTATGCAAAATGCACGCTTTTTCTACAGCACGGGCCGCGACGTCGCTTGGCACCCGCGCATCAACGATGCCTTGCTGGTCACGCATGATCGCTTGCACTCACCCTGGATCGCAACGCTTGCCGCCGGCGTATTCTCGATGGCAGCGTGCTTCCTGGGTCTGCAGTGGCTGTTGGTCGTCACCGGAACGTCGATCGGCTTCGTCTACGCGGCGCTGTGCGTTGCGGCAATTTCGGGCCGCCGCTCGGGCGCGAGCAGCCACGCGGCCTATCGTATGCCGCTCTATCCGCTTTGGCCGGCGCTGGGACTCCTGTCGCTGGCCTATGTTTTTTACGCCAGCGCGCTGGATCCGCTGGTCGGCCGGCAAAGTCTGATTACCAATGTGGCCATCGTCGTGCTCTCGCTCGTCTACTATTTCTTCGTCCACCGCCGCCGAGGCGGCTGGGCCATTCGCGACCCGGAAGAAGACCGAAAACCCTCTTAGTAGCGCGGCGTGCCGGGCACGAAGGCGTCGAACGCCGCCCAGAATTGGTCGCGATAATGATCCTGCTCCTGCAGGATTTCGTGCTTGCTGCCGGCCAGAATGAGATGCCGCCCGGCCAGCAAATTCATCCCGAACGTTTCGATCGCCGGCGTCGAGACCACTTCGTCGCGGCCCGCCGCGACCAGCAGGATCGGCTGGCGGATATGGCCGGCGTAGCCAGGCGCGGCAAAACGCTTCATCAGGCGCAGCGCGGCATCGACCCAGGCGACCGTCGGCGCGCCGATACCGAGTTCCGGCGCTTCCTCCAGCACCGCCGTATTACGCGCGTAGCGCACCGGATCGGAGGTGAGCACGTTGCCGATGAATTCCTCGGCACCGATCGGTCGGCTATCTCCGGTCGGCACATAGCCGGAGCCGCGCCCCAGCATACGCATGAAACGCGCCAGCGGTCCGGCCATGGTGGTGAGGCGGCCCGGCCGCAACGCGATCATCGGCGCCGAAAGCACCATGCGCTCGAACCAGCGGTTGCCGTCGTGGCAGGCGCGAATAGCGATCGCGGCGCCCATGGAATGGCCAAGCGCAAAAATCGGCGGCGGGCAATCGGGCAGCACCACCTGTTCCATGATCGCTTCGAGATCGGTGGCGTATTCGGAAAAATTCCGCACATGGCCTTTGCGGCGGTCGGAAAGCGCGCGCTCCGACATGCCCTGGCCGCGCCAATCGAAGGTCGCTACCGCGAATCCGCGCGCGCGCAGATCGCGCACGGTCTCGAAATATTTCTCGATATATTCGGCGCGGCCTTGCAGCACGACGACCGTGCCTTTGCGCCCGGCCGGCGGGGCAAAGCGCGCAAAACGCAAGGTGACCCCGTCCGGGGTCTTGATGCTGCCGGTCACCACATCGTCGGGCACCGGATTGGCGGGGATGGAGACGAGTTTCATGGCGCCGAAAATGAGCCGGTGCACGGTGGCCCGCGCGCCTTATAGCAGGGCGCAGGGCGGGCTCAATCGTACAACGTCGAACGAGTATAAATTGTTGGATTTCAATATCTTAGTAGCAAGGGCACCGCCCTCTTGCGAGCCTAAAAACACGTTCCCATATCAATTTTGCGCAGGCCATTCAGGCTGCGCTCGGGTTTCGGTTTGGCCATGAGGCGGACCACCCGCATGTCGCTCAACTCAAGGAGGATATGCCATGCGTACGTTTGATCTTGCTCCCCTTTATCGTTCCACCGTCGGCTTCGACCGGCTGTTCTCGATGCTGGACGGATTTGAATCCGCCCCGGGCTACCCGCCCTACAATATCGAACGGACCGGCGAAAACGATTATCGCGTCACCGTCGCGGTCGCCGGCTTCGGCGAGAACGAGCTTTCGATCGAAGCGAAAGAAAACACGCTGACGATCAAGGGCTCCAAGCAGACCAAGGAAGAGCAGAACGGCGAGGTGCTCTATCAGGGCATCGCCGCGCGCGCTTTCGAGCGCGTCTTCCAGCTGGCCGACCATGTCCAGGTCAAGGCTGCGGCGCTCGAGAACGGATTGCTGCACGTCGATCTCGTGCGGGAAATCCCCGAGGCGAAGAAGCCGCGCCAGATCCCGATCGGCAATGGCCAGGCCTTGGGCAATGCCAAGCCGCAGGCGGTCGAGACCAAAGCGGCGGCCTAACGCGCCAGCTTAAGTCGCAAAACTGCAGCGCCCCGGACTTTCCGGGGCGCTTTCATTTTGAGAGCTCCGTGACCGGTTTAATTGCGGTCGGGCGGCAGTACCGGCGATGCGTTGCCGGCGTCGCTTTCGGCTTTGACTTTAAAGCGCGGCGTCGGACGGATCGGCGTCGGCCCATCGAAAAGCGCCGGCGAAGCGCTTAGCGCTTTTCGAGGCGAGCTCGGCATCGGTGCGTCGCTGCGATGTTTGGGCCGCGGCATCACGTGGCCGCGCGGTGCGGCGTCTTCGTCGTCATCCGTTGCGCCAACCTCGCCACGCTACGGGACATGGATGATGCGCGGCCCACGGATATAGGCTGGCACATAGAAATCAACGAGTTCGCGTGCCGGCGTGATCGAGAGAATGTCACCGAACTGCGCATCGGCTACCACGCGCACTTCCAGGCCGCGCGGATCATAGGCGTGCAGCACGTAAAACGGCCCGCGCCGGCGCAGCTCGCCGGTCGGACCCAAGCCCATCGAGCGCACAGTGGCGAGAATTTCGGCAGGGGGGAGCACATCGTGGGCGGCAGCCATCGTCAGCGTGGCCACCACGGCCACGCCCGCCAAACCGATCGTCAGAAGCTTTTTCAACACACCGTCCCCTGCGAGAATTTGCTCGAATTATCCGCTTTTTCGATACTTTAGCGAAACCTCGCTAGGAAGCCTCCTTTTCCCGCAACCACGGTTAAACGGTTAACCCGATCGGCCATTTGGCCACAGCCATTTGGCGCAACGGCATTGCGCCAGATGGCCGCCCATGGTCCTCTTCTTGCTTGGCCAGACGGCGCTGCCGCAACAAAGCGAAAGGTTCGACCAAATCCGGCGTGGACCAGCCTTGTGTGGCGGGGCAAAATTTGGCATGGTCCATTAGGACAGCATTGCTGTCCTATTGTGGCGGCCCAGGTAACGACCGGAAATGAGCGAGCGACGAGGCAGCGCAGGATCTGTCGAACGCCGGAACGCCACGCGCTCCAGCGACGCCGCCCTGTTGCGCGCCGCCACCGCCGATCCCGGCACGCCCGCCCCGCAAGGCCTGTACGATCCCGCGCTCGACAAGGATGCCTGCGGCGTCGGCTTCATCGCCGACATCAAGGGCCGCAAGTCGCACCTGATCGTCGAGGACGGGCTTGCGCATCCTCTGCAACCTCGAACATCGCGGCGCGGTCGGCGCCGACCCGCGCATGGGCGACGGCGCCGGCATCCTGGTGCAGATCCCGCACAAATTTTTCGCCAAGGAAGCCGCCGAGCTCGGCTTCAAGCTGCCGAAGCCGGGCGAATACGCCGTCGGCCAGTTGTTCATGCCGAAGGAGCCCAACTGGCGGCAGATCATCCGCGACATTTATTCGGAAGTGATCGCGCGCGAAGGGCTCTCGCTGCTCGGCTGGCGCGAGGTGCCGACCGACAATTCGACGCTCGGTGAATCGGTCAAGCCGACCGAGCCGAAGCACCTGCAGGTGTTCATCGGCCGCGGCAAGAAGAAAATCTCCGAGGACGAATTCGAGCGCCGGCTCTACATCCTGCGCAAGTCGATTTCCAATGCGATCTATCGCCGCCGCGACCGGCGCGTCAGCAGCTATTACCCGGTGTCGATCTCCTGCCGCACGGTGATCTACAAGGGCATGTTCCTGGCCGACCAGCTCGGCACCTATTATCCCGATCTGCACGATCCGGATTTCGAGAGCGCGCTCGCGCTGGTGCACCAGCGCTTCTCGACCAACACCTTCCCGACCTGGTCGCTGGCGCATCCCTACCGCTACATCGCGCATAACGGCGAGATCAACACGCTGCGCGGCAACGTCAACTGGATGGCGGCGCGGCAGGCATCGGTATCCTCGCCGCTGTTCGGCAAGGACATCAACAAGCTGTGGCCGATCTCCTACGAGGGCCAGTCCGACACCGCCTGCTTCGACAACGCGCTCGAATTCCTCACGCAGGGCGGCTATTCGCTCGCCCATGCCATGATGATGATGATCCCGGAAGCCTGGGCGGGCAATCCGCTCATGGACGAGGAGCGGCGCGCCTTCTACGAATACAACGCCGCGCTGATGGAGCCATGGGACGGCCCGGCCGCGATCGCTTTCACCAACGGCCGCCAGATCGGCGCCACGCTCGACCGCAACGGCTTGCGCCCGGCGCGCTATCTGCTCACCCGCGACGACCGCATCGTCATGGCGTCGGAAATGGGCGTGCTGCCGATCCCGGAAAAGGACATCGTCAAGAAGTGGCGGCTGCAGCCGGGCAAGATGCTGCTGGTCGATCTCGACGAAGGCCGGCTCATTCCGGACGAGGAATTGAAGGCGACGCTGGCGAAGAGCCATCCCTACAAGGAATGGCTCGGCCGCACGCAGATCGTGCTGGAAGACCTGCCCGGCACCGCCAACGAGGCGCCGATCTCGAACCTGTCGCTGCTCGATCGCCAGCAGGCCTTCGGCTACACGCAGGAAGACCTGAAGTTCCTGATGACGCCGATGGCCTCGACCGGCGAGGAAGCGGTCGGCTCCATGGGCAACGACACGCCGATTTCGGCGCTGTCGGACAAGCCGAAGTCGCTGTTCACCTATTTCAAGCAGAACTTCGCGCAGGTCACCAACCCGCCGATCGATCCGATCCGCGAAGAACTGGTGATGAGCCTGGTCTCGATCATCGGGCCGCGGCCGAATTTGTTCGACCTGGAAGGCATGGTCGAGAACCAAGCGCCTGGAAGTGCGCCAGCCGATTCTGACCAATGCCGACCTGGAAAAAATCCGCTCGATCTCGGAGATGAGCGGCGATCACTTCAAGTCGCACACCTTCGACATCAGCTTTCCCGGCCGAGCACGGCGCCGACGGCATGGGCTGGGCGCTCGACGAGCTGTGCGAGCGCGCCGAGGAAGAAGTGCGCGCCGGCTGCAACATCATCATCCTGTCCGACCGCAAGGCCGGCGCCGACCGCATCCAGATTCCGGTGCTGCTCGCCTGCGCGGCGGTGCATCATCACCTGATCCGCAAGGGCTTGCGCACCTCGGTCGGCCTGGTGCTGGAGACCGGCGAGCCGCGCGAGGTGCATCATTTCGCGTGCCTGGCCGGCTACGGCGCGGAAGCGATCAATCCCTATCTCGCCTTCGAGACGCTGGTCGCCATGAAGGACGATCTGCCGCAGAAGCTCGACGAGAAGGAAATCATCAAGCGCTACATCAAGTCGATCGACAAAGGCCTGCTCAAGGTGATGTCCAAGATGGGCATCTCGACCTATCAGTCCTATTGCGGCGCGCAGATTTTCGACGCCGTCGGCCTGCGCCAGGACTTCGTCGACAAATATTTCACCGGCACGCACACGCGCATCGAGGGCGTCGGCCTGGCCGAAATCGCGGAAGAGACCGTGCGCCGCCACCGCGACGCCTTCGGCGATTCGCCGATCTATGCATCGATGCTCGACGTCGGCGGCGATTACGCCGTGCGGGTGCGCGGCGAGGACCATGTCTGGACCGCGGAAACCGTCGGCCGGCTGCAGCACGCGGTGCGCGGCAATTCGCAGGACCACTATCGCGCCTTCGCCAAGATCGTGAACGAGCAGAACGAGCGGCTGCTCACGATCCGCGGCCTGTTCCGCATCAAGTCGCGCGGAAGAGGACGGCCGCAGGCCGGTGCCGATCGAAGAAGTCGAGCCGGCCAAGAACATCGTGCGGCGCTTCTCGACCGGCGCCATGTCGTTCGGCTCGATTTCGCGCGAGGCGCACACCACGCTCGCCATCGCCATGAACCGGATCGGCGGCAAGTCGAACACCGGCGAAGGCGGCGAGGAGAGCGACCGCTTCAAGCCGCTGCCGAACGGCGACAGCATGCGCTCGGCCATCAAGCAGGTGGCCTCGGGACGTTTTGGCGTCACCGCCGAATATCTCGTCAATTCGGACATGATGCAGATCAAGATGGCGCAGGGCGCCAAGCCCGGCGAAGGCGGCCAGTTGCCCGGCCACAAGGTCGACAAGACCATCGCCAAGGTGCGCCACTCGACGCCCGGCGTCGGCCTGATCTCGCCGCCGCCGCATCACGACATCTATTCGATCGAGGACCTGGCGCAGCTCATCTTCGACCTGAAGAACGCCAATCCGACCGGCGACGTTTCGGTCAAGCTCGTCTCCGAAGTCGGCGTCGGCACGGTCGCCGCCGGCGTCTCCAAGGCGCGCGCCGACCACGTCACCATCGCCGGCTTCGAGGGCGGCACCGGCGCCTCGCCGCTGACCTCGATCAAGCACGCCGGCAGCCCCTGGGAAATCGGCCTCGCCGAAACCCACCAGACGCTGGTGATCAACCGGCTGCGCGGGCGCATTGCCGTGCAGGTCGACGGCGGCATCCGCACCGGGCGCGACGTGGTGGTCGGCGCGCTGCTCGGCGCCGACGAATTCGGCTTCGCGACCGCGCCGCTGATCGCGGCCGGCTGCATCATGATGCGCAAGTGCCATCTCAACACCTGTCCGGTCGGCGTCGCCACGCAGGACCCGGTGCTGCGCAAGCGCTTCAAGGGCCAGCCCGAGCACGTGATCAATTATTTCTTCTTCGTCGCCGAGGAAGTGCGCGAGATGATGGCCGCGCTCGGCTACCGCACGTTCAACGAGATGGTCGGGCAGATGCAGATGCTCGACCAGCGCCAGCTGGTCGAGCACTGGAAGGCCAAGGGCCTCGATTTCTCCAAGCTGTTCAACAAGCCGCCGGCGGCGCGCAGGCACCAGCGATCTACAAGTGCGAGCCGCAGGATCACAAGATCAACGACATTCTCGACCGCAAGCTGATCGCCGAATCGCAGGCCGCGCTCGATCGCGGCGCGCCGGTGCGGCTGCAAACCGTCATCCGCAATATCGACCGCACCGTCGGCGGCATGCTGTCCGGCGAGGTGGCCAAGCGCTACGGCCATGCCGGCCTGCCCGACGGCACCATCCACGTGCGCTTCACCGGCACCGCCGGGCAAAGCTTCGGCGCCTGGCTCGCGCGCGGCATCACCTTCGAACTCGACGGCGACGCCAACGACTATGTCGGCAAGGGCCTGTCGGGCGGGCGCATCATCATCCGGCCGCCGGCCGATTCCGGCATCGTGCCGGAGGAATCGATCATCGTCGGCAACACCGTGCTGTACGGCGCGACCGAGGGCGAATGCTATTTCCGCGGCGTCGCGGGCGAGCGTTTCGCCGTGCGCAATTCCGGCGCCATCGCCGTGATCGAAGGCGCCGGCGACCATTGCTGCGAATACATGACCGGCGGCGTCGTGGTGGTGCTGGGCGTGACCGGGCGCAATTTCGCCGCCGGCATGTCGGGCGGCATCGCCTACGTGATCGACGAGGACGGCACCTTCAAATCCCGCTGCAACATGGCGATGGTCGAGCTCGAGCCGGTGCCGCAGGAAGAAGAGATCGCCGAAAAGGAATTCGGCCACTACAACGACCTCGAAATCGCACGGCCGCGTCGACGTGATGGCCGACCTGACAGCCAAGGATGCCGAGCGGCTGCGTACGCTGATCGCCAACCATGCGCGCTACACCAATTCCAAGCGCGCGGCCGAAATCCTCGCCGATTGGCAGCGATATCGCCCGTTGTTCCGCAAAGTGATGCCGGTCGAATACCGCCGCGCGCTGGCCGAGATGGCAAAGGAAAAGGCCGCCACCATGCAGGCTGCGGAATAGTATGGGCAAGGTCACCGGCTTTCTCGAAATCGAGCGCAACGACCGCGACTACCAGCCGGTCGCCGAGCGCATCAAGCATTGGCACGAATTCGTGCTGCCGCTGCCGGAGCAGGAAGTCCGCGACCAGGCGGCGCGCTGCATGGATTGCGGCGTGCCCTATTGCCACGGCACCAGCCGCATCACCGGCGCGCCCACCGGCTGCCCGGTCAACAACCAGATTCCGGACTGGAACGATCTGGTCTACCGCGGCAATTGGGACGAGGCCGCGCGCAACCTGCATTCGACCAATAATTTCCCGGAATTCACCGGCCGCGTCTGCCCGGCGCCGTGCGAGGCGTCCTGCACGCTCAACATCGACGACAATCCGGTCACCATCAAAACCATCGAATGCGAGATCGCCGACCGCGCCATCGCGCAGGGGCTTAAAGCCGGAATTGCCGGCGCACAAGACCGGCAAGAAGGTCGCCGTCGTCGGCTCGGGCCCGGCGGGCTTGGCTTGCGCGCAACAGCTCGCGCGCGCCGGGCATGAGGTGCATGTCTACGAGCGCTGGGCCAAGGCCGGCGGCCTGCTGCGCTACGGCATTCCCGACTTCAAGATGGAAAAGATCCACGTCGACCGCCGCGTCGAGCAGATGCATGGCGGAAGGCGTGCAGTTCCATTACGGCGCCGATGTCGGCGTCAATCTGCCGGTCGAAAAGCTGGTCAAGGAGCACGACGCCGTCGTGCTCACCGGCGGCGCCGAGAAGCCGCGCGACCTGCCGGTGCCCGGCCGCGAGCTCAAGGGCATTCATTTCGCCATGGACTTCCTGCCGCAGCAGAACCGGCGCGTCAGCAACGAGCCGCAAGGCAACGTCGAGCCGATCCTGGCCACCGGCAAGAAGGTCGTGGTGATCGGCGGCGGCGACACCGGCTCCGACTGCATCGGCACCTCGATCCGCCAGGGCGCGGTGTCGGTGACCAATTTCGAAATCATGCCGCAGCCGCCCGAGCACGAGAACAAGATGCTGGTCTGGCCGGACTGGCCGCTCAAGCTGCGCATCTCGTCAAGCCACGAGGAAGGCGTCGAGCGCGAATTCGCCGTGCTGACGCAGAAATTCACCGGCGAGAACGGCCAGGTGAAGAAGCTGCATTGCGTGCAGGTCGACGCCAAGTTCAAGCCGGTGCGCCGGCACCGAATTCGAGATCGAGGCCGATCTGGTGCTGCTCGCCATGGGCTTCGTGCATCCGCTGCACGAAGGCATGCTCAAGGCGCTCGGCGTCGCGCTCGATCCAGCGCGGCAATGTCAGCGCCGACACCGACGCCTACGTGACCTCGGTGCCCAAGGTGTTCGCCGCCGGCGACATGCGCCGCGGCCAGTCGCTGGTGGTGTGGGCGATCCGCGAAGGCCGCCAGGCGGCGCACGCGGTCGACAAATTCCTGATGGGATCGACGGCGCTGCCGCGCTAGCGCGGAGCCAGCCGAACGGACCGCCGGATCGTCGGATCGCCTGCGGCGGACGCGGCACGTGCGGCGCAGCGGCCTGGTTTCCGCCGGCTGCTCGGCTTTCGGCTTGACGCCCGTGCGTCTGGCTGGTCTTGCTCGTCGGCGCCGTGTTTGGGCTCTTCCGGCGGCTTGCCCGCGGCCGGCGGGCGGCTCGGTCGCGAGCGACCGCGCTTGGCCGCCGGCGCCGCAGGCGCAGCTGGCCACCGGCGGGCCGCTCTTGCCGTCGCTGCCCGGCGGCCAGGCGAAATCGTCGGCGCGGCCGGGCGGCGCCGGCACCGGCTCGCCCTTGACCAGCACGCGGGCGGCGGTGGCATCGCGTGCACCGGCTGGCTGCCGGCGCCGCCGAGCAGTTCCTCGGAATTTGCCGGCGTCACGGTCAGCGGCACCACCGGTCCGGCCACCGGCCGCACCGTCGATTTTGCATCGGCCGGCACCGGCGCGATCGGCCCGGACGGCAGCGCCACCGGCACGCGATTGCTCATGTAGCGGCGCAATTCGCGCTCGACATAATGCGCGAGCTTGCGCGCGCCGGATTTGGTGAAATAGACGCCGTCGCCGGAACGCAACCGCCGCATCTGGCCTTCATAGTCCGGGCCGTAGGTCGTGAACTTGCCGCCCTCGTCGACGAAGCCGTCCCACACGTCGATATAGATGGCGCCGGCGCGCTCGGCGCGCGCGCGATAGAGATCGTTGAGATAGACCGCGTCGGCGGTCGATTTGGTGCCGCGGATCGACGGCAGGCCGACCCAGAACACCGGCACGCCTTTGCTCTTGAGCGCGGCGATCGTCTCGTCGATGCGTTTGGAATAAATCTCCGCCCACTGGTCGCTGCGAAATTCGATCGTCCCGTTGGCCTTTTTGCCTGGCTGCGGCTCGGGCGCGATGATCGAGCGATTGCTCGGCATCGCTCGGCTTGTCTTTGTTCTGCGCGTTTTTATCGGCGTTTTTCTTGTCCTGCGTCTTGCGCTTTGGCTTTCTTGTCGGCTTCTTTGGCAAGATCGCGCTCGCGGATGTTCTGGCGGTCGCTGACGCCGAGCATCATGATCACGTAATTGGGCTTTTCCTGCGCGAGAATATCGCGCGCCACGTGCCACCAGTCGAGATCGCTCTTGGCCTCGTAGCGCAGCAGGCCGGAATGGATCTTGTTCTTGCGGACGATGGCGATCTCGGGCGAATCCGAAAACGCGTCTTCCAGCCCATAGGCGAGCCAGTCGGCCATGCCGTCGCCCATCACCACGATCGAAGCTGGTCGGCGTGACCGGCTCGCGCTTTCGGATCCGGCTTGCGCGGGCTTGGCGCGCGCGAGTTGTCGGTCTGGTACGGCTGCCGGCTCGCCTTCGTAATAGTCGCGACTGGGCGACGCCGAACAGCCGCCGAAGAAACCGCCCGAGCGCTGGACGCTGGCGCTAGATAGGGATAGCGGTCGTCGCGCACTGCGCCTGCGCCGGCGGCCGTGAGGGCGACTCGATGGCGGCGATGCCGGCGCAGTCGGCCGCGGCCAGAATGACCGCCCCGATGAGCCAGCGCGAAAGCCGGATTTTGCCAAACATGCCGATCGCCCAAGGCCTTAATTTATAAGGGTAAAGGCCGGCCGCAAGATGGCCCTTGCCCCATGCCGCATGGGCCAATAGCGCGCAAAAAATGTCAACTCGAAGGTGGCCGTGGTCGCACCTTAACGCGTGCGCAGCTGGTCGAGGATGACCGCCGAGGCAAAGCCATCGGGAACTTGCCCGATCTTGGCCTGGAAATCGCGGATCGCGGCCCGCGTCCTGGCGCCGAGATGCCCGTCCGGCTCGCCGACGATCGTAGCCGCGGCGCACCAGCAATTGCTGCAGTTCCAGCCGCTCGTCGCGCGACAGCACCCGCTCGTAGCGCGGCCAGTGTTGCGCGAACGGCCGCGCCGCCGCGCAGCCGGTCGGCGAGATGGCCGATCGCCAGCGCATAGGCCTCGGCCGGGTTGTACCGCATGATGACGCGGAAATTCGGCAGCATCAGGAAGCCGGGACCCTGCACGCCGGCCGGGACCAGCAGGAACGCGCGGTCGTCCGGGCGCGGAAACGGCTTGCCGCCGGGGCGCGCCAGCCCGGCGCGCTCCCAGTCGCGGATCGTCATCGAGCGGCGCGCGGTCGGCGAGCAGAAAATTGAAGTTCGCCGGCACCACCACTTCGTAACCCCAGGTCTGCCCGGTGACCCAGCCGTCCTTCTTCAGGTTGTTGGCGGTCGAGGCGATGATGTCGGGCATCGAATTCGACCACGTCGCGGCGGCCGTCGCGATCGAAATCCACCGCATATCTCTTGAACGCCGTCGGCATGAACTGGGTCGGCCCGAACGCGCCGGCCCATGAGCCGACGAGGCGGTCGGGCTTGACGTCGCCGCGCTGGAGGATTTCCAGCGCGGAGAGAAATTCCTCGCGGAAATAATTCTGCCGGCGGCCGATGCAGGCGAGCGTCGCGGTCGAGCGGATCACCGGCCGCTCGCCGCCGAGCGTGCCGTAATTGGTCTCCACGCCCCAGATCGCGGCGATGACATAGCGGTCGACGCCATAGGCGCGCTCCACCGCGTCGAAGGTCGCGCGATATTTTTCCAGCAGCGCGCGGCCCTGCGCGATGCGCTCGTCGCTCACCAGCAGGTCGAGATAGTCCCAGAACGATTTGGTGAATTCCGGCTGGCCGTCGAGCAGATCCATGATCCGCAGGTCGGGCGTCAGCGACGCGGTGTAGGCGGCGAAGAGTTGCGCGCGCGACGCCGCGCCGCGCCGCCGCCGGCCACAGGCGCTCGAGGCAGCCGTGGAAATTCGCCGCCGCCGCGCGGATCGCCTCCGCGGTCATGCGGGGATCGCCGGAGGCGCCCGACTCGCCGCTCCATTCCGGCGCGCGCGGCAGGGCGCGAGCGCAGCCGGCGGGATCGTGCCGGTGACGGCCGGATAGCGGTCGTCGCGCACCTGCGCCATGGCGCGCCGCTCGCGGCACGCCATCAGAGCGGCCGCCAGGAGATAGCGCTGGATCAATCGCATCGCCGATGTTCCCGCCTTATCGTCCCCTGCCCCTATGGGTGCATCGATATCGTTTCGACGGCGTTAATAGTCTAGCATGCGAAGCCCATCTGGACCCGCGCCGCCGCCATGCTTTCTGCTCGCCTGAGCGAATCAACGCCGTGACAACCATCGTCAAGTCCCGCATGACCCGCATCCGCAAAGCCATATTCCCAGTCGCCGGCCTGGGAACCCGCTTCCTGCCGGCGACCAAGGCCATGCCGAAGGAAATGCTGCCGGTGGTGGACCGGCCGCTGATCCAGCACGTGGTGGACGAGGCGCGCCAGGCCGGCATCGAGCATTTCATCTTCGTCACCGGCCGCAACAAGAGCGTGATCGAGGACCATTTCGACCGCCAGTTCGAACTTGAAGCTCACGCTTGATCGAGCGCGGCAAGAAGGCGGATCTGGCGCTTGTTGTCGGAGGACCTGCCGGAGCCGGGCACCGTCAGCTTCACCCGCCAGCAGTCGCCGCTCGGCCTCGGCCATGCGGTCTGGTGCGCGCGCGAACTGGTCGGCAACGAGCCGTTCGCGCTGCTGCTGCCCGACGTGCTGGTGCAGCATAAGCGCGGCTGCCTCGCCCAGATGATCGATGCCGCCAAGGGTCTCGACGCCAACGCCAATATCATCGCGGTCGAGGAAGTGCCGGCCGAACGCGTCCACATGTATGGCGTGGTCGGCGTCGGCCCGCCCAAGGGCAAGGCCTTCGCGATCACCAAAATGGTCGAGAAGCCGAAAGCGGCCGAAGCGCCGTCCAATCTCACCATCACCGGGCGCTACATCCTGCAGCCGCAAATCTTCGAAATCCTGGAAAAGCAGGCGGCCGGCACCGGCGGCGAAATCCAGCTCACCGACGCCATGGTGGCGCTCGCGCGCACGCAGCCGTTTTACGGCCTCAAATTCGAAGGCCGCAGCTTCGACTGCGGCTCCAAGATCGGCTTTCTCGCCGCCAATGTCGCCTATGGCGCTGGAGCGCGCCGATATCGCGCCGGAATTTCGCAGCGAACTGCGCCGGCTGCTCGGCGAGAAATAGCCAACTCGGTCAGCGCTGGAGGCGCAAGCGCCGAGCAGGAAAATACTCGGCGGTGTAATCGTTGCCGGCGACGTTCGAGTGCAGCCAGTCCTGGCGGACTTCGCCCTTGATCTGGACCTAGCGGTTGAGCTTGTAGGTCAGACCGAAGCCGCCGGACGCAATAACGGTCGGTCTTGTCCGGTCCGCGCAGTCGCAACGCCGCCGTCGATGCCCCTGTAATCGTCGAGCCCGAAGCCGACCTTCACCGTGGCGATCAGCCAGCGCCGCAGCGAATGATCGACCTGCAAGCCGACGTCGCGCGAAAGCACGCCGGAAACGCCCGGGACGGTCGATTTCGCTGACCACCGATGTCCGGTGAGCTTGACGGTGGTGAGCGCGCTCGCGGTCCAGATCAGCGAGGCATTGCCGATCAGACCCGCTCAACCGTGTCGAGTCGCGGGTCGTCATAGTTGCGCGGCGTATAGCCAACGCCGATTTCGCCGGTGAGCAGGCTGCGTCAGCTCGAAGGTCGAGCCGACCATGCCGGTGAGGCCGTTGGAATTGCGCTGAAAGCCGGAGAAATCGGTGTTGAGATCGTGCACGCGGGTGTCGGCGCTCGGCCTCGACAAACGGCATCACGCCGGGCGACAGCTCGTAGCCGCCGCGCAGCGTGCCGGTATATTGATTGTAGTTGCGGTCGTCGTTGCTGGCGGTGGTGCCGTCGGTCAGCGACGAAGTCCTGATACGTCGTGCGCTCGACATCGCCTTTGATCGACAGATCGAGGCGATTGAATTTCTGCGCCGATGCCGGCGCTGCCGCCAAAGGTCGTGAAAACCGGCAGCTTGGCGAGACCGGCCTGCAGGTTCGGGCTGCCGGGATTGTCGGTGGAGACCAGCAGGCGGCTGTTGAGATCGATGCGCGTGTCGCTGCGTGACGTCGATGCGGCCGTCGACCTTGCCGTTGAAATAGGGCCGGCTCAGCGTCGGCGTCTCGTCGGGACTGTAGCCGGTATAGCTGCCGCGCAGATCGGCCTTGAGTTCGTGCCGCGACCAGTTCGACTGCGCCTGCAATTCCGGCGCGACGGTATAGAGCGCGGCGCCCGCGCCGCCGGGCGCATGCGCCGGGATTGGTGTCGTAGCCGCCGATCAATTCGACCGCCGGAAACAGCGTGAAGGCGCCGGCACGCACGCCGAGCGGCGCGTAAGGATCGTCCGGCTCGGTATGCGCCTTGCGTTTTTTCGGCGCGCTGGCGGATCGGACCGAGTTCGACCGGCGGCGTGCCGGGCGCGCTGGCAGCAAAGCGCCGGCGTCGGGCGGAGTCGGCCGCGCGGCTTCTGGTACGGCGAGACGGCGTATCGGCTGCGGCGGCAGTGCCGGGCGCGACCGCCTGATCGCGTTGCGCAGCCGTCGGCTTTCGGTTGCTTTCGCGCTGCCCTTGGCTTTCTTGCGGCTGTTGGTCGAATCGAAACCGGTGATGCCGGCGCCCGAGGCCGGCGCCGTGAAGTTGGCCGGCGGACCCAGTTGCACCAGTCGGGCCTGGTGAATTTCTGGAAGCGCGGCGGATTGCGCGGATCGGTCTGCAGCTTCGGCGCCAGCGGATCGGGATAGAGCGGCGGCGGCGTCTGCGCCATCGCGTCCGCGCTCCACAGCGCCACGCAGGCGGCCATGAGCAGGCGCGCGCCGCGCGGCGCAACCGGACGTGGGGGACGTGAGCGCGGCACGGCGGTCTCTGACTCTCCCGCCCACGGCGGAACGCCGGGCGGGCGCGCCTTTTCAAAAAGCGCGCTCGCCCGCCGGTCCGCGGGCTTTGGTTAACGGAAGTTAAAACCGTATGGTTAACGAGACGTTGATGGGCTTTGGCGGCCGCTTATACAGCCTCAAATCCAGCCCTTGAGCTCGCGCAGCACCACGTCGCGGATCACCGCCATGCCGCCGGCGGAATCGTTGAGGCAGGGGATGGCCGCGAAATTCTTGCCGCCGGCGTGCTTGAAGATCTCGGCATTCTCCATGGCGATCTCTTCCAGCGTCTCCAGGCAATCGGCGGCAAAGCCGGGCGTGATGACGGCGATGCTTTTCACGCCGCGCTCGGCCAGCGATTTCACCGTGGCGTCGGTATAGGGCTTGAGCCACTCGGCGGTGCCGAAGCGCGACTGGAAGGTCAGCATCAGCTGCTCGTCGTCGAGCTTGAGCTTCCGGCGCAGCAGCGCGGTGGTCTCGGCGCAATGGCGGTAATAGGGATCGCCTTTGGCGACATAGGCTTCCGGCATGCCGTGGAACGAGGCGATGATCAGTTCGGGCTTGAACTGAGAGCTTGGCGAGTTCGGCGTTGAGCGAAGTGGCGAGCGCGTCGATATAGGCCGGCTCGGCGTAATAAGGCGCGGCCACGCGCAGGCTGGGCTGGCAGCGCATCGCTGGCGAGCGCGCGGAACGCCTCGTCGCAGACGGTCGCCGTGGTCGCCGCGGCATATTGCGGATAAAGCGGCACGATCAGAATGCGTTCGCAATCCTGCGCGGCGAGCGCCTCGAGCCGCGAGCGGATCGACGGATTGCCGTAGCGCATCGCCCAGTCGACGCGGATGCGCTTATCGACTTTCGTCGAGCATGTCCTCGAGCTTGTCGGACTGCGAGCGCGTGATGGTCTTGAGCGGCGATTCATTGCGCTGCTTTGTTCCAGATCTTGTCGTAGTCGCGGCCCTTGCGGCCGGGCCGCATGGTCAGGATGACGAGATTGAGCGCCAGCCACCATTTGATGCGGTTCTCCTCGATCACGCGGCGGTCGGAGAGAAACTCCTTCAGGTAGCGGCGCATCGACCAGTAATCGGTGGCGTCGGGCGTGCCGAGATTGACCAGCAGCACGCCGATGCGGCCGCCGGCTGATACGAGCCATTGCCTGCAGCTCATGGTTTGCGCTCGTCGGCGATCACCTTGCCGTCGTTCGGCAGCGTGCCGGGCGCGACCAGCTTGACCGCGCCTTTGAGCTTGGTGACCGACTGCAGCGTGGCGGCGACCGCGGCCGCCAGCGCGGCATCGGGCGCGGCGCATTCGGCCATCAGCGTCATGGTGTCCTGCTCGCCCTCGCGGCCGACCACCAGGCGCAGCCGCGCGAGCTGCGGATGGCGCGCGGCGACCTCGGCGATCTGCTTGGGATGCACGAACATGCCTTTGACCTTGGCGGTCTGATCGGCGCGGCCCATCCAGCCCTTGATGCGCGCATTGGTGCGCCCGCACGGCGAGACGCCGGGCATCAGCGCGGACAGATCGCCGGTGCCGAGCCGGATCATCGGATAGTCCGGATTGAACGAGGTGACCACCACCTCGCCGACGTCGCCTTCGGCGACCGGATCGCCGGTGCCGGGGCGCACGATTTCGACGATGACCGATTCATTGACGATCATGCCCTCGCGCGCGTCGCTTTCGTAGGCGATCACGCCGAGCTCGGCGATGGCATAGCATTGCAGCACGGCGACGCCGCGGCTGCCAAGTTCCTCGCGCAAGGAGGCCGGCAGCGCCGCGCCCGATACCAGCGCGCGCTTGATCGAGGCGGCGTCCTTGCCGGTCTTCTCGGCGGTGTCGAGCAGGATCTTCAGAAAGTCCGGCGTGCCGACATAGCCGGACGGCCTGTAGTGCGCGATCGCCTCGAGCTGCTGCTCGGTATTGCCGACGCCGCCGGGGATGACCGCGCAGCCGAGCGCGTGCGCGCCCTCCTCCAGAATGAAGGCGCCGGGCGTGAGGTGATAGGCAAAGGAATTGTGCACGATGTCGCCGGCGCGGAAGCCGGCGGCGAACAGCGCGCGCGCGCAGTTGCCGACCAATCCTTGCCGTGGCCTTCCGGCTCGAAGATCGGCCCCGGCGACATCAGCAGCCGTTTCGCCTTGCCCGGCGGCGTGACGTTGAGCCCGCCGAACGGCGGGTTTTCCTTTTGCAGGGCCGCGATGTCGGACTTGCGCAGCACCGGCAGCTTGGCCAGCGCGGCGCGCGAATTGACCGACTTCGGGATCGATGCCCGCGAGATGCCTGGCCCAGCCCGGCGCGGTCATGGCGCGCGCGACGAATGCCGGGCAGCGCGCGAACTGTTCGCGTCGCGCGCGCGCCGGATCGCGGGTTTCCAGGGCGTCGTAGTGGCCGGGCATGGCTTTACGCCAGCCAGCGCTTGCGCCGGCGGTAATGCTTGCCTTCGCGGAACGATTTGCGCCGGCCGCCGGAAATGCCGAGGTAGAATTCCTTGACGTCCTCGTTCTCGGCCAGCGACTTGGCGTCGCCATCCATCACCACGCGGCCGTTCTCCAGAATATAGCCGTAGCGCGCGAAGCGCAGCGCCATGTGGGTGTTCTGCTCGGCCAGCAGGAACGAGACGCCTTCCTTCTCGTTGAGATTTTTGACGATCTCGAAAATCTCCTCGACGATCTGCGGCGCCAGCCCCATCGACGGCTCGTCGAGCAGGATCATCTTCGGGCGCGACATCAGCGCGCGGCCGACCGCGCACATCTGCTGCTCGCCGCCCGAGGTATAGCCGGCGATCGCATCGCGCCGCTCGGCGAGCTTGGGAAAATAGGAATAAACCAGGTCGAGATCTGCGCGGATCGCCGCCCGGCCGTCGCGCCTGGTGAAGGCGCCGGTGAGCAGATTTTCCTCGATGGTGAGATGCGCGAAGCACTGGCGGCCTTCCATCACCTGGATGCAGCCGCGGCGCACCAGCTCGTTGGGCGACAGGTCCTGCACCTCGTCGCCCTCGAACAGGATCGAGCCCTTGGTGACGTCGCCGCGCTCGGCATGCAGCAGATTGGAAATCGCCTTGAGCGTGGTGGTCTTGCCGGCGCCATTGGCGCCGAGCAGCGCCACGATGCCGCCTTTCGGCACATCGAGCGACACGCCCTTGAGCACCAGGATGACGTGGTCGTAGATCACTTCGATATTGTTGACCGAAAGGATCTTCTCCGCCGCGGCGGAGGCCGTGGTTTCGGTCTGCGTTGCCGCCGACATGACCGCTCCAGACAAAAACCTCTCCCCGCCGACATCGGCGGGGAGAGGGATTGTTCATCCGATTACGACGACTTGTCGCAAGCTTCGGTGCGCTTCGGCCAGCGGCTGGTTCTTGGTTACGTAGTCCTGGGCGGCCGCAATCGATCAGCGGAACGACCTTGTCCTTCATGGGCGCGATCCAATCGGAGACCTTGACCCACTTGGCGCCGTCCCACTGCTGCACATAGGCCGAGTTGTGGCCGTTGTGGTCGTCGCAGGTCACCTGCATCGGCGCTGCGAAATCGGGCAGGCCGATTTCCTTCCAGCGCGCCGCCGTGATCGTGCAGCGATTCCAGTCCGCGGCGCATTTCCTCGCCGGTGATGTCCTTCTTGCCGGTGATCTTCTGCGCATTGCGGATGGCTTCGGCGATCACCACCGAGTTCATCACGCCGCGATTGTAGAAGTTCTCGCCAACCTGCTTCGCCGGGGTCTGGCTATCCTTGCCGATCACGTACTTCTCGATGTCCTTGATCGCCGGATAGTTGGCGCCCACCGCGTTGAAGTTGAGCGACAGATAGCCCTTGCCGGCCGCGCCGGCCGGACGCGCATCGTCCTCGCTGCCGGACCACCAGATGCCGATGAAGTGATCCATCGGATAGCCGGTCTTGGCGGCTTCCTGCACCGCGGTCGGGTTCATCGCGCCCCAGCCCCACATGATCATGTAGTTCGGACGGTCGCGGCGAACGCTGAGCCAAATGCCGGACTGGTTCTGCATCTCGGCCGGCGGCACCGGATATTCCTTCACCGCGAAGCCGTAGTCCTTGGCCAGCGCGTGCAAGAGCGGCAGCGGCTCGCGGCCGTAGCCGCCGTCGAAGAAGATGAAGCCGATGGTCTTGCCCTTGAGCTTGTCGAGCCCGCCTTCCTTGCTGCCGATGTAGCGGAAGATGATCGACAGGCCGTCCCAGTAGGTGGACGGCGGATTGAAGATCCAGGGGAAGTCCTTGCCGACCGCCGAGGCCGAGAGGCCATAGGCCATCGAGAGGATCGGGATGTGGTCGACCGCCGCCTTCGGAATCAGCGCCAGCGTGATGCCGGTCGAATAGGGCGTGATCACCGCCGGATGCTGGTTCTTAAGCGCTTCATAGCACTCGACGCCCTTCTCGTTCTTGTAGCCGGTCTCGCATTCCTCGAAGTTGATCTTGGACCCGCCGATGCCGCCATCGCGCGCGTTCAGCATGGTCATGTAGTCATGCATGCCGTTGGCGATCGGAATGCCCGAATTGGCGAACGGGCCCGTGCGATAGGTGAACAGCGGTACCAAGGTGTCGGCGGAAGCCTGCGAAACCAGGGCGGAAGTACCGACCAAGCTTGCGATGGCTGCGCCGAGTACGACGTATTTCAAGCGCATTGTGTTTCTCCCTCGTCTGCCGGCGCTTGCTTGCCCCGGCGTTTCCATCTTTCCCCTCGTTCGAGGGGTATCCCCGCTCCCGGGGTCTTTTTGTCCGGGATAGAGGCATTGGCTCAAGTGTGCACCTTCAGTAGGGGAAAGGCCACACCCTGAGTTTCTGCTTTCCGATCTGCCAGAGCCGCGCCAGACCGTTTGGCTCGGCGATCAGAAAGAAAATAATGAGAATTCCCAGCGTTATGAAGTTGATGTGCTCGAGGGTCGCCGAGGTAACCGAAATATCGAACGCCGTCCTGACCATTCGCAGCACGATGGGCAGGCCGAATATCAGTGCGGCGCCGAAGAACGAGCCGGTCAGGCTGCCGAGACCGCCGATGATCACCATGAACAGCACCAGGAACGACTGGTTGATGCTGAAGCTTTCGGACTCGGCGTTGCCGAGCCACAGGAAAACCAGCATGGCGCCCGCGACGCCGCAGTAGAATGACGACACCGCGAAGGCGAGCAGCTTGGTCGGATAGAGCTTGATGCCGATCAACTCGGCGGCGATGTCCATGTCGCGCACCGCCATCCAGGTGCGGCCGATGCGGCCGCGGATCAGATTGGAGGCGAGCAGCGTCATCACCGCCACGATCGTGAGCACGATGAGATAGCGCGTCGACCGGCGTCGCATTCGGTCCGGTGACTTGGAATGCCGAACAGCGTCCGCGCCGGCACTTCGATCGAAGCCGAGACATTGTAGTTGTAGAGCCACGGGATGCGGATGAAGCACCACGACAGGAAGAACTGCGACGGCCAGCGTGGCGACCGCGAGATAGAAGCCCTTGATGCGCAGGCTGGGCAGGCCGAACACGATGCCGGCCGCCGCCGCGAAAAAGCCGGAACAAACGACCAGCACGACGATATTGATGCCGGGGAAATAGGTCGCGAGCTTGTAGCAGGCAAAGGCGCCGACCCCCATGAAGCCGCCGGTGCCGAGCGACAACAGGCCGGTGTAGCCGGTGAGCAGATTGAGCCCGATCGCGGCGAGCGAAAAGATCATGATCGGGGTGAGCACCGAATCGATCACGAAGTCGGATGCGGTGAGCGGCACCAGCACGAAAGGCTGCCGCCAGGATCAAGACGATGCCGATCTGGTCCTGCAGGATCGGAAACAGCGCCTGGTCGGCTTGGTAGCTCGTCTTGTATTGGCCGGCCTCGCGGTAAAACATGGCTGCCCTCAGATCCGCTCGATGATGCGTTCGCCGAACAGGCCTTGCGGCCGGAACAGCAGGAAGACCAGCGCGATCACGTAGGCGAGCCAGGATTCGATGCCGCTGCCGAACAGCGGGCCCCAATAGAATTCGCCGATTTTCTCGCCGACGCCGATGATGACGCCGCCGATGATGGCGCCGGGGATCGAGGTGAAGCCGCCGAGGATGAGCACCGGCAAGGCCTTGAGCGCGATGATTTCCAGCGCGAACGAGACGTTCGAGCGCGCGCCCCACATGATGCCGGTCGCCAGCGCCACGATGCCGGCGGCGAACCACACGATCACCCAGATGTATTCGAGCGAAATTCCGACCGAGAGCGCGGCGCGGTGGCTGTCGGCGACCGCCCGCAGCGCGCGCCCGATACGCGTCTTCTGGAAGAACACCGCCAGGCTCGCCACCATCAGCGAGGCAATGATCGCGGCGGCGATGTCGATCTTCTGCATCTGCACGAAGCCACCCAGCATCTTGATGGTATAGGACCCGGTCGGCAGCAGCAGCTGGTCGGCGATCATCACCTTGGGGTCGCCGCCGAAAATCAACTCGCCGGACCCGATCAGGATATAGGTCAGTCCGAACGTCGCCATGAACAGGATGATTTCCGCCTGATTGACCAGCGGCCGCAGCACGAAACGCTCGACCGCGAGCGCCAGCAGGAACATGACGCCGATGGTCATCGCGAGCGCGAGAAAGGCCGGCACGCCATGCGCATAGAGACCGACCAGCGTCAGCGCGGAGAACACCACCATGATGCCTTGCGCGAAATTGAACACGCCGGAGGCCTTGAAGATCAGCACGAAGCCGAGCGCGATCAGCGCATAGAGCACGCCCGCGACCAGGCCTTCCCACAGCGTCTGCACCAACAGGTCGGGCGCCGAGCCCATCTGCACGAAGGGGTCGATGAAGATTTGATAGAGGAGGTGCATGGTTCCCTTAGTGCGCCAAATTCTTCAATGCGCTACGCCGAGATAGGCGTCGATCACGCCCTGATCGGCTCTTGATTTCGTCGGGCGTGCCGTCGGCGATCTTGATGCCGTGGTCGAGCACCACCACGCGGTCCGACAGATCCATCACCACGCCCATGTCGTGCTCGATCAAGCGCGATGGTGGTGCCGTAATGGTCGTTCACGTCGAGCACGAAGCGCGACATGTCCTCTTTCTCTTCCATGTTCATGCCGGCCATCGGCTCGTCGAGCAGGAGCAGATCCGGCTCCATGGCGAGCGCGCGGCCCAGTTCCACGCGCTTCTGCAAGCCATAGGGCAGCCGGCCGACCGGCGTGCGCCGGATTTCCTGGATCTTGAGAAAATCGATGATCTGCTCGACGCGGTGGCGGTGCTCGACTTCCTCGGTCATGGCGGGCCCGAAGCGCAACAATTGCCAGAAGAAATTCTTGTGCATCTTGAGCGTGCGGCCGGCCATGATGTTGTCGAGCACGGTCATGCCGCGGAACAGCGCGACGTTCTGGAAGGTGCGCGCGATGCCGCCATAGGCGGCGTCGTGCGGGCGCATCTTGGAGCGCGTTTCGCCCTTGAAGGTGATGCGGCCCTGTTGCGGCTGGTAGAAACCATTGATGATGTTGAGCATCGAGGTCTTGCCGGCGCCGTTCGGCCCGATGATGGCGCGGATTTCGCCTTTGCGGATGTCGAAGGAGACGTCGCTCACCGCCTTCACGCCGCCAAACGCCAGCGAGACATTCTCCACCGACAACAGCACGTCGCCGACCGCAACCTCGGGGCCGCTCGGGGCTCTCATGGAGCCCCCACCCGCCGCCTTCGGCGGATAAGAAAGATCGCTCTCATGCCGCCTTCCCCATCGTGCCGGGAACCGGCTCGGTCTTCATATCGCGGATTTTCACCCGCGCGCTGATCGTGCCCTTGCGGCCGTCTTCGAAAGTCACCTCGGTCGAGATGTCGGCCTCTTTCGATCCGTCATAGAGCGCCTTGACCAGCGTGCCGTAACGATCGGCGATGAAGCCGCGGCGTACCTTCTGCGTGCGCGTGAGCTCGCCGTCGTCGGCGTCGAGCTCCTTGTGCAGGATCAGAAAACGTTTGATCTGCGAGCCCGCCATCACCTTGTCCTGGGCGAGCGAGCGATTGACCTCCGCGACGTGTTTCTCGATCATGTCGTAAACCAGCGGATGGCCGGCGAGCTCCTGGTAGGAGCCGTAGACCACGTTGTTGCGCTCGGCCCAGCTTCCCACGGCGGTGAGATCGATGTTGATCATCACGGCGGCGAAATCGCGCTTGTCGCCATAGGCGACCACTTCGCGGATGTTCGGATAGAATTTGAGCTTGTTCTCGATGAATTTCGGCGGGAATAGCGTGCCGTCGTTGAGCTTGCCGACGTCCTTGGAACGGTCGATGATCTTCAGGTGGCCGGTTTTTTCGTCGAAGTAGCCGGCATCGCCTGTCTTCACATAACCGTCCGGCGTCATCACTTCAGCGGTCTTGGCGTCATCCTTGAAATAGCCTGAGAACATACCGGGCGACTTGAACTGAACCTCGCCGTCTTCGGCGATGCGGATATCCACGTTCGGGATCGCCGGTCCCACGGTATCGGAATAGATTTCACCATCGGGCTGCGCGGTGACATAGAGGAACGCTTCGGTCTGGCCGTAGAGCTGCTTCAGATTGAGGCCGATCGAGCGATAGAAGTTGAACAGGTCCGGCCCGACCGCCTCGCCCGCGGTATAGGCCACGCGCACGCGCGAAAAGCCGAGCACGTTCTTGAGCGGGCCGTAAACCAGGATATTGCCGATCCAATAAAGCAGCCGGCCGGTCAGCGGCACCGGCTGGCCGTTGAGGATGCGCTCGCCATAGCGGCGTGCCACGCCGATGAAATAGTGGAACATCTTGCGCATGAGGAAGCCGGCATCCTCCATGCGGATCATCACGCGCGTGAGCAGAACTTCGAGCGTGCGCGGCGGCGCGAAATAGAAGCTCGGGCCGATTTCGCGCAGGTCGGCCATCGCAGTGTCGGCGTTTTCCGGACAGGCCATGCAGAAACCGGCGACCAGGCCCTGCGCATAATTGAGATAATGATCGCCGACCCAGGCGAGCGGCAGATAGGCGAGCGCTACGTCGTTTTCGTTCAACTTGTCGAATTTGACCGTGTCAGTCGCCGCCTTGATCGAGCGCTCGCAGGTGAGCACCACGCCCTTGGAAGCGCCGGTCGTGCCGGAGGTGTAGAGGATGATCGAGGGATCGGAGCCTTTGCCGGCGGCGATCTCGGCATCGAGCCAGGCGCCGACGGTAGGATCGCCGGCGAGCGCCTTGCGCCCTTCCGCGATGAGGTCGTCGATCGGATGCAGATGGCTGTGGTCGTAGTCGCGCAAGCCGCGCCGTCTCGTCGTAGACCATCTCCTCGAGCTTGGGCAGCCGTTCGATCACCGATTTGATCTTGTCGATCTGCTCCTGGTCCTCGACCGCGGCGAAGCGCACCTCGGCGTGGGCCAGCACGAAAGCAAGTTCGTCGGCCACCGCGTCGGCATAGACCGGCACCGGCATCGCGCCGAGCATCTGGGCCGCCATCACCGACCAATAGAGCTTCGGCCGGTTGGCGCCGACGATGGCGATGGTTTCGCCGCGCTTGAGGCCGAGCCGGTGCAGACCGACCGCATAGGCGCGCACGATGTCGACCACCTGGCTCCAGGTCCAAGTTTGCCAGATGCCGAGATCCTTTTGCCGCATCGCCGGCCGGGTGCCGTACAAATGGGCGTTGCGAATCAATAGCTTAGGAAAAGTATCCGCCGGAGCGGCGGCGATTGGCGCCACAGCCTTATCCTCCCTTTCGGCCGCGCGCGGGCATGTCGCGGCAACCCCACCTCCTCGCCGCCTTAAAGACGGTCTTGTTATCTCGATATGAAAACACCGGCGGTGGCCGGTCAAGCCTCGGCCGGAGGGGAATTTATCGGTGGGGATAGCTAAATTATTCAGCGGCCTTGAGAAACGGCGCTGAACCGGCGCGGTAATGCTCGTGTAAAGCCGATTCCTCGGCTGCGACGATGGCAATATGCCGCTGTTTGACGTGGCCAAAACCCCGGATTTTTTCCGGCAGCGAAGCCAGGGCTACGGCCACGCCATGATTGTCTGGCGTCAGGCTTTCGCAGAACTCGTCCAGAAGATCGCCGTACTCTGAAATCAAGCGCCGCTCGGTTCTGCGCTCGGCGGTATAGCCGAACGGATCGAGCGGCGTGCCGCGCAGGAACTTGAATTTCGCCAGCACGCGGAAGGCCCCGAGCAGCCAGGGTCCGAACGACATCTTCTTCGCCTCGCCGGTGACCTTGTCGCGGTGCGCCAGCAGCGGCGGCGCCAGGTGGAATTCGAAGCGCAGATTGTCGCCGTCGAAGGTCGATTTCACCCGCTCGAGGAAGGAAGTGTCGGTGTAGAGCCGCGCCACTTCGTACTCATCCTTGTAGGCCATCAGCTTGAACAGATAGCGCGCCACGGCTTCCGATAGCGCGAATTGGCCGGGCGCCTTGACCGCTTCGACGTTCTTGATTTTCTCGACCAGCGCGCGATAGCGCCGCGCGTAGCCCGCGCTCTGATAGGCGGTGAGGAACGCGACGCGGCGATCCACGGTCTCGGCGAAGGACTGCGACAGCTTGAGCGAATCGTTGTCCAGTTCCGGCGCTGGCTTCACTAGCGCCTCGACCGCGGCCGGATCGACCGCCGCGCGGCGGCCGTAGCGGAAGGCGGCGACATTCATCGCCACCGCTTCGCCGTTCATCTCGATCGCCTTCTCGATAGCTTCCGCCGAGAGCGGCAACCCGCCGGCCTGATAGGCGTAGCCGAGCATGAACATATTGCTGCCGATGGAATTGCCAAGCAGCGCGGTGGCCAACCGGCTGGCGTCGACGAAGTGGCTTTGCCCCGGACCGGCGGCCGAGGCGATGGCACGCTTGAGCCGCTCGGTCGGCAGCGAAAAGTCCGCGTTGCGAGTGAAATCGCCGGGCAGGAATTCCGCGGTGTTGACCACCACACGAGTATGGCCCGCCTTGATGGCGCCCAGCACCTTCTTGTTGCCGGCCACAACGCTGTCGCCGCCGAGCACGAGATCGGCGCCGGCGGCGGCGACCCGGATGGCGTGGATTTCCTCCGGCGTATTGGCGATGCGGATATGGCTGTAGACCGCGCCGCCCTTCTGCGCGAGACCGGCCATGTCGATGACGCCGGCGCCCTTGCCTTCCAGATGCGCGGCCATGCCGACGATGGCGCCGATGGTGACGATGCCGGTGCCGCCGATGCCGGTGACGATAATGCTGTAAGGATGATTGGTGAGCGGCAGGCTGGGAGCGGGTAGCGCCGGCCAGTTCTCCGGCATGGCGACGCCCTCGCCTCTCTTTAGTTTCGCGCCGTGCACGGTGACGAAAGACGGGCAGAAGCCGTTGACGCAGGAATAATCCTTGTTGCAGCTCGACTGGTCGATGGTGCGCTTGCGGCCCCATTCGGTCGCCAACGGCTGCACCGAGACGCAATTCGATTTCACGCCGCAATCGCCGCAGCCTTCGCACACCAGATCGTTGATCACGACGCGCTTGTCGGGATCGGGGAATGTGCCGCGCTTGCGGCGGCGGCGTTTCTCGGCGGCGCAGGTCTGGTCGTAAATGAGAACGCTCACGCCCGGCACGCTGGTGAGCTCGCGCTGAATGGTGTCGAGCTCTTCGCGGTGATGCACGGTCAAGCCGCGCGGCCAGTCGGTGTTTTTGGCGTATTTCCACGGCTCGTCGGTGACCACGACCACGCGGCTGGCGCCTTCGGCCGCGACCTGGCGCGCGATCTGATCGACGCTGAGCCCGCCTTCGTTGGCCTGCCCGCCGGTCATCGCCACCGCGTCGTTGAATAGAATTTTGTAGGTCATCTTCACGCCGGAGGCGATTGCCGCGCGGATCGCCATATTGCCGGAATGGTTGTAGGTGCCGTCGCCTAGATTCTGGAACACATGGTCGCGCGCCGAGAACGGCGCCTCGCCGATCCAATTGGCGCCCTCGCCACCCATTTGGGTATAGCCGAGCGTCTCGCGGTCCATCCATTGCGCCATGTAATGGCAGCCGATCCCGGCATAGGCGCGGCTGCCATCAGGCACGCGGGTCGAGGTGTTGTGCGGACAGCCCGAGCAGAAATAGGGAATGCGCTGGGCGACATCGGCGGTCTCATTGAGCGCGCGTTGCGCCGATTTCAGCCGCGCAACATTGGCGGAGAGTTCGTCGTTGGCGCCGATCCTGAGCAGCCGCTCGCCGATGCAGATCGCGACATCGTTGGGGTCGAGCGCGCCCTTGACCGGGAACAGCCAGTTGCCCTGCTCGTCTTTCTTGCCGATGCAAACCGGCTGATTTGGCGTGCCGTAGAGTTCTTCGCGTACCTGCACTTCGATCAGCGAGCGCTTTTCCTCGACCACGATGATGAGATCGAGCCCTCGCGCGAAATCCAACAGCTCCTGCCGGCCGATCGGCCACACGCAGGCGATCTTGAATATGCGCAGGCCGAGATCATTGCATTTGACTTCGTCGATGCCGAGTTCGTCGAGCGCCTGGCGCACGTCGAGATAGGCCTTGCCGGTGGTGATGACGCCGATCTTGGGATTACGGCCGCCGGTGGTGATGACTTTGTTGAGTTTGTTGGCGCGTATGAAGGCGAGCATGGCGTCGCGCTTGTAATCGTGCAGGCGCGCTTCCTGGCCCAAGATGGTGTCGACCAGGCGGACATTGAGCCCGCCTTCGGGCATGCGGAAGTCGGAGGGCGTTACGATCTTCAGGCGATCGAGAACGCCATCCGCGACGCCGGTCGACTCGACCGTCTCGTGCATGCATTTGAGCGCGGTCCAGGTGCCGGTGTAGCGCGACATCGCCCAGCCGTAGAGCGCGTAGTCGATGATCTCCTGCACGCCGGCCGGATTGAGGATCGGCATCATGACGTCGACGAAATGGAATTCCGACTGATGCGCGGTCGTTGAGGATTCGGCGGTGTGATCGTCGCCCATCAGCGCCAGCACGCCGCCGTTCTTCGATGAGCCCGCCAGATTGGCGTGGCGGAACACGTCGCCGGAACGATCGACGCCGGGGCCCTTGCCGTACCAAAGGCCGAACACGCCATCGAATTTGCCCTCGCCGCGCAGCTCGGCCTGCTGGGTGCCCCACAGCGCGGTGGCGGCGAGTTCCTCGTTGAGGCCGGGCTGGAACTTGATGTCGGCCGCGGCGAGTTGGCGGCCAGCGCGCATGAATTGCTGGTCGAGGCCGCCGAGCGGCGAGCCGCGATAGCCGGTGAGATAACCCGCGGTATTGATGCCGGCGGCGCGGTCGCGCGCCTTTTGCATCAGGCAGGCGCGGATCAGCGCCTGATAGCCGGTCACGAAGACGCGGTTCTGGGCCAGATCGTATTTGTCGTCGAGGCTGACCGGGAGGAGCGTCATCGGTGACCTTGGGCGAACGTGGCGCCTTCGAGGAAAGCCGCCCGCGGCATAGTCATATAGTCTGCGGCAGCCGGACGCAAAGCGCATGAAACGCCAATAAAACCTGACACCTCAAGGGCCTGGGGTCAATTTCATTGTCAGGCCGTGTTGCAGAAGGAAATTTCCACCAGACGCTGTTTCGCGCACTTTGGCGCAATGCAGCAGACAGAGCAGTTCCACGCGCGGGCGGGTGGTCAAATCATCGGCGGCCTGCAATACGAGGCCGCCAGCCGGACCCCTCATTGATGTTGCAGTCCTCCTCGATAGAAAGCCGTGCGTCCTGGGTCGTCGCCTCGGTCGCGCTGTTCACTATGATGATGGCGTTCGGCGCTGCCTGGATCACAGCGGTGTCTCTCAAGGACATCGCCGCCGAAGTCGGCGGCGCGCGCTCGGTCCCCGCGCTCGCCTCGGCGCTCGCGTGGCTCGGTTCCGGCGTCGGCGGCATCCTGATGGGCCGCCTCGCCGACCGCATCGGCACGCGCTGGACCGTGCTGGGCGGCGCGCTGATGATCGGCGCCGGATTGACATTGTCCACGTTCGGACCGCCCTGGCCGCTGTGGATCGGGCACGGACTGTTCATCGGCCTGATCGGGCTCGGCGGCATCAACGCGCCGCTCTATATCTATGTCAGCCGCTGGTTCGACCGCCGGCGCGGCTCGGCGCTGGCGCTGATCTCGAGCGGCAGCTATCTCGCCGGCGCACTATGGCCGCCGGTGTTCGAGCGCGTCATCGCCGCCTTCGGCTGGCGGCAGACCATGTTGTGGTACGCGTTGGCGGAAATCATCATCATCGTCCCGCTGGCCGCGATTTATTTCCGTCATCCGCCGGAAGTGATTCATCCCGCCGTCATGCTGGACAGCGCCGGCAGAAAAGCGCGCGTGCTGGGCTGGCCGCCCAACGCGGTGTTCGCGCTGATGTGCGGCGCGGCGGTGCTGTGCTGCATTCCGATGGCGATGCCGCAGGGCCATCTGGTCGCTTTTTGCAGCGATCTCGGCATTTCCCGCGCGGTCGGCGCGCTGATGCTGTCGGTGCTGCTCGGCACCGCATTCCTCAGCCGGCAAATCTGGGGCGCGATCTCCGACCGCATCGGCGGGCTCGCCACCGTGCTGATCGGATCGGCCTGGCAGGCCTGCGCCATGAGCGCGCTGCTGACGACGCAGAGCGAGATCGGACTGTTCACCGTTGCCGCCGCTTTCGGGCTCGGCTTTTCCGGCATCATCCCGGCTTATGTATTGGCGCTGCGGGAACTGTTCCCGGCGACGGAAGCGTCATGGCGGATTCCGACGCTGCTGTTGTTCAGCGGCATCGGCATGGCGTCCGGCGGCTGGCTCGCCGGATTGCTGTACGACCATTTCGGTTATTACGCGCCGGCTTTCGCCGTCGGCATCGGCGCCAACATTCTCAATTTGACGGTGATCGGCCTGCTGGTGGCGCGGCAACGCTATCGCGCGGCGTTCGCCTAATTGGCTGGCGCCGGCGCAATGAGCCGCACGCCGGCAAGAATGCCGACCGCGATTAGCGCCGGGAACAACGCGAACCACGTGCCGGAAGCGGTCAGCGCCGAGGTTGCGGCCCAGGCGATCGACGAGAAGGCTTCGGCGAAGGTCGCGATGCGCGACGAGGTCTGGCGGCGGCGGAACTGGCTGCGCCGCGCCTGCGTGCGGAAACAAATCTGAATGAGCGTCGCCCCCGCCGCGGACGCCAGAATGCCGAAGGCCGCGACAATAGCGGCAAAGAGCTGCTCAATCGCCAGCACGGCCACGACCGGTGCGAAGACCAGCGCGATCATGCCAACGACCGCTTCGATCTTGGCCCACAGGATACGGCGGGCCGTGATCGGCGCGGTGGCGACGAGATCGGGTGCGTCCTCGCCCGAGATCGACAGCCAGGCCAATCCGCCGGCGAGTTGGCCGGCCGCCATCACCACCACCGGAATCAAGACGGCGAAGGCGTCGGTGCCGTTGCGGAAGGTGACCCACAGCAACAGCGCCGGCGGCAGCAGATAAAGGATTTGCATCAGCGTCTGCGATATCAGCCAGGGGTCGCGCCGCAGCAGCGCCCATTCCTTCTGCCGCAGGACGCGCGCCTGCGAGCGCCGGCGGAAACCGCTCGACCAGCGGCGCTGGCGCACAATGGTGCTGGAAACGCCGGCGGCGGCCACCGCATGCTCGCCGAACCGGCGCGAGAACAGCGCGATCGAGCCGCCAAGTAGAGCGATGCTCAGCACGACGACGGCTACGAGCGCGCTCGCGATCGCCGAGTACGGCGTGCGCCGGCCACCAGAAGGCGCTGCCGGGGCCGGGCGCGTGCACCAGCATCCAATCGGATTGCAGCGCGGCGAAACGTGAAATGCTGCCTGAGGAGAAAATCGCGGCAACTTGCAGCCCAATGACGAACGCGGCGCCGATCACCGCCGCCACGATCTGCGCGATCAGCCGGGTACGCCGCGCGCCGACCAGACGAAACAACAGGATCGTCAGCGCCAGCGCCGCCGCCGTCGCCACCGCGCCCATCGCGGCGACCACGCCATAGGCGGCGAGCCAGCGGGCGCCGCCGCGTAGCGCCAGCACGTCGATGAACGGCACCGCCAGCAGCACGGCAATGATGACGGCCGCGCCGGCAATGCGGCCCATGCGCACCGCGAATACTTTGCGCGCCGAGATCGGCGAGGTCAGGATCAGGTCGAGATCGGAGCGCGCATAGAATGCGCGGGTGACCGATTCCATCGCCTGCGACAGTAGCAGCGACCACGACAGCAGCAGCGTGCCGGTGACGCCCACCAAGGTCGCGGTGTCGGGCGCAACATTGGCGTCGGCATAGCCCGCCACGATCCAATAGGCGAACAGGTGCATGAAGGCGGCAAAGGCGACGAGCGCGACGGCAACGGTACGCCCGCGCGGCGCGCCGCCCTGCCGTCATCAGCGACGACCCAGTCGCGCCAGCCGAGGCGAAGCTCATGGCCGGCGAGCCACGTCAATGTGCCGGACTGGCTCACTCGGCCGCGACCTGTTCGGCGACCAGCGTAAGGAACGTGTCTTCCAGGCTCGAGGCGGCAGCGCCGGTTTGCCGACGCAACTCGTCGAGCGTGCCTTGCGCGATCAGGCGCCCGTTGGCGATGATGCCGATGCGATCGGCCATGCGTTCGGCGACTTCGAGGATGTGCGTGGTCATGATGACGGTGCCGCCGGCGGTGACGCGCTCGCGCAGCACGTTCTTGACCTGACGGGCGGAACCGGCGTCGAGGCCGGTCAACGGTTCGTCGAGGATGATCAGCTTGGGATCGTGCACCAGCGCGCCGGCGAGCGCCACCTTCTGCCGCATGCCCTTGGAAAATCCTTCGCAACGCTCGTGCGCATGCGGACCGAGGCCGAGCCAACCCAGCAAGTCTTGCGCGCGCGCTTCCGCTTCGCCGACATCGATGCGCCAGAGGCCGGCGACGAATTCGAGATATTCGAACGGCGTGAGCTTGTCGTAGATCATCGGCTCGTCGGAGAGCCAGGCGGTGATCTGCTTGGCGGCGACCGGATCGGCCAGCGCGTCGATGCCATCGATAGTTATCGTGCCGGCGTCGGGCTTGAGCAGACCGACCACCATGCGCAGCGTCGTGGTCTTGCCGGCGCCATTGGGACCGACCAGCGCGTAGAATTCGCCGCCATGCACGGTGAGATCGAGCGCATCGACCGCGGGCCGGTCGTAGCGCTTGGTCAGCCCGCGCAGCGCGAGGGCGACGGGACGTTCAGACGGTTCGATCATGACCACTCTCTTAGCAAGGGAGTGGTTTCGGCGGCGTAAACCGGACGATTGCAATCGTTTATGCTTTCGAGCTGGTTAAGCCGTCTTTACTTCAGTCCGGCCTTGCGCCCCGCAGCGAGCGCCATCAGAGAAATCAGCGCCGCGGCGCTGAGGTAGAAACCGGGTGCAAGATTGCTGCCCGAAAGCTTGATCAAGAGTCCATTGATGAAAGGCGCAAAACCGCCAAATATGGTGTCGGCAATGGAGTAACTCACCGATAAGCCTATGGTGCGCACCTCCGTCGGAAAAAGCTCGGACATCATCGCGGGAAGCGTACCGACATAGATTGCAACGTTGGCGCCGATCCAGAGCTGAAACAGAAGCAGGTTTTCGAACGTCGGCGCGGAGGTCACGCGCGCCAGCATCGGAATAGCCGTGAAGAGAATGACAAGACTTGCGCCACACGCGAGCAGCAGGCGGCCGCATTTATCGGACAATGCGCCTGCGACGGGAATCAACACGACCTGCAGGACACCTGTCATGAGACTGGTCAGAAATCCATCGGCCAGCGGATAACCAAGATACTCGACACAAAAGGTCGGCATGAAAACGAGCGTATAGACCGCGGCCGTCGCGATTGTCACGAGTCCGGACGCGATCAACAGTTTCGATTTGAAGTTCGATACAATTTCGTACGCAGGCGAAGAGCTAGTCCGGATCGATTTGAATTCGCTGCTCTCCGGCAGCCGGTTACGAATATAGATTGCGATAGGGCCGATCAGAATTCCAAAAATAAATGGAATACGCCATCCCCAGGCGTTTATTTGCTCGGCATCAAGAACCACGCTCAGAATTGCGCTAACAGATGTCGCCAACACGAGGGTCAGCGCCTGACTCGCAAATTGCCAACTTGAAATAAACCCGCGCGAGCGCGGATCTTGTTCGGCCAGCAAAGTCGTCGCGCTTCCGAATTCACCGCCGGCCGAGAGGCCCTGTACGATGCGGGCGATCACCATGATCAGCGGCGCAAGCAGCCCCACGGAACGGTAAGTGGGGGCAAAAGCGATCAATGCCGTGCCGATCGTCATCAAGGAAATCGTGAGGGCAAGCGCCGGTTTCCGCCCGTAGCGATCGGCATAATGTCCGATAATAACGGCCCCGAGCGGGCGCACGATGAAGGCGACGCCGAATGTTGCCAGCGAGAGCATCAGCGCCGACGCAGGGTCGCCAACCGGGAAAAACTGTTTCGAAATCGCGACGGCGAAATAACCAAAGATCACAAAGTCAAACCATTCGAGCGCATTGCCAAATGAGACCGCGATTATGGTTCGCCATTTCTGGTGCCGGAACTTCAGTTCGGACGGCACGGCGCTATCCCCGGATTATTATCAGCGATCAAAAAAGCGCGACGTGTTAGCTACCCTGCCTGAACGAGCACAATTCCAATCGTAGCGAGCGCCATAGCTACCCATTGTACGCGTGTGACGTATTGTCGCAGCACCAGGGCGCTTAGCAACCCTCCGAAAAGAATGCTGCTTTCGCGCACAGGCGCAACCATACCAATGGGACCTTGTGCATAAGCCCACATGCCAAGCAGGTAGGAGCCCAACAACAAAAGCGCGCCGGTGGTGCATTGCCTGCCATTAACAATTAAAACGAGCATCGGGTTTGCCCGGTTCATAAACCCCAGCATAGTAAGACCAACCGCGGTCGTGAGTGAACTTAGCACGGCATATCGGAGCAGGTCTGTGAAAGTGCCGCCGGCCGCGCGAATTCCGTTGACGTCAAGAAATAGCGCCAGCGCAAGCAGCATGCCTGCGAACACGGAATGGAGCAGCGTATTTCGATTGAGCCTGTGAAATTGGTCCTGTGGCATGGCGAATATCAAAATACTGACCACGACAACTGCCAGGCCGATGAAAGCGCCAAGCCGACCCGGTTCGCTAAAGGCCAGCATCCCGCTCAGAAAAAGCATCGCGGGCACCGTCGATCGAACGATCGCGTAGGCCGCTAAAAAATCAGAGTTCGCATAGGCCTTACCCAACGTTCGCAGATAAAAGATATTCGCTAGGCTGGCCATGCCGATCCACGGCCAGGTTTGAGATGCCGGCGCGCCGATAAAAGGAAACGCGATCGCGCATATGGCAGCGGTCGCCAGTGAGAAACCGCAGAGCATGTCGCGAGGCGCGGGGTTGCGTTGCGCCAACATATTCCAGCACGCGTGCAACAACGCGCTTGTGGCAGCGCACGTGAACACGACAAATGTCACACTCGTGATTCCCCGGCTAAAAACTTCTCACCAGATCTTTTGTAGCGGCAATTCACAGACCCGAGTTCGTCAATGATACGAGCCGGTTACTTTGCTGTTTAAAAGCGTATCTTCGAGGGCGTCGGTAAAGGATCGCAGTTCGTCGTCCGATATTGAAAAGGCCAATGCACGAAGATCCAGGATAGCGGTTTCGAGCAATCGAACGGTTACGTCGAGCGAATGCTTCTTGGCCGTCTTGATCTCATTGGAAAGCCTCTCGATGAGAGCCAGGATGTCCACATCTCTCTCGTTGCTCATGAGTGCGATCCCCCCGCCATGGCGACATCCGATGTCGCGCCGATCCAAGCATCGGTCTCAAGCACTTCGCCGTACACCTTGATGATTTCCGTGACCGCTCCGTGTACGGCAGGCGCCGAAAGTGTCCCGAGCTTATGGCTCGCCGACGCATCGGATAGATACGTGAATCGATGTTTGCGATGAAACGCATCGATCGCCGTGGATAGACAGGCTGTCTCACCCGCAAAACCCGCGAGGACAAAATGTCCATCGCAGCTGTCCATGAATTCGGCAAAAGACTTGTTGGAGTAGCATGAGGGCTGGCTGCGATCGTAGATCATGTCGGCCCCGGTTGGTTCGAAACCGTTGATCCAGCCGGAGAAGACTGTCGCCGGATTAAAATAGGACGACTGAATCACTTGCCGGAAATAAGCAATCGGAAACCCCATGGAGCGCGCATGACGTAGCGCCATCCTGCATTTATTCAACGCGATGCCGGCTTCCGGCATCGCCATGGCGCGGGTGTCCGCGGTGTACTCCCGCTGCAGATCCACAAGCGCAAGGCAAGGGGTCATCGAAGGATCGGCCAAGGCCCTGAGATAGACGACTGAACTCATGCTGCGACATTCTCCGCTGACGGCCGGCGGAGCCCGCGATCGACCGAGCGTTCGAGGATACCGGGCGATTGCCAATCGCCTTCCGGCCGTATGATCACATTGGGAGGGGTCTGTTCCGAAATCGCATCGTGTCTTCGTTCCGAGACATGGATCATCTCGACATAATCGAAATCGGAAAACACCAGTTCGCGCGCGTTAACTGGAAGGATAAATCCGGATTTGGACCAGAATTTCACCAGCCGTTTCTGGGCGTAAACATAAACGCGTTGGTACCCCTTCGCCCGACAGAATTCGACGCTTTCCCGTACGATCTGGCGCGCCAGACCCGAACTGCGGAACTCTTTGCGAACGACCAGCCGTTCGACTTTGGCGAAGTCCGCGAAATAACGAATGCGCATGCAGCCGGCGGGCTCGCCGTCGACGTAGCCGATCAAGTGCGTTGCCGAGAAATCGTTACCGTCAAACTCTTCTTCGTAGGGGCACTCTTGTTCGCCGATATAGACAGCGCCACGGAGCGCCACAGCTCGCATCAAATCGGAGACGGTGCGTGCGACCCGCACGGTCAGCTTCGGCGCCAACTGCTGAACAGGGTTATCGGCCGGAACGACGGCTTTCGGCAGCCGGGCGCTGCGGCGGAAGACGTGGTACTGCGGCGCCAAACTGCCTTCGATAGCCGGCAGTTTCTGGAAACCGACCGCTTCCACAAAATTGGCGGCCGAAAAATTCGTCGACCAGCAATATATATCCGCATACGGGTTTTGCAGATTCCACATTTTCCGGCTGGCCAGCGTGATCGCCACCGCCAAATTGCCAGGCGCGTAGGCGTGCCAAATATAAACTCCGGCCGATTTCTCGTTTTGAGCGGCAATGTGGGACAGCGGCGGATTTTTGCGGTCGAGGCTGCCATCGAGCAGCCCGCGTAACCCTTCTTCGGTCAAAGGGAGAAAGGCGTAGTAACCTTCGCCCTCGGGCGACTTGATGTCGAATTTGTCGCGGCGTGCGATCGCCCAAATACAATCCGGATTGTGGGAGACAACCCGCTGCACAACCTCCGGTGTAGTCAACATCGGGATTGCCTTGCGGGCCTTTTCCATTAATGCTGCTATCTGGTTGCCGTTGGGGGTAAACACCACCAAACGTCTCGCCAGTTTCAGGACTTCGGGCCCATCGAGCGGCCGAACAATTCGGCTGTCGGGCCGGCTGGCAAAGGTTTCTTGAGAGGAAATACGCTTGTAATGGATGGTCATTCTGAGTTTCCCCCGCATCTCGAATGCTGTTTTGCCCATGGTATGGTTTGACGGAGCTTTCGGATGCCTTCCATAAAACCATACGGTGCTCAAAATATTGAGCACGGCAATTTTGTCGACATCCCGCGTGCCGACTGGGACAACGTCCGGCTTTTTCTCGCAGTCGCCCGCGCCAGCAGCTTTCGCACCGCGGCTGCCCGCCTGAACATCACCGGCCACGGCATTGCTCACCGCATCACTCAGTTGGAGCAACAGCTCAACGTCGTTCTGTTCACCCGGCATCGCGACGGCGTGCGCCTGACCGACGATGGTCAAAAGCTATTGTCGTCTGCCGAAGCGATGGAAGACGCTTCCATGGGATTTGTCCGCCGGCGCGGCACCATGGCGCAGCCGTTTCTTGGCGAGGTCAGAATTGCAGCAACGGAGGGCCTGGGAACATTTTGGCTGACGCCGCGACTCATTGAGTTTGGACGCGCGCATCCAAAAATCCTCATCGACCTGCATTGCTCGATGCAGCGTCCCGACGATCTGATTATGCGCGCCGAGGCCGATTTGGCGATCCAAATCGAAAAACCCGCTCCGCGCGACCTCGTTATTCGAAAGATCGGACGCATGCACGTCATGCCCTGTGCATCCAAGGGCTATCTCGACACGTACGGCGTCCCAAAAAGCAAGGATGAGGTAGCCGAGCGCCACCGCCTCGTCATGCAATATGCCGATCAGGGACGGGGAAGCGAATATTACAACAAGCTGTTCCCCGACCGCCCGCAAACGGGATTCATGGCCATGCGCACTGATGCGAGCACGGCGATGTACGCCGCCGTGCTCAATGGATTAGCGCTCGGCTGGTTGCCAACTTATTATTTTGCTATCGGCACGCAAGTCGTCCCCCTTGATATCGGCCACCATTACCCATTCGACATTTGGCTCAGTTACCATCCCGACGCGGGAAAAACGGCGCGGGTACGCCGTATGATCGATTGGGCCATTGAGGTGTTCGACCCTCAGCAGAATCCGTGGTTCCGAGACGATTTTGTTCATCCTGCCGACTTCGAGAAATGTCGCGATGCAGGATCTCGCATTCGGATTGACGCAGCATTCGGACGCACGCAAAGAGTTCATTAGGTCGCAAACAAGCAACGCAATAGAAAGACATCGTTCATGCCGAAAAAACGCTCGACACAGTATGACAACGAAATTGGCCGGCGCATAAAGTTGCGCCGTTTGGAAGTAGGTATGTCTCAGGAATCGCTGGGAAAGGCGCTTACTCTAACCTTTCAGCAAATTCAAAAGTACGAAAAAGGCACAAATCGTGTCAGCTCCGGCCGGCTTCAGCACATTGCGAAAATCCTCGACGTACCGGTGACCTTTTTCTTCAGCGATCTCGGCGGATCGGGCGGAAGTTCGATCCCGGCGATGCTCGATTCGGCCTATTCGCTTCGCCTTTTGAAAGCTTTCGCCCGTATCAATAATCGGGACATTCAACGCACAACGGTCGAACTGGTGGAATCGATTGCGGAATCCACGGATCGAAAATCCCATCGGGCCTGATCTTCAGTGGCGAAATAGCACTGAGGTGAGCGTCAGCCGCCGGCACGCGATCGGGCGGCATTTTCGATTAATGTTTTTCCCAGCGACCAGATGGCGCCGGGAACGCGATGCGCATCCGCGATCACGGCCTCAAATGATTTTTCGATCCAATCGCAATCCTGATCGGTGATGATCAGCGGGGGCAAGAGCTTGATCGTGTGATTGCCGTGACCGGCGACCTGCGTGAGAATCCTGTGGTCCTTCAACAGCGGGATCACGATCAGCTGGCAAAATAACCCGCTATTGGCGGCCTCCAGCAAATTCCAGGATGCCTTGAGGGCGAGCGAGCGCGGCGCACCGAACTCGATCCCGATCAGCAAGCCCTTGCCGCGCACCGTTTTGACCAGTTCGTGACGTTGCGCCATTTTCTCAAAGGCGGTGAGCAGGCGCGCGCCGATGCGTTCGGCATTCTGCATCAGTCCTTCGGTCTCCATGACCTCCAGGGTGGCAAGCCCGGCCGCCATCGCAAGGTCGTTCTTCGCGAATGTCGAGCCGTGCACGACGGCGCGGTCCATCCGGTCGTAAACTTTGTTGAAGATCCATTTGCGCGTCAGCACCGCGCCGACGGGAACGTGTCCGCCAGACAACGACTTGGCCAAAAGAACGATGTCGGGTTCGATGCCCCAGTGTTCGCAGGCCAGAAAGCGCCCGGTACGCCCAAGCCCGGTTTGAATCTCATCGGCAATGAACAGAGTGCCGTACTTGCGGCACAGCGCCAGCGCCGAACGCAAATAATCGTCCCCGGGCATGGTTACGCCTTTGCCCTGGATCGGCTCAACGATGAAGGCCGCGACCGTTTTCGATGCCAACGCGCGTTCCAGCGCCGCGAGATCGTCAAACGGCACCTCGACGCATCCGGGCAGGAGCGGGCCGAAGCCAGCGCGGAAAACATCGTCGCCGTTCACCGACAGCGAGCCGTAGCTCAGCCCGTGGAATGCATGGCTGCAATAGACAATGCCGTCGCGGCCGGTCGCGGCGCGAGCGAATTTCAGCGAGGCCTCCACCGACTCGGTTCCCGAATTGGCGAAGAAAACCTTGTCGAGGTACGGCACATGGCGCAGCAAGCGTTCGGCTAGAACTCCGGCGAGCGCAGAGACATCCATCTGGACGAGATTTGGGAAATCGCTATCAAGAACTTTTTTCAGCGTATCGCGAACAACCGGGTGATTACGTCCGAGCGCGAATACCCCCCATCCGCTGAGCAAGTCGAGATATTGATGGCCGCGACGGTCATACAAATATTGGCCTTGGCCACGTTGATACGCGACGTCAAATCCGATCGTCTTAAGCACGCGCACCATCTGTTCGTTGAGATGGTTAGCGTGCAGCGCGTAACGATTGGCCTCCGCTTCAGCGAAGATTTGCTCGATTTTCAGGCTCATTCGACCTCCGATGCCCGGCAACAATCAGTCTTAGTCACCCGGCTGTGGCGATGACGACTCAACAATTTTTGACGTGTCATTTGGGGTATAAATTGTGTATAAACATCCACTACCACGATACTGCCAAGTCCACGTGGGGTGAATGAGGCAGCAAGAAAAGTATGGGGTTTAAACCCCAACAACGAGGAGGATAAATGTCGAGACGTGGGGGCGTCGTTGCCGTTACCTGTCTGGCGCTTGAGGCCAAAATAGCCCGCGGCCCGGGCGTATCGGTTCTCTGCAAACAGGCTCTGGAGTTGACCGCCGCTCTGCATAGCGCGATTGGGCAAGGCGCTACGGGCATTATCAGCTTTGGAATTGCCGGTGCCTTGGCGCCCGATCTCGCTGCCGGTGACTGGGTCATCGCGTCCGGCATCAAGCACGATAACAACCTCATCATGACCGATCGCGCTTGGGCGCAAAAATTGCTCGAGATGCTTCCGGGCGCGCGCTACGCCGATGTCGTCGGCGCGAACGGCTTGGTGGCGAGCCCGTTGGAAAAAGCCGACCTGTACGATCAAACGGGCGCGGCCGCCGTCGATATGGAGTTGCACATCGCGGGGCAAATCGCGGCCGAGCGTGGCATTCCTTTTGCGGCCTGCCGGGTCATCATCGATGCAGCCCGCTGCTCGCTGCCGCCCGCGGCGGCCGTTGGGTTGCATGCCGACGGTACACCCGATGTCGTCGCTGTTTTGCGGTCGGTCCTGCAAAGTCCCGGCCAACTTCCCGATCTCATTCGTACCGCATTCGATTTCGGCGTCGCCCGGCGGGCTATGCGAATCGGGCGCAGGCGCATTGGCGTCGGGCTGGGTTTTCCCGAGTACAAAGATTTTGCAGCCTTCCCGGTCGGCGCGCCAGCGGCCCGCGCAAGACGCGCGACAAATCCGGCCCAGACTGTTTCTTGACATAAGACTTATAGTACAAATCGCTCGCCCCAAGCGGATGCGCTATGGTCGTCGCCCCGTCCAGGCGTGCGAAAGTAATGAAAGATGGCGACTGCGCAAACCGAGCTGCTTCTCACCGCCGCCGTGGGGCACCATCAGGCGGGCCGGCTCCCGCAGGCGGAAGCGACTTACCGGCAATTGCTGGCCGCCGACCCCAATCATGTCCTGGGTCTGCAGTTTCTCGGCGTACTCTCGTACCAGACCGGCCGAAACGAGGCCGCGATCGATCTGATCGGCAAGGCCATCGCGTTGAACGGGCGGATGCCCGATAGCCACTACAATATCGGGGCTGCATTGCAGGCCGCCGGGCGTCTGCCGGAGGCAGCCGCTCATTATGAGAAGGCGATCGCGCTCAATCCGAATTTCGCCGAGGCGCATTACGAGTTCGGCAATGTGCGCGAGCGGCAGGACAAGCTCAACGAAGCAGCGACGCATTATCAGCACGCGCTGACGCTGCGTCCGAACTTTGTCGAAGCGCTCACCAATCTCGGCAACGTGCTGCGGCGCCAAGGCAGGTTGGACGAGGCGATGGAACGCTGGCGTCAAGCTTTGGCGCTGCAGCCAACCTATATCGTCGCGCGGATGAATATCAGCGTCGCGCTCAGCAAGCAGGGCAGACTGGACGAGGCGGTGGCGCAACTCCGGCAGGTGCTGGCGCTCAAGCCCGACCACGCCGAGACGCTGTACAACCTCGGCGCCCTGTTACGATCCGAAGGCAACATAGTGGACGCACTTGAACTTGCCCGCAGAGCGCTCGCCGCCGACGAGACGGCCGACACAAAATCTTTGGTCGCGATGTGCCTGACCTCTCTGCCCGTGCATATGGGCGTCGGCGATCTGCGCGCGCTGCTGGTGCGTTCGATATCTGAGGCGTGGGTGCGGCCGTCGGATCTTGGAATCACTGGCGCCCGATTCCTGCTGTTTAATGAAGCGATCCGCGACGGCGTGGCCCGCGCCAGCAAGGCGTGGCCGAATTTGCTGCCGGCCGAGGATTTGGCCAGCCCCTCGGACCTGGCGGCCTTCGCCCAAGACCCGTTGTTGTTGGCGCTGCTGGAATCGGCGCCGGTCTGCGAGGTCGGACTGGAGCGGTTCGCGACCGCGCTTCGTTTCACCTTGCTCGGCGCCGCACGTGCTGGGACACCAGCGGAACCGAACCTGAAGCTGTATTACGCGCTCGCGCGCCAATGCTTTATCAACAATTACGTCTTCACCCAGTCGGACGCGGAAAAAGCGTCGGCATTGGAGCTGCGCGATGAACTTGTTACGGCAATCGCGTCCGGCGGCGCCATCGATATTGCCTCGCTCGTCGCCGTTGCGGCCTATTTCCCGCTGCATACGCTGCCGGGCGCGGAGCAACTCATGTGCCGGCCGTGGCCAGATGGCATCGCCGCTTTGCTCGCGCAACAAATCGCGGAACCGATGGAGGAACAACGCGCACGCGCCTCAATTCCGGCATTGACGGCGATCGAGGATGACGTGTCGCTGCAGGTGCGCGCCCAGTACGAGGAGAATCCCTACCCGCAGTGGATCAGGGCGGAACCCGCGGGCAAACCGGTCAGTGTCGATAGTTTCGTCCGCAAAAAGTTTCCGCATTCGTTATACGCCGACCTCGGCAAGACCGACGTGGCCGACATTTTGGTGGCAGGCTGCGGCACCGGGCGGTACTCGATCGCCACAGCGCGGCGATTTAATGGCGCGCAGGTGCTCGCCGTCGACCTCAGCCTGACCAGCCTGTGCTACGCGCAACGAATGGCGCGCTCGCTCGGGCAGCGCAATATCGAATTCGCCCAGGCCGACATCATGCGGCTGCCGTCGATCGGCCGGACCTTTGACATGATCGAATGCTCTGGCGTGTTGCACCATCTGGACGACCCGTTCGCCGGCTGGCGTGCGCTGCTCGTGATGCTGCGTCCCGCCGGCATCATGCGGCTAGGTCTCTACAGCGAGGTCGCGCGCCGGAACGTCGTCGCGGTGCGCGATTTTATCGCCGAGCGCGGCTACCGGCCGAGCGCCGAGGACATCCGCCGTTGCCGGCAAGAACTGCATGATTGCGCCGAAGGCACGGCGCTCTGGCAAGTGACTTTGTCTGGAGACTTCTACAACACCAGCGAATGCCGCGATCTTTTATTCCATGCGCAGGAGATTCGTCTGACATTGCCGGAGATCGCGTCGTTTATCGCTGCTAACGATCTGCAATTACTCGGCTTCGATCTCGATGGCCGGGCGTTGCGGAAATATGCGCAACAATTCCCCGCCGATCGCACTATGACGGATTTGGCGCAATGGCATCAATTCGAAACCGAGAATCCGGATACGTTCGCCGCTATGTATCAATTTTGGGTGCAGAAGAAATAGCCGGCGGCGTTATGAATGCGGCACCAATTTGAACATTTCCTCGCCGTATATCTTGCGCGCCTCGGCGATCAGCGGTTGAACCGCGTCGACGAAGGCGGCGTGCTCTTCGGCATTGAGTTCGACGATCTCGCAGCCGGCGTCCTCGATCGCCTTGCGCGAGGTGTCGTGCTCCTCGACTGCCAATTTTCGTTGAAAGGCGACCGCTTCGGTCACCGCCTTTTGCAGCGCTTGCTTGAGATCGTCCGGCCACGCGTCGAACGAGGCGCGGTGCAGAAAAATAGGGCGCGAAATATAGAAATGCGAGGTGAGCGTGTGGAACTTATGAAATTTGTGAACGCCATAGGTGACGGTATTGGCAAGCGGATTTTCCTGCGCGTCGAGCGTGCCGGCTTTGATCATGGCGATGGCTTCGGTCAGGTCCATGCGCATCGCAATAGCGCCGAGCAGTTCGAATGTGCGTTTTTGAATGTCGCTCGGCAGCACGCGGATCTTCATGCCCTTGAGATCGGCCGGCAGATGCACCGGCCGCAGCCGGTTGGAGATGTGGCGGAAACCGTTCTCGAACCAGCCGAGGATGCGGTAGCCGATGCGTTCTTCGATTTTGCGCGCCAGATGCTGCCCAAGCGCGCCGTCCATGGCGGCGCGGGCTTGATCGTTGTTGGCAAATAGAAACGGCAGGTCGACGAAGCCCAGTTCCGGCACGCGGTCGGTCAGATAACTCGACGACTGATAGCCGAGCGTCATCACTCCGTTCTCGACCAGCGTGAGGATCTCCTCGGCCTTGTGGCCGTGATCCATGATATTCCAGATGTAATCGATGGCCACGCGGCCGCCGAACTCGCTCTGCAATTTATCGCCGATGAATTTGAGCGATTTGCTGAAACCGGTGGTGGGCGGGCCATAACCGGCCATGCGGATTTGGATCGGCTGGGACATGCGCTCTCTATATCGGCGCAACACGATATGGCCAAGCGCGGCCGGTGTGGTAATCTCCCGTCAAATGGGAGGAACCCCAATGAACAAGCTCGCCAGCGTTCCCAAGATCGCCACACGAGATGGAATTTCACCGGCCGAAATGCAGGCGCGCGTCGATCTCGCCGCCGTCTACCGCCTGCTCGCGCATTACGGCTGGGACGACGTGATCTACAACCATTCCTCCATGCGTGTTCCCGGCGAGCCGCGCATGTTTCTGATGAAAAAGCACGAGCTGCTCTACACCGAAGTCACCGCGTCCAACCTGGTGAAGGTGAGCATGGACGAGGACCTCGACGAGAAGGCCGGCGTCAACCGCCCCGGCTTCACGCTGCACGGCGGCGTGCTGAGCGCGCGGCCGGACGTCAATTGCGCGGTGCACGTGCACACCAATAACGGCATGGCGATCGCCGGCCTCAAGCACGGCCTGCGCATGGTGTCGCAACAAGCGATCCGCTTCTACAAGCGCATCGGCTATCACGGCTATGAAGGTATTACCGAGGATTTCGCCGAGCGCGAGCGCATCAATAAGGATCTCGGCCAGAACCGTGCGATGATCCTGCACAATCACGGCCTGCTCACGGTCGGCAAGACCGCGCGCGAAAGTTTTGTGCTGATGAAGGCGCTGCTCGATGCCGCCGACATCCAGCTCAAGCTGGAAGCGACGGGCAGCGAGCTAGTCGAGGTGCCGGAGGCGGTGTGTGCCAAGACCGCCGAGCAATACGAGCACCATGACTCGGGCCGCGGCAGCGCCGACTGGGCGGCGTATCTGCGGGTGCTTGACGGCATCGACCCCAGCTACCGGGATTAACCGGCATGATTTCCATTGTCACAAAAAATCCGGCAACCCTCACGCGCACGCTGTACCGCACCGCCGTAACGGCAATGCTGATTGCCGTGGCCGTGCCGGCCTATGCCCAGCAATATCCGAACCGGCCCATCAGAGTGGTCAGCCCCTTCCCGGCCGGGAGCGCCTCGGACACGGTCAGCCGGGTGGTCCTCGACCATGTGTCCCAGCTGATCGGCCAGCCGATGGTTATCGAACTGAAACCCGGCGCCGGCGGAGCCACTGGCTTCGCGAGCGCGGCCAAGTCCGACCCCGATGGCTACACGCTAGTGACCAGTTCGTCGTCGATGGCGACCGAAACCATGCTGCACAGCCATCTGCCGTACGATCCGGTGAAAGATTTCATTCCGGTGGTTTTGCTCGGCACCTCGCCGAACATCATCGTCGCTTCCGCCAAGAGCGGGTTCAAGACCGTCGGCGATCTCGTCGCCGCCGCCAAGGCGCACCCCGGCACGCTGACGTTCGCTTCGGCGGGCATCGGCTCCTCCTCGCACATGGCCGCCGAGCGGTTCAAACTCGCCGCCAAGATCGACGTCCGTCATGTGCCGTTCAAGGAAGGCGGGCTTGTGCAGGTGATGGCCGGAAATATCGACTACTATTTCATTCCGCTGGCGGCGGCGGCCTCGGCGCTCGGAAGCGACAAACTGCGGGTGCTGGCCGTCAGCTCGCCGAAGCGCGTCGATCGTCTGCCGAACGTGCCGACCGTGGTCGAAGCCGGCTATCCGGACGCCGTGTTCCGCTTCTGGAACGGGCTATCCGCGCCGGTAAAGACGCCCCGCGACATCGTAAACAAGATTCACGACGTGACCGAAAAGGCGCTGAACGATCCCGTGCTGCGGGAAAAACTCGCCAAGCTCGGGGTCGAGCCCGCGAATATCAGCGTCGATCAATTCGGCCAGTTTTTCAAAGACGACCTCGCCGCGACGCAGCAGCTCGCCAAAGCAGCCAACATCAAACCGGTCGACTAAGAGAAATACTCACAATGGCTATCACTCCGCCCCGCATCGGCCCGCAGCCGTGGGAGGTCGTGCGCACCAAGCTCGACCAGTCCCTGCCCTTCGCCAATATGCGCGACACGCCTTATTACCGCGACGCGGTGTGGGAGCAGTTCTCCAAGGCGGAATACGACCGCCGCTATCGGGCGCTGCGCGCGAAAATGCGCGAGCAAAAACTCGACGTCCTGATCGTCCCCGGCGGTCCGAGCCATTGGAGCTTCGGCGGCGGCATGTTGTGGCTGACCGGCCATTGGGAATGGCACGCGCTGTCGAGCTACGTGCTGGTCCCGCTCGAGGGCGAGCCGACCATGATCTATTCCATGGGCGGCACGCACGCCGAAGCGGTGCGCCGGCAGGTCGAGATCGCCGTCAAGGACGTCCGCCACAGCCGCAACGGGCGCTATGCCGACATCATGGTCGAGCGCATCCGCGAACTAAAACTTGAGCGCGGCCGCATCGGCCTGATGGAGATCGACCCGCGGCACGGCGATTATCTGCCGGTCAATCAATACGACGTGCTGCGCGAAAATCTCCCCGATGCCGAGTTGGTCTTCACCAAGGGTTTCCTGCACGAGCTGCTATCGATCCATAGCGCCGAGGAACTCGACTGCGTCCGCAAGGCCGGGGTGCTGTGCAAGAACGCCATGGACGCAATGGTGGCGCGGGCACGGCCCGGCGTGAAGGAGTATGAACTGCGCGCCGCGGCGGGCGCGGCCATCCTCGAAGGCGGCGGCGATATCGACTTCCTGATCATCGGCTCGACGCCGATGGCGAACCCGGCGCTGATTTTCGGCAATCCGCGCCCTTCCGGCCGCGTGCTGCAGAAGGGCGACATCATCAATATGGAGCTGGCCGCCGGTTATCGCGGCTACACCGCGCAAATCGGCTCACCCATTTGCGTCGGCGAGCCGACCGAGATGGTGAAAAAATTCTGGAACGAGATCACGCTGCCCGGCTACCGGCGCATCATTGCCGAGATCGCGCCGGGCAAACCGGTCGAAGCGATGCGCACCGCCAGCAGGTTCTTCCGCGACAATGGTTATCAGTCGCGGCCGACCCAATGCCACGGCATCGACCTCGTCACCGACAAGCCGCACATCGTGGCCGAGCACGTCGCGGCGGAAAAATTCGAGGAGATATTGAAGCCCGGCATGGTGATCATGGCCGAGCCCAATCCGATCACGCCGGACGGCCTGTTCGGCATTTTCCTCGGCCACACCTTCATCGTCACCGATAACGGGACACGAGGTCGTTGACGATTTTCCGCTGGAAATCGCGGTGGCGAACAGCTAGCGCTCGTTTCTTCGTCCCTCGCCGGGACCCCACTGCCAGAAGTCGCGGCCTTCCTCGCGCAGGAAGCGTGACAGCACCATCATGTGCACTTCGCTGGCGCCGTCGACCAATCGCGCCGCGCGCGCGGCGCGGTAGATCCACTCCACCACCGTGTCCTTGGAAAAACCGCGCGCGCCCTGCAGCTGGATCGCGACGTCGGCGGCCTGATGCAGCGTGTTGGCGACCTGAACCTTGGCCATCGATACTTCCTTGCGGGCGCGGCCGCCCTGATCGAGCATCCATGCGGCATGCATCGTGAGCAGCCGGCTGATCTGAATCTGCTGCGCGACCTCGCCCAATTTGATCTGCACGCTCTCGCGGTCGGCGAGCTTGACGCCGAAGCCTTCGCGGTTCTCGACATAAGCTTGCGCGATTTCGAGGCAGCGCTTGGCCCAGCCGGTCCAGCGCATGCAGTGCGTGAGCCGCGCCGGCCCGAGACTGATCTGCATCAGCTTGATGCCGTCGCCCTCGCCCATCAGCACATTTTCTTCCGGCACTTCGAGGCCGGTGAATTCCAATTCGCAATGGCCGCCGTGCTCTTCCGGCCCGAGAATTGGAATGCGGCGCACGATGCGCCAGCCGGGCTGGTCCTTGTGAAACAGAAACGCCGTCAGCCCGCGGCGCTTGTCGTCGCTGGTGCGCGCGATGACGGTGAAATGCGCCGCGCCGTCGGCGCCGGTGATGAACCATTTGCGGCCGGTGATGATGTATTTGCCGCCCTTCTTCTCGGCCTTGGTGCGGATCATGGTCGGGTCGGAGCCGCCGCCGGGCGCCGGCTCGGTCATGGCGAAGGCCGAGCGCACTTTGCCCTCGACGATGGGCTTCAGCCATTTGTCCTTCTGCGCCTTGGTGCCGACCAGGCGGAGCATGTTCATGTTGCCGTCGTCGGGCGCCATGCAGTTGATGGCGAGCGGACCAAAGAGCGAGCGCGCGGCCTCCTCGTAGATCGCCGCCCAGGCGACGATCGGCAATTCCATGCCGCCATATTCCTTGGGCGACTGCGGCGCCCACAGGCCGGCTTTTTTCGCCTTCTCGCGCACTTCGGCGAGGCGGTCTTCCGGAATGTTCTCGTGCTCGGAGAAATTCACCGGATCGGCTTCCAGCGGCAGCACCTGCTTCTCGACGAAGGCGCGCACGCGCAGGCGGAGGGCTTCGATGTCGGGCGAAAGAGTGAAGTCCATGATCTCCCTAGCCCTTGATCTGCACGACCTGTCCGCCGTCGACCACCAGGGTCGCGCCGGTGATGTAGCTGCCGGCGTCGGACACCAGCAGCAGCAATGCGCCGTCGAGATCGCCGGCCTTGCCGAAGCGGCCCATCGGGATGTCGCGCTTGAGCTGCTCGCCGGCTTCGCCCATCAGATATTTGTCGTTGATCTCGGTGACGAACCAGCCGGGCGCGATGGCGTTGACGCGCACGCCCTTGAAGGCGAGCTCGACCGCCAGCGCCTTGGTGATCTGGATGACGGCGGCCTTGGCGGTGGCATAAGCGGCGACGCCTTTGGCGACGCCGAGGCCGAGCACCGAAGCGATGTTGACGATGGCGCCCTGCTGCTTGGCGGCCAGCATGCGGCGCGCGGCTTCCTGCGCGTTGTGAAACACCGCATCGAGATCGACGCCCAGTACCTTGCGCCATTCCTCGGGCGTGACGTCGATAGCGCGGCGGGCCGACTGCGCGATGCCGGCATTGTTGACCAGGATCGTGACGGTGCCGAAGGCTTTTTCGGCGGCGTCAAAGGCGCGCGCTCATGGCGGCGCGGTCGGTGACATCGGCTTCGATGGCGATGGCCTTGCCGCCTTTGGCTTCGATCTCGTCCTTGAGGGCCTTGAGCCGGTCGGCGCGCCGCGCCACCAGCGCGACCGAGGCGCCGTTATCGGCCAGCGCCTTGGCGAACTGGATGCCAAGCCCGCTGGAGGCGCCGGTCACCAGCGCCACGCGGCCCGTCAGCGAGAACATTTCGGCGGCTTTCATGGGAAACTCTTATACCGTAGCCTGCGGTTTTGGGCAGGGGCGGATGGCGTGAAACGACTTTGGCGGGCGACCCTCAATAGCTGGAACGGCCTGGTTGCGGCGGCGCGATCAGAACAGGCATTCCGCGAGGAATTGGTGGTGCTGGCGATCGGCGTGCCGCTTGCCTTTTTCCTGACCGCGGATGCGGCAGGCGTTTCGCACTGATCGGCACGCTGGTCGTCATCCTGATCGTCGAGTTGCTCAATACCGCGATCGAGAAACTGGCCGACCGCGTCAGCCGCGACCATGACCTCGCGCTCAAGCGCGTCAAGGACATGGGCTCGGCCGCCATTTTGCTGTCGCTGCTGTTGGCCGGCGACGGTCTGGCTCTGGATCGCGGTCGAGCGGTTCTGGCCGGCTTGAGCGGACGTCAGCGCCCATAAAGCGCGTGCGGCAGCGCGGTCGCCAAAGCCGGGCACAAACCACAGCACCACCAGCGCGACCAGCTGGATCAGCACGAACGGGATAATGCCGACATAGATGTGCCGCGTGGTGATTTCGGGCGGCGCCACGCCGCGCAGATAAAACAGCGTCGGCCCGAGCGGCGGGTGCATGTAGGAGGTCTGCAGGTTCATCGCCATCATGATGCCGAGCCAGACCGGATCGACGCCGGGCATCGCCAGTAGCGCCGGCGCCCACGATCGGCACCACCACGAAGATGATCTCGAAGGCGTCCATCACGAAGCCGAGCAGGAACATCGCCAGCATCACCGCCAGCACCGCGCCGTTGACCCCGCCGGGCAAATTGGTGAGCGCGCGATGCACCATGTCGTCGCCGCCGAGCGCGCGGAACACCAGGCTGAACACAGTGGCGCCGATCAGGATGAGAAAGATCATGGCGGTGATCTGCGTGGTCTTCTCCACCACCGGCATCATCAGCCCGCGCAAGCCCGGCCTTGCGCGCGGCGAGCAAAATGGCGCCGACGGCGCCGACCGAAGCTGCTTCGGTCGGCGTCGCCACGCCGCCGAGGATCGAGCCGAGCACCGCCAGAATGAGCAGCACCGGCGCGACCAGCACCTGGAGCGAGTTTGCGCGCGAGCGCGAAGCCGCGCGGCGCGTTCGGATCGGCCGGCATCGCCGGCGCGGCCTTCGGCCGCAGGATCGCGACCGCGATCAGATAGAGCAAATAGAGCCCGACCAGCGCCAAGCCCGGCAGCAGCGCGCCGGCGAACAGGTCGCTGACATTGACCGAACGCGGGGCGAAAATGCCTTTCGACAATTGCGCCGCCTGGAACGCATTGCCGAGCTGGTCGCCGAGCAGCACCAGCACGGTGGCGGGCGGAAATATCTGCGCCAGCGTCGCGGTGGCGGCGACGGTGCCGGCGGCGAGCCGCGGATCGTAGCCGAAGCGCAGCATCGCCGGCAGCACGATCAGGCCCATGGTCACGGTGGTGGCGCCGACCACGCCTTTGGCCGCCGCCAGCAGCGTGCCGACAATGATCACCGAAATGCCGAGCCCGCCGCGCAGCGTGCCGAACAGCCGGCCCATGGTCTCGAGCAGCTCCTCGGCGACACGCGAGCGCTCCAGCATCACGCCCATGAAGATGAACAGCGGGATCGCCAGCAGCATTTCGTTGGTCATCACCCCGAAAATGCGCTGCGGCAGCGCGCCGAGGATTCCCAACCCCATCGCGCCGATGACGTGGCCGAGCGCCGCAAAGGCAAGCGACACACCGGCCAGCGTCAGCGCCACCGGATAGCCGGCCATCAGCGCGGCGATGACCGCGGCGACCATCAGGATGGCGAGGATTTCAGCGAGCGGCATTAATCCCTCCCCTGAAAGGGGAGGGTCGGCGAGCGAAGCGAGCCGGGGTGGGGTAATACCATCATTAAGCACCCCCACCCGGCCGGCTTCGCCGGCCACCCTCCCCCGCAAGCGGGGAAGGGAATAAGAAGATTGAGCGCCCGGATCGCCTGCGCCACGCCTTGCAGCGCCATCAGCACGGCGAACAGCGGGATCAGCGTCTTGAGCACGAACACCAGCGGCAGGCCGCTCGGTTCCTGCGAGCGTTCCAGGATCGCCCAGGAACGCGCGGCGTAGGGCACGGACAGCCAGACCAGCACCAGCGCGAACGGCAACAGCAGCAGCAGCACTGCCGGCGAGATCGATGATCGCCTTGGTGCGCGGCGTGGCCTCGGCGTAGAACACGTCGACCCGCACATGGCCGCCGGCGCGCAGCGTCCAGGCCGCCGCCAGCATGAATAGCGTGGCGTGCGCGTAGATCACCGTTTCGGTGAGCCAGATCGAGCCCAGCCCGAACGCATAGCGCGCCACCACCAGGCCGAATTGCAGCAGCACGACAACCAGCACCAGCCACGCCACCGCGCGGCCTATCGCCGTATTCAGGCGGTCGATGCGGTCGGCGAGCGCGATCATAGGTGTAAAACTCATGGCGCCGATGATGGCACAAAGGCGGGTATTTTGCTTATAGTACGGCGATGTCCGGACACGATCACGACCATCATCACGACCACGACCATTCCGAGCTGTCGGAAACCGAACTGCGCGTGCGCGCGCTGGAAACCGTGCTGACCGAGAAGGGTTATGTCGATCCGGCCGCGCTCGATCTCTTGATCGAGACCTATGAGAAGAAAGTCGGCCCGCGCAACGGCGCCCGCGTGGTGGCCAAGGCCTGGGCCGATCCGGCCTATCGCGCGCGGCTCCTCAAGGATGCCACGCCCGCGATCGGCGAAATCGGTTACGCCGGACGGCAGGGCGAGCACATCGTCGCGCTGGAGAATACGCCCAAGCTGCACAACATGGTGGTGTGCACGCTGTGCTCTTGTTACCCGTGGCCGGTGCTCGGCCTGCCGCCGGTCTGGTACAAATCGGCGCCCTACCGTTCGCGCGCGGTCGCCGATCCGCGCGGCGTGCTCAACGATTTCGGCGTCACGCTGCCGCAGGACACCGAAATCCGCGTGTGGGATTCGACCGCCGAGATCCGCTATCTCGTGCTGCCGATGCGGCCCGCCGGCACCGAAGGCTGGAGCGAAGAGAAACTCGCCGACCTCGTCACGCGCGATTCGATGATCGGCACCGGCTTGCCGAAGGAGGTCCGAAATGAACGGCGGGCAAGACCTCGGCGGCACGCAGGGTCACGGGCCGGTCAAGCCGGAGCCGAACGAGCCGGTGTTCCACGCCGAATGGGAAAAGCGCGCCTTCGCGCTGACACTCGCGATGGGCATGCCGGGCGGCTGGAATATCGACATGGGGCGCTTTGCGCGCGAGAACCGCCCGCCCGGCGAATATCTGGCGATGAGCTATTACCAGATCTGGTTTGCCGCGCTCGAACTGATGTCGAAGCAGCGCGGGCTGGTGGCAGACGACGAGATCGAAGCCGGGCATTCGCTTGCATTCGCCCAAGCCGGTCAAGCGCGTGCTGTCGCCCGATGACGTGCTGAAGGTGCTGCATCGCGGCGGGCCGACCGAGCGCGACACCAATACCAAGCCTGCGTTCAATCCCGGCGACAAAGTGCGGATGAAGAACATCAATCCCCCCACCCACACGCGGCTGCCGCGCTATGTGCGCGGGCACATCGGCACCATCGAGCGCGTGATCGGCTGCCATGTGTTTCCGGACAGCAACGCGACCGGCGCCGGCGAGGATCCGCAATGGCTCTACACCGTGCGCTTCGACGGCCGCGAGTTGTGGGGCGAACAGGGCGACCCGACGCTGACGGTGTCGGTCGACGCCTGGGAACCGTATCTGGAGCGCGCCTAATGGCGATGGACCCGCGCTCGGCGCTGCGCGCCGCGATCTCCGTGCCGGGCGTGCCGCGCGACGCCGACGGGCCGGTGTTCCGCGAGCCGTGGGAAGCGCAGGCCTTCGCCATGACGCTGCGCTTTGTATGAGCGCGGCCTGTTCACGTGGCCGGAATGGGCGGCGGCGCTGGCCGCCGAAATCAAGCGCGCGCAAGGCGCCGGCGATCCCGACACCGGCGAGACTTATTATTCGCACTGGCTCGACGCGCTGGAGAAGATCGTCGCGGAAAAAGGCGTCACGACGCACGACACCTTGCATCGCTATCGCGATGCCTGGGACCACGCCTGCGACCGCACCCCGCACGGCCAGCCGATCGTGCTGCAGCCGGCCGACTTCGGTTAAACCCCCACCATGCCGCTCGCTCACCATGTAGCCGGTGAGCAGCGCGACGCCGAAGACGATGATCACGCACGGCGGCGGCGGTCTCGACGCCGCGCAAAAACAACATGCCCTTGCCGGGCTTGCCCTTGGCCAGCCGCCCGGCAAAGCCGCGCGCGGCGACCGCCAGCGTGGCGACGGCGGCGACCGTGATCGCGGTGCCGAGCCCCATCACGAAGGTCGAGGCGACGCCGATCCAGAACAGGCCCTGCGCCAACGCGAATACCAGCACGATGATGGCGCCCGAACAGGGCCGCAATCCGACCGCGACGATGGCCGAGAGCCCGCGCCGCAGCCAATGCGGGCCGTTCAGCTCGCTCGGCTCCGGCGCATGGGCGTGGCCCCAGGCATGCGCCTCGTCGCCGTGATCGTGATCGTGGTGCGCGTGATCGTGGCCATGGTCGTGATGGTGATGATCGTGATCGATGGGCGTGGTCATGGCATGATGGTGGTCCTGCTGCGGCCGCAGCAATTTCAAAAAAGCGCGGCCCTTCACCCATAACAGCCGCAGGCCGATCAGCACGATCAGCGCATAGCTGACGATCTCGATCACCCGCACGGTGTGTCCCATCGCATGGGCGGTGGCGTTGAGCAGCACCGCGGCGATGCCGACGATGGCGATCGCGGTGAAGGCCTGCAGGATGGCGGAGGCAAACGACAGCGCGATGCCGCGCCGCCAGGTTTCGTCATTGGCGACCAGATAGGACGAGATCACCGCCTTGCCGTGGCCGGGGCCGGCGGCGTGGAAGATGCCGTAGAGGAACGAAATGCCCATCAGCGTATAGGCGGCGCTGCCGTCGGTCTTGGCGGCGCGGATGGTGCCGGACAGCATGCGGTAGAACTCGGCCTGCTTGGCGAATACCCAGCCGGCGATGCCGCCGATCTCGGGCGGCGGTGCGCCGCGCGTCAGCGCCGAACGGCTGCGCCAGCGCGGCGTCGACCAACCGACAGAACCAGCAGCGCGCCAAGGATGAACAGCGCGCAATGCGCCAAGTCGAGCGCGGCCGGACGTCATCTGAACAATTCCCCGTGCACGCACGCCGCCCCCGCCGAGTCTGTTCGATTTTACGGACAGTGGACCAGAATTTTATTGGCGAACTGCGCGCCCCAGGCCATCGCGGTGTTGGTCTGGTCGGCGGGGATGTTGCTGAGCGCCTTGCCTTCGGCATAGGTCATCTCGCGCGGCATCACCACGTCGGCCTTGCAGTGCGGCGCACCGACGAGATGCACCGGATTGTCCTTGGCCCATTCGAAGTCGACGAAAATAGTCGGATCGTAGACCTCGATCTTGAGCTCCTTGGCCTTCACCGGCGTCTTGAACGGCAGCGTGAAGTTCAGCGTCAGGATGGTGTCCTTATAGTCGAGCCAATAGTCCGGCAGCGGATCGCTCAGCGGCGTCTTTCACGCCGTCGGCGGTGGCGTAGGTGAAGTAGTCATATTCCTTCAGCGACTCGACATTGACCTTGGCGAGCGGCGCCAGCTCCTCGCGGGTGAACTTGCCCTTCTCCTTGGTCTCGAGGCCTTGCGTGGCGAAGGCCGAGAACATGTCGTCGAAGGCCCAGTGATGGCGCACGCCGGTGATGGTGCCGTCGGGCGCGTAGACCAGCTCGCTGTGCATCGTCACCCAGACGTGCGGATGCGCCAGCGCGGGCGCGGCGAAGATTACTGTCGCAATGGCGATGAGGACGGCGCGGATCATGTTCGCCGCACCTTAGCACGGAGTGCGGCGGAATGGGGGCGTGTAACAGTGTTGCGGTTACGCGCAATTTATTCACACGCCCGCCGCGCCGCCATCGGCGCGCGGATCGTGGCCGCCCTCAAGCGTGCCGTCGGGATGCAGGATGACGGCGCCGGCGTGGCCCATAGTGTCGGAATAAGGCCTCATCGAGGACCTGCGATGTCGTGGCCGGCCGCCATCAAGCGGTCGATCAGATTGCCGTCGAAGCGGGATTCCATGCCGCAGGTTGGTGATGGTCGATCCCCAGGTGCGGCCGAGCAGCCAGCGCGGCGCGTCGAGCGCCTTGTCGAGCGGCTGGCGGAACGTGACGTGGCGCGTGAACAGCGCGGCCTGCGACTGCGGCTGGCCGTCGCCGCCCATGGTGCCGTAGGCCATGACGCGGCCGTCCTTGAGCGCGGCGAGCGCCGGATTGAGCGTGTGGAACGGGCGGCGGCCGGGCGCGAGCGCGTTGAGCGCTTTGGGGTCGAGCGAGAAACTAGAGCCGCGGTTCTGCATCAGAATGCCGGTACCCGGCAGCACGCAGCCGGAGCCGAATTCCCAATAGAGCGACTGGATATAGGAGACCACGAGACCGGAGGCATCCGCCGCGCCCATCCAGATGGTGTCGCCCTTCGCCGTGCGGCTGCCGGCCAGCGCGCGGCTTTCTTAGGATCGATCTTGGCGGCCTCGGCATCGAGGAAAGCGGGCGACAAAAATTGATTGAGATCGAGCGCGATCTTGTCGGGGTCGGTGACGACACGGTCGCGCACGCGGAAGGCGCGCTTGGTCGATTCGACCAGGCCGTGGATGTGCTCGAAACTTTCGGCCTGCGTGACGCGCAGGCGCTCGAACAGCGCCAGGATCATCAGCGAGGCCAGGCCTTGCGTCGGCGGCGGCGCATTATAAAGCGTGCCGGCCCGCGATCGCGCACGCTGAGCGGCTCGGCGATAATGGCCTCGAATTTTTCCAGATCGGCGCGCGTCACCGGACTGCCGATGCGCTCCAGATCGGACGGCGATCTCGCGGCCGACATCGCCGCGATAGAAATCGTCGAGCCCGGCTTGCGCGAGCTGCTCGAGCGTCGCGGCGAAAGCGGTCTGCTTGATCCGCGCGCCGACCTCCGGCACTTTGCCGTCGATCAGGAAGGCTTCCTTGAACCCGGCGGCCTGCGTCATCTCGGGCAGTTTTTCCGCCGTCAGCCGCGCCTGGCTGCGGGTCACGACATAGCCCTCGCGCGCGTGCTTGATCGCGGGCGCCAGCAGCACGCCGAGCGGCAGCTTGCCGCCATGCGCTTTGGCGGCTTCGAGCGCGAGCATCCAGGCCGCCACCGCGCCCGGCACCGTGAGCGCGGCGAGCGGCCCGCGCGCCGGAATCTCGTCGTGGCCGGCGTCGCGATAAAGCTGGATCGTCGCCTTGGCGCCGGCCCGCCCCGCCCCCATCAGCGCGCGCACGCGGCCCGTGGGTTCGCGGATCAGCCAGAAGCCGTCGCCGCCGATATGGTTCATGTGCGGATAGACCGCGGCGATCGACGCGGCCATGGCGATCATCGCCTCGATGGCGTTGCCGCCTTCGGCCAGAATGGCGCGGCCGTCCTCGACGGCGGCGGCATGCGGCGCGCAAACGACGCCGCGGCGATGTCCGGCGGTGTGAAGGTTCATGCGTTCATGTAAACCTAATCGCCGCGAACGCGAAACCCGCGCCGGCGGCGATCAAGGCCACGCCGATCGCCACGCGCCAGAATTTCGCGCCCGGCAGCAGCTTTTCGGCGGTCACCAGCACGGTGAGGCCGGCGACCCAGCGCAAGTCCATCACGGCAACGGCAAACAGCAGCGCCATCAGCGCCGCGCAGCAGCCCATGCAGAACAGGCCGTGACGCAGGCCCATGATCATGGCGCCGGGCGCGCCGTCGCGCCATTCGCTCAGGATAAAGCCGTCGGGCGAGCGGCAATAATTGAGACAGCGCTCCTTCAGCGGGCTGAACTGGTAGAGCCCGGCGGCGAGAAACAGCGCGGCCGAGAAACGCATACGACGCCGACTGCATCATGGTCGTCAGCAATTCGGTCTTCTGCAGCAGCCACTGCAAAGCCGTCGCGATAATCGAAAACCCGGCCCAGGCGATGACATAGCCGGCGAGGAAAATCGCCGTCGGCACGTAGGGCGCGGCGCGCTCGCGGCGGCGCCGGTTGATGGTCGCGAAGGCCGCCACCATCGGCGCGGCGCCCGGCACCATCATCGCCGCCATCATCGCCGACCACATCACGAACAGCAGCACGGCATCGACCGGCGTCCAGGACGGCTCCATGCCGTTCATCGACATGTTCATGTCGCGCCACATGGCCGCTTCCATCGCGTCCATCTGCCGCGCCTGGTCGATGGTGAAGGCCCAGGCCAGCGCGGCGACAAGCAACAGCAATAGCGCCACGATGACGCGGTCGCGGCGCGTCGGCGCGCCGTCGGAGATCGCCTCGCGTGTCATTGGGCTTTCAGCGATTGACGCCAGGAGAAGGCTTTCGGCCCGCGCAGGTCGAAGGCAATGTGCTTGGACGATCGCTCCGACCAGTCCCAATTACGCCCGAACGCGCCGGTGACCACGTTGCGCTTGGCCTGGCCGACGGTGAGGAAGCCGGGCACGACCTCGGGGCGCGGCGCGTTGTAAATGCGGCAGGTGTCGCCCTCCGGCACCATGAATTTGCGGAACGGACCGCCGAGCCCTTCGACCATGCCCGGCACCTGCACGCTCCAATTCTCGGCGTCGTGCGTGACCTTCATCGGCACGAATTCGACGCCGTCGAGGCTCAAGCGTGAGATCGCGCCAGGCCGCGAAGGCGCCGCCGGCATAGCCGGTGAAGATTTTCTCCAGCGCCACGCGCTCGGCCGCATTGGCGCGGTCGTCGATCAGGAAACCGAACTCGCGGTTCTTCTCGAAGACATTGCCTTCCCAATGGATGATCAGGACGACGGCGAGGTTCTTGGTGATTTTCAGATCGCCGTAATTGCCGTCGCGGATCAGCCAGGTCAGCACGCCCTCGCAATAGCCGAGCGTCGGATCGGAGCCGAAATTGCACGGGCAGCCGATGGCGCAATTGCACAGATCCCACCAGTCGCCGGTGAGACGCCAGTCGGGGATGTCATTGGAGGGTGCCGGGGCTGCGGACATGCGCGAACGATAACACGCGCAAAATATTATGCCACCGCGTCGAGCCCGCGCTTCTTCAACAGCGCATCGACCGCCGGCAGGCGGCCGCGGAAGGCTTTGTAGGCCTCCGCCGGGTCGCGCAGATTGCCGGCGCTGTAGATGAAATCGCGCAGGCGCTGCGCGGTCGCCGGATCGAAGGCGTCGCCGGTTTCCTCGAAGGCCTCGAAGGCGTCGGCGTCGAGCACCTCCGACCACATATAAGAATAATAGCCAGCCGCATAGCCGCCGCCGGAGAACAGATGCTGGAAATGCGGCAGGCGGTGGCGCATGACGATTTCCGCCGGCATTGCGATGCGCGCCAGATCGTCGCGCTCGAACTGGCTCGACGTCGAGTTTGGCGCGCATCGGGCAGCGCGTGAATGTCGAGATCGAGCAGCGCGCAGGCGGTGTATTCGACCGTGGCGAAGCCCTGATTGAAGGTGCGGGTCGCCAGCAGCCGGTCGAGCAGCGCTTTCGGCATCGGCTCGCCCGTTCGAGCGTGGCGCGCATATTTTTGCAGGATCTCCGGCACTTCCAGCCAGTGCTCGTAGAGCTGCGAGGGCAGTTCGACGAAATCGCTCGACACGCCGGTGCCGGCGAGCAGCGGATAGGTCACGTTCGACAACAGGCCGTGCAGGCCGTGGCCGAATTCGTGGAACAGCGTGCGGGCGTCGTCGAATGAGAGCAGCGCCGGCTCGCCGGCCGCCGGCTTGGAAAAATTGCAGACATTGAGAATGACCGGGCGGACGTCGCCGATAAGTTTTTCCTGATCGCGCAGCGAGGTCATCCAGGCGCCCGAGTGCTTCGACGCACGCGCGAAATAATCGCCGATGAACAGGCCGACATGGGCGCCGCTTTTGTCCTTCACCTCCCAGGCGCGGGCGTCCGGGTGATAGAGCGGCACATTGACGGGCGTGAAGCTGAGACCGAACAGCCGGCGCGCGGTCTCGAAGGCGGCCTCGATCATCTTGTCGAGCTGGAAATAGGGCTTGATCTCGGCCTCATCCAAATCGAACTTCGCCTTACGCAGCTTCTCGGCGTAATAGCGCCAGTCGTGCGGCGCGAGCGCGAAGTTGCCGCCCTCCTGCGCGATCATCGCCTGCAGCGCGTCGCGCTCGGCCTCGCGCCTTGGCGCGCGCGCGGCCCCAGACTTCGTCGAGCAGCTTGCGCGCCGCCTGCGGGGTCTTGGCCATCTGGTCGTCGAGCCGGTAGTCGGCGAAGGTCGCAAACCCAAGCAGCTTCGCCCGCTCGGCGCGCAAGCGCCACCATCTCGGCAATCAGCGCCCGGTTGTCGGTCGCACCGCCATTCTCGCCGCGCTTGATCCAGGCCTGGAACACCTTCTCGCGCAGGTCGCGGCGGACCGAAAACTGCAAAAAGCTCTCGCAGGAGGAGCGCGCCAGCGTGATGGCGTATTGGCCGGGTTGGCCGCGCTCCTCGGCCGCGGCACGCGCCGCGGCGCGGGCAAAATCCGGCAAGCCGGCGAGGTCGCCCTCCTCCAGCATCAGCGCATAGGATTTCTCGTCCGCCAGCACGTTCTGGCCGAATTGGGTGCCGAGGCTCGCCAGCCGCTCGTTGATGGCCGCCAGCCGGTCCTGCGCCGGCTTATCGAGCGCGCCGCCGGCCCGCACGAAGCGGGTGTGATAGCGGTCGAGCACGCGGGCCTGCTCGGGGCTCAGGCCGAGCGCCTCCCGCCGGCCATGGAGACCGGCGATGCGGGCATAGAGCTGCCCGGTTAAGGTAGAGCGCGTTGCTGTGGCGGGCGAGCAGCGGCGAAATATCCCGCTCGACCGCCTCCAGGGCGTCGGAGGTGTCGGCCCCGGCGAGCACGAAGAACACATTTGAGACACGATCGAGGTCGCGCCCGCTCCGCTCCAGGGCCTCGATGGTGTTGGCGAAGGTCGGCGGCCGAAGGCTCGGCTGCGATGGCGTCGATCTCGGCGCGGTGGCGCGCGAGCGCTCGGTCGAAAGCGGGACGGAAATGCTCCGGCTCTATGCTGGCGAGCGGCGGCAGGCCGAAGGGGCCGGTCCAGCCGGCAAGCAGGGGATTTTGCGCCGGAGGCGGCGGCTCGATTGCGGGCGATTCATGGCGGTTTATCTAGGCTTTATGGGCTTGATCCGCCAGCCGGATTCGATAGAGATTGCCGCCGTCTTCAAGGAGGTTCTGCATGGCCCAAGGCCGCCACATCGTCTGGCTCAACGTCGTCACCGTCATCAGCGCCGCCATCCTGATCGGCGCCGAAGTGTTCGGCGCGGCCTTCGCCGGCTCATGGGCGCTCGCCACGCTGTTCGACCTCGGCTTCCTCGGGCAGCGCATCCTCGACGGGCTGTTCGTGCTCTGCGGCATCGCCATCATGGCGCAGTTCGTGCGCGACGCGCATCACATCGAGCCGTTCACCGCCCGCGACTGAGCGCGGCGCGCTTCCCCCGGAAAGAATTCGTTAAGAAAGTTTTCTGCGCGCGGGGAACTATTTCTCTTGCATCGCGCGAAATATTTGTTATTTCAACGTTGCCCAAACTCGCACGTGCCTGTGGACGTGTGTCGGTCGGTAGGTAGCGGGACAAGAGGCCCGCCAGCCGCCTGGAGAGAGAAGCCAAAGCTCTCCAAGAAATCTGACCGGCAGCCGGAGGCGAAACCGGCAAACCCTGCTCTCAGCAGGGGACGCGTCTTGAAGCAACGACGATCGGGCTTCTCTGGTCTCTGCTGGTCTCCACCACCAGCGCGGGTCACCGAAGAGGCTTGTTCATCTTTGCCGGCCGTGCGGACAGGGACATCCCCTTTCCAATCCAAGGCAGCTTGAGCGGTGTAAAGAGCGGAAACGCTTGCGCGTCCCCATCGCGCGCAGCGCCATGCTTGGAAAACCGCATCATCAGGGGCCTTAAAAGCCCCCGCCTATTGGGGAATAGCGCCATGACTGAGCGCATTCGCGAGTTTCTGCGCAAACGCCACGACGAAGGGCCATGCCTTGTCGTCGATCTCGACGTCGTCAAAGACAACTACAACGCCTTCGCCAAGGCTTTGCCCGACACGCGCGTGTTCTACGCCGTCAAGGCCAACCCGGCGCCCGAAGTGCTCGGCCTGCTGGCCAAGCTCGGCTCCTGCTTCGACACCGCCTCGATCTCCGAGATCGAGCTGGTGCTCAAGGCAGGCTGCACGCCCGACCGCATCAGCTACGGCAACACCATCAAGAAGGAGCGCGACATCGTCCGCGCCTTCGCACTCGGCGTCCGCCTCTACGCGGTCGACTGCAAGGCCGAGGTCGAGAAGGTCGCCCGCGCCGCGCCTGGCTCCAAAGTGTTCTGCCGCATCCTGTCGGACTGCGTCGGGGCGGAATGGCCGCTGTCGCGCAAATTCGGCTGCGAGCCCTCGATGGCCGTTGACGTGCTCGAACATGCCCTGAAATCGGGCCTGGAGCCGCATGGCGTCTCGTTCCATGTCGGCTCCCAGCAGCGCAACCAGCATGCCTGGGACCGCGCATTGGCCTCGGCGGCGGCCGTGTTCAAGGAGTGCGGCGAACGCGGCATGAACCTCGCGATGGTCAACCTGGGCGGCGGTTTCCCGACCAAGTATCTGAAAAACGTGCCGACGGTGAAGACCTACGGCAACGCCATCTTCAAGGCGCTGCGCAAGCACTTCGGCAACCGCATCCCGGAGACCATCATCGAGCCGGGCCGCGGCATGGTCGGCAATGCCGGCACCATCGAGGCCGAGGTCGTTCTCGTCTCCAAGAAGAGCGAGGAAGACGACGTGCGCTGGGTCTATCTCGACATCGGCAAGTTCGGCGGCCTGGCCGAGACCATGGACGAGTCGATCCGCTACCCGATCCGTACCGCGCGGGACGCCGACGCCATGGCGCCTTGCGTGCTGGCCGGGCCGACCTGCAACTCGGCCGACGTGCTGTATGAGAAGCAGCCTTATCCGCTGCCGATCAGCCTGGAGATCGGCGACAAGGTGCTGATCGAAGGCACCGGCGCCTACACGGCGACCTACTCCTCGGTGGCCTTCAACGGCTTCGCGCCGCTCAAGACCTACCACATCTGAAATCGGCGGGAGGCGGGTTCGCCTGCCTCCCCCTTTCCCTCTCTCCAACGGAAGCGTTCGGCCGGCGCGCGCCTATGCGCTGCCGCAAGAGGGAAAACTTGAGATGATTTCGTTGCGACAAGAACGGGTAACCGACGTCGAAGCGCGCGAGGCGCTGCTCGACCAGGCGTTCGGCGACACTCGGGCGCGCAAGACCTCGCAACGCCTGCGTGACGGCCGTTTGCCGGCCGAAGGCCTTAGCCTTATCGCCGCAGACGGCAAGCGCGTGGTCGGTACCGCCCGGCTTTGGAATGTCGCCTGTGGCGGCCAGAAGGCCTTGCTGCTGGGGCCGGTCGCAGTCGCGGCCGATTGCCGCAATCGCGGCATCGGCGCCGCGCTGGTGCGCCGCGCGCTGCGCGACGCGCGCCGGCTCGGCCATGGCGCGGTCATTCTGATTGGCGATGCTCCCTACTATAGCCGGTTCGGCTTTTTGGCCGCGAAGGCGGCGGGCCTCAAGCTGCCCGGCCCCTTCGAGCGTCATCGCCTGCTCGCGCTCGAACTTATTCCCGGCGCGCTCGACGCGGCCTGCGGACTGGTGCGAGCGACCGGACGCCTGGCGCAAGCGCGCCAAGCCCGCGCCGCTTAAGCAAAACCGCCAGATTCTCGTGGACGCCGCGGCAGATTCGCCGCGGCCGCCCTTCCGTTTACGCGCAGCGGCGGATATCACCCAAGTAGCGCTGGAGGCTTCAGAAAATGCCCAAATGGCCCGTTCATGCCCGCATTACCGGTCCGGTCGTCATGATCGGCTTCGGCTCGATCGGCAAAGGCACACTCCCGCTGATCGAACGGCATTTTCAATATGACAAGAAGCGCTTCGTGGTGATCGACCCCGAGGACAAAGACCGCAAGATGCTGGACGAGCGCGGCATCCGTTTCATCCACCAGTCCGTCACCAAGGACAATTACCGGCGCCTGCTGGCGCCGCTGCTGACCGCCGGCGGCGGCCAAGGGTTTTGCGTCAACGTGTCGGTCGACACCTCCTCGCTCGATCTGATGGAGTTTTGCCGGGAGATTGGCGCGCTCTATATCGACACCGTGGTCGAGCCATGGCCGGGTTTCTACTTCGATCCCAAGCTCGGACCCGAGGCCCGCTCCAACTACGCGCTACGCGAGACAATATTGGCCGCACGGCGCAAGAAGCCGGGCGGGCCCACCGCGGTCAGCTGCTGCGGCGCCAATCCAGGAATGGTGTCATGGTTCGTCAAGCAGGCCTTGCTCAACGTTGCCAAAGATGTCGGCGTTAAATTCAAGGTGCCGAAAACACGCGAAGAATGGTGCAAGCTTGCCAAGAAGTCCGGCATCAAGGGCATTCATATCGCCGAGCGCGACACCCAGCGCGCCAAGCAGCCCAAGCCGCAGGGTGTTTTCGTCAACACGTGGTCGGTGGAGGGTTTCATTTCCGAGGGCTTGCAGCCGGCCGAGCTCGGCTGGGGTACCCATGAGAAATGGATGCCGGCCAACGGGCACAGGCACAAGACCGGCTGTCAGGCGGCGATTTATATGGACCAGCCCGGCGGCAACACCCGCGTTCGCTCATGGACGCCGACGGCGCAGGCGCAATACGGCTTCCTCGTCACCCATAATAAATCGATCTCGATCGCCGACTACTTCACGCTCCGCGACGGCCGAAGGACCATTTACCGGCCGACCTGCCACTACGCCTACCACCCCTGCAATGACGCGGTGCTGTCGTTGCATGAGATGTTCGGTCATGCCGGCAAGAAGCAGACGAACATCCATATTCTGGATGAGCTTGAGATCGCCGACGGCATCGACGAACTCGGCGTGCTGCTCTACGGCCACAAGAAGAACGCCTATTGGTACGGTTCACAGCTCTCGATCGACGAGACCCGGGAGGTGGCGCCTTATCAAAACGCCACCGGCCTGCAGGTCACTTCCGCCGTGCTGGCCGGCATGGTCTGGGCGCTGGAAAACCCAAACGCCGGCATCGTCGAGGCCGACGAGATGGACTACAAGCGCTGCCTCGAAGTGCAGACACCCTATCTCGGCCCGGTGGTCGGCGCCTACACCGACTGGACGCCGCTCGACAGCCGGCCCGGGCTGTTTCCGGAAGAGATCGACAAGCGCGACCCTGGCAGTTCAAGAACGTGCTCGTCCGCTGACCTACTCCGCGCAGTGTGGGCGCGCCTCCGCAGAAAAATTAACGCTGCGACGTTCGCCGCGGTGGATGCATGTGCATCGCTGCGCGATAAATTGTTGACTCTCATCGCAGTTGGATTATTCCGGGGGTTGCCCTTTTTCGCACGTGCCTGTGGCCGTGTGTCGATCGGTGGGCATCCGGACAAGAGGCCGGACAGCCGCCTCGGGAAGTGAGCTCACTTCCCAGCTCATGCGATCGGCAGCCGGAGGCGAAACCGGCGATCCCCGCGCTCAACGGGGTACGCGGCTTAAAGCAACGACGGATCGGGCTTTTTTGGGTTGACCGGCGCCAATGCCGGAGTCCGAAGAGGCTTGTCCATCTTGCCAGGCGCGGAGCGGGGCGCATCCCATCCAGACCATGGCAGCAGACGGCTCACTCAGCCGGGTAACAGCGGCGTATCTCGCTGTCCCGTAATGCTGACGGCCATGAGCGACTTTGATCTGAGGGGTCACACGAGAAATGACAGATCGCATCCGCGAGTTCCTCAAGAACCGCAAAGAGGAAGGGCCCTGCCTGGTGCTCGACCTCGATATCGTGCGCGACAACTACGCCGCCTTCGCCAAGACCCTGCCCGACACCAAGGTCTACTACGCCGTCAAAGCCAATCCGCATCCGGAGATCCTGATCCTGCTCAACCGGCTCGGCTCCTGCTTCGACGTCGCTTCGGTGCAGGAGACGCTAGCCGTGCTCGCCACCGGCTGCACGCCGGAGCGCATCTCCTACGGCAACACGATCAAGAAAGAGAGCGAGATCGCCGCCGCCTTCAGGCTCGGCGTCAATTTGTTCGCGGTGGACTGCGAGGCGGAGGTGGACAAGGTCGCCCGCGCCGCCCCCGGCAGCCGCGTGATCTGCCGCATCCATTGCGACGGCACCGGTGCGGAATGGCCGCTGTCGCGTAAGTTCGGCTGCGAGCCGGAATTCGCCGCCGACATCCTGGAGCGCGCCCAAAAGGCGGGGCTTATCGCCCACGGCCTCTCGTTCCATGTCGGCTCGCAGCAGCACAATGTGGAAGCCTGGGACCGCGCGCTGGCTTCGACCGCGGCGGTGTTCCGAAGCTGCGCCGAGCGCGGCATCGCGCTCTCGACCGTCAATCTCGGCGGCGGCTTCCCGGCCAAATATGTGCGCAAGACGCCGAAGCTGGAATCCTATGGCAAGGCCATTTTCCGCTCGCTGCGCCGCCATTTCGGCAACCGCATCCCGGAAACCATCATCGAACCCGGCCGCGGCATGGTCGGCAATGCCGGCGTGATCGAGGCCGAGGTGGTGCTGATCGCCAAGCGCAGCCCGGAGGACGACACCCGCTGGGTCTATCTCGACATCGGCAAGTTCCACGGGCTGGCGGAGACGATCGGTGAATCGATCCGCTATCCGATCCGCACCCGCCGGGATCGCGACGAGTCCGGGCCGTGCGTGGTGGCGGGCCCGACTTGCGACTCGGTCGATGTGCTGTACGAGAAGACGCCCTACCCGCTGCCGATTACGCTCGCCATCGGCGACAAGGTGCTGATCGAGGCGACCGGCGCCTATACCTCGACCTATTCCTCGGTCGGCTTCAACGGCTACCCGCCGCTGAAATCCTATGTGATCGCGGCGACGGAACGCGCGCTCGCCGCCTAGCCGGCCTCGCACCGGCCATCGACATAAAACAGGCGGCCCTCGCGGCCGCCCGTTTATTTATTGACGCCGTTGCTGCCTCACTTCGGAACTTCGGCGGGCTTCTCGCCCGGTTTGGCAGCGGGCTTCGCAGCCGCAGGCGGCGGGGCCTGTCGGACAGCGGGCGGCGGCGCGTGCACCACCGGAGGCGGAGGTGGCGCGTGTACGACCGGGGCGGCGGCGGTGGAGCATGAACCACAGGCGGCGGCGGAGCATGCACAACAGGTGGCGGAGGCGGTGCAACCGGATGCGGTTGTGGCGGCGCGGGCTGCTTCGGCGAGGGTGGCGGCGGTGGCGGCGGTCCGTTCGGATGGACGGCCGGCGCATTGCCGCCCGCTGGCGCGGTGCCGCCTGCGGGAGCGTTGCCGGCCGGCGGATGTATCTCACGCCGTTCCTGCGTTTGCGGTGTGCCCGATGGCTGCTTTGGCACGATGGCCGGGTTCGCCGGCTTGGGTGCAGGATTGATCACGGGCGCCGGACCTGGATGCGGAGGCCCGCCTGAAGGCGCCGTCTGCTGTTGCTGCTGTTGCGGAGCGCTGGTGCCTTGCGCGGCGCGCGGCGGATGGCTGCCGAGCTGACCGTGTTCACCCTTGCCGAGCGGTTTCGGCGGCGCGCCGGTCACCGGCGCGATCGCCGTGGTGGTGCGCTGGATGGTGACCGGCGCGACGCGCCGGATATCGCCTTTGTTGCGCAGCTGGTCGCGGCGGATAGTGACCGCCCCTTGCACGCCGGCGGTGGCGCCGAACACGCGCGGGCGCACGTTGTAGGCATGCAGCGCCACATGCGTGCGGCCGGTGATGAAGCCCGGCGCCAAGCCCGGATTGACCCAGACGCGCCGGCCCTCGATGTGCACCGGCCGGTTGATGATGCGGGTCTCGCGCAAGATGACGGTGCGGCGGTCGCGCGGCACGTAATAGCGGCGCAGCTCCGGATCGCCGATGTAACGCAGCGGCACGAAGCTCCAATACTCCGCGTCGTCGTCGTAGGCGTCGACCAGATCGTCCGGCGGCATCGGCGCCCAGCCGATGTCGTCGCCGCCATAGCGCCAGTCGACCCAGGCGGGCGCCCAATCGTCGCCCGGCACCCACAACCATGACCCTCGGTCATGAACCCAACGGCCGTAGTGGTAGACGACCCAACCCCAGTCATCCTCCTGGTCGTCGGAGACCCAGTACCAGCCCCAGTCGTCGGTATAGACCCAGTGGCCATATTCATAGGGCCGCCAATCGGCCGGCACGCCGTCCGGTGCCCAGACATTGCCGTAGCGCGGGTCGCGCACCCAATGGCCATAGGCATCGAGCGCGGACGCCATGTCGTCGGCGCTTTGCGCATAGACGGGCGTGAGTGCGCCAGCGGCAATCGGCACCGCAATACCGGCGACGGCAAGCGCAACGAGAGTCGCCGCGCCGAGCAAAAGGCGGCGGACGAAGGATTGAGCGGTCATTTTGGGTCCCCGTGAGCAATCAGTTGAGCCGATTGCAGGAAGCAACGGCCCGCAGTCCACATTGTTCCAGGTATAACGCGGCCAAGGTGAACGGCAGCCGAATTGTTCGGGCGCAATGGCGCCGCAATTAAAACGACAAAGCGCCGGCTTCGCCCGCCTCGGTGCCAAACGCCAGCGTCTGCCCGGTGCCATCCCAGCCGAGCGCGCTGACAGGGGATGCCCCCTCGCGTTTTAACCAGGATCAGCGCGCCATCATCGATACGCACCAGCGTCACCACGCCATGGGCGTAGCCCACTGCCACCACCGGCTGGCGCGGATGGCAGGCGACCACCGACACCCGCGCTTTCGATTGCGCCATCAGCCTGGGTTGCCGGCCCATGGGTCCGTCTTTGCCGTCGAACGGCCAGAGGATGAGCTGCTCGGAGCCCGAGGTGGCGAGAAATTCGCCGTCCGCCGTCCAGCCGAGCGAGCGCACGCGCGCCGAATAACCCGACATGCGCATGTGCTGGCCCTCGGGCAGCCGCCAGCCGTGCAGCGTCGGCTCCTGCATGGCGGTGACCACGAAGCGGCCGTCAGGACTGAAGGCGGCGCTGAGATGCGAGCCTTTCCATTCGAGCTTTTCCGGCTTGGTGCCGCCGGCATTGGGAAACCAGAGCGTGACGCCGTTGTAATGCGCGATGGCAAGACGAAAGCCTTTGGGCGCGAAGGCCAGCCCTGCGACCGTGGATGGCGCCTCGAATTGCCGCTGCTCGCCTTTGCCGGTGAGCACGTGCGCGATCTTGCCCGCCGACCAGGCGACCGCGCCATCCGGCCCGAGCGCGAGCTGGTCGATCCAGCGTTTGTTGTCGTCGGAAACAAATTCGGATACGGCGCCACCCGCCGTCGTGACCATCACCTTGCCGTCGTCACCACCGGTGACGATGCGCTCCCCATCGCTCGCGCTTGACAGGATGGCTCCGCCGTGGACCCGCACCCGCTTTTCACCTTGTTCGGGCGCAAACAGCAGCGCTTCCTCGCCCAGCACGAACACCGGCGTGCTTCCGAGAAAATGCACGCCGACGATCGGCGCGTTCGCGGCGATGGGCCGGACGCGGTCGGCGAGAGAAGGAAGGGAGGTGGAGATTTCACTCACTGCTGTCATTGCCGGGCTTGACCCGGCAATCCATGAGAAAGATCGGCGTGGACGGACTTACGTAAGACTATTCCGCATGGCAAGACATCATGGATGCCCGGGTCAAGCCCGGGCATGACACCGAATATCGTGTGACAGCTACGCGATACAGCTTTCAAAGCCCGGCCCGGATTTTTTCCTCCGGCAAATGCCGCCCGATGAAGACGATGCGGCTGTCGCGCGTCTCGCCGTCTTGCCATTTGCGCTGATGGTCGCCGTCCAGGATCATGTGCACGCCCTGGAACACGAAACGTTCGGGGTCGTCCTTGAAATTGAGGATGCCCTTGCAGCGCAGGATGTCCTTGCCCTCGGTCGCCACCAGATCCTGCACCCAGGGGAAAAACTTGTCGGGGTTAAGCGGCTTGTCGGTTTTGATCGAGACCGACTGCATCTCCTCATCATGATAATGCTTCAGACCGCCGTGGCTGTGGGCATGGTCGTGGTTATCGTGATGGTCGTGACCGTGATGATGATCGTGATCGTGGCCATCGGCCTCGAGAAATGCCGGCTCGATGTCGAGGATGCGGTCGAGATCGAAGGCATTGCGGCCGAGCACTTCGGCGATGTCGATCTTGGCGCGTTCGGTGCGATGCAGCCGCGCATAGGGATTGATGCCGCGGATGCGCGCTTCGATCTCGGCCAAGCTCGGCCGGCGTCACCAGGTCGGTCTTGTTGAGCAGGATGACGTCGGCAAAGGCAATCTGGTTCTTGGCCTCGGGCGCGTCCTTGAGCCGGTCCTTGAGCCATTTGGCATCGGCGACCGTGACGACGGCATCCAATTTGGTCTTGGCGCCGACCTGCTCGTCCATGAAAAACGTCTGCGCCACCGGCGCGGGGTCGGCCAGGCCCGTGGTCTCGACGATGATGGCGTCGAACTTGCCCTTGCGCCGCATCAGCCCGTCGATGATGCGCACCAGGTCGCCGCGCACGGTGCAGCAGATGCAGCCATTGTTCATCTCGAACACTTCTTCGTCGGCGTTGACAACGAGCTCGTTGTCGATGCCGATCTCGCCGAATTCGTTGACGATGACGGCGTATTTCTTGCCGTGCGGCTCGGACAGGATGCGGTTCAAGCAGCGTGGTCTTGCCGGCGCCGAGATAGCCGGTGAGCACGGTGACGGGGATTTTGGCGGCGGCGGGTTCAGTGGGGGGCATTGGGCGGTGGGGCTCCGTGAGGAGGAGATATAGGAGGTCTCCGCTGAAGGCGCAAAAAGTGCGGTTTCATGACATTTTGCTTCGCTTCCGCGTATTCAAGCCGCATGCTATAGTAGTAGTTATATTTTAAACACGCGATGCTGCTGGCTGTCGGGGGAAGCGTCGGAATACCTCGGAAATTTGGGACGTAATCGTCAACCGATTACGTCGAGGGGAGTTGTAGTGCGTGGCAGGTTTTTGATCGCAATTTTAATTGTGATCATCGCTGCAATATTGAGTAACCCGGTACGGGCTTACTTCCAACAACTCGCGCCCTATGCGGGCCGCTGCGGGCAAGGCGGCTGTGGCGGCTCGCCTGCACCTCGATACAATCCACCTAGCGGCCCCAGCCAACAAGACATTCAGGAAGAGCGGGAGCGACAGGAGAGAAACGCACTTTATGATCATTACAGCCAACAAGGAGACGACGCTTTCAATAGTAAAAATTTTGAGGAGGCCTTGCGCTTGGCCTTGCTGCGGCAACAACTACGCGACGGGCCTAATGTGCGCGCTCGCATTAGTCAGTGCCAGGGCGCCATCGCTTGGCGCGACGGCGATCATCACGCGGCGCTCGCCTACTATGAACAAACATTGGAAGCGTGGCCGGATTACGCCGACACCGTCAACAAGATCAAGGAGCAAGTCGCTGCCGAAGATCAGGCCGCACAAGACGAGCACGACAGAACTGTGGCGGCTTCACAAGCCAACGATCAGGTGGCGACGTTCCGCGCCGAACTATCCGAGAAGGTGACAACAATTCAATCTGAGCAGAACGCGGTCATTGCTGGAGTGGACGATCGCCTACAAACCTATTTGGCGAGCAACACCAATTCAGACACGAAACTCGGCGTCGTCAACCCAGGGATGTTCGTCACCCGGGCACAGGCCAAATCGGCTTCCAAGAACCTCGAGCGCCTGCAAAGGCTGCGCGATAATTTAACTGCGAAACTCGCCGAGGTTCAAAAGTGGGAAAACGGATTGCGACGCGACGACAAGGAATTCGAGGCCATGCGCCTGGAAGCGCAGCATGACCTCGCCTGGGAATTTGTTGATCACCTCCCGGTCGCGGAGGGACTCGAAGGTCTTAAGGGGTATCCGCCTTTAAAAGGCGTCAACATTGATAAGGTCAAAGCGGCATACGAGGCCGTGAAAGGCTTACTCGAAACAGAGCGCGGCATTTCTGCAAAAGATGACCGTGAAAAGATAGAAAAAATTGTCAGCGGAAACCGTGAGCTCCGGAACGCAATGATCGACGCAGCAGGACTAGATGAAAAAAGCAAGGCTCTCTTGGGCGCTGTCTCGAAGATCATCAGCATGGGCGCCCAGACGGCGATCGTGGCAAGCGCCAACAATATGTCGACTAGGGATAAGTTAAAGACCGTCATGACATTCGTTACGATAGCTGAGCCATTGTGGGGGCTCAGCGTGTTGGGAGAAGACCTTGCGGAGCGTGGCGTTCAATATCATGAGGCTGGCTTGGCGCTCGATTCATTGCATGAGGCGCAAAGCAGCAATTGGAATGCACAGCGATTCCTGAAGGAAAAGATCAATCGGTTAAACGATGAAGCCAAAGAAGAACGATTTATCATAGATAAATACCAAATGGCTAATAACAGAAATTGATGGTGACCGCGGGTAAAATTGGAAGCACGATAATATTGGCAACGGTCGCTCTGTCGACTCTTGCCGGATGCGTCGATAATTTTGTAACTCATTCGCAAATCGAAGAGTCAACGGGTTGCGCTCTCTGTAATCCTGCTTTTGAGGGAAATCTGCCACAGGTTGCGTTATTGTTACAACGCGGCGCCAATGTGAATGCGAAAGACCCGGCGAGTGGATACGCGCCGTTGTACTACGGGATCGATAAAGGCAATTCGGATATTGTTCTTCTGCTACTTCAACATCATGCCGATCCGAATGTCGTCGGCAGATCCGGCATGACGCCTCTGATGATTGCCGCGGGAGGGTGGGCGGATCCCATTCTAGTTCAAGCACTAATCCAAGCGGGCGCAAATGTGAACGCGGCGAACGACGATGGAAACACGGCATTACATTTTGCCACCATTGGATTTTCCCGTATGCCCCGAACTCTCGCTGTCACGCAAGCGTTGATAGCAGCGCACGCGAATCCCAATACGAAAAATAAGGATGGGCACACACCCCTCTTCCACCTAGCCTTTCTATATCCATTAGCTTTTACGAAAGGGACGCCCCGTAGCGACGACTTAGCCGCTATCAAGCTTTTATTGTCGGCTGGCGCCAATGCGAAAGACCAGTCTGCAATCAGTGAGGCGCTTGTCACTGGATATCTCGACGATTCCGCCACCGCCAAACTCGTGCCGGACGCCAACGTCATTTGGTTGTTACTCGCTTACGGCGCCGACATTTCCGGCATAAACAATCCCTTGCCTATGGACACCCTTGCCGCCCGCCATGTCGCCACCGCCGCAGCCGTATTTATTAACGCGGGCGCGAAGATTGATCAGGAGAACCCTGATGGAGATACAGCGTTAAATCTCGCCGTCCGACGTGACGACTTGGCTCATACACAAACCTTGCTACGGCTTGGCGCTAACCCGATACATCGGGATTCGCGCGGGCAATATCCATTGCAGGTGGCGAAGTCGCACAGCAATGAAGCTATCTCACGCCAGCTAGTCCAATACGGAGCCGCTGCCATACCGCAGTCAGGCCAAAAGACAGAAGCGGATGGCAGGCACATCGATCTGGCCAGTGGCGAATGATTTTCAAATCTAGTTTCCACGACAAAGCGCACCTGTCAGCGCTTATTGGTTTGAAGAGACGCTCCTGCTCGGTTACGCACTCAAGCCGCGGCTACTGCAAAAAGATAAATGCCAGCACGCCCAAGAGAAGCACACCACCGACAATTCCATAGGTGACAGTGTCGGCGACGCTTCTTTTGTACGGCGGAGTTACGATCTTGGTCATGTCAAAACCCGTTCAATGAAACGATGCGGCTTGCCAAATCCCACAGCCGCACAAAGCAGGCCGTCATTCGCAAAACGAATTTCAAGCAAGGTGTTCAAGAACCTTGCTGGTATGGGCCGCCATCGGCGGCAATACAAGCGCATCAGGCCGCTGCGCCCTCGCGCCGACCATTTCGCGGATCAACTCGGCGTAACGTCCTGATTGGATAGGCGGATGCAGCCGCTCGAGGCGGCCCAGCGGCCTCAGGCCTGCACCACCGTTACATGGGTACCGACCGGCACGCGGTTGTACAGATCGATGATGTCCTGGTTGAACAGGCGGATACAGCCGGACGAGACCGCCTGGCCGATGCTCTCCGGCTCGCTGGTGCCGTGCAGGCGGAAGAAAGTGTCGTGGCCGTCGCGGTAGAGATAAAGCGCGCGGGCGCCGAGCGGATTTTCCGGGCCGCCGTTCAGGCCGCTGGTGTAATGCCGGTAGACCGGCATCGCCGCCATCATGTTCTCGGTCGGCGTCCAATGCGGCCACTTCTCCTTGCGGCCGATCACGCCGGTGCCGCGGAAATTCGCGCCGGCGGAGCGGCCGACGCCGATGCCGTAACGCAGCGCCTTGCCGCCGGCCTCGACCAGAAAGAGCCGGCGCTGGGAAATATTGACCACGATGCTGCCGGGCTTCTCATGGCCCTTCCAGTCGACCTCGGTGCGTAGCAGACCGGGATCGACCGTCGTGGTGTCGACCGGCGTCAGGCCGAACCCGTTGTCATGGAAGCCGCTGTAGTCGGCGGTGGCGCAGCCCGCCAGCAACAGAGGCAGGCCGGCGACGAGCGCGCGGCGGCTCAAAGCGGCTGTATCGAGGCGCGAAATAAGGCAGGCTTTTTTACGCATACTGCACACTGTTGTTGATCCGCCCTGTGCCTAGCGTAGCATCGGCCCTGGATGCAACAGGCTGGTGACGGATGCCGCCTTCCGACGAAAAACCCCTGCCCGCGGTCGGCGTGTTCTGGATCGAGGAGGCCGACTATCCGGCGCTGCTGACAATTTTCGACGACGGTGCGTCGCTGCCGCGCACATGGGCCGAGTGGCGCAAGCTCGCCGAGGAAATGGAGAAGGGCCTCAAGGCCTATGGTCATCCGGTGATGCGCGTGCGCATCGACCCCGTCACGTTTCCGGCCTGGTGCGCCGCGCACGGCACGACCACCGGCCGGCCGGGACGCAAAGCTTTCGTCGCCGCCGCGGTGGCGGAGCGATACGGCGATCAAACCTGATAATGTACTTTATGCAAGCGAGCGTCAGTTCGGCAGCGGTTGGCGCGTCTGACACTCTTGCCAATAATTGAGCAGCCGCTCGGCCGAGGCCACCGACAGCCGGGCGTATTGCTCTTCCATCTCCTCGAACTTGTCCTCGCGGTCCTCGCCGATGCCGGGCAGCGTGTTGAGCACCGCGTGCGCGACCGACCAATCCAGCCCGATCGACCTGCACACCGCCATGGCGCCGAACGGCTCGGTGTCGCGGATCAGCCGCGAGATCAGCGCGATCGGAATGCCGCTCAGGATCGACAGCGCGGCGACCAGTTCGGCGATGCGGTTGCCGTCGGCGAATTGCAGCACCTTGGTGCGGGTCTGCTCGGTGTCCTGGCTGAAGGAAAGCACCAGACGCTGCGCGGCGGCGATATTCCTTCGGCGAAACGTCTTGGCTGCCGGCCTGATTGGCGAGCTGCGTGAGCACGCGGTTGATGGCGTCGCGTTCGGTCGGCCCGGCCTGGCCAGCATGCGCGTGGCGCGCCTCTTCGGTGGCGTAGTTCAAGCAGCCGCTTGAACAGCGCGGGCGAGATATCGGCGCGCCGGCTCATGGCCTGGGTCAGCTCGTTGTCGCCGCTGGCGCGCATCACCATCATCGACATGCCGGTCTTGGACAGCCGCGCGCCGGCGTTGACCGCCACCTTGGTGACGACCTCGGCATTGCCGCGGTCGACCAGCACGTCGGTGACCGCCGGGCTGAGCGACTTGCGCTCGGCGATCTTGCTCAGATGCGACTGGCCTTTGCTCTTGGCGATCTCGACCAGGTTCTGCATCGGTCAGCCGCGGCGATTGCGCCAGCACGGGGCCGGCGACGGTAATGTCGTCATCGGCGGCCAGGCGGCGGATGACATGGTTCGGCGCATTGGCGATCGGCGCCAGATCCATGCTCAATTCGACCCGCGCGCGGCTTTCGACGTGCTCGACCAGGCGCACGATGACATCGTCGAACACCGAGGATGACTTCATCGGTGATGCGGTCGTGGCCGGCCAGGAACAGGCCGGTGACGTTCTTCAGGATCGCGTTGTGGCGTTCGGCCGAATTGGTTTTAAGCGCGACCTCGAGCTCGTCGATAATCTGCAACGCTTGAGACATTTCTCAGTCCTATGCCGGCCGGAATTCTTCCGGCCGTCTTGCTCGCGCAACCGATTGGTCCGTCGGCAAACTGCGAGCCCGCTAGCTACGCCGCAGAAAAATTAAAGTTGCTTTAATCATTCCGCCACGCTGCGAATGTGCAGCACGGGCGCGGCGTAAAGTGCGCCGTCAGCGGCCTTGCCTTTTGATATGTTATATTGTTACATATTCGAAGCGCCCGGCTACCTAAAGGCTGTGCACGCCATGAAGCTCACCCCGGTCCTTGCCTCAGTCGTATTGCGCCTCTCGCTCGCCTTGCGCTTCCCGTGCCGCCGCGCGCGCGCCGTGCCGACTGAAGGCAAGATCGCCGTGGTCGCGGCGGAGAATTTCTACGGCGACATCGCCCGCCAGATCGGCGGCGACCGGGTAGCGGTCGTCAGCATCATGAACAATCCGGACCAGGACCCGCATCTGTTCGAGACCACGCCGGGCATCGTGCGCCAGATCGCCAACGCGCAGATCGCCATCGTCAATGGCGCCGACTACGACCCCTGGATGGAAAAGCTGCTGGCGGCGGCGCCGCGGCCGGGACGCCTGGTGATCAACGTCGCGGCGCTGACGGCACGCAAAGCGGGCGACAATCCGCATCTCTGGTACGACCCCGCAATCATCCGCCGCGTCGCCATGGCGCTGGAAGCGGAACTTGAACAAGGCGGACAAAGAGCACGCTGCGGATTATTCCGCGCGGCTCAAGACCTTTCTCGCCTCGCTCGAGCGCGTCACGCAGCGCATCGCGCAGATCAAGGCCAAATACGCGGGCCAGGCCGTGACCGCCACCGAACCGGTGTTCGGCTATATGGCTGAGGCGCTGGGCTTGAAAATGCGCAACGAGTAGTTCCAGCTTGCGGTCATGAACGATACCGAGCCGAGCGCGCGCGACGTCGCGGCCTTCGAGCAGCGACCTGAAAGAACGCAAGGTCCGCGTCTTGTTCTACAACAAGCAGGCCTCCAGCAAGAGTCGTCCAGCATCTGGTCGAACTGGCGAGCAACGCCAGGATCCCGGTGGTCGGCGTGACCGAAACCGCGCCGCCCGATCTCAGTTATCAGGACTGGATGCTTGGCCAACTCGCCGACACCGAAAAAGCGCTCGCGGGTCCGTCTTCGTGAACGTCGTCGAACTCGACCACGCCACTATCAGGATCGGCGGGCGCGCGGTGCTCGCCGATGCCAGCTTCGCCATCGGGCCCGGCGAATTCATCGGCGTGCTCGGACCCAACGGCGCCGGCAAGACCACGTTGATGCGCGCCATTCTCGGCCTGCTGCCGCCAAGCGCGGGGGCGGTGCGCGTATTCGGCCGCACCCCGCAGCGCGGCGACCGCGCCATCGGCTATCTGCCGCAGGTGCGTACGGTGCTGCCTGACTTGCGGGTGCGCGGGCTCGATTTCATCGGCTCATCGCTACACGGCGAGCGCTGGGGCCTGCCTTCGCTCTCGCAAGCTGATCGCCGCATGATCGAAGCAACGCTCGATTCCGTGGGGGCGCGCAATTTGGCGCAGCGCGCGCTGTCCGACATGTCCGGCGGCGAACGACAGCGGCTGCTGCTGGCGCAGGCGCTGATCGGCGAGCCCAAACTGTTGCTGCTCGACGAGCCGCTGATCAGCCTCGACGCGCGCCATCAGGAGGTGGCGATCGACGTGGTGCGCAAGGTCTGCCGCGAGCGCAAGATCACCGTGCTGTTCAGCGCGCATGAACTTAACCAACTGCTCGGCACCCTCGACCGCGTGCTCTATCTCGGCAACGGCCAGGCAGTGCTCGGCACCATCGATGAAGTCGTCACCGCGCCCGTGCTGTCACGCCTGTTCGGTACCGACATCAGCGTGGTGCGCGCCGACGGGCATATTTTCGTGATGTCGCGCGGCCGCGACCTCGAGCGGGTCGAACATTCACACGAGCATGGCCACGACCATGGGTATGGCGGCCATGACCACCATCATCATTGACATGTTCCAATACGAATTCATGACCAATGCTTTCGCCGCCGCCGGCATCGTGGCGGTGGTGTCGGGCGTCGTCGGCTATTTCCTGGTGATGCGCGGGCAGACTTTCGCCGGCCACGCGCTGTCGCATATCGGATTCGCCGGCGCGACCGGCGCCGGATTGATCGGCCTCGCGCCACTCTGGGGGCTTCTGGGTTTCACGCTCGCCGCCGGCATCGTGATGGGCGCGCTGAGCGAGCGCATCAGCAACCGCGACATCGCCATCGGCATTGTGCTGTCGCTGGCGCTCGGCTTCGGCCTGCTGTTCCTGCACTATTATACGTCGTTCGCGACCCAGGCGACCGCGCTGTTGTTCGGCAATGTGTTGGCGGTGGATCACGGCATGATCGCGACGCTGGCGGTGCTCGGCGTCGATTACTCTGGTCGCGCTTGCGTTTATCATGCGGCCGCTGATCTTCTCGACCTTGCAGCCGGAACTGGCGGAAGCCAAAGGCGTGCCGTTGCGCTTCGTATCGACCGCCTTCCTGGCGATCGTCGCGCTGGCGGTATCGGAATGCGCGCAGATCGTCGGCGTCTTGCTGGTGTTCACGCTGATGGTCGGCCCGCCGGCGGCCGCGCAGCGCCTCACCACCGGGCTGTGGAGCGGGCTGACGCTCGCTGCCCTGTTCGCGCTCGGCGAAGCCTGGCTAGGCATTACGCTCGCCTACCACACCGACTGGCCGGTGAGCTTCTGCATCGCCGTGCTCAGCGCGCTCGGCTACTTCGCGGCCTTGAGCGCCCCGAGACGATCGCCGGCCGGCCGTGCTAACCAGACGGCATGATTCGCAAATTTGCCCCCGCGATCATCGCTCTATCCCTCATCGCAACGCCGGTCCCGGCCGCACCGATGAAATGCAGCGGCGAGCAGAAGACCTGCCTCGCCCTCTGCCTGAAAACGGTCAACCCCGCTTTGCAAACGCAATGCATCGCCGCTTGCCACGCGCGATTGAACTATTGCAAGCAGACCGGCTGCTGGAACAACGGCACCAGCCGCTATTGCGGGTTGCTGCGGCAGTAGCGCTCAAGACGAGCGCTGGTAAATTGAGATTTGTTTATTTGACGGCGCCGCCGGTGATGCCGGCGATGAAGCGGTCGAGGAAGAGGTTATAGGCGATCGCCACCGGGATGCTGGCGATCAGCGCGCCGGCCATGATCTCGCCCCAGTAGAAGACGTCGCCGCGGATCAGATCGGTCGCCACGCCGAGCGTGATCGGCTTTTGGTCGGACGCGGATACGAAGGTCAGCGCGTAAACGAACTCCTGCAAGGTCAGCGTGAAGGTGAAGATAATCGTCGTCAGGATTCCCGGCACCGACAGCGGGATCGCCATTTTGATGAAGGCGCCGAACAGGCTGCAGCCGTCGACGATCGCGGCCTCTTCGATTTCGGGCGGCATGGACTTGAAGAAGCCCATCAGCAGCCAGGTGCAGAACGGGATGGTGAAGGTCGGATAAACGACGACCAGCCCCCACATCGAATTCTGCAAGCCCAGTGCAGCGATGACGCGCGACAGCGGCAGGAACAGAAGCGTCGGCGGCACGAGATAGGTCAGGAAGATGCCGATGCCGAGAGCCTCGCCGTTGCGGCCGGTCATCCGCGCCAGGCTGTAGGCGGCCGGCAGCGCGGTGACGAGGGTAATGGCGGTGACGCAAAGGCCGATGATCAACGGAGTTCAACAGCCAGGTCGTGAACAAGGTTTTCTCGAACAGATAGCGGAAGTGCTCGAGCGTGGGCGGGTCGTTGAACCAGAACGGGATATTGGTGACGTTGTAGAGGTCTGCGTTCGTTTTGAACGAGGTGATCAGCATCCAGTAGAACGGAAATGCCGCGAGCACGAAGAAGAACGCGACCGCGCCGTAGAAGGAGGTTTCTTGCAAGGCTTTGGCGACGGTGACGCGCGGCATGTCAGATCTCCCGCCGCCGGATAAAGCGCAGCATGAAGATCACCACGACGAGCAGCACCGGCAGCATGAACAGCGAGATGGCGGCGCCGTGCGACACGTCGCCGGAGGTGATGCCGGTCTGGAAACCCGCGAAGCCGAGAACCGAGGTCGCGCCGATGGGGCCGCCCATGGGTCATCAGAAAGACAATCGACAGGTCGGTGAACGTGAACACGATGCCGAAAATCAGGCCGATGGCGACGATCGGCAGGATCATCGGCACGATGATCTGGTAGTTGCGGCGCCAGAAGCCGGCGCCGTCGACGGTCGCCGCATCGAGCACGTCCTGCGGGACGGCGGTGATGCCGGCAAGGAAAATGACGATGGCGAACGGGAAGAAGCGCCAGGCGTTGACGACGATCACCGACAGCATCGCCAGATGCGGCGTGCCAAGCCAGTTCGGCGCCTCCTCGCGGGTGATGAAGCCGAGCGCGATGAATGATCCAGTTGATGACGCTGTAGAGCGAATCGAACATCCACTGCCAGGCGACCGTCGCCAGCGCGACCGGCACCGCCCAGGGCAAGATGATCAGCGCCCTGACGAATTTGCGGCCGGGGAACGGGCGCAGCAGCACCAGCGCGCCGAACTTGCCGAGGATGAGGCCGAGGAATTGCGATCCGAACGTGAAGATGAAGGTGTTGTAAAGCGTCTCCCGGAACGACGGGTTTTCAAGGATGTCTTCGAAATTCGCCAGGCCGACGAAGCTGCCATGAGGGATCGTAGATCGTGTAGGCGCTGACCGAGTAATACACCGCCATCAGGAACGGCACGCCGACCAGCAACAGCACATAAAGGATCGCCGGCGCGACGAAGAGCGCGCCGAGCACATCGCGCCGGTCCAGAATGAACCGGAAACGCGAGGCCGGCTTGGGAACTGAATCAGCGATTGCGACCATCGGTATGACCTATCCTAGTGGCGGCTGGCGCGTTTGCCGTCTTTGTCGAAATTGCGCATGCGCGCTGTTGCGGACGGCGAAAGGATGCCATTCGCCGGGCCGGATCCATTCGTCGGCAACGTGCGCCGGCGGAAGTTTTGCCGTGACCACCTGGTTCGGATCGAAGCCTTCCATCGCGCCGTACACGATGCGCTCCGAGCCGAGATATTCGGAGCGGTCGACGCGGAACTTGAATTCGGTGAAGGCCTCGTCGTCCATCATCTCCTTGGGCAGGAAATTCTCCGGCCGAAAGCCGAGATAGCCGCCGTTCTTGCGCGACGATATTCATCGGCGGCGTGCCGACGAAGGTCGCGACGAAGCGATCGGCGGGGTCGTCATAGATTTCGGTCGGTGTTCCCACCTGGCGCACGATGCCGTGGTCGATGACGGCGATGCGATCGCCCATGCCCATGGCCTCGACCTGGTCGTGGGTCACATAAATCGTGGTGATGCCGACGCGCTGCTGGAACTGCTTGATTTCCAGGCGCGCCGAGGCGCGCAATTTGGCGTCGAGATTCGACAGCGGCTCGTCGAGCAGCAGCACGGTCGGCTCGCGCACCAGCGCGCGCGCGAGCGCGACACGCTGGCGTTCGCCGCCCGAAAGCTGGCGCGGCCTCCGGTCGAGCAGATGCCCGATGCCGAGCAATTGCGAGGCCCACGCGACCTTCTTGTCGATTTCGGCGCGGGGAACGCTCTGCGTCTTCAGCGGAAAGGCGATGTTGTTGCGCACCGTGAAATGCGGATAGAGGCCGTAGCTCTGGAACATCATGGCCACGCCGCGGGCGCGCGGCGGCATATCATTGACGATGTCGCCGCCGATCAAAAGGTCGCCGCTTGTCTGCTGCTCAAGCCCGCAGATGATGCGCAGGTACGTCGTCTTGCCGCAGCCCGACGGCCCGAGCAGCACCATGAATTCGCCGTTCGGCACTTCCAAGCTAATGCCGTTGACGGCGGGAACATCACCAAATTTCTTGACGATGTTCCTTGTCGATACAGCAGCCATTGAACCTCCCAGAATTCAAAGCAAAAGCACTCGCCGCCGATTCCTCGGCGGCGCGTCATTCGTGTCTGCCTCTTTGAGCCGGCGTCCCACAGCGCCGGCATGTCCGGACCGCGCGCGCAACGCGCGGTCCGGGATGACGCGATCAGGCCTTGCCGGCCCATTTCTTCATGATGGCCTCGCATTGCCGCGTGGCCCACTTGACCGACTCTTCGGCGCTCGATTGGCCCGTCGCCGTCTTCGCCATCATGTCGTTGAGGATGAACTGGTAGTAAATCTCGTCCATCGCCGGCGTGGCCGGCCCGGGATAGCCCGGGATGGCGGACCACTGGTCCGAGTCCTGCAGGATCTTCAGCTTGTCGTTCGGGGTCGATGTCGGATCGTTCGACAGGATCGGCATCGGCTTGGGCACAAGGCCGGCGAAGCACGGATTGTTGTAGCCCTCGCTCGCCTTGAAGGCTTCCGGCCAATTCGCCGCATAGTACCTGAGGAACTCCTTCGCCGCTTCCTTGTTCTTGGCGAATTTCCAGATGCCATAGAATTCGGACGCGGCGCCCATGATCCGCTTCACCGGGCCCTTCGGCGGCTCGATGACGTAGATGTCGTCGGCCAGCTTCTTGTTCTGCTTTTGCGCGGTCCGGTAAGCCGAGATCGGGTTGATGATGTAGGAGCCGACGCCGGAGACGATATACTGGTTGTTGCTCGAGTCATTCCAGGACAGCACGTCCCCCGTCATCGCTTCCTTGTAGAGCGCGGCAACGTACTTGGTGGCCTCGACCGTCGCCTTGCTGTTGAGGACGATTTTCTTGCCGGCCTCGTCCTGGATGGCGCCGCCATAGCTCCACAGCAGGCCGCGCCAAGTCGTGCTCGGGTCGTTGCTGTGCCCGAGCGAGATGCCGACAGGATGGCCTTTCGCCTTCAGCTTGGCGCCGCCGATGCGCAGATTGTCCCACGTGTCCGGCTTCATCCCGATCTCGTCCCATAGGCTCTTTTGATACATGCCCGGGAAGTTGATGTAGAAATCGGGGAAGGCGGACCAGGTGCCGTCCGGGTTGTAGCCGAGCTGCTTGCCGATGACGGAGACCTTGCCGTACTTTTTCTCGGTTTCCTTCACGAGATCGGCGACGTCGATAAAGAACTTGCGATAGAGATGCGCGCCGCCGGCGCCGTTGAACCCGAAAAGATCGTGTCCCGACTGAGCCGACGCTTCTGCGGCCGCGCGCGCGGGAATGTTCTGCACGGGAACGTGGTCGACCGTGACCGCGACTTTGTTCTTCTCGCCCCAGTCCTTGGCGAATTTGTCGAACCAGGTGTCGTATTCCGGGACGAAGTGGGCCCATTGCACGATCGACAGCGATTTGTCGGCGGCCAAGCCTTCGACACGAAAGGCGCGGAGAGCATCGGCGCTGCGGCAAGGGTGAGGCCGGTGTCCCTCAGAAACCGGCGTCGCGAAACGGATGCAGGTTTGTTAGTGCTCATCTTGTTCCTCCTCGTTATTGTTTAGTTGCGTTCACCCTCATTGTTCTTGTTTGCGGTTGGATGAGGCGAGCCCGACAAAGGTCTGCCGCGTCTACCGAGGCACGTATTACAGCCAATGATCGGCTCGCTGTAAAGTTACATAGGGCCGCTTTGGCTCGAAAACGGGCGTGGCCACGCGCCTGCGCCACGTCCGCTTTGCCCTGACAAAGGGCAACGAATGGCGCATCCAAGTCATATTTGGCAGCGGTTTTCGAACCCACGCCCTAGTTCACCACCAACCCGAGCTTCTTGATCAGCGCCGCCCACTTGCCTTCCTCGCGCTGGATATTGGCGGCGTATTCTTCCGGCGTTGAGGCGACCGGGCCGCCGCCGTCGGCGATGATGCGCGCTTTGATGTCCTCGGAGGTGACGATCTTGCGCAGCTCCTTGTTGAGCCGCGCGATGATGGCGGGCGGCGTGCCGGCCGGCGCGACCAGTCCGTAATACTGCACGATGTCGAGACCCGGCAGCCCGGATTCGGCGGTGGTCGGCACATCCGGGATCGCCGCCAGGCGTTGCGGCGCCGCCACCGCGATGGCGTTGAGCTTGCCGGCTTTGATGTTGCCGATCGCCGGCGGCAGCGTGTTGAACGCGAGCTTGACGTGGTCGCCGAGCAGGTCGGTGGTGAGCGGCCCGGTGCCCTTGTAGGTGACGACGGTGACGTCGATGCCGGTCATGTTCTTGAACTGCACGGCGCCGAAATAATTCAGCGTCGGCGACGGCGGCGTGCCGACCGTGAGCGTGCCGGGCTTCTTCTTGGCGAGCGCGACGATGTCGGACATCGACTTCACCGGCACCGACGGATTGGCCATGATCACGATCGGGATCGAGGCGATCAACCCGATCGGCGCGAAGTCCTTGTGCAAATCGTAGCCGGTATTGGCCGGCAGGCTGGCGCCGGTCACCAGCATCAAGATCGTGTAGCCGTCGGGCGCAGCCTTGGCGCCGTCGCGCACGCCGATCACCGAGCCGGCGCCCGGGCGGTTGACCACGATGACGTTTTGGCCGAGCGCGTCGGTGAGCTTCTGCGCGATCACGCGGCCGACGGTGTCGACGCCGCCGCCGGGCGGATAAGGCACGATCAACTGCACGACGCGGTTGGGATAATCGTCGGCCGCCGCCAGCTTCGGTTGAAATCCGACTATCGTCGCGGCCACACCGAGGAAAATCGCAAGGCTTTTGATCGAAGTCTTTTTGTTGGGCATTTCATCCTCCACTTTTTTCGTTCCTTTGGCTTCAGTGTGGCAGGTCTCTCGTCTGTTTTGGAACGGGGCTTTGTAGTCACGGCTGTCCGAGCGCCAGCGCGATCGCCGCCGCGATGAACGGCAGCGGCACCGAAACCGCGGCGCGCAGCCACACCAGGCGCGGCGGCATCATCGGCACTTCCCAGATCACCAGCCGGTGAATCGCATAGAGCGCCCAGGCGGTCGAATAGGCGATGACCTGCGGCGCGCCCGCTCCGCCTTTGAGCGCGGCGGCGCCAATGGAAAATCCGACCACCGGTCCGCCCGGCGTGAGCGCGCCGCCGAGCGTCGCGATGAGGACGCCGACGAAACCCGATTGCGGGCCGAGCCAGGAGGCGACCAAAGCCTTGGGCAGCACCTCGGCGATGAATCCGGCGCCGATCACGCCGGCGCCGATGCGCGGCAGCAGGCGGATGAATTCCCACACGCCCTCGCGCGCGCCGTCGTTGAGCAGCACGCGCCCGCGCAAGGCGGCGAGGAACGCCAGGACGCCGACCACCAGCCAGAGCAGAATGTTGACGGCAAGGTCATTTTTTGACCTCCATGCGGGCGAGCCCGGTGCGCACCACGATGCGCGCCAGCAGCCCCGCGATAATCGGCAGCGGCAGCGCCTCGACGATGCGCCAGATCACGAAGTCGGAGCCGAAGAACGGCAATTCCCACACCAGCGCGCGCGTATAACCGAGCAGCGTCCACGAAGTGATGAAGGCGACCACCGCGCCGGCATCGGCGCCCATCAGCAGAAAAGCGCCGGCCACCGGATAGATGGTGATCGGCCCGCCCGGCAGCAGGAAACCGAAAAACGCCGCGATCAGCAGGCCGGTGAAACCGGATTCGTGGCCGACCCAGCGCGCCACCAGTTCGCGCGGCAGCAACAGCGTCACGAAAGCGCCGATCAGGCAGCCGGCAAGCACCTTGGGCAGCATCTCGCCGAACAGCGTGAGGTCGCTGCCGAGAGATGGCGAGGAAATGTTCTGCGCCGTCGCGGACATAGACTGCAGCAGCGGCTGCGACGGCGACCGCGGCGATGGCCATAGTCGACCAGTCGAACGCGCGCCGGCGTCGGCGCGGTGGAGATGATGAGTTTGAAGACAAAGGAGAATCGCCGGCTGCGGTTAAGGAACCGCATCCTGCGCGGCCACCGCTTGCCATTCAAGCCGGCATACCGTTGACCCTGCGCCTCGCTGCAGCTAACTTTCGCAGCGATGGGGATGGGGTTCCCCGATAACCGCCCGCAAGGGGCTGATGACTCCTACCGCGAAACATGGCGGTAGGACTCTGTCCGCCACAGGGCGGTTTTTCATTGCCCTGGAAACCTGAGGAAAGGTCGAAATGGGCTATCTCATCGTATTTCTCGGCGGCGGCATCGGTGCCTCGCTTCGTCACGGCTTCAATCTGGCGTTCGCGCGGCTGTTGGGCACGGCGTTTCCCTACGCGACTTTGTTTGAAAACATCGGCGGCTCGATCGTTATGGGCGTGCTGGTCGCCTGGTTCGCCTTCAAAGGCGGCATTCCGCAGCACTGGCAGCTGTTCCTCACCACCGGAATTCTCGGCGGCTACACGACGTTTTCGACGTTCTCGCTCGACACCGCGTTGCTCTATGAGCGCGGCGAAATTGGCCTGGCCGCGGCCTATGTGCTGCTGTCGGTGGCGCTGTCGATCGGCGGGCTGTTTGCCGGATTGGCGCTGGTGCGAAATTTCACATAACGATCGGCGCTCTACTCCATCGGCCGCATGCCAAGTTTATCCAGCAGCGCCATGTCGCGGTCGCGCCCGGGGTTGGGCGTGGTGAGCAGCTTGGGCCCGTAGAAGATCGAATTGGCGCCGGCGAGGAAACACAACGCCTGCGTCTCCTCGCTCATGTCCTCGCGCCCGGCCGAGAGCCGCACCACCGAGGCCGGCATGCAGATGCGCGCCACCGCGATGGTGCGCACGAAATCGAGCGGATCGAGCTTTTGCGCTGCTCCGTCAAGCGGCGTGCCTTCCACCTGCACCAGCATGTTGATCGGCACGCTCTCCGGATGCACCGGCAGGCCGGCCAGCGTCGCGATCATGCCGACGCGGTCGTCGAGCCCCTCGCCCATGCCGACAATGCCGCCGCAGCAGACATGGATGCCGGCCGCGCGCACATGATCGAGCGTGTCGAGGCGGTCCTGATAGGTGCGCGTGGTGATGATGTCGCCGTAATATTCCGGCGAGGTGTCGAGGTTGTGGTTGTAGTAGTCGAGGCCGGAGGCTTTCAGCCGCGCCGCCTGCTCGGCCGGTCAGCATGCCGAGCGTGGCGCAGGTTTCCAGACCCAGCGCCTTGACGCCCTCCACCATGGCGCAGACCTGGTCGAGATCGCGGTCCTTGGGCGAACGCCAGGCCGCGCCCATGCAGAAGCGCGAGGCGCCGCCGGCTTTCGCCGCGCGCGCTTCGCCGAGCACCGCATCGAGGCTCATCAGCTTTTCGGCCTTGACGCCGGTGTCGTAGCGCGCGGCCTGCGGGCAATAGGCGCAATCCTCCGGGCAGCCGCCGGTCTTGATCGACAGCAGGGTCGAGATCTGCACTTCGGTCGGATCGAAATTCTCGCGATGCGCCTGCGCCGCGCGGAACATCAGTTCCGGAAACGGCAGCGCGAACAAGGCTTCGACCTCCGCGCGCGTCCAGTCGTGACGGAGGCGGGGCCAATCCGGCGTGCGGCGGCGCGGCATGAGCAAGCGACATCATTTAACCTCTAGGGCCCGTGCTATAGCAGCATAATAACGGCCAAATTCGTCATGATTCCATCGGATTGTAGCGCCAGACCGTGCCATGATAAACATGGCGAAAGCCAGATGCCGGGTGTCGCCATGAAAAGATTGATCGTCGTTATCATTGCAGCCGTCGCGTTGCTGCGCTGATGGGACCGGTTTACGCGCAAGCGCTCAAAAGGCGGCGCAAACAGAACTCCCGAGCGAGGAGACAAAAGACGGCAAGAGACACGCGCGGATCGAGCAAGCAATACAAGGCGACACTCAAGCGAATGGACAAGCAAGACCGAAGACGCCGTCGTGCCGACCCATGGCGGAATATGCGCGGCACCGACGATACCAAGACCAAGCGCTAGCGGCGTCGCGCATGAACCGGCTGCTGATCGTTCGAATTATCTCGGTGCTGGCCGGCGCCGCCGTGCTGTTCGGATTGCAGCAGGGCCTCGACCTGAAATTCTACTACGCCTTCCCGGCGGCTTTGGCGGTTTATCTCGCGCTCAAGGTTGCGCTCGGGTTGCTGTTGGGCATCGACGACGAGCCGACGTAAACTGCCCAGCCTTTCGCGCTCATCACCAATGCCGGCGCCAACCCCAATAGGGCCGGTAATAATAGGGGCCGGGCCATAATAATAGACCGGCGGCGGCGGGTAATAAGCGGGCTCGTCCACCGGCACATAGCCGGCGTTCGGGTCGCCGGCGCATTGGCGCCATAGACCGGCTGGCGCACGCCGGCGGCTTGACGCGGAACACGGCCGCTCAGGTCGAGCGCGGTCTCGATCGCGAAGCCCTTCTTGTCCTGCCAGGTCACCTCGCACCAGCCTTCCGAGCATTCGCCCGCATCGATCAGGCTGCCGCCGGGAATTTTGGTGACGACTTCGCTTTTGGTGCCGGGCGCGGCGCGCAGGTTGACGGTCGAGCCGACGTAAGCGGGCTTTGCCAACGCGGGCATGGCGGAGAACACCAGCACGCCGAGGCCGAAGAAAATATGCGCATGTTTCATGACGCTGCTCTTTCATTCAGGGCCGCGGCACGCCGGCGCCGCGGACACTCCATAATTCCAGTCCCCAAAAGCGGCGGGAAAGGGGCGGAACTGATGCTTACAATGTTGGCGCTAGCCACGCGGCTTGCCTGAGCCGCCGGCGCCGTGGGACAAGCGCGTTATGTCAGACCCAAGTCCGACACCCCGCCCGACCGCCTGTGCAACGATCCGCGCAGCCCTTATTTCAACGCCGAAGCACTGGCACGCGACGTCGGCATCCGCTTCAAGGGCGTCGAGAAAACCAATGTCGAGGAATATTGCGTCAGCGAAGGCTGGGTCCGGGTCGCCGCCGGCAAGGCGCTCGACCGCCACGGCAATCCGCTGACCATCAAGCTCACCGGCAAGGTCGAGCCGTATTACAAGACCGCAAAACCCGGCTGAGCGCGCCGCGCCAAAGATCCCACATGAACGACGAGGTTTCCCGCGACGACATCGCGCGCATCGAGGCGCACATCGAGGAATTGGCCGAGGCGATCGAGCGCTGCCGGAAGTTTTCGCTGGCCGCCAAGCTCATCATCGCCGCCGGCGCCCTCTGGATCGCGCTCTCGATGCTGGCGCTGGTTTCCTACACGCCCGAGACGACCATCACCGCGCTGGCGGCCATGATCCTCGGCGCCGTGCTGCTCGGCTCCAACAGGACCACCTGGAAGCAAACCGAAAGCGCGCTGCAGGCCAGCGAAGCGATGCGCGCCGACATGATCGGGCAGCTGGAACTGCGCATGGTCGATGACGGCGTGAAACAGCTGCACTAGGCGAGTTTTTTGCGCATCAAGCCTGGAAGATCAACATGATAAAAGCCGCGAACAACATCACGTGCACCGCGCCCTGCAGGATATTGGTGCGCCCGCTGGCGAAGGTGACGACGCTGACCACGAGCGTCACCGCCAGCAGCAGGTTGTTGGCGCTGACCAACCCGAGATAAACCTCATGCGCGGTCCAATAGCTGATCACCAACATGATCGGCACGGTCAGCCCGATCGTGGACAGCACCGAGCCTAGGAAAATATTGATCGAGCGCTGCACGCTGTTCACCAGCGCGGCGCGGGTGGCGCCGATGGCTTCCGGCGTCGCCACCAGCATGGCGATGATGACGCCGCCGAGCGGCTCCGGCACCTTCAGCGTCTCGATCAGATAGTCGATCGGGTGCGCCAGCTGCTCGGCCAGGAACACCACCGGCAGGATATAAGCGACCAGCAAAACGGCATGCTTGGCGAGCGGGCCTCTTCGCCTTGACCGGGCCCGCAGTCTCCTTTTCGTCTTCCTCCAGGATGAAATAGCCGCGATGCCGGCCGGTCTGGATGGCGAGGAAGGCGGCATAAAGCCCGAGCGACATCACCACCAGAAAAGACTGTTGCGCGACCGACAGTGTCGGACCGGGCGTCGTGATGGTGAAATTCGGCAGGCTGAGCGTGAGCAAGGCCAGCGGGATGATCACGCTGAGATAGGCGTTGGCGCCCTGCAAATTGTAATGCTGCTCGCGATGGCGGAAGCCGCCGGCGAGCAGCGAGACGCCGACCATGCCGCCCAGGATGATCATGATGATGGCGAACAGCGTATCACGCACCAGCGTCGGATTATTCTCGCCGTGCAGCATCACGGCCGAGATGCTGAGCACTTCGATTGCGGTGACCGACAGCGTGAGCACCAGCGTGCCATAAGGCTCGCCGAGCGACCTGCGACACGTGATCGGCGTGCCGGACCACGTTGAGCGCGGAGCCCATCACGACGCCGAACAGCCAGATGAAAACGAGCGCGAGCCAGAGCGGATCGGCGAGCTTGTCGTCCAGCCTGCCGTTGAGAAAATAGAAGATCGCCACGGTCGCCAGGCTGACGCCGAGGAACCATTCGTCGCGAAAGATGTTGCGCGATTCAGCAGCGCGGGCGGGTTTGGCTTTTTGTTTCACGGGTTGGTTTGGCCGGCATAGAGGAGCGAAGGCGATCGCGGCCAGAATAACATGAAATTCTCAGACCCGTGCATTCCACAGGCGGAATGAAATCAAGCGGAAATGGATGCGGTAGCGGCGGGCATCCATTGCTAGGATCGATAACCGAACGCGGAGGCGCACATGTTCAAGATTGCCGCAATGCTTGCTCTCGCCGTCAGCCTGGCGGCCTGCGATATGGCCAGCACGCTGATAGACGGGTGGCGATACGCGAAAGCGGTTGAAGCCGATCTAGAAACCTCGACCGGCATCAAGCCGCAAGTCGGATTCAACTGGCGCAATGGGCGTCTTGTTAGAGTAACGGTGGCGTTCCCACGGCTTTATGATGCGAAACCCTTGCGCGATATGGCCGAGATCGTGCGCCGCTCAGTCACCAGCCACTTCAAGCAAACGCCCGAGGACATCCAACTCGCTTTCTCGCTGGGGAAAGCGGATGCGGGAACAACGGCGCAGCCGAGCGCCACCTCGAAGAAGGCGAAAGGCTCAGCGCCTCACGCCAGAACTTCGAGCGCCGCGGCAACCGAGTGCCGCAGAAATTGTTCGGCTGCGGCCATGCTGATCGTCCTGCACGACGATCTTGTGCGCCGGCGAGAGCGCCGCGACGAATTCGTGGGTGTGCCAGTGGCCGATCATCGGCAGCGTCGGCAACATCGCGTCATCGGGTTTCGGATAGACCGACACGTAGAAATAGGGCTCGTCGTAATAGTGGGTCGCCCGGCGACAGCCCGACGCCGAGGTAACGGCCGGCATTCGGCGCCGCGCTTGGGCAGCATGGTCAAGATGGCGAGATCGAAATGGTGCGGCCAGCAGCACAGCGGCGAGCGTGCGCCTTGCATCATTTACTGCCGACGCGCCGATCGACAAATTTGCATTGGCGTACCAGGCCGCGAGTTCGGTCAGGCCCTGCCCCGTGCCGGCGGCCTCATAGCTGGCGCCTTGCGCGATCGCGTGCGCCGGCATTTCATAGGGCGAGGGCGCATCGAGCGCCGCCGGGTCGAGGCCGCGCGCGGATAGCTCGCTCCCCAGCCATTGCCGGGCCTGCGCCTCGGTGCGCCCGTTGAGGGCAAGGGATTTGCCGCCGTCCACCGCGAGCGTGAGGTCGGCGATATTCAGGCTGAGCCGCGTGCCGTTGGCCGCCGGCTGCGTCGTGAAGCCGTTGCGCGCATCGTCCCAACCCAGGCTGGTATGGCCATCGTCAGGCTGCGGCGGAACATAAGCGCGCGCGAACCGCGCCAGCGCCTGCGCCGCATAGTGGGCTTGCAGACGGGCTTCGTGCAGTGCGCCTTGATCGACGCCGCGCAGCGGCCGCCATTTCGGATTGCTCATGGGAAGTCCCCTGCCCGGCTGCGTCGCCGGCCAGCCTAGCCGCTTTGCAGGGATCGAGGCTACTCCGCCGCTTCCATCCGCGGGCCCGCGACTTCAACTTTCGCGGCGCAGAATTTGAATTCCGGGATCTTGCCGAACGGATCGAGCGCCGGATTGGTCAGGCGATTGGCCGCCGCCTCGAAGAAGGCGAACGGGATGAACACCACGCCGTCGGGAATGGCGTCGTCCTGCCGCGAGTTGAGTTCGACCGTGCCGCGCCGCGTCGAGACGCGGATCATGTCGCCCGGCTTGATGCCGAGCTTGGCGATGGTGCCGCGCGACACCGCCGCGGTCGGGCCCGGCTCGATCGCGTCGAGCACGGTGGCGCGGCGCGTCATGGCGCCGGTGTGCCAATGCTCGAGCTGGCGGCCGGTGGTGAGGATGAACGGGATAGTCGTGGTCCGGCGTCTCGTTCGGCGGCTGGAGCTTCGCCGCCACCAGCTTGCCGAAGCCGCCGGGACGCGGGAAGCCCTTGTCGAACACCACGTCGTGGCCGGGCTGGTCGATGGCGTCGGCCGGATAGGTGACGGCGCTCTCGCGCTCGACGCGCTCCCACGGGATATTGTCGAGCGAGGGCATCAGCGAGGCCATCTCGGTGTAGATCTCGCTCGGGTGCTGGTAATTCCACTTCATGCCGATGCGGCTTGCGCGATTTCCTGCGTGATCCACCAGTCCGGCTTGGCGTCGCCCGGCAGCGGCAGCGCCTGGCGGCCCATCTGCACCTGGCGGTTGGTGTTGGTGACGGTGCCGTCCTTCTCCGGCCAGGCGGAGGCCGGCAGCACCACGTCGGCATAGACCGCGGTCTCGGTGAGGAACAGGTCCTGCACCACCAGATGCTCGAGATGCGCGAGCGCCTGGCGCGCGTGATTGAGGTCGGGGTCCGACATCGCCGGATTTTCGCCGAGCACGTACATGCCCTTGATCATGTCGTCGTGGACCGCGTCCATGATCTCGACCACGGTCAGGCCCTTCTTCGGGTCGAGCTTGGTGCCCCAGGCGTTCTCGACCTTGCCGCGGATTTCCGGATTCTCCACCGACTTGTAGTCGGGGAAGAACATCGGAATGAGGCCGGCGTCGGAGGCGCCCTGCACGTTGTTCTGGCCGCGCAGCGGATGCAGGCCGGTGCCGGGGCGGCCGATCTGGCCGGTGATCAGCGACAGCGCGATCAGGCAGCGCGCATTGTCGGTGCCGTGGGTGTGCTGCGAGACGCCCATGCCCCAGAAGATGATGGCCGAATGCGCGCGCGCATAAGTGCGCGCGACTTCGCGCAGCGTGTCGGCGGGAATGCCGCAGATCGGCTCCATTTCCTCCGGCGTGAAGTCCTTGATGCTCTCGGCGAACGGACCGAAGCCCTCGACGTAAGTCTGCACGTATTGCTGGTCGTAGAGCTTCTCGGTGACGATGACGTTGAGCATGGCGTTGAGCATCGCCACGTCGGCGCCGTTCTTGAACTGCATCATCTTCCAGGCGTGGCGCTTGAGCGCCTGGCCGCGCGGATCCATCACGATCAGCTTGGCGCCGCGCTTGGCCGCCTGCTTGAAGAAGGTGGCGGCGACCGGATGGTTCTCGGTCGGGTTGGCGCCGATGACGATGATGACGTCGGAATTCTTGCACTCGTTGAACGACGCCGACACCGCGCCGGAGCCGACGCCTTCGAGCAGCGCCGCCACCGACGAGGCGTGGCACAGCCGCGTGCAGTGATCGACATTGTTGGTGCCGAAGCCGGCGCGCACCAGCTTCTGGAACAGATAGGCTTCTTCGTTCGAGCACTTGGCCGAGCCGAAGCCGGCCAGCGCCTTGCGAGCCGTCGCGGTCGCGGATTTTCTTCAAGCCCGACGGCGGCGCGGTCGAGCGCCTCGTCCCAGGTGGCTTCGCGGAAATGCGTCCACGGATTGCGCGGATCGATCTCCTCGTGCGGCACCTTCGGCACGCCGTCCTTGCGGATCATCGGCTTCATCAGGCGCTGCGGATTGGTGACGTAGTCGAAGCCGAAGCGGCCCTTGACGCACAGCCGCTGCTGGTTCGCCGGGCCGTCGCGGCCGCTGACGTAAAGCAGCTTGTCGTTCTTGATGTGATAGGTGAGCTGGCAGCCGACGCCGCAATAGGGGCACACGCTGTGCACCTCGCGGTCGGCGATATTCGGTGCGCACGTTCTTGGCGTCGACCAGCGTCGCCGGCATCAGCGCGCCGGTCGGGCAGGCCTGCACGCATTCGCCGCAGGCGACGCAGGTCGACTGGCCCATCGGGTCGTCGAAGTCGAACACGATCTTCTCGCCGTGGCCGCGGCCGGCCATGCCGATGACGTCGTTGACCTGCACTTCGCGGCAGGCGCGGACGCAGAGATTGCACTGGATGCAGGCGTCGAGATTGACCGCCATCGCCACATGGCTGCGGTCGGGCGCCGGCATCTTTTCGCGCTCGGGGAAGCGGCCGACGTCGATGCCCATCTTGTCGGCCCAGTTCCAGAACTTGGATTGCGGATCGTGCGAGGTCGCGCGCTCGGGCTGGTCGGTGACCAGAAGCTCGAACACCATCTTGCGCGCGGTCTTGGCGCGGTCGGAGACGGCCTTCACCTTCATGCCTTCGGCCGGCTTGCGGATGCAGCTCGCGGCCAGCACGCGCTCGCCCTCGATCTCGACCATGCAGGCGCGGCAATTGCCGTCGGCGCGGTAGCCGGGCTCGGGCGAATAGCACAGATGCGGGATTTCGGTGCCCAGGCGCTTGGCGACCTGCCAGATGGTCTCGCCCTCGAGCGCCTCGACTTCCTTGCCGTCGAGGGTGAACTTGACGGTCTTGCCCTTGCCGTTGGCCTTGCCGGCGACCTTGTCGACCGGCGCGGTGTGCGCGACGCCCGGCTTGCCGGCGCCGGTATTCGCGCCGCCCGCCTTGCCTTTTTCGTCGTGGCCGTAGCCGGCCGGTTTTGTGTCGTATCAGCCATGTTTCACCAGGTGCCCAACGGCTTCTTCAGTTCGTCGGGAAAATATTTTAGCACACATAACAGCGGATTCGGCGCCGCCTGGCCGAGGCCGCAAATCGAGGCATCGCGCATGGCGGTCGACAGTTCGGTCAGCAGCGCCGGGTCCCACGGACCGCTCGCCATCAGCTTGGCCGCCTTCTCGCTGCCCACCCGGCAGGGCGTGCACTGGCCGCAGCTCTCGTCCTCGAAGAACCGCATCAGATTGAGCGCGACAGCCTTCATATCGTCCTTGTCGGACAGGATCACAACCGCGTGCGACCCGACGAAGCAGCCGTATTTTTCCAGGGTTCCGAAATCGAGCGGCTCGTCGGCCATCGAAGCCGGCAGGATGCCGCCCGACGCCCCGCCCGGGAGATAGCCCTTGAAGGTGTGGCCCTCGATCATGCCGCCGCAGAATTCCTCGATCAGTTCGCGCGCGGTGACGCCGGCCGGCGCCAGCACCACGCCCGGCTTTTTCACCCGGCCGGAAACCGAGAAGCTGCGGAAGCCTTTGCGCTCCTTGCGGCCCTGCGACGTCATCCAGTCCGCGCCCTTCTCGACGATGTCGCGGATCCAGAACAGCGTCTCGACGTTCTGCTCGAGCGTCGGGCGGCCGAACAGGCCGACCTGCGCGACATAAGGCGGGCGATGGCGCGGCAGGCCGCGCTTGCCTTCGATCGATTCGATCATCGCCGACTCTTCGCCGCAGATATAGGCGCCGGCGCCGCGGCGCAGATGCAGCTTGGTGTGCGGCGACAGACCGGCCTCCTCGACCTTGGCAATCTCGTCGGCCAGCATCAGCCGCAGTTCGGGATATTCGTCGCGGATGTAGATGTAGGTCTCCGGCGCCTCGACCACCCAGGCCGCGATCAGCATGCCCTCGATGAAGCGGTGCGGATCGCGCTCGAGATAATAGCGGTCCTTGAACGTGCCGGGCTCGCCCTCGTCGGCATTGACCGCGAACATGCGCGGCGCGGGCTCGGCGCGCACCAGCGACCATTTGCGTCCCGGTCGGAAATCCGGCGCCGCCGAGCCCGCGCAGGCCGGCGTCGCTGACGATCTTGATCAGTTCGTCGCGCGTGCGCTTGCCCGACAGGCAATCCTTCAGCAGCGTGTAGCCGCCGGCTTTCTGATAGGCGGCGAAATCGGCGCGCGGCTTCCAGGCGTGCGGATGCTTGTTCGCCTTCGACGTCGGCGGCGACCGTTGTCCGGCGTCGCCTTGAAGGTCTGCAAGTGGCCGACCGCGCAGACCGGCGCGCGGTCGCAGGCGCCCATGCAGGGCGCGCGCACCACGCGCACGTCCTTGCCGAGCTTGCCGGGCAGCTCGTCCAGCAGTTTTTCCGCGCCGGCCATGGCGCAGGACAGTGAATCGCACACGCGCACGGTGACCGGCGGCGGCGGCGGGCCGTCCTTCACCACGTCGAAATGCGAATAGAAGGTCGCGACCTCGTAGACTTCGGTCAGCGCCATCTTCATTTCGTGCGCCAGCGCGGTGAGATGCGCGGCGGACAGATGGCCGTAATGATCCTGGATCAGATGCAGATGCTCGATCAGCAGATCGCGCCGGCGCGGCTGGTCGGTGAGCAAGCGCCTGCACGTCGGCGAGCGCCGCCGGGTCGACCTGGCGGCCCTTGGGCGTGCGCGGCGGCCGGCGCCGGCCCGTCCTGCGGCTGGCGCCTTCACGTCCTGTCCTGCAACGCTCATCTAACTCCTCCGAACCGCAGAAAAGCTCTTTTAAATCAATGCAAACAAGACCTACTCCTCAATGGATCGATAGATATTCTCTATCATGACAATGCTGCTATTCTCTATATGAATCCGATTGCATGCAACACGGGATGGCATCGCTGTTCACAAGCGAAATCACCGCTCGTGATCGACAAACTCGAATTTCTGCTCGCGTTGGCGCGCGAAAAGCATTTCGGCCGCGCCGCCGAAGCCTGCGGCGTCACCCAGCCGACTTTGTCGGCCGGCGTGAAGCAGATCGAAGACACCTTCGGCGTGCTGCTGGTCAACCGCGGCTCCCGCTTTCAGGGTTTCACGCCGGAAGGCGAACGCGTGCTCGACTGGGCGCGCCGCATCGTCGGCGATGCCCGCGCCATGCGCGCAGGAAATTCATGCGCTCAAGCACGGCCTGGCCGGGCGGCTGCGGCTCGCCGCCATCCCGACCGCGCTGGCGATGGTGGAGACGCTGACCACGCCCTATCGCGCGCGCCACCCCGACGTTCAGTTCACCGTCTACTCGCGCACCTCGATCGAGATCCTGACGCTGCTGGAAAATCTCGAGATCGACGCCGGCCTCACTTATCTCGACAACGAACCGCTCGGCCGCGTCACCGCCGTGCCGCTCTACCGCGAGCGATACCGGCTGCTGGTCGCCGCCGATGCGCCGCTCGGCGACCGCGAGACCGTGACCTGGGCCGAGGTCGCGCAAGGTGCCGCTTTGCCTGCTGACGCCGGACATGCAGAACCGCCGCATCATCGAGCGGCTGCTGCGCGACGCCGGCGTCGAGCCGCACATCACGCTCGAATCGGATTCGATGATTCTGCTGTATTCGCACGTGCGCACCGGCCGCTGGGCAAGCGTGATGCCGGCGCGGCTGGCCGCGACGCTCGGCCTCACCGACGTGTTGCGCGTCGATCCCGATCATCGAGCCGGAAGTCAGCGCACACCATCGGCCTGGTGGCGCCGGCGCGCGAGCCGATGACGCCGCTGACCGCGGCGCTGGTCGCGGAAGCGCGCCGCGTCGCGGCGTCGCTCGACGATTGATCGAATAGCTATTCCGCCGCATGATTCGTAGCCATTAGTCGCTAGACGCGCGTCACTTTAGAGTATCAAAACAATGCTCCGCAGTGCTGCCCAAACCCGCATAGTCTGTTCGCTATTGCAATAATTTGAATTTCCTATCGGTCATAGGAACTCGTTTGATTGATTCAATAAATGCCCATCCGCACTGTGCAATCAGCAGACTCTAGGGGCAGAACGCTTGTCCGCGGTCTGTAACAAAAACGGACATCTAGGGATCCAAGGGAGGACCGCACGATGAGCTTACTATCGTTTCTCGACCGCAGTCACACGATTGCAAAACCCGGCTACAGCCGATGGATGGTGCCGCCGGCTGCGCTTTGCGTGCACCTGTGCATCGGCCAAGCCTATGCGTACAGCGTGTTCAATCTGCCGATGACGAAGCTGATCGGCATCACGCAATCGGCGCCGGGCGACTGGAAGCTCACCGAACTGGGCTGGATTTTTTCCATCGCCATTTTCTTCCTGGGCGTTTCGTCGGCCGTGTTCGGCCGCTGGGTCGAGGAAGGCGGTCCGCGCCGCGCGATGTTCACCGCCGCCCTGTGCTGGGCCGGCGGATTCTTTGTCTCCGCGATCGGCGTCTATGCCCACACGCTCTGGGTGATCTATCTCGGCTACGGCGTGCTCGGCGGCATCGCGCTCGGCATCGGCTACATCTCGCCGGTCTCGACGCTGATCAAATGGTTCCCCGACCGTCCGGGCATGGCGACCGGCATGGCCATCATGGGCTTCGGCGGCGGCGCCTTCATCGCTTCGCCGCTCTCGGTGTGGCTGATGAGCAAGTTCAACACCGCGACCCATGTCGGCGTCGGCGAGACCTTCATCGTGCTCGGCGTCGTCTACTTCTTCTTCATGATCGTCGGCTCGATCATCGTGCGCGTGCCGGCTCCGGGCTGGAAGCCGGAAGGCTACGTCGCGCCGACGCAATCGGTGGGGCTGATCACCAGGAGCGACGTCTTCGTTTACGACGCGTTGAAGACGCCGCAGTTCTGGCTGATCTGGTGGATCCTCTGCCTGAACGTGACCGCCGGCATCGGCGTGCTCGGCCAGGCCTCCGCCATGAGCCAGGAAATGTTCCCCGGCCACATCACGCCGGTGGCGGCCGCGGGCTTCGTCGGCCTGATGAGCCTGTTCAACATGGGCGGCCGCTTCTTCTGGGCCTCCACGTCGGACTATATCGGCCGGCGCAACACCTACTTCGTGTTCATGGTGCTCGGCTTCGTGCTGTATTGCACCGTGCCCTATACCGGCTCGATCGGCAGCGTGGTCGGGTTCGTCTGCGCCTTCCTGGTGATCATCAGCATGTACGGCGGCGGCTTCTCCACCGTGCCGGCTTATCTGCGTGACATGTTCGGCACGCGCTATGTCGGCGCCATCCACGGACTGCTGCTGACGGCCTGGTCGATGGCCGGCATCTTCGGTCCGGTGATCGTCAATTATCTCCGTGAGTACAACATCACCCACGGCGTGCCGAAGGCGCAGGCCTACAACAACACCATGTACATCATGGCCGGGTTGCTGGTGATCGGCTTCATCTGCAACTTCTTCGTCAAGGCGGTCGATGCCCGCTTCCACATGAAAGCGAACGACGCCCGCGGTAACGAGCCGGGAGCCGCTCCAGCCGGCGCCCGGGCATAAGGGAGGAATGAACATGGCAAACCAAAACGAACAAGGCACGACAACGCTGCAACTCGTGCTCGCCTGGGGCTTCGTCGGCATCCCGCTGACGCTGGGCGTGCTGCAGACACTCATCAACTCGATGAAGCTGTTCCAGTAGCATCGGCGCACAAAAACGGGCGCCGCTTTCCTGACAGAAAGCGGCGCCCTTTTTATTTGGGATACGGTGACGGCGCGGTGTCAGATCACGCCACTTTTTCCGTCATGTGCCGGAACATGGCCTTCTTGGCTTCGTCGTCGAACTCGGTCTTGAACTTGTGCTTGTCCTTGATCGCCGAGGCGCGCGCTGCCGCCGGCCGCGCGGAGATCTCGTCGACCAGCCGCTTCAGGTTCGGAAACTTGGCCCAGTAGCTTTCGCCGAGCGCGTTCGGAATGAGCCGGGCCCAGCCCCACAACGCCATGTCGACGATGGTGTAGCTGTCGCCGACCACGTATTTCTGCTTGGCCAGCCGCGCTTCGAGAATGGCGTAGTGGCGCTGCGTCTCGTACATGTAGCGGTTGATGGCGTATTCGTTTTTCTCCGGCGCGTAATTACGGAAATGCACCGATTGGCCGGAGAACGGCCCGACGCCCGGAGGCGACAAACATCAGCCAGGACAGCAGTTCGCCGCGCGCCTTGTCGCCTTTGCCCGGCATGAACTTGCCGGTCTTCTCGCCGAGATAAAGCAGGATGGCGTTTGAATCGAACACGGTGGCGTCGCCGTCGACGATCGCCGGCACCTTGGCGTTCGGGTTGATCGCCAGATAGTCCGGCTTGTGCTGGTCGCCCTTGCGGGTGTCGACCGGGATCGCCTCGTAAGGCAGGCCGGTTTCCTCGAGCATCAGCGCGACCTTCATCGGGTTGGGCGCGCCGCTATAGTAGAACTTGATCATCTTTCATCCTTGTTTGATGTGAACGACTAGAACAGTCCGACGATCTTGCCGTCGGCGCCGACGTCGATCGAATCCGCCGACGGCACCTTGGGCAGGCCCGGCATGGTCATGATCTCGCCGCAGATCGCCACCACGAATTCGGCGCCGGCGGACAGCCGAACCTCGCGCACCGGAATCGAGAACCCGGTCGGCGCGCCCTTGGCGTCCGGATTGGTCGAGAACGAGTACTGCGTCTTGGCGACGCAGATCGGCAGCTTGCCGTAACCCATCTCTTCCCAGGTCTTGAGCTGATCCTTCACCGACTTGTCGGCGGTGGCATCGTCGGCGCGGTAGATTTCCTTGGCGATGGTGCGGATCTTCTCGAACAGCGGCATCTCGTCGGGATAGAGGAACTTGAGCTTGCCTTTGCTCTCGTCGATGGTCTTGACCACCGCCTTGGCGACATCGGCGGCGCCCTCGCCGCCCATCGCCCAGTGATCGGCCATCAGCGCCTCGACGCCGAGCGCCTTGCACTTCTCCTTGACCAGCGCGATTTCCGCATCGGTGTCGGCCGAGAAGCGGTTGATCGAGATCACCGCCGGCAGACCGAATTTCTTCACGTTCTCGACATGGCGCTGCAGGTTGGTCATGCCGGCTTCCAGCGCCTTGAGGTCTTCCTTCTTGAGATCGTCCTTCTTGACGCCGCCGTGCATCTTGAGCGCGCGGATGGTGGCGACCAGCACGACGCAGTCGGGCGTCAGGCCCGCCTTGCGGCACTTGATGTCGAGGAACTTCTCCATCGCCCAGATCGGCGCCGAAGCCGGCTTCGGTCACGACGTAGTCGGCGAGCTTGAGCGCGGTGGTGGTCGCGACCACCGAGTTGCAGCCATGCGCGATGTTGGCGAACGGGCCGCCATGGATGAAGGCGGGCGTGCCTTCCAGCGTCTGCACCAGGTTCGGCGCCATCGCTTCCTTGAGCAGCGCGGTCATGGCGCCGTGGCCTTTGAGGTCCTTGGCGCGCACCGGCTTACGCTCGCGCGTATAGGCGACGATGATATTGCCGAGCCGCTCCTTGAGATCGTCGAGATTCTTGGCGAGGCAGAAAATCGCCATCACTTCCGAGGCGACCGTGATGTCGAAGCCGGCTTCGCGCGGATAGCCATTGGCGACGCCGCCGAGCGAACAGACGATCTCGCGCAGCGCGCGGTCGTTCATGTCCATGACGCGGCGCCAGGTGACGCGGCGCGAGTCGATGCCGAGCGCATTGCCCCAATAGATGTGATTGTCGATCAGCGCCGAGAGCAGATTGTGCGCCGAGGTGATGGCGTGGAAATCGCCGGTGAAATGCAGGTTGATGTCTTCCATCGGAATGACCTGGGCGTAGCCGCCGCCGGCGGCGCCGCCTTTCATGCCGAACGAAGGCCCGAGCGACGGCTCGCGCAGGCAGAGCATCGCCTTCTTGCCGATATGATTGAGCGCGTCGGTGAGGCCGACCGTCGTCGTGGTCTTGCCTTCGCCCGCCGTGGTCGGCGAGATCGCGGTAACCAGGATCAGCTTGCCGTTCTTCTTGTCCTTGAGCGACTTGACGTAGTCCATCGACACCTTGGCCTTGTAGTGGCCATAGGGATCGAGGTTCTCGGGCGCGATGCCGAGCTTTTCCTTCGCCAGTTCAATGATGTTGCGCTTCTTGGCGGTCTGCGAAATTTCGATGTCGGATTTCGGTTTCTGATGCTGCGAGGCGGGCATGGGTTTTTCCGTTCAATATTGGTCGCGGTGAGTCGACGATTTTGAGTTACGCTTGGGTGGGAATCAGGTGAACTTCGCCCCGGTCGCGATGCTGGCGGACTTCGCCCATTCGCCGGCCTCGATCTTCTTGCCGTCGGCGGGCTGCACGCGGGTGACCTTGAAGCGGCCGTCGGCGCACACGACGGTGAAGCCGTCGGCCTCGACCGCGACGATTTCGCCCAGTTTGCCGGCGATGCCTTTTGGATCCTTGGCCGGCAGCGGCTTGGCGTCGAAAATCTTCAGCGTCTTGCCGTCGAGCGTGGTCCAGGCGCCGGGCGCCGGATTGCAGCCGCGGATCAGCCGGTCGATCTGCTCCCACGGCTTGCCCCAGTCGATCTTGGCGTTGCCCGGACCGCAGCGGCCTTCATAGGTGGCCTTCGACTCGTCCTGCTTGATGCGCGGCGCCTTGCCGGCTTTGACGAGATCGACGCCTTCGAGCATGGCCTCGACGCCCATCGGAAACAGGCGGTCGAAATAGACGGTGCCGAGCGTGTCGGTGCGGGCCGATCGGCGTTTTCTTCTGGATGAGAACGTCGCCGGTATCGAGCCCGTTGTCGGGCCAGAAGATCGACAGGCCGGTTTCCTTCTCGCCCTTGATGATCGGCCAGTTGATCGCGGAGGCGCCGCGATAGGCCGGCAGCAGCGAGGGATGATACTGGATCGAGCCGTGGGTCGGCGCGTTGAGGAATTCCTCCGGCACGAACAGCGTGACGAAGGCCATGACTTGCAGATCGGGCTTGAGCGCCTTGAACTCGGCCAGCACTTCCGGCTTTTTGTACGAGTCCGGCTGATACACCTTCAGGCCGGCGGCGACCGCCGCTTCCTTGAGCGGATCGGCCTTGGCGCCTTCTTTTTCCGGCGCGACGTAGACCGCGACGACATTCTTCGCCGCGCTTGAGCAGCGCCTCCAGCACGGCCTTGCCGAACGCCTGCTGGCCGTGGACCACGATACGCATTCAACTCTCTCCCAATCTGTCCGTGTCCCGGGCGCAGCGCAGCACAAAGTGGTGCGCTGCAGACCCGGGATCCCGGTTTCTTGTTTAAGGCAAGCCGGGGTCCCGCATCTGCGGTGCACCGCTAGCGCGCTGCACCGTATGCGGGACAAGAACCGGCTACGCCGCCTTTTCTTCCTTCTTCGGCGCGCTGAGCGCGCCGGAGTTCTTGATCTCGGCAACCTCGTTCGGCTTGAAGCCGATGAAGTCCGCCAGAATCTCGTCGGTATGCTCGCCCAACAGCGGCGAACGTTTCACTTCCGAGATCGAGTCGGACAGCTTGATCGGATTGCCGACGGAGAGATACTTGCCGCGGGTCGGATGATCGACCTCGACCACCGTGCCGGTTTTGCGCAATGACGGTTCCTCGGCGATCTCCTTCATCGACAGGATCGGACCGACCGGGATGTCGACCGCGTTGCACTTTTCCATGACCTCGAACTTGGTCATGGTCTCGGTCCAGTCTTCGATGCGGCGGAAAATCGCCTTGAGCTTCGGCAACCGGGCGCGCGGCGTGGCGTATTCCGGATCGGTCTTCCAGGTCGGCTCGCCGATCAGATCGCAGATCGGGCCCCACACCGGCGCCTGGGTGATGAAGTAGATATAGGCGTCGGGATCGTTCTCCCAGCCTTTGCACTTGAGGATCCAGCCCGGCTGGCCGCCGCCCGAATCGTTGCCGGCGCGCGGCACCGAATCGCCGAATGCAACGCCCTCGCCGTATTGGCTGTACTCGGTGAGCGGGCCGGCTTTGAGCCGCTGCTGGTCGCGCAATTTGACGCGGCACAAATTGAGCACGCCGTCCTGCATCGCCACGCTGACCTTCTGGCCGCGGCCGGTGCGGTTGCGCTGATAAAGCGCGGATACGATGCCAAGCGCGAGATGCAAGCCGGTTCCGGAGTCGCCAATTTGCGCGCCGGTGACCAGCGGCGGACCCTCGCGGAAGCCGGTGGTGGAAGCAGCACCGCCGGCGCATTGCGCGACGTTCTCGTAGACCTTGCAATCCTCGTAGGGACCCGGGCCGAAGCCCTTGATCGAGGCGACGATCATGCGCGGATTGAGCTTGTGGACGCGCTCCCAGGTCAGCCCCATGCGGTCGAGCGCGCCGGGTGCGAAATTCTCCACCAGCACGTCGCACTTCTTCACCAGCGCCTCCAGCACGCGCATGCCCTGCGGATGCTTGGAATCGATGGTGATCGAACGCTTGTTGTGGTTGAGCATGGTGAAATAGAGCGAGTCGGCGCCCTTCACATCGACCAGTTGGCCGCGCGTGATGTCGCCGACGCCCGGCCGTTCGACCTTGACCACGTCGGCGCCGAACCAGGCCAGCAACTGCGTGCAGGTCGGGCCCGATTGCACGTGGGTGAAGTCGAGAATGCGAACGCCCTCGAGCGCCTTGCCGGCTTGGCCATAGGACTTGGAGCTTGGCCGGGGCAAGTTACCAGATTTGCCGTTGCCGTTGGCTTTCTTGGCGGCCGAGAGTTTCGCCGGCTTGCGGGCCGCGGCTTTCACTTTCGATCTTGCATTTTTTTGTTTGTTCTTTGCCATGTGTATCCTCCCTTAGTTGCCCCACTCCCTCGCGGGAGCCCATACCAAAAACTTGCAGCCGATTTGCGGTCGCCACACGCGCGGCGACCGCATTACTTTATTTCTTCCGAAGCTTGCTCTGCGGATTGAGATTGCCGATGCGGCCGCTCTCGCTGCCGGCAGCCGGGTCGAGCACCGCGTTGATCAGCGTCGGCTTGCCGGAATCCATCGCCGCGTTGACGGCGCGCTTGAGCTCGTCAGGGGACGTCGCGTTGACGCCGACGCCGCCGAAGGCCTCGATCATCTTGTCGTAGCGCGAGCCCTTGACGAACACGGTCGGCGCCGGATCGGAGCCGACATTGTTGACGTCGGTGCCGCGATAAATGCCGTCATTGTTGAAGATGACGATGCAGACCGGCAGCTTGTAGCGGCAGATGGTCTCGACCTCCATGCCGGAGAAGCCAAAGGCACTGTCGCCTTCGACCGCCAGCACCGGCTTGCCGGTCTCGATGGCCGCCGCGATGGCGTAGCCCATGCCGATGCCCATGATGCCCCAGGTGCCGACATCGAGCCGCTTGCGCGGCTGATACATGTCGATGATGCCGCGCGCGAGATCGAGCGTGTTGGCGCCTTCGTTGACCAGGATGGCGTCCGGCCGCTCCTTGATGATGGTGCGCAGCACGCCGAGCGCGCCGTGATAGTCCATCGGCACGTTGTTGTTCATCAGCCGCGGCGCCATCTTGGCGACGTTCTCTTCGCGCTTTTGGATTTGACGGCGCCGATCCAGTCCGCCGGCGGGGCGGGCCAGTTGCCGCCCATGCCTTGGAGAAGCGCCGCAACGCATGAGCCGATATCGCCGACCACGGGCGCGACGATCTCGACGTTCGAGTCCATTTCCTTCGGCTCGATATCGATCTGGATGAACTTCTTCGGCGCCTCGCCCCAGGCCTTGCCCTTGCCGTGCGACAGCAGCCAGTTGAGCCGCGCGCCGATCAGCATCACGACGTCGCAATCCTTCAGCACCGTCGAACGCGCCGCGCCCGCGCACTGCGGATGCGTGTCGGGCAGCAGGCCCTTGCCCATGCTCATCGGCAGAAACGGAACGCCGCTCTTTTCGACCAACGCGCGGATCGCGTCGTCGGCCTGCGCATAGGCCGCGCCCTTGCCGAGAATGATCAGCGGACGCTTGGCGCTCTTGAGCACATCGAGCGCGCGCTTGACCGCGGCGGGTGCCGGAATCTGCGCGGGCGCGGCGTCGATCACCTTGACGAGCGACTTTTGCCCCGCCTCCGCGTCCATCACCTGGCCGAACAGCTTGGCCGGCAGATCGAGATAGACGCCGCCCGGACGCCCCGATACGGCCGCGCGGATCGCGCGCGCCAGGCCGATGCCGATGTCGGCGCGCATGCAGCACGCGGAACGCCGCCTTGCAGAGCGGCTTGGCGATGGCGAGTTGGTCCATCTCCTCGTAGTCGCCCTGCTGCAGGTCGACGACCTCGCGCTCGGACGAGCCGGAGATCAGGATCATCGGGAAGCAGTTGGTGGTGGCGTGGGCGAGCGCGGTCAGGCCGTTGAGAAAGCCGGGCGCCGACACCGTCAGGCAGACGCCGGGTTTCTTGGTCAGGAAGCCGGCGATCGAGGCGGCATAGCCGGCGTTCTGTTCATGACGGAACGACAGGACTCGGATGCCTTCGGCCTGCGCCATGCGGCCGAAATCCGTGATCGGGATGCCGGGCACGCCGTAGATCGTGGTAAGGCCGTTGAGCTTGAGCGCGTCGATGATGAGATGAAAGCCGTCCGTCAGATCCTGCTCCGCTTCGGCCGCAGCCGTCGCGGCTTTTTCTTTCACTGCTGCATCAGCCATGGGAATCCTCCCCTCAATCTTTTCTGTCCGGCCTTCAGTCCAGATAGTCGGCATATTCCGCCACATGGTCGGCCAGGCCGAGCGCGTGGTCGCGCACCAGTTCTTCCGCGCGATCGGTGTCGCGCGCTTCGAGCGCCTCGATGATGTTCATGTGGTCGCGGATCGAGCGGTCGGCGCGATCCTTCTCGCCGATGGTCTTGCGGCGGATCATCCGCATGTGCGTGAACAGGTTTTCCGCCAGATCGATCAGCACCGCGTTGCGGCTCAGCCGGATGATGGTCTGGTGGAACTCGATATTGACCTCGGAATACTCGTCGAGATGCGCGCGCACCGCGCCGTTCTCGAAGGTCGCGAACATGTTGCGCAGGCCAGCGATTTCTTCCTTGCTCGCCTTCTCGTGATCAGGCGCGCCGCCATGCTTTCCAGCGCCGCCCAGGCGGTGATCATCTCGATCACCTCGCGCTTGGTCTTGCGCACCACATAGATGCCGCGGCGCGGCACCGAGCGCACGAAGCCTTCGCTCTCGAGTTGCGCCATGGCCTCGCGCACCGGCGTGCGGCTGATGCCGAAATCCTGCGCCAGCTTGCGCTCATCGAGCCGGATGTCGTCACGGCTGCGGTAGATGTCCATCGCCACGATGGCGTTCTTCAAGGCGGCATAGGCCTTGTTCTTGAAGCTCGGGGTGATGTCGATGGGCGCCAGCGCCGGCTGCGGTGTGACGGCGGCGCCGACCGGCGACAGGCCGGTTACGGGCACGCTCGCTGACGCGACGCGACGACTGATCGGGGTTACTCATGACTGGTATACAATATGCCAGACGAACCGGCACACGCAACCGCAATTTAATTAGATGAAGCCCGCCCGCGGTTTGAGCCGCGGACGGGAATTGCTGCGATTAGCGCTTGGCCGTCAGCCTTTGGCCATTTGCCGCGCGCGCATCGGCTTGAGCACGAACAGCGCCAAGGCGACGACCGCGAGATTCATGATCGCGGTCAGCACGAACACGGCGTGCCAACTGCCGGTGTGGCTCTTGATCATGTTGGCGACCGGCACGAGAAAGGCCGAGGTTCCCTTCGCCGTATAGAGCAGGCTGAGATTCACCGTCGCGAATTTCGGCCCAAAGGTATCGGTACAGGTGGAGGGAAACAGGCTGAAGATCTCGCCCCAGGTCAGGAAGATCAGCGCGGCGAAGATCACGAAAAACCACGGTATGGCACCGAGCAGACCCAATGCCCAATACGCAACCGCACCGAAGCCAAACGCGATGGCCATGGTGTATTCGCGTCCGATATTGTCGGAGACCCAACCGAAGAGCGGACGCGCGCCGCCGTTGCAGATGCCGTCGACGATAAGGGCAACGGTCAGCGTGGATGCGCCGGCGAACAGGATCACACTTCCGACATTGAAGTCCTTGGCGATCGGCGCGATCTGCGCAGTCGCCATCAGGCCGCTCGCCGACACCATGACGAACATGAGGTAGAGCAGCCAGAAAACCGGAGTCGTCAGCACTTCCTTGGGCGAGAAGCTGCGCTTCGTCATGGCAACTTTCGCCGGCGGGGCCGATGCCAACTCGCCCGGTTCAGGCGCGCGGATGAACCACGCCAGAATGAACACGACGGCACCTTGAACGATGCCGAACCAAAGGAATGCCGCCTCATAGCCGAAATTGGCGATGACGTAGCGGATCGGAATCACGGTCAGAACCGCGCCGGCGCCGTAACCGGCAGCGGTCAGACCGACCGCAAGCCCGCGCCGGTCGGGGAACCATTTCACCGCTTGCCCGACGCTTGTTGCATAGACCGCGCCGCCGCCGGTGCCGCCGATGATCGCGCCGATATAGAGCAGCGTCGAGCGAATCGGCGTAGGCATTGATGACCCAGCCGATGCCGACCATGATACCGCCGAATGCGATCACGGGCTTCGGTCCGATCGTGTCAGCGATCCAGCCCTCGATGGGCGTGAGCCAAGTTTCCAAAGCGATGAAGATCGCAAAGGCGACCTGGATCGCGGTCCGCGTCCAGCCATGCGCCTTGCTGATCGGATTGACGAAGAGCGTCCAACCGTATTGCAGGTTGGCGATCATGACCATGCAGATGACGCACAAAATAAGATTGACCCATCGCGTCGAGTCCGAGACGCGCGCGGTCGCGCCTGATCCAGTAGCCGTAGCCATCTTTATCCTCCCCAAGATTTTCGGTTGAAAACCGAACGATCATTTGTTTTTTTCGGCGTCGTCCTGTTTACGCTAGGATGCCGTTTGCTGCTTGCAGCTATTTGATAGCAAGTACGAACCGAAATTGTATATCATTCACCGCAAAGTTGGAAACCGTCAAAAAGGCAAATTCTCGCGATTATTTGTTTCCGCCGCGGGCATTAATGCCAAGACGTTTCATCATTGCGTTGCAGCAATCACGGCCGATGCAGTCGCCGGGGAAAAAAACCGGAACGTTACGTCAGTCCGTGCTCGTAAAGCCTGACGCACGCACTTACGTTTCGCTGGCTTCGCATTCAGCGGCCGCCTCATAAGTGACACCCACGCCGTTTTGGCCAACACTGCAAGCACGCCTTGGTTCCCGCGCGATCGCGGCATGGAATTTTTCGGGGAAAGCGCGCCGCAATTTTTCATGGAAAACCGGCGGTGCCCGCCGAATTGGCTAAAACACACATTATGAGCTACATACTGCGCGAATAATCGATGAAATACGGGCATAAAATTGAGCGACTTCATTCCCCCCTATCCTCCGCGCCTGGCCAAAGCCCCCTCGCCCTGGCGGCGGGTAATGCTGGCCCGTCAGAATTTTCTGGCGATGTGGGAAGAAGAGATTTTTGAGCGAGACTTTTCCAAGTTGCAGGTTTTCATGCGTTCGACATTTCTGTGCAACAGCCCGGATTCCGTTCAATTTGCCTTCAGCCTGAAAAACGCGAGTTTCGAGCGCAAAGCGCCGCAGATGCGCTATGCGCTCGAGCCGCTGCTCGGCGACGGGCTGTTCATCAGCGACGGCGAAACCTGGCGCAAGCGCCGGCGCATGGTCGCGCCCATCGTGCATGTTTCGCGGCTGGCGAAATTCGCGCCGATCATGGTGGAGGCGGCGCAAGAAGTCGAAGGGCGGTGGCGGAAATCCGAGGGCGAAACGATCGACGTGCTGGTCGAGTCGGCCAAGCTGACCGCCGAGATCATTTGCCGGACCCTGTTCGGACGCAAGCTCGGGCACGATTATGCCCGGCAGATCGTCGACGGCTTCAGCGAATACCAGCGTGTCATCGGACAAACCGATTTGCTGTCGCTGCTGGGGTTGCCGGATTGGATTCCGCGCTGGCAGGGCCGCGCGATCCGCAAATCGGTGAAATCCATTCACGCCGTTCTTTCCCAAGTGATCGAGGATTATCGCGCGCAGTCGTCGTCCGAAGACAGCTCCGTCATCAGCCAGTTGCTCGATGCGCGTGACGAGACCGGCGCGCCGCTCGATCAGGAAGCGCTGCGCAACGAAATCGCGGTGCTCTTCATGGCCGGTCATGAAACGACGGCCAATTCGCTGACCTGGCTCTGGTACCTGCTGTCCCAGGCGCCCGATGTGGAAGCCAAGCTCCATGCCGAACTCGACAGCGTGCTCGGCGGCCGGCCGCCGACGCTTGCCGACGTGCCCAAGCTGGTCTACACGCGCGCGATTTTCGACGAGACCTTGCGGCTTTATCCGCCGGTTCCGATCCTGCCGCGCGAAGCCTTGCGTCAGGAATACTACCGCAACATGCGTATCAACAAAGGCTCGCTGATTTTCGTGGTGCCGTGGTTACTGCACCGGCACAAGAAATATTGGGACAAGCCCGATCACTTCATCCCGGAACGGTTTCTGCCGGAGAATTCCGGTTCGATTTCGAAATTCGCCTATATCCCGTTCAGCATCGGCCCGCGCATTTGCGCCGGCATGTCGTTCGGACTGACCGAGGCGATCCTTTGTCTCGCGACGCTGGCGCAAA
>CAVPOR010000001.1:527500-684656 GCA_963707095.1 uncultured Alphaproteobacteria bacterium
TACGATGTCACTCAGGACGAACCTTGAGCTCCATCTGTTTGTAGGCATTCGGTTTCAGGTCTCTTTCACTCCCCTCGTCGGGGTGCTTTTCACCTTTCCCTCACGGTACTAGTTCGCTATCGGTCGCTGAGGAGTACTTAGGCTTGGAGGGTGGTCCCCCCATGTTCAGACAGGATTTCACGTGTCCCGCCTTACTCGAGGATAATCCTTCGCGTTACCCGTACGGGGCTGTCACCCGCTAAGGCGCGTCTTTCCAAACGCTTCCGGTTGTCTCTGGATTATCACTGGCCTGGTCCGCGTTCGCTCGCCACTACTAGCGGAGTCTCGGTTGATGTCCTTTCCTCCGGGTACTGAGATGTTTCAGTTCTCCGGGTTAGCTTAAAACCCCCTATTTTATTCAGGAGTCTTATTCCTTCATTTGATAACGGAAATCCAAACCCCTCACTCTTGCGAGCGAGAGATTCAGAATTCCGTTATCGAAGGTGGGTTTCCCCATTCGGAAATCCGCGGATCAAAGCTTCTTCGCAGCTCCTCGCGGCTTATCGCAGCGTAGTACGTCCTTCATCGCCTCTCAGCGCCAAGGCATCCACCAAATGCCCTTATCACACTTGATTACTCTCATTATCAATGCCCATCCATCGCCCGTTCGTCGCTGGAGATTCTCGGCGAATTCCAGCAACAAGATATGTAACGGCCGATGTAGACCGAGCACGAATTTGCATTCGCACCGGTCAGACACTGATTTAGAAAGACCTCTATTCTTGCTTCAAGATCGAACCGACAGCGAGGCGGTCAAGCTTCGCTGACATGATCACGCGCGGCGTCCGCCGGTGGATTGTGGCAGACGTCGAACATGTCATTAGGAGTGCGCAGAACGTCTTGGCCCAGCGGCCGCAACGTTCGCCCGGAACGATCTCCTCTTCACGATGTCAGACAACACGCGCATGGCGAACGGCCCGTGGACGGGACGTTTCGCAAGACGCGGATTTATTTTCGGATGAGCCGCACGGCTCATTCTCGGACGGATATTTTCAGAAGCTTGGCCGACGGGATCGCCGCTGGTGGAGCCAGACGGGATCGAACCGACGACCTCCTGCTTGCAAAGCAGGCGCTCTCCCAACTGAGCTATGGCCCCGCGCCAGTCGAGCCGCCGCCAGGCTTCGGCGGGCAACTTCAGCGCGAGCGAAGGTTGGTGGGCCTGGGAAGATTTGAACTTCCGACCTCACGCTTATCAAGCGCGCGCTCTAACCAGCTGAGCTACAGGCCCATGGAGCACACGCTTGCCCCGCGCTGTCTCAAGGACGGCGGGCAATGGATGCTCCAACGACCTTGGAATAGCGTGGGCTCGTCCGAGAAGAAAGAGAAACGTAGACGGCGAAGTCCCGCAAATAGGCATGCCAATCCTGAAACTGGCAATGCCCTGATGTTTCCAAGAGATCCGATAGCGCGAAGCGGATGCTTCGCTCTGAAGGATCTTCCTTAGAAAGGAGGTGATCCAGCCGCAGGTTCCCCTACGGCTACCTTGTTACGACTTCACCCCAGTCGCTGACCCTACCGTGGCCGGCTGCTTCCTTGCGGTTAGCGCACCGTCTTCAGGTAAAGCCAACTCCCATGGTGTGACGGGCGGTGTGTACAAGGCCCGGGAACGTATTCACCGCAGCGTGCTGATCTGCGATTACTAGCGATTCCAACTTCATGGGGTCGAGTTGCAGACCCCAATCCGAACTGAGACGGCTTTTTGAGATTTGCGAAAGGTTGCCCTTTTGCGTCCCTCTGTCACCGCCATTGTAGCACGTGTGTAGCCCAACCTGTAAGGGCCATGAGGACTTGACGTCATCCCCACCTTCCTCCGGCTTATCACCGGCAGTCCCCTTAGAGTGCCCAACTAAATGATGGCAACTAAGGGCGAGGGTTGCGCTCGTTGCGGGACTTAACCCAACATCTCACGACACGAGCTGACGACAGCCATGCAGCACCTGTGTTCCCGCCAGCCGAACTGAAGGATCTCATCTCTGAAATCCATACGGGACATGTCAAAAGTTGGTAAGGTTCTTCGCGTTGCTTCGAATTGAACCACATGCTCCACCGCTTGTGCGGGCCCCCGTCAATTCCTTTGAGTTTTAATCTTGCGACCGTACTCCCCAGGCGGGATGCTTAAAGCGTTAGCTGCGCCACTGACGAGCAAGCTCGCCAACGGCTAGCATCCATCGTTTACAGCGTGGACTACCAGGGTATCTAATCCTGTTTGCTCCCCACGCTTTCGCACCTCAGCGTCAGTACCGGGCCAGTGAGCCGCCTTCGCCACTGGTGTTCTTGCGAATATCTACGAATTTCACCTCTACACTCGCAGTTCCACTCACCTCTCCCGGACTCGAGCTCTCCAGTATCGAAGGCAGTTCTGGAGTTGAGCTCCAGGATTTCACCCCCGACTTAAAAAGCCGCCTACGTGCGCTTTACGCCCAGTAATTCCGAGCAACGCTAGCCCCCTTCGTATTACCGCGGCTGCTGGCACGAAGTTAGCCGGGGCTTATTCTACGGGTACCGTCATTATCTTCCCCGTTAAAAGGACTTTACAACCCTAGGGCCTTCATCATCCACGCGGCATGGCTGGATCAGGCTTGCGCCCATTGTCCAATATTCCCCACTGCTGCCTCCCGTAGGAGTCTGGGCCGTGTCTCAGTCCCAGTGAGGCTGGTCATCCTCTCAGACCAGCTACCGATCGTCGCCTTGGTGAGCCATTACCTCACCAACTAGCTAATCGGACGCGGGCCGTTCCTTCGGCAATAAATCTTTCCCCGTAAGGGCGTATCCGGTATTAGCTCAAGTTTCCCTGAGTTATTCCGAACCGAAGGGCGCGTTCCCACGTGTTACTCTCCCGTCTGCCGCTCCCGTATTGCTACGGGCGCTCGACTTGCATGTGTTAGGCCTGCCGCCAGCGTTCGCTCTGAGCCAGGATCAAACTCTCAAGTTGGATGAGATTTTTATCCCGGCAGGTCACGTTTGCGCAGTGACGACACTGGGTAGTGTCGTCACATTGACGAGGTCCACCCACTGATCAATTGCACCTTCGGCTCGCGCCCGAAAATCCAAAAGTCAGCGATGTACCTTAAACGTGTCCGCCGAAGTCTCTTCCAAAGCCGCCCTTCTTGAAGAATTGCTTCTCCACGAGAGGCGGCCCGCAAGGACCCCGCCGTCCACGTTTCTCTTTCTTCCGATTCACTTTTCAAACAGCCCGGGGACCATGGCGGTCCCCACCCTCCGGTGAACCGGAGAGCCGTCGAAGCCCGTGCATCCGAGAACGATCGGATACCGTTTCACTATTCCAGTGAGGAGCTTCAGAGGCGCGCAATCGCGCCGTAAGCGGACGGCGCGCCGAGAGGCGGTATATAGGCTTCGGCCCCAGGCAAATTGTCAACCGGAAATGGTCAGTTTTGCTGACCTGACGAGAGCGCCGATGCCCCTGTTACACGCGGACTTTCCGGCCTTCCCGGAAACGAAGTTTTAAGGCCTGCCGCGCCGCACTGAGGCCATATTCATGGGCCGTCCTTAGGCCCGTTCGACTTCGAGGGATGGATTCGCTAGCGGGGGCATTCAGCCGCCGTGCTTCGCGCCAAATTAACCGGGCCTTGGGCGCCGTCATTGACGGGTCATGGGCCAACCGGCATCGTGACGGCCTTGATTTGAGCGGCCTGCCGACGGTGACCGGGGCGATTTGGTTGCGGCAAGCCACCTTCGATCCAGAGGCGCAGGGGACGGCGAGCTTGGACCAAACACGGTCGCGCGGCGCATATCGATCGAGGCGGGCCGAGACCGTCGAGCTCGGCAACGAGCCGCCGCTGTCGGTCGACGGCGGCAACAGCGGCTTCGTCGATCGCCGCCGCGTTTCGGTGCAGTGGTTCGCCGGCACGATTCTGACCGCTTTGTGCGGCGCTGCTCTGATGGGCGGCGCCGTTTTCACATCGCTCGATGGCGAGACCAATTTCGCTTCGCTGCCCGAACGGGTCGAGGTCGCGTTGCGCGGCGCGCTCGGCGTCGGCGCCGACCGGCTCGGCGCTATCGCGCAAGAGCGACCGGCTGCCGACCGCGGAAGAGCCGTCCTTCGCCCGCCAGGTGATCCGCGTCTCCACCATGACGCGGGTCGGCAATCATGAAGTCGTGCGCGTGCGCCCGTTCGTGCGCATCGCCGGCAATCTATCGCTCACCGTCAGCGATCTCTCCGCCGGTATTCCGCCGTTCAATCCGCAACGCCTGCTCGCCGAATCCGCGCCCGGCGGCGGCACCGCCTCGGCCGACGATGCGCCGGCGGCCGAGCCCGATGCCGAAGTCGCCTTCGTCATGCGCGACCTGGCGCCGGTGCTGCCGAAGCTCAAGATCGCCGTGCTCACGCCGAACGACGAGGTCATGGCGCGCGTGCGCGAAGCCGCCGAGTGGAGCGAGAAGGCCGCCAAGAATCTGCCGATCGCGGCCAACATCACCGGCATCAAGCTGGCCTATGCCGGCGAGCCGGCCGCCGATCCTTATGCCGGTTTCGAAGCGCGCATCGTGCCCGAGAACATCACGCTGCTGCCGAAGACCACCAACGAAACGACCGGCGGCAATCCCTTCAACGACCGCGTGATCGTGGTCAAGAAGGGCGACACCGTCGCGAGCATCTTGCGCGATCTCGGCGCCACGCCGGACGAGATCGGCGCGATCGCCAAAGTGCTCGGACCGCGCGGCCAGCGACGGCGGCATCAAGGAAGGCCAGAAGCTGCGCGTCCTGATGACGCCGGTTCCCGGCAGCCAGCGTCTGCAGCCGATCCGCGTCATCATCGCCAACGACACATCGATCGACGCGGTGGTGGCGCTGTCCGATACCGGCAAATACGTTTCCGTCGACGTCAAAAATGTCGGCACCGACGTGGCCGATAATTCCGAAGACAACAACGACAACGACACGTCCGGCGTGACGCTCTATCAAAGCGTCTATGAAACCGCGCTGCGCAATCAGATTCCGCGCCCGATCATCGAGGACCTGATCCGCATCTACTCCTACGACGTCGATTTCCAGCGCAAGGTGCAGCCAGGCGATTCCTTCGAGGTGCTTTACGCCGGCGAGGACGAGGCGCCGGTCGCCGACAGCCGCAACGACGTGCTGTTCGCAGCCCTCACCGTCGGCGGCGAAGCCAAGAAATTCTACCGCTTCCAGTCGCCCGACGACGGCATCGTCGATTACTACGACGAGAGCGGAAAGAGCGCGAAGAAGTTCCTGGTGCGCAAGCCGGTGATGGCCGGCATCATGCGCTCCGGCTTCGGCATCCGCCGCCATCCGATCCTCGGCTACACCAAGATGCATACCGGCGTCGACTGGGCGGGGCCGACCGGCACGCCGATCTACGCCTCCGGCAACGGCACGATCGAGAAGGCCGGCTGGGAATCCGGCTACGGCAAATATATCCGCATCCGCCACACCAACGGCTACGAGACCGCCTACGGCCACATGAGCGCCTTCGCCCGCGGCATCGACGAAGGCACAGCGCGTGCGGCAAGGCCAGGTGATCGGCTTCGTCGGCTCGACCGGCCTGTCCACCGGCTCGCACCTGCACTACGAAATTCTGGTCAACGGCCGCTTCGTCGATCCGATGCGCATCAAGCTGCCGCGCGGCCGCGTGCTGGAAGGCCCGATGCTGGCGGGCTTCGAGCAGGAACGCGAGCGGCTCGACGGCATCATGGCGCGCAAGCCCGCGCGCGTCGCCTCGAGCGCGCCGGCGATTACGGTAAATTTCAATTCAGTTGTCTATCGTTTCGGTCATGGCCGGGCTCGTCCCGGCCATGACAGTTTGGGGTTACGCCGCCTGCGCCAGCTTGCCGTTGAAGGTGAGGCCCTGCTTGCCGGCGGAGATCGGTGACCTTCTCGCCATCCTTGATCGTGCCGGCCAGGATCATCTCGGCCAGCGGGTCCTGCACCGACTTCTGGATCACCCGCTTGAGCGGCCGCGCGCCATAGGCCGGATCCCAGCCTTTTTCCGCCAGCCATTCGCGCGCGCTGGCATCGAGCGCGATGGTGATCTTGCGATCCTCCAACAGCTTCTGCAGCCGCGTCATCTGGATATCGACGATGCGGGTCATCTCCGACTTCTTGAGCCGGTGGAACAGGATGATCTCGTCGACGCGGTTGAGGAATTCCGGCCGGAACGCCGCGCGCACCACGCCCATGACCTGATCGCGCACCGCGTCGGTATCCTGGCCTTCCGGCTGGTTGACCAGGAAATCGGCGCCGAGATTGGAGGTCATGACGATCAAGCGTGTTGCGGAAGTCGACGGTGTGGCCCTGCCCGTCGGTCAGCCGGCCGTCGTCGAGCACCTGCAGCAGGACGTTGAACACGTCCGGATGCGCCTTCTCGATCTCGTCGAACAAGATGACCTGATAGGGCCGCCGCCGCACCGCTTCGGTGAGCGCGCCGCCTTCGTCGTAACCGACATAGCCCGGAGGCGCGCCGATCAGGCGCGCGACCGAATGCTTCTCCATGTATTCCGACATGTCGATGCGGATCAGCGCGTTCTCGTCGTCGAACAGATAGTCCGCCAGCGCCTTGGTCAGCTCGGTCTTGCCGACGCCGGTCGGCCCTAAGAACATGAACGAGCCGATCGGCCGGTTCGGATCCTGCAAGCCGGCGCGCGCGCGCCGCACCGCGGTCGACACCGCCTGCACCGCTTCCTTCTGGCCGATGACGCGCTTGGCGAGTTCGTCCTCCATGCGCAGGAGCTTTTCCTTCTCGCCTTCCAGCATGCGGTCGACCGGCACGCCGGTCCAGCGCGAGACCACCTGCGCGACGTGATCGGCGGTCACGGTCTCCTCGACCATGGCGCCGCGCTTGGCGTCGGTCGCTTCGATTGCCTTGAGCTTCTTTTCCAGCTCCGGGATGCGGCCATAGGCCAATTCGCCGGCGCGCTGGTATTCGCCCTTGCGCTGCGCGTTGGCGAGTTCGGCGCGCAACTGATCGAGCTCGGTCTTGAGCTTCTGCGCGTCCGACAGCTTTTCCTTTTCCGCCTTCCAGCGGCTGGTGATGTCGGCGGACTGCTTTTCCAGCGTCTTCAATTCGCGCTTCCAGGCGCTTGAGCCGATCCTTGGAGCCGGCGTCGCTTCTCCTTCTTCAGCGCCTCCTGCTCGATCTTCAGCCGCACGATTTCGCGGTCGATGGAATCGAGTTCTTCCGGCTTGGAATCGACCTGCATCTTCAGCCGCGCCGCCGCCTCGTCGATCAGGTCGATCGCCTTGTCGGGCAGGAAGCGGTCGGTGATGTAGCGGTTCGACAGCGTCGCCGCGGCGACGATCGCCGAATCGGCAATGCGCACGCCGTGATGCTGCTCGTATTTGTCCTTCAGGCCGCGCAGGATCGAGATGGTGTCCTCGACCGTCGGCTCGGACACGAACACCGGCTGGAAGCGCCGCGCCAGCGCCGCGTCCTTCTCGACGTGCTTCTTGTATTCGTCGAGCGTGGTGGCGCCGATGCAATGCAGTTCGCCGCGCGCCAGCGCCGGCTTGAGCAGATTGGAGGCGTCCATCGCGCCGTCGGCCTTGCCGGCGCCGACCAGCGTGTGCATCTCGTCGATGAACAGAATGATGCCGCCGTCGGACGACGTCACTTCGTTGCAGCACGGCTTTGAGCCGCTCCTCGAATTCGCCGCGATATTTGGCGCCGGCGATCAGCGCGCCGAGATCGAGCGCCAGCAGCTTCTTGTCCTGCAGGCTTTCCGGCACGTCGCCATTGACGATGCGCAGCGCCAGGCCTTCGACGATCGCGGTCTTGCCGACGCCGGGCTCGCCGATCAGCACCGGATTGTTCTTGGTCCGGCGCGACAGCACTTGAATGGTGCGGCGGATTTCCTCGTCGCGGCCGATCACCGGATCGAGCTTGCCGTCGCGTGCGGCCTGCGTCAGATCGCGCGAATATTTCTTCAGCGCGTCATAGGCGTTCTCGGCCGAAGCCGAGTCCGCGGTGCGGCCCTTGCGCAGCGCGTTCGATGGCGGCGTTGAGGTTCTGCGGCGTGACGCCGGCTTGGCTGAGAATTTTGCCGGCTTCGCTGTCCTTCTCCAGCGCCAGCGCGAGCAGCAGCCGCTCGACCGTGACGAAGCTGTCGCCGGCCTTCTCGCCGGCTTTTTCGGCGGCGTCGAACACGCGCGCGAGCGCCGGCGCCAGATAAACTTGGCCGGCGCCGCCGCCGGACACTTTCGGCAGCTTGGCGAGCGCCGCTTCGACCGCCTGCAACGCCTGGCGGGAATTGCCGCCGGAGCGGTCGATCAGGCCGGCCGCCAACCCTTCCGGGTCGTCGAGCAGAACCTTGAGCAGATGTTCGGGGGCGAATTGCTGGTGGCCCTCGCGCAGGGCCAGCGATTGGGCGGATTGCACGAAACCGCGGGCGCGGTCGGTGTATTTCTCGAAATTCATGTCTCAACTCCCTCGGCCCATTGACGGCGCCGGTCAAATCACGGGTCCCCGAAGGCGGCCCGCTCTGCAGCATTATGTGGGTAGTCATTATTGCAGTTTGAAGAGCCTATCCGCTTGATATAGGTGAGCGTTAACGCCCTAGCCGGTAGAGAAAGTGCCCGAAAATCAATGACCAAACCAAGCCACCGATCGACGCCATCTACCGCTACCCGGTGAAGGGGCTTTCGCCGCAGCGGCTGGACGCGCGTCGCGCTCGCGGCCGGCGCGACCCTGCCGGCCGACCGGCTCTACGCCATCGAGAACGGCCCCTCCGGCTTCGACCCCGCCGCGCCCGCCTATTTCCCCAAGCAGCGCTTCCTGATGCTGATGCGCAACGAGCGGCTGGCGGCGCTGCGCACCGACTACGACGAGGCGAGCCATACGCTGACGATCCAGTGGGAAGGCCGCGAGGCCGCGCGCGGCGACCTGCGCACCAAGGAAGGCCGGCTGGCGATCGAGGCGTTCTTCCGCCGCTTCATGCCGAAGGAATTGCGCGGCCCGCCCAAGGTGCTGTTCGGCGACGGCCACAGCTTTTCGGACGTGGCGAAGAAAGTCGTCTCGATCATCAATCTCGCCTCGGTGGCGGCGGTCGAGAACGCGGCCGGCGCGCCGGTCAATCCGCTGCGCTTTCGCGGCAATGTCTATGTCGCCGGCTGGCCGGCCTGGCACGAGTTCGACCTGCTCGGCCGCGAACTCGCGATCGGCAAGCGCGCGGCTCAAAGTGGTCAAGCGCATCGCTGCGCTGCGCGGCCACCGAGGTCGACCCCGACACCGGCATCCGCGACGTGCCGGTTCCGCGCACGCTGATGGACAATTTCGGCCATGCCGATTGCGGCATCTATGCCGAGGTGATCGCGGGCGGCGAGATCGCCATCGGCGATCGACGATAAACGAAACGGCCGGCGGATGAGGCCGGCCGTTTTGCATACTGTGCGCGTTGTCGGAAATACGCGACGATCAGCCGCCCGGCAGCACGTAGGCCGCGATGCGCCCGCGCGGATAAACCGATTCCGCGACCGTGTGATTGTGGTTGCCGGACACGATGATCGGATTGCCGTTGGCGTCGATGCCGCGAGACCACGCCGACATGGCCGCCGCCGCGGCGGCCCATCACCGCGATGGCGCCGACCTGCGGGCCGGACACGCGGGTGCCGTAATGCGCATAGCCGCTGGCGAGATTGCCGCCGCCGGCATGGCCGGTGCGCTTGAGCACCAGGTCCATGAAGGCGCCGCACCACAGGCTGCCGCGTCCGGTCGGGTTGGTGCCGATATATTTGCGCGCCTCGGCCGACCAGCGCGTCGGACTGAAGCCGCCATAGGCGGAGTTCGAATGCGATTGCGCCCGCTGCGCGCCGTCGGCTGGCGTGCGGCGGCCATGCGTGGCGGCGGCTGCGCGTGGTGTCCGTAGCATCCGGCCTGCGCCCGATCTCAACTGGATAGCGCCCGTCGCGGTCGGCAACGTCGTTTGCGGTTCGCGCCGCGGATTGATGCGCAGTCGCGACGATGGTGGCGATGGTGATGGACGGGTCTGGCGAAGGCCGACGTTGCAAAGGCCGCAACTGCCACCGAACACAACAAAATTGTCGCCCGTTTCTGTTGGTTAAGTTTCATCAGATCTAGTCCCCTTATCATTAAAGCAATGCACCCGATGCCGACAGAATCAGCATCGAGTGCCCGGCCTAAACGCCGTCCAGATGTGGCAATATCGTGATCATTGAAAGGTCATTTAGTGGTGCTGCATAGCTGGTATTACTGATTAAAACTTATGGTAAAGAAATTATACGCTGTCAACTTGTTAAGTATATACTTGTATAATAAAATGAAATACAGAAAAACAGCGCTGCATATACTTAGCGCGCAAGTCTATCGCGCACTAGCAGCAAAGTTAAGGTGCAGTGCAGCAATCAAGGCGGCTGCTGCGGCTCAGCCCTTGCGGCTGAGCAGAAAAACGGCCTGTTCCCCGAAAAGGTTCCAGAACCACCACGGCGCATTGAGCCGCAGCGGCGAGCCCCAGGCGTTGAGCGCCACCGCCTTCTCCATCTTCACCCCGATCGCCTCGCAGAGCTGGCGGAAGTCCTTGATGGTGCAGTGGTGGATATTGGGCGTGTCGTACCAGCTGTAGGGCAGGATATCGGTCTGCGGCATGTGGCCGGCAAACAGCAGCTGCAGCCGCACCTGCCAGTGGCCGAAATTCGGAAACGACACCACGGCGCGCCGCCCGATGCGCAGCATGTGCTCGAGCACCACGCGCGGATGCCGCGTCGCCTGCAGCGTCTGCGACAGGATCACGTAGTCGAAGGCGTCGTCCGGATAATCGGCCAAGATCGGTGTCGGCGTCGCCCTGGATCACGGCGAGGCCCTTGGCTACGCATTCGTTGACGCCCTCGCGCGACAGCTCGATGCCGCGCCCATCGACGCCGCGGGTATCGCCGAGCAGCCGCAGCAGTTCGCCGTCGCCGCAGCCGACGTCGAGCACCTTGGCGCCGCGCTCGACCATTTCGGCCATCAGCACCAGATCGACGCGGGCGCTGCCCGGCGTGCGCGCGATATTGGTGACGGTGAGATTGTTCATGATGTCAACTCTTGATCTCAACTCTTGGCCGCCAGACCGCGTGCCTTGCCGGCGCCGTCGAGGAACCCGCGCACGATGGCGAACAATTCCGGCTCATCGAGCAGGAAGGCGTCGTGGCCCTTGTCGGTGACGATCTCGGCAAACGACACGCGCGCGCTCGAGGCATTGAGCGCATGCACGATGGCGCGCGATTCGACGGTCGGGAACAGCCAATCGCTGGTGAACGAAATCACGCAAAAGCGCGTCGGCGTACCCTTGAAGGCGTTCGCCAGCACGCCGTCGTAGTCGGCGGCGAGATCGAAATAGTCCATGGCGCGCGTGAGATAGAGATACGAATTGGCGTCGAAACGCTCGACGAACGAGATGCCCTGATGGCGCAGATAGGATTCGACCTCGAAATCCGCGTCGAACGAAAACGTCGGATTCTCGCGGTCCTGGAATTTGCGGCCGAATTTCCGGTGCAGCGCGGCGTCGGACAGATACGTGATATGCGCGCCCATGCGCGCGACCGCGAGGCCGCGGCGCGGAAAAGTGCCTTCCAGATGATAGCGGCCGCGGCGCCACTCCGGATCGGCCATGATCGCCTGGCGGCCGACCTCGTGGAACGCGATGTTCTGCGCCGAATGGCGGGTGGCGCAGGCAATCGGCAGCGCCGAGAACACGCGGTGCAGGATAGCTCGCCGCCCATTGCAGCACCTGCATGCCGCCCATCGAGCCGCCTGCCACCGAGAACAACGACTCGATGCCGAGATGGTCGAGCAGCATGGCCTGCGCGCGCACCATGTCGCGAATGGTGATGACGGGAAATTCCAGGCCCCAGGGCTTGCCGGTCTTCGGATTGATCGAGGCAGGGCCGGTCGTACCCATGCAGGCGCCGACCACGTTCGGGCAGATCACGAAATAGCGCTCGGTGTCGATCGGCTTGCCGGGGCCGACCATGGTTTCCCACCAGCCCGACTTTGCCGGTGACCGGATGCGAGACTCGCCACGTGCTGATCGCCGGTGAGCGCGTGGCAGACCAGCATGGCATTGGTGCGCTCGGCATTGAGCGTGCCGTAGGTCTTGTAGGCGATCTGGAAGGGGCTGAGTTCGACGCCGGCATCGAGCTTAAGCGGCTTGTCCGGCCCGAAACGCACGACGGCCGAATTGTGCGGATGGTCCGCCTCGCTCCCGCGGTCGTCGCTTCGCGTCGTTTCGCTTTTCATCGGCTGAACATCGACCATCGCAATCCCGGACCTCGAAGAAATCCTCACAAAACCAACACCGAGATCGGGCCAATAAAAAACCGGCCTGAACGGGTGTTCGGCCGGGATCGGAATTGTCCCCGGCCTGTTTAGCGAGTTGTTTAACGTGGCTGCAAGCCGGCCGGCTCAAATGACCACGGAACACGGACATAATTAGTCCCCGGCGGCCACTTCGTCAAGCCAGGGCGCCGCGCGCAAATGGTAAAGACCGGCCATGGTCCGCGTTACCAGACGCGCAAAAGCCTTGTGTCGTCTATCCGTGCGTTTAGAACTGTGCCCGGCGCCGCTGGTTATGTGCGAAGACGAAGACATGGACGCCGGGCCTGAAAAATCGTCCGTGCGCACGGCAGGATCACGACGAACGAGTCACGACCGAAGAGTTAAGCGATGAGCAAGGCACCTCAGGCACCCTCGCTGGACGATCTGCGCAAGGAGATCGACCGTATCGACGAAGGGATGCACCAGCTCCTGATGGAGCGTGGCGAGATCATCGACCGGCTGATTGCGGTCAAACGCAGCCAGGAAACCGGCTCGGCGTTCCGTCCGGAGCGCGAGGCCGAGATGATGCGCCGGCTGGTCAAGCGACATAAAGGCATCCTGCCGCTCGACACCGCCGAGAGCATCTGGCGCGTCATCATATCGACCTTCACATATGTGCAGTCGCCGTTTTCGGTGCATGCCGACCTCTCGGCGGGCGATGCTTTGATGCGGGATTCCGCGCGCTTTCATTTCGGCTTCACGGTGCCGTTCGTGGCGCACATGGGCGCATCCGCCGTGGTGGCCGCGGTGTCGACCTCGAAAGGCGATCTCGGCCTGGTGCCTGCTTTCGCCGTACCTGCGGCCGGCGCCTGGTGGAGCGCGCTCGAATTCGATGCCGCCCCCAAGATCATCGCGCGGCTGCCTTTCGTCGAGCGCGCCGATCATCCTGCCGCCTTGCCGGTGTTCGTGGTCTCGCGCGTCGCCGCCGACGCCATGGCGACGGAAGCGCCGGTATGGAGTGTGCGCGTCTCCGGCTGGAGCGCGACGGCTGCGCAGGCGCTGTCGATGCTGGCGGATTTCATCGCCGTGCCCGACCGCGCCTTTGACGGCGCCGCCTTGCTGATTACGTTGCCGAAGGGCGTCACGCTCGAGGCGGTCAGCGCGGCCCTGGTTAAGGCCGGGGCGACTGTTCGTTCCTCGGCTCTCGTCGGCAGCCACGCAACCCGCTATACGGTTGCCGCTGAAAAGACCTGATCGCTCGGAAAAACCGATGACCGCCAACCGACCGCAACCGCGCCCCGGCGTGCTCGACATTGCCCCTTACGTCCCGGGCAAGAGTAGCGCGCCGGGCGTCGCCAAGGTGTTCAAGCTGTCCTCCAACGAGACGCCGTTGGGGCCTGGCGAGAGCACTATTGCGGCCTATCGCGCGGTCGCCGGACACTTGCAGGATTATCCGGACGGCTCGGCCTCCGCGCTTCGACAGGCGATCGGCGAGGCATTTGGTCTCGATCCGGCACGCATCGTCTGCGGCGCCGGCTCGGACGATCTGCTCAATTTGATCGCGCGCGCCTATCTCACCGACGGCGACGAGGCGATCCACACCACACACGGCTTCCTGGTTTACCCGATCGCCACTCAGGGCACGGGCGCCAAGCCGATTGCCGCGCCGGAGACTAATTTTACGGCGGACGTGGACGCGATCCTTAGACTGGTCACGACGCGCACCAAGATCGTTTTCCTGGCCAATCCGAACAATCCGACCGGGACCTACATTCCGTTCGACGAGGTCAAGCGTTTGCAGCGCGCCCTGCCCGGCCATGTATTGCTGGTGCTGGATGCGGCTTACGCGGAATACGTCCGGCGCAACGATTACGAATCCGGCATCGAGCTGGTCGCCACCACCGACAACGTCGTGATGACGCGTACCTTCTCGAAAATCTATGGATTGGCCGCGCTTCGCCTCGGCTGGATGTACGGACCTGCCCATGTGGTGGACGCGGTTAACCGCATCCGTGGGCCATTCAATGTCAACGCGCCTTCGATAGCCGCCGGCATCGCGGCGATCCGCGACAGCGCGCATATCGAACGCTCGCGCGAACATAATTCGCGCTGGCTGGCCTGGCTCACGGATGAGATCGGCAAGCTTGGCTTGCCGGTAACGCCGAGCGTGGCGAATTTCGTGCTCATTCACTTTCCGGAGACCAAGGGCCGAACCGCTAAAGATGCCGACGCGTTTCTGACCAAGCGCGGCCTGGTGCTGCGCCAGGTCGGCGCCTACAAATTACCGAACGCGCTGCGCATGAGTGTCGGCACCGAGGAGGCCAACCGCCTGGTGGTGAAGGCGCTCGCGGAATTTCTGGGAAAAGCGACGTGAGCAAGCCGGCGCCCCTCTACAACCGCCTGGCGCTGATCGGCGTCGGGCTGATCGGCTCCTCGATCGCGCGTGCAGCGCGTGCGCAGGGTGCCGTGCGTTCGATCGTCGCCACCGCCCGCTCAGCCGCGACGCGCAAGCGCGTGGCTGAATTGGGCATCGCCGATCAAGTGGTGGAAACCAATGCCGCCGCTGTGGAAGGCGCCGATCTCGTCATCGTCTGCATTCCAGTCGGCGCCTGCGGCGCGGTCGCCAAGGAAATCGGGCCGCATCTTGCGGCCGGCGCGACCGTGTCCGATGTCGGCTCAGTCAAGGGTTCGGTGCTGCGCGACATGGCGCCGCATCTGCCGAAAGGCACGCACTTCATACCGGCCCATCCGGTCGCCGGCACCGAATATTCCGGCCCCGATTCAGGCTTCGCCGAACTGTTCGTCAATCGCTGGTGCATCCTGACACCGCCGAAGGACGCCGACACCAAGGCGATCGACAAGCTCGCCGCGTTCTGGCGCCTCCTCGGCGCCAATGTCGACACCATGGAAGCCGATCACCACGATCTGGTGCTCGCCATCACCAGCCATCTGCCGCATCTGATTGCCTACACTATCGTCGGCACCGCCGACGAATTGGAGACGGTGACAGAATCGGAAGTACTCAAGTTCTCGGCCGGCGGCTTCCGCGACTTCACCCGCATCGCCGCGTCCGACCCGACGATGTGGCGCGATGTGTTCCTCGCCAACAAGGATGCGGTGCTGGAAATGCTCGGCCGTTTCAATGAGGATATTTCGGCGTTGACCAAGTCAATTCGCAATGGCGACGGCGAGGCGCTGTTCGAGCAGTTCACGCGCACGCGCGCCATCCGCAAGGGCATTATCGAGATCGGCCAGGATTCGCCGGCGCCAGATTTCGGCCGGCCGCATCCCGACCTCAATCAGCCGTTGCCGAAGCCTTACGGCAGCGAGGACTAGAACAGCGCTGGCGCGTTGCCGATCTTGATCGGCCCCAGGAATATCGAACCGTCGTCGAAGCGCAGCGGCAGCGTCACCGCGGGCTTGCCTTCGAGCGTGGTTCGCTCGCCGAGCAGATTGATACCGAACGAAAGATTTGAACTGGTGGCCTGCTGACGGGCGACACCACCCAGGCCCGGCAACAAGCGATCGAGTGCGCCGGCGACCTTGTCCATATCCGGCGAGGCCTGCATCGCCTGGGGCGCATTGATCGACGCGAGGAACGACTCGAGTCCAGCGACGGTGACACGCAATTGACCCTGCAGGCGTCCGCCCGCGCTGAGCGATAGGGCGCCAGCGCCGACCGCAATCGTTTGACCCTGTTGCACACGCGCCTTGGTGATGTCGATGCGGCCGCCCGCCGCCTGCAACTCGCGGAACCGCACCGCCCAGGGCTTGGGCGCAAAATTATCCAGGCCGCGCAATTCGGCGGTGATGTCGGCATCCACCGGCTGCGCGGCGGCCGGATGCAGCTCCGGCGCCGAGGCCGCCGAAAGCCGCAGCACCATCTCGATCACCGGATTTTTGGTTACGGATCCTTCGAGGATACGGCCGTGGATTTCGATGCGCTTGGCGCGCAACACGTTCTGCCGGTTGCCGCCGGCGATGCGCTCGACAACCGGCTTGTCAAACACCAGCGAGACGCGTTCCGGCGCCGCCGGTGTGCCGCGCACGCTCGACTGGAAGAGCTTCCAGTTGACGATGATATTGGGCGATTTTCCCGGATCGGCGATGGTGAGCGGGCCGTGGAATTCAGTGATCAGCAAGTTCGGTTGATAGATCTGCGCGACGATCGACATGCCGCCGGCTTTGACTTCGACCGGCGGCTGATTGCTGCGGAACAGGGCCGAGGCCTTGTCGCACTCGACTTCGATGCGGAACGGATAGCCGCCGATGGTCTGCGAGCCGCAGGCATAGACACGGCCGGCCTTGGCCTCGCGCGCGCGCCAGCCGTCCATGGCGACCTGCGCCTGGCCGGCGGCGTAGTGCCAAAACCAGCTCCAGCCGGCGATCAGCGCGACGACCAGAACCAGCAGGCCGATATAGCGCCAAGTGCGCTGGCGTGCGGAGCGGGTTCGTCTGGATCGGGCAGCCATCGAAGCTTTAACACCTGTCAATACGGCGTTTCTGCGCCCTTGATCCGCGCGCACTGCGCCCGCGGGCGGGTTGCGCCGGAACATACGGCCTGTTACGCGACAAGTCGCCAGGGCCCGTCAACGGCATGCTCTTGGCCATGGTCGCAATCCAACTCCGATGAGCAAAAAACCCGACCAAAGCGGCGAAGACCTGTGGGTTTTCGCCTACGGATCGCTGATGTGGCGGCCGGGATTCGAATTCCTGGAGCGGCGTCAGGCCCGCCTCGTGGGCGCGCACCGGGCGCTCTGCGTCTATTCTTTCGTGCATCGCGGCACGCCGCAACGGCCCGGCCTGGTGCTCGGCCTCGACCGCGGCGGCAATTGCCGCGGCATCGCCTATCGGGTGGCCGCCGCCAAGCGCGCCAAGACGATCGACTATTTGCGCGCGCGCGAGCAGGTGACACTGGTCTATCGCGAGGCCTGGCGCACGGTCTGGCTCGATGACGACCCGCAGCAAAACGCGCACGCGCTCTGCTACATAGTGGATCGCGGCCACCGTCAATATGCCGGCCGCCTTAGCCTCGCCGAACAATTGCATTATGTGCGCCAGGGTCACGGACGTTCCGGCGCCTGCCGCGATTATGTGCTGGCGGCAGTCGAAGAGCTCGAAACCCACGGCTATCGCGACGACGGCCTGCGTCGTCTGGCCGAGCAGATCAAAGGTATCCACGAAACCGCCGCGCCGTGACGGCTATCTCGACGATGGCATTCGGCCGAATTATCATCACGCGGTCTTTCTGCCGGGGGGTATATATGCGCCGTTTACTGCCGCTTGCCGCATTCCTGACGTTCGTTTCCTTCGCCCCGTCGATGTCCTTTGCCGACGCTGAAGGCGACCGCGTCACGTGCTTCTCGCTCGGCAACGAGAATTACAAAGACCGGGGCAAGATCGATCCGGGTCTGGCGGCGTGCACGCGCATGATCAACGGCGGCAAGTTCAAGGAAAAGGCTCTCGCCTCGGTCTATCGCGCACGCGCAAGCTGGAAGGAAAAGAAGGGCGATCTGGACGGCGCGCTGGCCGACTACGATATTTCGATCCGCATCGAGCCGGACAACGTCGAGAGCTACGATTATCGCGCCGACGTCTATCTGGACAAAGGCGATCTCGATGCCGCACTGGAGAACTATAACCAGGCAACGAAGATCGACCCGACTTATGCCGCCGCCTATTTCAGTCGCGGCCGCATCTACGAGAAGAAAGGCGATATCGCAAAGGCGCGCGTGGAATATAACGCGGCGATTGCCGTACCGACCATCAACCGCATCGCGCAATGGGCGCAGGACAATGCCCGCGCACGGCTAAAGGCGCTGGCGGAAGACGCCGATAAAAAGAATTAGCCGCCCGGATGCACGATCCTGGCTTCGGCGATCAGGCGCGCGGTCGCAGCCTCGATCTCGTCCTGCAAACGCTTGAAGAAGGTATCCGCGTCCAGCCCGGGCGCAATCGGGTCGAGGATTTCAACCACCACAGTCCCCGGCAACCTACGGATCGAGCGGCGCGGCCAGAACAGCCCGGAATTAAGCGCGATCGGCAAGCATGGCACGCCCGCCGCGCTGTAAAGATGCGCCACGCCGTGCTTGTAGCGCGGCTCGGCGCCGGCCGGCCGCCGCGTCCCCTCGGGGAAAATGATCAATTGACGGCCCGCGGCGAGTTCAACGCCCGCGCGCCTGGTCATCGCAGGAATCGTCTGCGAGCGTGCCCTGCGATCGACCGGCACCATCCGGCCTTTGATCATCAGCCATCCGAAGATAGGGATCCATTCAAGTTCGCGCTTGACGATGAACAGCGGGTTGTCGAATAGCGACAGCAGGGCGAAGGTCTCCCACGCCGACTGGTGCTTGGCTGCAACGATCAGCGCACCTGGGGGAATTTTTTCAAGTCCCCTGATCTCGCAGCCGACACCGGCGATCGCGCGCAGCAGCATAAGATTGGTGCGGCCCCACGATTTCGCCACCGCAATGATGGCGCGATAGGGCAGAAGGAAAGCCGGCAGCGCGATGATCAGGTAGATAACCGTGTTGAGATAAAACAACACGTTGAAGACGATGGAGCGGACGAGAATCACGGTCGGCGCTCCTTCACGCGTTGTCGGAATCGAGGTGCATGCGCACGTGCGCGAACAGATATTTCAGATATTCCGCCAACAACAAGCGCGCGGTATCCAGATTTGACCACCAGGGCTCGTCTTTCACCCGCGGCGAAATCACCGGATAGGAAATTAATGTTGACGTCGGGAAGTTGATGCTCGAGTTCGGCCATCGCTCGCGGCATGTGCCAGTTCGATGTCACCACGATCAGCGAGTTGAAATTATGTTCGCGCGCCCAGCGTTTGGTCTCAAGCGCGTTTCCGAACGTGTTGAGCGCGGAGCGATCGAGATCGATGCAGCACGAGAAATATTTGGAATAAAGCGGCGTCAGCCGCGCGATTTCGCGCGCCCTGGTATCGCGATGCACGCCGCTGATCAACAGCCGTTTGCCGCGCTCGGCGGCCAGCAACTCGATCGCGTCCGGAATTCGCGCCGCCGCTCCGGTCAGCACCACGATGCCATCCGCCTTGCGGTCGAGCGTCACTTCTTCGGCCGGAATGCTCAAGACAAACCAGCAATATCCCAAGCCCAGCAGCACGGCGCCAACCGCGCCGGCGGTCATGGTGAAAAAACCAACTACGCGTGCGAAACTTCTCAGCATGTCAGTCGATCGCTATCGAGGGTCCGATTCACGGTATGCCGGGATGTTGCCGCCGTCACCACCGCGATCAGCACGATTTGGCCACGCCACCGCGACATAACCTGTAATGCCGATGGAAAACGATCCAAACAAGGCCGTGGTCTGCTCGCCCGCCGCGGAGCCGGCAAACCAGCCGCTGACGACGCCGGCGAGCGCGAACAGCAGCATCGCGATGCCGCCGCCGATGGCGCCGCCTTGCAAGCCGAGCAGCAGGAAATGCCGCTGGAAACGCCCGGCGATGAAGCCGTTCTTGGCGCCGACGAAATGCAGCACCTCGATCACCGGCTTGTTGGTCGCCATCGCGCCGCGGGTCGCGAAGGTGACCGAGAGCATGGTGGCGGCGAGCACCAGGATCAAAATTCCGACGCCGGCGGCGACCGCGGTTCCGGCCATGGCGCGCATGCGATCGATCCAGCCGCGATGATCGTCGAGCGTGGCGCCCGGCACCTGCTCGGCCAGCATCCTGCGAAGTTGCGGAATGTCGGGCGCGGCGCCTGCCGCTATTTTCACGACAATAAGTCGCGGTACCGGCAGTTCGTCGAGTTTAAGGCCGTTGCCGAGCCAAGGTTCGAGCAGTTTGGACGACTCCTCTTTCGAATAGGCGCGCACGTCTCCGATGCCGGGAAACGCGCGCGCGGCCGCCGCCGCCTTGTCAACAGCGGCGTCGAGATCGCGGCCGGGCGCCGGGATGATCTGAATGGTCACCTCACGCGCTACATCCGATTGCCATTCGCTCGCCGCACTTCCGATCAGCAGCACCGCGCCGGTGGTGAGCGACGCCAGAAACGTCATGATGGCGACGACGGCGATCAGCGCCCGCCCGGAGATCGAGTTGCGCGGCACCAGCGGCGTATCGAAACGCGGCAACACGCCACCCGGCAGGCGCGGCGTCGCCGTCATTTCGTCCGATCGAGTCCGTCATCAATCGCTCTCAATCGTAGATGTGCAGCCGTCCGTCGTGCAGCACCAGCCGACGCGCATCGTACTGGTCCATCAGCGCAATGTCGTGGGTGGCGATCACCACCGAAGTTCCGGATTTGTTGAGTTCGATGAACAGGCGCAGCAGCCGCTGCGCCAGACTGGGATCGACGTTGCCGGTCGGCTCGTCGGCAAGCAGCAATTGCGGCCGCGCGATCACCGCGCGCGCGATCGCGGCGCGCTGCTTCTCGCCGCCCGAAAGCACAGGCGGCAGCGCCCACATCCGCTCTCCAAGTCCGACCCAGTTCAACAGTTCGATCACCTCGTCGCGATAGCTGTCTTCCGGCCGGCCCATCACGCGCAGCGGCAGCGCGACGTTCTCGTATGTCGTCATGTGATCGAGCAGGCGGAAGTCCTGGAACACGATGCCGATGCGCCGGCGCAAGCGTCGCCACAGCGTCCTTCGACAGCGTGGCGACGTCATGGCCGAACTGGGTGATCAGTCCGCGCGTCGGTTTGAGCGACAGGAACAACAGGCGCAGCAGCGAGGTCTTGCCGGCGCCGGAGGGACCGGTGAGAAACTGAAAGGAATGCGGCTCGATGCGGAACGTGAGGTCGCGCAGGACCTCCGGCCCCAGGCCGTAGCGCAAACCTACATTCTCGAATCGGACCACGCCCCTCTCCGATAAATTCCCTCAAACGCCCGTGGAATGCCTTGGCCGGCAAGCCGCGAAGCCTTCCCCAAGACTACCGGCCCAAGACCGCCGGCAGCTTCGCTGACAGCCGGGAACAGCGCTTTTACAGGATTATCACGGCGCCGCCAGCGCCGCGGAGCCACCAAAGTGGGCCTTTCCCCCAAAGCTCAAGCCCCGGCATGGTTTCCAATCCATTAACGGTCGGCTGCTAGGTTTTGTGGTCAAATCGGCCCCAAAACATGCTGATCGTCTGCCCAAGCTGCGCCTCGTCTTACATGATCGACTCGGCCGCGGTCGGCCCGGCCGGGCGTGCGGTGCGTTGCGCGCGCTGCAAGGCGAGCTGGCACGCCGGCGGACCGAAGGACGAGCCCGACGTTGCCGTCTCCGTGGACAATGTGATCGCGCAGACCGAGGAGGAGCCGCCGGCGCGGCGGCGCACCGAAACACCCCCGCCTCCCGCCCCGCACGCGCAAGATGCTGCCGAAGAGACAAGTCCCGAAACTCCCGATCCGAACCCCGCCGCCGGGAACGAAGCACCGCCGCTTGAGCCGCCTGGCGAACCCATTCCTGATCTCGCGGCGGCGCAGGGGAACGAACCTGAACCGGTCGCGATCGACGATGCACCGCCGCTGGTGCCGCCGATCGAGCATGAACCGCTGCCGGAAACGGCCGATGCCGAATTCGACTCCGAAGCGGCCGAAAGCTTTGATGTCCGCCGCTTGCAATTGCTGGCGCGGCGCAAGCAGTCGCGCCACTCGTCGCGCTGGACCGCAGTCATTCTAGTACTGGTCGCCTTCAACGTGGCGCTGCTCGGCGCGCACAACGAAGTGGTACGCTATTTGCCGCAGACCGCGTCGCTGTTCGCGGCCATCGGCCTGCCGGTCAATTTGCGCGGTCTCAAATTCGAGAACGTCAGGATTTCGAAGGAAGTCCAAGACGGCGACAACATCCTGGTCGTGGAAGGCGCGATCGTGAGCGAAACAGGCAAGCCGGTCGAAGTACCGCGCTTGCGTTTTGCCGCACGCAACGCCACCGGGCAGGAAGTCTACACTTGGACGCTGCCGCCACCGCGCAGCATCCTTAATGCCGGCGAGCGGTTGCAATTCCGCAGCCAGATTCCCTCGCCGCCCGCTGAAGCCAGCAACGTGATGGTGCGCTTCTTCAGCCCCCAAGATGCCGGGGCGAAATAGCGTCGCGACGAAAATCGTGGTCGCGAAAAATCAGAAATCCTTCAGCAGCCGCTCGATGTAATCGAGTTCGAGCTGCGGGCGAGCGCTCTCGCCGAAGCGTTTGCGTAATTCTTCAAGGATGCGGCGGGCCCGCTGGGCATCGATCTCGCCCGGAACCTTCACGGTAACATCGTCGCCATATTCGCGGCCGCGCATCGGCCGCCCGAGCGGATCGGTGTCCTGCTGGGCGCGCGTGCGGCCGTTGCGGCCCGGCTGGCCGGGCCCCGGGCCCATGCCCATTTGCTGCTGCATTGATTGCGCCATGCCTTGAGCGCCTTTGCGCATGGCTTCGAGCGCGCGGCCTTGGCTGTCAACCGCGCTGTCGGCATCGCCCTGGCCGAGTTCGCCTTCCGCCTCGCCCATAGCTTCGCCGGCGCTGCCGAGCTGATCCATGCCGCCCTCGCCCTGACCCTGCCCTTTCTGATCCTGGCCTTGCTGCTGACCCGGATTACCGAGCCCGTGCTGGCGCAATTGTTCCAGCAGCTTGTTGAGCCGATCGCGCAAACCCTGCTGGTCCTGGCGCAGATCGCCGAATTGCTGCTTGCCCGGGCCTTGCTGTTGACGCTGGCGGTCGCGCCGCGTGTCCTGACCCTGCTTGAAGGTCTTATCGCGCAATTGCTGCTGCTTGCGGATCATGTCGCCCAATTCGTCGAGCGCCGACATCATGTCGTCGTCGCCTTCGTCGTCTTGCGCGCCCGGCCGCGCCGTCTGCAGATTCTCCATCATCGACTGTAATTCTTCCAGCAACCTGCGCGCGGCTTCCTTGTTGCCGGAGCGCGCCAGGTTCTCCAGCCGGTCGAGCATGCTCTTGAGATCCTGCGGACTGACCATGCGGGTATTGCGGTCGAGCGGACGCGCGAGCTGTTGCGGATTTTTCTTCATTTCCTCCGCCAGCGCCTGCAAGATATTTGTCCATCGCCGCGCGCAGCTGATCCATCAGCTTTTTCAGTTCTTCGTCGCTGGCGCTGCGTTCGAGCGCCTGGCGCAGTTGCTCTTGCGCCTGGCGCAGGGCGAGTTCGGCCTGGCTGACATTGCCGTCCTCAAGCTGCGTCGCCATGTCCCACATGCGCGCCACGACCTCGCGCAACTGGTCGTCGCTCTTGGCGTGGTCGAGATCGAAGTAGATCGAGCGCAGGCCGAGATAGACCGCGGTCTCGGGTGTAAAACGTTCCGGCGCGATCGTGAGCGTGTCGAGCGCCGTCAGCACAAGGGGCTTTGCCTCTGGCGTCGAGCGCCAGAATGCGGCGTTGCTCGATCAGGGCGCGCGCCACCGGCTTGACGAAGATGCGTTGCGGAAGCTGAAATTCGGTCGGCTCGCTGCGGCCCTCGTTACCGGCCTCGTCGCGCGCCACCAGAGTCACCGTGACTTTCGCGCCAGCCCAAGGGTGTTCGCTAAGGTCGCGCGTGGTTTGCGCCGCACCGCTGCGGGTGCGCGCCTGCGGCAGCGTGAGCGGGAATTCGGGCGGACCGTAGAGCGGATGCGTTGATTTTTCGCCGTCGGCATCGCCGTCCTTGAGCGCGAATTCGGCATGGGCCTCGACCACGCCGTAGTCGTCGTCCATTTTGTAATCAAGCCGAAGCGATCCGCGCGCTTGCCGTTCCGGGTCCTTGATCAGATCGATCGTCGGCGCCCGGTCGGGGATGGCGGTGAAATTCCAGGCGAGATCACTGCTGCCGACACCATGCAACACCGCGGCGCCGTCGCTCTTGATGATGAAGCGATGCTCTTCGCTGCCCGCTGGCAAAGCGGCGCGCGCCTCCGCCGGCGCATCCTCAAGACCGCCTTTGCGCACAATAGTCGAACCGCACATTGCCGGTGGAACGCACCACAAGCTGGCTGCCGGCCGGCACCGATACCGCCGCCATTGTTTGCGCGGTCTCGCCCGGGTGCAGACCTGGCAACATGACCGGCGGGCGGCCGGTATAAACCGGCGGCGTGACCCAGGCATCGATACGGAAATTCGCCGGCGCAACCACGCCGCTCCAGTCGAAGGCGGCGGTGATACGCTTCCAGCGTTCGCCGCCGGCGGCGAAAAAGCTGGCAACCGCCAGAATGAGCACCAGCGCACGCAGCGCCATCGGATCGCGCAGCGCCAGTTTCGGCTGCGGCCATCCGGCCTTGAGCCTGCGCGCCGACATCAGCGCGCGCTCGATATGGGCGCGCCAGAGCGCCTGGGCTACCGGATCGTTCTGATTGGCGGCGATCTCGTCGGCGACCGCTGTGGCCGGACGATGGCTCTCGCCGCTGTTGCGATCAAGCCGGCGCAATCCATCATGGGCGCTCGGCACCCGAAGCAGGATCAAAGGTATGGCCGCAACGCCGATGACAATCGCAAAAAGGAAAAAGACGATGGCGTGCGCGATCGGCGGCAGCGCCAGCCACAGTCCGGCCCAGGACAACGCGAGGAATAGGCCGAGCACGGTCGCCAGCGTGGCCAGAGCCGGCCACAGCCGCTCCCACAACAGACTGCTGCGCGCACGCTGAAGCGCCCGCGCCAGCAAGGCCCGTGTTGGATGCCGCTGCTTTGGCTGTTCGTCCAAACCGTCCAAAAGCCCCTCCGTCGCTCGGGCTAAGGAGAATCAAATGAAGCTATCACGCAGGCAATTCCCTAGCCATGCGCGGGTTCCTTGGCCTTAAGCCATTCCGGCATGCGATCGAGCGCAAGCAATTGGTCAACTTCAAGGCGCGGGCGAACGATGGCCCATTCCGCGCCTTTGACCATCACTTCCGGCACCAGCGGGCGGGTATTGTAGGTTCCGGCCTGCACCGCTCCGTAGGCGCCAGCCGACATCACCGCCAGCAAGGCGCCACCCGTAGGCTCCGGCAGATCACGGTTAAGGGCGAGGAAATCCCCGCTTTCGCACACCGGCCCAACCACGTCGGCGCGGATGTGGCGCGCCGTCGCGCCCGGCTCAGCGACCGGCCAGATCGCATGATGAGCATCATACAATGTCGGACGGATGAGATCGTTCATGGCGGCGTCGACCACCACGAAATTCTTCGCCTCGCCGCGCTTCACGAACAGCACGCGCGTCACCAGGATGCCGGCATTGCCGACGAGCAGCCGGCCCGGCTCGAAGATCAGCCGGCAATCGAGATCGCGCGTCGCGCGCTTGACCACCTTGGCATATGCGTCCGGATGCGGCGGCGGCTCGTTGTCGTCCTCGTAGGGAATGCCGAGGCCGCCGCCGAGATCGACATGCGCGATCGTGTGCCCGTCGCCGCGCAGCGTGCGCACGAACTCGGCCAACAGCTTGAATGCATCGTCGAACGGATCGAGATCGATGATCTGGCTGCCGATATGCATGTCGACGCCGGTCACCTTGAGGCCCGGCAATTTCGCCGCCTGCGCATAGACCTCGCGCGCGCGGCTGATCGGGATGCCGAATTTGTTCTCGGCCTTGCCGGTGGCGATCTTGTGATGCGTCTTGGGGTCGATATCGGGATTGACGCGCACCGAGATATTCACGGAGCGGTTTTTGTGCGCAGCGATCGACGACAGCAATTCGAGCTCCGGCTCGGATTCCACATTGATGCAGAGGATGCCCTCGTCGACCGCAAGCGCGAGTTCGCGCGCGGTCTTGCCGATGCCGGAGAACATGATCTTGTCGGCCGGTACGCCGGCGAGACGCGCGCGCATCAGCTCGCCTTCCGACACCACGTCGGCGCCTGCTCCCAGCTTGGCGAGCGTCGCGACCACTGCCTGGTTGGAATTCGCCTTCATGGCGTAGCAGACCAGCGCATTCACATCGGCGAAGGCGCCGGCGAAAACCTTGTAGTGGCGCTCAAGCGTCGCGGTCGAATAACAATAGAACGGCGTCCCGACCGCTTCGGCGAGCGTGTCGAGGCTGACCGCCTCGGCGTGCAACACGCCGTCGCGATAAGCGAAGTGGTGCATCACACGCTCAGTTTAACAGAACGTCGAGAGGGATTTGTTTTTTCGGGCCTTTGGCCATCGGCAGGCCGTTGGGTCCTGTAATGGTATTGTCGCCCTTCGTCTGGCTGCCGATCGGCGAGGCAACGGGGCTGCTCAACGGGTTTGGCGTGCCGGCTTGCGAATCGCCCGCAAGCGAGGCGCCGGGCGGCGGATCGAGCGGGCCCTTGCGGCCGCACGCCGCCAAGCCGAGCGACGCGGCGAGCGCAGCCGATCAGAGCGAGACGGAGAAACGGGCGGTCGAACAAACGGCTCAAAAAACGCTCTCCTAGGTCAACGGCACCATAACAAACCAGGCAAACAAGGCCAAACATGGCTGCATGAAGTCAGGATTTCTCTTTTTCCAGCTTGCGCAGCCATTTCTTCGCCTGCGCGCGCACGTTTTTAGGCGCTGTTCCGCCGAAGCTCATCCGGCTCTTCACCGATTTGTCGACCGAGAGCACGCTGAACACGTCTTCGTCAATCCGCGGCTCGATCTCGCGCATGGCGGCAAGCGGCAGCCGGTGCAGCGGCACACCCGCCTCGGCCGCCTTGACGACGATGCGGCCGGTCAGGTGATGGGCGTCGCGGAACGGGATTTTCAAGCTGCGCACCAGCCAGTCGGCGAGATCGGTGGCGGTGGCATAGCCTTCGCCCGCCGCCTTCTTCATGCGCGCGGTATCGGGCTCGAGATCGGCCACCATGCCGGTCATCGCCGCGATCGACAGCGCCAGCGCGCCGAGCGCGTCCATGGCGCCCTCCTTGTCCTCCTGCATGTCCTTGGCATAGGCGAGCGGCAGGCCCTTCATCACGATCAGCAGCGCATTGAGCGCGCCGATGACGCGGCCGGTCTTGGCGCGCACCAGTTCGGCCGCATCCGGATTGCGCTTCTGCGGCATGATCGAGGAGCCGGTGGTGAATTTGTCCGACAGCTTGACCAGACTGGTGAGCGGCGAGGTCCAGATCACGATCTCCTCGGCGAGCCGCGACAGATGCACCGCCGCGATCGACGCGGCGGCCAGCGTTTCCATGGCGAAGTCGCGGTCGGACACCGCGTCGAGCGAATTCGCCGCCGGCCGGTCGAAGCCGAGCGCCTTCGCCGTCATGTCGCGGTCGATGGGAAACGACGTGCCGGCGAGCGCGGCGGCGCCGAGCGGCGATTCGTTGAGACGCTTGCGCGCGTCGGCAAAGCGGCCGCGGTCGCGCGCCGCCATCTCGACATAGGCGAGCAGATGATGACCGAAGGTCACCGGCTGCGCGGTCTGCATATGGGTCAGGCCCGGCATCACCGTGCCGGCGTGCGCCAGCGCCTTCTCGGCCAGCGCGCGCTGAAAGCCGGCGAGCGCCGCATCGAGCGCATCGATGGTGTCGCGCATCCACAGCCGGAAATCGGTCGCCACCTGGTCGTTGCGCGAGCGCGCGGTGTGCAGCCGCCCGGCCGCCTCGCCGATCAGCTCGCCGAGCCGGCCCTCCACGTTCATGTGGATGTCTTCCAGCGCCCGCTTGAAGGAGAACTTGCCGGCCTCGATCTCTGACAGGATCGTGTCTAGACCGTGAGCGATCTTTTTCGCATCGTCCGCCGTAATGATGCCTTGCTTGGCCAGCATGTCGGCATGGGCCTTGGACGCGGCGATGTCCTGGCGGTAAAGAGCCTTGTCGAAATCGATGGAGGCGTTGATCTCCTCCATGATGGCGCCGGGTCCGGACGCAAACCGCCCGCCCCACATTTTGTTGCTCATGACGTCACCGAGACCTTAACCGCCCAAAATCCTTACCAACTATGACCGAACGACCCGCAACCGGCTTCGCAAAAAAGCACCTGGCCATGATTCTGGCCGGTGGCGTCGCCGGCGTGATCGCCGGGTTTGCGGGGGTATACGGGATTGGTGCCCTGACAGGCAATGCGGGCGGCGATGCGGCAAAGGACGCGGCTTGCCGGCCGGCGGTCGAATTAGCCAGGAAACTGGCGCCTTTGGCGCGCGGCGAGGTGGCCGCCGTTAACGTTGCCAAAAGCCCGCTGCGGGTACCCGACCTCGCCTTTCATGATGCCGGCGGCAAGCCGCTGACGCTCGAGCATTGGCGCGGCAAGCACGGTGCTGCTCAACCTGTGGGCCACCTGGTGCGTGCCCTGCCGCAAGGAAATGCCAGCGCTCGATGCGCTGGAGCAGCGGCTGGGCGGGCCGAATTTTCAAGTGGTGGCGATCAATATCGACACCCGCGATCCCGACAAGCCGAAGGCTTTTCTGAAAGAAGTCGGCGTCGAGAAGCTTGCCTATTACGCCGATCCGAACGCCAAGGTGTTCCAGGATTTGAAGGCCGTCGGCCGCGCCTTCGGCATGCCGACCACCTTGCTGGTCGATCCGAACGGCTGCGAGATCGGCACCATCGCCGGACCTGCCGAATGGGCCAGCGACGACGCTTTCAAACTGGTTCAGGCTGCCATCAAACAATAACGCAAGAAGCGGCTTGACCGGCAGCGCGGCTTGACCCTATACTTAACCACATGGTTTACTATAGAAGCCAGACGCTCGACCGCACCTTTGCCGCGCTCGCCGACCCGACCCGGCGGGCGCTACTCGCGCGGCTGAGCCGATCCGACGATCTATCGGTGAGCCAGCTGGCCGAACCGTTCAAGATGTCGCTACCGGCGGTGATGAAACATCTCGACGTACTGTCGGATGCAGGTCTTGTCACCCGCAACAAGTCAGGCCGCATCGTCTCCTGCAAGCTACGCGCCGAGCCGATGCGTGACGCCAATGAATGGCTCAACCGCTATCAGAAATTCTGGAACGACCGTCTCGATCAACTCGCCGCTTTCCTGGAGGAAGAATCATGTCCACCACCGCCGTCAAACCGAGCCTCACCATCAAGCGCCGGTTCAACGCCCCGCCGGCGAAAGTTTTCGCCGCCTGGACCGACCCGGAAAAAGTAAAGCACTGGATGGGTCCGGGCGAGGTCAAAGTGCTCGCTACCGAGGGCGATCCGCGCAAAGGCGGGCGCTACCGCTGGCTGATGCAGGCGCCCAATGGCGAACATCATGACGCTAGCGGCATCTATCGCGAAGTCATCCCGAACGAAAAGCTTGTCTTCACCTGGGCGTGGAAATCGACGCCGGAGCGCGAGTCGCTGGTGACGCTGACCTTCAAGCCCGACGGCGAGGGTACGTTATTCACGATGTTGCACGAGCAATTCTTCGACGAGGACGCGCGCGACCGCCACAATCAAGGTTGGACCGGCGCCATGGACAAGCTTGAGAAATATCTCACGGCGTAGGAGTTCTCGTCATGCAACACAGCGTCGTCTCGCAAAGCGAATGGCTGGCCGCGCGCAAGGCGCTGCTCGCCAGGGAAAAGGAATTCACCAAGGCGCGCGACGCGCTCAGCCAACAGCGGCGCGAGTTGCCTTGGGTGAAGGTCGAGAAGAACTATGTGTTCGACGGGCCTGACGGCAAGGAAGCCCTCGCCGATTTGTTCGGCGGCAACAGCCAGCTCATCGTCTATCACTTCATGCTGGGGCCGGGCTGGCAGGCCGGCTGTCCGAGTTGTTCTTATCTGGCCGATCATTTCGACGGCGCCAACATCCATCTGGCGCAACGCGATGTTGCGCTGGTGGTCGTGTCGCGCGCGCCGCTTGCCGAAATCGAGGCCTACCAGAAACGCATGGGCTGGAAATTCAAATGGGTGTCGTCGTACGGCAGCGACTTCAACCACGATTTCCACGTCTCATTCACCAAAGACGAGATGGCCGGCGAAGTCGAATACAATTATGCCAAGGGGAAATTCCCCAGCGAGGAAGCGCCGGGGCTGAGCGCTTTCATCAAGGACGGCGGCGCGGTCTTTCACACTTACTCGGCCTATGCGCGCGGGCTCGATATGCTCGTTGGCGCTTACAATTTCCTCGACCTCGCGCCGAAAGGCCGCGACGAGGACGCCCTGCCCTGGAGTATGTCCTGGGTGCGCCGGCACGACGAATACGGCTAAGTAACCGCCGCACGCCGCGGCATTCATGGGGGAGACTGTTCCGATGCAGCTATCGATCACTGCGCTCTACGCCGGAATTTTGGCGCTCATCTTCGTTGCGCTGGCCATCAACGTCACCCGGCACCGGGTGAAATTTCGCGTCGCGCTCGGCGATGGCGGCAACCCCGCAATGCTGCGCATGATCCGCGTGCACGCCAATGCGGCCGAGTACATCCCTTTCGCCGTTGTGTTGATGGCGCTCTACGAATTCAACGGCGGCTGGCACACGGCGCTGCACATCATCGGCATCGTGCTGATTGTCGCGCGCGTGCTGCAAAGCTGGAACATGTGGACGACGGAAAATGCCGGTTTCGGCCGCCGCGCCGGCCAGAGCCTGACGTGGCTGTCGATCGTCGCGCTGGCGCTGTTGAATTTATCGAAAGTCGTGTGACGCTGCGCTAGCGCGTCGGCACCGGCTTTTCGCCGCGGTAGTCGTAGAAGCCGCGCTGCGTCTTGCGGCCGAGCCAGCCGGCCTCGACGTATTTCACCAGCAGCGGGCACGGCCGGTATTTCGAATCGGCCAGGCCTTCGTGCAGCACCTGCATGACCGAAAGACAAGTGTCGAGACCGATGAAATCGGCGAGCTCGAGCGGTCCCATCGGATGATGCGCGCCGAGCCGCATCGCCGTGTCGATCGCCTCGACATTGCCGACGCCTTCATAGAGCGTGTAGATCGCCTCGTTGATCATCGGCAGCAAGATGCGGTTGACGATGAAGGCCGGGAAATCCTCCGACACCGCAATGGTCTTGCCGAGCTTGGACACGAAGGCCTTGCTGGTCTCGAAGGTAGCGTCGTCGGTGGCGATGCCGCGGATCACTTCGACCAATTCCATCAGCGGCACCGGATTCATGAAATGAATGCCGATGAAGCGCTCCGGCCGGTCGGTCGATGACGCCAGCCGCGTGATCGAGATCGACGAGGTATTGGTGGCGACGATGGCTTCCGGCTTGAGCGAGGCGCACAGATCCGAAAAAATCTTGCGCTTGAGATCTTCCTTCTCGGCCGCCGTTTCAATCACGATGTCGCAGCCCGCTAGGGCGTCGTATTTTTCCGCCGGCTTGATGCGCGCCACCGCGGCTTTGCGCTCGTCCTCGCTGATCGCCTTCTTGCCGACCTGCTTTGCCATGTTGCCGTTGATGGTCGCCATGCCCGCTTTGATGCGGTCGGCTGACACGTCGTTCAGCATCACGGAATAGCCCGCCAGCGCGCAGACATGGGCAATGCCGCTACCCATTTGTCCGGCGCCGATCACCCCAACATTCTCAATCTTCAACGCCATGTTTTTATCCGATCGATGCGAAGACCCGGTTCTTGGCTTTGTTTTCGGTGCCTTTTTGCAGTTTTACGACGAACCGTTCGATGACGCCACCTGTGGGCCGGCTAATTTGTGAGCGTGGTCAACGCTTGATCTTGTCGAGTTCCGCCGCCAGTTCGGGCAGCGCCTGATAAAGGTCGGCGACCAGCCCGTAGTCGGCGACCTGGAAAATGGGCGCCTCCTCGTCCTTGTTGATAGCAACAATCACCTTGGAGTCTTTCATCCCGGCGAGATGCTGGATGGCGCCGGAAATCCCGACCGCGATGTAGAGATCGGGCGCCACCACCTTGCCGGTCTGACCGACCTGCCAGTCGTTCGGCGCATAGCCGGCATCGACCGCGGCGCGCGAAGCGCCAACCGCGGCGCCGAGTTTGTCGGCCACCGGCTCGATATATTTGGTGAAGTTCTCGCGGCTCTGCATGGCGCGGCCGCCGGAGATGATGATCTTGGCGGAGGTGAGTTCCGGACGATCGGATTTCGACAATTCCTCGCCGACGAAGGAGGACAGTCCCGGATCGGCGGCGGGCTGCGCATTCTCCACGCTGGCCGAGCCGCCCTCGCCCGCCGCCTGGAAGGTCGAGGTGCGCACGGTGATGACTTTCTTGGCGTCGGTCGATTTCACGGTCTGGATCGCATTGCCGGCATAGATCGGCCGCTCGAACGTATCGGGCGCGACCACTTTGGTGATTTCGGAAATCTGCATGACATCGAGCAACGCCGCCACGCGCGGCATCACGTTCTTGCCGTTGGTCGTCGCCGGCGCAACGATGGCATCATAAGGCCCGGCGAGCGAAACGATCAGCGCGGCCAGCGGCTCGGCGACGAAGTGTTCGTAAGGCGCAGCGTCCACCAGCAGCACTTTCTTGACCCCGTCGAGCTTGGCGGCAGCATCGGCGGCGGCTTTGCAATCTTTGCCGGCGACCAGGATATGCACGTCGCCGCCCAGTTCCTTCGCCGCGGTGAGCGCTTTGTTGGTGGCGTCCTTGAGCGTCTTGTTGTCGTGCTCGGCGATCAGAAGCGTGGTCATCAGAGAACCCCCGCTTCATTCTTGAGCTTGCCGACCAGATCGGCGACCGAGGCGACTTTGACGCCGGACTTGCGTCCCGGCGGTTCCGTGGTCTTGAGCACCTGCAGCCGCGGCTTGATATCCACGCCGTAGGCTTCCGGCGTTTTGTCCTCGATCGGCTTTTTCTTCGCCTTCATGATGTTGGGCAGCGAAGCGTAGCGCGGCTCGTTCAGGCGCAGATCGGTGGTGACGATCACGGGCGCCTTGAGCTTGACCGTCTGCAAGCCGCCGTCGACCTCGCGCGTCACATTCACGCTGTCGCCATCGATCGACGATCTTGGATGCGAAGGTGCCCTGCGCCCAGCCGAGCAGCGCCGCCAGCATCTGGCCGGTCTGATTGCTGTCGTCATCGATCGCCTGTTTGCCCAGAATGACCAGCCCGGGCTTCTCGGCATCGATGATGGCTTTGAGAATTTTCGCCACCGCCAGCGGTTCGACGGCGCCTTCTGCTTTCACCAGGATGCCGCGGTCGGCGCCCATGGCGAGCGCGGTGCGGATGGTTTCCGACGCCTGCTGTGGACCGATCGACACGGCCACGATCTCGGTCGCTTTGCCCGCTTCCTTCAGACGGATCGCCTCTTCGACGGCGATCTCGTCGAACGGATTCATCGACATCTTGATATTGGCGAGCTCGACGCCGGAGCCGTCCGGCTTGACGCGGATCTTGACGTTGAAATCGACCACCCGTTTCACGGGCACCAGAATCTTCATAAATCCCCATCCCAAACGGGCGCAGCTCAAGAGCGGGCGGAAGCTAATGGCCGCGCCAGCGGCATGTCAACGTTTATGCTGCGACGCACGCAAATGGCCCGGCTAAGTGACCTGTTTGTCGGGCGCCGGCGCCGCCGCCTCCCGAATGCACTCGAACAGTCTCACCGTGCGATAACGCAGCAGCGGGAACAACACCGCGCCGCCGACCAGACCCCCGACATGCGCCATATAGGCGACCTCGTCCTGGGTCTGCACCGAGATCGACCAAAGCTGGGTCAAGATCCAGGCGCCCAGCACCCAATAGGCGGCGAGCCGCACCACCGGACGGAAGACGATCCACAAGATGAACCAAGGGATGAAGACCAGAACCTTGTGGCAGGGCTTTAGCATCAGATAGGCCGCCAGAATACCCGCGATAGCGCCGGAAGCACCGATGAGCGGGGTTGCCGCGTGCGGCGCGCTGGCGACGAAGGCCAATCCCGCCACGACGCCGCAGCCAAGATAGAACAGTATGAAGCGCAGCGGACCCATAGCTTCTTCAACATCGTCGCCGAAGATCCAGAGGAAAAGCATGTTGCCGAAAATATGGAAAAAATCGGCGTGCAAGAATTGATACGTCACCAGTGTCACATAAGGCGAGACGCCGGGCGGAACACCAGCGGTACCGGTCAAGGCCGCTGGGATCAACGCGTAGGTCAACAGCGTGGACTGCACTTCAGGCGATGCCGCGGCCTCAACGACGAACACAACAATGTTCGCGACGATCAAGCCCCAGGTGACGATCGGCCGTTTCGGCAGCGTCAGGGGATTGTCGTCCCATAGCGGCATTACCATTAGCGCCCCCCAAAACCAGCACCGTTAGCGGTTCTGCCCGGGCGCCCATAAAACGTCCCGCGCGCCTTTGTCGTTGGCATGGCGCCCGGCGACGAACAGATAATCCGACAGCCGGTTGACATATTTGAGCGAAGGCGCCGAGACGGCCTCCCCGGGTTTGTCTTTGAGTTCGACCATGATGCGCTCGGCCCGACGGCAGACGGTGCGAGCGAGATGCATATAGGCCGAGGCAGCACTGCCGCCCGGCAGAATGAAGGATTTGAGCGGCTGGAGATCGGCATTGAGCCGATCAATCTCGCCCTCAAGCCAGGCCACCTGGGCATCGGTGACCGTCATCCGCGCGCCGCCGGGACCTTTTTCGGACAGGCACAGGTCGGCTTCGACGTCGAATAGGTCGTTCTGAACCCGGCCCAAGCTGGCATGAAGTTCAGCATCATCCGCAGTATGCAACCGCACCAAGCCGATCACCGCATTGACCTCGTCGACCGTGCCATAAGCCGCGACCCGCAGATCGTATTTCTTGCGCCGCGCGCCGCTGCCGAGCGAAGTGGTGCCGTCGTCGCCGGTGCGGGTATAAATGCGGTTGAGTACGACCATGGGGACCTCGCTTAGCCTATCGCCGGAACCCGAACTCGGGCTAGGCTTCATCTTACCGGGTTTTCGTCTCAAATCATGGGGTGACAAACATGCGTATGCTGACGATTGCGACCGCTGCCGCGGCTCTTCTGCTGTTGCCTGCCGCCCAAAAGGCTAATGCCTGCCCTGCCGGTCATTCGGCCGAAGCCTCTACCGTCGAACTTTCCGCCGTCGCCAAGAAGCCGTCGGTCGAGATGTCGGCGAAAACGAAAAAAGAGAAGGTCGACTATATGCGCTCGGCGGCGGGCCCCGAGCCGGTGGTGAAAAAGCACAAGAAGCAAAAAAAACACAAAAAGAAGAAGGACAAAATGTAGGCGCGCTAAGCGCCGCAACAAGCGGTCCTTCAGCGCCCCATCGCCCAGATCGTCACCATGATCACGATGATGGCGACGAATTGCAACAGCACGCGCAGCCGCATGAGCTTTTGCGAGCGGTTAGGCGAGCCGCCGCGCATCATGTTAATCAGGCCGAGGCCTAGTACGATCGCCACCGCGACGATCGCAGCCGGCACAAGGTAGTGTGACATAAAATCCGACATGGAAAGCGCCTTCTAGCACCGGCGGCCTGCCGCGGCCATCGCTTGGGTCAATATTAAAGCCATAAAATCGATCCCGACGGTCTACAACCCGGATTCGCGCCGAGGTCAACAGCACGCGTCGGCGAGCTAATAGGCCTGCAGTGCCAAGACGCCACCCGGACCGATCATCAATCCCCAGATTTCGTCAGCACCGACCTCGACCTCGTCGTTCTGCGCGGATTGGCCCGGCAGCTTGATCGAATATTTGTACTTGCCGGGCGGCAGATCGAGCATCGGTCCATCTGGCGCCTTGGTGCCGGCGCCGGCGGCGACCTTGATCGTCTTGCTGTTGAATATTATCGCGGCCTCGACATCGTTGATGTTGCCGAACAAGATCTTGACCTGACCCGGCTTCGGCTGGATGCCGGCCTTCGACGCCGCGCCCGGATTTTTCACCACCAGGCTAACGCTGATCTCCTTGTCCTTGCGGTCGAGCTTGAGCATCGCTGGACCGTCGGCCGTGGTGTAGGCGATGGCGACCTTGTCGGTGGTCGCGACCGCGCCCTTGCCGTCTTCTTTCCAACTGAGCTTGCCGAGTTCGCGCCGGTAGAAACCCAGTACATCGGCGAGGCTGAGCGGGACGCTGGCTTTGAGCTCACGGCGGAACGGCGTCGTGGTGCCGGCGCTCATGGTGTGCCGCTTGGGCACCGGCAGGCCGCCGCTCTCCTCGGCCACGAGATCGTCCGCGCTGGCGGACTCGTTGGCTTTGTCGGCCGTAGCGGCCCGTGAACCCGACGGCGAGTCGGACTTCACCGCCGCCATTTGCAGTCCGGGACCATCGGCGGAGACATTGGTCTTATTGCCCATCTTCATGATCGTGAAGGAGACGGCTTTGCCGCCCTTCGCAAAATTAAGCACCACCATGTTGGCGTTGTTGATCACGGAGGAACGCGAAGCCCAGCCCTGCTCTTTCATGGCTGAGCGATAAAAATCCGCCATCGCTTGGACGCTCGATCCGCTGTTGAACTCGAGTTTGCCGTCAGCGCCTTCGAATTCGACGCCTTCCGCCGTATCCGGCACGGGCACCGGCGCTTTGTTGTCCGTCAGCTTGCGCAACGCCGCCTCGGGCGCTTTCGACGGTGGGGCCGCTTGCGGGGTATTTTGTTTCGGCAGACCGGCGTCACGCATCATCTGCTGCATTTCTTTCATGACATCGTCGACCGTGTCCGCCGCCTTGACCGGCGTCTCGACTTTCGCGGCCAGCTTCGGAGTAAGATGCTGCACCAAGCTGACGATCGTCATGTCGTACTTGTGACTGAGCTTGAGCACGGCCGGTCCATCGGGCGAGGTGAAGTTGAGCATAACCTCGTTTGGCTTGATGACGGCGTCTTGCGTCTCTTCCTTCCAGCTGCGCGCGGTCAATTCGCGGCGATAAAACGCCAGCACGGTGTCCACTTCGGCCAGCACATGGGCGTGCACTTCATGCTGGGTCGTTCCCCCGATCCCGCCGGAAGACTTGGATGACTTCGGACGCGGCAGGCCAAAGACATCGCTGTCCGCCACGAGCGTTTGCGCTTCCGCAAACGGCGGAACCTTGATTTCGGCATTGGTCTTGCTGTCGTCGCGGCGCAGCAGCGACAGTACAATTGGCCGCTGCGTGCCGCGAATAAAGTAAGCAATGGCGCCGTTTGCCGGCTTCTCATCAAGCTTGGCGTTCGGCCAATGCGCCACGGCGTCCGCAACGGAGAGCTGCAACCAGCCGGTCGCGCCAAGCTCCTTGCGATAGAATTCGAGCGTGGCGTCGAGCGTCCCGGCGGTCGTTAAATTGAGATACGGCCGGTTCTCGTCGAACACGATGTCGGTGGCGTCGTCGGGAATGGCCAAGGCGAATCGCAGCCGCGCCGGCGAGTAGTAGATCGTAGTGATCTTGCTGGTCTGTTCGTTTGTCCCGACTTAAATCGTAAAAGACACCGACAGTCCCTGCCGTGCCTTCTTGAAGGCCATCGACGTCCAGTGAACTTCATCCAAGGGTACCACGTAGGGTTTCCAACCGTCAGCGCCTAACTTTTTCTTCACGGCCGAAATCGTGTCAGCGAGTGAGCCGGCAACCGAATAAACCACGCGGTCCGCCGACGTCCGATCGGCCTGCATCTGCGCGCCGTCGAGGCGCGGCAGGCTTTGAACGTCGACCTGCGCGGCGCCGGTATTGTCGCTGTTGAAGAACTCCCGCTGCATGGACGCCAAATATCCAGGCGGCAGCTCCTCGAATTTCACTTTTATCCGGCCGCCATCGGCACGTTCCAGCGCCAGCGCCGCCATGCGTTTGTCGCCCTGTACGTAATAGGCATAGGCGCCGCTCTTGGTGAGTTCGCCGGCGGCGCCGCCCGCCGGCTGCGCGCCGTTGAGCTTTCGCGACCACAGCGACCAGCCTAGCGGCGCAAGTTCCTTGCGGTAAAATTCCAATGTTTTGTCGATCGGCTCGGCGGTGACCAAAGTCAGCAGCGGCCGGTTGGGATCGAACTCGATGTCGGCGGCGTCTTTTGCAAACGGCAGATCGTTCTTGAGCGGTAAGGCGCTGTATTGCACGCTGGTGGCGTTGTTCTGCGCGGGCGCGATTGCGATCATCACGTTCAGCGCCTGCGGACCTTTCTTCAACGACATGGTGCGCAGGTTCGCATCCTGCCTATTGGCGGTATGTGGCGCGACGTATTTCTGCCAGCCCGCGGCGGCAAGCGCCTTGTCGAGAGTATCGGCAGTCAGCGCGACTGAATCGCGCGATGTAAAAATAGTGCTGGCGGGGCTCGCAAAAACTTCCTTGGCGCCGGTCACCCGTGGCAGGCGGCTGGTATCGAACACGCCATTGTTTGTCTCTTTGTCGGACTTGGAGCAGCCGGCGGCAAACGCCGCCAGGCAGATCATGGCGAATACCAAGCGGCGTGGTTTGCTGCGATTTATGATGCCCAAACCGTTTGTCGCCGCCCATCGTCAATTCCTCCCTAAGGATGGTTATATCCTATAAGACAAATTCGCCGCGCCAGCCGTGCCCGGTTGGTGCAGTGCAATCAGTTGGTCGTTACGGTTGGAGCTTTAGTTCAAACGAGCGAGAGCTTTATTTTACATATATCGCCGCAGTTCGGCCGCGGCTTCATCGGGCTTGCGGTCGAGCTTGAACGGCGCAACGAAGCGGCCCTGCTTGTCCATTAGATAGACCAGCGCGGTGTGGTCCATGCTGTAGTCGCCTTTTTCGCCCGGGACTTTCTTGGCGTAAACCCGATAGGCCTTTTCTGCGGCGTCAATCGCCTTGGCATCGCCGGTGGCGCCGACGAGGTGCGGATCGAAACTCGACAGATAGTCCTTCATCGCCGCCGGCGTGTCGCGCTCAGGATCGATGCTGACAAACAACGCGCCGGTTTTGCCGGCGTCTGGGCCGAGTGCGCGCAGTACTTCTGACAGCTCGAACAGCGTGGTCGGGCAAATATCAGGGCAGTGCGTGTAGCCGAAGAACACCAAATAGGGGCGGCCCTTCATATCTTGGTCGGTAATCGTCTTGCCATTCTGATCGATCAATTTGAACGGTCCTCCGATCGCCGAACCGCCAGGACCATTCCCCTGATAATGGCTGGCAAACAGGATAACGCCGAAGAAAATGACGAGCCCGGCCAGAAAAGCCGAGAAGATCAGCATGACGTGAGATGTGCGCGCCGTCATTGAAAGTTCCTCAGAAGCACGCGGCCCAGCCGGTGCGCACGATTTCGAGGAACACGGCGGTACCGTAATACGACCACAGCGCCAACGTCGCCGCAGCGCTTAGGCCGCCGAACAGGGCGAGCACAAGCAGCGGCCGCGAGAGCCGGGCGGTCAGATTCGATCGCGGGCATGGCGTCCTCCAGATAGGACCTATCTCCGGCGGCGGCAACATCGGCAAGCTGCGACCTGCTGCCGCCACCGGAATTAACCATAGCAATGCAATAAGCCACTGCAAACTCGACACAATTGGTGTCTGCGTTAACTCGCAAAGTCAAAGCCGCGATGAATAGGCAGATTTCCCGATTTCAGTCACTTGAGGGTATGGAGAACGTGATGCGTAGCGCTTTCGCGATAGCTTTGGCGATCTCGATGTCGACAGCAGGCGCCGCGGCCTGGGCACAGAATGCGCCCGCACCTGCGGCTCCGCCGGCCGCAGCGCCAGCAGCCGCAGCCACGCCGGCTCCTGCCCCGGCGCCGGCTCCCGTTAAAGCCGCCTGCGCCAATCCGAATGGGCTCGGCGTCGAGCGCACCGTCCAGATCGACACCACCGGCGGCCCCGGCTTCGGCTTCGAACACTTCAAGGCCTACGACTTCTTGCGCGACAAAGAGATCGTACTGACCTTCGACGACGGTCCGTGGCCGGGCAATACCGAGCGCGTACTCAAGGCGCTGGCGGACAACTGCACCAAAGCGATGTTCTTCATCATCGGCAAGCACGCCGGCTACCACCCCGAAATTCTCAAGGCGGTTGCCGCGGCCGGACATACCATTGGCTCGCACACCTGGTCGCATAAGGATCTATCGAAGTTGACTTTCGACGAGGGCAAGGCCGAAATCGAAAAAGGCATCGCGGCGGTCAGCGTCTCGCTCGGCAACAAGCCGGTCGGGCCGTTCTTCCGCTTTCCGGCGTTGCGTCATCCGCCCGAGCTCCTCAAATATCTCGCCGAGCGTAACGTCGGCATCTTCTCCACCGACATGGACTCGTTCGACTTCAAAATGCGCAAGCCGGATCAAGTCATCAAATCGGTCATGACCAAGCTCGCCAAGCACGGCAAGGGCATCATCCTGATGCACGACTTCCAGCACGCGACCTCCGAAGCGGTGCCGGAATTGCTCAAGCAGCTCAAGGCCGGCGGCTACAAGGTGGTGCAGGTGGTCGGCAAGACGCCAATTGAGCCGCTGCCGGAATACAAAGAGGCGGTGCTCAAGGAAATGGGCGGCGGGCTGGATGAGGCGCGCCCGATGTCGAGTGTGATCCAGACCATCCAAGGCAACTGACGCTAAGCATTACAATCGAGCCGGCCGCGCACGTTCTGCGCGGCCGGTTTTTTATTGCCGATGTTCGTTTGCGGTGCAACCGCTCCAGCGTGGCGAGCATCGTGGCCCGGGCCGGCAAGTCTTGATAAGTATTTACAAGCTCCTCGGCTTCGCTCAATTCGGGCTCGGCTTCGCAGCCATGTCCGGCCACCCAGGCCAGCGCGGTCAACGGCTCATAGGCGCCGAGCCGCTGCAACAGTTCGCCATAGGGCCGCGGATCATCGGTTTTCGGCCGATAGACTTTCATGACGTCGCGGTCGATCTGATTGAGCGCCGCTTTGCACAGCGGCGTTGTCATCTCGAGGTCGAGCACCGGTAGATATTTCAACACCTTCCAAGGCGCGCTGATGTCAATTTTGTCGTTCAGCATTTCGACGGCATCGGCGGTGCGATGGTCGAGCTGGCGGGCGCCGGCCAATGCCGGGTCATGGAATTCTTGCTTGTCGGCAAAAGACAGCCAGGCGGTTAAATGCGCCTTCGGCGTCAGCATGGAAAATCGCTCGGGCGCCACGCGCAATATCCGTCCGTGATTTTTCGGATCGCGCAGTTCGGCCAATTCATACACATCGAAGTTCGGATCACGATAAGACTTGGCCATGGTTTCCCACGCTTGGGACTCGGCGTCGATGTCGCAATCATAGCCACCCAGCCACTTCATGGCGGAAAGCGCGCCCGATACCTGCACAGCGACGTCTTTGTAGGGCTTTGAATTGGGGATCGTGGGCACCAGCGGCGCGACCTGCCGCCGCAGTAGCGCACGCGCCTTGTCGCAAAGCGCGGGCGTCGGAGTGAGATCGAGTGATCCTAGATACAGCAGCGGAAAATCGCCGCGCTCGAGCATGAGTTCGGCTTCACTCTGGCGCTTGGGAAGCTTGCTCATGCGCGCGAGCAGATCGCCTTGCGCACTGGCATTGCGGGTATCGAGGAATGGCACCCACTCCCACAGCGGCGCGTCCGCCGGCAGCTTGGCTAAATCCGTCCGGTACTTTTCGCTTGCGGCGGCGATCTGGCCGATGGCGCGCTCACGCACATGCTGAAAGGCGAAGATGGACAGGCAGAGCAACAGCGTGACACCCCAGACGGCGCCGGCCAGGCGCGGCGGAATGGCGGCACGCAGCGACGGAAACAGCGCCCATAGATCAAAAGCCAGCACCAGCAGCGGCACCAAAGCCGGAATGACGATGGGCCACAGGAACGGTGGAAGGGCGGGCTTCGACAGGAGCCCGAGCGCCACAAAGGCCACGACCCCGGACCCCGGAATCAAAATGGTGGCGGTAATAGCCGCCGGCCATGCCACCTCGCCCTTCACGCAAGCGATCAGCGTGACGAGCGCCAGCAGGCCCCAAAGGATGAAGAGTTCGATGGCGGCATAGGCTTGGGCGTAACCGTTGCCCGCCGCGTCGCTGCCGGCCAGATCCGAAAGCGTGGCCAGCGCAAGCACCCAGAATAGAAGGGCGAGCACGCCAAAGCAGGCGGCGATGACGGGAGCGGCGGAGGTAGTTTTCTCAGCATCCTGCATCTATCCCACCCTAAGCCCGGCGCGGGCCCTCGGGTAGGTCGCTTGCTTGCGGTATGAGGTTCAGAGGCCGTGAACTTTAAGGCACCGCGCGCCGGCTGAAGGCGGTGAATATCGACGAGGCCTCGGTGGCGTGATCGTAGGCGATCCGGCTCGCCACCACGAGCAACGTAGCCGCCAGCACCAGTTGCAAAGCCCGCTCCGGAACGCGGATGGCAAAATAGCTGCCGAGGAAAATACCCGGCAGCGAACCGGCCAGCAGCGAGGCGATGATGTGCCAGTCGACCGAGCCCATCATCCAGTGTCCGAGGCCGGCGATCAGTGTCAGCGGCACCGCATGGGCGATATCCGAGCCGACGATCTTGGCCATCGGCAATTGCGGATAGAGCAGCACCAGCACCACCACGCCGATGGCGCCGGCCCCCACCGAGGAGATCGTGACCAACACGCCGAGCACGACGCCCACCAAGACGGTGACGGCCGCCGTCCGCTTCGGGTCGAGTGCGCTGACGCGCGCGCGATAGACGGCGATGATCGGCCCGCCGAACACCAGCACGAAGGCGGTGGTAAATAGCGCGATGCTGAGCACCAGCGTGATCAGCCCGCGCGCGGCGTCGCCGTTGAGATTGAAGTGCGACAGCACCGCCAGCGTGATGACGGTTGCGGGAATGCTGCCGGTCGCCAGCCGCCGCACCACAAGCCAGTCGATGCTGCGCGCCAGCCCGTGCACCAGACTGCCGCCGGTCTTGGTGGCTGCCGCATAAAGCAGGTCGGTCCCGACCGCGGTAGCCGGATGGATGCCGAACAGCAAGATCAGCAGCGGCGTCATCAGCGAGCCGCCGCCGACGCCGGTCATGCCGACCAGCATGCCGACGCCGAAACCCGACAGCGCATAGAGCGGATCGATCATGGACATGGGACGGCGTTGCCCGAGCGGCGTTTTGCGGTCGTTAAACGAAGCTAACCACATTCCGTGCCGTCGGTCATCTTCACGAAAATGCGAGTTCCGAATCGATTGCTCCCAACGGCGCGGATTCGAGCAATTTTTGCTGTCAGGGGAGTCAAAAACCGTTCAAATCTTACTCATTTGAAAATATTTTGCCCGGCCACGATGCGGGACGTCATGCTTCGTGGAACCGACGCGGTTATTTTATAGACGCGGTCGTTGCGGCCCGGTCGTGGCAGAAGTTTGCCGCATATTTTTCCGACAGCTTCTGCATTTCCGATCCATAGGTGCTGCGGTCGGTGCCGGTCCATTCGCGCGCCAGATCACCGAAGGTGACCGGCCGGTGCAATCGGCGCATGGTGTCTTGCACATCATCCTGCACCCGGCGGGTGCGCTTGGCGACCGGATCGGGGATGCGCGTGGTTGAATACATCAGGACATGTTGCAGGTGCGCCAGCACGCCAGTAGCGGCGTCGCTGAAATGCTCGCCTGGTTTGCCGGAGATCGCAGCCCCGACACCGGCGAAATTATTGTCCAGCGATGACATCGACGCCGGCGTGCCGTTTGGCCGGAGGAAAGTCAGGTAATTGGTCTCGATCAGCATCTGGAAAAACGCATAGTCCCAGCGCACGGCCACGCATTTTTCCGGCGCGCGCGACACGCAGTTGCCGACGCGCTTGTAGACCGCCGCGATGTTGGTGAAACGAGGGTCGATCTGACGATGGATTTTGGCATTGCGGTCGTTGACGAAGTGCATCAAGGCGGCCGGCGTAACGCAGGCCGGGACGGCATTGTCGGCGGTCGCGATGATGGCTGGAAGTGCCGCGCCCTGGGCATAACCGGTCAACGCCAGCAACAACGCCGGCAACGCGGCGCAACGCCACCACATACAACGCTCCCCAATTCCGAGGGGCGGACGGATAGCGGCTATTGGTTAATTTAAATTTGCCTTGTCGCGGCGGCGAAGCGCGATAGATGGAACAGTGGAGCGGGCGAAGGGAATCGAACCCTCGTATGCAGCTTGGGAAGCTGCCGTTCTACCATTGAACTACGCCCGCATGCGCCGACCATAGCGAAGGACCGCGGGAACCGGCAAGCATTCACGCCTCATAAACTATACCGCACAGGACGGTGCAATCCGAACGACCCCGGTGTGCCGCTGCGCGTTGGTGGAGCGGCACGACAACCATAATCCCGGGGTCACAGCCATGCACATGCAACTCATGACGGCGCTCATTTACTGGGTCGCCGTGGCCATCTGGCTGACGGTGCTGACGATCGTTGCCATCCATTACATTCGTAATCCACGCATTTTCGGCACCACGCGGCTGCTGTTGCTCGTGGTGGCGATCGACACCTTCCGCAATCTGGTTGAGAACGTTTATTTCGGGCTGTTCTTCGGCGGTCAATACGGATTGTTTTCTCCGACGATTGCCGCGACTTTGGGCAATCCGTATTTGCTGATCCAGCCCAAGCTGTTCAACATCGTTTCCGGCTGCCTCGTCCTCGGCCTGTTGTTGATGCGCTGGTTGCCGCAGGCCGTCAGCGAGCGCGGCCGCTCGGACCAGCTCACCGCCGATCTCGAAATACTCGCCACCACCGACGGGCTGACGTCGCTCCTCAATCGACGCCATTTCGAGTCGCTGGCGCGCGTCGAATGGGCGCGGTTTCAGCGCTACGGCCGGCCGCTGTCGCTGATGCTGCTCGACATCGACAAGTTCAAATCGATCAATGACCGCTTCGGGCACGACACCGGCGACCTGGTCATCAAGGCGGTGGCACATATCTGCAAGTCGACAAAACGCCAGCCTGACGTGCTGGCACGCCTTGGCGGTGAAGAATTCGTGTTACTGTTGCCGGAAACCGACGAAACCGCCGCCGAGAATCGCCGCCGAGCGGCTGCGCACATCGGTCCAGGATCACCCACTGTCGCTGCCGGACGGAACGACACTGCAGGTCACCATCAGTGTCGGTCTGCGGGCGCCGCGCTCAGCATGTCGAGCTTCGAAGTCCTGCTCAAGCGCGCCGACGAAGCGCTGTATGAAGCCAAACGCACCGGCCGCAACAAGGTCGTGCGGGCGCCGCAGATCTTGACCGACATGATATCAGGCCGCGGCGGAGTGAAGTTTAGCTTTTGAAATGCTTGGAGAGCTTCAGGCTCTGCGCCTGGTAATTCGAGCCGATGCCCTGGCCGTAGAGCTTGTCGGGCTTGGCCAGCATCTTCTCGTAGACCAGCCGGCCGACGATCTGCCCGTGCTCGAGAATGAACGGCACCTCGCGCGAGCGCACTTCGAGCACGGCGCGCGCGCCCTTGCCGCCGGCGCCGGCATAGCCGAAGCCGGGATCGAAGAAGCCCGCATAGTGCACGCGGAATTCGCCGACCAGCGGATCGAACGGCACCATCTCGGCGGCATAATCGGGCGGCACCTGCACCGCTTCCTTGGAGGCCAGGATGTAGAACTCGTTGGGATCGAGGATCAGGCTCTTGTCGGGCCGCGCCTGCATCGGCTCCCAGAAATCGAGCACCGTATAACCGGCGCGCCGCTCGACATCGATCAATCCGGTGTGGCGCTTGGCGCGATAGCCGACCAGGCCGCCCGGCCCGCAGGCCGGACAGATCGACGCCGACCGCGACGCCTTCGCTGACATCGGCATCGTCGGCATCCACCAGCCGCTCTTGCGATGCAGCGCGCGCAAGGCGTCGCCGTCGAGCAGCGCATGGCCGCGGCGGAAACGGATCTGCGACAGCCGCGAGCCCTCGCGCACCAGCACCGGGAACGTGCGCGGGCTGATCTCGGCATAAAGCGGCCCGTGATAGCCGGGCTCGATGCGGTCGAAGCCGCGCAGTTCGTCGGCGATGACGCGGGTGAACACGTCGAGCCGCCCGGTCGAGCTTTTCGGATTGGCGGCGGCGGAAATATCGTCGGGCAGCGCCAGGCTTTCCAGCAGCGGCACGATATAGACGCAGCCGGTCTCCAGCACGGCGCCGTCGGTCAGCGCAAATTCGTGCAGCTTCAGTTCATCGATGCGCTGGGCGACCGTGGTCGAGCCGGGCAGGAAGCTGGCGCGCACGCGATAGGCCACCTCGCCCAGCCGCAGATCGAGGCTGGCCGGCTGGATCTGGTCGGGCACGAAGTCGGTCGCGGGCAAAATCCCGCCGCTCGCGGCCAGCGCCGCGATCATGCGGTCGGGCAGGATGCCCTTGTCCTCGATGGCGAACGAAAGTGCCACGGCGCCCCTTTACGACGAGGATGCGCCGATCTAACCCGATGGGTGGCTTGACGTGAAGCGGGCGGTCCCGCTACAAACACCTTATCCCGTGGTCATTTGAGCCGGCCGGCTTGCAGCCACGTAAAATAAATCGCTAAAAGGCCGGGGACGCGTGTGCCCGGCCGAGAATTTTTCTCCGGCCGGTTTTTTATTGGAAGGCACACATGCCCGCTCGACCCAAAGACCTACCGCCCCGAAACCCGCCTGGTTCATGCCGGAACGCTGCGCTCGCAGTTCGGCGAGACCTCGGAGGCGCTGTTCCTCACCCAGGGCTATGTCTATCCGAGCGCCGAGGAATGCGAGGCGCGTTTCTCCGGCAAGAAGCCCGGCTACGTCTATTCGCGCTATTCCAATCCGACCATGAGCATGTTCGAGCAGCGCATGGCCGCGCTCGAAGGCGCCGAGGCCGCGCGCTCGACCGCGACCGGCATGGCCGCCGTCACCACCGCGCTGATGGGGCTGGTCAAGGCCGGCGATCATGTGGTCGCCGCCAAGGCGCTGTTCGGCTCGTGCCGCTGGGTGATCGAGGAATGGCTGGGACGCTTCGGCGTCACCTCGACGCTGGTCGACGGCAAGGATCTCGGCGCATGGAAAAAGGCGGTGCGCAAGGAAACCAAGGCGTTCTTCATGGAGACGCCGACCAATCCGACGCTGGAGGTCTACGACATCGCGGCGGTCGCCGAGATCGCGCACAATGCCGGCGCCAAGCTGGTGGTGGACAATGTGTTCGCCACGCCGCTCTACCAGAGCCCGCTCGACGCTCGGCGCCGACTGCGTGGTCTATTCGGCGACCAAGCACATCGACGGCCAGGGCCGCGTGCTCGGCGGCGTCATCCTGGGTTCGGAAAAATTCATCATGGATCACGTGCACCAGGTCATCCGCCAGACCGGGCCGTCGCTGTCGCCGTTCAATGCCTGGGTGATGCTGAAAGGGCTGGAGACGCTGTCGGTGCGCGTGCAGCGGCAGACCGAAAACGCCGCCGCGGTTTCGGCCGCGCTCGACGGCCACAAGAAACTCAGCCGGCTGATCTATCCCGGCCGGGCCGACCATCCGCAGGCCGATATCGTCAAGAAGCAGATGAAGGCCGGCTCGACGCTGTGCTCGTTCGAGGTCAAGGGCGGCAAGGAAGGCGCCTTCCGCTTCCTCAATGCCCTGCAGCTGATCGGCATCACCAACAATCTCGGCGACGCCAAGAGCCTGGTCACGCATCCGACCACGACCACGCATCAGCGGCTGACGCCCGAGCAGCGCGCCGAACTCGGCATTGGCGATGGGTTGGTGCGCTTCTCAGCCGGGCTCGAACACCCCGACGACCTGATCGAGGATCTGCTGACGGCGCTGGATGCAGTCTAGAAAAACGCCGCTGACGGCTCAGGGCAAAAAGTACGAGAGAGCGCTCGCCGACACTGCCGGCCGCTCGGCGGCGTCGGCGATGGCGAGCCAAGCCCATTGGCGAAGCAGGCATAGCTCCAGTCGTTCATGTGCAGCCCGTCGGGCGACACGAACGACTCGAATTTCATGTGGTCGTCATTGTACCAGCGCTTCATCACCTCGAAGCGGCGGAACAGATCGACATCCTCCGCTTTCGCGGTGGCGGCGATCAAGTCGACCATGTGTTCGGCTTCCGGCTTCACGATCACTTTCGGCGCGAATTGCGGATCGATCAGCACGACGTCGGCGCCCGCCGCGCGGATTCTGCCGAGACCGTCGCGGATCGCGGCGCCGTGGTCGGCGAGCTTGTGATCGCGAATGACCGAATTGGTGCCGAGCTGCCACAGAACCAGATCGGGCTTGGCGGCAACGACGGCCTGGTCGAAGCGCTTGAGCATGTCGGCGACTTCCTCGCCGTTGACGCCGCGATTGAGCACGGTGATCGAAATGCTCGGGAAACGCTTTTTGAGTTCGACCGCGAGCTGGCTCGGATAGTTCTTCGCCGGCGAACTGGCGCCCGCGCCGGCGGTCGACGACGAGCCGATAGCGACAATGGTGATTGGATCGCCGGCCGCCAGTTTCTGACCGAGGTGCGACAGCGGATTGGTGAGCCGGATCAGGTCGGGCGGCGTATCGCACGTCAGCGCCGGCGTCTCGGCGCGCGCCGACATCGGCAGCGCCAAGACGGCGAGCGACACGGCGATAGCAGCGAGCCTCGCTGCCCGGCAGGCGAAATCAGTTCCCGGCAAGAACGTCTCCCCCAACCCCGTCAACGGCCGCTCTCGGCATGCGGCTCGTCTGGTTTGGCCGACTCGATCACAAGATCGGCCAGCAATCGGCCTATGCAATCATGAACTCGCTCGGCAGTGTCAAGCTTTTTGGCCGGATCGTAAAGATCGAAGGTCCCCAGATCGGCCCAAAGCTTCATGATGCTGAATCGATCGAACACCGGCACTTCTTGCTGCAGTGCAACCCAACGCATGTTTTCAGCATATATTCCAAGGGCAATCATCGAATCCGTGCGTGGGCTATATTGCGCGTTGACCAAAATCACATCAGCGCCTGCGGAACGGGCAATATTGATACCCTGATCGAGCGCGGTTCGGAATTGATCGACGTCGATCGACTGCATGGCGTCCACCGTGCCGGTCTGCCAGACCAGCAGCGCGGGCTTGGCTGCTGCCAATGCCGGAACCAGCGCTTTCACCATTTCGCTGGCAGGGCGTTTCGCCTTCACGTCGGTCGTAACTTTCACGGTGACGCCCGGCAGGTTCTCGCTGAGCGCATTTTGCAGCCGTGCCGGATAGGCGGTCTTGATGCCGTTCGGTCCCGGCAGCGACGATGAACCGGCGCCAACCACCAGAATATCGAGCCGCTTGGCTGCGATAGCGCGGGTGACTTGCGGCAGCGGAAAATCGCGCTCGACCAGTTGCTCGGCCACGCGGCATTCGGCCGGGCGCTTCGGCCCAAACCGGGCCGGCCAGCACCAGCAATGCCAGCGAAAATAAAACACGCCCCGTCATGCGTCGCCCCCCGCGTAGCCCGGCTTCATCGTGGGCGGACGCGGTCCCGGTCCTTGTCGCTCCATGCCTCTATACCACGAAACCAAGGCGGCCACGCCCACCATGATGACAATCCCCGCCAGGCTGACGATGACTTGCGTCAACAGGCTGTTGGACACCTCCGTAAAAAGAAAGTGAGCAGCGAACGCCAGAAACACGCCCAGGCAGAAGGTTTCCAGCGAATGCTGACCGCACACGATCGCCGGCCAGAACAGCGGCGATTTCAAGCCGCGCCAGTCGCGCGGCACAAACCACACCGTGATCACCGCCAGCGACAAAAAATGCACAATGCGCAGCACGTCGAGATTGGTTTTGTCGATCGGATAGATCGCCTCGCCGACGAATTTCGGCACGAACGCGCCGAGGCGCGGAAAATACCAGGTCATGGCGATGCCGAATGCAAAAAAGATATAGGCAATGGCCAGCCCGATCACCACCCGCGAATTGACCCAGCGCGCAAGCCGTTGCGCGCCGCCGAGCGCGCACCAGGCGCCGAACACGAACAACAATTGCCAGGCGAACGGATTGAACACCCAGGTGCCGTTCGGATAGGCCGGGATGCTCCAGTCGAACCACCACGTCAGCGAATAAAATACCGCCGAAGCCGCAAGCGCGAGCGAAGGCGTGCGCAACAGCAGCCACAACATCGGCGGAAACCACAGCAGCAACACGATGTAGAGCGGCAGCACGTCCATGTTCACCGGCTTGAACTTCAGGAGCAGCGCCTGAAAGATGGTGATGTCCGGATTCTTGAGGAAATCGAGCACGCCCATTTCTTCGCTGTAGAGCGGATTGTTGAAGCTGTGCGCGACATAGGAGATCTCGGCGAGATAGATCGCAAACAGGAAAACGTGCGCGACATAGATTTGCCAGGCGCGCTTGAGCACGCGGGCGCTGGCGACGATGAAGCCGTGCGTCACGCATGGCGCGGCCATAGACGAAGGCCGCGGTATAGCCGGAGATGAAAACGAAAATCTCGGTGGCGTCGGTAAAGCCGTAATTGCGGATCGTGATCCAGCTCACCGCATTGGATGGAATGTGATCGAGAAAGATCAGCCAGAGGGCAATGCCGCGGAACAGGTCAAGCCGCAGATCGCGTTCGGATTTGACCTCGGCCATCAACGGCTTTTCTTTCGTGCGCTCTTTCGGCCATAATCTTGAGCCAGGAACAACAAGCTCGCACGGCCTATTTAAGGCATATAGATAGATGTATCGCGCCGTAACCCGCAAGATCGAGGTCACGGTGACGCCACGCTTCGTCTCGGAGCGGTCGTCGCCGGGCAACGGCTATTACTTCTGGGCCTATACCATCGACATCGCAAATCTGGGCACCGAAACGGTGCAGCTCAAGACGCGCCATTGGCGCATTACCGACGCTTTCGGGCGGCTGCAGGAGGTCAAGGGCCCGGGCGTCGTCGGCGAAGAGCCGAGCCTCAAGCCGGGTGAATCGTTCGAATATACCAGCGGGGTGCCGTTGCCGACGCCGTCCGGCTTCATGACCGGCAGCTATGGCATGGTAACGCCGGCAGGCGAGCATTTCGATATCGAAATCCCCGCGTTCTCATTGGATTCGAGTTATGCGGAACGGACGATCAACTAGCGCATCGTATTTACTTCCGCTCACCCCACCTTCGCCTCGACCTCGCCGGGCTCGAACACATAATTGGCGCTGCAGAATTCGCAGGTGACGGAAATCTTGCCGTTCTCGACCATATGATCGCGGTCGTCCTGCGAAAAACTTTTCAGCATGGCCTCGACGCTCGTGCGCGAACACGAGCATTCCGCCCGCACCTCGCTGTCGCGGAAGACGCGCACACCCGGCTCGTGAAACAGCCGATAGACCAGCTGCTCGCTGGAGAGCGAGGGATCGATCAATTCGACATCCTCGACGGTAGAGACCAACGCGCGGCCTTCGACCCAGGCATCGTCTTCTGCGACCGTGTGCGGCGCCGTGCCTTCCGGCGCATCGCCGGGGGGGAGATCGGCGACCCGCGCGCGTTCAGACGACTTGGGCAAAAATTGCAGAAGGATACCGCCGGCACGCCAGCGGTGGTCGGCGCCACCCGCGCCGGCGCGCAATTCCTCGGCGACTGCCAGCCGTACCCGCGTCGGGATCTGTTCGGAACGGTGAAAATATTCGTGCGCTGCGTCCTCCAGCGAGCCGCCCTCGAGCGCGACCAGACCTTGGTAGCGGCTGGTATCGGGACCCTGATCGATGGTCATGGCGAGATGACCTTTGCCAAGCAGCGCGCCGGCGCTCGCTTTGCCGGCTTCGATCGCCGCGGCAACACGATCTTTGTCGAAACGCGCACAGGCCCGCACCTTATCGGGCGCGGTGAAATCCACCACCAACATGCGCACCGGACCGTCGGTCTGGGTCTGTAAAATGAAGCGGCCGTCGATCTTCAAGGCCGAGCCAAGCATGACGGTGAGCACCACGGCCTCGCCCAGGAGCTTGGCCACCGGAACCGGATAGGCATGCCGCGTGAGAATTTTGTCCACGACAGGACCAAGCCGAACCACGCGGCCGCGCAAATCGAGCGCAGCCACCTCGAACGGCATGACGGTGTCGTCGGCGGAAGTGGCCGACGGGGCGCGGGTCGGGATGGCGATTTCCGGATTGCTCATCGGCCTTATGTAGCGCGCTTGGCGCCGATTGCTACCGCCCGCCGGCGTGCAGGCACCAGGCCAGCAGACCTTTTTGGGCATGCAGCCGGTTTTCGGCCTCGTCGAACACCACCGACTGCGGGCCGTCCATCACCTCGTCGGTGACCTCCTGGCCGCGATGGGCCGGCAGACAGTGCATGAACAGCGCGTCCGGCTTGGCTTTCGACATCAGCCGGGCATTGACCTGGTAGCGCTTGAGCACGTTATGCCGGTGCTTGCCGTCGCGGTCGCCCATCGACACCCAGGTGTCGGTCACCACGCAGTCGGCATCCTTCACCGCTACTTCCGGATCGTCGCTGAACTTGATCGCCGCGCCCGAGGATTTCACCCAGTCCATCAGCCATTTCTTGGGCTTGAGCTCGGACGGTGTAGCCACCCGCAGGCGGAACTCGAAACGCTCGGCGGCGTGCATCCAGGACGCCAGCACATTGTTACTGTCGCCGCTCCAGGCCACCGTGCGGCCGCGGATCGGCCCGCATTTTTCCTCGAATGTCATGACGTCGGCCAGCACCTGGCAAGGATGCGAGCGCCGCGTCAGCCCGTTGATCACCGGCACGGTGGCGTGGCGTGCGATTTCGGCCACGGATTCATGGTCGAGAATGCGGATCATGATGGCGTCGACATAGCGCGACAGTACGCGCGCCGTATCGGCCAGCGTCTCGCCGCGGCCGAGCTGCATTTCCTGCGCGGTCAACAAGATCGCCTCGCCGCCAAGCTGCCGCATGGCGACGTCGAACGAAACGCGCGTGCGCGTCGACGGTTTGTCGAAGATCATCGCCAACGTCTTGCCGGCGAGCGGTTCGTTGACGATGCCACGCGCGCGCTCGGCCTTCATGGCGCGGCTGTCGTCGATCATTCCGGCCAAAGTCGGCTTTGGAATATCGACCAGATCGAGGAAGTGCCGCACGCCGTTTCCGGTCATGACGCGGCCTCCTGCTTGGTAGCCTTGTCGGCTTGCCGCGGATGGGCTTTCTCCAGCTTCACGCAAGCACGATCGATGCGCGCAAAGGCTTCTGCGATCTCGTTCTCACCGATGATCAACGGCGGCAGCAGCCGCACGACATTGTCGCCGGCGCCTACCGTGATCATCTTCTCGTTGCGTAACTCGTCGACCATCTCGGACGCCGGCGGCACCATGCGCAGACCGATCAGCAGGCCCTCGCCGCGCACCTCGGCGATCACCGACGCGTGGCGGTCCTTGAGTTCGGCCAGCCTTTGTTTAAGCGCCAGCGAATTCTTGCGCACGCGGTCGAGAAAGCCGTCGGCCGTGATCACGTCGAGCATGGCATTGCCGCAGGCCATCGCCAGTGGATTACCGCCGAAGGTCGAGCCGTGCGTGCCGGCGGTCATGCCCTTGGAGGCTTCCGCCGTCGCGAGACAGGCGCCGATCGGAATGCCGCCGCCGAGCGCCTTCGCCACCGCCATGATGTCAGGCGTAACGCCGGTGTGCTGATAGCAGAACAGGTCGCCGGTGCGGCCGATACCGGTCTGGATTTCGTCGAAGATCAGCAGCAGACCGTGGTCGTCGCATAATTTGCGCAAGGCGCGCAGGAAGCTGTGCGGCACGACCCGCACGCCGCCCTCGCCCATGATCGGTTCGATCATGATGCCGGCGGTCGCCGGCCCGATGGCTTTCTTGGTCGCTTCCAGGTCAGCGAACGGCACCTGATCGAAGCCCTCGACCGGCGGGCCGTAGCCTTCAAGATATTTTTTATTCCCGGTCGCCGCGATCGCGGCCAGCGTGCGTCCGTGGAACGCCCCTTCGAATGTAATGATACGGAAGCGTTCGGGCTTACCACTGGAGAATTGATAATGGCGCGCCATCTTGATCGCGCATTCGATCGCCTCGGCGCCGGAGTTCTGGAAAAACACGAAGTCGGCGAAGGTCGCCTCGCACAACCGCTCCGCCAGCCGCTCGCCTTCCGGAATGCGATACAAATTCGAGACGTGCCAGACCTTGCTCGCCTGATCCTCAAGCGCGCTCACCAGCCGAGGATGGGCATGTCCAAGAGCATTAACAGCCACGCCGGACGTGAAATCGAGATAGCGCCCGCCGTCAGCCGTGACCAGCCAAGCGCCCTCGCCCCACTCGAAGGCGAGGTCGACGCGCGCATAAGTCGGCAATAGATGCGAGTTCACGGCCTGTCTGATCCATCGAACGTTTTCGTCTGTGCATGATCTTTACTGAATTCCAATGTCACTTTTTACAGTCATGCACAGGCCGAAAAGAAATGTGCCGCCTCGCCGGGCGGCACTTTTTTTATTCTATTGCAGGGCTTTGCCCTGTCAACACGCCGCGCCGGTCAGCCACCCACGGACTCAAAATCGCCGCAAGTGCCGATTCTAAAGGAAAAACTGTTGGTAGCTGGGCGCGAGGGGTTGCAAACGCTTGCACGTGAGTCACTCCATATTGTAGCGTTTTGGATAGCTAGTACGACATCTCGTGCTATCAAGCGTTATCTAGTTCATTCCTGAAGTGTAACGGGTCAGGCGTTGCGAAACCGCGCCGGACGTCAGGGCTGGATTCTATCCGGGGCCAAAAGCCTCGCAAAAATAAGAAGTTAGCTTCGTTCTAGGCATCAGAACGGCGTGGCCGTAAGGGGAAATCGATGGGCTGGACCGACGAGCGGGTCGAACTCCTGAAGAAATTGTGGGCTGACGGCCTGTCCGCCAGCCAGATCGCGGCAGAACTGGGCGGGATCACGCGCAACGCGGTGATCGGAAAGGTTCATCGCCTCGGACTTTCCGGCCGCGCCAAGAGCCCCTCCTCGTCCTCGCCCCGGCCGCGCAAGGCGCGCTCCTCGGGCATGATGCGGGTGCCAAGGGCCTCGATGCGGGGCAATACGGCGCTGGCCTATGAATACGAGATCGAGCCCGAGCCGGAATTGATTGAGATTCCGATTGAGCAACGGAAAACCTTGCTGCAATTGACCGAAAAGACCTGCCGCTGGCCGATCGGCGATCCGGGCAGCACGGAATTCTTCTTCTGCGGCGGCGAAAACGCCAACGAGCAGCCTTATTGCGCCTATCACGCGCGCGTCGCCTACCAGCCTATGACCGACCGGCGGCGCGACAAGCGGGCTTTCCGCGGTTAGGTCAACTCGCCCGCCCGAAGCGGTCGTCGAGCGCGTAGCCAGCGCCGCGCACGGTGCGGATTGGGTCGGCCACGTCGCCGTGGTTGATGGCCTTGCGCAGCCGGCCGACATGAACATCGACGGTTCGCTCGTCGATATAGATATCGCTACCCCAGACGCCGTCGAGCAACTGTTCGCGCGAAAACACCCGACCGGGACGCTCCATCAGGAACTCCAGCAAGCGGTATTCGGTCGGACCGAGGTCGATCGGGCGGCCATTGCGGGAAACGCGCTTCTTTTCGCGGTCGAGCTCAAGATCGCCGATGTTCAGCATCATCGCCACCCGCTCCGGGTTCGCGCGCCGCAATAGCGCGCGCACGCGGGCCAGCAGCTCCGGCACCGAAAATGGCTTGACGATGTAGTCGTCAGCTCCAGTGGCAAGTCCGCGCACCTTTTCGCTCTCCTCGCCGCGGGCGGTCAGCATGATGATAGGCAACTGCCGGGTTTCCGGCCTGGCACGCAAACGCCGACAAAGCTCGATGCCGGATAATCCCGGCAGCATCCAGTCGAGCACGATCAGATCGGGGCTACTCTCCCTGACCCGAGTGTCGGCATCATCGCCACGCGCGGCGGTCTCGACTTCGTAGCCCTCGGCCTCAAGGTTGTAGCGCAGCAGCATAGTCAGCGGCTCTTCGTCCTCGACGATCAAGATGCGCGCATTCATGCGTTTTCCTCGACGCTATCTGTCACCGGCTGAGCGCAGGGCGGCGATGGTGGTCGTGTCGCCCTTGGGCCGCTGATCGGCTATCGGCCGGCCCTCGATGACGTAGTGCACCGTCTCGGCGATGTTGGTGGCGTGATCGCCCATGCGCTCGATATTCTTGGCGCAAAACAACAGGTGGATGCAAAACGTAATGTTGCGCGGATCTTCCATCATATAAGTCAGCAATTCCCGAAACACGGAAGTGCAGACCGCATCGATTTCTTCATCTCCCCGCCATACCGCCATCGCCTTGCTGTCATCGCGGCGGGCATAAGCATCGAGTACGGCTTTCATCTGGCCGAGCACCATGTCAGCCATATGTTCGACGCCGCGGATCAGTTTGGGCGGCGGAAATTCGGCATTGAGCGCGATCACACGCTTGGCAATGTTCTTGGCGAGATCGCCGATGCGTTCCAAGTCGTTCGCGATACGCAGCGCGCCGACAATTTCACGCAGATCGACTGCCATAGGCTGCCGGCGGGCGATGGTGAGGACGGCCTTTTCCTCGATCTCGCGCTGCAACGCATCGATATCGGCATCCGCCTGGGTGACGCGTTGCGCCAGCACGCTATCACGCTTAGCCAGCGCATCGACGGAATCGGCCACCTGCTTCTCGGCAAGGCCCCCCATCTCCGCCACCATGCGGGCGAGGTCTTGCAGGTCCGAATCAAAAGCCTTGGCTGTGTGCAAATCAGTCATTGTTGTTGTCCTTCAGTCGCAGTCACGCGACTAGCCGAAGCGGCCGGTTATATAGTCCTGGGTGCGGCGATCGTTAGGAGTCGTGAACATACGCGACGTGTCGCCATATTCGATCAGCTCGCCGAGATACATGAACGCGGTGAAATCTGAGACGCGCGCGGCCTGCTGCATGTTGTGCGTCACGATGGCGATCGTGTAGTCGTCCTTGAGTTCGTCGATCAATTCCTCGATCTTGGCGGTGGAGATCGGATCGAGCGCCGAGCACGGCTCGTCGAACAGAATCACCTCCGGCCGCACCGCGACGGTGCGAGCGATGCAAAGCCGCTGCTGCTGCCCGCCGGATAGCGATAGCCCGCTGGCGTTGAGCTTGTCCTTGACCTCTTCCCATAGCGCGGCGCGCTGCAGGGCATGTTGCACACGGCCCTCCAGGTCGGATTTCGGCAGCCGTTCATACAGTCTGATTCCGAAGGCGATATTCTCGAAAATCGTCATCGGGAACGGCGTCGGCTTCTGGAACACCATCCCAACTTTAGCGCGCAGCAAATTGAGATCCTGCGAGGGTGAAAGAATATCGTCGTCGTCCAGCCGGACATGTCCGGTGGCGCGCTGGTTTGGATAAAGATCGTACATGCGATTGAGGATGCGCAGCAGTGTGGACTTGCCGCACCCCGACGGACCGATAAATGCGGTGACCTTGCCCTGATAGAGCGAGCAGTTGATATCTTTCAGGGCGCGGTGGTCGCCATAGAAGAAATCAAGGTCGCGGATAGAAATCTTTTCTTGCATGTCGTCGGTATTGACCGCGGTGTGGGCGACAGTCGGTACCGTGAATGTTGCTACGCTCATGAGGTTTTTCTCTGTGCCGTGAGGATACGGGCAACGATGCTCAAGGTAAGTACCGCGAGCGTGATGATCAGTGCGCCGGTCCAAGCCAGCTTCTGCCAATCCTTGTAGGGACTGAGCGCAAACTGGAAGATAACGACCGGCAGGCTCGAAACCGGCTGATTGAAATTAAGGCTCCAGAACTGGTTGTTGAGCGCGGTGAACAACAATGGCGCGGTTTCGCCGCTGATTCGCGCGACGGCCAGCAGCACACCCGTGATCATGCCGGCGCGCGCCGCGCGATAGGCTACTTTGGTGATCATCAGCGCGCGCGGCAGGCCGATCGAAGCGGCGGCCTCGCGCAGTGTATCGGGTACCAACGTGAGCATGTCCTCGGTGGTGCGCACGACAACAGGCACCACGATCACGGCCAGAGCGACAGCGCCGGCCCAACCCGAGAAATGGCCCATCTGGGCGACCACGATTTCGTAGACGAAGAGTCCGACCACGATCGAAGGCGCGCTAAGCAGAATGTCATTGATAAAGCGGACCACCGTGGTCAATTTGTCGTAGCGCCCGTACTCCGCCATGTAGGTGCCGGCCAGCATGCCGAGTGGCGTGCCGATCACCACCGCGATCACAGTCATCACCAAGCTGCCGACGATCGGATTGAGCAGCCCGCCAGCCGAACCGGGCGGAGGCGTCATCTCGGTGAAGACCGCGAGCGATAGGCCACTAAAGCCTTCCCATAAAAGCACCGCCAGGATCAGTACCAGCCAACTCAGGCCGAATGCGGTCGCAGCCAAGGAGAGCCCCATCGTGACGACGTTACGGCGGCGGCGCTTGGCGTAGAGCGGACTTGAGGCGCCTGAAATCATGACCATGTTCAGGCTCCCACCCGCGCGTTGAGCCGCATGAGCATCAAGCGAGCAAGGGCAAGCACGATGAACGTGATCACGAACAGGATGAGGCCGAGCGCGATCAAGGACGAGGTATAGAGATCGCCGACCGCTTCGGTAAACTCGTTGGCGATGGTCGCTGAAATCGTGGTTCCCGGCGCCAACAGCGAGCCGGAAATACGATGCGCATTACCGATGACGAATGTTACAGCCATAGTTTCGCCGAGCGCACGGCCCAAACCCAGCATCACGCCGCCGATCACGCCGACGCGGGTAAACGGCAGCACCACGTTGCGCGCCACCTCCCAAGTGGTGCAGCCAAGTCCGTAGGCGGCCTCCTTGAGCACCGGCGGTACCGCTTCGAATACGTCGCGCGAGATCGACGTGATGAATGGCAACACCATGATGGCCAGGATCAATCCTGCAGTCAGGATACCAATGCCGTAAGGCGGGCCCTCGAACAAAGTCGAAAGCACCGGCACATGGCCGAAGATCGTTATCAGGAACGGCTGCACGTATTGCTGCAAAAACGGCGCGAATACGAACAGTCCCCAGATGCCGTAGATGATACTGGGAATGCCGGCGAGCAACTCGATCGCGATGCCGATCGGGCGGCGCAACCACATCGGGCACAATTCAGTGAGAAACAGCGCGATGAACAGGCCGACCGGCACGGCGATCAGCATGGCAATGAACGATGTGAGGAGGGTACCGTAGATTGGCGCGACGGCGCCGAATTTCTCGGTGACCGGATTCCAGCTCTGTTCGTATAGAAACCTGGAGCCAAACGTGCGCAGGGCGGGCCAGGAGCCGTAAATCAACGAAACAATGATCCCACCCAAAATCACAAGAACTGTGAGTGCTGCGGCACGCGTGAGATAACGGAATGCCGCGTCGCCCAATCGCAGACGCTGGAGAACCTTGGCCCGATCAACCTGGTCGGCGATCGAAACTGAGCCACTCTGCAACGCCACATCGACCACGGGTCGCCTCCCGGTGGATTGCATCCGGCTCTCCTTGGGCTTTCCGCCGTTCGGGGGAGCCACTCAAGCGGCCTCGAGGCCGCATTACAAGCCACCTATTCGGCGGCGGTGGACAAGGAAAGGGCGCCACAGCGGCGCCCTTTCCCATTGTCGACGGATTACATCGACGCTTTGATCTCGCTCTTCCACTTGTCCTGGATGAGTTTTACGACGCTGTCGGGCATCGGGATATAGTCAAGGCTTTCAGCCATTTTGGCGCCGTTCTTGTAGGCCCAGGCAAAGAACTTGAGTGCTTCACTGGTGGCCGCCACATCTTTCGGTTCCTTCGGCACAAGAATAAACGTGGCGCCGGCGATCGGCCAGGACGCCGCACCAGGTTCGTCGGTCAGAATCATGTAGAAGCCCGGTGCCTTCGCCCAGTCGGCGCCGGCAGCAGCAGCCATGATCGATTCCGGTGTTGCGGTGACGACCTTGCCATCCTTGTTGATCATCTTGGTGGTGGTCAGATGGTTCTGTTTGGCATAGGCGGTCTCGACATAGCCGATCGCGCCCTTGGTCTGACTCACGTTATTTGCAACACCTTCGTTGCCCTTGGCGCCAATACCGGCAAGCCATTCGACCGAGGTATTGCTGCCGACCTTCGACTTCCAGTCCGCACTCACCTTCGACAGATAATTCGTGAAAATGAAGGTCGTGCCGGAACCGTCGGCACGGTGCACGAGTGCGATCGCCTGCGACGGCAACTTCGCATTAGGATTCTGCTTCTTGAGCGCCGGATCATCCCAGGTCTTGATCTCGCCGAGATAGATCTTGGCAAGTGTCGGCCCGTCAATGGTCAGATCGCCGCTTTTGATGCCATCGAGATTCACAACCGGCACGATGCCGCCCATGACGGTCGGAAATTGAATGACGCCGATCTTGTCGAGATCCGGCGGCTGTAACGGCATGTCGGACGCACCGAAAGTCACGGTGCGAGCGGTGATTTGCTTGATGCCGCCGCCGGAGCCGATCGACTGATAGTTCAGCCCGTTGCCGGTTTCCTTCTTATAGGCGTCGGCCCATTTGGCGTAGATCGGGTAGGGAAATGTGGCGCCGGCGCCGGAAATATCGGCGGCGTTAGCCGGCACAAAAGCGGCAGCGGCAAGGAAGCCGGCGGCCGCTAAAGTCGTCCAGTGTTTCACGGGTTCTCTCCATGTTTGCGGCCTAAGGCATCCGCGGGGCGTGATGCCCGCGGTCTCCACCTTCGCGCCCTTGGGGAGCGGGCGGCCGCTGTTGCTTTAAGACGCTCCAAGTCTCCGCTTCGGACCGAATTTTCTGATTGCTTTGGGTCGAGAAGTTCCGAAGTCGTCGTTGGCTTAGGCGTCGCATGTCACCGTTCTATAAAGGTTAGGTGACAGTCACATGACAGGATAACCGACTGATTTTTATGAAAAATCTTCCGCTGACATCGAATCGCCGGTGGGTAAAGGCAGGTGCATGATGAAGGTGGCGCCCTCGCCTAGTGTGCTGTCGATGCTCAAGCGGCCGCCATGGTGGTTCAGTACGTGCTTGACCAGCGCCAAGCCCAATCCGGTACCGCCCTGCGCGCGACTGTCTGCGACATCGACCCGGTAAAACCGTTCGGTCAGCCGCGGCAGATGCTCGGGGGCGATGCCCGGACCGTAGTCGCGCACCGTCAGGCGGACCTCGGGCACCCCGCCTCGGGCCTGGCTGCGCGCGAGTGTGATATCCACACGCTTGCCGGCGGCGCCATATTTGAGCGCATTCTCCACCAGGTTTTCGAGCGCGCGGATTAATTCGTCGCGGTCGCCTAGCACGATCAACCGGTCTGACGGCGCGGCAACTTTGATCGCGACGTCGCGATCGCGTGCCAGTGTCTGCAAGCCGTCGGCCACCTGCTTCACCACCGGCGCCAGATCGAGCGGCGTGTTCGGATGCAAATGCGCGTTGAGCTCGATGCGCGAGAGCGACAGCAGATCATCGATCAATCGCGCCATGCGGGTAGCCTGGCCCTGCATGATTGCGAGAAATTTTTCGCGCGCAGCCGGATCGCTTCTGGCCGGCCCCTGCAACGTCTCGATGAATCCGAGCAACGCCGCCAGCGGCGTGCGCAGTTCATGGCTGGCATTGGCGATGAAATCGGCGCGCATTTCTTCAACCCGTCGAAGCGGGGTAAGATCGTTGAACGTCATCAGCAGGATGTCGGAAAGTGCGTTGCCTACATTCGCCAATCTGACCGGCGTCACAAAGGCTTCGAACCAACGATCGAGCGGCACACGCTCAAAAAACTCAACCCGTTGCGGTGTCCAGCTTGTGGCTGCGCGCCTGATGGCCTCAACCAGCTCGGGCATGCGCAGAGCGATCAAGGCGGGCTCACCGTGGCGTAGCGTAGGTGTGAACACCGACGCCGCCGCATTGAAGGCAATGACACGGCCGTCACGATCGAGCACGATCGCCGCTTCCGGCAGTCCGCCGATCAGCAACTCGATCAGCAAAGCCTGCGGATGCACTGAGGAGCGGCTGCTGATTGGCAGCATCCGCGCGATATTTGGGTCCGCACCCCGCCTGCCAAGCAACGCCAGCCAAGCCCGGCGCAGCCGGCTTGGCCAATCCGCGTCGCCAGGCAGGTTTGTACTGTTGTGGTCGCTCGCCATGATCAATCGGCGCTGGTTTTCTTGCTGGCTTTTCTGGTCTCTATTTCGCTGCCTATCGGGGCGCTCGCCTTCACCGCTTTCGGCTTCCCCTCGGCTCGCGATCCGCCCATGTTGAGCACAATTTCGCGTGTGCCCAAAATAATCAGCGCAATAATGAACGGCACAAAATAATAAAGCAGCCGGAACAAGAGCAGTCCCGCCAACAAATCCTCCTTGTCGAATTGCCACAATGCCACAAGCATGGCGGCGTCAAACACGCCGATGCCGCCGGGCGCGTGGCTCGCAAAGCCAAGCATAGTCGCCGACACGAACACCACCGCCAGCGTCACGAAGCCGATGTTCGGACCGCTCGGCAACAACATGTACATCGCAAGTGCGCAGCAAACGAGATCGAGGATGCCAATTGAAATTTGCAGCAACGTCGATGGCCCGCTCGGCAAATTGACTTGCCATTCACCGCGCCCGATTTGGCGCGGCGCGCTCCAGACCCAGCCCAGATAGGACGCAAGGACCAGCAGGCTCGCCCCGGCCAAGCAACGGTTAACCCAGTCCGGCAGCCGGTCGAGCAATCCCAGCGCCTGTGGCGTGTGCGCGACCCCGAGACCGAGCACAGTCGCGTTGCCAAGCCAGAAGGTCAGGCCCGCCACGAAGCAGATCTTCGCCACCTCGATGGCGTCGAGACCATAGGCTGAATATATGCGGTAACGCACCGCGCCGCCGGAAAACACGGTCGCGCCGATATTGTGACCGATCGAATAACTCGTGAATCCGGACAACGCCGCGACCCGATAGGAAATTTCGTTGTGACCGATCGTACGCAGAGCAAACAGGTCGTAGAATGTAAGCGTGAAATAGCCGGCCGCGACGAAGGCGGCAGCGGCGGCGATGTGGCCCTTATCGGTCGCCCTGAGTGCCGCGATCACCTCGTCGACGTCGGTGTCGTGCAGCATTCGAACCAACACCACCACCGCCACGGCGATGATGGTCAGGCTGAGCAACACACCTATCCGATTCCAGCCGATGGTGTTCTGGAAAAAACGCGCCCCCGCGCGCAGCCAATTGAACATTCTTCCTCCGCCTCGGCGTCAAGGTCCTGGGTTTACCCGAGAATAGATTTCTTATAACGCCTCACGCCCCCGCAGCGCGCTATGGAACCCCCAGTAGCAGAAGCCACACCCAGGCGCGAGTGTACTGCCGCCATGCCTTAGGATCTGTTAGTTTGCACGGTAAATGGCCGCCGCGGCGCGAGGTTGGGCCGCTGTGGTGGAACCATATGGAGTGACCCCATGAGCGATATTGATCGTTCTTTCCCGCGCCGCACCGTGCTGCAAGGCACCGGCATCGTCGCCGGCATCGGAATTGGCGCCGGCCTGCTGTCGGGCCTTTCGACTGCGACGCCGGCGCAATCGGCGCCGGCCGGTGGCGATATCTGGCACCAAGAGTACTGGGCGAAGAAGGGCGACGTGAAGCTCAATCTTTGGCGCAAACGCATCGGCGCGCCCAAGTCCGGCGAAACGCCTCTGCCTGTCGTGTTCCTGGTGCACGGATCGTCGAACTCGGCGCGCTCGTCCTACGACCTTACGGTGCCTGGCAAGGCCGAATATTCGCTCATGAACGCGCTGGCGCGTTACGGCTATGACATCTGGACCATGGACCATGACGGCTACGGCTACTCCGCATCATCAGGCAATAGTTCCGACATCGCCAGCAGCGTCGAGGACATCAAAGCCGCGATGCCGGTGGTGATGAAGGAGACCGGACAGCAAAAGGCGCATTTCTACGGCACCTCGTCGGGCGGCATCCGCGCCGCGGCTTATGCGCAGGCGCAGCCCGAGCGCGTCGGCCGGCTGATGCTCGCGGCCTTCACCTACAAGGGCAACGGCGCGGCTGAGATCGAACGGCGGCGCAAGAAAATAGACGCCCTGCGCGCCAGCCCGCGCCGCAAACGCGACGCCGCGATGATCCGCTCAATCTTCACCCGCGACGGGCACCCTTCGTTCTACAACTCGGCGATGGTCGACGCGCTCGTCGCCGATGAAATGAAATTCGGCGATCAGGTGCCGAGCGGCACCTATCTCGACATGGCGGCGAACTTGCCGATCGTCGACCCCAGGAAGGTGCCGTCACCTGTGCTGATGCTGCGCGGCGAGTTCGACGGCAACTCGACCAATGACGACCTGCTCGACTTCTATCGCCAGCTACCGAACGGCGATCGCCAGTTCGTCATCCTGCCGCAGACCGCGCACAGCGCAGGCTACAGCAAAAACCGGCATCTTCTGTTCTATGCACTGCGCAACTTCCTCGCCGAGCCGCCGCCAGGGGCCGCTTAGCGCTACGATCTAGAAGTTGTACGGAATGAGGCGCGCGGCGCCTCCGAGTCCCACGGCAGATCGAGCGCGTCGGGCTCATCGTAATTGTAGGCGCGCGTCGGCATGTTGATGATAATCGCCTCAGATACGCCGATGTTCTTCCATCCGTGATAGAGGTTCGGCGGGATCACCAGCAGACCGGGATTCTTCTCGCTGACGGTGAAGGTATTGACCGATCCCCTGGTCGGCGAGTTATCGCGCCCGTCGAAGACGGCGATGGTGACGAGGCCAGAGACGACGAACAGGCGATCCGAACCGAGCTGGTGAAGGCCCCAAGCGCGAATTCTGCCCGGCAAAGTCGTCGTCGTGTGAACCTGGACGATGGGATCGCGGATGATGTCCCAACCTGCGCGCCCAACTTCAGTGACGTGACCGTCTTCGTGCGGCACCGGACGCGTCGGACGAAATTCGAGTCCGTCGATAAGTTTTTCGCGCAAGCGTCCCTGCGCATCCACAGCGGACTTCTTCGCCAGGAGTTCTGCTGCCCCTACGACATCAGGCGCGTCGGTCAAGCTTCTCCCCCATTCCGAACCATCGCGGTCGTGCCCGCGCAAACATTCGTCTCAGCGAGCTTAAAGCGTCGATCCCGATACCGGCAAGAGCGACGCCAACCGGCCTTTTGGAACTATCGGTTTGTCCGATTTTCGTGTGCAGTTGCAGCACCGAATAATCGTCCTTCGCAAGCGCGGCCTGAAACACAACCAGCGTCTGTCCTTTGCGGCGGACCAGCCGATGCGGCAGGTGCGACCCGTTCTGATAAACAGCGAGTCCGGCAAACCCTGCCGGCGCTCCAAGACAACGCAGCGCAATGCGGACCTCTCCGGAATGGGTGACCGGCAGAAGAATCTTCGGCCAGGCGCTTGGACCAGACCAGCGGAACGGCAACGGCCCCGGCTCCAGCGGATACCAATCGAGCGCGCGCAGCTCGTTGGTTTGTTCGATATAGCAATACTGATCCAGCGGACGCAGCGCCGGGCGCGCGAGGCCCTTGTTGCTGCGGTTTGCGGCAAACAATTCACCCGGCTCGAACGCGTCGATGTTGTCTGGATAACCCATGGTCATAAAGCCACCGATGCGTCTGGCGGTCTCGATCTCGGCGGACCAAGCTTCCGGCCGATCGACCCGCGGATGGCGGAGCATTGCTTCCTGCTCCGACGAGTCGGGTTGCAGATACGCAAGGTAGCGGTGGCCGGCGGCGAGCTTGTGCACCGTCACCGAGCGTGTCGATGCGAAGCGCGCGCCTGCTTGCGCCGCGCGAACGACGAAGTCGGCATCGTCCGGTAGGCGCAACGTGCGAGGATCGCGGAAACCGCCGAGACGCACGCCGAGTTCGCGCCGGTGCATGAAGGACGACGGCGGGAAGAAATGTCGCTGCGGGTCGCCCTGCCCCGCAAAATCCCCGTTGACCGACCGTATGCCTGTGCTCGGCGGCCCGTGATAGAGGCAAACGCTGACGACAAAGTCCGGCTTGTCAGCTGCATTGGCGCGATTGACGAGATGCTCGAGATGCTGCGCCGACCAGATGTCGTCGTGTCCGAGATAGGCAATCCATTCGCCGCGCCCGGTGGCCATGCCAGCGTTGTTCGGCGCCGCCTGACTGCCAGAATTCTGCGAAAGCGGAATCCATGACAATCTGTCGGAACCGAACGCGGCTACGGTCGCGGCTTCCGCGCCAGTGCAGCCGTCACCGACGACGATCAGTTCGAAATCGCGATACGTCTGCCGCAGCGCCGACACGATGCTGGGACGGATATGCGCGCCGCGCCCATAGGTCGCCATGATGACGGAGAGCAGCGGCGCCATGGCTCACCTAAACTGCGCTTGCGGAGGCCTGATCATACTGCGGCAAAGAACTCTCGCAGGGCCGCAGCGGTTTCCTTCGGCGCTTCCTCGGACAGATAATGTCCGCTCGGCAGCGTTTTGGCAGCGACGATATTTGAAGCATAACGCTGCCAGATTTCGGCGGGGCTGGGTTTGCTATTGCGGCCGACGCCGCCGGTCGCGCCCCATAAAATGAGCGCCGGACATTCGACCTTCCGCCCGGCATCGAAGTCCTTGGTGTCCATGGCGAGATCGACGCTAGCCGCGGCACGGTAATCCTCGCAGATGGCGTGGATAGTTTCCGGATTGCGAAAGCAGCGTTTGTATTCGACGAGCGCGTCTTTATCGAAGAAACTCAAGCCCTGTTTTGTTTTCGCAAGTTTCTTCTCGATGAACCAGTCCGGATCCGCGCCCATCATGCGTTCGGGCATGTCGTAGGGCTGGATGTTGAAGAACCAATGCCAGGAGAAGGTCGCCCACTGCATATTGATGTTGTTGTACAAAAAATGTTGCGGGATGATGTCGAGGATCGCTGCGCGCATGACTTTTGCGGGGTGATCGAGGCACATGCGATGCAGAACACGTGCCCCTCGGTCATGTCCGGCGGCGTAAAATTTATCGAACCCAGCGCCGCCATCACCTCGACCTGGTCCTGCGCCATGGCGCGGAACGAATAACCGGAATGGTCGTCGCCACCGGGCGGCTTTTCGCTGTCGCCGTAGCCGCGCAAATCGGTGCAGACCACGGTGAATTCGCGCGCCAACGTCGGCGCGACCTTGAGCCACGACAGATGCGTGAACGGATTGCCGTGCATCAGCAGCAGCGGCGGCCCGCTGCCGCCGGTGACGGTCACGATGCGCGCGCCGCTGGTCTTGATCTCGCTACGTTTGAAGCCTTCCAGCACGTAGAACTTGCCTATCCTCGGTCCCTCTTATTGGCATGCCAGAATAGCAAAAACGTCGCGGCCGCCACGGAATATTAGGCAAAAAGACCAGGAAAACAGCCCTTTGGCCCGCTTTGGCTTGCCGAAAGAGCCCCGGAAAAGGGGAAACTGCGCGTTCCCTTTGAACCTGGTCGCCCCCGCCCGCGACATATCCACGAGCCGATAAGCCTGCGATGCAAACGACTTCGGACGAAGTTCTGATCGCAAGGATCGCAGGCGGCGACCGGCTCGCCATGCAGGTGCTGTTCGCCCGGCATCACGTTCGAGTGTACCGGTTCGTTCTGCGTCTGGTGCGCAACGAGGCGACGGCGGAGGACTTGATCAGCGAGGTATTCCTCGACGTCTGGCGGCAAGCCGGGAAGTTCGAGGGCCGCTCGGCGGTCTCGACCTGGATGCTGAGCATCGCGCGCTTCAAGGCCTTATCCGCCTTGCGGCGGAAGCCGGAACAAGAACTGGATGAGGAGACGGCGGAGCAGATCGAGGACCATGCTGACGACCCCGAGACCGCTCTGGCGAAAAAGGACAAGGCCGCGGTGTTGCGGCAAGCCTTGAGCAAACTGTCGGCGGACCATCGGGAGATCGTGGATTTGGTTTACTACCACGAGAAGTCGGTGGAGGAAGTTGCGGAAATTGTCGGCATTCCGGAGGCGACCGTTAAGACCCGGATGTTCTACGCCCGCAAGAAGTTGTCGGAGATCTTGAAGGAACAAGGAATCGATCGAGGTTGGCCATGAATACGGATAACAAAGAAAAAACCGCGCACGAGGAAATCGAAAGCCTGCTGCCCTGGCACGCCGCCGGCACGCTGAGCCGTCGCGACTCGCAGCGCGTCGAACAGGCGCTGGCCAACGATCCGGAGCTTGCCCGCCGCTTCGCGATGGTGCGCGAGGAACTCGGCGAAACCATTCTGCTCAACGAAACGCTGGGCGCGCCTTCGGGCCACGCCATGGAAAAATTGTTTGCCAAGATCGACGCCGAGCCGGCGCGCCGGCAGGTGACGTCGCTCAATCTCGGCACGCGCGTCGCGGAATTCTTTGCAAGCTTCAGCCCGCGCACTTTGGCCTATGCCGGCAGCGCCGCCGCGCTCGCCATTCTGCTGCAGGCGGGAATTATCGCCAGCGTGATGATCAAGGAAACGAAAACGACCGGCTACGAGACGGCATCCGCCCCGGCGACCGACCCCGGCGTCGGCGCCTTCACGATCATTCGCTTTGCACCGCAAGCTTCTTCAGACGACATCACCAAGTTTCTCGAAGCCAACAAGCTGCAGGTCGCGTCCGGCCCGATGCCGGGCGGGCTCTACAAGGTCCGCGTCTCGATGACCGGGCTGCCAAAGGGCGAACTCGCCAACATCGTCAAGAAGCTGCAGGAAGACAAGGTCGTCGGCTTCATCGCCACCGCCGAATGAGATAGACTTCTTGCAGAGGGCTCACCATGCGCAGCTATCGTAGCGCTTTGCTCTGCCTCGCCGCCGTAGCGGCGCTGGCCTTCGCCGCCGATACCGCTTTCGCGCAGAAAGTCTTCAGCCGCGGTCCGACCAAGAATGTCGCCGTGAAGGGCCCGGTACGCGGCGCATCGAAAAATATCGGGGTTAAAGGCCCAACGCGCGGCGCCTCGACGCCGAATGTCGCTGCACGAGGCCCCTCGCGCGGCGGCTGGCCTGGCCACGACCGTAATTTTGGCGGCGGCTTTCGCGGTCCGGGTTTAGGAGTTGTGGTGCCGGGCGTTTTGGGCGTAATTCCGCCCGACGGCGGACAGTTCGTCGACGATGGCGGCAATGGACCGCAAGGCCCCAACCGGCCGCAGCAATCCGCGCAGCGCAACACCGGCAACGTGCCGCCGGCCAATGAGCGGCGCTTCGTGCCTGACGAAGTGGTGCTCGAAGTCTCCAACACTATCAGTCCGGCGCAAATCGATGCGCTGCAAACCCGCTTCCGGTTGACGCGCCTCGACTCGCAAAGCTTCCAGTTGACCGGCACCACGCTCTATCGCTGGCGCATTCCCAACAATGTCTCGGTGCCGAGAGCGGTGCAGGCGCTCGGAGGCGACGCGCGGGTTACCTCGGTGCAGCCGAACTATCTGTTCACGATGCAGGACGGCGAAGCCAAATCGACGAGCGAAGGCGACCCCGCGCAATACGAACTCGCCAAGCTGCATCTGCCGCAAGCGCACGCGCTCGCCAAAGGCGACAAGGTCCTGGTGGCGGTGATCGATTCCGGCGTCGACGCCAATCATCCCGATCTCGCCGGCGCGATTGCTGAAACCTACGACACGCTGCCACCGCCGTTCACGCCACATAAGCACGGCACCGCAATCGCCGGCCTGGTTGCGGCTCACGGCAGACTGATGGGCGCGGCGCCAAGCGCGCGCATTCTGGCGATCCGAGCCTTCAATCCATCCGACAAAGGCGCCGACGGCAACACGTTCAGCATCCTCAAGGCCCTCGACTGGGCGGCAGCGCACGAGGCGCGCGTCATCAATATGAGCTTTGCCGGACCTGCCGATCCCGCGCTCCGCCGCAGCCTGCTGGCCGCGCACAAGAAGGGCATCGTGCTGGTGGCGGCCGCCGGCAACGCCGGCGCGAAGTCGCCGCCGCTCTATCCCGCCGCCTACCCAAACGTGATCGCGGTGACGGCGACCGACGCCGACGACAAATTGTTCGAGCAATCCAATCGCGGCAGCTACATCGCCGTGGCAGCGCCGGGCGCGCAGATTTTGGTGGCCAACCCCGGCGGCGCCTATGAAATGTCATCCGGCACCTCCTATTCGGCGGCCGAAGTGAGCGGCATCGTCGCGCTGATGCTCGAACGCAAAGGCGACCTTTCACCCGACAACGTGCGCGCCATTTTAATGGCGACCGCCAAGGATCTCGGGCCCAAAGGCATCGACCCGATGTTCGGCGCCGGCCTCGTCGATGCCTATGGCGCACTGATGGCGGAAGAAGCACCGGTAACAGCCTCGGCGCCGCAGGGAATTGAGCGCGTCAGCACCGGCGCGCGCTGAGCCTCGCGCCCTTGCGATTGATCTGAAAAGCGGCCATTTACTGGCGCATGTCTGCCAATGACCAGCCGCCGGCGATGCCGCTGCGCGTGACGCGCAAAGACAAGATTGCCGACGGCATTCATCTGTTCGAATTCCGGCGTGCGGATGACAAGCCGCTGCCGGAATTCACCGCCGGCGCGCACATTGCGATCAACGTGCCGGGCGGGCTGCTGCGGAAATACTCGCTGTGCAACGACCCGGCCGAGCACGACCGCTACCTGGTCGCGGTCAAGCGCGAGACCAATGGCCGCGGCGGATCGGCCAACCTGATTGACAACGTGAAGGCCGGCGACACGCTGATGGTGGCGGCGCCGGTCAACGATTTCGGCCTACCGCCGCGCGCTCAGGATTTTCTATTCATCGCCGGCGGCATCGGCATCACGCCGATGATGGCGATGATCCGCGAAGTGCGCGCGCAAAATAAACGCTTCCGGCTGTTCTATTGCTCGCGCTCGCCCGAGACGACCGCGTTCCGTGACGAGCTGGGCGCCCCGGACCTCAAAGACAGCGTCATCATCCATTATGACGGCGGCGATCCCGCCGCTTCGCTCGATTTGAAGCCGGTCCTGGCGGAGCGGAAAAACCGCGAGCATCTTTATTGCTGCGGCCCGCGCCCGCTGATGGAGGCGGTGCGCGCCATGACCGATCATTGGTCGCCGACCGCGGTGCATTTCGAGGCCTTCAGCGAGGCTGAGACGCATAGGGCCACCGACACGCCGTTCAAGGTGAAACTGGGGCGTTCGGGCGCGGTGCTCGAGGTTCCGACCGACAAGACCATTTTGGAGGTTTTGCGCGCGCACGGCCTCGACGTGCCGAGTTCCTGCGAGACCGGCACCTGCGGCACCTGCCGCACCAAATTGCTGGCGGGCGAAGCCGATCACCGCGACCTGGTGCTGGCCGAGCACGAGCGCAAGGACAACATCATGATCTGCGTGTCGCGGGCGAAGGCTGAGGAGATCACGATCGACCGTTAAGCCAGGTGGCGCGTGGCACCACATCAACGTTGCTGCACTGCACGGCACAACGGCCGCGTCGCATCGTGCGAAATTCGGACGCGATTTCAGCCGTTAAGCCGTTGCGCGGAGTTATCCACAGGGCCTGCCCCGTAAATGTTTCCCAACCCCGAAGGCCTGCAATAGCGTTCCCAGTGGGCTTGCGTATCGTGCGTTGGGTACGGTCGTAGTGGGGAGCGTGGTCATGGCAAAATTGTCGGAGCTTTTTAGCCGTAAAGTCGGTGAAGCGAGCGCCAAGACGACACCCCCGCCAACGAATGCAAGAAACGGCCATGGCGACGCCGGTCCCATCGAAATCGAGAGTTTTTCCGATATCGGTTCGCACATCGGCGAGGAAAACGAGGCGTTGCGCAACCTGCTCAGTGACGCCAGCCGCAAGATCGGCGAGCTCGACGACCTCAAGCTGGCTTTCGATAAATTGGTCACGCCGTTCAACAGCACGCTGAGCGCGCTTGAGCAGGAAAAATCGCAGACGCTCAGGCTATCCGGCATGCTCGATAAGTCGCGCGCGGCCTATCAGACGCTGCTCACCGAATTCTACCAGGTCGAAAAGAAGGCGACCGCGCTCGAAGCGGAAACCGCCAAGCAGCGCGAAGACCTGGAACTGTCGAGCGAAGCCAACCGTGGATTGGAAAGCGCTCGCCTGGAATTGGCCAACGACATCGCCATCCGCGATGCCAAGCTGGCCGAGCTCGAACCCCGGCTGGCACAGGAAACCGCGCAACACCAGACCGTTTGCGACGCCCATCGCGCACTGCAGGAGCAATTTGATCGCGCCGAAAAGCGCATCGGCGAATTCGAACGCGAGATTGCCGCGGCACGCGAGAAGCTGGCGCTTCTGGAAGACGAGAAACGCTCGCTGCAGGCGGCGGTCGATCAATCGCTCAGTGAAAGCGCCCGCCTCAGCCGCCGGCTCACCGAGAGCGAAAATACATTGAGCGCGACCCTTGCCCAGCTCGGCAAAGTCGAGGCGAGTTACGCCGAAGCCTATGCCGAACGCGGCCGGCTCGGCGCCGCGCTCGACGAGGCCAAGGACCAGCACCAGGCCGACACTAGTAACCTGAATATGCGCATCGAGGCCTTGCGCTCGCGCACGGCCGCCGCCGAGCGGCTACTCTCCGAGACGCGGCAAAACCTGATTGCGCGAACCGAGGAAGCGCGCGCCTTCGACCGCAAGGCGGTGGAGGCGACGATTGCCCGCAACAACGCCGAGATGCGGCTGGGCCAGATCGAAGCCTCGCACGATGCGCGCTGGCGCCAAATAACGGATCTTGAGCAGACGCGCACGGCGCTGACCGAGCGCAATGACCTGATCGTCAAGACGCTGAGGTTGAAAGAGAACGCGCTGGCGCGCGCCGAGGAGAGGCTGGCCGCGCTCACCGAACGCAACGGCCAACTGAAAGCGGAGATTCAGGTCAGCCGCACCAATGTCGAAAAGCGGATCGAGGAACTCAACACCAAGCTGCAACGCGAGCAAATGGAACGGGCGGTCGTCGATGGGGCGCTGGAAGGCGCGCGCAAGAACAATGCGCGGCTGCAGAGCGAGGTGACGGCGTTGCGCGCCTCCCTGCGGCGCGATGCGCCGCTCGACGATGCGCCGATGGTGCCGGCCGCGATGGCGGGTGACGTGACGCCCCGCTATGGCGCAAAAAGACGTGGGCCAGAGGGCGTGCCGGCGGACTTAAGGTCGAAGTCGAAATAAAGCCGGTCCGGCCAGGCGCGCGATAACAGCGCCGGCTCGAACTTTTATGATTTGGTAAGTGGCGCGCCCGGAGAGATTCGAACTCCCGACCCTCAGATTCGAAGTCTGATGCTCTATCCAGCTGAGCTACGGGCGCATTTTATTGGCGCATGATCTTATCCGAAAACCGGTTTCATCCGCCGAAGCAAGCTTCGAGAAGGCGGAAACTGATTTCGGGATCATGCGCGCGTTATTCTTATAGCAGTCCGGCGCGCTCAAGCCACCGGCACACCCAGGATCGCTTCGAACCGCGCGCGATAGGCCGGCCAGATTTCCGGATTGACCAGGCGCGGCGGCCGGCCGCCTTTGAGCAGGCCGACGACTTGCTCGGCGCCCTCCGCGGCAACCGCCCGGCGCGCTTCAACCGTCACGCCGGCCGTGTGATAGGTCGCGATCACGTTATCGAGCGTCAGCAACGGATGTTGCAGCGGCGGCGGCTCCTTCTCCCAGACGTCGACCCCGGCGCCGGCGAGATGCCCGGACTTGAGCGCGTCGAACAGCGCGGCCTCGTCATGGATGCCGCCGCGCGCGGTGGTCACGAACAGCGCGCCTTTCTTCATCCGGGCCAGGGCGCGCGCATCGATCATCCCCATCGTCTCGCCGGTGCGCGGACAATGGATCGACACGATGTCCGATCGCGCAAGCAATTCCTCGAAAGTCACCGAACGCGCGCCGCGGCGGGCGATTTCCTCCGCCGCGACGTAGGGATCGTAGGCCAGCACGGTCATGCCAAAGGCCTGCGCCAGGCGCGCGACACGCGTGCCGACATGGCCGATGCCGATGATGCCGAGCGTTTTTCCGGAAATTTCCCTTCCCATCAGGTCTTCACGCGCGAAGCCGCGCTCGCGCCGCAGCCGCCGGTCGGTTTCGGCGATCCGCTTGGACAGCGCGAGCATCAGGCCGAGCGTGTGCTCGGCGACCGCCGGCGCGTTCATGCCGGCCTGGTTGACGACGATAACGCCGGCCTTGCTGCAGGCCTCGACATCGACGGTGTCGTAGCCGGCGCCGCTGGTCGAAACGCAGAGCAGCTTCGGGCAGCGTTGCAGCAGCTCGCCCGTCACGAACCAACGGCGCGGCAGCTCGTCTTTCGCCGACGAAATCATATAGACGTGCGCCTCGTTGAGCGCGGACCAGCCGAGACTTCTCGGCGCCCGCCCGCTCGCAGGTGCGCAGATCGATATCGTCTTCGCGCGCAAACCGCTCGGCCATGGCCGGATGGTAGGGAAAATCAAATCGAACGACGATCTTTGGATTGGCGGGCATGGCTGATTCTGTTCCTGAGAGCTGCATTGAAGTGTAATGCAGGAGCGCGATTTGCTGCTATCTTGTCCGCCGGACCGACCGGGAGACTTGAGAATGGCGACGACCGTCGAAGTGCTGGCCGCGGCGTTCAAGGATGCCGGCACGCCGTTCATCGTCGGCCATCCGGGCGGCGAGTTGGTCGAACTGATGGAAGCGGCGCGCCAGCGCCAGATGCGTTTTCTGCTGATGAAACAGGAAGTGGCCGGCGCCATGCTGGCCGCGACCTGGGGCGACATCACCGGCAGCCCGGGCATTTGCCTGTCCACGCGCGGGCCCGGCGCCACCAACATGGTCAACGGCGTGGCGCATGCCTTCCTCGACCGCTCGCCGCTGATCGCGATCACCGATTCCTATTCGCGCCCGACCTACGAGACCGGCTTGCGCCAGCGCATCAACCAGCTCGCGGTCTACGAGCCGATCGTGAAATGGAGCACGACCATCGACGCCAAGACCGTGCGCCAGCAGGTGCGCCGCGCCATGCGCACCGCGACCGGCAGCGCCGCCCGGCCCGGTGCATTTCGAATTTCCGCAGAGCGAGACCACGCGCGAGGCCGGCGACTACGTGTCCGAGCCGCCGCTGATGCCGAACTGGATCACGCCCGGCCCGGACCGCGCCGATCTCAAGCCGGCGCTCGACATGCTCGGCAAGCGCCAAGCGGCCGATCCTGATCGCGGGCCTCGGCGTGTACTGGTGCGGCGCGTCGGCCGAATTCGTGCAAATTCGCCGAGCGGCTCGGCGCGCCGGTGCTCACCACCACGAAATGCAAGGGCATGATCCCGGAGGATCATCGCTTGCGCGCCGGCTGCATCATCGGCGGGCTGATCGAGCGCAAGCTGGTGATGGAAGCCGACCTGATCGTCACGGTCGGGCTCGACGCGGTCGAACTGCAGCCCAAGCCCTGGCCCTATACGCTGCCGGTGCTGGCGCTGTCGTCGGTGCCGAGCATCGACGCGCTGGTGCCGGCCGATCCGGAAATCATCGGCGACCTCAAGGCGCTGCTGGCGGGCCTCGCCGCATGGGCGCCCGAAGGCACGAACTGGGGCGAGAAGGCCGCCAAGAACTTCCGCGAGGAAGTGCGCGACGCGCTCAACACGCCGAGCACCGGATTATCGCCGCAGCGGGCGATGGAAGTCGCGCGCGCCGTGCTGCCGCGCAATACGATTGCGACCTGCGATGCCGGCGCCAGCCGGCTGCTCATCGTGCAGAAGTGGGAATCCTACGGGCCGCGCGAATTCCTCACCTCGAACGGGCTCGCCTCGATGGGCTATGCGGTGCCGGGCGCGCTGGCCGCGCGCATGGCCTTTCCGGACCGGCCGGTGGTGGCGTTCACCGGCGACGGCGGCTTCCTGATGACGGTCGCGGAACTGCAAACCGCGCAGCGCGAGAACCTGCCGATCATCGTCATCGTGCTCGACGACCGCGAGATCGGGCTGATCCGCGTCAAGCAGGAGATCAAGGGCATTCCGCTGCACGGCGTGGCGATCGGCGGCGTCGATTGGGAGAAGCTGGCGCAATCCTTCGGCGCCGACGGCGTCGTGGTGGAAACCGAGCAGGCTTTGAGCAAGGCGCTGAGCGCGGCGGTGCAGTCCAAGCGCACCACCGTGATCGGCGTGCGGATCGATGGCTCCGGCTACGTCGCGCAGTTCAACGCACTGCGCGAGCTCTAGGCTCAGCCGCCCTTGAGTGCGTGCGATTCCGGCATGTAGAGGTCCTTCCACGAGTTGGGCAGCCGCTTCATGGTGCCGACTTTGTGCATGAAGCCGGCGAAGGTCATCGTCTGCTGCGGCGTCGTGGTCCAGATATTGTCGGGATCAGAGATGTACTTGGTCAGCTCCGCCTGCGTGCTGCGCTTTTCGTTGGTCGTCTTGATGTAGATCTGCGCCGCCTGGCCGGCATTCTTGTTGATGAAGTCCTCCGCCTCGCTGAGCGCGCCGTAGACCGCGCTGGTCACTTTCGGATTGGCGTCGCGGAACTTCTTCGACATGATCATCACGCCGTTGGTCGCCGGACCACCCAGCGTGTCGTAGGATTTCAACACCCGGTGCACGCCCGGCGTCGCCAGTTCCAGGTAATAATACGGCGCGACCGAATAGTGGCTGTTGACCTCGGTCGCCTTCGACATCACCGACGCGGCGGCGTCCGGATGCGGACGCGTAATCGTGAAGGCGTCAAGCTTGGCGTATTGATCCGCGCCCCACTCCTTGGCGGCCGCCATTTGCAGGCAGATCGCCTGGCTCGACACCTTGACCGCCGGCAGGGCGATCTTGTCGTGCTCGTTGAAGTCCTTGATCGTCTTGACCGCCTCGCGGTTGGTCACCAGCATGAACGGCATCGACTGCACGGCGGACAGCGCGCGCACTTCGTTCGGCGTGCCGGCGGTTTTGTCCCACAGCGTATTGAGGCCCGGCACGCCGGTGACGCCGAAATTCATTTGCCCGCTCAGCAGCGCGTCGATCAGCGATTGCGTACCGCCCAACGTCTTGTATTCGCGGCTTGAGCGAGGCGACGCCGAGCTTGGCCGCATGTTTTTCGACCAGCTTGAATTCGTCCATCACCATCAGCGGCAAATAAGGCAGACCGTGCTGGCTCACCAGCACGATGCTCGACACTTCGTCGGCGAAGGCCGAGCGCATCAGCATCGGCGTTGCCAGAACCGGCGCCGCAGCGATGGCTTTGCAGAAAGCGCGCCTGTGAATCATGGAATCCTCCCTTTGAACCGGGATTGTCATGCAATCAGGATTGCATGCCCCAGCGTTGCACTGTTCTGGTTTCGATGAAGCGGAACACCACGTTCTCGACCGCAAGTCCGATCAGGATGATGGTCAGCAAGCCGGCGAACACTTCCGGAATGTTGAGCTGATTTTTGCTCTCGAAGATGTACCAGCCGAGCCCGCCCTGCCCCGACGATACGCCGAAGATAAGTTCGGCCGCGATCAACGTGCGCCAGGCAAAGGCCCAGCCGATCTTGAGGCCGGCGAGGATGCTCGGAAACGCGGCCGGGATGAGAATCCGGCCGACGAAGCGCAGCCCTTTGAGATTGTAGTTGCGCCCCACCATGCGCACCGTCGTCGACACGCCGCGGAATCCGGCCAGCGTATTGAGCGCGACCGCCCACATCACCGAATGGACCAGCACGAAAACGAGACTGCCGGCGCCCAGGCCGAACCAGATCAGCGCCAGCGGCAGCAGCGCGATCGCCGGCAGCGGGTTGAACATCGCCGTCATGGTTTCGAGAAAATCGGTGCCGATGCGCGTGCTGATGGCGAACACCGTAAGCAGGCCCGCCAGCGTCGTGCCGGTGGCAAAGCCGACCAGCAGCACCTGGATCGAGCTGAGTGCGCGGGTCGGTATCGTCCCGTCGGCGACATCGGCGATCAAAGCCTGCACGGCGGCGCTGAACGGCGGCACCAGCAGCGGATTGTCGAGCCAGCGGCCGTAAATTTCCCAGGCGCCGGCGAGGACGACGAGAATGAAGATCTTGCGGATCCAGGTCTGGTTGTAGATTTTCTCAACCAGCGTCAGCGGCTTCTGGATGATGCCGAACTGTTCCGGCCCCAGCGTCTCGCTGTAGATGTTCGGCCGTTGCACCGTATCAAGCATGCGGCGCCTCCTCGATTTGATCGGCAAACAGCATCTCGTGAATCTCGCGGCCGAGCGCCGCGGCCTTCGTCGGAATTTTCCTGGCCGCGCGGCACGCTGTTGATTTCGGCTTTCACCTGACCCGGATGCGGCGACAGCAGCAGGATGCGGCTGCCGATCTTGATCGCTTCCGGAATCGAATGGGTGACGAACAGCACGGTGAATTGTATTTCGTCCCACAGCGCCAGCAATTCGTCCTGCATGCGCACGCGCGTGAGCGCGTCAAGCGCCGCGAACGGCTCGTCCATCAGCAGAATATCCGGCTCCATCGCCATGCCGCGCGCGATCGCGACGCGCTGCTTCATGCCGCCGGACAGCGTGTGCGGATAGCTGTTGGCGAATTTGGTGAGGTTGACCATCTTGATGTAAGTCCATCGCCCGCTCTTCGAGCGGCCTTGCCGTTCAAGGTGCCCGTGGTCTTGAGCGGAAAGGCGACGTTCTCCAGCACCGTCTTCCACGGCAGCAACTGGTCGAATTCCTGGAACACCATGATGCGGTCGGGGCCCGGCTTGGCGATCAGTTCGCCCTTCAGGCGGATCTCGCCTTCGGTCGGCTGCAGATAGCCGCCGACGGCCTTGAGCAAAGTCGACTTGCCGCAGCCGGACGGTCCCAGCACGACGAAGCGGTCGCCCTGCAAGACGTGGAAGCCGACCCGATAAGTCGCGGTGACCAGATGGCGCTGCGTCTTGTACTGGATGGTGACGCCCTGGACGTCGAGCAACGGCCTGGCGTCCCCTGCATCCGGCAAGGCGGTTTTTGACGCGCGTGTCGCGCCGCTTGCCATCAGATGTTTCCTCCCACCGGCACGACCGTTTTTATCGTTATGGTTGCGTGAGACTTGTCGCCCCGCATAGCTGCCCAATAATTTGGACGGTTTCCATAAGCTTGCCAAGACTATACGCTCCGCGGACAACGAAAAAAGCAGAGAAACGCGGGATGGCAACGAAAGAAACGGTACGCATCGGCGCCGGCGCCGGCACGTCCGACGACCGCATGGTGCCGGCGCTGGAACTGGCCGAGCGCGGCGACATCGATTACCTCGTGTTCGAGTGCCTGGCCGAACGCACCGTCTCACGCGAAAATCTGGCGCGCAGCAAAGACCCGAATTTGGGCTATTCGCCGTCGCTGCATGCGCGCTTGCGCATGGTGCTGCCGGCCTGCATGCGCAATGGCATCCGCATCGTCAGCAACATGGGGGCCGCCAACCCACTCGGCGGCGCGCGGGCCGCGCGCAAGGAAGCCGCCGATCTGGGGCTCGGCGACGTACCGGTCGCGGTCGTGCTCGGCGACGACGTGTCGAGCATCGTGAAGCACCGGCCGGAACTCAAGCTGATCGAGAACGGCGAGCCGCTCGAATCCATTTTGCCGAAGATGATTTCCGCCAACGCCTATCTCGGCGCCGACGTGGTGTGCGAAGCGCTTAACACCGGCGCGCCCATCGTGTTGTCAGGCCGCGTCGCCGACCCCTCGCTGTTTCTGGCGCCGATGCTGCACGAATTCGGCTGGGCCCATGACGATCTGCCGAAGATCGCGCAAGGCACCGCCGCCGGACATCTGCTCGAATGCACCGCGTCGGTCACCGGCGGCTGTTTTGGCTGGCCTGGCAAGAAGGACGTGCCCGATCTCGCCCGCAACGGCTTTCCGTTCGCCGATGTCAAAGCCGACGGCTCCATCGTGATCGGCAAGACGCCGGATACCGGCGGCCGTCTCGACGTCATGACCTGCACCGAGCAATTGATTTACGAAATCCACGATCCCACGGCCTACATCACGCCGGATTGCGTGCTCGACATTACCGGCATCGCATTGAGCCAAGAGAGCGCCGATCGCGTGCGCGTCGAAGGCGCCAGGGCGAAGCCGGCCACCGAAACCTACAAAGTCAATGTCGGTTACGCCGACGGCTATATCGGCGAAGGCGAAGTCTCCTATGGCGGCATCGACGCCATCGCGCGCGCCAAATGGGCGGCCGAGATCGTCAAGGAACGGCTCAAGCTGCAGGGTTTCGTCTACGACGATTTCCGCGTCGACCTGATCGGCATGTCCAGCCTGCACGGCGAAGCCCGACAAGCGGCCGGAGCCTTACGAGGTCCGGCTGCGCATGGCGGGGCGGACGCGCGAGCGCAAGGCGGCGCACGCCATCGGCTTTGAGGTGCGCGCCATGCATATGCATGGGCCGGGCGGCGCCGGCGGCGCCATCGAGCCGCGCGTGCGCGACGTGCTGGCGGTGAAATCGGTGCTGCTGCCCAAGAACCAGGTCAATGCCCAGGTGGTCGTGGAGGGCACGCTGTGAGCGTCCGCGTTTACGATCTCGCCCATGCGCGCGCCGGCGACAAAGGCAACACGTCGAATATTTCGGTGATCTGCTACGACGCCAAGCATTGGGATTTTCTCGAACGCGAGCTCACGCCGGAACGCGTGGCGCAGGCGTTCAAGCACATCGCCAAGGGCCCAATCCGGCGTCACCCGTTGCGCAATCTCAAGGCGTTCAATTTCGTCATCGAGAATGCGCTCGGCGGCGGCGTCACGGTCTCGCTGGCGCAGGACATTCACGGCAAGAGCTACAGCAATGTGATGCTGGCGATCGAACTGCCCGATCCGAAATAAGGAGACAGAACGTGAAGGCGAAGTGAAGTGGTGCGTAACGCGGTCAAGGAAAAGCTGGCGCGCAACGAGGTGGTCGCCTCGATCTCGATCCGCCTCACGCGCGGCGTCGAAATCGCACGACTGGCCAAGACCGCCGGCTTCGACATGATTTATATCGACCTGGAACATTCGACCATGACGCTCGAAGCGACCGGGCAGATTTGCCTGGCGGCGCTGGGCATAGGACTCGTGCCGATGGTGCGCGTGCCCGCCAACACGCCCGAATACATCCAGCGCGTGCTGGACGGCGGCGCGCTCGGCATCGTCGCGCCCGGCATCGGATCGGCGGCGGAGGCGCGCGAGGTGGTCAAAGCCGCGAAATATCCGCCGCTCGGCGAACGCGGCGCCGGCGGCGCCCTGCCGCATCTGGAATATCGCTCGTTCCCGACCGCCGAGGCCAACGCCGCCGTCAACGACGCCACCATGGTGATCGTGCAATTCGAATCTGCCGAGGCGATCGAGCAAGCCGAGGAGATCGCCGCGGTCGAAGGTGTCGACATGGTGCTCATTGGCGTCAACGATATGCTCGCCAGCATGGGGCTCGCGGGCCAATACGAGCACGCCAAAGTGCGCGAGGCCTATGCCCGCACCATTGCGGCCTGCCGCAAGCATGGCAAACACGTCGGCGTCGGCGGGCTATCGACGCGACCGAAGCTCGCGGCGGAATTCATCGCCATGGGCGCGCGGCTGGTCTCGACCGGCACCGACATCCAATTTCTGCTCGCCGCCATGACCGAGAAGGCCAAGCAGGTGCACGAGATACACGGTGTGATGGCGGCCGCGAACCAATTCTCGGCGTCGTGCCCACGCCGCCCTCCTTCGAGGTGCCGCGCGGCGCCTGCGATTGTCATACCCATGTGTTCGGGCCGGCCGAGAAGTTCCCGTTTTCCAGCAAGCGGCTCTATACGCCCGGCGATGCTTCGATCGCGGATCTGCAGGCGCTGCACCGCGCGCTGCATATCGACCGCGTCGTGGTCGTGCATCCGAGCCCCTACGGCGCGGATAATGCCTGCACCGTCGATGCCGTGCGCAGAATGGGAAAACGCGCGCGCGGCGTCGCGGTTATCGACGACAAAACCAGCGACAGAGAACTCGCCGACATGCACGCGGCCGGCATCCGCGGCGTGCGCGTCAATCTGGAAACATACGGTGAGAGCGATCCTGCAATCGCCGGGCGCCACCTGCAGCAAGCGGCCGCGCGCGTGGCGCCGCTTGGCTGGCACGTGCAGACCTATACCAACCTGGCGATCCTGAGCGCGTTGCGCGACACGATCTTGTCGCTGCCGACGACGCTGGTGGTCGATCATTTCGGCCGCCCGCAGGCCGCGCTCGGCACCGCGCAGCCCGGATTCGAGCCATTGCTGGCGCTGCTGCGCAGCGGCAAGGTCTACGTGAAGATTTCCGCGCCCTATCGCATCTCGCTTGAACCGCATTACCCCGACGTCGCGCCGATCGCGCGCGCCATGATCGACGCCAATCCGGATCGCGTCGTCTGGGGCAGCGACTGGCCGCATCCCGGCGGCGCCAAGCGCGACCCGGCGGTGATCGAGCCGTTCCGTCCGGAAGACAATGGCGAGGCGCTCAACCGGCTCGCCGGTTGGGCCAGGAGTAGCGCGGTGCTACAGAAGATTCTCGTCGACAACCCGGCCCGGCTCTATCAATTTTAGCGCACATAAAAAACGAGGGAGGAAGCCATGTGGAAGAAGCTCGCAGCCGCAGCTTTATGCGCCTTGGCGTTTAGCGGCGCCGCCCAGGCCGAGGTCAGCGTCGTCAATATGTCGAAGCAGTTCGGCCTGCCCTACCTCCCGATGATCGTCATCGAAGCCCAGCAGTTGATCGAGAAGAACGCCAAGGCGGCGGGGCTCGGCGAGGTCAAGACCACCTGGACGCAACGCGTCGGTCCGGCCGCGGAGCTTGACGCCCTGCTCGCGGGCCAAGCCGACTTCATCGGGCCGGGCGGCACCACGCTGGCGACCATCTGGGACAAGACGGTCGGCACGCCGCAAGAGGTGCGCGCGCTCATTGCCATGCAATCGATGCCGTTCGTGCTGGTGACGCGCAATCCGGACGTGAAGACGATCGCGGACTTCACCGACAAGGACAAGATCGCGCTGCCGGCGGTCAAGCTCACCGGCCATGCGCTGATCCTTGAAATGGAAGCCGCCAGGATTTGGGGGCCCGAGCACTACGACAAACTCGACGCCATCACCATCACCCGCTCGCATGCCGACGCCGCGGTCGCGGTGATGTCGGGAAAATCCGAGATCAATTCGCATTTCGCCAGCTCGCCGTTCTATTACTACGAGCTGGCGACGCCGGGTGTTCATCAGGTGCTCAAGTCGTATGATGTGGTCGGCGGCAAGCACACCAATGGCGTGCTGGTGGCGACCAAGAAATTCCACGACGCCAATCCGAAAATCTGCGCGGTGGTGGTCGCCGCCTTCAACGAGGCCGACGCCTTCATCAAGGCGCATCCGCGCGAGGCGGCGCAGATGTATAAAGACATCGCCAAGGACAAAAACTCGGTCGATGCACTGGAAAAGATGGTGGCCGATCCCGACGTCGACTACACGACGACGCCGGTCAATCTGATGAAGTTCGTCGACTTCATGTACAAAGTCGGACGCATCAAGAAGAAGCCGGCGTCGTGGAAGGACATGTTCTTCCCCGAAGCACAGGGCCTGAACGGAAGCTGACGTGGCAAACGCCGATACAGCGCAGGGCCCGGTCTATGCCAGGCTGGAGGCGGCGGAAGCCTTCGGCCGCCGGCTGTTGGTCGCGCATGGGCTGTCCGAAGCGGACGCGGCCATTATGGCCGGCTGCCTGGTGCGCGCCGACCTGCGCGGCGTCGATACCCATGGGCTGCAATTCCTGCCGCAATATCTCGAGCGGGTGCGGCGCGGCTTGGTCAATCCGAAGCCGGAACTGAAAGTCGAGCGCGTCACGCCGATGGCGGGATTCGCTCGACGGACAAAACGGCTTCGGCTTCGTGGTCGCGACCAAGGCGATGGCCGAGGCCATGGACATGGCGCGCGAATTCGGCGTCGGCGTCGTCTCCGCCCACCGCAGCACGCATTTCGGCATGGCGGCCAATTATACGCTGCAAGCGATCGAGGCCGGTTACATCGCGCTGGTGTTCAGCAACGCCTCGCGCGCCATGCCGCCGTGGGGCGGACGCGAGGGTTTTCTCGGCACCAACCCGTTCGCCGCCGGCGCGCCGTCCGGCAACGAATTGCCATTCGATCTCGACATGTCGCCGGCGGTGGCCGCGCGCGGCAAAATCAGGCGCGCGGCGCGGCGCGGCGAAGACAATCCCGGTCGGCTATGCGCTCGACGCGCAAGGCAAGTCGACCACCGACCCCAACGCCGCGCTCGACGGCGGCGTCGTGCTGCCGATCGGCGGCCCGAAAGGTTCCGGCATTTCGATGCTGATGGACGTCATGGGCGGCGTGATCTCGGGCGCCGGTTATGCCGGCGAGGTCGGCAACCAGTTCCTCGATTACGACAGGCCGCAAAATGTCGGGCATTTCTTTCTGGCCATGAAGCCGGACCTGTTCATGCCGAAAGACGAATATCTCAAGCGCATGGATACGCTGGTGCAGCGCGTGCACGCCCAGCCCAAGGCCGAAGGCATCGATGAAATCCTGATGCCGGGCGAAAAAGAACGCAATCTCGAAGCGACGCGGCGGCGCACCGGCCTGCCCTACCACGCCAAGGAAATCGCGGCCTTGCAGAACGAAGCCGCCAAAGCCGGGCTGCCGCCGCTGCCGGTTTCGCCAACTCGCCCTACGAATCGAACACGCCATGAAAATCAACGACTACGATCTCGACATCGTCGTGCAGGGCTTCCCCGGCAAATCGGTCTGCCACGGCGGGCTGGGCTGGAGCTCGGTCGTGCTGCTGCGCGCGCACGGCCGCATCGTGCTGGTCGATACCGGCGGCTTCAGCATGCGCACCATGCTGATCAAGCGTTTCGCCGAGCGCGGACTGAAACCTTCCGACATCACGGATTTGCTGCTCACCCATTCGCATCACGATCATTCGGTGAATTGGACGATGTTTCCCAAGGCGCGCATCGTGATCGGCGCCGACGAATTGGCGTGGTCGCTGAAAGAGCCCTGGGGCGAAACGCCGGTGCCCGAGCTTTATATGCGCGAGCTCAACACCTGGCCGACACTGCACACGGCGAAGGAAGGCGAGGAAGTGTTTCCCGGCATCACCGCTCATCTGGCGCCCGGCCATACGCCCGGCTGCCTGGTGTTCGTTTTGCACGCCGGCGAACGCGACGTGATCTTCGCCGGCGATGCCGCCAAGAACCGCGCCGAAATGGTGTCGCGGACGACCGACATGACTTACGACCCCGCCATCAGCAAGGCGTCGATCGAGATGATTTGGTCGCTGTGGCGCAAGCGGCCCGGCAATATTCTGGTGCCGGGCCACGACGTGCCGATGGTGCTGGAAAACGGCAAGACCAAATACATCGACAAGCGCGAAGCCGCCATCACCGCCTGGTATGGCGACGACATGGAAAAAACCACGCTGTTCAAGCTGACGGTCTGATTTGCAATTTTGCGCATGATCTTATCCGAAAACCGGTTCCCACTTTTCGGGATCATGCGCTGAATCCAAACAGCCGCGCCGGGTTGTCCACCAGGATACGCTTGCGCATCGCCGCTTCGGGCGCCCATTCGCCCAGCATATTGTAAAGCTGGATCGTGCCGACGCGGTCGTGGAACGACAGATGCGGGAAGTCGCTGCCCCAGATCAACTGATCCGGCGCGATTTGCATCAATGCCTGCGCGATCGGCTTGACGTCGGCAAAGTCGGGCGCCACGGAAAAGCGATAGATGCCGGTGAGCTTGACCCAGCAACGCTTCGAGCCGTCGGCGACGAGCTTTAGAAATTCCTGAAAGCCGCGTTGCGCGGGACCGTCCTTCGCCGGAAACAGTCCCATATGCGCAACCGTGAACTCGATCGGCAACTCGCGCAAAACCGGCATCAACTCGCTGACCAGCCAGCCGGGCGCAAGAAAATCGAGATGCCAGCCGATCTCTTGGCATAGCTGGCCCAGCCGCGCGATACGCGGCTTCATCGAATCGGCGAGGCCCGCTTCCGGCTTACGCACAGGCGATACATTCACGCGGATACCGCGCACGCCAAGTGCGTTGAACTCCGCCAGCTCCTTGTCATTGGTCCTGGTCTCGTCGAGATCGATGATGCCGCGGCGCACAGCGGGATCGAGTTCGCGCATGGCATCGAGCATGCAGGAATTGTCGAAACCGTAGGCGCTCGGCTGCACGAACACATAGCGCATGAAGCCGAGGCGGCGCGCCAGCTTGAGATAGGCCTCTAGCGGCTCATATGGCGGCTTGTAGCGGATGTCGGTGCCGTAAGGATATTTGCCGGCCGGCCCGAACACGTGAAAATGCGCGTCGCAGGCGAGCGGCGACGCGGGGAATGCCGGCTCAAACCCGGCATCGGGATCGTGCGCGGTATTGTTCATGGCGTCAGGCCGCCGCGGCATCCATTAACCGCACCGGGAGGCCTTGCGCCGTGAGCGCTGCCGCCCCCGCCCAGGCCGTGGCCTGGATCGACGACCAGACCGGTATGCCGAGTTGCCCGCGCAACTTCGCCACGGTGTTGAGCGTCGGCAGTTGCGAGCATGCGATGAACAGCGCCTCGCTTTGCGGCGTCACCGTGCGCAGCGCCAGATCAAGCACTTGCCCTTCGGTAATGTTGCCGAGTTCGGCGGGTGTTTTGCAGTAAAAGCTGTCGAGTGTCTCAACGTCGATGCCGGACGATTCGAGATAATTGCGCAAGCCGTCATTGACCGGTGCGAGATAGGGCGTCACTACGGCGGCGCTGGATATGCCGTCGCTACGGAGCGCATCGATCATGGCGCCGGCCGTGCTGACGACGGCCGCGCCCGTGCGTTCGCGTAATTTTTCCACCATCCTGGCATTGCCCTCAGGGCCGCCGAGGAATCCCGCCGCCGTGCAGCCATAGATCACGAGGTCAAATTGCTGGCCGGCAAACGGTTCGATCGCATCAAGTGTCGCTGCGCCGTAAGCCGGCAAGTCCTCGAGCAGGAGCGTGCGCGCCGGGCGCTTCACCCGCACCACCGGAATAGGAGCGAGCGCGGGGCAGAGCGCGGCAATTTCCGGCTCCATGGTGGTGTTGTTCTCCGGCACCACGATCAAGGCCTTGATGTTTCGCTGCATGAAATCTCCGAGCCGCCGCTCTGCTTGACAACATATGTCCCTAAATGTGGGATGAGTTCAACAGCAAGAACAATCGACGTGGAGGATGCCGTGAACCGACGCCAATTCGTCACCGGACTTGTCGCGCTTCCCGCTCTGGCCCGGCCGGCAGCGGCCGAAGTATTGAGCATCAAGCTCGGCAAGCAATACGGCCTGCCCTTCCTGCCGCAAATGGTCATGGAAGACCACAGACTGATCGAGAGTCACGCGGAAAAGCTCGGCATTAAAGACCTGAACGTCGGCTGGCAGACCATGGGCGGTCCGGGCGCACTCAACGACGGATTGCTGAGCGGGCAAATCCAGTTCGTGAATGTCGCGTCGCCCTCGCTCGCCACGCTATGGGACAAGACCTTCGGAACGCCGATCGAAGTGCGCGCGATCTGCACCGTGCAGTCGATGCCCTATGTGCTGACGACGCGGAATCCAAACGTTAAGACGATCGCGGACTTCACCGATGCCGACCGCATCGCCGTTCCGACCGTCAAGATTTCCGGCCAGGCCATGGCGCTGCAAATGGCGGCGGCCAAGCTGTGGGGCTTCGACAAATACGACAGACTCGACGCCCTCACCGTGACCATGGGCCACCCGGACGCCATGCAGTCGATGCTCACGGGACAATCCGTCGACAGCCACTTCGCCGTGGCGCCGTTTAACTATTACGAACTCAAGGTTCCCGGGATTCACATCGTGCTCAAGAGCTACGATACCGACGGCAAGCACACCAACGGCATTCAGGTCACCACCAAGCAATTTCACGACGCCAACCCGAAGATATGTCTGGCGGTGCGCGCTTCGCACGAGCAGGCCAACGCCTTCATCAAGCGCGAGCCGAAAGCCGCCGCGGAGATTTATTTGAAGCTGACCAATGACAAAAAGAATTCAGCCGACGACCTGGTGGCGATGATCACAGATCCCGACATCGACTACACGACCGCGCCGGCCAATCTGATGAAGCACGTCGAATTCATGCACAAAGTCGGCCGCATCAAGCACCTGCCGACGTCATGGCAGGACATGTTCTTTGCCGAGGCGCACGACCTCAAAGGCAGTTAAGCGACCGCAGCCTATTGGGCCGTGATGTGCCCTTGCTTGACGACTTCTCCCCACTTGGCCGTTTCCGATTCGATATAGGCGCCGAATTCGGCCGGCGACATTTTCACGACCGAAGCGCCTTGCGCCTCAAATTGTTTCTGCAACTCCGGCGCGTCGAGCGCGGCTGAAACCGCCTTGTTCAGTTTCTCGACGATCGCCGGCGGCGTGCCGGCGGGCGCCAACATTCCCCACCAATTGTTGGCCTCGTAGCCGGGCACTCCCGCCTCCGCGATCGTCGGCAGATCGGGCAGCACCGGATTGCGCTTGGCGCCGCCGGTCGCGAGACCTCTGAGCTGGCCCGATTTGATGTGCGGCGTGGTTTGGATGAGCGAACTGAAAACGATTTTGGTGTGGCCGCCCATGACGTCGATCATCGCCGGCCCGCCGCCGCGAAACGGCACATGCACGATGTCGACGCCGGCCTTCAACTTGAACAGCTCGCCGCCGAGATGCTGGAAACTGCCGACGCCGGCCGACGCATAGTTCAATTGGCCCGGTTTCGACTTGGCGAGCGCGATCAGCTCCTTCACGGAGTGAACGGGCAATTCCGGATTGACCGCAAGCACGTTGGTGCCGGAACCGAACATGGCGACCGGGACAAAGGCCTTGGCGTGATCGTATGGCAGTTTGTAGAGCGACGGATTGACGGCATGCGCCGACGAAACAACGAGCAGCGTATAGCCGTCGGGCGCCGCCTTGGCGGCGATATCGGTGCCGATCGTGCCGCCTGCGCCGCCGCGATTGTCGACATAGACTTGCTGGCCGAGCACATCGCTCAATTGAAGGGCGACCAAGCGGCCGACCACGTCGTTGCTGCCACCGGGCGGGAACGGAATGATGAGCCTGATCTGCTTGTCCGGGTATTCGGCGGCAGCGGTCGAGGTCAACGCCAGCAGCACGGCGCCGGCTTTCAGGAGACGCGATAACAGAGCGACCATGTTTCCCCCTCGCGGCCGATCCCGCGGAATTTTTTGAGTGCGCATTATTATGCGCCGAAGCTTGCGAGCTTGGCAAGCTAGGCAAGAGGGAATGGCGCGCCCGGAGAGATTCGAACTCCCGACCCCCAGATTCGTAGTCTGGTGCTCTATCCAGCTGAGCTACGGGCGCTGATACCGTCGCCGGAAAATCGGGCTACGGAACCGAGGGATAGCTATCGCCTTGGGGTTTCATTGGCAAGGGTTGCCGCGTGGCGTCTTGCCGAGCCCAGGCCAGCGCCTGGTTCTCGACGCGGATGCGGTAGGCGAGCAGCGCCGCATTGGCGAGCGAAAAGACCAGCGCGAATAGCGGCAATCCGAGCGCCAGCGGAACCACCGCGATCTCCAGAATGACGACCAGATAATTTGGATGGCGCAGCCAGCGATAGGGCCCGCGCGCAACCGGCGCGGCGCCCGGCAGCACGATCACCCGCGTGGTCCAGCGCCGGCCCAGCGATGGCGATCACCCAAATCCGGCCCGCCTGCAGCAGGATAAACAGCGTGAGCCAGAACGGATCGACGTTGCGGTCGTGGCCGAACATCCACAGGCCGAGCAGCCAGAAAGCATGCAGCGCGACCATCAGCGGATAATGCCTGGCGCCGAATTCGACGCCGCCGCGCGCGCGCAGCCGCACCGTGTTCCATTGCGCATAGCCGAGTTCGGCGAGCCGCTGCACGATCAGAAAGGCGATCAGCCAGGCGCCCTCACCCATGGGATGCTTCGAGCGCAAGGAAGCTCGCGGTGAATCCGGGCCCGAGCGCCGAGAGCACCGGCGGTTCCGCGCAAGCCGCGCTTGAGCGCGCGCTCGAGCACGAACAGCACGCTCGGCGCCGACATGTTGCCGTGGCCGCGCAGCACCTCGCGCTCGTCGCGCAGCGTGCCCTTTTGCAGTTCGAGCGCGGTCTCGATGGCGTCGAGCACCTTGGCGCCGCCCGGATGACAGATGAATTGCGGCGCTGTCGATCCGCGCCGATTTCACGAAACGGCGCGCCGGCGCCGCCAGCCGCTGCCTGACGAAAGCGCGGCAGCGAGCGCGACAGCACGACGCCGAAGCCGATCGGATCGATCGACCAGCCCATGATGTCGAGCGTGCTGGGCCAGGTGTGCTCGGCGGTGGCGCCGATGCTGCAACGGCGCGTCGCCGCGCTCGGCGCGCAGCACCGCGGCCGCGGCGCCGTCGCCGAACAGCGCGGACGAAATCACGTCGGCTTTGGTGCTGCGATCGTTGCGGAAGGCCAGCGTGCACAGTTCGACGACGACCACGAGCACGATCTCGCCCGGCTCGGCGCGCGCCAAACGGGCGCCGAGCGACAGGCCCGAGACGCCGCCGGCGCAACCGAGGCCGAACACCGGCACCCGCAGCCGCCGAGCCGGAAACCCATTTCCGCAGCCGACGCGCGCTTCCAGGCTCGGCGTCGCGATGCCGGTCGACGACACGGTGACGATGACGTCGACGTCTCGCGCGGCGACGCCGGCGCGATCGAGCGCGGCGCGCGCGGCCTGCACGAACAAGGCGCCGGCGCCGTCGAGGTAAGTTTGCGTGCGCTCGGTCCAATCGTGCGGTTCTTGGTACCATTCGATGCGGCCGCACCGAATAACGCCGCTCGATGCCGGCATTGACGAACACATCGGCAAGCTTCGGATAGCGCGCGAAGCTGCCGGCATAAATCCGCCGCGCGAGATCGGCGACCGCCGGCTGTTCGAGCCGGTGCGGCGGCACCGCCGTCGCCAGCCCAAGCAACGTCACCGGCTGCGAGGCCATGCATATTCCTTGATAGTTGTCGCCTTATCTGACGAACACCGCGGCAGGCGCCGCTCTTCCTTAGGCCCTCGCGCGCTCGCCGCGCCGGGAGTTAAGATCGACCGCGCGGTCGGGGATGGTGATGCTGAACGTCGCGCCGATGGTTCCCGGCACCAGGCGGATTTCGCCGCCATGGGCGCGCACCAGTTCGGCGGCGATGGCCAGGCCGAGCCCAGTGCCGCCGGCGCGCGCCGAGCCCTGAAACGCCTGGAACATATGGGCGCGCGCCTTCTCGGGAACGCCCGGGGCCGGTATCGGACACCTCGATCACCACCACGCTGCCTTCGCGGCGGCCGGTGATGCGGATCTGATCGCGGGCCGGATCGCGCGCGCCGCGCGCTTCCAGCGCCTGCACGGCGTTGCGCGCCACGTTGACCAGCACGCGGAACAATTGATCGTGATCGGCCTCCACGGTCAGCCCGCGCTCCACCGCGACGATCCAGCGGATCGGCACGTCGAGGCCGAGGCCGAGCGCCTCGTGCACTTCCTCGATCAGCGGCTCGACTTCGATGGTCTTGCGCTCGGGCGGCGGCTCCTGCGCGGCGCCGTAGGAGAGCGTCGACTGGCAGAACGCGATCGCGCGCTCGAGCGCGCGCATCAGCTTGGGCGCGAAGCGCTGCACCTTCGGGTCCGGCAGCGTCGACAATTGATCGGAAAACAATTGCGCCGACGCCAGCAGATTGCGCAGATCGTGATTGATCTTCGACACCGCGAGGCCGAGCGCCGCCAGCCGGTTCTTCTGATGCAGCATGGAGGCGAGCTCGCGCTGCATGGCGGCGAGCTCAACTTCCGCCGTGCCGATTTCGTCGCCGCGGCCGGATTCCGGCAATGATGCGCGCCGGATTTTCCGGATCGGCGCGGAACGCGATCATGTTCGCGGTGATGCGGCCCATCGGCCGCACCAGCAGATAATGCAGCGCGAAGAACACCAGCATCGCGGTGACGCCGGAGATCACCAGCGACAGCAGCAGGATGTTCACCGAGAAGGTCAGCATCGCCTTGCGCAGCGGCGCTTCGTCGAGAATGATTTCGATGAATTGGCCTTCCGCCATCGGCGCCGGCCCGACCACCCGCATCACGTCGTCGGGCTCGCGAAAACAAGCATCGTGTCGAACGCATCCATGATGGCGCGCCACCACGGCACGTCGCGCATGTCGATGTCCTGCTCGATCTGCGGACGGCACATCGGTCGCCGCCAGCAGACGGCGCTGGGTGCCCATCTTCATCGCCACCGCGCGCGCGCCGATGCTGCTCAGGATTTGTTTGGCGAGGCTCTCCGGCACCATGCCGCTCGGCGCGGCATCGAGCACCAGCGCGGCGGTGTGCGCGGCGGCGAGGCGGTCGTTGAGCCAGTTGAGCCGGAAATTGGCGATCGACGGAACGTAGATGAGAACTTCCGCCACCATCACGAACAGGATGGTGAGGAACAACAGCTTGCCGGACAGGCCGATGCGCGGCGCGCGCGCAGGACTGCGGCGCCGGCGGCTGACAGGTTCGCTCGTTGGCTCGGTTTCCGGTTCCAATGAAGTCCTCAACCGAAGATTCGCAGCCAAGCGATGATGCGCCGCACCCAAGGGCTCGTCAAACTTGGCGTGAAATAGTCGATGGCCGCGCGCTTTGCCGATTTCCGACAGCGTCGGATAGGGCAACACGATGCCGGTGAGGCTGCGGATGTTCAGCCCCTGCGCGATCGCCAAGCGTCCACATCGCGATCAATTCTCCGGCCTGCGCGCCGACAATGGTGGCGCCTAGAATCTTACCTTTGCGCGTGGTGATGACTTTTATATGACCGTGCGTTTCGCGCTCGGCCTGCGGCGCGGTCATTGTCGTGATAGGGCCAGCGCAGGATGCGGAATCTTGATGCTTGCGCTCGCGCGCCTGCGCCTCGGTCAAGCCGGTCTGCGCCAGTTCCGGTTCGGTATAGGTCACCCAGGGAATGGCGTCGTTGTTCACCTTGACCGGAAGCCGGAACAGCGCGTTCCGGATCACCAGGCCGGCGTGATAATTGGCGGCGTGGGTGAATTGCAATTGTCCGGCCGCGACAGTCGCCGATCGCATAGACGCGCCGGTTGGTGGTCTTGAGCCGCTTGTTCACCGCGATGCCGGCGCGGTCGTATTTGATGCCGGCGGCATCGAGATCGAGCCCGTCGGTCGGTCGGCTTGCGGCCGGTGGCGACCAGCAAATAGCGGCCTTCGACGGTCTCTTCGCCGCCCGCGCCCTCGAACGTCACCGCTGACGCTGCCGCTCGCATGCTTGACGCGCACGACCTTGACGCCGCTGCGGATGACGACGCCTTCGCGCTCGAGCTGATCGAGCACGATGGCGGCGCATTCCGGATCGTCCTTGGCGAGCGGCGTCGCCGCTTCCAGCACGGTCACCGCGCTGCCGAGCCGGCGGAAGGCTTGCGCCATTTCCAGGCCGATCGGCCCGGCGCCGATGACGATGAGACGGTCGGGCCGCTCGGTGAGATCGAAAACGGTTTCGTTGGTGAGGTAGGGACCCTCGTCGAGCCCCGGGATCGGCGGCAGCGCCGGCGTCGATCCGGTCGCGATCACGAAACGCCGCGCGCGGATTTCAATCGTCGCCGACGACGACGGTCCTGCGGTCCTTGAATTTGGCGTGGCCCTTGATCACCCGCACGCCCAGGCCGGCGAAGCGCTCCGCCGAGTCGGTCGGCGCGATCGCGGCGATCACGCGCTGCACGTGATCGTGCACCTTGCCGAAATCGACATCGACTGTCTGACGCGGTCACGCCGAACGGCGCGCGCGCTGCGCATGACCGCGGCGCGCTTGGCCGCCGCCAGCAGCGCCTTCGACGGCACGCAGCCGGTGTTGAGGCAATCGCCGCCCATCTTGTGCCGCTCGATCAGCACCACCGGCACGCCGAAGGCCGCCGCGGCCGCGGCGACCGACAGGCCGCCGGAGCCGCCGCCGATGACGCAAATGTCGGGTTTGAGTGATTTCCGCCATGCTCTAAAATCTCTTGGCTGCAATAATAACTCAAAACTCACATCGATCGCGCGCGAGCGCGCGCGCAGTCTTTTCACCACCACCGGCACCAAGGCAAGCAGGCCGAGCGCGATCAGCGCGCCGATCAGTTGCGGCGTCAGCACGTCCTTGGCATCGAAGATCATGTGGCAATCGGTGCGGCCCGCGGCGAGGCAATGCGCCGATTGGCGGCCTGCTGCGCGGCGATGACGCTGTCGAGGCCGGTGCCGGCGAAGGCAAAGACCAACGCGCCGGGAATGACGCCGAGCGCGGTCGCGGCGACGAACGGCACAAGCCGCACGCCGGCGAAGGCCGGCACCAGATTGACCAGGAAGAACGGAAAGGCCGGCACCAGCCGCAGAAACAAAAGATAGCTGAAAGCGTCGTCGCGGAAGCCTTGCGCAAGCTGGGCGGCGCGCGGGCCGGCCCGCCGCAGCAGCGGCTCGCCCAGTGCGGTGCGCGCCACCAGGAAGATGAGCGTCGCGCCGATGGTGGCGCCGATCACGGCCGCCGATGCGCCGACCGCGAGGCCGAACAGAAAGCCGCCGGCCACCGTGAGAAACACCGCGCCCGGCAACGACAGCGCGACGGCGGCGATATAGAGCGCGATATAGGCGAGCACGGCCAGGACCCGATGCTCGGTCACGAAGGCGTCGATGGCCATGCGGTGCCGGACCAGCGCCTCGAGCGAAAGGCCGCCACGCCCGACGACGACATAGGCGGCGACGGCGAGCAGCACGACCACGATCAACGGCACCAGCCGGCGGGTCAGGCTGCGCGGTCGATCGGTGGACGGCGGGGTCGCGGGCATGCGCGCTATATACACGAGCGCCGGGCCTGCGGCAAGCGGACCGATCTCACCGCCTTGTGAGGCTTTGTGACATGGCAATGGCCTTAATAGCGGCCAGCAGCGGTCGCATTGACGCGCCTAAGCCCCTCCCTTATAAGCCGCGCAAATCGCGTGCCGATCCGCATCTTTGCGGGTTTTCATGGCCGATCCCGGGGGCAATCCTCGAGCCCCTGTCGCCACGGCGCGACCAGCGGAGAACTTAAACGTGAAGCGGACCTATCAACCGAGCAAGCTTGTACGCAAGCGCCGTCACGGTTTCCGCTCGCGCATGGCCACCAAAGGCGGACGCAAGGTGCTGATCGGCCCGGCGCTCGCGCGGGCGCAAGCGGCTTTCCGCCTGACGGCGAGCGAAAAGCCGCCGCATTGCTTTCCATGGAACGATTGAGGCAACGGGCGGATTTTCTGGCCGCGGCGTCCGGGCTCAAGATCCACGGCCACCGCGTTCGTGCTACAGGCGCGCAAGCGGATCGACGACGGGCCGGCGCGTTTCGGCTTTACCGTGTCGAAGAAGGTCGGCAACGCGGTCGAGCGAAATCGGGTGCGCCGCCGCCTGCGGGAAATTGTGCGGCTCGCCGGGGCAAACCGGATGCGAAGCGGACATGATTATGTGCTGATCGGCCGGCGCGCGGCGCTCAAGGTTCCGTTTGCGCGGATCGCCGAGGACTTCGAGGGGGCGTTGCGGCGAGTGCATGCGGGGCGCAACGGCAAAACGGGATCCCGATGACCGACAATAAGAACACCATTCTCGCCATCGTGCTGTCGGCTATGGTGCTGATCGCCTGGCAATTTTTTTTCGCCATGCCGCAGGAGAAGGCGCGGCAGGAGAAGCTGCAGGCCGAGCAGCTCGCGCAGAAACAGCAGCAGCCGGCGCAACCGAGCCAGCCGGGCCAGCCGGCGCAGTCGCCGCGCCCAGCCGGGAGCGGCGCAGCCGCCCGGCCAAGCGGCGCGAGGCTCCGGCCGTCGCGCCAGCCGCGACGCGGCGTTGGAGGCGCTCGCCGCGCGTCGCGATCGCAACCGACAGCCTGCAAGGCTCGATCGCGCTCAAGGGCGGGCGCATCGACGATCTGGCGCTGGTCAAGTTCCGCGAGACGGTCGATCCGAAGTCGCCGCCGATCGTGCTGCTGTCGCCGTCCGGCAGCCCGGATCCGTTCTACGCCGAGTTCGGCTGGACCGGCGCCGCCGGCGCCAATGTGAAGGTGCCCGACTGCGGACACGGTGTGGACGCAAGCCGGCTCCGGCGCGCTCAGCGCCGGCCATCCCGGTGACGCTCACCTAGGACAACGGCGCAGGGCCTCGAATTCCGCCGCACCATCGCGGTCGACGACAAATATCTGTTCACCATCAAGGACGAGGTGGTGAACAAGAGCGCGAGCGCCGGTCTCGCTTTATCCTTACGCGCTGATCTCGCGCCACGGCACGCCGCAGACGCTCGGGCTATTACATCCTGCATGAAGGCCTGGTCGGCGTGCTCGGCGACCAAGGCCTGCAGGAATTCACCTACAAGAAGATCGAAGAGAAGAAAGAGGTCAACTTTCGACGTCACCAACGGCTGGCTCGGCATCACCGACAAATACTGGGCCGCGGCGCTGCTGCCGGACACCAACGCGCATCTCAAGGCGCATTTCGCGACCGGCACGCTCGGCACGCTAAAGACCTACCAGACCGATTATCTGCTCGACGCGCAAACCATCGCGCCGGGCGCGACCGGCTCGGCCGACGCGCGGCTGTTCGCCGGCGCCAAGGAAGTGGCGGTCATCAACGACTATGAAAAGCAGCTCAACCTCAACCGCTTCGACCTGCTGATCGACTGGGGCTGGTTCTATTTCATCACCAAGCCGCTGTTCATCGTGATCGACTACTTCTACCACCTGGTCGGCAATTTCGGCATCGCGATCCTGCTCGTCACCGTGCTGATCAAGCTCGCCTTCTTCCCGCTCGCCAACAAATCCTACGCCTCGATGGCGAAGATGAAGGCGGTGCAGCCGCAGATGGCCGCGCTGCGCGCGCGCTATCCCGACGACAAGGCCAAGCAGCAGCAGGAATTGATGGCGCTGTACAAGAAGGAGAAGATCAATCCGCTGGCCGGTTGTCTGCCGATCGCAATCCAAATTCCGGTGTTCTTCTCGTTGTACAAGGTGCTGTTCGTCACCATCGAAATGCGGCACGCGCCGTTCTTCGGCTGGATTCACGACCTGTCGGCGCCCGATCCGACCAATATGTTCAATCTGTTCGGCCTCATCCCGTTCGATCCGACGACCGTGCCGGTGGTCGGCCCCTTCCTGCATCTCGGCGCCTGGCCGCTGATCATGGGCGTGACCATGTGGGCGCAGATGAAGCTCAATCCGGCGCCGCCGGACCCGACGCAGCAGATGATTTTCAACTGGATGCCGGTGATCTTCACCTTCATGCTGGCGAGTTTCCCGGCAGGACTGGTGATTTACTGGGCCTGGAACAACTCGCTGTCGGTGCTGCAGCAGAGCGTGATCATGCGCAAGCATGGCGCGAAGATCGAGTTGTTCGACAATATCAAGGCCTTGTTCGGCAAGAAGAAGCCGCAAGCATAATGTCCTTTCCGAATTGTTGATCCGGATCGCCGGGCGGTCTCCGGCGATTTCATTTTTCGGCTATGGTGCCGCCGATGGAAAATTTCACCGCCAGCGAACTCGAGGCCGGCCGGCGCCTGTTCGCCGGCGACTGGCAATTCACCGCCGCCGCCGGCTCGGCCGTGTCGCTGCCGCCGATGCGCGGCACCGAGATCGCGCTCGCCGGCCGCTCCAATGTCGGCAAGTCGAGCCTGCTCAATGCGCTCACCGGCCGCAAAAATCTGGCGCGCACCTCGCGCACCCCCGGCCGCACCCAGGAACTGATTTTCTTTACCGGCGGCGGCCCCCTCAACGTGGTGGACATGCCGGGCTACGGCTATGCCGCCGCGGCCAAAACCAAGATCGCGGCATGGACCGAGCTGATCCACGCTTATTTGCGCGGGCGCGCCAACTTGGCCCGCATCTATGTCCTGGTGGACGCCCGGCACGGCCTCAAAGACGCCGACGGTCCGATGTTCGATGCGCTCGGCGAGGTCGCGGTCAGCCACCAGATCGTGCTCACCAAATGCGACGCGGTAAAGCCGGCCGAGCTTGCCCAACGCATCGCCGAGACCGAGGCCGCGCTCGCCAAACGCCCGGCCGCTTACCCGAGCGTGCTGGCCACCTCGGCGCATGACGGCAGCGGCATTCCCGAGCTGCGCGCTGCGATTGCAAGGCTTTTGGAAGAAAGAAAGCGGTAGAAGGCAGGGGCAAGCAAATGGACATGATGCAGCAGGTGGACGTGCCCCGAAGCGCAGGCAAAGAGTTCGCCCAAGCGAACGCAGCCGTCGTTTCAGCAAGCAAAGATTTTTTCCCGACCATTGACGTGTTGCGCGCGTTCGCCGCTTTCAGCGTCGTCATGTTTCACATTATCGGTTACAATCAGTGGACCGGGTTTTACCGCTATCCCGGATACCTGCTGCGGCAGGGCTGGCTCGGCGTCGATCTGTTTTTCGTCATCAGTGGTTTCGTGATTTCGCTAAGCCTGTTCACGCTGTTCGACAGCGGGCGGCCCTATCACCTGCTTCAAACTGGAACCAGCCGGCGAGCCCGGCATCCCGCAAACCGACTGCGCCATAATCAACAGGGGACTTCGATTCTCCTGCAATAATCCTTCGGACCTTCGACAAGGCCCTTTCAATTATTCGATGGCCCACAGTAGCCGCCCCCTGCCCAGTGCCGTAAGACGAAAATTGTTGCCGGGCCAGCATAGCCAATTTTTAAGGGCACTTTAGCCACCCTTGCAGGGAAGAGCGAGCGCTTCCCTCATTCGCACTTCTTATGCGAACACGGCCTGAAACGCCTTCGTGCCTGGAAGAAAATACGAATGCATTGTCGCCTGCCGCCGCCTCGGCTAGAACCCTGCTGCGTTTCAACGGAAAGCCGCGATGGCCAAGGCCCCTAAAATCGACCCGCTCGAGCAGGCACGCATCCTGTCGGAGGCGCTGCCGCATATGCAGCGCTACGACGAGGAGATCGTCGTGGTCAAATACGGCGGCCACGCCATGGGTCAGGAGCAAGCCGCGCGCGACTTCGCCCGCGATATCGTGCTGCTCGAGCAGACCGCGATCAATCCGGTCGTGGTGCATGGCGGCGGCCCGCAGATCGAGGCCATGCTCAAGCAACTCGGTATCAAATCTGAATTCGCCGCCGGCCTGCGCATCACCGACGCCAAGACTGTCGAGGTCGTCGAAATGGTGCTGGCCGGCTCGATCAACAAGCAGATCGTCGGCTACGTCAACGCCGCCGGCGGCAAGGCCATCGGGCTGTGCGGCAAGGACGGCAACATGGTGCAGGCGCGCAAGGTGACGCGCACCGTGGTCGATCCGGATTCCAACATCGAGAAGGTCATCGACCTCGGCTTCGTCGGCGAGCCGGAGAAGGTCGATATCACCATGCTCGGTCAGTTGATCGGGCGCGAGATGATACCGGTGCTGGCGCCGGTGGCAACCTCCGCCAGCGGCGGCACCTTCAACGTCAACGCCGACACTTTCGCGGGCGCCATCGCCGGCGCGCTCAAGGCCAAGCGCCTGCTGCTGCTCACCGACGTACCGGGCGTGCTCGACAAATCGAAGAACCTGATCCCGGATCTGTCGGTGACCGACGCGCGCAAGCTGATCGCCGACGGCACTATTTCCGGCGGGATGATCCCCAAGGTCGAGACCTGCATCTACGCGCTCGACCAGGGCGTCGAGGGCGTCGTCATCATGGACGGCAAAATCCCGCACGCCGTGCTGCTCGAATTGCTTACCGATCATGGCGTCGGCACGCTGATGCACCGCTGAGGCGGCCGAACCGCTAATATGGCGGCATGATTCGCGGTTCGACCTGCATCCTCGCAGCGGCAAGCGCGACGGTCGTGCTGACGGCAGTAGCGCCGGCGCACGCCGAACTGACGTTGTGCAATCGCACCAGCTATCTGATGGAAATCGCGTACGGGCTGGAAAAGCGCGCGAACGTGTCGACCTATGGATGGTTTCGCGTCGATCCCGGCCAATGCCGGAAAATTCTCGACACACCGCTCGATGCCGACTTGGTCTACGTGCACGCACGAACGTCCCCGGTCTATGGCAGCGCTCCGCTGCCGCAAAACGGCGAGTCTCGTTTTTGCGTCCGGGACGCCGCCTTTGCCATCACCGACGCGCGCAGTTGTCCAGTTAGCCAGCAGGCGCGCTTCAACGCGGCCAAGCCGTCCGACACGCCGAATGGTCCGACCATCAACCTGGCGGAAGAAGCCGATTACGATGACGCGCAGGCACGCCTCGCCGGCATTCAACGGCTGATGGCGATCGCCGGCTACGACGCCTACCCGATCGACGGCGTGTCGGGCCTCAAGACGCAAGCCGCGCTGACGAAATTCCTGACCGACCGCAAGCTTTCGGCCGAGGTCGTGGGCAAACCGGAATTTTTCGACGCCTTGATCGCGGCGGCAGCCGATCCGTCAGGCGCCGGCTTCTCCTGGTGCAACGACACCAAATATACCGTAATGGCATCGCTCGGTGTGGTCGAGATGGGCGCGATCGTCACCCGCGGCTGGTATCGCGTGGCTGCCGGGCAGTGCCTGCGCCCGGACCTGCGCGGCGATCCGCACCGGCTCTATAGTTACGCCGAGGCGGTGGACGATAGCGGCCGCCCGATCAGGCAGGCCGACGGCGTGCTGTCGTGGGGTGGCAACGTTCCGCTCTGCACCCGCGACGGCAAGTTTGAGTTGAGTGACCACAAGGATTGTGCGGCGCGCGGGTTGAATTCGGCGGGCTTTATCGTCATCGATACCGGCGGCCGTCCATCCATGGTCGTACGTTTTAAGGAACCTTGAGACGCCGGAGGCGGAATCCGCGGCCAATCAGGTGGCTTTGCGGTCGTGCCAATTCGTGAGATAAGCGCCCAGGGGAGACATGTGCTGTATGACCGAACGCCCTTGCCGGGTCCTGCTCGTCTATCCGGAATTCGTTCCGAACTCGTTCTGGAACTATACCGATGCCTGCAAGCTGGTGGGCGCGAAGTATCCGGCTGCCCCACTCGGACTGATCACGGTCGCGGCGCTGCTGCCGTCGCATTGGGAATGCAAGCTGGTCAACCGCAATACCGAGACGCTAGACCCGGCCGATCTCGATTGGGCCGACATGGTGATGACCGGCGGCATGCTCAATCAGCAACCCGATTGCCGGCGCATCATCGAGCTCGCCCAGAGGCACGGTAAACCCGCGGTGGTCGGCGGCCCGGATGCCACATCGAGCCCGCACGTCTATGCCAGCGCCGACTTCCAGGTGTTGGGCGAAGCCGAGGACATCATCAAGGAATTTGTCGCCGCCTGGGAGCGTGGCGAGCGCGCGGGGGTCTTTCGCGCCGAGAAGTTCCAGGTCGACGTCACCAAGACGCCGATGCCACGCTTCGACCTGCTGAACATGAAGGACTACCTCTACGTCTGCGTCCAATATTCGCGCGGCTGCCCGTTCACCTGTGAATTCTGCGATATCATCGAACTTTACGGCCGCGTTCCGCGCGCCAAGACCAACGCGCAAATGCTGGCCGAACTCAAGCGCCTCCATGAACTCGGCTATCGCGGCCACGTCGATTTCGTCGACGACAATCTGATCGGCAACAAAAAGGCGCTGCGGCTATTCCTGCCGGAACTATTAGCCTGGCAGGAGGCGCACGACTATCCGTTCGAATTCTCGACCGAAGCCTCGCTCAATCTCGCCGACGATGATGAACTGCTTGAAATGCTCAAGCAGTGCAATTTCTTCGCTGTCTTCGTCGGCATCGAAAGCCCGGATCCTGAGACGCTGATCCAGATGCGCAAGAAGCAGAATACGCGGCGCAACATCCCCGAGTGCATCCAGAAAATCTACAGTTACGGGATCTTCGTGACGGCAGGCTTCATCGTCGGCTTCGACAACGAAAAAGGCTCGATTGCCGAACTCGATGGCCGAGTTGATCGAGGAATGCGCCATCCCGATCTCCATCGTCGGCCTCCTTTATGCCCTTCCCAACACGCAGCTGACGCGCCGGCTGGCCGCGGAAGGCCGCCTCAGCAACGGTTATGACGTGGTCAGCGACGATTACCAGGGCGATCAGTGTTTCAACGGCATCAACTTTGCTCCGTTACGGCCGTTGCGCGAGGTGCTGCTCGACTACAGACGCGTGCTTGAGAAAATTTACGATCCGGTCGTCTATGCCGGGCGGCTTGATCGACTGGCTTCTATGCTCAACCGCAAGGGCCGTTTGAATAAAGGCCATGAAGGCGACAGCCAGAACAGCTTGGCCTGGCTCGAGACCGTCAACCGCGTCATCAACGCGGTGCCGGAAACGCGCGACATATTCTGGAAGACGTTCATCAATTGCGCGCGGACCAATCCGGACGCGGTGCGCTACATCATGCGGATGATTGCGATATACATGCATCTCGGCCCCTTCGCCCGCAAGGTGATCGCGCAAATCGATCGCCGTATCGCCGAACTCGACGAGATGCAGCCGAACGTGCCGGTCGCCGTACTGGCCGAATTTCCGGCGATGCACGCTTCGTAACGCCATCAGCCTTATCATCGGGAAGCATCAAGATGACGCGGCAGCGGCGCGGATTCGGCCATGTCGAGACCTGGGTCTTCGATCTCGATAACACACTCTATCCGCATCACCTCAATCTCTGGCAGCAAGTGGACGACCGCATCCGCGCCTATGTCTCGGAATTCCTCAAAGTATCGAAGGACGAAGCCTTCCGCGTGCAGAAGGATTATTACAAGCGTTACGGCACCACCATGCGTGGGCTGATGGCCGAGCACGGCATGAAGCCGGACGACTATCTCGAATTCGTGCACCAGATCGACCACTCGCCGCTCACCCCCAATCCGGCGCTCGGCGCGGCGCTCGAGAAGCTGCCGGGTCGCAAGCTCATCCTCACCAACGGCACCCGCAAACACGCCGATGCGGTGATGAAGAAGCTCGCCGTGCACGAGCAATTCGAGGACGTATTCGACATTATTGCCGCCGAGCTCGAACCGAAGCCGGCGCGCAAAACCTATGAACGCTTTCTTGAACTTCACGACGTCGATCCGAACAAGGCCGCGATGTTCGAAGACCTGGCGCGCAATCTGGAGGCGCCGCACGAACTCGGCATGACGACGGTGCTGGTGGTGCCCGAACGCCAGCGCGAAGTGTTTCGCGAAGGCTGGGAATTGGAAGGGCGCGACGCCGCGCATGTCGATCATCTGGCCGACGATCTTGCGGGATTTCTTGATAAAATCGTACTCCGCTTGACATCCCCGGTGGCGCCGCCGACAAACCGCAGCGAAAACGCGCCTGGGTAACCCATGTCTAACGACAGACTTGCCAAGATCATCGACGACGCCTTCGAGGGCCGCGACACAATCGGCCCCAAGACCAAGGGCGCCGTGCGCAAGGCGGTCGACAGCGCGCTCGACCTGCTCGACCGCGGCGAGGCGCGTGTGGCCGAGCGCCAAGCGGATGGGCGTTGGCAGGTCAATCAGTGGCTGAAGAAGGCCGTGCTGCTGTCGTTCCGGCTCAACGACATGAGCGTGATCCCGGGCGGGCCCGGCAAGGCCGCGTGGTGGGACAAGGTCGATTCCAAGTTTAAAAATTGGAACGCGGCGAGATTCAAGAAGGCCGGCTTCCGTGCCGTGCCCGGCTGCGTGGTGCGACGCTCGGCTTTCATCGCGCCTGGCGTGGTGCTGATGCCGTCCTTCGTCAATCTCGGCGCCTATGTCGATTCGGGCACGATGATCGACACCTGGGCGACGGTCGGCTGTTGCGCGCAGATCGGCAAGAACTGTCATATCTCGGGCGGCGCCGGCATCGGCGGCGTGCTGGAGCCGCTGCAAGCGGGGCCGGTGATCATCGAGGACAATTGTTTCGTAGGCGCGCGCTCGGAAGTGGCCGAGGGCGTGATCCTGCGCACCGGCGCGGTGCTATCGATGGGCGTATTCCTCGGCGCCTCGACCAAGATCGTCGATCGCGCGAGCGGCCAAGTGCTGCAAGGCGAAGTGCCGGCCTTTTCGGTGGTGGTGCCGGGAACGCTGCCCGACAAAAACGGCGGCCCCGGACTTTACTGCGCGGTAATCGTCAAGCGCGTCGACGAGCGCACGCGCGCCAAGACCAGCATCAATGAGTTGCTGAGGGATTGACGCTTCGAATTAAGAATGAGCTTTACCGAGTGAGCCCCTGGGAGACACCATGACAGAACTTCCCGCCGGCATGCGACAAGAGGTCCAGCAAAAAGGCGGCCTGTCGAACGACACCCGTGCTTTGATGCTGTTTGAAGCCAACAAAAAGACGGCGCTGGTCGCTTATCTCTTGTGGTTCTTCGTCGGCCTGTTCGGCGGCCACAATTTCTATCTCCAGAGGACCGGCGTCGCGGTGACGCAGCTCATTTTGTCGATCACCATTGTCGGCCTCCTCATCACGGTGTTCTGGGTGCTGGTGGATGCGTTTCTGATTCCCGGGTGGGTTCGCAACCAAAACAATCTCCTGGCGACGCAGCTCGGAGCCTAAATCGCGCAGCCATGACCGCCGATCCCGTTGCCATCGCCCGCGATCTGTTGCGCTGCCGTTCCGTCACACCGGCCGAAGGCGGCGCGCTCAAGTTTCTTGAGACGACGCTGAAAGCTGCCGGTTTCACCGTGCACCGCATGACCTTCAAGCGAGCCGGGCGCGGAGGACGTGGAAAATCTCTACGCCCGCATCGGCACGGCAGGCCCGCACCTGATGTTCGCCGGCCATACCGACGTAGTGCCGCCGGGCGACGAGACGGTGTGGAAACATCCACCCTTTGCCGGCGAGACGGACGGCGCGGAGCTCTATGGGCGCGGCGCGGTCGACATGAAAGGCGGCATCGCCTGCGCGGTCGCCGCCGTGCTCGATCATCTCGCCGCGAACGGCGGCAAGCCGAAAGGCTCAATCTCGTTTCTGATTACTGGCGACGAGGAGGGCATCGCGGTCAACGGCACGCCCAAGCTGCTGAAATGGGCGGCCGAACGCGGCGAAAAATTCGATCATTGCCTGCTGGGCGAGCCTAGCAATGTGCAGGCGCTGGGCGACACCATCAAGGTCGGCCGGCGCGGCTCGCTCAACGGCCAACTGATCGTCACCGGCCGCCAAGGCCACGTCGCCTATCCGCAACGGGCGGAAAACCCGATCCGCGGCCTGGTGGCGCTTGTATCGGCGCTGCAAAGCGAGCCGCTCGATAAAGGCACCGCGCAATTTTCGCCATCGCATCTGGAATTCGTCTCGGTCGACGTCAGCAACAAGACCGTCAATCTCATTCCGGGCGAAGCACGGGCGCGCTTCAACATCCGTTTCAACGACACCCACACGCTCGACTCGCTGAAAAATTTGATCGAGCAGCGAGCAGCCAAAGCCGCAGGCGGTAAGGTCAAATTCGCGTTCGAGTGGGCGCCGTCTAATGCCGGCGTGTTCGTCACCAAGCCCGGGCCGTTCATGGATATGGTGATCGACGCGATTGCAAAAGTCGCTGGCCGCAAGCCGGAACTTTCGACCAGCGGCGGCACCTCGGATGCGCGTTTTATCACGCACTATTGCCCGGTGGTGGAGTTCGGACTCGTCGGCCAAACGATGCACGCGGTCGACGAGCGCGTGCCGATCGCCGACTTGCGCGCGCTGACGACGATCTATCGGACAATCCTCGACCGCTACTTCGCGTCCGGTCAGTAATCGACCTGCATCAGATAGAGCCCATCCGGCGGCGCCAGCGGGCCGCACGATGCGCGGTCGTGGGCGATGAGCGCAGCGGCCAGATCGTCGGCGCGCCAGGCGCCCTGCCCCACCATCACCAGCGAGCCGACCATCGAGCGCACCTGCGTGTGAAGGAACGAGCGCGCCGAGGCCGCAACGTTGACCGCATCGCCGTCGCGCGTGACGGCGAGTATGTCGAGCGTCTTCACCGGCGAATTGGCCTGGCACTCGGTGGAGCGGAACGTGGTGAAATCGTGCTTGCCGACCAGGCGTTGCGCGGCCGTATGCATCGCCGAGACGTCGAGCGGACGCGGCACGCGCCAGGCGCGGCCGGCATCAACCGTCAGATCGGCGCGGCGATTGATGATGCGGTAGAGATAATGCCGCTTGACCGCCGAAGTGCGGGCGTTGAAGTCGCCAGCCGCGCGTTCGGCGGCGAGGATTGCCACCGGATGCGGCCGCAAATGCGCGTTGAGCGCGTCGCGCACCGTGTCGGTGTCCCAGTCCTTGGCAAGATCGACATGGGCCACCTGGCCGCGCGCGTGCACGCCGGCATCGGTGCGGCCGGCGCCCTGCACCAGCGACTTTTCGCCCGTGAGCGCTTCGATCGCAGCGGTCAGCGCGCCCTGCACGGTCGGCAGGCCATCCTGGATCTGCCAGCCGGAAAACGGCGCGCCGTCATATTCGATGGTGAGCTTGTAGCGCGGCATCAGCCGCTATTTCCCCGCCAGCTTGGCCGCGTCGTCGCGTACGCTCGTGTCCACAAGCGAGCCGACCGGCACGGTTTTCGGAATGACGCCCGCTTTGACGAACAGCTGCTGCATCCAGTCAATGCGGTCGGCGGGGATCGCCAGCGTCGGATCGATCTGCTTGTCCTTGAGCGCCTGGTCGGTGATGAATTCGGCGCGCTTGTCGTCGGGCTTGGCATGGGTCATTTCATGCGCCAGCTTGATGGTCTCGTCGCGGTGCGCGGCGGCGTATGTGTAGGCGTCCATTTCGGCCGCGACGAATTGCACCAGATCGGCGCGCCGCTCGGCCAGCACCTTGCTATTGGTGGCGATGCACAGGCGAATAAATTTGGGCACCGCGGTGCTGCCTTTGGCCAGCACATGGATGTTCGGCGGCATGACGGCTTCGAATTCATTCGAGACCACGGCGGCGTCGGTGATGCCGGCGACCAGCGATTTATAGCGGTCGAGATCGGCGCCCTGCGTCACCAGTTTCACATCGGCAAAGGGGATATTGGCGGCATCAAGCATGCCGCGGAACAGCAGATCGGGCAGCGAGCCGGGCGAGGAAATCGCGACGTTCTTGCCTTTAAGATCGGCCAGCGTCTTGATCTCGGCCTTGGCCAGCACGACCTGCGGCACGCCCGGCCAGGTGCATCCGACAATTTTGACGCCGGTGCCGCGCACGCCGGCCACGATCGATTCCGCCGCGCCCATGTCGACGCTGTCAATCTCGCCCGCGATCAACGCCTTCATCAGCGTGGCGCCGGCCTTGGTCTGGAGAATTTCGACTTTCAATCCATGCTTGGCGGCGAAGCCGCCTTTGTCGACCATGGCGATAAAACCGGAATCGCTCTTGGCTTCGAGGATGCCATGCTTCCAGACTTTATCCTGCGCGGGCGCAACAGACACGGCAGCGAGCAGCGCAATGGCGGCCAGGGATATTTTCAAGCGCATGACCATGCTCATTCTTCTCCTAAATCCGGAATTCGGTGCCGCGCTTACCAGCCAGGGCGACATTGAGAAACAGCTGCTCAAGCGCAGGCTTTTTCTTGATTAGCCCCTGCTCATGGGAATAGCCGGCCAGTGTCTCCAGGTTATTACGATTTTTTTCGGTCAAGCCATATTCCCACGGGTCGGGCCCGAGGACGGTCTCCTGCTCCTCCCAGGCCTCGCGATACCAGGCCAACGGGACGACGCGCGGGTTCTGCATGCGCGCCATCGCGATGGCCTTGGCCTCATTGAACGCCTTGTACAGGTTCATGGCGACCCAGGGGTGCTGCTCGACCAGCGATTGCTTCAGGCCAAGCACGTGCATGATCGGGAAAATGCCGGTCTTTTTGTAATAGGCGATTTCCTCGTCCTTGTAGGGCGGAAACAGCCGCGCCACGCGCGGATCTTTCGCCAGCATCGGCTTGATCAGATCGGAATGCAGCACCGCATCGAGTTCGCCCTCCGCCAGCATGGTCTCGACCGATTTACCGGGCGGCAGCCGCGTGAGTTTAAGCTCCTTCGGCAACGACACCTCGACGTCGTCTTCGAGTTCGGCGAACCATTCGATCGATTTGAGCGGCACGCCGTATTCATGCTCGAGGATGCCGCGCATCCAGAGCACCGCGGTGGTCATCAGCGTCTTGACGCCGACCTTGCGGCCGATCAGGTCTTTCGGCTTGGCGATGCCTTTGCTGGTGTTGATGAACATGAAGCCATGGCGGAAGCGGCGGTGCAGAAAAACCGGAATGGCGCGGAACGGCAAGCCATTGTCATGCGCCGCCAGATACGACGAAGCCGACAGCTCGGCGACGTCGAAGGCGCCATCGCGCAGAAACGCCAATGCCGTGTCGCCGAATCCATTTTGGTCAGGATGGTGAGATCGATGCCGTCCGGCTGCACGTTGCCCTCGATCAACGGGCGGACGATTTCGTAATCGCCGCAGGCCAAGGTGAGAGCGAGCTTAGTCGACATGCGGATTCCTTCGTTCAATGTCCGGTCGCGATCGCGGCAAGTCTGACCGGATCGTCGAGCCGGTTGCCGCGCCAGACCACATGCAGATCCGGCCGCAGCAGCAGCAGATCGCAGCCATAGATGTCGCGCGGCCGGTCGTCGTCGATGTCGAGGACTGTAAACGGCGCGGTGTAAGAGGCAAAGGCCCACGCCAGCGACGCGGCGTCGGCCTGCGTGCCGAACCGCAGCAGCGTATAGCCGTCGCCGATACGGTCATGCAGCGCGCTGCCGTCACGGAGCCAAACGTGCGGCAAGCGGGCGCCCGGCCAGGTGCTCGGCATATATTTCATGAAATCGGGCACCGGTCCGTCGCCCGTTTCCGGCCAAATCACCGGCGAGCCGACATAGCGGTAGCCAAGCTCGGCCCCGATCATCTCATTGCTCTTGCGCTGTTCGACATCGGCAACGCGGGTGAGATTGGCGCGCGTTTCGGCGCCTGCCGGCGTGTCGTCGCGGATGTCCGGTTTCCACGCCGCGCGCCAGGCGCGCCGCCCGCGCGAGGCATAGCGCGAAGCTTCGACGTTGCGCGCGCCGATCTGCCGGCGGTCAACTTCATAAGATGCGAGCAGATTAGGCCCGCCCCAGCCTTTTAGCGTGGCGGCAAGTTTCCACGACAGATCAACGGCGTCGCCGACGCCGCTGTTCATGCCGAGCCCTCCGGTCGGGATCATCAGATGCACCGCATCGCCGGCGAGAAAGACGCGGCCTTGTGCGTAGCTGTCCGCCAGCAATAAATTCTGCCGCCATTGCCCGACCGACAGCATCTCGTACTTGACCGGCATGACGACGGTCTTCTCGAACATCGTCGCCATATCCGCGTCGTTATCGACAACGGAGTGCAGGGTGAAATGCTTGGTCGAATCCTGCACGATCAGGAACGTCGCCTGCGAGTCGGCGACGTGATAGTGCCGCCCCTTGCCCATCGCGATACACTCGAACAGATCGTCGCAACGGAATAGTGCCTGGCGGAACTGCATCAGGTTGGCTTCGCCTTGGAGCTTGATGCCGAGTTGGCGGCGCACCGCGCTGGCGCCGCCGTCGCAGCCGGCGAGATAAAGCGCGCTGAGCTGTGCTTCCGCGCCGCCGCTCTTCACCCGCGCGCGGACACCGCCGCTGTCCTGCTCGAATGAAATGAACTCGCAGCCGTAGCGCACGTCCACGTTCGGCATGCTTTCGGCTATCGACTTGAGCAGCGGTTCGAGCGTGTACTGCGAAATGAGCTGGTAGGGCTCGCGCGGCATGGTGCCATCGGTGCAGGCGGCGATCTCGGCCTCGGCGTGCACCACCGATGGATAAGGCAGATGCAGCAGCGGCGGCTCGGTGAGCGAGGTGACGATGAACACGTCCATCGGCACATCGCGCGGAAAACCGGCGTTGCGCACTTTCTGCACGATGCCGAGCCGGCGATAGATTTCCATGGTGCGCGCGTTGCACCGCTCCATCTTTGGCAGGAACTGCGGCGCTTCTTTTTGCTCGAGCAGGATACAGCGCACGCCGCGGCGGCCGAGGTCGATGGCGAGCGTCAGCCCCACGGGACCGGCGCCGACGATGATGACTTCGGTATCCGTGCGGTCTAGCAATTTTTACCCTCTCGAAACGGCAACTTACAGCAAGTCCAGCCCGGACCGAATCGGGCGAGCCGGGGGCGACTGGCGCATCCCCCAAGATATGTCCCCCTACCGGATATTTCTTTCGCCTCGCGCGCCGAAAAATGCTAGCGATTATCCGGGGCCGGTGTTCCGGCGGGGTTGATGGACATCATGTCAAGCGTAACCCAAAAGTTATCACTGCCCGCCGGAGCTCAGCCGTGGCGAATCTCATGGATCGATGCCGGCGGATTGCTGGTCATCCATCTGCTCGCGTTGTTGGCCTTCGTCCCGTGGCTTTTCAGCTGGACGGGCGCCATTCTCGCCTTCGTCGGGCTCTATGTTTTCGGCACGCTCGGAATTAGCATCTGCTTTCACCGGCTGCTGACCCATCGCGGCATGGTATTTCCGAAGCCGCTGGAGCACGCCTTCGCCATCCTGGGCATATGCAGCATGCAGGACACGCCGGCACGCTGGGTGGCGATGCACCGGCGTCATCACGAGCATTCCGACGAGCAGCCGGACCCGCACAGCCCTTTGGTCAATTTCTTTTGGGCGCACATGGGTTGGCTTATGTTCAAGAACAGGGACTTGACGCGTCTCGGGCTGACCAATCGCTACGCCAAGGATGTTCTGCGCGACCGTTTCTATGTGATTGTCGAGCGCAAGATCCCGTGGCTTTGCATCGTAATGACGTCGTGGATGCTTTTCTTTGCCGGCGGTTTCATTGCCGAATTGCTGCTCGGTGGCACGGCGATGCAGGCCTTACAATTCGCCCTCAGCCTGCTGGTCTGGGGTGTGTTCGTTCGTACCGTGCTGGTTTGGCACAATACCTGGGCGGTCAATTCGGTGACGCATGTGTGGGGTTATCGCAACTACAACACAGACGAGTCGAGCCGCAATAATTTGCTCGTCGGATATCTCACAGCCGGCGAAGGTTGGCACAACAACCATCACGCCCACCCGCGCGCGGCGCGGTACGGCCATATGTGGTGGGAGCTCGACGTGACCTGGCTGACGATACGGCTGCTTGAGGTGATGGGATTCGCGCACAAGGTGGTCAGGCCGCCGCAGAAAGCCGTCGCGCACGCGGCTGCGCAGCGGCGATCCTAGAAAACGATACCCGCCGTCACCGGTGTGCCGCGCAAAAATTCGTCCGCGGCCATCGGCTGCTTACCGGCACGCTGCACCTGTGTGAGCCGGATCGCGCCGTCGCCGCAGGCGATGGTGAACTTGTCGTCGAGCGCCGTGCCGGGCTTGCCCTTCCCTCCGCCCTGGGTCGAGCGCAACACCTTGATGCGCGCGCCGGCGATTTCGAACCAGGCGCCGGGAAAAGGCGACAGGCCGCGGATGTGGTTATGGACTTCGATCCAGGGCATGCTCCAATCAATACGGGTCTCGTTCTTTCTGATTTTGGCAGCATGCGTGACGCCCGCCGTAGGCTGGGGCATGAGCGAGAGCAAACCGCGCTCGACTGCCGCCAAAGCACGCAGCATCAGATCGGAGCCGAGCCGCGCCAGCGCATCGTGCAGATCGCCGGCGGTCATATCCGTGCCAATCGCAATACTTTCCGCCATCGCCATCGGGCCGGTGTCGAGGCCTTGGTCCATCTTCATGATGGTGACGCCGCTCTCGGCGTCGCCGGCCATAATGGCGCGGTTGATCGGCGCCGCGCCGCGCCAACGCGGCAGCAACGAGGCATGAATGTTGAAGCAGCCGAGTCTTGGCGCTTCCAAAATTGGCTTAGGCAAGATCAGGCCGTAAGCCACGACCACCGCAGCATCGGCCTTGTGGGCGCGGAACTCAGCTTGTGCCTCCTCGCTTTTGAAATTCGCGGGTGTGAGCACCCGCAGGCCGAGCCGGCGCGCCTCGCGCTCGACCGGCGTCGGCTGCAATTCCATGCCCCGACCGGCGGGTTTGGCCGCACGCGTGTAGACCGCCGCGACATCGTGGCCGGCGGCCGCCAGCGCGATCAACGTCGGCACCGCGAAATCGGGCGTGCCCATGAATATCAGGCGCATGAAAGCCCCCTGAGGCGCGCGTGCGCCGAAATCAACCGATGTGATGCGAAGGCTCTTTGTCCTCGGACAGGGGTTTGACCGGCTCGCCCTTCTTGGCTGCCTTCTTGAAGCGCTTGGTCACCATGTCGCGCTTGAGCTTGGAGATGTAGTCGATGAACAGGATGCCGTTGGTGTGGTCAATCTCGTGCTGCAGGCAGGTGGCAAGCAGGCCAGTGGCCTCGATCTCTTGCGGCTTGCCGTCTTGGTCAAGATATTTGACCTTCACCGCAGAGGGCCGCTCGACTTCTTCATAATATTCCGGGATCGACAGACAGCCTTCTTCATAGGTTGCCTTGTCGTCTGATTTCCGAATGACCTCCGGATTGATGAACACCAGCGGCGCCGGTGGCTCGTCCTTCTTGGCGAGGTCCATGGTGACGACGCGCTGCGGCACGCCAATCTGGATAGCCGCAAGCCCGATGCCAGGCGCGGCATACATGGTCTCGAACATGTCGTCGATCAATGCGCGCAGCGATTTGTCGAACAGCTTCACCGGCTCGGATTTGAGCCGCAGCTTCTTGTTGGGGAGAATGAGGATGTCGCGCAGCGCCATGCGCGCGATGTAAGGGCATGGGGCGGCGCGGTCAATCCAAGCCTTTGGCGCGCCTTTACCCTTGAGGCATGGGCACAATCGCCGTACCGTTCGCCCTTCGTTCGCAACGCCAACCGAATCACGCTAGAAGCGGCCTCATGCCGGAAACCGTTCTCATCGTTCTCGCCCTGATCATCGCGATCGGCGTCGTCGCCATCATCGTGCTGTTGCTGCGCCCGCGCGCCACCGACCCAGCGGCCGAGCAGCGGCTGCGCGAACTCAACGCGCGGCTCGATGCCATGGGCAGCTGGCTGCAGAATTCGCACACGCAATTGCAGCAGACCGTGAATACGCGGCTCGACACCGTGACGCAGAATCTCGGCGAGTCGATGAAGACCTCGACCAAGAACACCACCGATCATCTCCAGCAGCTGTTCGCGCGGCTAGCGGTGATCGACTCGGCGCAGAAGAACATCACCGATCTGGCCTCGACGGTGACGTCGCTGCAAAAAGTTTTCGACAACAAGCAGCGCCGCGGCGCCTTCGGCCAGGGCCGCATGGAGGCGATCGTCGCCGACGGGCTGCCACAGGGCGCTTATGAGTTCCAGTTCACGCTGTCCAACAATTCCCGGCCAGACTGCTGCATCCACATGCCGGACAAGCGGCATTTGGTTATCGATGCCAAATTCCCGCTGGAAGCCACCACCGCGCTCGAAAACGCCAAAACCGACGAAGAACGGCTTCAGGCCATGCGTCAGCTGCGTCAGAATCTCGGCAAGCACATCGACGACATTTCCGGGAAATATCTGATCAAGGGCGAGACCCAAGACGTCGCTTTCATGTTCATCCCGTCCGAATCGATGTTCGCCGAGCTGTACGACGGCTTCGATGATGTCTTGCAGAAGGGATATCGCTCCGGCGTTATCATCGTTTCGCCGTCGCTGTTGATGCTGGCAATTCAGGTGGTCCAGCAAATTCAGAAAGATGCCCGCATGCGCGAGGCGGCCGACAAGATTTTGACGGAAGTCGGACTGCTGATCGAAGACGTCGTGCGCCTCAAGGATCGCGTCGAGAATCTCGATAGGCACTTCGGCACCGTCAACAAGGACATCGAACAGATCGTCACCTCGGCGGACAAGATTTTGGCGCGCGGCGAGAAAATCCAGAGCGTCGAGTTCAACGACGAACCGCCAAGCGCGCAGATCATCCCCGCGCCCGATCCGCAAGCTGGAAGCCGGCGAATAACGCATGAGCGCGCCCGCAGAAAGCGCGCGGCCGCGCTTCCTCGACGCGCTGGCGGTGTATCTCAAGCCGCGCGTGCTGATCGTGTTGTTCCTCGGCTTTTCGTCCGGTCTGCCGCTGGCACTGTCGGGCGCGACGCTGCTGGTGTGGATGCGCGAAAGCGGCGTCGATCTCGGCACCATCGGCTTGTTCGCGCTGGTCGGCACGCCCTACACGGTGAAATTCCTGTGGGCGCCGCTGACCGACGCGCTCGACGTGCCACTGTTGGGGCGCTGGTTCGGCCGCCGCCGCGGCTGGCTGGTGTTCACGCAGATTCTGCTGATCGCCGCGATCGTGTTCCTCGGTTCGTGCAATCCGGCCACGGCGCCCGGGCTGGTCGCGCTCGGCGCGCTGCTGGTGGCGGCCGCTTCCGCCACGCAGGACATCGTGGTCGATGCTTTCCGCGTCGAGAGCCTGCCGGAAAACGAGCAGGCCGCCGGCATGGCGTCTTATGTCGCGGCCTATCGCATCGGCATGCTGGTCTCGACCGCCGGCGCGCTGTTCCTGGTCAGCGGCATCCAGGCTTACGGCTTCGACAAGCAGGCGGCCTGGCAATGGGGCTATGTGGCGATGGCTGCGCTGGTGCTGATTGGCACCGCCACCGCGCTGGTCGCCACCGAGCCGGAGCGCTCGCGCGCGGCGGAAGCCACTCATGTTGGGCAAAAACCGCTGGCGCGCGTGGCCGAAGCCGCGGTCGGCGCCTTCAAGGATTTCCTCAGCTACGAGATGGCCTTCGCCATGCTGGCCTTCGTGGTGCTGTTCAAATTCACCGACGCGCTGTCGGGCGCCATGACCGCGCCCTTCGTGATCGATCTTGGATTTACCCGCAACGAATACGCCGCGATCGTGAAGGGCGTCGGCCTCGCCGCCCTGCTTGCCGGCGGCTTTGCCGGCGGCTTCGTGGCGCGCGCGCTGCCGCTCGCGACCAGCCTGTGGATCGGCGCCATGCTGCAAGCGGCGGCCAATCTCGGGTTTTCCTGGGCGGCGACGCGCGGCCACGACCTCACTGCGCTGACCATTGCCATCACGCTGGAAAATTTCACCAGCGCCATCGGCACCGTGATGTTCGTCGCCTATCTCTCGGCGCTCTGCCAGAACCCGCTGCACACCGCGACGCAATATGCGTTGCTGACCGCGCTGGCCGCGGTCGGGCGTACGTATCTCTCATCCGGCGCGGGCTTCATTGCCGAAAGCACCGGCTGGGTATGGTTTTTCGTGATCTGCGCGCTGGCCGGGCTTCCCAGTTTAGTTTTGCTGGCTTGGCTGCAGCGGCACGGCCATTTCAAGCGCTTGGAACCGAAAAGATCATAACAACGCCGCAGTTCCCGCGACCAGACAGCCGGAACGATCAAACGCCCATGGCGTTGGGCCACAGAACTGATGGAGGCTCTCATGCGCATATCTCTCAAACTCGCCATGGGCATCTGCGCACTGGCCGGTGCGGTTTCGTATTCCGCGGTGGCAAGCGCGGAGCCCTATTACAATCGCTATACCGACGGGAGTTGGACCCACGCCGAATACAACGACGGCGCCTGCCACTATTATTATTCGCACAACGGCTACGACGGGGAGACGCATGTCAATCGCTACGGCGACTGCTCGCACATCGCGATCGGCCCCAATGGCGAGGCGGTTACGCTGGTCCCGGCGCCGCTCGCGTATAGCCCGTATTGATCGGCAAAAGCGGTCTAGAACAACGTCCTTTGCTTGATCGCCGCCGACAGCGTGCCCTCGTCGAGATAATCGAGTTCACCGCCGACCGGCACGCCGTGCGCCAGCCGCGTCACTTTCACATCGGCGTCGTGCAGCAACTCGGTGATGTAATGCGCGGTGGTCTGGCCGTCGACCGTGGCGTTGAGCGCCAGGATCAGTTCCTTTACCTGCGGTTCATGGGCGCGCGAAATGAGCGCGTCGATGGAGAGGTCCTGCGGGCCGACGCCATCGAGCGGCGACAACGTGCCGCCGAGCACGTGATAGCGGGCATTGACCGCATGGGCGCGCTCGAGCGCCCACAGATCCGCGACGTCCGCCACCGCCACGATGATGGATTGGTCGCGCTTGCTGTCGATGCACACGGTGCACGGGTTCTGCGTGTCGATATTGCCGCAGGTCTTGCAAATGACGATTTTGTCCATCGCGGTCTGCAGCGCGGCGCCGAGCGGCGCCATCAGCAATTCGCGCTTTTTGATCAGATGCAGCGCCGCGCGGCGCGCCGAGCGCGGGCCCAGACCGGGCAGGCGCGCCAGCAACTGGATCAGGCGCTCGATTTCTGGTCCGGCGACAGCGGCGGGCATTAAGTCAGATTCATTCCCGGCGGCAGCGAGAGGCCGCCGGTCAGGCCCTTCATCTTTTCCTGCATCACCGCCTCGGCCTTGCGCCGCGCGTCGGCATGCGCCGCCACCAGCAGATCCTCGACGATTTCCTTTTCCGACGGCTTCACAGCGAATCGTCGATCTTGACGCCCTTGAGATCGCCTTTGGCGGTGAGCCGCACGCTCACCATGCCGCCGCCGGCCGTGCCCTCGACCTCGATGGTGTCGAGTTCGGCTTGCAGCGCCTGCATTTTGGATTGCAGTTGCGCGGCCTGTTTCATCATGCCCATGAAATCGGCCATCAGTCTTCGACCTCCTCGCCGGGAGCAGGGTCGGGTTCCCCCTCGGCCGCGGGCGCGTTCTGCGTCACGCCGACCACCTTGGCGCCCGGGAAAACGATTGAGCACCGCTTGCACCAGCGGATCGCTTTGCACGCCGCGCTCGAGTTCTGCCTGTCGCGCTTCCGCCTGCGCGCGCATGGTCGCGCTGCCCTGCTCCTGCGACACCACCACCATCCAGCGCTTGCCGGTCCAGGCGGTGAGCTTGCGCTGCAGGTCGTGCACCAGCGTCTTCGGCGCGCTTTTCTCAAGCGCGATCTCGAGCTGGCCGTCCTCGCAGCGCACCAGCCGCACGTCGCGCTCCAGCGCCAGCTTCATCGTGATGTCGCGCTTATCCTGCACCAGCGCGATCAGCGCCTCGAACGAGCCAATGGTCAGCGTCGGCGCGGCGGCAACCGTTTCCGTCACCGGGTCGGCGGCGAGCCGCGGCGAGACCGCGGCCGAAGAGCGGGGCTGCCGCGCGGCGCGTCGTAGCGCGGCGACTGCACCGGCGCGGCTGCCGAAACGCCGCCATTGCCTGCGTGCGTGCGGGCGCACTGGCGCCATCCGCGAGCGCGCGCACGACTTCGTCCGGCGTCGGCAGATCGGCGGCATAGGCGATGCGCACCAGCACCATCTCGGCGGCGGCGACCGGCCGGCCGGCGGCCTGCACTTCGCCGACGCCCTTGAGCAGCATCTGCCAGGTGCGCGACAGCACGGGCAGCGACAATTTTGTCGCGAAAGCGCGTCCGCGCACGCGCTCGGCTTCCGACAGCGACACGTCGTCCGCCACCGACGGCACGACTTTGACTCTCGTCACAAAATGCGTGAATTCGGCAAGATCGCTCAGCACCACGCCGGGATCGGCGCCGATATCGTATTGCGCGCGCAGTTCGTTGAGCGCGGCAGCGACATCGCCCTTCATCAACGCCTCGAACAGATCGACGATGCGCACGCGGTCGGCAAGGCCCAGCATCTGCCGCACGTCTTCCGCGCGCACCGGGCCGGCCGCATGCGCAATACCCTGATCGAACAGCGAGAGCGCATCGCGCACCGAACCCTCGGCCGCGCGCGCGATCAGCGCCAGCGCCGCCGGCTCAGCCTCGATGTTCTCTTTGGCGGCGATGCCTTCGAGATGCTTGACCAGCAGCGCGGCATCGACCCGGCGCAGATCGAAGCGCTGGCAGCGCGACAGCACCGTCACCGGCACTTTACCGATTTCCGTGGTGGCGAAGATGAACTTGGCGTGCGGCGGCGGCTCCTCCAGCGTCTTGAGCAGCGCATTGAACGCCGGGCCCGAAAGCATGTGCACTTCGTCGAGGATGTAGACCTTATAACGCGCCGACATCGGCTTATAGCGGATGGCGTCGTTGATCTGGCGCACGTCATCGACGCCGTTGTGCGAGGCGGCGTCCATTTCCAGAACGTCCGGATGCCTGCTTTCGATGATCGCTTCGTCGTGCACGCCCATCGCCGGCATAGCGATGGTCGGCCCGGTCACCGAACCGTCCGGCAATTCGTAATTGAGCGCGCGCGCGATAATGCGCGCGGTCGTGGTCTTGCCGACGCCGCGCACGCCGGTGAGGATCCAGGCCTGCGGAATGCGCCCGCTCTCGAAGGCGTTCGAGATGGTGCGCACCATGGCGTCCTGGCCGATCAGGTCGTCGAAGGAGGCCGGGCGGTATTTGCGCGCCAGCACGCGATAGCCGGCGGCCTCCGGCGTGTCGCCGAGGTCGAGGCCAAGCTCTGTTGGGTTTCGCGGTTTCGCTCATCGTGCCATCCGACTGGCGGCCGCGCAGGCTGCGCTTGGATCGCGGAAAAAATGGTGGGAGGCTGACGAGCGACCCGATCCGTGCTCGTTAGGGCTGCTTCCTTCCGGATCTGACCCGGTTGGCGAGTGGTTCGTCCACCGCCAACCTCCCGTTCCTATATCGGGCGATTGGGGACGGAAAGCAAGCGAGCGAACCACAGCTCTGCTAGCTTTCCTCTGACAAGATTCACGCAGAATTATCCAATGGTTTCAGGCACTCCGATGGAATGGTCCCTGCACCCGCAACTTGCGCAGGACACGGTTCCGGTCGGCGACCTGGCGCTCACCCGCGTGCTGTTGACCAACGACGCCAATTTTCCCTGGCTGATTCTGGTGCCGCGCCGGAGCGGCCTCACCGAACTCATCGACCTGGAGGAAAACGCGCAGGTCCAACTGCTGGGCGAAGTCGCCGCCGCTGCCCGGGTGCTCAAATCGATCACCGCATGCGACAAGCTCAACATCGCCGCGCTCGGCAACCAGGTGCCGCAATTGCACGTGCACGTGATCGCGCGCCGGCATAGCGACGCCGCCTGGCCGAAGCCCGTCTGGGGCGTCGTGCCGCCAGCCGCCTACGATGCCAAAATTCGTGACGGGCTGATCGGCGCCTTGCGGCGCGGCCTTCAAATCAAGCCGGTCAAGCGGTTAGGCTATCGTCATGGAGTTTTGCCAATGACCTTCCGCATCGCCGTGGTGCAGCCGATCGCCAATCCGATCGCGCAGGACGAGAGGAACGTCGACGACGCGGTCAATTTCATCGCCCGCGCCAAGAACGCCGGCGCCGACTTCGTCTGCTTTCCGGAAACCTATCCGGGGCCTTGGCGCATGCCGGCCGCCTTCGACCCGACCCCGCGCATCGCGGAAGCCGCCGCCAAGCACGACATCATCGCGATCTACGGCACCATCGAGCCGTTGAGCCACAACGAAGGCACCGCGCACAATCTGATCTGCATGGCCTATGGCGACGGCCGCGCGCCGGTCAGCTATCGGCGCACCCATCCGAACGGGCCCTGGATTTATACCGGCGGCAAATGGTGGGAATTCCAATACGTGCCGGGCAACGAATTCCCGGTGTTCGACACGCCGCACGGCAAAGTCGGCCTGGCGATGTGCAGCGAGGCCTACATGCCGGAGGTGACGCGCGCGCTGGCTTTGCGCGGCGCCGAGCTGATCTTCATGCCGGCCGGCACCGATAAAGGAAAATTGTGGGCGAGCTGGCGCAATTTGATCTGGTCGCGCGCCATCGAAAACCTCGCCATCGTCGTCACCACGCAAAATCTGTTCAGCCCTGCCGAGCGCGGGCTGGCCATGGTGGCGGCGCCGGAGGAGATATTGTTCGAGAGCACCGTCTCGGGGCTGTTTTTCGTCGACGTGAGCCTCGATCGCACGCGCGAAATGCGCGCCAGCACGGACACGGTGACCTCTTCGCAGAGCTACGCCGCCAAGCAGGGCGTGCTCGGCCCGCAATGGCAGCGGCCGGAACTGCGCGAACTGATGTATCCGCGGTCGCCGTACGCGGCGGAGTAAGATTGCGCCGCGCGCGCGTCCGTGCGAATTTCCGGCCAATGTCCCCTCGCCCCGATCTCGGCCCCAAACCCCGCCTTGGCTACACGCAGAGCCGCATCGAGCGCGCCGCCGAGCGCCGTCCCGACGACAAGGCGATTGCGCGAATTGGCAGCGCAGCCCAATGCCGGCGCCTATGTGATCGGCGGCGACCTCATCGTCATGAAAAAGGGCGCCCCGCTCAACGATCCGCAATTCACAATGACCGAGGCGCAGCGCGCTCGGCCCGGCTAACGAAACGGTATTTCTCGGACTGCTCGATGGCGCCGCCCGCTTCGGTTATGGCATTGCGCCGGCGGCGGCGGAGGCGCTCAAAACCCGCGACGGTTTTCACGTCACCGATTTGCGATCGATCGCGGTGCAAGGCTTGGTCGACGCTGAGCATCTGCCGCCGATTGCCGAGGCCAAGGCGGTACTGCATTGGCACGCGCGTCACCGCTTTTGCCCGAATTGCGGGCACGCCGACGCAACCCGTGCAAGCCGGCTGGAAGCGCGATTGCCCACAATGCAAGGTCGAGCATTTCCCGCGCACCGATCCGGTGGTGATCATGCTGGCGATCGACGGCGAGCGCTGCCTGCTCGGCCGCTCCCCGCGTTTCGTGCCGACCATGTGGTCGTGCCTGGCCGGCTTCGTCGAGCCGGGCGAAGCGATCGAGGACGCGGTCCGGCGCGAAACGCGCGAGGAAGCCGGCATTACCTGCGGCCGTGTGAACTATCTCGCGTCGCAGCCGTGGCCGTTCCCCACCTCGCTGATGATCGGCTGCCATGCCGAAGCCTTGACCCGCGACATTATGGTGGATCGCGAGGAACTCGAGGACGCCCGCTGGTTCAGCAAGGCGGAAATCGAGACCATGCTGCTGCGCAAGCATCCGCAGGGATTGACCACGCCGCCGCCGGTGGCGATCGCGCATCACATCATCCGCGCCTGGGTGGAGGACGAGATCGGCTTTGACTGAAGCTCCTCCGGGAAGCAAAGCGCCGAAGATTTTGTGCGCCGGCATCTCGGTGCAGGACATCGTCATGCGCGTCGAGAATTTTCCCGCGCCCGGCACCAAAGTGCATGCATCCGAATTCATCATCACCGGCGGCGGTTGCGCCGCCAATGCCGCGGTCGCCATCGCCCGGCTGGGCGGGCGCGCCGCCTTCGCGGGTCCGATTGGCGGCATGGATGACGAGATCAGCAATCGCATTATTGCCGACCTGACGGCCGAAGGCATCGATTGCGGCGGCGCCGTGCGCGTCGACGGCGGCACCGCATCGGTGTCGCTGATCCTGCTCGACGAGACTGGCGAAAAAACCATCGCCACTCGTCGCGGCACTCATCTCGGCAAAGTATTGCCGGCGGACGCCGCCGCGCTGATTCACGATGCCGACGCCGTGCTGATCGATAATCGCTTTCCCGAATTCGTCACCGCGGTGTGCCGCGCCGCGCAGGCACGCAAAATTTCGATCGTGGTCGATCTCGATCAAGCGACCAGACCGGACGACCCGCTGCTCGCGCTCGGCACCCATGTGATCGCCTCAGCCGAGGCCTTGCGCGGGACCACCGGCGAAACCGGCTACGGCGCAGGCTTGAATCGTCTCGCCAAATATCTCACGTCGTTTCTCGCGGTTACCGACGGGCCGAACGGCGTCTATTGGCTCGACAGCGGCGCGCTCAAGCACATGCCGGCGTTCAAGGTCAAGGCGATCGATTCGCTCGGCGCCGGCGATGCTTTCCACGGCGCCTTCACGCTCGCTCTGGCTGAAGGCCGCGCGCTGCCCGATATCCTGCGCTTTGCCAGCGCCACCGCCGGACTCAAATGCACGAAATTCGGCGGCGCCTCAGCTTCGCCCACACGCGCCGAGGTCGAGGAATTTCTGAAAAAGAATTGAAGCTACTTCTTCGATGGGCAGGGCGCGCCGCAGGGCGCGCAGGCGCCGGCGAAATCTTCCGGCGAGACCGCGCGGCCGCTCGACGGGCTGGTGAGGTGGTTGCCGACCACGGCGATCAGTCCGAGCACCACGACGACCATGTAAACCTTGCGCATCGGCCTACTCCCGCGACAGGCCGAACAACGGCCGCAGCCTGATTCCGATCAAGCAGCCGGGCAGCGCGGCGATAAACCAGATCCAGCCGTGCAGCGAACCGGAGGCAACACCGCCGACGAAAGCGCCGATATTGCAGCCAAAACCAAGTCGCGCGCCCCAACCCATCAGCAAGCCGCCCACCGCCGCCGCCAGCAGCGATTTCAGCGGCGGCCAGGCGGCCGCTGCGAACGGCTTGGCGGCTGCCGCCGCCGCCATGGCGCCGAACAGCATGCCGAAATCCGTAAGGCTGGAGGTGTCCGACAGCACCGACTCGGACAACGCGTGCTTGGGACCCGGCCATTGCCAGAACGCGGAATGCGTCAGGTCGAACCCGAGCGCCTGGGCTGCCTTGGCGCCCCATACCGTGAAACCGAAGGTGACGCTCCAGGGATGCCCGCCGGCTATAAAGACGAAGATGCACAGCAACCCGATGACGATGCCGCCGGCGATGTAGTTGCGCGCCGGAAGGTAATTGGCTCCGCGCCGTTTGGCGACCGCGACAATCACGCTGGCTGCGAGCGCGATGCTGGCGAGCGTTGCGATCAGTCCGCCCCAAGGGCCCAAATAGTCCGAAGCCAAAATCGGGTCGATGCCGCCGAGCGCCAGCGCCGCCGGTAATGACACGCTGCCCAGAACGCTGCCGATGATGAACATCAAGAGCGTAACCAACATGCGCCCCGATCCGCCACCGGCGGTGTAGAGCGTCCCGGAGCCGCAGCCATTGGCGAGTTGCATGCCGATGCCGAAGACGAAGGCGCCAATGATGAGCGAGGGGCCGAGCGGCGCAATCGCGCCGCCGAAATTTTGCTTGAGCGCGGCAACCGGCACAACCGCGAGCGCGCAGATCGCAATCACGATCAATCCGCCGAGCAGGCCGCCGGCCTCCCCGCGCGTCAGGAAGCGCCGCCACGACGCGGTGTAGCTGAACTCGGCCTTGAGAAACGCAACGCCGAGGCCGAAGCCGCCAAGGATCAGCGCGGCCGACCACGGCTGCCCATCCAGCAGCACCAGCGCGACCAGCATGGCGGTCGCGCCAAGCGCCAAGGCCAGGAACAGTCGGTCGATGCCAAGCGCAGCGCCTGAACGGGGCGCCGCAATGGTTGTCGTGGTCATCGATATTGCCTTGATGGAACGATTAGGAACCCAAGCCGAGCTTCTTCTTCAGATCGTCCCACTTGGTGCGCGAGGACTCAATGGGGCGGCTGGCATTGCTGGTCCACTCCACCATCGAGCCGGCATAGAGCCGGGCATTGCTCGTGGCCGAGCACTTCATGCAGCACGAACCAGTCGCGTCGCGGCCCAGTGCCCGGTGTTGCAATAGGCCACCGTCGGCACCCGCCGGGACTTCGCCGGCGATGGCCGCGAGCTCGGCCTTCGGCTTCAGCCTGTTGGTGGCGGGGTCGTAGAACTCCGCGCTGTCGATATTGAGCGCGCCGGGAATGTGGCCGTAGGCCGCCGCGGCCGGCGCCTTTTCCTTGCCGAGGAAGAACGAAGCCGGCCGCGCATCGACCAGTGTCGCGCCGCCGTTCTGCTCGATTTTTTCGACGTCCGGAGCCAGCGCCAGAATGCTGTTGTCGATCTTGGCGGTGAAGATTGCCGGCGACGGCGTCTGCGCGCCGGTGGCGAGCGCATAGTCCGCCGCTTTCCAGGCGGCGAGGCCGCCGTCGAGGATCGAGACATTGCCGACGCCGGCATATTTCAGCGTCCAGTAGGTGCGCGCGGCCGAACCGAAATCGAGCACGTTCACGCCGGCCGGCACGACGACCACATGGCTGTTCTCGTCGATGCCGAGATCGCCGATCAGTTTTTCCAGTTCGGGCGTGGTCGGCACCATGAACGGCACGTTGTTGCGGGTGACGCGCCAGCCGGCTTTGTCGTAATCGCTGTGCACGGCGCCGGGGATGTGGCCCTGCGCGAAGGTCTTCGGGCTTGCTGCCGTCGATGGCCGAGCGGATGTCGAGCACCACCACACCAGCATCGGCACGATGGCCGTTCAGCCAGGCCGGACTTACCAGCGGCTCGGCATGCGCGCCGGCGACCGACGCGGCCAGCGTGGCGCTAAACAACATCGCGGCGCCGAGGCGGCGCAGGAAGTGAGCGGCAAATCGGCAGTGAAAATTTTTCTCATGGCAGTGATCCCGTCGAAACGAAGCTGCGGCAGCGGCGTGAGATTGTGCTTGAAATAGAATATTTTTCTATGTAAATACAGATAGCTGGCCGAAATAAGAATATTATTCCAAATATTTGTAGTCTCTTAGGCCAACTATTCCAAGTTTCGAAGGAAACAGAGAATGGACGCCATCGACCGCAAGATCCTCGCCGTGGTGCAAGAGGATGCCTCGCTCTCGGTCGCCGAAATCGGCCAGCGGGTCGGACTGTCGTCGACGCCGTGCTGGAAGCGGCTGCAGCGGCTGGAAGCCGACGGCGTCATCATGCGCCGCGTCGCGCTGATCGATCCGGAAAAGATCGGGCTCGGCATCACGGTGTTCGTGTCGATCGAGACCGGCGACCATTCGCAGGACTGGCTGAAGAAATTCGCCGAAACCGTGGGCGCGATGCCGGAGGTGATGGAATTCTACCGGATGGCCGGCGACGTCGATTACATGCTGCGCGTGGTGGTGCACGACATGCCGGGCTACGACACGTTCTACAAAAAGCTGATCGCGACCGTGCCGCTGAAGAACGTCACCTCGCGCTTCGCCATGGAGCGGATCAAATCGACCACCGCGCTGCCGATCGTCGAGGTCCGGCCGGCCTAGCCTGCATCAGGTGCAGGTGGTGACGCCGTAGGTCGGCGCGGTGATGCGCGGGGCCATGAACATCTTATCCGACAAACGTGAGCGTGCCGGTAATGGTGTAGCCGACTGTCGGTGTATAGGCGTAGCTCACCTCGCTCAAGATCAGCCACGAACTCGGCACCGCCAGCGCTGACGTCGCGCTGGAGAATGAATAGGTCGATCCGGCCGAGCGCGCCGTGCCGTTGCGGGTGGCGCTCCATTGCACTTTGGCAATGCCGTTCGCGTCGATTTTGAGGCACGACACCGTCATCGTGAGATTGGATGCCGAATACGGCGTGATGATCGCGCTCGACGCATCGAGAATATTGGTCATGTCGGTCGCGCTGATGGTCGTGACCTGCGCCGTCAGGTTGGCGAGCGCGCCGGCGGTCAGGCTGACTTTGCGGTCCGCGGCCACGCCGTCGGAAATTTCGGCGCAGCCGAGATAAAGGCCGATCATCACCGGCGCGATGAAGGCGAATTCGACGGCGGAAACGCCGCGCCGGTCGCGCGCAAATCGCGAAAGCCGTCCGATGATGGAAGTCTTCAGCATGGTCCCGACGGTCCATAAGGTTCGTTGCGGAATACCGACGTCGCCACCAGCAGACGGTTACCGCCATTCTAGATTGGAAAGCTTGTCGCCGAGCAACGTACACGTAGATCGGCCACTGATAATAGAGCGTCACCGTCACGATGCAGCCGGGGCCGCCGGGGGTATAATTCATTTTCGTGGTGTCGAACTGACCGCCAGAGTCGACCGGCGCCGAGTTGTTGACCGAAGTGAAGTTGGTATAGCTCTTGACGTCGACATAGACGCCGTTCGTGCAATCGAACAGCCCGCCGGCCAGAAGCGCGCAAACCGCCTTGGTCTTGAAGTCGGTCTGGCTGTAGCCCGGCGTCTGCGCCTGGCCGGTCATGATCAGCCGGCCGGCTTGCGGAAGCTGCGGTTTCCAGCGTCTGCCCGGCGAAGAATACCAGCGCCGTTTCCAGGATCGCGAAGATCAGCGCCGAGAAGGGAGCAGCGACCAGAGCGAATTCGACGGCCGCGGCGCCGTCCTGTTGCCGCGCAAAGCGCCGCGCGGTGCGCACCGGCAGCGAGCCGGTGAAGGCGGTCGGCAATCTTGTTGCGACGACGATCAGGCATGGCAACCTTCGGTGCAGAAACACCATTCAGAACACATACCAAATTCGAGTTGTCGAATTGTTGCACGCGGTGTGAAGAATCGTGACGGTCGCGTTAAGCGAGCGCTAACCATGATTGCGCCGAGCACGCAAATATGCCGGTTCCGCCGTCGCGGGGCGTGTCGTCTACTTCGCGCGGAGCGGTCTGCGCCTGGCCGGTGCGGGCGCCGCTCTGGCCGAGCGCGGCGTTGAAATAGCCTTGCGAGTCGCCGAGCGTGATGCGGGTCTCGCAATCCGGCGCGCAACTGTAGGTTTCGCGCTCGACGCCCTTGTAGACCACGACCAGATTGCTGCCGGAGGCGCCGAGCACCTGCACGGTCTTGTCCATGACCACCTGACCGCTGCGGTCGAGCGCCAGCAAATTGGTTGAGCCGTAGCCTTTGCCGGTGATGACCAGAATGCCGCCGCTTTGCAGCGCGGCATCGGCGATCAGCGGATTTCCGATGACGATGGTGGCGACCGTTCGGGCAGCTTCATCACCTGCGCCTGGTCGACATTGACGGTGAGGGTGTCGGCTTGCGCCGGCGGAGCGCCGAGCGTGGCCGCGACAATAATCGTCCAGGCCCAAAGGCGGATCAAGTCGCCTGCGATACCCGAACACGGCCGACATCGAACTCTCCAGCACGCTACACGCAACAAAGCCGCGCCGCAGCCGGCGGCCGATCTCAAGAGTTGACTGCAAATTGGTGAACGAAGTGCAAAGACCGCTGCGACTTCACTGCTGGAACGGATAGAGCAACTGGGCGCCGAAGCTTTCCGGGAAGCTCTGGTCGTCGATGCCATAGGCGTCCGGCAGCTCGTTCTTCGGCATGTAGAAGGTGCCGAACAGCAGGTCCCAGATCGGGAACGTGCCGGCGAAATTGCTTGTGCCGCCGCGGTCGGCCGCGGTGTGATGCCAGCGATGGAAAACCGGGCCGGCGATCACGTATTTGAACGGCCCCAGCGTCCAGTTCAGATTGGCGTGCACGAAGGCCGACGTGGCGGTCGTGAACGGGCCGACCCACAGCATCACGTTCGGCGAAATGCCGGCAAGCAGCAGCCCGACATCGACCAGCACGGTGCCGAGGAAGATGTTGACCGGATGAAAGCGCGCCGCCGAGATCCAGTCGAGATCTTCGGATGAATGATGCACCGCGTGGTATTTCCACAAGCCGCCGCCATGATAGGCGCGATGGATCCAGTAGGTCAGGAAATCCGACGCGACCACGAAAGAGAGCGCCTGCGCCCACAGCGGCATTCGCGCGAGCGGGCCGAAGCCGTCGTCGTAGAACTTGATCAGCGCGTCGGCGCCGTGAATGTTGTAGATATAGGCGGCGCCCATCACCATCAGGCCGATGCGCACGAAGCGCGCCGCCAGCGGAATCAGGAACCAGTAGCAGACGTCGGTGACGATCTCGCGCTTGCGCCACCACGGCCGGCCGGGATTGCAGGCCGACCAATGCGCTCAGCACGGCGAACACGATGCCGAGCGCGATGGAGATCGGGACGATCTTGAGGACGGTCTCGCCGGCGACCTGCAGGACGCTGAGGAATTCGACGAACATGGCCTGCGCCTGACTGACGCTGAAAACCGGTCAATCCGGTATCGGCGCGCGCGGTTAAGATCGGGTGAATGGCGCACCCACACGGGATGGCGCGGCTAGGCTCGCGGGCTCGGAGCGCCAAGATATCGACGGTACGGTGCAAGATTGCGTCCGGATAGTATTACCCAGGCGAGCAATAGTAAGTCTAGTCGAATGAGCCCTGGTTAATATGGCTCGACGCAAGTCTATTCAATGTACTAGCAATAATATACATAGGCTATATGCTATGTATAAATACTTGTTAAATATTTATTAACCGTGATATTCTTCAAGAAATAACTTATTAACTACATCGTATACGCCATCCGAATACCTTATATTTCTTCGACTGTATTAACTCGCCATGCAAGACCTCGCTGGTACGGTTCGCCATGGTTCAGCAGGGACAGGAGGTAATCCGGTCTCCTGGATCAGCTCAGACAGCCACGTGTGGATCTAAGGAGCTACCAATGAAAAACCTCTTCGTGCGTTTCGTGAAGAACGAATCCGGCGCCACCGCGATCGAGTACGGCCTCATCGCGGCGGGCATTTCGGTCGCGATCATCGCGGTCGTCAACGGCCTCGGCACCAAGCTGAACACCAAGTTCACCAGCATTTCGACCCAGCTCAAGTAATCGAGCGCGTCGTCGACTGCTAATAAGGGCTCCGGCCACATGCCGGAGCCTTTTCGTTTTTGCGCGCCGCCGTCGCCGTTTACCGACTGCTAAAGATCTTCGCGCGCTAACCGAACCGCAAGCTTGCACGGCCTAGTCTGTCGCTACGCCAGCGATCTGGCGATTCGCGCGTAAGGACGACAATCATGCTGACCGACGTGCTCAGGCTCGTTGCTGTTCCCGGCCCTGATGGCGTTCGCCGCATCGAGCGACCTCCTGACCATGACGATCTCGAACCGGCTTTCGCTGGCGCTGGCCGGCGGCTTTTTCCTGCTCACTCTCATCACCGGCATGGGTTTGGCCGCCATCGGCATGCATCTGGCCGCCGGCGCGCTGGTGCTGACGGTTTGCTTCGGCTTCTTTTCGCAGGGCTGGATCGGCGGCGGCGATGCCAAACTGGCGGCCGCCACGGCGCTTTGGTTCGGCTTCGACTATCTGATGGATTATCTGGTCTATGCCTCGCTGTTCGGCGGCGTGCTGACGCTGCTGCTGATCCAATTCCGCAAGCCTGCCGCTGCCGGGCCCGCTCGCCCGCCAGCACTGGATCCTCCGCCTGCATGAAAACGGCGGCGGCGTGCCCTACGGCATCGCGCTCGCGGCCGCGGCGCTCGCCGTTTATCCGAAGACCGGCTGGATGCCCGCGTTCGGCATCTAAATTGGCGTCCGCAAGATGCGCGGGCGCAAGACAATATTAACTCGATTTAGATACCGCTCCTTAACCATACCTTGACCTTTAGCTGTTGAAATCCGGTGCAAGCGGTCGCACTGGCCGCCATGTGGTTTACGCGGCCGAGCCGGCCGTCATGTCACGGTGAGAGTGAAGCGTATGAAAGCCGCGCGTCTCGTAGTGTTGACCGTCGCCATCGCAGCGGGTGGCGTTGCCGCCATGCTGGCTGGCCGTTCGGAAAAGCCGCCGGAGGTCAAGATCGAGCGCGGCGCCCAAGATCGCCACGCGTCGACGTGCTCGTCGCCAAATCCGACATCCCCATGGGCCAAGCGGTTTCGCCCGGCGACGTGCAATGGCAGGAGTGGCCGGCCAGCGCGGCCGAGCGGAAATTTCATCCGCAAGATCCGACCGGCCCAACGCCATCGAAAACCTCTCCGGCTCCATCGCGCGCGCCCCCTTCGTCACCGGCGAGCCGATCCGCGAAGCCAAGCTGGTCAACGCCAAGGGCTCCGGCTTCATGGCGGCGATCCTGCCGTCCGGCATGCGCGCGATCTCCACGCAGATTTCGCCGGAAACCGGCGCCGGCGGATTTATCCTGCCGAACGATCATGTCGACGTCATCCTGACGCGCCGCGACCGCGACGCCGAGAAAGACGGCGGCAGGCGACACCCACAGCAGCGAAACCATTCTCTGACCAATGTCCGCGTGCTGGCGATCGACCAGAACGTGCAGGAGAAAGACGGACAAAAGGTCGTGGTCGGCAAGACCGCGACGCTCGAATTGACGCCCGGCGCAGACCGAAACGCTGGCGCTATCGCAACAGCTCGGCACGCTGTCGCTGGCGCTGCGCAGCATCACCGATGCGACGCATGACGCGCCGAAACTCGAAGACAAACACGGGCAAACGCCGCAACGGCGTGAACGTCGTCCGTTTTGGCGTCGGCACGATGACGACACCGAAATGATCGAGCGAGGGGAAACCGGGACATGGCGATAAGGACTTCGATCCGCGCCGCCGCGCTGGCGGCACTCGTCGCAGGCGCAGGCCTGGCGCCGGCGGCGCCGGCCGTGGCTGCCGACGCACGCGTGCCGGTGATCCAGGTGGCGGCGAGCGAGGCGACCTCGCGCTTCATTCCGCTCGGCATCGGCAAGTCGGTCGCCATCGATCTGCCGGCCGACATCAAGGACGTGCTGGTCGCCGATCCCAAGATCGCCAACGCCGTGATCCGCTCGTCGCGCCGCGTCTACATGATCGGCGTCGCCGTCGGGCAGACCAACATCTTTTTCTTCGACGCCGAGGGCAAGCAGATCGCCGGTTTCGACATCGCGGTCACGCGCGATCTCAACGGCGTGCGCGCCGCGCTCAAGCAGACGATGCCGGATGCCGACATCCACATCGAAGGCGTCGGCGACGGCATCATGCTGTCCGGCAGCGCCGCCAGCGCCGCCGAATCGCAGCAGGCCTACGATCTCGCCTCGCGGCTGGTCGGCGACGGCACCAAGGTGGTCAACGGCATCACCGTGCGCGGGCGCGACCAGGTCATGCTCAAGGTGACGGTCGCCGAAGTGCGGCGCGACGTCATCAAGCAACTCGGCATCGATCTCTCCGGCACCTTCAATTACGGCACCGCGGTGGTGAATTTCAACACGCAACAATCCGTTCTCCGCCACCGGGCAGACGCTGCAGCAACACGTCGCTCACCGGCAGCTTTAACAAACGTCACCGCGACGTTGCGGGCGATGGACCGCGCCGGCGTGATCCGCACGCTGGCCGAGCCGAACCTGACCGCGATCTCCGGCGAAACCGCGAGCTTCATCGCCGGCGGCGAATTTCCGATACCCAACGGGCTGTCGTGCGACACGACCAAATCGCCGCCAGTCTGCCAGGCGCAGATCGATTTCAAGAAGTTCGGCGTCAGCCTGGTGTTCACGCCGGTGGTGCTGTCGGAAGGGCGCATCAGCCTCAAGGTGATGACCGAAGTGTCCGATCTGTCGACCGACAATGCCCTGACCCTGGCGGTACCGGGCTCGACCCAGACGCTGACCATTCCCTCGATCAGCACCCGCCGCGCCGAGACCACGGTCGAAATTCCGTCCGGCGGATCGCTGGCGATGGCCGGCATGATCCAGGAACAGACCAAACAGCAGATCAACGGCGTTCCCGGCCTGATGCAGTTGCCGGTGCTCGGCAGCCTGTTCCAGAGCCGCGACTACATCAATAACCAGACCGAACTGATGGTGCTGGTCACGCCCTATATCGTGCGCGCGGTGGCGCAGAAGCAGTTGTCGCGGCCCGACGACGGCTTCGCCGATCCCAACGATCAGACCAGCGTTCTGCTTGGCCGCCTCAACCGCATCTACGGCGCCGCCGGCAAGAACGAGCCGCCGCCCAGCGACTACCACGGCAAATACGGATTCATTCTCGATTGAGCGGCATGGGGAGACGGTCGATGACAGCCTTTCTCGCAGCGATCGTCAAACGCCGCGGCGCCACGGCGCTGCGCGCCTTGGCGGTCGTCGGTCTCGCCACCACGCTGGCCGGCTGCTACACGCAACACGTCGCGCAAGATGCAACCTATCCCGACGACTACCGCGAGCGCCACCCGATCACGCTGAAGGAACGCGAGCACACCGTCGAAGTTTTCGTCGGCCGCAATCGCGGCGGCCTCACCGCCGAGCCAGCGCGCCGACGTGCTTTCCTTCGCGCAGCTGTGGCGGCACGAAGGCGACCAGCGGCATCATCGTCGACGTTCCGCAGGGCGGACCGACCGACCACGCCGCCGCCGATTCGTTGCGCGAAGTGCAATCGATCCTCGCCGCCTCCGGCGTGCCGCGCAACGCGGTCTATGTGCGCACCTACAAGCCGGCAGGCGACGTCGCTCGCCAGCATCAAGATCAACTACACCAAGCTGGTCGCCGAAGCCGGCCCCTGCGGCCTGTGGCCGCACGATCTCGGCCCCAGCCTCGATGCCACCTACATCGAAAATCGTCCCTACTGGAATCTCGGCTGCGCCAGCCAGCGCAATCTCGCCGCCATGGTCGACAATCCCGCCGATCTGGTGCAGCCGCGCGGCGAAGCGCCGGCCTATGCGCGCGCGCCGCTCGGTGGCGATCGACAAGTACCGCAAGGGCGAAAATCCCTCCGGCACTTATCCGCCGGCTACGACAACGGCAAAATCAGCGATCTCGGCAAATGATAAAACACGCATCTCAAGTCGCAGTCGCCGAAAACGAGCCGACGCCGGTGCAGCCGGCCGAGCACGCCGCCGACGAACACATCGCACCCGCGCCGCGGGTCTCGATCCAGGCGTTTTGCGAGACGGTTGAAACCGCCGCCGCCGTGCAGGCCGCCGGCGAGGACCGCCGCCTGGGCAAGGCGCATGTGAAAATCCAGATGGGCGGCGTCGCCGCCGCGGTCGAGGCCTATCGCAGCTCGCCGACGCCGAACGTCATCCTGATCGAATCGGAAAACCACTCCGACGAAATTCTGCACGGGCTCGATCAGCTCGCCGAAGTCTGCGATGCCGGCACGCGCGTGATCGTGGTCGGCCGCGTCAACGACGTGACGCTCTATCGCGAGCTGACGCGGCGCGGCGTCAGCGACTATCTGATCGCGCCGGTCGGCACCATCGACATCGTGCGCGCGATCTGCGGGCTGTTCTCGCTCGCCCGACGCCAAGCCGGTCGGCCGCATCATCGCCGTGGTCGGCGCCAAAGGCGGCGTCGGCGCCTCCACCGTCGCGCACAATGTCGGCTGGGCGATCGCGCGCGATCTGCTGCTCGATTCGGTCGTGACCGACCTCGATCTTGCCTTCGGCACCGCCGGTCTCGACTACAATCAGGATCCGCCGCAAGGCATCGCCGACGCGGTGTTCTCGCCCGACCGCGTCGACTAGCGCCTTCGTCGACCGGCTGCTGTCGAAATGCACCGATCACCTGAGCTTGCTGGCGGCGCCGGCGACGCTCGACCGGGTCTACGATTTCGGCGCCGACGCCTTCGATTCGATCCTCGATTCGCTGCGCGGCACGATCCCCTGCGTCGTGCTCGACGTTCCGCACATGTGGTCCGGCTGGACCAAGCGGCTGCTGGTCGAGCGCCGACGAAATCCTGGTGGTCGCCGGCCCCGACCTCGCCAACCTGCGCAACGCCAAGAACATGGTCGATCTGCTGCGCGCCGCGCGGCCGAACGACCACCGCCCGTATTACTGCCTCAACCAGGTCGGCGTGCCGAAGCGGCCGGAGATCACGCCGGCGGATTTCGCCAAGGCGCTGGAAGACCAGCCGCTCGCGGTCATCCCGTTCGAGCCGCAGATCTTCGGCACCGCCGCCAACAACGGCCAGATGATCGCCGAGGTGTCCGAAGGACCACAAAACCGCGGAGATGTTCCGCCAACTGGCGCAGGTGCTGACCGGCCGCGCCGAGGCGAAACGTTCGCGCGGCGGCCTGCTGACGCCGCTGCTCGCCAAGCTGATGAAGCGATCAAGCTGAAAATCGTTCGGAGACGTTAACGTGTTCGGTAGGCGTAGTGGAACATCTGAAGCGCGCGTCGCGGCCCCGGCGGCGGACAGCCGCGCCGACAGCGCAACCGGGCGCGGTACCCAAGCCGGGCGCCAGCGCGGCGCATGGAAACCGGCCGCGCGCCGATCCCCTCGGACGGGCTCGGCGCGCCGTTGGTCTCGGCGCCGCCCGCGACCCGCGCACCGGCGACCGTCAACATGCCGGCGGTCGATTCGCGCCGCTCCGAAACCTATTACGAGGTCAAAGGCATCATTTTCGGCGCGCTGATCGAGGCGATCGATCTGGCGCAGCTGGCGCGGCTCGACGCCGACAGCGCGCGCGAGGAAATCCGCGACATCGTCAACGAGATCATCGCGATCAAGAACATCGTGATGTCGATCTCCGAGCAGGAAGAACTGCTCGACGATATCTGCAACGACGTGCTCGGCTTCGGCCCGCTCGAGCCGCTGCTGTCGCGCGACGACATCGCCGACATCATGGTGAACGGCTCCGGCACGGTCTACATCGAAGTCAAAGGCAAGATTCAAAAGACCGGCATCCGTTTCCGCGACAACCAGCAGCTGCTCAATATCTGCCAGCGCATCGTCAGCCAGATCGGCCGCCGCGTCGACAAATCCTCGCCGATCTGCGACGCGCGCTTGCCGGACGGCTCGCGCGTCAACGCCATCGTGCCGCCGCTGGCGATCGACGGGCCCGCGCTCACCATCCGCAAATTCAAAAAGGACAAGCTGACGCTCGATCAGCTGGTCAAGTTCGGCACCATCACGCAGCAGGGCGCGGAAATCCTGCGCATCATCGGCCGCAGCCGGGTCAACACCCTGGTGTCCGGCGGTACCGGTTCCGGCAAGACCACGCTGCTCAACTGTCTCACCCAGTTCATCGACGACGACGAACGCATCATCACCTGCGAAGACGCCGCCGAATTGCAGCTGCAGCAGCCGCACGTGGTGCGCCTGGAAACGCGGCCGCCCAACCTCGAAGGCGAAGGCCAGGTCACCATGCGCGATCTGGTGCGCAACTGCCTGCGTATGCGGCCGGAACGCATCATCGTCGGCGAAGTGCGCGGACCCGAAGCGTTCGATCTGCTGCAAGCCATGAACACCGGCCATGACGGCTCGATGGGCACGCTGCACGCCAACAATCCGCGCGAGGCGCTCTCGCGTCTTGAATCGATGATCACCATGGGCGGCTTCTCGCTGCCCTCGCGCACCATCCGCGAGATGATCTCCGCCTCGGTCGACGTCGTGATCCAGGCCGCCCGCCTGCGCGACGGCTCGCGCAAGATCACCCACATCACCGAGGTGATGGGGATGGAAGGCGACGTCATCATCACCCAGGACCTGTTCGTCTACGACATGACCGGCGAGGACGCGCAGGGCAACATCCTCGGCCGCCATCGCTCGACCGGCATCGGCCGGCCGCGGTTCTGGGATCGCGCCCGCTACTACGGCGAGGAAAAGCGTCTGGCCGCCGCGCTCGACGCCGCGGAAGCCGTCGACCGCCGCCATGCAGGGCTGAGGCGGGGACCATGCAAGCGATCGCCCTGTTCTTCCTGGCATCCGTCGCGGTCGGCGGCATCGCCTGGGTTTTCGTTTATCCGATCCTGTCCGGCGAGCGTAAAGCCGAGCAGCGCATGGCGAGCGTCGCCAAAGCCGGAGCCGGCGGCGCGCGCCGCGCGCGGCGCCGCAGAAATCCCGCCGCGACATCATCGAAAACACGCTCAAGGAATTCGACGAGCGCCACAAGAAGAGCAAGAGCGTGCCGCTCTCGGTGCGCATCTCGCAGGCCGGCTTGATCATGGTCGAAACGACAATTCTTCTTGATTTCGGGCGGCATCGGCGCAGTGATGGTCCTGCATCGGGTTGCTCACCGGCGGCGGCATACTGGTCGCCGCCGCGCTCGGCTTTGCCGGCGCTCTTGGCCTGCCGCGCTGGCTGCTGTCTTTTTTGAAGAAGCGGCGCGAGGCCAATTTCCTTGACAGCTTTCCGGACGCGGTCGACATCATCGTGCGCGGCGTCAAGGCCGGCCTGCCGCTGCTCGACTGCCTGAAGATGATCACGATCGAGGCGCCGGAGCCGGTGAAATCCGAATTCCGCGCCATCGTCGAAACCCAGGCCATCGGCATGCCGCTGGGCGAAGCCTGCGGCAAACTCTACGAACATATGCCGGTGCCGGAGGCGAATTTCTTCGGCATCGTCATCTCGATCCAGCAGAAAGCGGGCGGCAATCTTGCCGAAGCGCTCGGCAATCTTTCGCGCGTGCTGCGCGACCGCAAAAAAATGAAGGCCAAGATTCAGGCGATGTCGATGGAAGCGAAGGCCTCGGCCTCCATCATCGGCGCGCTGCCGGTCGCGGTGATGACGCTCGTCTACATCACCAGCCCGCAATACATCTCGCTGTTGTGGACCGAGCCGCTCGGCCGCGTGATGCTCGCGGCTTCCGCCGTCTGGATGTCGATGGGCGTGATGGTGATGAAGAAGATGATCAATTTCGATTTCTAAAGTCCGGCGCTTGGTAAGGACGTAACAGGCCGATGCTCGATTTCCTGATCAACTCGCTCAATGTCAAGACGTTGACGATGGTATGCGCCGCCATCGCCGCGGTCGCCACGGTGTTGACGCTCGCGATGCCGCTGGTGTTCGCCGATCCGCTCGGCAAGCGCATGAAGGCGGTCGCGATCGAGCGCGAGAAGATTCGTGCGCGCGAACGCGAGCGCATGGCGCAGCGGCAGCAGAAGGTCAATCTGCGCCCCTCGGCCAAGCAATCCATTCAGGCGATCGTCGACCGCTTCAACCTGAAGAAATGGGTCGGGCAGGAAGAAGCGCGGCTCAAGCTGGTGCAGGCCGGCTATCGCGGCCAGGCGCCCTACATCACCTATCTGTTCTTCCGCATGGTGACGCCGGTGGCGAGCGTTTTGTTCGCCGCGTTTTATCTGTTCGTCGTGCTCCATCTGAGCCAGCCGACGCCGATCAAGATCGGCATGTGCATCGCCGCCGCCTATATCGGCATGCATGCCCCGTTGATGTTTCTGAAAAATCGTATCGCGCGCCGCCAGCTTTCGATCAAGCGCGCCTTTCCCGACACGCTCGATCTGCTGCTGATCTGCGTGGAATCCGGCATGTCGATCGAGGCAGCCTTTCGCAAAGTCAGCGAGGAAGTCGGCACGCAATCGGTGGCGCTGGCCGAAGAACTCACGCTCACCACCGCCGAATTGTCTTATCTGCCGGATCGCCGCCAGGCTTACGAGAACCTCGCCAAGCGCACCGACCTGGAAGGCGTGAAATCGGTCTGCATGGCCTTGCAGCAGGCGGAACGTTACGGCACGCCGCTCGCCAACATGCTGCGCGTCATGGCGCAGGAAAATCGCGACATGCGCATGTCGGAAGCCGAGAAGAAGGCCGCCGGCCTGCCGCCCAAACTGACGGTGCCGATGATCCTGTTCTTCCTGCCGGTGCTGTTCATCGTGATTCTCGGCCCGGCCGCGATCAAGGTCATGGCGCTGCACTGACGCGGACGCCGCGGCGGTCAAGCTTTCAAAATTATTGGCGCGTTGAATTCGCGTTTAGTTGCCGGGATCGGGCGGCGGCACGCTGGACCGCGCGGGTTTTTTCGATACTTGGCCCCGCTGCGCCAGCATTTCCCGCAGATACCGCACATTGGCGGCGGCTTCGTCCACGGGCAAATCGGCGCTGGCGATTTTCTCGGCTTCGGCGAAGCGGCCTTCCAGGCCGACGACCAGCGCAAGGTTCTGCCGCACCTTGGGTCCGGCATTGGGCCGTGCCACCGCCTGCTGCAGCGTCGCCTCGGCGCGCCGCAGGTCCTTGGTCAAGGCATAGGAAAGGCCGAGATTGGACAAAATCGACGGCTCGTCCGGCTTGATTTTGAGCGCGGCCGAATAATGCCGCTGTGCTTCGGCATGGCGGCCCAGTTGGTCGAGCACCGCGCCTTGCGCGTTGAGGATGCGCCAGTCGGGCTGGTCGGGCGTGTGCGCGCGGCCCAGGACGTCGAGCGCCTGGTTATAGTCGCCGGCATCGGCCAGCGCTCGGCCATAGGCGCCAAGCAATGGCAAATTGTGCGGATTGCGGATCGAGGCCTGCTCCAGCACGGCGACGGCCTGGGCGCGCTGATCGGTAGCGCGCAGCGCCTGGGCATAGGCGATGGCCGTATCCGGATCGCTCGGCTTATCGCGATAGCGGGCGCTCCAGACGTCGACCTCGTGCCGCCACTCGGCGTCGCTGTGGGGCGCGCTGGCCGCGGCGACCGAGCCGGTTATGTCGTCGCTGGTAGTCTTGCAGCCCGCGACCGGCAAAGCCAGCATGGCCGCAACGGCGGCCGAGGCAAGCAGATGGGCGGCACGGGCCGATTTAGGACGCATGGCAATCCGGAGGCAGGCATTCCAACGGCATTTCCGAGCAATAAAACGTTAACCCTAACGACTGGTTAACTTGTATTCTGAGGCGCCTACCGGATTTAAGATCGACATCATGGATATTGGGCTTTCCCAAGACGAAATCGCGCTACAGGCGCGCGCGCGCGCCTTCTCGCACGACGTGGTGCGGCCGCGCGCTGCGACAATCGACCGCGACGAGCAATACCCCTGGGACATCGTGAAGGCGCTGGCCGAGGCCGGTTTCCTCGGCATGACCATGCCGAAGGCGCTGGGCGGACAAGAACGCCTCGTTCCTCGACGCCGTGCTGGTGATCGAGGAAATGGCCAAGTCCTGCGCGGTCACCGCACGCATCGTGGTCGAGGCCAATATGGGCGCGGTCTCGACCGTGATGGCCTATGGCAGCGAGGCGCAGAAAAAGCTCGCCGCGCGCCTGGTGCTGGAAGGTGACAAGCCGGCCATCTGCATCACCGAGCCGGATGCCGGCTCCGACGCGCTCGCCATGACGACGCGCGCCGACAAACGCGGCGACACGTACATCATCAATGGCAAGAAACACTGGATCACCGGCGCCGGGGTGTCGCGCCTGCATCTGATTTTCGCGCGCGTGTTCGACGAGCGCGGGGCAGGATCTAGGCATCGGCGGGTTCCTCGCCGTGCGGGACGAGGCAAAAGGTCTACGTGTCGGGCGGCGCGAGCAGACCATGGGCCTGCGCGGCATGCCGGAGGGCGAATTGATCTTTGAGGATCTCGAAGTGCCGGCGGGCATGGCGGTGCTGCCGCCGTCCGGTTTCGCCGCGGCTTCGCCGATTTGATGAACGCCTATAACAGCCAGCGCGTCGGCGCCGGCACCGTGGCAATGGGTGTCGCGGCCGGTGCGCTTGAGCATGCACTGGAATGGGCGAAGACGCGCGAGCAGTTCGGCCGCCCGATCGGCGAATTCCAGGGCCTGCAATGGATGCTGGCCGACATGCAGACGCAACTCACGGCATCGCGCTTGATGCTCTATCAAGCCGCGCGCTCGCGCGGGCCCGACGGCAGCGCCTTTCCCGATCCGATGCTGGCGGCGCAGGCGAAAGTCTTCGCCTCCGAAAGCGCCATCAAAATCGTCAATGACGCGCTGCAGTTGTTCGGCGCGCGCGGCTACTCGCGCGAACTTCCCTTGGAAAGAATGGCGCGCGACGTGCGCATGTTCACCATCGGCGGCGGCACGGCGCAGGTGCTGCGCACGCTGGTCGCCGGCAAGATGCTGGGCTGGAAACTGCCGCAGACGCGCGACGGATATACGCCGAAACCCTCGATGCGTGACGCCGCGGAGTGACCATGCATCCGATTTTTGCAAGCGCCGCCGAAACTTCGGTGCCGATTTTATTTGTCACCGCGGCCAATTTCGACCAGGCGACCGAGATCATCGATGACCGCGAACGCACGTATCTGCGCGCCGCCGGTTACGAGCCCAAGCCCGGGCGTCATCTCCTGGTGCCGGGACCCGACGGCAAACTGGCCGGCGTGCTGTTCGGGCTGGAAAATGCCGACGAACCGGTGAAAGACCTGTTCCGGCCGGGCGCCTTGGCGACGTTGCTGCCGCCCGGTATTTACCGCTTCGCCAATGCGCCGCACGATATGCGGCTGGCCGCGCTCGCCTTTGCGCTCGGCGCCTATCAATTCACCCGCTATCGCAAGGCGGAGGCGCGTCAGGTGAAACTGGTCGTGCCTGACGGGGTCGACGGCGGCGACCTCACCCGCATCGTCGAAGGCGTGAGCCTGGCGCGCGACCTCATCAATACCCCATCGAACGACATGGGCCCGGCCGAGCTGGAAGATGCCGCCCGCGCGCTCGCCAAACAACACGGCGCAAGCGTGCACATCACCAGCGGCGACAAGCTCGCCAAGGAATTCCCACTGGTCGCTGCGGTCGGCGCCGGCTCGCCGCGTTCGCCGCGGCTGATCGACATGACCTGGGGCAGCGTGACCGACCCGAAAATCACTTTGGTCGGCAAGGGCGTGTGCTTCGACACCGGCGGCCTCGACATCAAAAGCGATGCCGGCATGCTCAACATGAAGAAGGACATGGCCGGCGGCGCAACGGCTTTGGGGCTCGCGCATATGATCATGGCGCGCAAGCTTAAAGTACGGCTGCGCGTGATCATTCCGGCGGTGGAGAATTCGATCTCCGGCACAAGCTTTCGGCCGCGCGACATCTACACATCGCGCAAAGGCATCAGCGTCGAGATCGGCAATACCGACGCCGAGGGCAGGTTGATCCTGGCCGACGCGCTCGCGCTCGCCGACGAGGACAGACCGGAACTGATCGCCGATTTCGCCACGCTGACCGGCGCCGCGCGGGTGGCGCTGGGCCCGGAAGTGCCGCCGTTTTTCACCGACGATGATGCGCTGGCTAGCGAACTCGCGCATTGCGCGGCCGCCGTGAACGATCCACTCTGGCGCATGCCGCTGTGGCGTCCTTACGAGACCCTGCTCGACTCGAAGGTGGCCGACACCAACAATGTCAGCACCGGCGGCCATGGTGGCGCCATCACCGCGGCGCTTTTCCTGAGCAAATTCGTCGCCGCGAAATCCTGGCTGCATTTCGACATCTTCGCCTGGACGCCGGCCGCCAAGCCCGGCCGCCCGGAAGGCGCCGAATTGCAGTCGGCCCGCGCGCTCTACGCGCTGCTTTGCGCGCGATATTCCTAACGCATGATCCCGAAAAGTGGGAAAGCATGGTTGCTTTAGACCCCCGCATCAATGCATTCCGGCCCGAGCTGGCGGCTAAACGTCTTCAGGGCCAGGTCGAAGCCAAGCACTTTGTCGAAGGCGTGCGTCACGAAGTCGCCGAGCCGTTCGTGGCCTTGCGCCGCACGCCGTCGCATGAGGCGCGGCTCGACACCCAGGCGCTCTACGGCGAGCGGGTGATCGTTTACGAAACCACCGATGAAGGCTGGGCCTGGGGCCAGCTTGAGACCGACGGCTATGTCGGCTGGCTCTCGGCCGGCGCGCTCGGCAAAACCGGCAAGGCGCCGACCCACAAAGTATCGGTGCCGCGCACGCTGGCTTTCCCGGGGCCGGACATCAAGCTGCCACCGGCGGCAGCGCTGCCGATGGGCTCGGCGGTCGCAATCGTAAAGCAGGACGAGCGCTTTGGCGTTACGGCTAACGGCTGGCATTTGCCGCTCGCCCATCTCGCACCGATCAAGGCACGGCAGAAGGATTTCGTCGTCATCGCCGAGGAATTCCTCAACACGCCCTATCTGTGGGGCGGCAAGACATCGCTGGGGATCGATTGCTCGGGGCTGGTGCAGGTCGCGTTACAGGCGGCCGGTATAATTTGTTCACGTGACAGCGATATGCAGGAAATGGCGCTCGGCAAATTGTCGTCGCTGGGCGAGTTGCGGCGCGGCGATCTGGTGTTCTGGAAGGGCCATGTCGCTATCGCGCGCGATAGCGAGACGCTCCTGCACGCTAATGCGCATGCCATGGCGGTGGCGATCGAGCAGGCCTCGGACGCCGTCGCGCGCATCAAGGCCGCGGGCGGCGAAGTGACAAGCGTCAAGCGGATCTAAAATACCGTTCGTCCCCAGACATCATTGCGCCACCACCCCCTCAGGCGCGGTCTCCAGGTTGAAGGCAGCGGCAAACAGCGCGCGCGTATAATCGCTCTGCGGGTTCTTGAACAGATCGCTGGCTGCGCCCTCCTCCACCATTTTGCCGTTGCGCAACACCAAAAGCCTGCTCGCCAGCGCTGCCACCACGCGCAGGTCGTGCGAAATGAACATATAGGTGAGATCGCGCTTCTTCTGCAGATCGCGCAGCAGATCGACCATCTGCGACTGGATCAGCATGTCGAGCGCGCTGGTCGGCTCATCGAGCACGATGAAGGTCGGTTCCAGCACCAGCGCGCGCGCCAGCGCGATACGCTGGCGCTGGCCGCCGGAATATTCGTGCGGAAAGCGAAACCGGGCATCGGGATCGAGCCCGACATCGGTGAGCGCGGCCATCACGCGGCGCGTGCGCTCGTCTGCCGTCAGATGCGGATGATGCACCCACAGGCCCTCCTCGATGATGTCGGACACCGACATGCGTGGTGAGAGCGAACCGTATGGATCCTGGAATACGATCTGCATGTCGCGGCGGTACGGCCGCATCTGCTTGAACTTGAGGCCCTGGATGGTATCGCCCATGAACACCACCGGACCTTGCGACGAGATCAGCCTCAGGATCGCAAGGCCGAGCGTGGTTTTCCCCGAGCCCGACTCGCCGACCACGCCGAGCGTCTCGCCCTTGCGCACCTCAAGACTGATGCCATCCACCGCCTTGATGTGGCCGACAATCTTGCGCAGCACGCCGCGCTTGATCGGAAACCAGACTTTCAAATTATCGGTCGAAACCACGACCGGCGCCTCGGGGTGCGGCATCGCCGGATCGGGCTTCGGCTCGGCCGCCAGCAACGCCCGCGTATAGGGATGCTCGGGCGCGGTGAACACGCGCTCGACCGCACCGTGCTCCACGATCTTGCCGTTTTGCATGACGCAGACCCGGTCGGCGAGCTTGCGCACGATGCCGAGGTCGTGCGTGATGAACAACATCGACATCCCGAGCCGTGTCTGCGTGTCTTTCAGCAGCTTGAGGATTTGCGCCTGCACCGTCACGTCGAGCGCGGTGGTGGGCTCGTCGGCGATCAATAAATCGGGCTCGTTCGCCAGCGCCATGGCGATCATCACGCGCTGGCGCTGACCGCCCGAGAGCTGATGCGGATAACTCGCCAGTCGCGAGGCCGGATCGGGAATGCCGACTTGGCCGAGCAGTTCGACGATGCGGGTGCGCGCCGCTGCGCCCGTAAGACCTTGATGCAGCAGCAATATCTCGCCAATCTGCTTCTCGATCGTGTGCAGCGGATTGAGCGAGGTCATCGGCTCCTGGAAAATGATGGTGATGTCGTTGCCGCGCACTTTGCGGATTTCGCGCTCCTCCATGGTGAGCAGTTCGCGGCCCTTGAACGTGACCGAGCCGGACGGATGGTGCGCGGCCGGATAGGGCAACAGCTTCATCACCGACAGCGCGGTCACCGACTTGCCGGAGCCGCTCTCGCCCACCAGCGCCACGGTCTCGCCTTTGCCGATGTCGAATGACACGCGGTCAACCGCCAGCACTTGGCGCGCGCCCTGCCCGAAGGCGACCGACAGATCGCGGATGACAAGGAGTTTCTCGCTCATCGGCAAATCCTACTCATCTAAAAGTCTTTCGCGGATCGAAGGCGTCGCGCACCGCCTCGCCGATGAAAATCAAAAGCGACAGCATGATGGCGATTGAGAAGAAACCAGTGAGACCGAGCCATGGCGCCTGCACATTGCCTTTTCCTTGGCTCAACAATTCGCCGAGCGATGGAGATCCGGGCGGCAGGCCAAAGCCGAGGAAGTCGAGCGCGGTCAGCGTCATCACCGACGACGACAGGATGAACGGCAGGAACGTCATGGTCGCCACCATGGCGTTGGGCAGCAAGTGACGGAAGATGATCACCGCGTTCGACACGCCGAGCGCGCGCGCCGCCATGATGTATTCGAAATTGCGCCCGCGCAGGAATTCGGCGCGCACCAATCCGACCAGCGACACCCAGGAAAACAGCAGCAAAATTCCGAGCAGCACGAAGAAACCCGGCACCAGCACTGATGAGATGATCAGCAGCAAATAAAGCGAGGGGATCGAGGTCCAGATCTCGATGAAGCGCTGGAACAAGAGATCGACCCAGCCGCCGAAATAGCCCTGCACCGCGCCGGCGGCGACACCGACGATCGAAGAGATGATGGTCAACGCCAACCCGAACAACACCGAGATACGAAAGCCGTAGATCAGGCGCGCCAGCACGTCGCGGCTGACGTCGTCGGTGCCGAGCCAATTGGGCTCGATCTCACCGCATTTGCCGAATCCGTTTTTGGCGGCGAAATCGCAATCCTTGGCGTTGAGCAGCCAGGTCGGCTTGGACGGCACCGGCGATGGCGGATTGCTCACTTGCGTATTGTAGGAATAGTGCACCGGCGCCCAGATCACAGTGCCGCCTTCCTGCTTGATCAAACCCATCAGATAGTCGTCTTTGTAATCGGCGGCGGTGCCGAACAGGTTCTTGTCGGGCCCTTTGGCAAAGGCCGTATCGGGATAGGTCACCAGCGCCGGGAAATACGACTGGCCATTGACGTGGATGTAGATCGGTTTGTCGTTGGCGATGAATTCCGCGAACAGCGACAGCAGAAACATCGCCAGGAAAATCCACAGCGACCAATAGCCGCGCCGGTTGACCTTGAAGTTTTCCCAGCGCCGGCGGTTAAGCGGCGAAATCAGAATTGAGTGCCGTGACGGCGGCACGTCGAGACCGGATATGCCTACGGCCGCCGTGTCCGGAGATTTGATGCCGGCCCGCACGTCCACCTCAGACCTCCCGCGTCTCGAAATCGATGCGCGGATCGATCCAGGTATAAGTGAGATCGGAGATCAGGTTCACCACCACGCCGATAAGCGAGAAGATATAGAGCGTGGCGAACACGATCGGGTAGTCGCGGTTCAGCACGCTCTCGAAGCCAAGCAATCCAAGGCCATCGAGTGAAAAAATCGTCTCGATCAGCAGGGAGCCGGTAAAAAAGGCATGCACGAAAGCGCCCGGAAATCCGGCGATCACGATCAGCATGGCGTTGCGAAAGACATGACCGTAGAGCACCTGGTTGCGGGTGCAGCCCTTGGCGCGGGCGGTCAGCACGTACTGCTTGCGAATTTCCTCGAGAAACGAATTCTTGGTTAGCAGCGTCATCGTCGCGAAGGCCGACAGCGCCATCGAGATGATCGGCAGCGTGAGATGCCAGAAGTAATCATAGATCTTGCCGTACCACGGCAATTGATGCCAGTTCTCCGACACCAATCCGCGCAGCGGGAACCAGTCGAAGAACGAGCCGCCGGCAAACAAGATGATCAGCAGAATCGCGAACAGAAAACCGGGAATGGCGTAGCCGACAATGACCACGCTCGAGGTCCACACGTCGAAGCGCGTGCCAGCGTCGACCGCCTTTTTGATGCCGAGCGGAATCGAAATCAGGTAGGTCAGCAGCGTCATCCAGATGCCGAGCGAAATCGACACCGGCAGCTTCTCCTTGATGAGCTGCAGCACGCTGATGTCGCGGAAATAACTCTTGCCGAAATCGAAACGGATGTAATTCCACAGCAGCAGGCCGAAACGTTCATAGGCGGGCTTGTCGAAGCCGAACTGCTTTTCAAGCTTTTTGATGAACTCGGGATCGAGCCCCTGTGCGCCGCGATACTTGGAGGAAACCGCGTCGACGCCCGAGCCGCCCTGCGCCATGCCGCGGCTGCCGAAATCGCCCGAAGGCGAGCCCGAAATGCGCGACGTTGCGCCGGTATCGGTGCCGCTGAGTTTGGCGATCACCTGCTCGACCGGGCCGCCGGGGGCAAATTGTACGACAACAAACGCCACCAGCATGATCCCGAACATGGTCGGGATCATGAACAACAGGCGGCGGATGATGTAGGCGCTCATGCGTCCCTCAGTATGTCATTCCGCGAGCGGGTGAAAGCTTTGAAATAGCGGCCTAACCGGCCTTTTCCAACTTCGCCGCCTTGTCTTTGTCGTACCACCAGGTTTCCGGAATGCCCCGGAAATAGCGTGGCTGGGCGGCGGGAAAGGCGAAGACATCCCAATACGCAATCCAGTGCGATGCTTTGTACCAATGCGGTATCCAATAGCGCCCGGCGCGGATGACGCGATCGAGCGCCTTGCAGGCGGTGGTGAGTTCAGAACGCGTCTTGGCGGCAATGATCAGATCGACCAGCGCATCAACCGCCGGATCGGCGATGCCCGCCAGATTTTGCGACCCCTTTGTGGCAGCCGATTGGGACGAAAAATAGGTGCGCAACGAGTCGCCGGGCGTCGCCGAAAAACTGAAGCGCTCGACCGTGATGTCGAAATCGAAGCCGTCCACGCGCGCGCGGTATTGCACCGGATCGACCACGCGCAAGATGGCATCGATGCCGAGGACATTGAGATTTTTGATGTAGGCCAAATGATGCGGGGTGAATGTCGGCTCGTCGATCAGAAACTCGATGGTGATAGGCCGGCCATCGGGCATCGCACGCTTGCCGCCCTTGAGCGTAAAACCGGCCTCGTCGAGCAATTGCGCGCCGTGCCGCAGCCAGCGGCGGTCATGGCCCGAGCCGTCGGTCACCGGCGGCACGTAGGGCTCGCCGAAGACCTCGTCCGGCAGCTTGCCGCGAAAGGGTTCAAGGAGCGCAAGCTGCGCCGCGTCCGGCTTACCCTCCGCCATCATCGGAGAATTCTGGAACACCGACACTGTGCGGTCGTAGGAGCCATACATGAGGGTCTTGTTGGTCCATTCGAAATCGAAGGCGTCGATCAGCGCCTCGCGCAGGCGGCGGTCTTTGAATTGCGGCCGCCGCAAATTCATGAACCAGCCCTGCGCGCCGGACGGCGTATCGTCGGGCAGCACGGCGCGCTTGACGCGGCCGTCCTTGAAAGCTGGGAAATCGTAGCGCGTCGCCCAGGTACGCGAGGTGAACTCCTCGCGGAACAGATAGTTCTTGGCGGTAAAGCCGACGAAACCGACCTCGCGATCGCGATAATATTCGTAACGTACGCTGTCGAAATTATATTGCCCGCGCGCTACCGGCAGATTGGCGCCCCACCAATCCTTCATCCGTTCGAATTCGATGAAGTGCCCGGCGTCGAAGCGTCCGACTTTGTAGGGACCGCTGCCGAGCGGAATTTCAAGCGTCGATTGGTCGAATTCCTGCTTGGAATAATACGCCTTCGAGAAAATCGGCAGACCGGCGACGAACAGCGGCACGTCGCGGCCGCGCTTGTCGGCAAAGCGCGCGACCACGGTATGATCGTCGACCGCCTCCGCGCCTTTGAAGTCGCGCAGTTGCTGCGTGATGATCGGATGGCCTTTTTCTTTCAGCGCCGTCAGCGACCACGCCACGTCATGCGCGGTCAGCGCCGTGCCGTCGTGAAATTTGGCTTCCGGGCGCAGCGCGAAACGATAGGTCAACCCATTGCTGGAAATCGTGACGCCGCGCGCGGCCAGCCCATACATAGCATCCGGTTCGTCGCCCGAGCGCGCCATCAGCGCGGCGAAGGTGAGGTCCATTCCGAAGGCGCCCTCACCTTTGAGGATGTAGGCGTTGAACGAATTGAAGGTGAGGAACGATCCATTGTAGCCGCGACTGCTGATCGCTTCCGAATAGGCGCCGCCTTTCGGCGCATCCGGCATTGACGTATTTGAAAGCCGGAAAATCCGCCGGATAGGCGAGATCGCCGAACGCCGACATGCCGTGGCGTTCAACCTCTTGTGCCACGGCCGAAGGCGCCAGTTTCGCGGCGGCAAACGCGCCCGCCGACAGTACCAACGCATGCCGGCGGGTGATCAAGACCGCTGCGGCACCTTGGCCGCCTTGTCCGCGTCCCACCACCAGACGGTCGGGAACGCCGCGGCCCCGTATTTCGGCATATTGTCGGGATGGCCGAAGCGGTCCCAGCGCGCGGTGCGTTGCTTGCCGTAGGTCCATTGCGGCACGACGTAATAATTCCACAACAGCACGCGGTCGAGCGCCTTGGTGGCGGCCACCAGCTCGGCGCGGTCTTTGGAAAAGATCACGCGCTCGATCAGCGTGTCGACCGCCGGATTCTTGATGCCGATCATAGTTGCGCGAACCGGGCTGGTCGGCGGCGGCAGAACTCCAGAAGTCGCGCTGCTCGTTGCCGGGCGACAGCGACTCGGCCCACGACGCGACGATGATGTCGATAATCCCACTGCCGCAGGCGGTTTTCGTATTGCGCCGCATCGACCACGCGCGTCGTCACGGTCATGCCGATGCGATCGAGCGAGGGCTTGTAGAACAGCACGAAACGCTCGGTCGACGGGATCGTCGACCAGAAATTCGACCCTGAACTGCTCGCCGGTTTTGGCATTCACCAGCTTGGTATCCTTGATGTCGTAGCCGGCATCCCGGAACAGCGCGAGCGCGTGGCGGAAATTGTCGCGCACCGCCTGCGGATTGCCGCCGGCCGGATTGCTGTAGGGTTGAGTGAAAAGTTCGGCCGGCACCTGGTCTTTCACGACTTTGAGGATTTCAAGCTCCAGGCCTTCGGGAACGCCGGATGACGCCAGTTCGGTGCCCTCGAAATAACTGGCGATGCGCTTGTACTGGCCGAAGAAGATTTGCCGGTTCATTTCCTCGAAATCGAACGCGAAGTTGAAGGCGCGGCGCACGCGCGCGTCCTTGAACTTGTCGCGCCGGATATTGAAAGCGAAGGCCTGCATCACGCCGAGATTGCGGATCGGAAATTCCTCCAGCACGACCTTCTTGTCGCGCACCGCGGGAAAATCGTAAGCGGTCGCCCAGTTCTTGGCGCTGTTCTCGCTGCGCCAGTCGACCTGATCGCCCTTGAAGGCCTCGCAGCGCGACCGTCGAGTCGCGATAATATTCAAAGCGAAGTGTCTGAAAGTTTCGCGTGCCGATGATCGACGTTGAGATCCTTGCCCCAATAGTCGGCGACCTTCTCGTAGATGAGCGAACGGCCGGGCGTAAAATCCTTCAGCCGGTAGGGACCGGAGCCAAGCGGCGGCTCAAGCGTGGTCTGGGTGACGTCGCGTTTATTGCCCGACTTGTCGGTGCCCTCCCACCAATGCTTCGGCAGCACCGGCAGCTGGCCGATAATCTGCGGCAGTTCGCGGTTGCCAGGTCCGTCGAAAGTGAAGGTAATCTCGCGCTCCGCCGCCCTTCTCCACCTTGAGGACGTGGCGGTAATAGGCGCCGTAAAACGGGCTGTTGGTCTTGAACGTATTGAATGAAAAAATCACATCATCCGGCGTCACCGGCTTGCCGTCGTGCCAGCGTGCATTGGCGCGCAGCCGGTAGGTGACCGATGATCGGTCGTCCGGATAACTAACCGCTTCCGCCAGCAATCCGTATTCGGTGGATACTTCGTCGAGTGCCGGCGTCAGTCAGCGTTTCGGTGAACAGCTCCGTGCCGTTGGCCAGGCTGCCCTTCACGCCCGCCACCACCGTATTGAAATTGTCGAAAGTGCCGAACGCGATCTGCCGCACCGTGCCTCCTTGGGGCGCCGCCGGATTGACATAGTCGAACTGCCTGAAGCCTTCCGGATATTTCAGGTCGCCGAACAGCGACAGGCCGTGCTTCCATTGCTTTGATTGCGCCGCCGCCTTGCCTGCCGGCGATCCAGCGCCGAGCGCTGTCAGCGCCGCGGCGGTGCCGCGCAGAACGAAACGGCGGGTCATTTTCATCGGCAAGGTTTTCAAGACAAGACCTTCAAGATTTGGCTCCGGCACAATGCGCTCGCTAATGCAATCGCGGGCGATTATGTCGGTTTTCCGGTCTGCCGCCAGCGGCCTTCCGCCACATCACCCATAACAAAACGGCCGGGCAATCGCCCGGCCGCATCGTCAATTCGCTATGCTTGCGGTCATTTCGCGGGCGGCGCTGCCGGCGGTGCGCCGGCCGGAGCGGGCGTGTTGCCCGCCGGAGCCGGTGCGCATTGGCCGCCGCCTTCGGCAACGGCACCGGACTGTCCGCCATGGTGTCGAGGAAAGCGATCACGTCGGCGCGCTGCTGCTCACGAGACAACCCGGCAAAGGTCATCGCCGTGCCTGGAATATATTCGCGCGGGCCGGCCAGGAACTTGTTGAGTTCGTCGAAGGTCCATTTGCCGCCCTTGGCCTTCATGGCCGCGGAGAAGTTGAAGCCGCCGCGATCCTTGCCGCGCTCATCGCCGACGATATTCCAGAGGTTCGGACCGACCCGATTCGGGCCGCCCTTTTCGAAGGTGTGGCAAGCCTGGCATTGCTTGGCGGTCTGCTTCCCCTTGTCCACCGAGGCCGAAGCCAGCAGATTCTCGATCGGCTGCGACGGCGCTTTGGGCGCGGCCTTCTCCGTGTTCCCGGGCTCCTTGGCCGCGATGGCATAACCGGGCTTGGCCGGCTTCTCGGGCGCGAAAATGGCGCCAGCGCCGATATTGAGCGCGAGCGTGATCAGGCAGGTGCCGAGGATGGCGCCCAGAATCTTGTTGAGCTCGAAGGAATTCATCGAAAAAAGGCTCCCGAGAGGGCGCGATAGCGGGACCGGCCGGAATTACCACCAAGGAAGGCAGAAGGATGTGGCGGCGGCGGACAGATACCGTTTTGCCGTCGCGCTGGCAACCCGTATAAGCGCGGCGGCCCACGCGACATTCGTTGAAGTCCGGTAGCCGACCCGATGCCCGACACCGTCATTCTCATCCCTGCCCGCATGGCGTCCGCCCGCCTGCCCGGCAAGCCCTTGGCGGATATCGCCGGCGAACCGATGATCGTGCACGTTCTGCGCCGCGCGCAGGCCGCGAAAATCGGCGAGGCCGTGGTGGCGACCGATTCGGAAAGTGTCGCTACGGCTGTAGAAAAAGCGGGTGGCCGCGCCATCCTGACACGGGCCGACCACGTATCCGGCTCCGACCGCATCTATGAAGCGCTGGAAGCGATCGATCCCGAGCGCCGTGTCGGACAGGTGGTCAATGTGCAAGGCGACCTGCCGACCCTCGATCCCGCCGACATCCGCGCCGCGCTTGGGCTGCTGTCCGATCCTGCGGTCGACATTGCGACAATCGCCGCGGTCATCACCGACCCCGCCGATCGTACCAATCCGAACGTGGTCAAGGTGTCCGGCGCCAGCGTCGCGCCCGGGCGTTTCCGTGGAATGACTTTCACGCGCGCCAATGCCACCGGCCCCGGGCCGCATTATCATCACATCGGGCTTTACGCCTACCGGCGCGCGGCGCTCGCGCATTTCGTCAAGTTGCCGCCCTCAGCCAACGAGCAGCGCGAGAAGCTTGAGCAGTTGCGGGCGCTCGATGCCGGCATGCGCATCGATGTCGCCATCGTCAAAAGCGTGCCGCTCGGCGTCGATACGCCGGAGGAACTGGCGAAAGCGCGGAAGTTATTGAGTTAGTCGGTCCGTGCGTGCAGCGCGCGTCGAGCCTCGCTGACGTCCGCTGCCGTGACCGCCGGTGCGGGCCGTCCCCAGGCGTTGCGGGCATACGTCAGCACCGCCGCTACCTGATCGTCATCGAGCTGGCGGCCGAACGACGGCATGCCTGGTGCTGTCGGCTCCACATCGGTCGCAACGCTACGCGCGCCGCGCAAAACCAGCCGGATCGCACTGCGCGGATCGCGTGAGCGCAGCATCGAGGAGTCCGCGAGCGAGGGGAACAACTGCGCGACGCCCTTGCCGTCGATCGAATGGCAGGCCGAACATTGATCGCGGAAAATCGCCTGTCCAGCCGACATCATCGGGTCATCGGGCTTGAGCGGCTGGGGATTGGCTGAATCGCCCGGCAGGGACTTGAGATAGGTCGCGATCGCCTTGAGGTCGCCGTCGGTCATCTTTGAACTGGAATTCTCGACTTCCTCCGCCATCGGACCGGTCGCGGCGGTGATGCGATTGTGTCCGGTGCGCATATAGGTCACGACGTCGTCCACCGACCAGGCGCCGAGCCCGGCGGCATTGTCATTGGTGATGTTCGGGCGTCACCCAATCCTGAAGCTGCGACCCTTGCAGGTATTCGCTGCTTTTATCGCCGCCAAGAAATGATTTAGGCGTGTGACAGGCGCCGCAATGGCCGGGGCCCTCGACTAGATACGCGCCGCAATTCCATTCCACCGATTTGTTCGGATCGGGCTTGAACTCGCCCTCGGTGAAATAGAGCGCGTCCCAAGCGCGCATGCCGGTGCGGATATTGAACGGGAACGGCAATGTATCGCTGACAACCGGATTGTGAACGGCCGGCAAAGTTTTGAGATAGGCGCGGATCGAGACGACGTCGTCGTGCGACATCTTGGTATAGGCATTGAACGGCATTGCCGGATAGAGCCGCGAACCATCGGGGCGGATGCCTTTGCGTACCGCGCGCTCGAACTGGTCGTCGGTCCAGGCGCCGATGCCGGTGTCTTTGTCCGGGGTGATGTTGGCCGAGGTGATATTGCCGAACGGCGTCTCGATCGGCCGGCCGCCGGCAAACGGTTTGCCGGACCCGGGAACGGTATGGCAGGCGACACAATCCGCTGCCGTTGCGAGATAACGGCCCTTTTCGACTTGCGTGAAATCCTGCTCACTGGCAGCGACCGAGGCGGCAAACAACAGCAGCGACGCGCCCGCCGCGATCGCTGCCGATCTGGTCGCATATTTATGCATCGACCAGCGGCCCCGGATTTTTGAGATACTGCTCGCGGATCGCCTTGGCCGACCAAAAAGCCAATGCCGCGACCGTGCCGGTTGGGTTGTAGCCAGCATTCTGCGGGAACGCGCTCGCGCCCATCACGAACAAATTCGGCACGTCCCAGCTCTGCAGGTAACGGTTGAGCGCGCTGGTCTTGCGATCCGTGCCCATGACGGCGCCGCCGTTGAGGTGCGTGGTTTGGTAGGTCGTGATGTCGTAAGGACCTTTGCGCGGCTTCTTCACGGTCTGATTGGCGCCCATCGCCTTGACGATCTCATCCAATTTATCCGTGAGATACGCGGCGGCCTTGAGTTCGTTGTCATGGAAATCAATCGTCATCCGCATCAGTGAACGGCCAAAGCGGTCACGATAAGTCGGATCGAGATCGAGATAGACGTCGCGATAACTGTAGAAGCTGCCGTGAACGGCAGCGCCGCTCACTGTGCTTAGATAATTGTCGCGAACCGCTTCCTTCCACTTCGCGCCCCACTTTGGCGTGCCGGGCGGCACCGGCGTGGTGGTGATCGGGCGGCCGTTGGTCTGGGCATGAGCGAAATAGCCGCCGCCAACGAAACCGTGCGGGCCGTGGTCGAAATTGTCGCCGTTGAATTCGTCGATGATCATGCCAATGGCACCGGAAGCGATGAACGGATTGAAGTTGAATTTCGACTTGTCGAAAAATCCATCCACGCCCGACATGGTCTGATGCGTGAAGTTGCGGCCGATCACACCGGTATTGGCAGCCGGATCGTAGGGCTGGCCGATTTTGGACAGCAACAGAAGCTGCACGTTGAACATCGAATAGGCCGCAAGAATCACCAGATCGGCGGGCTGCTCCCATTCCTCCCCGGAGGAGTCGACGAAGGTGACGCCGGTGGCGCGCTTGCCGGAACGGTCGGTATTGATCCTGGTGACTTCGGAATTGTCACGCACCGCAAAATTCGACTTGCGCACCAGCACCGGCAGGACGGTGGTCTGCGGGCTGGCCTTGGAATAGTTGGCGCAGCCGAACCATTCGCAGAAACCGCAATAAGTGCAGGGTCCGAGCCGGACGCCGAGCGGGTTGGTATAGGCTTGCGACAAATTGCCCGACGGCTGCGGGAACGGCTTGTAGCCAAGCTCGCGGGCGGCTTTGCCGAACAATGCATGTCCGAAGCCCTGCTTTTGCGCCGGATTAGGATAAGGCCGCGAGCGCGGACCTTCGAACGGATTACCGCCGTCCTGAATCTTGCCGTTTAGATTGCCGGCGGTGCCGGATGTGCCGCAGAGGTATTCGAAAGCGTCATAGTACGGCTCAAGGTCGTCATAGGTGACGCCATAGTCCTGGATCGTCATGTCTTGCGGGAGAAACGATGCCCCATAGCGCTCCGTCAGATGAGTCCTGAGCACGAAGTCGGACGGCAGAAATCGGTAGGTTTGTCCATTCCAGTGCACGCCGCCGCCGCCGACGCCGTTTGGCGGCATAAATGCGCCCCACGTGCGGATCGGCAACGCCGTCTGATCCATCTTGTTGCGGAATGTAAAAGTGGTCTGGTCCGGCCGCAGGAAAAGCTCGTGACGGATGTGGTATCGCAACTCGTCCTGCGCATAGGTGGTCGGAAAATCTGTCGGCGCATCGCGCCACGGGCCGCGCTCGATCGCAATCACGTCGAGGCCTTCATCGGTAAGTTCGTTGGCGAGAATCGAGCCAGTCCAGCCTAGTCCGATGATGACGACATCTTTTTTGGGAAGGATACGGGCCATCGCTACCTCTTCGGCGTCCAGTCGATGCGGCCGGCAAGGCTGACCGGCGGCAGCGGGAAGCGTTCGTTATGGCGTTCGACCCAGTCGAGATAATTGTAGCGCGCGCCCGGATAGCCGATCATTTTCCACGACACCATGTCGCGATTGCCGCCATAGATCGGATCGGCAAAAAAGCCGGCCTGTATGTCTGTAATGACCTGGGTGAAGAATGCCTTGCCATCCGCGCCATCGAGCTTGATCTTCTCGCTCTCAAGGCCATTCAGGACTTCGTCCTTCTCTTTGTCGGCCAAGTCGGCGAAGCGCTTTCCCGAATAATTCGATTGCGAATATTTATCGAGCGCCGCGAGACCGCCGCGATAAGTCTTCGCCATGACGCTTTGCGATTGCGGGCCCTGCTGCTTCGTGCCCTTCATGAAGGGCGCCCGCATGTAGAGGCCCTCGTCCCGACCGTACGGACCTGCGAGCTGACGATCGAGGTAAACGGCACAACCCGAATCCTTGCCGCCCGGTGTTTCGGGATCCGGCGGAATAATGCGATCGGCGAGCGCCTCGACCGCAGCGCCCTCCTGGCTGGTGAAATAGAGCCACGGCCCCGGCCTGACGGGATCGGGCGGATGGCCTGCATTCGGCTCCCAGGGAAGCTGGCCTGAGATCAGGCCGGCATGGGCGGATGCTCCGCTAAGCGCGAGCCACGCAACTCCAGCCAACAGTTCGCGACGATGCAACATATTCAGATTGCTGTCCGCGACGCCCCATCAGCTAACTTGTAAAGTGCCGCCGGGTTCCTTCGTGGACCGAAAAACCGCATGGCGCGGGCCCGTTCGGGGCAACCGGTTGCTGGCGTTGACTCGGGCTGTCAGGTCTGCAACCCACTGCGGCGCAAGCGGGTGGGCTGAGCGAGATGGCCAAGAAAAAGATCATTTTCCAGGGCGAACCGGGGGCGAATTCGCATCTCGCCTGCCGCGAAGCCTATCCGGATCACGAGCCGGTGCCCTGCCCGACCTTCGAGGACTGCTTCTCCGCGCTGACCGGCGGCGACGTCGATCTCGGCATGATCCCGATCGAGAATTCGGTCGCCGGCCGCGTCGCCGACATCCATCATCTGATGCCGACGTCGAAACTGCACATCATCGCCGAATGGTTTCTGCCGATCCGCAATCAGCTGATGGCGCCGAAGGGCGCGACGCTGAAAACCATCAAGACCGTGGAAAGCCACGTGATGGCGCTCGGCCAGTGCCGCAAGATCATCCGCGAATTGAAGTTAAAGCCGATCGTCGCCGCCGATACCGCCGGTTCGGCGCGCGAGGTGGCCGAAAGCAAGGATGTCGCGCGCGCGGCCATCGCCTCGCGACTGGCCGCGGAAATCTACGGGCTCGATATCCTGAAAGAGAACGTCGAGGACGAAGCCAATTCGACCACGCGCTTCATCGTGCTGTCGCGCGAAAAGAAATGGGCCTCGCCAGGCAAAAACAAGACCATCACCACCTTTGTGTTCCGCGTGCGCAACGTGCCGGCGGCGCTCTACAAGGCGATGGGCGGCTTCGCCACCAACGGCGTCAACATGACCAAGCTGGAAAGCTACATGGTCGGCGGCAATTTCTTCGCCACGCAATTCTATGCCGACGTCGAAGGCCATCCCGACGACCACGCGCTGGTATTCGCGCTCGAGGAACTCGCCTTCTTCTCCAAGGAGCTGACCATCCTCGGCGTCTATCCCGCGCATCCGTACCGCGAGACCTTCAAGGAAGAGAAGGACTGAGCTGCAATTCAAGTGAGGACGTCATGAAGACCATGATCCGCTTGCTTGCTTTCTGCTTTGGCCTGTTCGTTGCCGGCAGCGCCATGGCCGGGCCCTACCCCGATCATCCGGTGCGTATCCTGGTCGGTTTCGCCGCCGGCGGCCCGACCGATGTGATCGCCCGCATCGTCGCGCAGAAACTGTCGGCCTCGCTCGGCCAGCAATTCTATGTCGACGACAAGCCGGGCGCCGGCGGCAACATCGCCAACGCCGAAGGCGCCAAGGCCGCGGCCGACGGCTACACGCTCACGATGGTGAGCACCGGCTTCATGGTCAACATGAGGCTCTACGCCAAGGTGCCCTACGACGCGGTCAAGGATTTCGCGCCGATCACCATGGTGGCCTATTCGCCCAATGTGATCGTGGTCCATCCGTCGGTGCCGGCCAAAAGCGTCAAGGAGCTGATCGAGCTGATCAAGGCCAATCCCGGCAAATACAATTTCGCCGGACCCGGCATCGGCTCGACGCCGCATCTGTCGGGCGAATTGTTCAAGCAGCAATTCGGCCTCGACATGGTGCACGTGCCGTTCCCGGGCGCCGCGCCCGCGATCAACTCGACCATCGGCGCCCATACCCAGATCGCCTTTACCGCTTTGCCGCCGGCGCTGGGCAATATCCAGAGCGGGAAATTGCGCGCGCTCGCGGTGCTTGCGGTCAAGCGCAGCAGCGAACTCCCCGACGTGCCGACCATGCAGGAAGCCGGCTACTCCGGCCAGGAAGCCGACACCCTCACCGGCATCGTGGCGCCGGCGGCGACGCCGAAGGAGATCATCGATCTGCTGAATCGCGAAATCGCCAAGGCGGTGGCCGAGCCTGATGTGACGCAGCAACTGATCAAGCTCGGCTTCGTGCCGGTGGCGAATAAGCCCGAGGAGTTCGGCGCGCGCATCAAGAGCGAGATCGCCAAGTGGGGCAAGGTCGTGCACGACGCGCATCTGCGCATCGAGTAAATCGGCCGGAAATCATGCAGCGTAAAGTGATGATCGCCTGCGCGGTGACCGGGTCGGCCGATACGCCGTCCCGCAATCCTGCCGTGCCGGTGACGCCGCAACAGATCGCCGCCTCTGCGATCGACGCCGCCAAGGCCGGCGCGGCCATCGTCCACATCCACGTGCGCGATCCGAAAACGACAAAGCCGAGCATGGATGGCACGCTTTATCGCGAGGTGGTCGAGCGCATCCGCGCCAGCGGCACCGACGTGCTGATCAACCTCACCACCGGCCCTGGCGCACGCTTTATTCCTGGCGCCGAAGAACCACTCAAAGCCGCGCCCGGCAGCACCTTGGCGCTGCCGGCAATGCGCGTGCAACATGTGGTCGAGTTGAAACCCGACATCTGCAGCCTCGACATGGGCAGCATGAACATGGGCGGGCAGGTTTTCGTCAACACGCCGGCGCATCTCGAGGCCATGGCGGTGGCGATCCGCGACGCCGGCGTAACACCCGAGCTTGAAGTGTTCGAGGCCGGCCACTTGATGCTGGCCAGAAAGCTGATCGAAACCGGCCATATCAAAGCTCCCGGCCTGTTCCAGATTTGCCTGGGGATTTCCTGGGGCCAGCCCGCCACATCGGAGGCGGTAAGCTATATGCGCAGTCTGCTGCCGTCGGACTGCGTCTGGTTCGCCTTCGGGATTTCATTGCACCAGTTCCCGATCGCGGCGCAGACCGTGCTGCTCGGCGGTCATGTGCGGGTCGGGCTGGAGGACAATCTCTATCTGGAAAAAGGCAGAGCTGACGCCGAGCAATGCCACGCTGGTGGAGAAAGCGGCGAAGATCGTCGAAATTCTGGGCGATAGCGTCGCCACGCCAGCCGATGCGCGGCAGATGCTGGGATGAAAAGGCGGCTTAAGCGTTATTCCGCCGCCTGCTGCGAGGGCGGGCGCATCAACTCAAGTCCGTCCGCCGCGGTGGCCGAGATCGTCGTGCGCACCATCGCCCGCGCCTCGTGCGCAGGCCACGGCCGGCCGCGGTGCATGGTGGCGCGGTTGTCCCACATCACGACGTCGCCAGCGCGCCATTGGTGCACGTCGCTGGTCGCCCGCGCGGTCGCGGCTTCGGTCAGCTCGTCGATCAGCTTTTTACCCGCCGCCGCATCCATGCCCTCGACAGCGTAAGCGTGCGAGGCGAGATAAAGCGCGCCGCGGCCATTGACCGGATTTTTCCAGACCATGCGCCAGCACACCGGCGGCAGCGCCGCGCGTTCCTCCGGGCTGGCGAGGCCTGGCACGATGCTTGCTGCGCGAATGATCGTAATCATGCAGGCGAAGGACTTTTCCAGCTTCTTTGGTAGCCGGGCGTCGGGCGGTTGCGAACGCCAGCCGGGTC
>CAVPOR010000002.1:0-225470 GCA_963707095.1 uncultured Alphaproteobacteria bacterium
CAAACCATTGCAGGCTAAAACCACCTTTTTTCCGTTGTTCCCCAAAAGCAGACATTAAACGGCTCATCCAAAGCCGTATTTGGCTCGACGATTATGAGCCCGCGTCCTCGTCACTCTCAACCGTCATGGCCGGTCATAGCCGTTCGAAGAACGGCGTTCTTTCAGAACGCCTTGTGCCGGGCATCCACGACTTTCTTTTTGTAGCCAAGGACAGTGGATGGCCGGGACAAGCCCGGCCATGACGAAACGAAATAGACGCCAAGCTGATCGGCAAGATCGGCCAAATCTCTTCGCCCGCGACATCGACCGGCACCGTCGGCCCCGCCTCGCCGGTATTCGGCCCGTATTCGTTGACCCGCGCGGTGTGCGCCGTGCGCAGGCCGCATTGCGCGGCGGCGGCGAGATCGCTGGCTGTGCGCGGCGACCATCATGCATTCGCCGGGCGCGAGATCGAACGCGTCGCAGGCGGCGAGATAGACGCGCGGCTTCGGCTTGTAGTCGCCGGCGATTTCGGAGCCGAGGATCGCGTCCCAGGGAATATCGTTGCGGCGCGCGAGATCGACCATCAGCGAGATGTTGCCGTTCGAGCACCGGCGCGAGCAAAAATTTCTGCTTCAGCCGCGCCATCGCCGCCGGACACGTCCGGCCAAGCGTCGAGCCGGTGCCAGGCGAGCGTCAGATCGTCGCAGCACTTCGTCGGACAAATTCTCCAAGCCGAAGCGCGGCAGGAAGCGCTCGAGATTGCGCCGGTGCAGCACGTCGAGCTTGGAGAACGGAATGCCGGCCGGAGCGCACTTCCTCCATGCCGGGCTGGTATTCGCCGCGCCAGGCGTCGGCAAAAGCCGTCCAGTCGAGGCTGTAGCCAAGAGTCCCGAGGATTTTTTCAGCCTCCCGGGCGACCGAGTGCGCCAGTCCACCAGGGTGCCGAACACGTCGAAGAACAGCGCTCGCAGGCCGAGGATCGGGGCTTCACGGGCATGAATTCGGTCGCCCCAAGCGCGGCCGATTTGCGCGGCGCGCAACCGCGGCTAAGTCATTGATAAAATGGCGGGAGCGACGGGACTCGAACCCGCGGCCTCTGCCGTGACAGGGCAGCGCTCTAACCAACTGAGCTACGCCCCCGCGGGCGTTGGTACGGAGTTATAGGCGGCCCTCAACCCAAGTCAAGGTAAACCCTCCCGGCCGCCGGAAATTGCGAAAAAGCCTTATTTACCGCGAAGAATCGATGGTCAGACCGCCCCCGAATTGTCTATGCGGGCGAGCGTGTTTGGCGCTTCGCCAAGCTCACGGATTCCACGAGGAGGGTCCTACCGATGGCAATGGTTCCTGGAAAAGCTCCGACACCGCCGACCGTCACGCTGAAACATCTCGCCGCCGCGCTCGCGGAAACCCACGAGATGTCGAAGAAGCAGGCGGAAGCCGTGCTCGGCCGATTTCGTCGGCAACATCGTCAAGCATTTGAAGAAGGGCGAGCGCATCCGCATCGGCGGCCTCGGCATCCTTCAGGTGCGCAAGCGCGCCGCGCGCATGGGCCGCAATCCGGCCACCGGCGAAGCGATCCAGATCAAGGCGAGCAAGAAGGTCGCCTTCCGCGCGTCCAAGGAATTGAAAGAAGTCGGTCTGACCGTTCAGACCGGATCCTCCGGGGAAATACCGGCAGGCGGGGAGCGACAAGCTCCGCGCCTGCCGTTTTGCGTTTGCGCGCACGATGGCTAGCCAACAAGCCGCTGGCATTCGATCGTCCGCTTCGCTGCGCTACGCGATAGCCCGCGCTAGCGGCGAAGGTTGGTGGGCGATGACGGACTCGAACCGCCGACATCCTGCGTGTAAAGCAGGCGCTCTACCAACTGAGCTAATCGCCCTGGCCCAGCCACTATCCCGCTTCGACCGCCGGATCAGGCAGCGACGCGAGCAGCTTAACGCCAAACGAAAACGGCGCCTTGCGGCGCCGTTTCCTTGTTCGTTGCGTGCCGTCGCGCTTAGTGCGCGGTCAGGCCGGAGCCGTCGTCCTCGACCGCCGGCGGCTCGGCAGCCGCGGCGTCCGCGGCGAGCTTGGCGCTCGCCTCGTCCCATTCGATCGGCTCGGGCTTGCGCACCAGCGCGCGGGCGAGCACCTCGTCCATGCGGGTGACCGGAATGATCTCCAGGCCCTTCTTGATCGTGTCGGAGATTTCCACCAGATCCTTGGCGTTCTCCTCCGGGATCAGCACGGTCTTCATGCCGCCGCGCGACGCGGCCAGCAGCTTCTCCTTCAAGCCGCCGATCGGCAGCACGCGGCCGCGCAGCGTGATCTCGCCGGTCATGGCGACGTCGCGGCGCACCGGAATGCCGGTCATCACCGAGACGATCGCCGTGACCATGGCGACGCCGGCCGACGGTCCATCCTTGGGCGTCGCGCCTTCCGGCACGTGCACGTGGATGTCGCGCTTGTCGAACAGCGGCGGCTCGATGCCGAAGGCGACCGCGCGCGAGCGGACATAAGACGCCGCCGCCGAGATCGACTCCTTCATCACGTCGCGCAGGTTGCCGGTGACGGTCATCTTGCCCTTGCCGGGCATCATCACGCCTTCGATGGTGAGCAACTCGCCGCCCACATCGGTCCAGGCAAGCCCGGTGACCATGCCGACCAGATCCTCGGCCTCGATCTCGCCGTAGCGGTATTTCGGCACGCCGAGATAGTCGCCGACGGTTCGCCGCGGTGACGGCGATCGACTTCTTCTTCGAGGTCATCAGCTCCTTCACCGCCTTGCGGATCAGGGTCGAGAGCTCGCGCTCGAGGTTGCGCACGCCCGCTTCCCGCGTGTAGCGGCGGATCATGCAGCAGCAGCGCCTCGTCGTCGATCGACCATTCCTTGGCATCGAGGCCGTGCTTGGCGATCGCGTGCGGGATCAGGTGCTTGCGCGCGATCTCGACCTTCTCGTCCTCGGTGTAGCCGGCGATGCGGATGATCTCCATGCGGTCCATCAGCGGCGGCGGGATGTTGAGCGTATTCGCCGTGGTGATGAACATCACGTTGGACAGATCGTAGTCGACCTCGAGATAGTGGTCGTTGAAGGTGTGGTTCTGCTCGGGGTCGAGCACCTCGAGCAAAGCCGAGGACGGATCGCCGCGGAAATCGGCGCCCATCTTGTCCACCTCGTCGAGCAGGAACAGCGGGTTCGAGGTCTTGGCCTTGCGCATCGACTGGATGATCTTGCCGGGCATCGAGCCGATATAGGTGCGCCGGTGGCCGCGGATCTCGGCCTCGTCGCGCACGCCGCCGAGCGACACGCGCACGAATTCGCGGCCGGTCGCTTTCGCGATCGACTTGCCGAGCGAGGTCTTGCCGACGCCGGGAGGACCGACCAGGCACAGGATCGGCCCGGTCAGCTTGTTGGCGCGCTGCTGCACGGCGAGATACTCGACGATGCGTTCCTTGACCTTCTCCAGGCCATAGTGGTCGTCGTTGAGAATCTTCTCGGCGCCGACCAGATCCTTCTTGACCTTGCTCTTCTTGTTCCACGGGATCGACAGCAGCCAGTCGAGATAGTTGCGCACGACGGTGGCTTCCGCCGACATCGGCGACATCTGGCGCAGCTTCTTGAGCTCGTGCGTGGCCTTCTCGCGGGCTTCCTTCGAGAGCTTGGTCTTCTTGATCTTCTCTTCGAGTTCGGCGAGTTCGTCCTTGCCTTCCTCGTCGCCGAGCTCCTTCTGGATCGCCTTCATCTGCTCGTTGAGGTAGTACTCGCGCTGGGTCTTCTCCATCTGCCGCTTGACGCGGGTGCGGATGCGCTTTTCCACCTGCAGGACGGAGATCTCGCTCTCCATCAGGCCGAGCACCTTCTCCAGGCGCTGGGTGACGACGGGCGTCTCCAGGATGTCCTGCTTGTCGGGAATCTTGACGGCGAGATGCGAGGCCACGGTATCGGCGAGCTTGGCGTAATCCTCGATCTGCTGGATCACGCCGACGACTTCGGGCGACACCTTCTTGTTGAGCTTCACATAGTTTTCGAATTCGGTGACCACCGAGCGCGCCATGGCTTCCGCCTCGACGCGCTCGCCCATGTCGTCGGCGAGCACGGTGGCATCGGCCTCGTAATAGTCGCTGCGGTCGGTGTATTTGAGCACCTTGGCGCGCTCGGCGCCCTCGACCAGCACCTTGACGGTGCCGTCGGGCAGCTTGAGCAGCTGCAGCACGCTCGCCAGCGTGCCGACCTCGAAGATCGAGTCGGTCGCCGGATCGTCGTCGGAGGCGTTCTTCTGCGTCGCCAGCAGAATGAAGGTGTCGGAGCGCATCACTTCTTCCAGCGCCTTGATCGACTTTTCACGGCCGACGAAGAGCGGAACGATCATGTGCGGGAACACCACGATGTCGCGCAGCGGCAATACCGGATAGGCCCGGGTTTCGCCGGGTTGCAGCTGAGGTCGTGGCTTGGTGGTCATTGGCTTGAAGTCCTTTTTGTTGTGCCCCTGTCCGTTGACCCGCTGATGCGGCATCGCCGGACAGTGCCGGGAAGGATGGGCAAGAGGGCGTCGGGCGAACGGCATGCCCGGCGCACCTTGAGGAAGGGTACGAACCCTCACCCACTCGGGAAACTACGATCTTTCGTACGCGACTTCGCTTCGAACGCTATACGTAGGATGACGGCCTAGGGTCCGCAAGTAAGGCCCGTTTTTTGGGTAAAAACGGACCGAACACGCTCAGCACGCCATCAACGGCGCGATTCTACAAGCTGTTCCCCGGCCACTGGCGGGCGAGTTCAGGCGCTGGCGCTGCCTGGACTCGGCCGTCCGGTCGCTGCGGTCGGCATAGATGTAGAGCGGGCGGGCGGTTCCCTCGACGACCTCCTTGGAGATCACCACCTCTTCGACCCCTTCCAGGCTGGGCAGATCGAACATGGTGTCGAGCAGGATGCCCTCCATGATGGAGCGCAGGCCGCGCGCGCCGGTCTTGCGCTCGATCGCCTTGCGGGCGATGGCGCCGAGCGCCTCCTCGGCCAGCGTGAGATCGATCAATTCCATCTCGAACAGCCGCTGGTACTGCTTGACCAGCGCGTTCTTCGGCTGGGTCAGGATGAGCTTGAGCGAGGGCTCGTCGAGGTCTTCGAGCGTCGCCACCACCGGCAGGCGGCCGACGAATTCCGGGATCAGGCCGTACTTGAGCAGATCTTCCGGCTCGACCTCGCGGAAGATTTCGCCTTGCTTGCGGTCTTCCGGCGCCAGCACCTTGGCGCGAGAAGCCGATCGAGGTGGAGCGGCCGCGCGCCGAGATGATCTTCTCGAGGCCGGAGAAAGCGCCGCCGCAGACGAACAGGATGTTGGTGGTGTCGACCTGCAGGAATTCCTGCTGCGGATGCTTGCGGCCGCCCTGCGGCGGCACCGAAGCGATGGTGCCTTCCATGATCTTGAGCAGCGCCTGCTGCACGCCCTCGCCCGACACGTCGCGGGTGATCGACGGGTTGTCGGACTTGCGCGAAATCTTGTCGATTTCGTCGATATAGACGATGCCGCGCTGCGCGCGCTCGACATTGTAGTCGGCCGACTGCAGCAGCTTGAGGATGATGTTCTCCACGTCCTCGCCGACATAGCCGGCTTCGGTGAGCGTGGTGGCGTCCGCCATCGTGAACGGCACGTCGAGGATGCGCGCCAGCGTCTGCGCCAGCAGCGTCTTGCCCGAGCCGGTCGGCCCGATCAGCAGGATGTTCGACTTCGCCAGCTCGACGTCGTTGTGCTTGGTCTGGTGATTGAGCCGCTTGTAGTGATTGTGCACGGCGACCGAGAGCACCTTCTTGGCGTGATCCTGGCCGATGACGTAGTCGTCGAGAACCTTGCGGATTTCCTTCGGCGTCGGAATGCCGTCGCGCGACTTGACCAGCGAGGATTTGTTCTCCTCGCGGATGATGTCCATGCAGAGTTCGACGCATTCATCGCAGATGAACACGGTCGGGCCGGCGATGAGCTTGCGCACTTCGTGCTGGCTCTTGCCGCAGAACGAGCAATAGAGCGTGTTCTTGGAATCGCTGCCGCCGACTTTGCTCATTCCATTCTCCGTCACACTCGTCCGTACTTCCGTGGCCGGCGCTGTCCTCGATCACCGCCGACACGACCAACGAACGAAGCAAGTTTCGCGCCGGAATTCCGGCCCGGCGGACCCTGGCAATCGGGAGGCCCGCTTCCCTATCTACTCTCCCACACCATAAGCGAAGCATGCTAACGGCGTGATAATCAAGAATCTATTAACGATAATGCCCAACCAAACCCTGCGGCAAAAGCGGAACTTCCGTGGCAATCCACGGGCTGCTGGCGCGGTGAGCTGATGCCCTTTTGGGAAAGCTCAGGCGGGTTTTGGCAGCATTTCCTCCGGCCGGCGCTCGATCACCTTGTCGACCAGACCGAAGTCCTTGGCCGCCTCGGCGGTAAGGAAGTAGTCACGCTCGAGCGCGTCTTCGATCTTCTTGAGCGACTGGCCGGTATGCTTGACGTAGATCTCGTTGAGCCGCTTCTTCAGGTTCAGGATTTCCTGGGCGTGCACCATGATGTCGGTGGCCTGGCCCTGGAACCCGCCGGACGGCTGGTGGACCATGATGCGCGCGTTCGGCAGCGCAAAGCGCATGTCCTTGGCGCCGGCGGCGAGCAGCAGCGAGCCCATCGAGGCCGCCTGCCCGACGCAGAGCGTGGACACCGGCGGGCGCACGAACTGCATGGTGTCGTAGATCGCCATGCCCGATGTCACCACCCCGCCCGGCGAGTTGATGTACATCGAGATTTCTTTCTTCGGATTCTCCGCTTCCAGGAACAGAAGCTGCGCCACCACCAGCGTGGCCACCCCGTCCTCGATCGGGCCGGTAATGAAGATGATCCGTTCCTTGAGCAGCCGCGAGTAGATGTCGTAGGCCCGCTCGCCCCGGTTGGTCTGCTCGACCACCATGGGCACCAGATAATTCATATAGGTATCGACCGGATCTCTCATTTCGGCTCCTTCACGCGAATCACGGCAGGCTAGATTAGCCGTCACCGCCGCGTCCGCATGATCTATTTTCGACGTGGCGCCTGCCGCAAGGCGCAGCCGCTCAGGCAGCGGCCGATTCGTCTTCCTTGAAGAGCTCCTCGCGCGAGACCTTCTTCTCGGTCACGTCGGCGAGTTCGAGCAGGAAATCGACCACCTTTTCCTCGTAGATCGGCGCGCGCAGCGCGGCGACCGCCTGCGGGTTCTGCCGGTAGTAATCCCACACCCGCTGCTCCTGGCCGGCGAACTGGCGCGCCTGCTCCATGACCGCGCGGTTGAGTTCGTCGTCGGTCACGGTGATGGTGTTCTTCTCGCCGATCTCGGCCAGCACCAGGCCGAGCCGCACCCGCCGCTCGGCGATGGCGCGGTATTCGGCCTTGGCCTTTTCCTCGGTGGTGCCCTCGTCGGCGAAGGTCTTCTTCTCGTTTTCCATCTCGCTGAGCACCGACTTCCACACCCGGTCGAATTCCTCCTCGACCAGCGACGGCGGCGGCTCGAATTTGTGCCGGCTGTCGAGTTCGTCGAGCAGCGCGCGCTTGATCTTCTGCCGCGACACGCCGGCATGCTCGCGCGGCGATGCGGTCCTTGACCGCATCGCGCAGCTTGGCGAGCGATTCAAGGCCCGAGCGACTTGGCGAATTCGTCGTCGACCGTCACCGCTGCCGGGCGTCTCGATCGACTTGGCGGTGACGACGAATTCGGCGTCCTTGCCGGCGAGATGCTTCATTGCCGGTAGTGCGCCGGGAACGTCACCTTCAGCGTGCGGGTTTCGCCGGCGGCGATGCCGATCGAGCTGATCCTCGAAGCCGGGAATGAAGGTGTTCGATCCGATCAGCACGACGAAGTCGTCGCCGGTGCCGCCCTCGAACGGCTTGCCGTCGATGGTGCCGGCAAAGGAAATGACGACGCGGTCGTCCTTGGCCGCCTTGCCGCCTTCCGGCTTCGGCGCTATAGGGCTTGTTCTGCTCGGTGATGCGCGCGACGCGCCTCGTCGATCTCGGCGTCGGTGACGTCGCTGGTGAGCTTGGTGAGCTTGATGGTCTTGAAATTGGCGAGCTCGATCGGCGGCACGATCTCGACCGCCATGGTGTAGTCGAGGTCGCTCTCGCCGGCGATCAATTTCTCGACCGCGGCTTGCTCGGTCGGCAGCGTCACCTTCGGATCGGCGGCGAGCTTGAAGCCGCGCTCGCTGACGATCTGGTTGTTGGTGTCGCGCACCGTCGCCTCGATCACCTCGGCCATGGCCGAGCGGCCATAGACGCGCTTGAGGTGGGCGACCGGCACCTTGCCGGGACGGAAGCCGTTGATGCGGACGCGGTCTTTCAGCTCGTCCAGGCGCACATTGACCTTGGCGTCGAGTTCGGCGGCCGGCACGACCACCTTGAATTCGCGCTTGAGACCTTCGGACAGCGTTTCGGTAACTTGCATCGATCACACACTTCTTTGCTTGTCCGCGCGGTGCGCCGGATGCCTCGGATGAGAGACGGCTCGTCGTTTGAGCCCTCGGCGTGGTGCGGGCGGAGGGACTCGAACCCCCACGACTTTCGTCACGGGAACCTAAATCCCGCGCGTCTACCAATTCCGCCACGCCCGCAAAGGGCACTTTCAAGGACGATCCTGGCGCCGCAATCCGGCAGGGCTTAACGCAGCACGCGCCTGCAAGCGCAGCTTACGGCCGCGCCACGGGCAGCCGATTAAAATAGGCCGCAGCGCTGAATAGCGCTCGCCTCAAGGGCCGTCCAGCATCGGCCGAACAGGCGCCGGTAGACCGCCGGCAAGCGCCTCCGGCAGGTCCTCGGCGATCAGGCCGGGGCCGAAGTCCTTGGCCGCCTCGCCATGCAGCCAGACCGCGGCGCTGGCCGCCTCGAAGGCCGGCATGCCCTGCGCCAGCAGGCCGGCGATCATGCCGGCCAGCACGTCGCCGGCGCCGGCGGTGGCCAGCGTGGGCGGCGCATTGTCGGCAATCGAGGCGCGGCCATCGGGCGCGGCCACCACGGTATCGGCACCCTTGAGCAGCACGATGGCCCCGCTCGATCTGGCCGCTAGGCGGGTTTTTTCAAGTTTTGAATGAAGCATTATGATCTTCATGTATCACTTTAAATAACCTCGCGAATTCGCCTTCATGCGGCGTCAGAACGACATCCCGCCCGGGCGCTTTGGCGATCATTCGCCGCGAGCGCGTCCGGCTCGCCGGCAAAGCTCGTCAGCGCGTCGGCATCCAGCACCACCGCCGCCCCGCTTGCCAGCGCCGCGGCCACCTGCTCGCGCATGGCCGGGCCGACCCCGCCGCCCGGCCCCAGCACCACCGCGTTGCGCCGCTTGTCGGCAAGGAACGCCGCCAGTTCGCCGGCGCCATCGACCGGCCGCACCATGACCGCCAGGGTCGCCGCGGCATTGACGGCAAGCGCCTCGCGCGGGCTGGCGATGGTCACCAGCCCCGCCCCTGCCCGTAGCGCGCCGCGCGCCGCCAGCCGCGCCGGCGCCGGTAGTCGGCAGGCCGCCCGACACCACCACGGCGTGGCCGCGCGAATATTTGTGGCCGTCGGCGCGCGGGCGCGGGAAGATCGCCGCCCCAGAGCGCCGGCCGGTTGGCGAAGGCCGCCGGCTTGATCGTCGCCAGCACGCTTGCCGGAATGCCGATATCGGCCACGTGAATGGCGCCGCAATGCAGCCGGCCCGGCAGCAGCAGATGGCCGGTCTTGCGGCGGAAGAAGGTCACCGTCTGCGCCGCCTTGACCGCGACCCCCATGACCGCGCCGGTCGTGCCATTCACCCCGCTCGGCAGATCGACGGCGATGACCGGCGCGCCGCCGGCATTCATCGCCTCGATCATGGCGCGCGGCAGGCCTTCGACCGTCGCGATCGAGGCCGGCGCCGAACAGCGCGTCGATGATCGATGTCGCAGTCCGTGAGCGAGGCCGGCGAGGCCGCCTCGACCGGCCCGCTCCAGCGATCGGCGGCAAGCGCGGCGTCGCCCTTGAGCCGCGCCCTGTCGCCGACAAAGCTGACGCGCACCGAATAGCCGCGCTCGGCCAGATGGCGCGCCGCGACAAAACCGTCGCCGCCATTGTTGCCGGGCCCGGCCACGATCACCACGCGCCGGCCTTGCAGCGAGGCGGCGGCGTCGGCGACCGCGCGCCCGGCATTTTCCATCAGGTCGATACCCGGAACGCCGCCGGCGATGGTCAGCCGGTCGGCCTCCGCCATTTCCGCCGTGGTGAGAAGTTCGAGCATCGCAATCGAGACTATCGGTCGGCCGGAATGCCGACAAATCGGGCTATTTGGCCGCATCGCAGCATGACACCGATGACTGGCAAAAGTTTTTGCAGGGTGCTTAATTGCTGGGCAGCGGCGCTAAGCTTGGCGCGGCATCACGCGACGATCTGTGCTCTAAATCATTGTTGGAGAACGATTATTGCACCCTGGCCGGCTTGGCACGGGACCTGCTAACCGGTAGCGCGGCACGCCGCATCAGAGTGGCGGGCTGGGGGAAGGAAAAGAGCAATGAAAAAAATCGAGGCCATCATCAAACCCTTCAAACTCGACGAGGTGAAGGAGGCGCTGCAGGAGGTCGGACTGCAAGGCATCACCGTCACCGAGGCCAAGGGCTTCGGCCGGCAGAAGGGCCACACCGAACTTTATCGCGGCGCCGAATACGTCGTCGATTTTCTCCCCAAGGTGAAAATCGAGATCGTGCTCGGCGACGATATGGTGGACAAGGCGATCGAGGCGATCCGGCGCGCCGCCCAGACTGGCCGGATCGGCGACGGCAAGATATTCGTATCCAACATCGAGGAAGCCATCCGGATCAGGACCGGCGAATCCGGCATCGACGCCATCTAAACCGCGGGCAAAGTCCTGGCGGCTAATTCCATCAATAACGGGGGAATGCAATCCATGACGACAGCCAAGAATGTCATGAAGATGATCAAGGACAACGACGTGAAATACGTCGATTTCCGCTTTACCGATCCGCGCGGCAAGTGGCAGCACGTCACTTTCGACGTCGGCACTGATCGAAGAAGAGACTTTCGCCGAAGGCCAGATGTTCGACGGCTCGTCGATCGCCGGCTGGAAGGCGATCAACGAGTCCGACATGAACCTGATGCCGGATCCGGCCACCGCCTGCATCGATCCGTTCTTCGCCGAGACCACCCTGGTCGCTGGTCTGCGACGTGCTCGAGCCGACCACCGGCGAGCCCTATAACCGCGACCCGCGCGGCATCGCCAAGAAGGCCGAAGCGCATGGTCAAGTCGATGGGCGTCGGCGACACCATCTTCTTCGGCCCGGAAGCCGAATTCTTCGTGTTCGACGACGTCAAGTACAAGGCCGATCCCTACAACACCGGCTTCAAGCTCGACTCGATCGAATTCCCGTCCAACTCCGACACCGAATACGAAGGCGGCAATCTCGGCCACCGCATCGGCACCAAGAAGGGCTACTTCCCGGTGCCGCCGCAGGACTCGGCGCAGGACATGCGCTCGGAAATGCTCGGCGCCATGGCGCGCATGGGCGCCAAGGTCGAAAAGCACCACCACGAAGTGGCGTCCGCCCAGCACGAGCTCGGCTTGAAGTTCTCGCCGCTGACGCAGATGGCCGACATGATGCAGGTCTACAAATACTGCATCCAGCAGGTCGCGCAGATCTACGGCAAGACCGCGACCTTCATGCCGAAGCCGATCTACGGCGACAACGGCTCCGGCATGCATTGCCACCAGTCGATCTGGAAAGCCGGCAAGCCGGTGTTCGCCGGCAACAAATATGCCGACCTGTCGGAAACCTGCCTGTCCTACATCGCCGGCATCATCAAGCACGCCAAGGCGATCAACGCCTTCACCAACCCGACCACCAACTCCTACAAGCGTCTGGTGCCGGGCTTCGAGGCGCCGGTGCTGCTCGCCTACTCGGCGCGCAACCGCTCGGCGTCGTGCCGCATCCCCTACACCACCAACCCGAAGGCCAAGCGCGTCGAGGTGCGTTTCCCCGATCCGCTCGCCAATCCGTATCTCGCCTTCTCGGCGATGCTGATGGCCGGCCTCGACGGCATCAAGAACAAGCTCGATCCGGGCTCGGCGATCGACAAGGATCTCTACGATCTGCCGCCGGCCGAGCTGAAGAAGATCCCGACGGTGTGCGGCTCGCTGCGCCAGGCGCTCGGCGAACTCGACAAGGATCGCGCCTTCCTCAAGGCCGGCGGCGTGTTCGACGACGACTTCATCGACAGCTACATCGACCTCAAGATGCAGGAAGTGATCCGCTTCGAGCACACCCCGCATCCGGTCGAATTCGAGATGTACTATTCGGCGTAAGCGTTCCTCCCAAACATCGCGCGATTGCGATGCAACTCATCGGGCGCCCCGCAGGGGCGCCCTTTTTCGTTCGACCGGAGCATCGTGCTCAGACGATCAGGAAAACGATGACGCGCGAGACCGGCGGCAATGCCGGCGACGGTGGCCAGCTTCCGCCGGCGGTGGCGCTTGGGCCCGTAGACGCCGGCGGCGCGGCGCTCGGCGATCAGCGCGGCGTCGAATTCGGCCGACGACGAATAGGCGCAGGCCAAAGCCGCGCCCGCGCGCTCGGCATAGGCTTCGAGCGCCAGGACCGCGGCATCGGGGTGCCCGCTGAACGGCTAAACTCAACATCCGCGCATGTTAGCGCGCATAGGGTAAACGAGTGGTTGCAGCCATGCGCGGCGGCAGCGACATGGGCCGGTTTTGTACGCCGGGCAGGCGCTTGCGATGCGCCGATAGCGCCATGCTTGCCGGCTGCGCGTCAGCAGCGATCAGGCGGGCCTGCTCGCTCGCCGGCTCTCGTCGGCGCCATGCAGCCGGTTGCGGCCGTCGTGCTTGGCGCGATAGAGCGCGGCGTCGGCGCGCGCGATCAGCGGAGCGATATCGGTGACGGGTCGGTACGCGGTGGCGGCGCCGATGCTGACGGTCGCGCCGATCGCATGATCGGCGATGGTGACGCCGGCGGCTTCGAAGCTGGCGCGCAGGCGCTCGGCAATACGCTCGGCAAATTCGCATCGGCTCCGGCCACGATAACGGCGAATTCCTCGCCGCCAAGCCGGCCGATGATGTCGCTGCCGCGCATGCTCGAGCGCGCCACGTTGCGCAAACACGCGCAGCACCTCGTCGCCGACCGCGTGGCCGAAGCGGTCGTTGATCGATTTGAAATGATCGAGATCGAACATCAGCATCGTCACCGGCTCGCCGCGCTTGGCCTGACGGGCGCACAGGTTGAGCGCGCTTTCCAGAAAGGCGCGGCGATTGAGCAGGCCGGTGAGATGATCGGTGGAGGCCGCGTTGCGGTAGACATCGACGTCGTTGTCCTTGACCATCAGCAGCACGATGAAGGCGGTGCCGACCGCGTAGAGCATCGTCTCCAGCGCGAACACCGTCAGCCAGCCGGCGGCATAAGCTCGCCGGCAGGAACGCCTGCATGCCGAGCGGCATCAGGAAGATCGCCGCATGCAGCAGCGGCACCACGATGGCGGCGGTGCGCGAATAGAGCGATTTGCGCCGCTCGCGCCGCAGTTCGAAGGCAATGAAGAACGTATAGGTCGCGACCACGACGGCGCCGAGCGCGATGCGCGCATTGCTGCCTTCGGCGAACGCCGGCAACTGGCACAGAATCAGCCACACGAACGGCGCCGGCGAAGGCGGCGGTCGGCAACAGCGGCCGCCCGTGGAACAGCCGCACGCCGTTCCAGATCATGCCGCAGGCCACGAAGGTCAGCGCCTGCCGGCAATTCCGGTCGGCAGTTGGTACAGCGGCGCCGGCGCGCCCCAGAGCGCGATCGACGAGGCGCCGATCAGATAGGCCGAGCCCCACCAGGCGAGCGCGCGCACGTTGCGCTGCTGCAGCCAGGCAAAGATCAGCAACAGCCCGAGCAGCGCGGCGATGCAGACCGCCACGAAGGCCAGCGTCGGCATATCCAGCGGTGATAGCTGCGGCTTGACAGCGGCAAACATTGCAACTCCCAGCCGCCGCCCGGCCGCTTCTGGGCCAGGCGACGGTACAATGTACGCACCGGCCTATGGGAAAAGCCTTGCGCGCTTGCGCAAGCTTCGATGCAAGACTTGCGAAAATTCGTAATTAAATCTCGCGCAAAAGTCGCGATCAAATGCGCACGCAAACAAAAGGGCGCACGTTGCTGCGCGCCCTTTGCGAATTCGGCGAATCGTCTGACGATTAGCGCTTGGAGAACTGGAACGAACGCCGGGCTTTGGCGCGGCCGTATTTCTTGCGCTCGACCACGCGCGAGTCGCGGGTGAGGAAGCCGCCCTTCTTGAGCGCGCCGCGCAGGTCCGGCTCGAAATAAGTCAGCGCCTTGGAAATGCCGTGACGCACCGCGCCGGCCTGGCCGGACAGACCGCCGCCGGAGACCGTGCAGGTCACGTCGTATTGGCCGGCGCGATTGGCGGCGACCAGCGGCTGCTGGATCATCATGCGCAGCACCGGACGCGCGAAGAACACTTCCACCGTCTTGGTGTTGACCAGGATCTTGCCGGAGCCGGGCTTGATCCAGACGCGCGCGACCGCGTTCTTGCGTTTGCCGGTGGCGTAAGCGCGGCCCTGCGCGTCGAGTTTCTGCACGTATTTCGGCGCTTCCGGAGCCGCCGGCTTGAGGCTCGCCAAACCTTCCATCGATTGTACGGTCTCGGCCACGATCAGGCACTCCTCACGTTCTTGCGGTTCATGACGGCGACATCGAGCTTCTCCGGCTTCTGCGCTTCATGCGGATGTTCGGCGCCGGGATAGACGCGCAGGTTGCCGAACTGCACGCGGCCGAGCGGTCCGCGCGGCAACATGCGCTCGACCGCCTTCTCGACGATGCGTTCGGGGAAACGGCCCTCGAAGATCGACTTGGCGGTGCGTTCCTTGATGCCGCCGATAAAGCCGGTGTGATGGTAATAGACCTTCTTCTCGCGCTTGCGGCCGGTGAACACCGCCTTGGCGGCGTTGATGACGATGACGTTGTCGCCGTCGTCGACATGCGGGGTGTAGGTCGCCTTGTGCTTGCCGCGCAGCCGCATGGCCACGATCGAGGCGAGCCGGCCGACCACCAGCCCGGTGGCGTCGATCAGTCACCCATTTCTTCTCGATGTCGGCGGCCTTGGCCGAATAGGTCTTCATGACAGATCCTTGGAAGTTGGCGCGCGCTGGCGCGCCGAAGGTGCGGTTATCTAGCCGAGCGGCCTCATTGCGGTCAACGCCTATTCGCAATATATTTATATTGTAATATCAATAGCGTTATAAGAATGGTATTTTAATACCACATGCTAATCACGGCTCTGCGGGATCGAATAGGTGGCGGTGACATGGGCCACCGGCTCGTCCGTGCCTTCCGAATAGATCGTCACCTCGCCCACCGCCAGCCGCTTGCCGACCTTCATCAGCTGGGCGTCGGCAATAAGGTCGGCGTGCGCCGGCTTGCGCAGGAAATTGATGTTGAGATTGGTGGTGACCGCCAGCGGCTGCGGCCCGATCGCGGAAAACACCGCGACATACATGGCGAAATCGGCAAGCTCCATCATGGTCGGGCCGGAAACGGTGCCGCCCGGGCGCAGAGCTTTCTCGTCGAAGGTCCAGCGCACGCGCACGTCGCCATAGCCGACGCGTTCGATGCTGTGGCCGCAGCCCGGGATAAAATGCCTGCGGAAATTCCGCTGCAGCAGTTTTGCGATTTCGTCGGCCGACATGGCTGGCGCAGATTTGGCTGGCGCGATTTGGCAGGTGCGGACATTACTCCCCATTGCCGGCTCGTCCGGCGCTCCCGTCATAGACAAGCCAGCAATAGGGTCAAACGGTCTTTTCAGTTGCCTTGCGTGCCTCGGATGGCCGGGTTAAGTATCAGCGGCCATGACCGCAGCGCAGCACGCAGCCGCCGATCCCGCGACCTCGCCCGTTGCTGCTGCGCGAGCGAGATCGACGGCATCGCCATGCTCGCGCTCAACCGGCCGCAGGCGCGCAACAGCCTGTCGGAAGCGCTGCTGGCGATGCGCTGCACGATGCATTCACATCGATCGCCGACGACAACGACGTCCGCGCCGTGGTGCTCGCCGCCAACGGCCCGGCGTTCTGCGCCGGCCACGATCTGAAGGAACTGACCGCGCGGCGCAGCGATGCCGACGGCGGCCGCGCCTATTTCACAAGGCTCATGGAGCGCTGCAGCGCGATGATGCAGCAGATCGTCAGAACCTGCCGCAGCCGGTGATCGCCGCCGTGCAAGGCGTCGCCAGCGCCGCCGGCTGCCAGCTGGTCGCCAGCTGCGATCTGGCGGTGGCCTCCAGACCGCCGCGGTTCTCGACGCCCGGCGTCGATATCGGCCTGTTCTGCTCGACGCCGATGGTGGCGCTGTCGCGCAACGTCGCCAACAAGCACGCCATGGAAATGCTGCTCACCGGCGACATGGTCTCGGCCGAGGACGCCGAGCGCATCGGCCTGGTCAATCGCGTCGCGGCCGCGGGCCAAGGCATCCGAAGCTGCGCTCGCGCTCGCGCGGCAGATCGCGTCGAAGTCGATGCTGACCGTCAAGATCGGCAAGCAGGCCTTCTACCGCCAGCCCGAGCTGGGTCTCGCCGACGCCTATAAGCTCACGATCCGAGGTCATGGTCGAAAACATGATGGCGCGCGACGCCGAGGAAGGCATCGGCGCCTTCATCGAAAAGCGCGATCCGAACTGGGAAGACCGTTGATGAAACGCATCCTGTTATTGACCGTCGCAGCCGCGATCGTTTCCTTGACCTCCGCGTCCGCGCAAGACTTCACGGCTGAGCAGCGCGCCGCCTGCAAGGGCGACTACGATAAATTCTGCAATGGCACGCTGCCAGGCGGTGGCCGCGTGCTCGCCTGCCTGAACAAGCAGCGCGATGCGCTCTCCGACGGCTGCAAAAAAGTCGTCGACGCGCAGAAGCAATGAACAACGCCTCCATCGTCTTCACGCCGGCCGTGCAAAGGGCGCAAGCCGAACGCGGCTCGGCCAAGGCCTATGAGGCGCGTATCGCGGAAGGCTTTCCGGACAAGGTGACGCCGGAACTCGCCAAATTCATCGCCGAGCAGGACACCGCGTTCCTGGCCACCGCCAGCGCCGACGGCGCGCCCTACGTGCAGCATCGCGGCGGGCCGAAGGGCTTCATCAAGGTCATCGACGAGCACACGCTCGGCTTTGCCGACTATCGCGGCAACCGGCAATACATCACGCTCGCCAATTTGGGCGAGAACGACCGCGCCTTTCTGTTTCTGCTCGACCCGGCGCGCCGCCAGCGCATCAAGCTGTGGGGCCGCGCGCGCGTGGTCGAGGACGATCCGGCGCTTGTCGAGAAACTGTTCGACGCCGGCTACAAGGCGCGCCCCGAGCGCGCCATCCTGTTCACGATCGAGGCCTGGGACGTGAACTGCTCGTCGCACATCGTCACGCGCTTCACCGAAGCCGAGATCGAACAGGCGCTCGCCACCGTGCAAGCCAAAATCGCCGAGCTCGAAGCGGAGAACGCGCGGTTGCGCGCCGCGCTCGCTCAAAAATCGCCGCCGCCCGAGCCGCCGCGATGAACCACGACAGCTATCCCGACAGCTACATCCGCGGCATCCTCAATTCCGTGAAGACCATCGCCATGGTCGGCATTTCGCCGAAGGACAACCGGCCGAGCTATTTCGCTTTCAAATATCTGCAAGAGCGCGGCTACCGCATGATCCCGGTCAATCCCGGGCAAGCCGGCAAGGAAATCCTCGGCCAGAAAGTCTACGCCAAACTCAGCCGACATCCCCGAGCCGGTCGACATGGTCGATATCTTCCGCGCCTCCGAATACGCGCTGCCGATCGTGCAAGAGGCGCTCGCGCTCACGCCGAAGCCGCAAGTGATCTGGATGCAGCTCACCATCCGCAACGACGAGGCCGCGAAACTCGCCGAAGACGCCGGCATGAAAGTGGTGATGAACCGCTGCCCGAAAATCGAATACGGCCGCCTGTCGTCGGAGATCGGCTGGATCGGCGTCAATTCGCGCACGCTGTCCTCCAAGCGCGCGCAGATCCTCGGCAAAGGCGTGCAGCGCATGGGGCTCGGCACGCACGCAAAGCGATAAGACGAAGACACAACGATTGAGCGGCGACGATTATTCGCGCACAATAAATTTCATGATTGCGGCCATATCGCCGATCAAAACTTTCGATTAGGTCTGGCGGCCCAATGCCGCCTTGACGGCGCGCCTCGCCCGCCCGTTTAATCGCCGTCAATCCAGCACCGGCCGTATGGCCGCGCCGCATTCTGAATAGGACAACTTCATGGCCGACGCCGAACGCACTCCGGGCTTTTCGACGCTCTCGATCCACGCCGGCGCCAAGCCCGATCCGACCACCGGCGCGCGCGCGACGCCGATCTATCAGACCACGTCGTTCGTGTTCGACGACGTCGAGCACGCCGCTTCGCTGTTCGGCCTGCAGGCCTTCGGCAACATCTATACCCGCATCGGCAATCCGACCTGCGCCGTGCTGGAAGAGCGCGTCGCCGCGCTCGAAGGCGGCACCGCCGGCCTCGCGGTCGCCTCCGGCCATGCCGCGCAGGTGATCGTGATGCACGCGCTGATGATGCCGGGCGACGAATTCGTCGCGTCCAAGAAGCTTTATGGCGGCTCGATCAACCAGTTCAATCATTCCTACAAGAATTTCGGCTGGAACGTGGCGTGGGCCGATCCCGACGACATCGCCTCGTTCGAAAAAGCGGTGACGCCGAAGACCAAGGCGATCTTCATCGAGTCGATCGCCAATCCGGGCGGCATCATCACCGACATCGAGGCGGTCTCCAAGATCGCGCGCAAGGCCAACGTGCCGCTGATCGTCGACAACACGCTGGCGACGCCCTATTTGTGCAAGCCGATCGATTTCGGCGCCGACATCGTCGTGCATTCGCTCACCAAATTCCTCGGCGGCCACGGCAACTCGATCGGCGGCATGATCGTCGACGGCGGCACGCTTCAACTGGCTGCAAGACAAACGCTACCCGATGCTGTCGGAGCCGCGCCCGGAATATTCCGGCATGGTGCTGGGCGAGACTTTCGGCAATTTCGCTTTCGCCATCGCCTGCCGCGTGCTCGGCTTGCGCGACCTCGGGCCGGCGCTGTCGCCGTTCAATGCGTTTCTCATCGCCACCGGCATCGAGACGCTGCCGCTGCGCATGCAGCGCCATTCCGACAACGCGCTCGCCGTCGCCCAATGGCTGGCGAAGCGGCCGGAGGTCGCCTGGGTGAGCTATCCGGGGTTGCCGAGCGACAAATATCACGCGCTGGCCAAGAAATACGTGCCGAAAGGCGCGGGCGCGGTGCTCACCTTCGGGCTCAAGGGCGGCTACGACGCCGGCGTCAAGCTGGTGTCGAACGTCAAGCTGTTCTCGCATCTCGCCAATATCGGCGACACCCGCTCGCTGATCATCCACCCCGCTTCCACCACGCACAAACAACTGTCCGACGCGCAGAAGGTGCAGGCCGGCGCCGGGCCCGACGTGGTGCGGCTGTCGATCGGACTGGAGGACATCGACGACATCATCGCCGACCTCGAGGAGGCCCTCGAGGCGTAGTGACCGGCGTCAGGACTTCTTGAGGGTGCGCGCGACGTAATCGCGGATATAGGCCAGCGTTTCCGGCGCGGCCCAGACTTCCGTCACGGCCTCGTCGGTCGCCTCGCCGCTTTGCGCCAGGCGCTCGGTGACCGGCGCGCGGATTTGCATCTTGGTTTGCGCGAAGGCCGGCGGCGACAACGCGGCAAGTTCCTGCGCGGCCGCCATCGCGCGCGCCATGAGCGCTGCGGGTTCAACCGCCTCGTCGACCAAACCGCGATGCGCCGCCACCTCGGCTGGAAACGTCGCGCCACCGAGCATGGTCTCGGTGAAAAAATACGGCGGCGTGGCATGACGCATGATCTCGAAGGCGAGCGCGGGAAACGGCACGCCCACGAGAATTCGGTCACGCCGATGCGCCCGCCATCCGTTCGCCATGATGCGCCGGTCGGCGCAGGCTGCCAGCACGCAGCCGCCGGCAATGGCGTGGCCGTTGATCGCCGCCACCACCGGTTTGGGGTGAAAAAACACCGCGTCATAAAGTCTTGTGCAGCGACGGCAGAAATTTGCGGATGTAATCCGGCGCCACCTTCGCTGAGCTTGATGAGATCGACGCCGGCCGAAAAAATCTTGCCCTGCCCGGTCAGCACCACGGCCTTGGCATGGGACGTGCGCAGCTCGATGAACTTGGCCGCCAGCGCCTCGCAGAATTCGATATCGAGCGCATTGGCCTTGCCGTGCTGGAGCGTGATCACGGCAATGCCGGCGTCTGATTTAATGTCGATCATCGCGCCACGCTCCGGTATTCGCCGCGATGCCACAGCCGCTCGGCGTGCACGATCGCGATCGTGAACACCACGATCGCCAATAACTGGTGGGCGAGCGCAAACCGCAACGGCGCCTGATAGAGCAGCGTGACCACGCCGAGCGCGGCCTGCAAGGTCACCGCGCCGGCCAGCGCGATAGCGCCGGCTGCACCGCTGCGCGCCTGCCGCGCGTCGATCGCGTGCAGACCCGCGCACACCCAGATCGCATAGGCCAGCATGCGGTGGTCGAACTGAACGGTGAGCGTGTTCTCGAAAAGATTGCGCCAGGCCGGCGTCAGGAACCACAACCGCCCTGCGTCCGGCACGAAGGCGCCGTCGATCAGCGGCCAGGTATTGTAGACCAGCCCGGCGTGCAGTCCCGCCACCAGCGCGCCGAGATAAATCTGAAGCAGCAGCAGCGCCGCGAGCGTCAGCGCCACCACGCGCAGCCGTTTCGGCGCAACGCTGCGTGCCTGCGGCGTCAGTTGCTGCGCGGTCCACAGCACCGCGGCATAGATCGCGCAGGCGAGCGTCAAATGAAACGCCAGCCGATATTGCGACACGCTCACCCGTGCGCCGGTGAGGCCCGAGGACACCATCCACCAGCCGACCACGCCGAGCAGCGCGCCGGCGCCGAAGATCGTCCACAGCCGCCAGCGCAGGCGGCGGCGGAACCCAGCCGCGCGCCAGAAAAAACAAGAAACGGCAGCAGGAAACACCGCCCCGGTCGTGCGCGCCAGCAGCCGGTGCGTCCATTCCCACCAATAGATCGTCTTGAACTCGCCCAAGCTCATGCCGCGGTTGAGTTCGCGGTATTGCGGGGTGGCCTGGTATTTGTCGAATTCGGCCTGCCAGGCGCCATCGCTCATCGGCGGCAGCACGCCGGCGACCGGCTTCCATTCCACGATCGAAAGGCCGGATTCGGTGAGCCGCGTGGCGCCGCCGACGATCAGCGTCAGGAAGATCATCGCCGCGGCCGCGATCAGCCACAGCCGCACGGCGCGTAGGTGAAATTCCGGAACCGAACGCTGATCGTGCATGAAACGATTGCTTGGAACACTTGCTTGCAGGAAACCGCGCGGACCATATAGTCCTACGCGCCGCGCCGCAATTGAGCATCCGGCGCATGATCCCGAAAAGTGGGCACCGGTTTTCGGACAAGATCATGCGCCAAACAAAAGAGTCCTCCATGCCTATTCGCGTCCGCAAACTGATCGGCGCCGTCGCTTTGCTGGTGCTGGTGTCGGTCTGGGCGCTGCTCGCCATGGCGCTGGCGCAATCGGCGCTCACCGACATCAACGGCTTCGTCGCCGCGATCTATTATGTGGTCGCCGGACTCGGCTGGGTGCTGCCGGCGATGCCGATCATTAGTTGGATGTCCAAGCCGAACGAAATCAAGCCGCGTTGACGCGGCGGAAGCCGTTCCACATCGCGGTGGCGGCGCCCGACATCAGAACCTTCAGATAGCGCTGCTGCTGGAAATCGCCGTTGACCGAAATGCGCGGCAGCGCGGTCAAATGATCGCGGTGCGCCTTGAACAGCACGCCCGGCCGCGTGGTCACCGCGGTCTTGAAGCCGAGCTCGGCGGCGATGCGGAATTCGCGCGGGCCGGCCGACGTCGGATCGCCGACCGGATAGGCCAGATGCTGCCGGCCGCTTGCCGAGCGCCGCTTCCAGCACCGCGCGGCTCATCTCCATTTCGGCGCGCACGGCGGCATCGTCCGGCAGCTTCTTGAGCATCATGTGATTGACGGTATGCGCGCCGATGGTGACCAGCGGATCGGCGGCGAGGTCGACGATCTCCTGCCAGTCCATGCACAGGTCGCGGCAAAATGCCGCCATATCGACGCGGTGGCGGGCGGCGAGATCGCGCACCACGTGGCGCAATTCGTCTTCGGTCTTCATGCTGCGCAGATAGCCGTAGATCTCGTCGTAAAGCGTCGCGTTTTTCCGGCACGCTGCCGCAATCGAAGAAACCGGTCTTTGCCGTTGATCACCATGCCGATGCGGCTGTTCTGCGCGATCACCGCCTCGAGCGCGACCCACCACAATTCGCCAAGCCGGTCGGGGAAGCTGGTCGGGATGTAGAGCGCGAACGGCATCTGGTATTTCTTCAGCAGCGGATAGGCATAGCGCATCAAGTCCTTGTAGCCGTCGTCGAAGGTGATGCAGACGAAGCGGCGCTTGAAATCGCCGCTGATATAGCGGGCGTGCATCTCGTCGAGCGAGATCACGTCGATGCGCCGAGCGCTTGAGCCGCTGCAGCAGCCCCTCCAGGAACTGCGGCGTGATTTCCAGAAGATGATTGGGCTGGAACGCGTCCGGCCGCGGCGGCCGCACGTGATGCAGCGTCAGGATGGCGCCGACGCCGCCCACCAGCGGCCGCATGACATGATGCATGCCGCTGAAATAGAGCGTCTCCAGCCCGCTCCGGATGATGGTTTGCTTCATGCCCGCCAAGTTTCCACAAGGCCGCCGCGGTCGGCTGACTAATCCAACCCGTGCGCGCCAGCATGTCCAGCCGCGTCGAATTAAGCGGCGGCGGCCTGCGGCGCGCCGGCCATCAGCGTCACGTCGGCAAAGCCCGCCATCATCAGCCGTTCGCGCGCGGCCCGCGTCGCCGGATTGGCCGGATCGGCGGCCACCAGCACGGCGCGCGTGGCGAGCGGCGCGAAACGCTCGACCGCGATATCGGCGGCAGAGCCGATGTCGATCACGACATGATCGTAACTGCGCACCAGCGCCTCGATCACCGTCGCCAGCATCGGCGAAGCGGCAAGCGCGGCCGCGTCGCTGCCGACATTGCCGGTCGCGACCAAATGCACGTTCGAATATTGGTCGCGGGTGATGATGTCGCCGAACGACGCGGTGCCGCGGACCAGTTCGGCAATGCCGGGCGCCTTCGGATCGGTCGAAATCACCGACAGATTGGGCGCGCCGAAGGCCAGATCGACCAGCACCACATTGGCGTCTTTCGCCAGCGTGCGGGCGAGCGAAATCGCGGCATAGGTGGTGCCGACATTGCGCATGGCGCCGACCACGATGACGCGGCGGCCGGCATCGCCGGCCTGGCGCAAGCTGTGCGCGATCTGCTCGACAACGTACCGCATCGGCGCCGGCGCCATGGCGGCAGCGGGCTCATGCGGACGGCATCAAAGGCGGCGACGCTACGCGCGGCATCACGGGCGGCAACCATCGTCGGCGCCGCGCATAGGCCGGCGCGCCGAAGGAACGCCGGCGCATAGGCGTAACCATAGGGCGATGACGACCGGCGCCAGCAGCGCGCCGGTGAGCGGTGAAGCCCGCCGACAGCGCGAAGGCGGCGAAGGCCGCGATCAGCACGGTCGGCAATTTCTTCGGGATAGTCCGGCTTGATCGCCGGGCTGGCGCGCGAAATGATGCGCGCTTCCGGCGGCGCGGCGTTGATGTTGTCGCGCGCGGTCGCCTCGCGATATTTGGCGAGATAGGATTCCAGCAGATCGCGCTCGGTCTTGGCCTCGCGCTCGAGCGCGCGCAATTGCACGTCCTGCTCGTTGGTCTGCGAGGCGAGCTTCTTGACCGTGTCGAGGCTGGCGGTCAGCGTCTCCAGCCGGTCGCCGGCGACCTTGGCGTCGTTGTCGAGTTGGCGCGCCAGCCGCTCGCCTTCGGTTCGGATCTCGCGCTCGACTTCGGCGATCTGCGCCTTCAATTCCTTGATGCGCGGATGCTGGTCGAGCAAGGTGGTGGATTGCTCGGCCAGCTGCGAGCGCAGCGCATTGCGCTGCTCGATCAGCCGGCGCATGGAATCGGAATTGGCGATATCGGAGGATTCGATCGGCTTGCCGGTGCGAATGACCTCGCGCAATTGCCGCGCCCTCGCCTCCAGATCGGCCTTTTGCCCGCGCGCCGCCGCGATCTGCGAATTGATCTCGGTCAGTTGCTGGGTCGGCAGCGAGGTATTGTTGGAGCCGGAGAACAGATTGGACTTGGTCGCGGTAGCCTCGACCTTGGCTTCGGCGTCCGCCACCTTGCTGCGCAAATTGGCGATCTCGCCGGCCAGCCAATCGCCGGCGGCGCGGGTCTGATCCTGCTTCGCCGACTGCTGCATCTTGAGATAGGTCTCGGCGATCGCGTTGGCGACGCGCGCGGCGAGATCGGGATTGGCGGAATTGAAATCGACGGCGATCACGCGGGATTTTTCCACCGCGTAGACATTGAGCCGGTCGTAGTAGGATTCGAGCGTGCGCTCCTCCGGCGTCATCGTCGCCGGGTCGCGGCCGATGCCGAACAGGCCGAGCAACGATTTGAGCAGACGAGCCGCCGATCGGATCGAATTCCGGCTGCTCGCGCGAGTTTTTCTTTCTTGATCACCTCGCGCGCCAGATCGCGCGACAGCACGAGCTGGATCTGGCTGGTCACCGCTTCGGGATCGATGGTGGTGCGATCGCCGCCGTTCTTGTCGGCCTCGGCGCGCAGAAACACGTTCTCGCGCGCCTCCAGCAGCAGCCGCGATTCGGAGCGGTAGCGCGGCGTCATGACGTTGACGACGGTGAAGGCGGCGGCGGCCGCCAGCAGCGTGAAGCCGAGGATTTTGTTTTTCTTGGCCCACAAAACGCGGCCTAGACCGCGCATATCGGGCTCGCCGGTCATCGCAACCGGCGTCGACAACGGGAGTGGCAGGACCGGCTGTCTTTCGACTTCTTACGGAACAACATTCCCGACTCCAAACGCACGCCGCTGTGGGACAGGGAAGCATCACAACCTATTATGGTTGCTTCCCCGTTAATTTCCCGCGCCAAACGCCGGAAAGTTAGGTTTTGTTAACCATACCGGCCCCCTAATCGCCCATCGATTAATTCGAACGGACGCGGATTCGGTTGATGCGGGGAGCTCCATTTCTGTTGGCTTTGGCGGTCGCGCTGGCGGCTGCCTCATGCGCGCGGCAGCCGCGCTACGCGTTTGAGCCGGCGAGCGGTGAGCCGGCGATGGCGCAGCAGTCCGACATGCAGTCTTTCGCCGGCGGCGGGCGCGGCCTTTCCGGGTCGGGACTGTTCTCGCGCTCGCCCTCAGCGGCGCAGCAGAGTTACGCCCAACAAGCTTATGCGCAGCAAACCTATCAGGCTGAGGCCGTGCAAGGCGCGCCGCGCGGAAACGGCCTGTTCTCGTCGCGTTTGTTCTCCTCGCGCCTGTTCGAGCGCAGGCAGTCCGCCCAGCAGGCCCCAGCACAGGCCTATGCCCAGCAGACCTCTCAGCAGCCGGCGCAACCAGCGCAGACCCAAACACAGGCCCAAGGTCAGGATGACCGCGGGCTGTTCAATTCACGCCAACGTGCCCCGCAGGCCTATGCTTACGCATCGCCGCAGAACCAGCCGTCCGCCGTGATCCAATACAGCGCCCCGCAGATCGCTGCGCCGCGCTATGCCGAGCCGCAATACGCCGCCGCGCCTTACGCCTATGCCGCGGCCGCGCCCTATCAGCAGGCCTATACGCTCGATGCCGGCGACAAATTGCGCATCGTGGTGTTCGGCCAGGACGGTATCTCCAACACCTACCTCGTCGATGCCGGCGGCAATGTGAACCTGCCGCTGATCGGCGGCGTGCCGGCGCGCGGCGCCAGCACCCAACAATTGTCGCAGCGTATCGCCGAGCGGCTCAAACAAGGTTACGTGCGCGAGCCCCATGTCACGGTCGAGGTCGAGACCTACCGGCCGTTCTTCATCCTGGGCGAGGTCACCAATCCGGGCCAGTACCCCTACGTCGCCGACATGACGGTGGAGAAGGCCATCGCCATCGCCGGCGGTTTTGCTCCGCGCGCTGCCAAGAACACCGTCGAGATTACCCGCAACGCCCCTGGCCAGTCGTTCAAGGGCCAGGTACCGCTGAGCTACCCGCTCAGTCCCGGCGACACCCTCCTCGTCAAGGAGCGGTGGTTCTGACGCGATGCCGCCGTTGAATATCCTGCATGTGTTCCGCGCGCCGGTCGGCGGGCTGTTTCGTCACGTACTCGATCTGACGCACGAGCAGATCGCGCGCGGGCACCGCGTCGGACTGATCGCCGATCAGCGCACCGGCGGGCTGCGCGCCGAACAGGTTCTGGCTGAACTCGAACCCTCGCTCGCGCTCGGCCTGACCCGCGTCCCGATGCGCCGCCACCTGTCGCCGAGCGATGCCCTCGTGCTCAGCCATGTCATGCGCCGCGTTGCTCAGGCGCAAGCCGACGTCGTGCACGGCCACGGCGCCAAGGGCGGCGCCTATGCCCGCCTTGTCTTCGCCAACAAGCGCGCCGTGCGCGCCTATACGCCGCATGGCGGCAGCCTGTTGTTCGGCCACAACACGCTGGCCGGGAAATTCTATCTGAGCACCGAGCGCCTACTGATGCTGCGCGGCGATCTGTTCCTGTTCGAGAGCGCCTATAGCGCCGACATATTCCGCAGCAAAATCGGCAACCCGCGCGGCCTGGTGCGCATCGTCCACAACGGCGTGTCGCGCGAGGAATTCGAGCCGGTGACGAGCCGGCCCGACGCGACCGATCTGGTGTTCCTGGGCGAGTTGCGGCCGGTCAAAGGCATCGACGTGCTGATCGACGCCATCGCCCAGATGCACGGCCAGGCCGAAAAGTCACCGCCACGTTGGTCGGCGACGGGCCGGAACGGGCAGCTTTGCAAGCCCAGGTCGAGCGTCACGGCTTGGAAGCCGCGGTCCGCTTCATGCCGGCCATGCCGGCGCGTGACGCTATGACCCTCGGCCGCATCATGGTGGTGCCGTCGCGGGCGGAATCCCTGCCTTATGTGGTGCTGGAGGCGGCGGCAGCCGGCAAACCGCTGATCACCACCCGGGTCGGCGGAATCCCGGAAATCTACGGCCCGCTATCCAATACCCTGGTACCGCCGGTCGATGCGTCAGCCCTGGCGCGGCGCGATCGGCCGAGGCCATCGACCGGCCCGATACCATGGTCGAAATCACGCGAAAGTTGCGCGAGCAGGTGCAGGCGTCATTTTCGGTCGATAGCATGGTCGACGGCGTGCTGACCGCCTACCAGACCGCGCTCGAAATCCTGCACAGAAACGGCCGCCGTTAAGACTTATTCGAGCATCCCGATAAGCCTTTTTTGAGACTCTTTCCTTAGAAATTTCCGGGAATTAGGGACAATCCCTGCCGCTGCTCCGGGGCTCGCGGACGGCTGATTGCTGGCCTCAGCCATGACCGATACCGACTCGCATCCTTCGATGAGCGCACGAGCCGCTGCCGCGCTCCTTGACCGCCTGCGCGCGGCGCCCCGCGCCGCAGCAAAGCCCCACACGCTGACGCCGGAAGCGCTGGCCGTCGCCGCCAAGCCCGCGGCCTCGCCGATTTCGCCGATCGTGCTCGCCGGCTTCGTCCGCATGGCCGAGTTCGCGCTGATCGTGCTGGTCGGGCTTGGCCGTCTATCGCCGCCTATCTGTCGTCCGGCGAAGGCGTGTTCTGGCGCTATGCCGCCGCGATCTTCGCCATCGCCGCTGCTGTCGATGTTCGCGTTCCAGACCGCCGACATCTACCAGGTGCAGGCCTTCCGCGGCCACGAGAAGCAATACATGCGGCTCGCCTCGGCCTGGTCGGTGGTGTTCCTGATCGTGATCGGCGCCTCGTTCTTCGCCAAGGCCGGCGACATGTTCTCGCGCGTCTGGCTCGGCGGCTTTTACGTCAGCGGCCTGGTCGCGCTGATGGTCTCGCGCCGGCTGTTGTTCCTGCTGGTGCGCAAATGGACGCGCGAAGGCCGCCTCACCCGCCGCACGGTGATCGTCGGCGGCGGCGACGTCCGGCGAAGCGCGTCATCGAGGCGCTGCACCGGCAGAAGGATTCCGGCGTCAAGATCATCGGCCTGTTCGACGATCGCGGCGACGACGCGCAGCAGCATGGACTGCGCCGGCGAACGCAAGCTCGGCACCGTCGACGATCTGGTCGAATTCGGCCGGCGCACGCGCGTCGATCTGGTGATCTTCTCGCTGCCGATCTCGGCGGAAGACCGCATCCTGCAGATGCTGAAGAAATTGTGGGTGCTGCCGGTCGACATCCGGCTCGCCGCCCACACCAACAAGCTGCAATTCCGCCCGCGCTCCTATTCCTACATCGGCAGCGTGCCGGTGCTCGACGTGTTCGACCGGCCGATCGCCGATTGGGACGTGGTGATGAAATGGCTGTTCGACAAATTGATCGGCGGCCTCATGCTTGTGTGCGCGCTGCCGGTGATGGCGCTGATCGCGCTCGCCATCAAGCTCGAAAGCCGCGGGCCGGTGCTGTTCAAGCAGAAGCGCTACGGCTTCAACAACGACCTGATCGAAGTCTACAAATTCCGCTCGATGTATGCCGATGCCACCGACGCCAACGCCAGCAAGCTCGTCACCAAGGACGATCCGCGCGTCACCCGCGTCGGCCGCATCATCCGCAAGACCAGCCTCGACGAACTGCCGCAGCTGTTCAACGTGGTGCTCAAGGGCAACCTGTCGCTGGTCGGCCCGCGCCCGCACGCGGTCAACGCCAAGGCCGAGGCCCGCCTCTACGACGAGGCGGTCGACGGCTATTTCGCCCGCCATCGCGTCAAGCCCGGCATCACCGGCTGGGCGCAGATCAACGGCTGGCGCGGCGAAACCGACACGCACGAAAAGATCCAGCAGCGCGTCGAGCACGATCTCTACTACATCGAGAACTGGTCGGTGCTGTTCGATCTCTACATCCTGGCGCGCACGCCGTTCGCGCTGCTCAAGACCGAGAATGCCTATTGATCACCGCCCAGGACATCGCCATCCGCCAGCCCGCGTTGCACCGCGCCGCGCGCGCCGGCGGCGGCGTTCACCGAACGTCTGCTGCTCGTGGTGCTGTACGTCACCGTGCTGGCGAGCTCGGTCGCCTTCATCGAGCCGTCGCCGCATGACGGCCTGATGGGCGTGCTGGCGCTCGCCTGCTTGATCGCCGGCGTGCGCTTCGACCGCCACGTCGCGCTGTTGTTACTGCTGCTGCTGGTCTGGAACGTCGCCGGACTGCTCTCGCTGCTCAATGTGCCGGGCCGCGAGCAGACGGTCGCAATATGCCGGCACCTCGATCTATCTGGCATTGGCGGCGATGCTGTTTGCCAGCCTGTTCGCCCGCAACACCATGCCGCGGATCGCCGCCATGCGCGCGGCCTATGTGCTTGACCGCGACGATCGTCTCGCTCGCCGGCATCGCCGGCTATTTCAATCTGTTCCCGCACGCCCACGATCTGTTCGCGACCAGGCGACCGCGCGCTCGGCGCCTTCAAGGATCCCAACGTGTTCGGCCCGTTCCTGATCTGGCCGGCGCTGGTGGTGATCGAGCGCATGCTGGCGCGCCGCATCCGCGTCACCGACGTGCTGATCGTCGGCATCCTGCTGTTCGGCCTGCTGCTGAGCTTTTCGCGCGGCGCCTGGTTTCATTTCGCGGTGTCTTGCGCCGTCATGATGATCCTCGCTTTGCTCACCGCGCCGAGCGAAGCGCGCCCGCTTGCGCATCTTTGCGATGAGCGCGGTCATCGTCGCGGCGGTGGCGGTGTTCATCGTCATCGCGCTGTCGTTCGATTCGATCGCCGGCATGTTCAAGGAGCGCGCGCAACTCATCCAATCTTACGACGTCGGCAGCGGCGGCCGCTTCCGCCTGCAGGAACTGGCGCTCGGCGATCTGCTCAAGTTTCCCAACGGCATGGGCCCGTTCGAATTCGGCGCGCGTCACGGCTTGCAGCAGCACAACGTCTATCTGCAGGCCTTCCTGGTCTACGGCTGGATCGGCGGCATGGCCTATATCACGCTGCTGATGTCGACGCTGTGGATGGCGTTGCGCACAATGTTCGTGCGCACGCCCTGGCAGCCTTATCTGATCTGCGCCTTCGCCGCCTTCGTCGGCGAAGTGCTCGAAGGCTTCGTGATCGACACCGATCACTGGCGGCATTTCTTTCTGCTGCTCGGCATGGTCTGGGGCCTGGCGGCGGCGACGTTCAATCAGTTCGCAGCCGGCAAATTCCGGCGCCGGCGGGACGGCTCTCCCATGTCGGCGCTTGAATTTACCAACGAACCCGTCAGTGCCGGCGGCGGCGCAGCGCCTTGCGCCGGCTATGGCAGCGTCTGCCGCAGAGCACCCGCGCCCAAATGTTGTTCGATGTCAGCCGCATACTCGCCCCGCTGCCGGATACAAATCCGCGCGGCGGATTTCCACTCGGCATCGCCGGCCTGTTCTCGACCGCGAGCGGCGTCGGCGAAGGTGCGCGGCTTGCCTATGCCGCGCTCGAACGCGCCGGTTACGCGCCCGCCGCCTTCGATCTTAGCCCCGCCTTCGGCCAGGTCGAGTTTGCCGAGGCCGCAATCCGCCGCGCCCTGACGCCCGGCACCGGCAGCCTCATCGTGCATCACAACGGCCCTTATCTGCCGCACGCGTTATGGGCGCTCGGCCGTGCGCGCGTGCGCGGCCGGCGCATCATCGGCTACTGGGCCTGGGAACTGCCGCAATTGCCGGAAAGCTGGCGAGCGAGCTTCCGGTATCTGCACGAAATCTGGGTGCCGAGCACCTTCACCCGCGACGCGGTCGCCGCCGCCACCGACAAGCCGGTGCACGTGGTGCCGCACCCGCTGCCGCGATGGCGGCGACGCCGAATATGCGCGGCAAGCTCGGTCTGCCGGCCGATGCGCTGATCGTGCTCAACGTTTTCCATCTTGGCTCGGCCTTCGCCCGCAAAAACCCGCTCGCCGCCATCGCCGCGTTCCGCAAGGCCTTCGGTGAGCGCCCGACCGCGTGCTGGCGATCAAACTGATCGACAATGGCGTCGCCGGCGCGCGGCGCGAACTCGACGCGGCCATCGCCGGCGCCGGCAATATTCGGCTGATCGAGGGCATGCTGCCGGCAGCCGACATGGCGGGGCTGATGGCCGCCGCCGACATCGTGATCTCGCTGCATCGTTCGGAAGGTTTCGGCCTCGTGCCGGCGCAAGCCATGGCGCTGGGCAAGCCGGTGATCGCCACCGGCTGGTCCGGCAATCTTGATTTCATGAACAGCAACAATTCGGCGCTGGTGTCCTACGCGCTCGTTCCCGTGCACGACCCGGAAGGCGACTTCAAATCCGGCGATCAGAAATGGGCGGAACCCAATGTCGATGAAGCGGCCGAATGGCTGCGGCGGCTCGCCGGCGATGCCGCTTTGCGCGCGCGCATGGGCGCCGCCGCCAGCGATGTCGCCGCGCAGCTTTCGCCCAAGCATTTCGCCAGCGCGGTCGCCAAACTCATCGAAGCCGGAGAACGCCGTTGATGTCGGTACCACGGATTGCGATCAACGGCCGCTTTCTCACCCAGCGCTCCTCCGGCGTTCAACGATTTGCCATGGAAACGATCAAGGCGATCGACGCCCTGCTCGATCGCGACTACGCAGCGCTCAAGGGACGCATCGAGATTTTCGCGCCCGAGAAGGCACGCGATTTTCCGCTCAAGAATATCCCGCTCCGGCGCATCGGATACATCTCCGGCTATGCCTGGGAGCAATTCGAGTTTCCGCTCCACGCCGCCGGCCAGCTGTTGCTCAACCTGTGCATGCTCGGGCCGCTGGTGACCCGCCACCAGCTCGTGGTCGTGCACGACGCCACCGTGCGGGCGCTGCCGGAGAATTTTTCGTCCCGCTTCCGCGCCGCTTACGGTTTTCTGCTTCCGCGCCTGTGCCGGCGCGCCGAGCTGCCGGTCACGGTCTCCGAATTTTCGCGCCAGGAGATCGGCAAATATTACGGCGCCGATATCGCCCGCATGCCGGTCTGCCACGAGGGCGGCGACCACATCACCGCGGTCGCCGCCGATCCGGCCGTGCTGAAGCGACTCGATCTCGTCGGCCGCAAATTCTTCCTCGGCGTCGGCGTCGACTCGGCGAACAAGAACATCGCCAGGGTCGTCGAGGCCTTCCATCAGGCCGGGCTCGACGACACGGTGCTGGTGCTGACCGGCGCCAAGGACCCCAAGGTGTTCGGCGCAGATCCGCCATATCCAGTCCGACGATGTGCGCATGGTCGGCTTTATCTCCGACACCGAATTGCGCACGCTGTACGAACACGCGCTGGCGCTGGTATTTCCTTCGTTCTACGAGGGCTTCGGCCTGCCGCCGCTCGAGGCCATGACCTGCGGCTGCCCGGTCATCATCAGCGAGCAGCCGGCGCTGATCGAAGTGTGCGGCGACGTGGCGCTGCGCTGCCGCGCCGACGATGCCGCGCAAATCACCCGACACATGCAGGCGCTCCATGCGGATTCCGCCTTGCGCGCGCGGCTGTCCGCGGCCGGCAAGCGAGCGGGCAGCCCGCTTCACCTGGGAAGCGACCGCGCGCATGCTGCTCGACCATTGCCTCGCGCTCGATGCCAAGCGGGCGGCCTGACATGAAGCGGCGCCTGATCTCCATTCCGTTCTTTCTGCTGCGCACCACCACCGCCGGCGCCGCGCTGGTCACCGGCCTGCTGCAAACTTACGTGTTCGCGCACGTCCTCAGCCCGCAGCGGTTTTCCATCTTCATCCTGGTCGCGGCGTTCGGCTATTCGCTCTGGCTGATCGACTTCGGCATCGTGAAGATCCTGTTCGTGCGGCTGCGCGCCCGCTTCCTGGCAGGCGACCGCAGCGACGCGGTCGCCGGCCACGCCACCTCGGTGGTATTGTTTTATTTCGGTTTGGTGAGCAGCGGCGCCCTGCTCTGCTTCGCGTTCATGGCGGCTGCGTCCGGCGCTTCACTGCGCGAAGCGGCCGAGTTCGGCCTGTTCTTCTGGTTCGTCGCACTCAATCTGGTCTGGTTCGCGCTGCGAAATATTTCGATCGCGGTCGACGAATACGTGCTGTTCGAGGCGCTCGAAACCGTGCGCCGCGCCGGTTATTTCATCGGTCTGGCGGCGGTGTTGTTCGGCCTGCCGTTGCTCGTCATGCTGATCGCCCTCAACGCGCTGTGGGCCGTCGTCGTGACCGCTTGCGTCAGGCGGATGATCGCGCGCGGCGCCTTGCTGCCGCATATCGGCGGCTTCATTGCCGATTTTGTCGCGTTCTTCCGCGCCAACAAGGCTCAGCTCATCCGCAGCGGCACCTATGCGGCCAGCGAAATCTACGTCGGCAACTATCCTTATCTGATCGTGCCGATGCTGTTCGGCCTCGGCGCGCCGCCCATCATCCTCGACACGACGTTCAAAGTGTTCCGCGGCGGCGCCACCATTTTCGGCGCGGTTTGCGACATCCTGGTGCCGCGTCAGACCAGCGCGCTGGCCGAACGCGATGGCCCGACGCTGGTGCGCGCGACACTGATGGCGGCGGCGCTTTGCAGCATTCCCGCGGCCGCCGGCTGCCTCATCCTGATTTTCGGCGCCGACAAGTTGTTCCATTCCTGCTCGGCAACGCCGCGACCATGCCGCCGGCGACCACGCCGATCCTGGTCGTGTTGCTGATCGCCAGCCTCGCCGCAGATGGTCGCCAACAGCGTGCTGGTGCACAACGGCTACTTCCGCGAAGTGGCGCGCATCGGCATGGGCGTGGTGGCGGCGATGACCTGCGTCGGCGCCTACGCCATCTTCGACACATCTCGATATCGTGCGGTTCCTCGAGGCTATACGTCGGCGATTTACAGTTGCGGCGCGCTGGCCGCGGTGGTGCTGATGATCCGCGGTCCGTTCCGGCTTGCGCACCAGGCAAAATCGGGCGGCAAGATCGGCGCGGCCGGAGCCGCCCGTCCGCAAGGGGCCGCTTAAACCGCCGCGGTCTTCGCGGCACCAGCGGCGCCGGAATGCTCTCGACGAGCACCGGCCGCCGCCTAACGCCGTTGAGCCAGCGCGTCACCGGCCGCTCGAAATACCAGAAGAGCGTCACCGCAACCAGACACGGCGGCGGTGATGCCAAGCGGGATAAACACCCAGAGCGGCATCGTCGCAGGCAGCGCCTTGTGCCAGCCAAGCGACATCAATCGCAGCAGGAATTCCTGGACAAATAGAGGCTATAGGACGCATCGCCGATCAACAGCGCGGGCCACCAAAGCTTGCGAGCTGTCGTCGATCTGCGGGCCGAGCGCGAGCGCGATCAAAATCAAAGTCGCGGGCATGGCCTCCGCCAACCGGCGGCCCAACGCCGTCTTCGGCGCCGGCCCGGGCTCCACGACTGGAAGATCACCGTAAAGCCGATCGACATCAGGAGAACCGCCGACAGGCCGGAAAGACGGTAGCCGTTGATGTAGGCGATACCGACAGCCGCGCCCAACAGAAAGCCGAGGATGATCGGATCGCCCCAGAAGTTGAGTGCGTCGCCCGAAAGCAAGCCACCGACACGCGCGGCGACCAGAAGGCCGAGCGAAGCCGAATAGCAATGCCAAACCGAACCGGCGCCGGAACAGCAGCGAGGCGGCGAAAACAACATAAAAGAACATCTCGAGATTGAGCGTCCAGCCGGGCGTCGCCAGCGGCCGGATATCGCCGGTCAGCCGCATGTAGGGCCAGAACAGATAAGACGCGGCGATATAGAGGTAGTCGCCCGGCGGCGCCTTGCTCAGGCTCAGGCGACCAACAGCGCGACACCCAGCGCGCCCGTCGTCACCAGCCAATAAAGCGGCACGATACGGATGAGACGGCGGCGCATGAAGTCGATCGCCGCCGGCAACGAGCCGAAGGCGCGCGCGCTGGTCACCACCATGATGAAGCCGCTGATGGCGAAGAAAATCGGAACCCCCGCGCCCCAAGGGCCTTCATCGAACAGCTTGCTGCCGCCCGAGACCGCCGAGAGCCGTGCGGTCTCGATCCCGCAGTGGTAGACGACGATCATCATCGCCGCGCAGGCCCGCAGGATTTGAATGTTGGGCAATTTCATTGCGATCTCCGCCGCGGGCTCACGAACTCGTGGCTACCGTGGATCGAGTACGGCCGTTGCTAGCATCGGATGGCTTCGCGAAGTTAATTTCCTGAGATTAAGTTTAAAGCGCGCGGTTAAGCGCCGTGCTTCGAGCGCCGCCGCTGCGCCGACAGGATTCACCATGCCATCCCCGGGATTCAACGGCGCAGCCTGCCGGCAAATTCCCGCAGTCTGCTCGCAAGCGCCCACAGGATCGGCGTCTGCTTGATCCAGCGCTTGAGCCGCTGCTTGGCCAGCATCGGAGCGGCCGCCAGCGCGCCGCGCCAGTTCACCGCCGCGATAAAATCATAAAGCTTGAGCTCGGTATCGCACCAATCGCGCTTGTAGCGCTCGTCGCCGATGGTGAAATCGAAAACCTTCAATCCGCGCTCGATGGCCGACTGCATCAAATCATGCAGATGGGCGGCGCCCGGCCCGAAGCGCGAGACCTCGCCGTCGTCGTAGCTCGCGAGCAGATGATAGTAGCGGCCGCGCCAGATCAGCCCGAGATTGATCGCCGCCGGCGTCGCGCCGACGTCGAGCCGGCTGACATGCACCATCGGCCGGGTCGCCGGGTCGGTGGCGAGCGCGCGATAGAATTCGGCATGGCCCGGCTTGGCAAACAGATTGGCGACGCCCATGCGCGCAAATGAATTCGCCTTCTGCGCCATCAGCGTGTCGAGCGTGCCGGCAATCGTCGCCGGCAGCCGGATTGACGAACCTGACCTCGCCCATTTCACCGAGCCGCTTGCGCTTGGTGCGGTCGCGCCGGCGCGTCGCCGACGAACGCTTGTGGGTATAGAATGCTTCCCAATCGCCGCTGAGATGGGTCAGATAGGCGCCGCTCGGATTGACCGCGCCGCCCAGATACCGCATCGGGTTGTGTTGCGCACCGACCGTCTCCGGCATTTTGCTCAAGTTGATCAGGTCATAACGTCAGACGCGGATGGCTTTGCAGCAGCTGCACGATCTCCCGCCACAGCGTCAGAAATCGTGCGCGATCGAAACGCTCCGAAAAGCCTTGCGCCAGCACCGGCGCGTTGTAGTCGCATAAATCGCTGCCGAGCCAGGTGAGTTCACGGGCATAGCCCGCCGGGCAGATCGACAGCGGCAGCACGAAGATGATGGCGCCGCCGGCGTCGCGCCCCACAACGATGGCGGGCGTCACGCCGGCGCGCGCGCCGATATGCCGTTGCCAGGTCGCCAGCCAGTCGAAACTTTGGAAGACGGTGCCGTCGGCCTGCGGCTCGAACGCGCGCCAATCCTTCTCGATCGCCGCCAGATCCTCATAGACGCTGAGACGCAGGTCTCGCCGCAGCCGCGGCCACCGGCCGTGCTTGCATACGCGTCGGCACCGGCGGATCGTCGCCGAAATGCGCATCGAGCCGGGCTGGAACAACGTGGGCCATGGCCGTTTCTCGGTCGGGAACTCGTCCGGCACCGATTACGTCCGAGAGGCGTGGACAATCCGTTAATTCGGGGCTGCCGCGTAAAAAGCCCGGCGGCCTGCATTGTTGCGCGGCTATGGAGGCATCCCTATAGTCCGCGCCGTTCCGGTCGGGGCGTGGCGCAGCCCGGTTAGCGCACCAGTCTGGGAGACTGGGGGTCGCGTGTTCAAATCACGCCGCCCCGACCAGAAACGCCCCTAGGGATAAGCCCCATACGCCAGCCAGATCGCAAACAGATGCGCCGGGTAAAAGGCGTAGAAGGTCCAGCGCGGCAAATGCGGGGTGAGATCGGCGACGTGCGGGCTCGCGAGCAGGAACAAGGGCGTACCTAGAACGCCCAGCGCCGCAAGCGGGTAATAGGACGCGACGTAAAAGTCGCTGAGCGCGGCCAGCACACAGATGATCGCAACTCCAGCCACACGGCTGCGCCCCCAGAGGACGTAGGCGGCAGCCATGCCGATTGGTGCTGTTGCGCCCGGATCGAGCCAAGGATGCAGCGCAAGCACTGCGGCAATGGCGATGGCAAGCGTCAGGTAATACTCGCGCCGGATCAGCTCGATCAGGCCGACGCCGGCAGCAAGCGCGACCAGCACATTCGCGCGCATCGGCCAATGCGCGGTCACGGCGAAGTAGATCGGCTGCGTCAAGACGGCGGTAATGCAGAGCCACCACAGCATGCGCCTGGCGCGCTCCGGACCGCCAGCGGCAAGCCGCGCGACCATGATAGTTGTGAACAGCGGCACACAGGAACGGCCGAGCACATAGCCCCAGTAGGACCACGGCAGCGGCCAGGCGAGCAGCACATGATTTGCGGCCATCAGAACGATAGCCGCGATCTTGGCGCCGTCCAGCCCGTCATCGCTGAAGGTTCGCGGCCGTACGAGCGATGCGCCGGCGGCAACCCGCGGCTCGCGCGGCAGGCGATCGAACATGCGCGTCAACGCGCCGTTTCGATGGCACGCAGCGCGTCGATCACCCCGGCGCCGACGTCGCGTTTATTGCCGGGGACCACCCGTGCCGTCCGGATCAGATCGCGCCGCACCTCGTCGGGCGTGAGCCTCGGATTGCGCGCCAGCATCAGCGCCACGACGCCGGCGGCATGCGCTGCGGCGACCGAAGTGCCGGTGGTCAGCGCGTATTTGCCGTCGGGCGCCGGCACCAGCACCTGCACGCCGGGCGCCGCCACCGCCACCTGCGGCCCGCGATTGGCCTGCGCCAGCAATTTGTCGTCGGCGTCGGTCGCGGTCACGCCGATCACGTCGGGATCGGCCGCCGGATAAAGCGGCGGCGAACGCGGGCCGGCATTGCCGACCGCGGCGATCAGCACGATGCCGCGCGCGTGCGCCTTGGACAGCATGTCGCGGAACATCGTATCGGCGGGACCGGCAAAACTCATATTGACGATGCGGGCGCCTTTGCTGGCGGCCCAATCGAGACCCTTGAGAATGTTGAACGTGGTGCCTTGCGCGCTTTCGCCTTCGCCGCCGAAGGCGCGAATGGCGAGCAACTTCACCTTCGGCGCGACCCCGATGAGTTTGGCATGCGCCGCGATCGCGCCGGCCATGCCGGTGCCGTGCATATGCGCCGGCGCCGGCGCGCCGAGCGCGTCGTATTCCTCGGCGATGACGCCGGCGAGATCGGGATGCTGGGTATCGATCTTGGAATCGATCACCGCCACCAGCACGTCGTCGCCGTTGGTGATGCGGTGGGCTTCCATGAGATGGAGCTTGGGAACGACATATTGCGCCGCGCCCTGATCCGCCGGCATCGGCGGCTGCGACTGTCCGAACCGATAGAGCCAATTCGGCTGCGCCGCCGAAATCCGTCCGAAGGGCTGCAGAGCGCGCAGCGTGGCGGGAACAGTCCCGCCGCCGCCGATGCGCAAACGCAACAAAGTGCGGCCGGTGAGCGTGAAGCTCTGCGTCTCCAGCAGCGTCAATTGCAGGCGGCGCAAAACCACATTGAAATAGCCCGCGGGCGTTCCGGCATCGAGCTCCAGCAAGATCTCATTGGGCACGAAGCTGGTGACACCCCGCCCCGGGATATCGATGTGGCGGTTGTGCGTTTGCCGCGGACCTTGCGGCGGCGGATTTTGCGGCGGCGGGGTCGGTGTCACAATCGGATCGGGGAAAATTACCGGGCCCAGCAGCCAGCCGACCGGGCCGAGGAAACACGACAGCGACATGCGGCTGACTTCGATCTGCGTCAGTTCGCGGCCGAGCACGACGGTGCCGATCATCGGCGACACAGCGGCGCAACCGATCGCGCCGAACCCGTACCAGATCAGCGGCGGGATCGGCCGCGTCGTCGTCACAACCGGGGGCGGCGGAGGTGGAGGCGGCGGCGGCCCAATAATGGCGTGCGCTGGCGTCAGCGCGCCCATCAAAATCGCGATCAGCAATAATGCGCCCGCCGCGACCCGTCGCATGGTCTCGCCCCTCAGCCACTACCGGCATTCGTATTCTATACCGGGCTTAGTCCGGCGCCATGGGGGTTCGGTTCAATCGGGCGTGAATTTTGTGCCGTTTTACGGCCGTCAGCAGCTTATTCCGCGCGTTCGACCGCAGCGCCGATGAGCTTGCGACATTCGGCGAGTTCATGCAGCACCGCGTGCAACTTACGCACGTCCTCGCGCGCCAGCCGGCCGGCCAAACCCGGCGGCGGAACGCGAACCGCCGCTGGGGCATTTTCCGGCGGAGTCGGCTCGTCCGCGTCAAATTTCGCGCGATTGCCGGGCTCGATACGTGGCATTGGTGCGCCTTTGAGCGGCGGCTCGCGGCGCGATTCCAGATCCTCGCCGCGATCGCCGAGATCGCGGCCGATCAGCGAAGACAGCCGGCCGCGCAGGCCACGTTGCTCGTCGGCCGGCTCGGCCTCCGGCGCGACGACGTCTTCGGCAAAATCCTCATCTTCGGTTGCGCCATGGGGCGGCTGCGGCGCGCCCTCCTGCCAGACAACCTGCACGAATTTGGCGCCCTGCTCGCGCAAAATGCGCTGCACGCCGCGAATGGTGTAGCCCTCGCCGTACAATAGATGGCGAATACCGCGCAAAAGATTGACGTCGTCGGGCCGGTAATAGCGCCGCCCGCCGCCGCGCTTCATCGGCTTGATGTCGCGGAAACGGCTTTCCCAAAATCGCAGCACGTGCTGTGGCAGATCGAGCTCATCCGCCACTTCACTGATGCTGCGAAATGCGTCCGGCGCCTTGTGATCCAAAGCGGCCCCTCTCAAGTTTGAGTTGAACGCAATACTGAAACGAAACGAACGCCGCTGCTGCTTTATTCGGCGTGGCCGTTGATGCGATGCTTGAGGATCGCCGACGGCTTGAACACCATCACCCGGCGCGGCGAGATCGGGACTTCCTTGCCGGTCTTGGGATTGCGGCCAATACGCTGGCCCTTTTTGCGCACCACGAACGAGCCGAACGAGGACAGCTTCACGGTTTCGCCGCGCTCAAGGCAATCGGTGATTTCCTTGAGCACCAACTCAACAAGCGAGGCGGATTCCGTCCGCGACAGGCCTACCTTTTGATAGACCGCCTCGCAGAGGTCCGCCCGCGTTACCGTTTTACCAGACATCGCCTGCTCAGCCCCCGGCGAAGATATCTCGCTGAATTATCGACGATATTAGCATCGTTCCCGGGGGTCAACGGGGCGATTAGAAATCTGGCGGACCACAGCCCCGGACTTAAGTCCTGTGCCGCGCGTCCAATGCGCGGTTGTAACGCCCGCGCACTCACCAGCGCAGCAGCGCCGAGCCCCAGGTGAAGCCGCCGCCCATCGCCTCCAGCAGCATGAGATTGCCGCGCTTGATGCGCCGGTCGGCCACCGCGTCCGCCAGCGCCAGCGGGATCGAGGCCGCCGAGGTATTGCCGTGGCGGTCCACGGTGATCACCACCTTTTCCGGCGCGATGCCGAGCTTGTGGGCCGAGCCGTCGATAATGCGCTTGTTGGCCTGGTGCGGCACGAACCAGTCGATATCGGCGGCGCTGGTGCCGGTGGCCTTGAAGGCGTCATGGATCACGTCGGTGATCATCGCCACCGCGTGTTTGAAGACCTCACGGCCCTCCATGCGCAGATGGCCGACGGTCTGGGTCGAGGATGGCCCGCCATCGACATAGAGCTTGCTGCGGTGGCGCCCGTCCGAGCGCAAATGGGTGGTCAAAATGCCGCGGTCGGCCGATGTCCCCGGCTGCTCCTGCGCCTCCAGCACCAGCGCGCCGGCGCCGTCGCCGAACAGCACGCACGTGGTGCGGTCGCTCCAATCCAGGATGCGCGAAAAGGTTTCTGCCCCGATCACCAGCGCGCGCTTATAGGCCCCGCTTTTGAGCATCCCGTCGGTGACGGCCAGCGCGAAGATAAAGCCCGAGCAGACTGCCTGGAGGTCGAAGGCGGCGCCATGGCTGATGCCGAGCCCGGCCTGCACCGATACGGCCGTGGCGGGAAAAGTCTGGTCCGGCGTTGAGGTCGCCAGCACGATCAGGTCGATGGAAGCGGCCTCGATCTTGGCATTGGCAAGTGCTGCCCGCGCGGCGTTGAGCGCGAGGTCCGAGGTGAGTTCACCCGCAGCAGCAATATGCCGCTCGCGGATGCCGGTGCGCTGCACGATCCACTCGTCGGTGGTTTGCACCGATTTGGCCAGTTCGTCGTTGTGAGAGGATGCGCGCCGGCAAATAGCTGCCGCAACCGATGACAACCGAACGCAATTGGGTCACGAAGACGCTCCGCCCGCCACGCGCACGGTCGCGCTGGCCTGCTGGTCACGCGCCATCGACTGCCCGATCTTGGCAAGCAATTCGTAGCGCACCATGTCGTAGCCCATGTCGATGGCGGCGGCGAAACCTTCGGCATCGGTGCCGCCGTGGCTCTTGATCACGACGCCTTTGAGACCGAGAAACACGCCGCCGTTGGATTTGCGCGGGTCCATCTTGTCGCGCAGCGTTTGGAAGGCGCGGGCGCGCCAGCAGATAGCCGAGCCGAGCCGCCCAGGTCCGGGTCATGGCCCCACGCAGATATTGCGCAAATTGCCGGGCCGTGCCTTCGGCCGCTTTGAGCGCGATATTGCCGGCAAAGCCTTCGGTCACCACCACGTCGACCGTGCCCTTGCCGATGTCGTCGCCTTCGACGAAGCCGGCATAATCGAAATAGGGGAAATGGCCCTCGCGCAGCAGGCGCCCGGCCTCGCGCACCTCTTCGAGGCCTTTGACCTCCTCGACCCCGATATTCAGGAGGCCGACGGTCGGCCGCTCGATGTCGAACAGCACGCGCGCCATGGCGCAGCCCATGGCGGCCAAATTGAGCAGATGTTCAGCATCGGCCCCGATCGAGGCGCCGACGTCCAGCACCACCGACTCGCCCTTGAGCGTCGGCCAAAGCCCGGCAATCGCCGGCCGCTCGATGCCCTCGATCATCTTGAGATTGAAACGCGCCATCGCCATCAGCGCGCCGGTGTTGCCGGCCGAGACCATGACGTCGGCCTCGCCCTTTTTCACGGCGTCGATTGCCAGCCACATCGAGGATTTGCCGCGACCATGGCGCAGCGCCTGGCTCGGCTTGTCGTCCATGCGGATGGACACGTCGGTGTGTATCAGCCGCGATTTGGCCTTGAGCCGGGGCAACCCGTCGAGCAACGGCTCCAGGATGGCGCGGTCCCCGAAAATCAGGAACTCGCTGTCGGGATGGCGGGTGAGCGCGATATCGGCGCCCGGCAGAACGACCGAGGCACCATGGTCGCCGCCCATGGCGTCTAGCGCGATGCGAGCCCTGTCAGGCATGGATCGGCTTTTGTGGTGCTAACGCGTGCGCCAAGTCGGGCGCCGGAAATTCGGTCACGGGGGTTTGACGCACAGAGGCGACCTTACCCGCTCGGTCGCGGCAGACAAGACGGTACCGGCACCGTTTCATGGCGTGCTCCATTTCAGGACGGGCCGCCGGGGCGCTTTTTAAGCGCTTGCAACGCGGCAAATGGGTGCTCGCCGGCATCTTCGACCTTGGGGGCCGCGAATGCGACGCCGATCTTGCGCGGATAAGGATTGATACCAAGGATCAGGAATTCGATCGCCAAGGCGCCCAGATCCAGCATTCCGTCGACCAGCGGTTCCGGCGGATCGTCGGCACCCGCTCGTTTGCGCGCCGTTTTAGCTTTTTTATCGGTCTCGATCGCCTGCCCGGGCGCAAAATCGAGATCGACTGCCTCCTCGACCGCGTTTTCGACAGGCTCCAACGTCACCACGCAATTCTGCCCAACAGTGGCATTAACCCGGCCCGTGACATGAACTCCGGCACCCTGCCGGGTCAGATCGAATACGGCCGATAGCTGCGGCAAGTCCGCGCAATTGCGCCAGTGCGGCCACCGCGGCGCGGACCGCGGCCGGGGCCTCGATCTCACGATGCAGACCAGTGTCGGGAATGTCTTCCACCGCCACCGGCACGCTCCATTGGCTGTCGGTTTTCTTCATTCAATCAGGCTCTTAGTCTATTGTCGCGGGTACCAAATCAGGGTCCGGAAAGCGCAGTTCGCCGCGGCTGAGACTGCTGCTGTCCTGCGCCGAAAGTTCACGTAACGCCTCCCGCATATAGGCCGCAAGCCGCGGCGCGGCGACGGCTGGTTCTCCACCGTAGATATTCCGTTCAAGCGCTGCCACCAGCTCCTTCGCGTCATTGGCACCGAGCGCCACGCGATAAGCCTGGGCGCGGCCATAAAACGCTTCCCCCATGCGCCGCATTTCTTTGGGCACTTTCAGATCGCCAATGCCCATTTCGCGCAAATTATGGTCCATATCCTGGCAAAACCGGTCAAAAACGCCCTGCCCGAGGCTTTGCAAGCCGGGCTCTCGCGCCAAGCGGTCCAGAACCAGCGCCAAATGCAGCACGATCAGGTCAAAACGGCCATTAACCGTGTCGGCGACCGCGTAGTCGCGGTAAAAACACGGCAATCGCGCCTGCGCCACGATCATGCCATACAGGGTCGAAATGGTGTGCGCCTGCGCGTTGCGGCGAAAAAGGGGGAAAATCATCGCGTTGGTTTGCCGCTGACCGGGGCCTGCCGCCCGGTACGGCAACGCCCTCGCCGATGCAAGATCGAAATGACGGTGTCGCGTTTGGGCTCCAGGACCAATCACAATCGGCGCACGGCAAGCCCGTCCACGCTGGCGCTTGCCTGCGCTTTGGCGCTCGCCGGCTGCGGCAATTTCAGCGAGACGCTCCAGCACGGCTATGTGCTGCAGGAAGGCGCGCTCGAACAAATTCCGGTCGGCGCCACGCAGGAGCAGGTCCTGATCGTGCATGGGCACGCCCTCCACCGTCGCCACGGTGAACGGCGAAGTGTTTTACTACATCTCGCAGAAGTCGGAGCGCTCGGCGGCCTTCATGCCGCACGAAGTGACCGATCAACGCGTGGTCGCGGTTTATTTCGACAAAGATCGCCGGGTCCAGCGGCTGGCCAATTACGGCCTCAAGGACGGAAAAATCTTCGACTTCCTGTCGCAGTCGACGCCGACCGGCGGCCAGGAACTCGACTACCTGCGCGGTATCTTCAGGAACATGACGGTCGGATTTTAGCAAACGCAACGCGCGAGAAAAAAGGCCCACGCCGAAACGCGGGCCTTTTGTCTTTTCTCGCGGCGCGCAGCGGGTAATCAGTGCGCCAGCACCGCCAGCAACAGCAGCGCCACGATATTGGTGATCTTGATCATCGGGTTGACCGCCGGACCCGCCGTGTCCTTGTAGGGATCGCCGACGGTATCGCCGGTCACCGCCGCCTTATGGGCTTCGGAGCCCTTGCCGCCGTAGTGGCCGTCCTCGATGTATTTCTTGGCATTGTCCCAGGCGCCGCCGCCCGAGGTCATCGAGATCGCGACGAACAATCCGGTCACGATGACGCCGAGCAGCATGGCGCCGACCGCCGAGAAGCCGGCCGATTTGCCGACCGCGCCGCCGCCCGCGATCAGGTAGATCACGAAATAGACGACGATCGGCGAGAGCACCGGCAGCAGCGACGGCACGATCATTTCCTTGATCGCGGCCTTGGTCAGCATGTCGACCGCGCGGCCGTAGTCCGGCTTGTCCTTGCCCTTCATGATGCCGGGCTTGTGCGCGGAACTGGCGGCGCACTTCCTCGACGATCGCGCCGGCGGCGCGGCCGACCGCGGTCATGCCCATCGACGCGAACAGATAAGGCAGCAAGCCGCCGAACAGCAGACCGACCACGACGTAAGGATTGGTCAGCGCGAAGTCGAGTTGGATGCCCTGGAAGTAAGGATGGGTCGCTGCGTCCTTGGAAAAGAACAGCAGATCCTGGTTATAGGCGGCAAACAGCACCAGCGCGCCCAAGCCGGCCGAGCCGATGGCATAGCCCTTGGTGATCGCCTTGGTGGTGTTGCCGACCGCGTCGAGCGCGTCGGTGAACTTGCGCACGTTCTTCGGCAGGCCGGCCATTTCGGCAATGCCGCCGGCATTGTCGGTGACCGGACCGAAAGCGTCGAGCGCGACCACCATGCCGGCCAGCGCCAGCATCGCGGTGACCGCGATGGCGATGCCGAACAATTGCGGCCTGCCCGTAGGACACCAGAATGCCGGCGATGATCACGATCGCCGGCAGCGCGGTCGATTCCAGCGAGATCGCCAGGCCCTGGATGACGTTGGTGCCGTGGCCGGTGACCGAGGATGCCGCGATCGACTTCACCGGGCGGAATTGCGTGCCGGTGTAGTATTCGGTGATCCAGATGATCAGGCCGGTCACCACCAGGCCGACGACGGCGCAGATGAACAGCGACTTGCCGGTGAAGGCAACGCCGGCAATCGGCACCGAAGCCGATCAGGTGGTCGGTGACAAACCAGATGGCGCCGAGCGAGAGCACCGCCGAGGCGATGAAGCCCTTGTAGAGCGCGCCCATGATCGACTGGCTTTTGCCGAGCCGCACGAAGAACGTGCCGATGATCGAGGTGATGATGCAGACGCCGCCGATGGCGAGCGGATAGGTCATCATGTTGAGCAGTGCCGGCGTGCCGGCAAAGAAGATCGAGGCCAGCACCATGGTGGCGACGATGGTCACCGCATAGGTCTCGAACAGATCGGCCGCCATGCCGGCGCAGTCGCCGACATTGTCGCCGACGTTGTCGGCGATGGTCGCCGGATTGCGCGGATCGTCTTCCGGAATGCCGGCTTCCACCTTGCCGACCAGATCGCCGCCGACGTCGGCGCCCTTGGTGAAGATGCCGCCGCCGAGACGGGCGAAGATCGAAATCAGCGAGGCGCCGAAGCCGAGCGCGACGATGGCGTCGATCACGATGCGGTCATTGGCCGCCTTGTGCAGCGTGCCGGTGAGAAAGCCGAAATAAAGCGTGACGCCGAGCAGCGCCAGCCCGGCAACCAGCATGCCGGTGATGGCGCCGGCCTTGAAGGCGAGCTCCAGCCCGCCGGCCAGTGTCTTGGTGGCGGCTTGCGCGACGCGCACATTGGCGCGCACCGAGACGTTCATGCCGATGAAGCCGGTGGCGCCCGAAAGCACCGCGCCGACGGCAAAGCCGACCGCGACCAGCCAGCCGAGCGTGAAGCCGAGGATGAGGAAGATCACCACGCCGACAATGCCGATGGTGGTGTATTGGCGCTTGAGATAGGCCTGCGCGCCTTCGCGCACGGCGGCCGAAATCTCCTGCATCTTCTTGCTGCCGGCATCGGCCGCAGCACCGAACCGGTGGCCCAGATGCCATAGAGGATCGCGAGCACGCCACAGCCGACGATCATCCACAATGTATTCATGGTGGCTTCAACCTCGATTTGGATTGGCTGGCGGGAAGAACGCTCCCGCCGGTGCCAGGAGCGTCGAGGATGGCCGCTTTATAAGGGCGCTTCACCCCGACCGGAAAAGCGCGCGGATATAGCCAAAAATGCGCGGCCAATGCAACGCGGAACTTTGGCGTCGTGAACAGGAGTCGTGCGTCATCGCCCGTATTCTTTACCGGCCCCGGGCAGGCCGTAGTCCAGACCGCCGTCCTCGAAAAGAACCGAGGGCGCGCGGGACGCCAAGGGTCCAAACGGACCCACGGGCCTCGACGCCTCGCGACATCGAGGCTTGTCGAAGTCCGATAACCGCAAGTCCGCCAAACCCAAGGCGTCCCGCGCGCGGTGTTTTGAGGTTTGCTCCGCCTCGCCCCCGGTGGACTTACCGTTTCAGGCAACCTCGCCTCTTCTTTCGAATTGGCAGGCCGCCTATCCACCGCTGTGGGCCCAGGCCGGGCGCGGCGAACCTGTGACCGGTTGCCGGCCCCGCCATCACGGGACCCCGTGACGCGCGGCAAGGCGCGCCGGGACGAGGCGGCTTGGACCGCCGGCTGGGATTATGGCGCCGCATCTCCGACGCCCCCATGTGCACTGCCTCCCCCACAGAACTGAGCAGTAGAGATCATCTGCCCGATGTCACCCACGGCAGCATCCTAGGTTTATATACCTTCCTTGTCAACTGGGGGTACATCGCCAGTCTTTTACCAATCCGCCTCATCCTGAGGAGGCCGGTTGGGCGCTCAAAGATTATTAAACCGCCGCCTCTATCCGCTTGCGCAAGGCGAGCCACAGCAACATGGCCCCGGCGATAAAGACGGTCGGGAAGATCACGGCGTTGACCGCCTGCCAGCCGAGATATTCGAGCAACTGGCCGGAGGAGAACGAGCTCACCGCCATGCTGCCGAAAATAAGGAAGTCATTGAACGCCTGCACCTTGTTGCGTTCCTGCGGCCGATGGCAGCGGGTGACCATGGTGGTCGCGCCGATGAAGGCAAAATTCCATCCGAGCCCGAGCAGCACCAGCGCGCTCCAGAAATGCGCCACGCTGAGGCCGGTAAAGCCGACCACCGCCGCCAGCGCGATCAGCGCAAGACCGAGAAAAGTGATCCGCTCCACGCCGAAACGCGCGATCAGCGCGCCGGTGACGAAGCTCGGCGCATACATCGCCAGCACGTGCCACTGGATGCCGAGCGAAGCGTCGGTCACCGAATGGCCGCAGCCGACCATCGCCAAGGGCGCCGAGGTCATCATCAGGTTCATCGTCGCATAGCTCGCGATACCGCAGGCGACCGCGACAACGAAACGCGGCGTGAGCGCGATTTCGGCGAGCGGACGCGAATGTTCGGCGCGTTTAGCCTGAACCGGCGGCATCTTGACGAAAATCAGCACGATGGCGGCAAGCAGCGCGCAAGCGGACTGGCCGAGATAGCTGGCGGCAAACAGATGCGGCGGCAGCATATCCTTGGTGAAGATGACGAGCTGCGGCCCGATCACCGCGGCGAAAACGCCGCCAGCCAGCACCCAGGACACGACTTTCGGCCGGAATGCCTCGCTCGCGGTATCGGCGGCGGCGAAGCGGTAGGAATTATGCGCGGCGGCGTAAAGCCCGCCGCAGAAGGTGCCGACCAGCAGCAGCCAGAAATTGCCGCTCATCACCGCCGAATAGGAAATCAGCCCGGACAGGATGCCGAACACGGATCCGGTCTGCAGCGCGAAGCGGCGGCCGAACGTGCGGGCGAGCGCGCCTACCGGCAGCGTGCCGAGCCACATGCCCATCACCATGGCGGTGATCGGCAAGGTCGCCAGGCCTTTATCGGGCGCCAGCACCGCGCCGATGATCGAGGCGGTCGACACGATGACGGTGTTGTTGCCGCCGGCCAGCGCCTGCGCCACCGCCAGCACCACGGCATTGCGCCGCGCCAAGCCGTCGTCCACGTGTGCGTGCAGGGTGGGTTCGGCGACCGCCGACATAGTGCGATTCCCGGAAAAAGCTTCTCTCTTTAGCGGGCGCCCCAGAATATGGCTACTGCCCCCCGCGCAAGGCTGGGATGATCTTTATTGAAAATCCCATCACGCCGGTCGATCGGTTGCGCTATCTGCGGAGCGCCGATTGACATCCGTAACAAACCGGTTACGTTATGCGTAACCACATGGTTACGCATAGTCATAAGCGGCGCGCGGCGGTGTTCCGGGCGGTTGCCGACCCGACACGCCGCGAGATTCTGAGCCTGTTGCGCGGCGGACGGCGCAGCGTGGGCGAAATCGCGGCAAACTTCCGCACCAGCCGCCCTGCCATTTCGCGGCATCTGCGCTTGCTGCGGTCCGTGGGTCTCATCGTTACGAAACAAGACGGAGCGGCGCGGATTTGCGCTTTGAATGCCAAGCCGCTGCGCGCGATCAACGATTGGCTCAAGGATTACGAAGCGTTTTGGGGCGAGAGTCTGCGAAGCTTGAAACGTTACGTCGAGGAGCAACCATGAGCATGACAAGCGCAAGCGAGACGATCATCGAGGAAATCACGATCAAGGCGCCGGCGAAACGGATATTCGACGCTCTCACCGTTCCGGCTCAACGCGTCGCATGGTGGGGTTCCAAAGGACGTTTCGAGACCACGCATGTCGAGTCCGATCTACGGCCCGGCGGCAAATGGATGATGCGCGGCACCGGATTGGGCGGGAAACCTTTTACGATTAAAGGCGAATATCGCGCGGTTGAGGCTCCATACGTGCTCGCCTTCACGTGGCTGCCAAGTTGGCAGCCGGATGCAACTGAGACGCTCGTCCGCTTCGATTTAGAGGAAAGGGATGGCGTCACAACCGTGCGTCTGACGCATTCCGGCCTCACCAGCGAAGGCGCCCAGGCCCACAAAGGCTGGCCGCAAATTCTCGGATGGCTGCGGGCTTACGTGGAGGGCTGACTCTAATCGTTGCGGTCGAAGTGCCAGCGGCCGGGATGGCGGATGACCGCCTCGCGCGCCTCGGCCAGCGAGCGCGCGCCTATCTGGCCCAATGAGGAACGCAATTCGTCGATGTAGAGGTCGATCAGATGCCCCGGCCCCTCGTCGCCAAGCGCGCCGACCGCCCACAGAAACGACTTGCCGGCAAAGGCGGCGTTGGCGCCGAGCGCCAGCGCCCGCATCACGTCCTGGCCTGAGCGGATGCCGCTGTCGAGCACGACGGTGGCCTTCCGGCCGACCGCAGACACGATCGCCGGCAGCACATCGATCGAGGGCGTGAGCGCCTCGATCTGGCGGCCGCCATGGTTCGACACCCAGATGCCCTCAATGCCGAGCGACACGGCCTTCTCGGCATCGGCCGGATGCAGGACGCCCTTGACCAGCATCGGCCCCTTCCAGCGGTCGCGGTAGCGCGCGACTTCTTCCCAGGAAAACACGCCGCCCATGTTCTGGCGGGCAAAACGGATCACTTCATTGGTACTGGCGCGGGCGCCGGCATAAGGACGGATGGTGGCGAAGCGCGGATAGCCGTGGCGCAGCAACGCCATGAGCCAGCGCGGCCGGATCAGCATCTCGTAAATCATGCGCAGGTTCGGCTCGAACTCGCGGCCAAGCCCGGCGTAAGATTTCGCGCGTGCGCGTGGTGCGCACCGGCACGTCGATGGTGAGCGCCAGGGCTTTGACGCCGGCGGCGGTCGCGCGCTTGATCAGATCGAAGCCGATGGCGTGGTCGTTCTGATAGAAGCGATAGAGCTGCAGCCAGAACACGTCGGGCGCGACCTTGGCGACGTCCTCTATTGTTGCGCCGCCGGCGACGCCGAGCGTATAGGGGATGCGCGCGCGTTGCGCGGCTTTGGCCATCAGGAGATCGGCGCCGGGCCAGACCAGCGAGGGCCCGCCCATCGGCGCGATGCCGATGGGGGCTGAATAGCGCGTGCCGAACAGTTCGACATCGGTCGGCGGCACCGTGGTGATCGCGCCGTAACGCGGCACTACTTTGATGGCGTCGAACGCCGCCCAATTGTCCTTGATGCCGGTATCGGCGCCGGCGCCGGTGTCGCCGTATTCGAACGAGAACTTCGGTACGTTCTTCGGCGCCTGCGTGCGCAAATAGGCCGAGGACGGAAATCGCTTATGCAAGGCCTGGAAATTCGGATTGATCCCCGAGGGCATCTGCGCCAGTTCTTTTTTCGCCGTCACGTCGTCCATGGTTCTTTCCCGGTCATTGCGACGGTTACGCCTAGCTTATTTCAGAAATGGCTGAAAGAGGCGCGCTTGAACGAGAGCGCCTGGCCGTCGGCTGCCAGAAAGTGGACCCCCTCGCCCGCTTTGATCTGGCCGATTTCGCTGACGGCCACACCGGCCGCTTTTGCGGCAGCGCGAAAACTATCCGCCTTGGCGGCCGGTATGGTGCAGACGATCTCGTAGTCGTCGCCGCCGGTCAGCGCCGTCTCGCGCATCGCCGGCTCGGCCGCGATCACCGCCTTGGCCGCGTCCGAAAGCGGCACCCTGCCGATGCCGATGTCCGCCGCCACGCCGGAGACGCGGCACAGCTTGGTGAAATCGCCGGCGAGACCGTCAGACACATCCATCGCCGCCGAGGCATGGCTGCGCACGGCTTCCGCCAGCGCGTTTCGCGGTTGCGGCAGCAGATAGCGCGACGGTGAGATGTTGGCGATGCGGCTCGCTGAGTTTCCAGGACGCGCCCAAATTCGTGTTTTTGCGCAGCGCGAGACCGAGCGCAGCATCGCCGATCGTGCCGCTCACGAACACATGATCACCCGGCTTGGCGCCGGCGCGCCGCACCATGCTGCCTTCCGGCACGCTGCCGAACATGGCGATGGAAATCGCGATCGGGCCCGGCGTGCGAACGGTGTCGCCGCCGAACAGCGGGCAGGAAAACAGCGCCGCGTCGCTGCGCAAGCCTTCGGCAAAACCGATCGAGCCAGTCTTCGCCGACATCCTTCGGCAGCGCGAGCGACAACAGAAAGCCAAGCGGCTTGGCGCCTTTGGCCGCGAGATCCGACAAATTCACCCGCAGCGCCTTTCCCGCCACCGACTGCGGCGCGTCCTCGGGGAAAAAATGCATGCCGCCGACAATCGCGTCGGTCGTGAGCACCAGGTCGCAGCCCGGCGGCGGTTTGATGAAGGCGGCGTCGTCCGACAGGCCCAATGCGCCGGGATGGGTCGCGATCGGCGCAAAATAGTGCGCGATCAGACGGTCTTCGCCCGATGGTTCGTCGGCCAATTTGCCAGACATGACATCACCTGGCGAATTCTTCGGCGCGCATTTGCCGCGCCAGCTGGTCGAGCACGGCATTGACCATGCCGGTCTCGTCGCGCTCGACAAAGGCCGCCGCGACATCGGCATATTCCGACACCACCACGCGCGCCGGCACGTCGCGGCGATGGTCGAGTTCGTAAGCTCCGGCACGCAACGCCGCGCGCAGCACCGCCTCGATGCGCTTGAGCGGCCAGCTTTTCGCCAGCGCCTCGTCGATGATCGGGTCGAGCTTGCGCTGCTCGCGCACCACGCCCGTCACGATGTCGCGGAAGAACGCCGCCTCGGCCGGCAGATATTGCGCGCCCTCGACCTCGCGGCCGAGCCAGTGGCTTTCGAACTCGGCGAGGATCTCGTTCAAGCCGGTGCCGGCGAGATCCATCTGGTAGAGTGCCTGCACCGCCGCCAGGCGCGCCGCGCCGCGTTTATTCGCCTTCGGCGCTTCTTTGCGCGCGTCCTTGTCGCTCAGGGGCGCGCTCTTGGCCATTATTTGCCCTTGAGGCTGCGCTTGAGCGCGATCATCGCCAGCGCCGCGCGCGCCGCGCTGGCGCCCTTGTTGCGGCTATCGGGTGTGGCGCGCGCTTTCGCCTGCGCTTCGTTGTCGCAAGTCAGAATGCCGTTGCCGAGTGGCGAGCTGCCGGTCGATGCTCAAATCCATCAGCCCGCGCGCCGACTCATTCGACACCAGTTCGAAATGATAGGTCTCGCCCTGGATGACGCAGCCGAGCGCCACCACGCCGTCATAGGGCGCGCGCTTGGCGGCATCGAGCGCCATGGCGATGGCGGCGGGAACTTCGAGCGCGCCCGGCACCGCGATGCGATCGTAAGTCGCGCCTGCTTCATCGAGCACGCGCGTGGCGCCGGCGAGCAGCGCGTCGGCAATGTGCTCGTAGAAGCGAGCCTCCACGATCAAGATGCGCAGCGTGTGCGCGCTTTTTCGCGACGCTTTTCTTTTTGGCCATGCTTCTAATTGTCCTTGTTGAGCCGCGTGGTAGCAAGCGCGCGCGCGACGAACAAGGGCTAGCGTACGTCCATCAGCCGCGCGGCGTAGCGCGCCATGGTGTCGATTTCGAGGTTAACGTCGTCGCCTTGACGCAAGGCGCCGAAAGTCGTGACCGCCAGCGTGTGCGGGATGATCAGCACCGAAAACGTGTCGGCCTCGACCGCGTTGATCGGTGAGCGAGACGCCGTCGAGCGTCACCGAGCCCTTGGGCGCGATAAAGCGCGCCAGATCCGCCGGCACGCGCAGCGTAAAGCGCGCCATGTCTGTCAGGTTTTCGCGCGCGACCACGTTGGCGAGCCCGTCGACATGGCCGGCGACCAGATGCCCGCCCAATTCGTCGCCGAATTTCAACGGCCGTTCGAGATTGACTTTACTGCCGTGCCGCCAGCGCGCGACCGTGGTCAGCGCCAGGGTTTCCGCCGCCGCGTCGACCGCAAACCACGCGCGGCCGTCTTCTTCGCCCGCGCCCACCACCGTCATGCAGACGCCGGAGCAGGCGATCGAAGCGCCCTCGGTCAGTTCGGCGCGCGGATAGTCGCAGGCAATCGTGATGCGGTGCAGATTGCCGGCGCGCGGCTTGACCGACCGCACCTCGCCCAGAGCGGTGACGATGCCGGTGAACATTTTAAGCCCGCTCGAATATTTCTAACGTGTCGGCCCCGAGCCTCTCCCGCCCGCGCGAATGCAATTGCCCGGTCAGCCCGTCGATCGGCATGCCTTCGAGCGGTTCGATGCCGGTGGCGCCGATGTTCTTTTCGCCGCGCAACAGCACCAATTCGTCCACCAGGTTGGCCGCGGCGATGGCGCCGGCGACGCGCGGCCCGCCCTCCACCATCAGCCGGGTGATGCCCTGCCCGGCCAGCACTTTCAGAATTTCTTCGATGTCGAGCCGCCCTTCGACGTCGCCGACGCGAAAAACCTTGCAGCCTTTCTGCTGCAAGGATTTCCTCGGCGATAGCCGAAGGCTTGCTCGACGTGAACACCCAGGTCGGCGTATCGCGCACGGTTGCCACCACCGAGGTCGACAGCGGCAGCGTCAATTTAGCGTCGAGCACCACGCGCACCGGCGAGCGCTCCTCCATGCCCGGCAGCCGGCAGGTGAGTTGCGGATTGTCCGACAGGATCGTGCCGATGCCGACCAGAATGGCGTCGCTTGCCGCGCGCATCTGGAATACGCGGGTGCGCGCTTCTTCGCCGGTGATGGCGAACGGCTTGCGGGAGGCCAAGCCCGCTTTGCCGTCGGCCGACAGCGCCAGCTTGAGCGTCACATGCGGCCGGCTTTTGGTGACGCGCATGATGTGGCCGGCATGAACGCGGCGCGCTTCATCGGCGCCTAAGTCCGATATCGACAGCGATGCCCTTGGCGCGCAGCTTCTCGTGGCCCTTGCCGGCGACTTCCGGATTGGGATCCTCCAGCGCCGATACCACGCGCGCGATGCCGGCCTTGATGATGGCGTCGGCGCAAGGCGGCGACTTGCCCTGATGCGAGCAAGGCTCGAGCGTCACATACATCGTCGCGCCCTGGGCATTTTTCTTGGCCTGGCGCAGCGCCTCGACCTCGGCATGCGGGCGGCCGCCCGGCTGTGTCCAGCCGCGGCCGACGATGATGCTGTCTTTCACGATCACCGCGCCAACCGCCGGGTTGGGCCAGGTATTGCCGAGCCCGCGCCGGCCGAGCGAAAATGCCAGCGGCATATAGCGCGCGTCATCCGCCGGCGCGCTGGCCGGGCCCTGCTCGGCCGGCAAACTCATTTGCGCGCGGCCGCCGGCTTGGCGTCCTCGTCGCCCGACAATTCATCGAGCGCGGCGCGGAAGTCCTTGGCCTCGCGGAAATTGCGGTAGACGGAGGCAAAGCGCACATAGGCGACGTCGTCGAGCTCGCGCAGATGCTCCATCACCAGTTCGCCGATGGTCTCCGAGGAGACTTCGTTCTCGCCCTGGCTTTCGAGCTCGCGCACGATCTTGGACACTATCCTGCTCGATGCGCTCCGGATCGACCGCGCGCTTGCGCAGCGCGATCTGCACCGAGCGCATCAGCTTGTCGCGGTCGAACGGCACGCGGCGGCTATTGCGCTTGATCACGGTCAATTCGCGCAACTGCACGCGCTCGAAGGTGGTGAAGCGGAAATTGCAGGTCAGGCAGACGCGGCGGCGGCGGATCACCGCCGAATCCTCGGTCGGCCGCGAATCCTTCACCTGAGTATCGAGGCTCGCGCAACTCGGGCAACGCATACTCGCCCCCTACTGATAAATCGGAAAACGTGAAATCAATGCCTTCACTTTGTCGCGCACCGCCGCTTCGATGAGGGAATCCTCCTCGGCTTTCTTTTGCGACAGCACGTCGAGCACCTCGACGATCATCTCGCCGACTGGCGGAATTCCGCGATACCGAAGCCACGCGTGGTGCAGGCCGGCGTGCCGAGCCTGATCCCCGAGGTCACCGTCGGCTTTTCGGGGTCGAACGGGATGCCGTTTTTGTTGCAGGTGATGTGGGCGCGGCCGAGCGCCAGCTTCCGACACCTTGCCGGTGAGGCGTTTGGGCCGCAGGTCGACCAGCATCAGATGCGTGTCGGTGCCGCCGGAAACGATATCGAGGCCTTTCGACTTGAGCGTCTCGGCCAGCGCCTTGGCGTTCTCGACGACGTTGCGCGCGTAGGTGCGGAAGCTCGGCCGCAGCGCCTCGCCGAAGGCCACCGCCTTGGCGGCGATGACATGCATCAGCGGGCCGCCTTGCATGCCGGGGAACACCGCCGAATTGAGTTTCTTGGCGATCGCCTCGTCGTCGGACAGGATCACGCCGCCGCGCGGCCCGCGCAGCGTCTTGTGCGTGGTCGTCGTCACGACATGCGCGTGCGGGAATGGCGAGGGATGCGCGCCGCCGGCCACTAGTCCTGCGAAATGCGCCATGTCGACCATCAACAGCGCGCCGACTTCGTCGCAGATTGCGCGGAACGCGCGGAAGTCGATGATGCGCGGATAGGCCGAGCCGCCGGCGATGATCAGTTTCGGCTTGTGTTCCTTGGCGAGGCGTCGCGACCTCGTCCATGTCGATGCGCTGGTCTTCGCGGCGCACGCCATAGGGCACCGGCTTGAACCATTTGCCCGACATGTTGACCGGCGAGCCGTGGGTCAGATGCCCGCCGGCGGCGAGATTGAGCCCCATGAAGGTGTCGCCCGGCTGCATCAGCGCGAAGAAAACTTCCGCGTTGGCGGAAGCGCCGGAATGCGGCTGCACATTCGCAAATTTGCAGCCGAACAGTTTTGTCACCCGCTGGATGGCCAGTTCCTCGGCCACGTCGACGAACTGGCAGCCGCCGTAATAGCGTTTGCCCGGCAGGCCCTCGGCGTATTTGTTGGTGAGCACCGAGCCTTGCGCTTCCAGAACGGCGCGCGAAACGATGTTCTCCGAGGCGATCAGTTCGATCTCGTCGCGCTGCCGGCCGAGCTCCGAGTTGATGACCGCGTTGATCTCGGGATCGACCTCGCGCCAAGGGCGCCGAGAACAAGGCTTCCACATCGCCTGATTTGCGCAGTGTTCGGCGTCGCCGACATCACGATCTCCTGGCGCCGGGGCAGTCGGCGCCGACAGGTGAGCAAAGTCCGGGATTGCGTCCGCAAATAGCATATCGGCCCCGCCAACCGCCAAGCATTGGGATGTGGAACGCTGTGAGGCGCAATATCTAGGGCCTAGCCGCGGCGGACTAGCCATGCCCAAAACAAAAACCCCGGCCGCAAGCGGCCGGGGCAAGTCTTCTCACCAGTACCTGGAGGATTACAGGCGATAGAGGATCTGATCGGTCCAGAAGCGCTCCAGCCGATGCAGCGACTTGTTGAGCGTGGCGAACTCGTCGGCATTGATGCCGCCGACCTGCTCAACGGTGCGCACGTGCTTCTGGTAGAGCGACTCGACGATGTCGCGCACTTCCCGGCCCTTGTCGGTCAGCTTGATGCGAACCGAACGGCGGTCGACGCGGCTGCGCTGGTGATCGAGGAACGCCATCTCGACCAGCTTCTTGAGATTGTAGGAGACGTTGGAGCCGAGATAGTAGCCGCGCGTGCGCAGCTCACCCGCGGTCAGCTCCTTGTCGCCGATATTGTAGAGCAGCAGCGCCTGCACCGAATTGATGTCGGCGCGGCCGCGGCGGTCGAATTCATCCTTGATGACGTCGAGCAACCGGCGATGCAGCCGTTCGACCAAGGTCAAGGCCTCGTGATAGAGCGGCCTGATGTGGTCGAAACGCGCCTCACGTTCGGCCGGTTCGACCGTCTTTACAACGGCTTTCATGTCCAACGCCCCTTTTGCGTTTATTGTCTTTCGCAACGTCCCGGTAACGAGGCCCTGTTTTCCCCGCTCCAGATTGCACACCCTATAAGGGGCACTCTAAAATCGGCTTAAATAACACGATAAACATTAGATTTATTTGCAACGGTGAATGCTTTGTTGCAGTCGCAATTGAATCGATTGGCGCAAGGTTTCGTTCACCTTGAGCAATCCGTATCAGCCGCGCACGAAGCGGATAATGCCTGAAAAATCCCTGCCCGCCTCCCCGCTCTCGACATAGGCCGAATAAATCCTTGCCGCATCCGCGCCGAGTGCCGTTTTGGCGCCGGTCGCCTTCGCGGCGTCCTGCGACAGTTTCAAATCCTTAAGCATCATCGCCGCGGTGAAACCCGCCTGATAATCGCGATTGGCGGGCGAGGCCGGCACCGGCCCCGGCACCGGGCAATAATTCGTCATCGACCAGCATTGGCCCGAGGATTTCGACGAGATGTCGAACAGCTTCTGGTGATCGAGGCCGAGCTTCTCCGCCAGCACGAAGGCTTCCGACACCGCGATCATCGAGACGCCGAGGATCATGTTGTTGCAGATCTTGGCCGCCTGGCCGTTGCCGGCGCCGCCGGCATGCACGATGGTCTTGCCCATCTTCTGCAGGATCGACTCGGCGCGCGTGAAGGCCTGCGCGCTGCCGCCGACCATGAAGGTGAGCGTCGCGGCGCTCGCCCCGCCGACGCCGCCGGACACCGGCGCATCGAGCATCAACAGACCTTTCTTCTCCGCCTCGGCGGCGACCGCGCGCGCGGTCTCGACATCGATGGTCGAGCAATCGATCAGCAGCGTGCCTTGATTGGCGTTCTCGATGATGCCGGTCGAGCCGAGATAGACCTCGCGCACTTCCTTGCCGGCCGGCAGCATGGTGATGACCACATCGGCGCGCGCCGCCGCGCCCTTGGCGGTCTCGTCGCTGCTGCCGCCGGCCGCCTTGAGTTTAGCGACCGAGGCCGGATTGACGTCGACGCCCTCGACCTCATGCCCGGCCTTGATCAGGTTCTGCGCCATCGGCAGACCCATATTGCCGAGCCCGATAAATCCTATGCGCGCCATGACGCCCTCCTCATTAACTCAAAGCGGATGTTCCTTGGCCGATTTCAAAGCCAGCCACAGATAAACCGCGAGCAGCCCGCCTTCCAGCGAGCCGGTCACCATGCTGGCGCCAAACACCTGCGGGAAAAATATTTCCACCGCCAGCATCGAGGCTATCGCCGTCAGCCAGATCACCGCGCCCCAGGCAGCGGCGAGCCATAAGCCCACGGCGGCGACCAGATCGATCACCGCGAAGAACACGGTGGCGGCCTGCCAGGCGATCGAATGATATTGGAAGGCTTCGCTGGCATCGACGCCGATGCCGCAGACGCGCGACCAGTGATAGAGGCCCTTGAGCATCGACACGCCGGCCATCACGCGCAGAAACAAAACCAGCCGCCGTGTCCAGCGGCCGATGCTGCGCTCGCCCTCGCCTTCGTGCACCGGCTCGAGGCCCTGCACGTCGTCCTGGGCAAAGGGCTCGCTCATAGCGCCAGCTCTTTGTCGCCCAGCGGCGCAAAATGCCGCTCGACTTCGCCGTCGCTCACCTCGGCGAGCGTCGCCGGCTGCCAGCGCGGCTTGTTGTCCTTGTCGACGATCACGGCGCGCACGCCCTCGTAGAAATCATGGTCCTTGATGACGCGCGACACTATGCGGAATTCGGCGCGCATGCACGTCGCGAAATCCAAATCACCCGCCGCGCCGCACTTGCGCCAACGCGATCTTGAGGCTGAGCGGCGATTTGGTCCGCAAGGTGGCGGCGGTTTTCGCCGCCCATTCGCTGTCCGAAGCGCCGACAGCCGCCTCGCGGTCGAGCGCGGCAAGAATATCCTCGACCCGGTCGCCCGCGAACAGCCGGTCGATTGCGCCGCGCCGCGCCAAAATCGGCCCCTCGCCGGCCGGCTCGGCAAAAGCGGACAGGACTGCATCGACCGAAACGGTGCCGGTGAGGCCGTCGAGCAGCGCGCCAAACCGCGCCGAGGGAATGCGATGCGTGGCGATGCCGGCGGCAATAGCATCGGCGATGCCGAAGCGCTCGCCGGTCAACGCGCAATAGGCGCCGAGTTCGCCCGGCATGCGCGGCAAAAACCAGGTGGCGCCGACGTCGGGAAAGAAGCCAATGCCGACTTCCGGCATGGCGAAGGTAAAGCGGTCGCCGGCGACGCGGTGCGAGCCATGCACCGAGACGCCGACACCGCCGCCCATCACAATGCCGTCGATCAGCGCCACGTAGGGTTTGCGGAAATTCTTGATCGTGGCGTTGAGCGGATACTCATCGCGCCAGAATTGCAGCGCCTCGTCATGCTTGCCGGCCTTGCCCAGATCGGTGAGCGCGCGGATATCGCCGCCGGCGGAGAATGCGCGCTCGCCCGCGGCGGCAATCACCACCCGCGTGATCGCCGGGTCGTCGGCCCACGCATCAAGCTGCGCGCGCAACGCCAGCACCATGCCGTGGGTGACGGCGTTGAGCGCCTGCGGCCGATTGAGCGTGATGAGGCCGGCCGCGCCGCGACGCTCGAAGAGAATATCGCTCAATTCAGCGCCCACAGGTAAGCGGCTACGGCGATGAGACCGAGCGCGCTGCGACCCGCGTGCAGACGTCCCCATTGGCGCACGAACTCGCGCGTCTGGTCGCTCGCCTGCTCGGGCGATGTGGATTTAAGGATGCGGTTGGTCGGCATGATGATGAACATCGTATAGGGCCAAGGCGTGAGGATCAGCGTTGCGCCGAGCAGCCAGCGCCAGTCGTAGGTCTGGACAAACGCGATGATACCGAGAACTCCCGAAATAATCGCGAGGCTCGCCTGCATCACCGCGCCGCGCTCGTAGCTTGGCTGCCACTCGGTCAACAGCGCTTTGGTATCCAGCTTCAATCGCGCCGGCTGCTCGGCCACGTTCACATAGATCGCCGCGCCGGTAAAAACGGCGGCGCTCGCCAGTGCAAGGTCTGCGCTCCACATCTTGTTGCCTTCAGTGCTGCGGCGACCACGCGCCGGCGGCTTCCAGCCGCTGCATCGCCTGATCGGTGAACTCGGCTCGCGGCGTGTCGCCGCCGATCACGAACATCAGAATTGATTCCGCGTTCTGATCGCCCTTGGTGACGTTCTCGAAGCGGCGGATCATGCCGGGCGGGAACGACACCACGTCGAGTGGCCCGAGATCGACGTACTCGACCCTGCCGTTCTCATCCTCCCAACTGGCGCGCCAGGTGCCGGTCATCGGAATGAAGGTCTCATTGGTGTCGTGGTTATGCATTTCGGGGCCGTGACCCGGCTTGGCCTTGCAGTAGCCGAGGTTGAAGCCTTCCCGGATCTTGATGGCGGCCATTTGGGCTGCCTGCGCGCCCACGGGCGACGTCACGCCACCCTCGCCGATATCGTCCGGCGGCTGGAAGCCGATGACATTGAACAGGGTGCGTTCGCAGCCGGGCATCTTGCTGTCAGGGAGGCCGCCGTCGAAGCCTTGGAGGTCCTTGAAGCGCGCGATGCGCTTCAGCATGTTGGCCTTCGAAACATAAATTCTTGGAAGCTGTTCCATGGCGCCCTCCCTTTCTACTTGCGCGTGATCTTATCCGAAAACCGGTTCCCACTTTTCGGGATCATGCGCGCTAGTTCCCCAGCATAGCGCGGCTGACGATTAGCCGCATGATCTCGTTAGTGCCCTCGAGAATTTGATGCACGCGCACGTCGCGCAAGACGCGCTCGATCGGATGATCGCGCAAATAGCCGTAGCCGCCGTGCAATTGCAGGCAGCCATTGACCACCTCGAAACCGGTATCGGTGGCAAGGCGCTTGGCCTGCGCGGCGAGCCGCGTCGCGGCTGGCTCGCCCTCGCCGACCGCGACCGCGGCGCGATGCAGCAGCAGGCGCGCCGCCTCGATCTCGGTCGCGTAATCGGCGATGCGGAATTGCAGCGCCTGGAAATCGGCCAGCCGCGAGCCGAATTGCTTGCGCTCTTTCATGTACTCAATCGTGCGGTCGAGACAGAACTGCGCGCCGCCGATCGAACAGGCCCCGATGTTCAGCCGCCCGCCGTCAAGCCCCGCCATGGCGATGCGGAATCCCTGGCCTTCCTTGCCGACAAGATTTGTTACCGGCACGCGGCAATTCTCGAAATTCACCATCGCGGTCGGCTGCGATTTCCAGCCGAGTTTCTTTTCCGGTGCGCCGTACGAAAGTCCCGGCGTGCCCTTCTCCACCACGATGCAGGAAATGCCGCGCGGGCCCACCTCGCCGGTGCGCGCCATCACCACATAAATGTCGGAGACGCCGCCGCCGGAGATGAAGGCCTTGGCGCCGTCGAGCACGTAATGATCGCCGTCGCGCCGCGCGCGCGTTTCGAGGCTGGCGGCATCCGAGCCCGAACCCGGCTCGGTCAGGCAGTAACTGGCGAAATGCTCCATGGTGGTGAGCTTGGGCAGGAATTTCTTGCGCACCGCGTCGGAGCCGAAACCGTCGATCATCCAGGCGGCCATGTTGTGGATCGAGATATAGGCGGCGGTCGAGGTGCAGCCCTGCGCCAGCTCCTCGAAAATGAGCGCGGCGTCGAGCCGCGACAGCGCCGAGCCGCCGACGTCTTCCTTCACATAAATGCCGCCAAAGCCGAGCGCCGCCGCCTTGCGCAAGGCCTCGACCGGGAAAATCTCGTCCTCGTCCCAATCGCGCGCGTGCGGCATCATCTCGTCGCGCGCGAATTGCCGCGCGGTGGCCTGGAAGGCCCGCTGCTCTTCGGTTAGGTCGAAATCCATGGCTTTGGCCGCCCTCTCCCAACCGGATTAGCAAGCGGTCCTATGCCCGGCAACTGCGCGGCGGAATGGCCCGAAAAGCCCTATGCTGGAACTTACGCCCCGTTCAAGCATCTAATATTGGCAGGGCCATAGAGACGCCCACGCCCGGAGGATGACGCATGGCGCAGGACGACAAAAAGCCGAGTGGGCCGGATCTTGCCCAAGGCATTGCCTCCACCGATCTCGCCGATGGCGGCATGCTGACAGGCCACGTCGGCGACGACGAGGTGCTGCTGGTGCGTCACGGCGGCAAACTGTCCGCGATCGCGCCCAATGCACCCATTATCACGGGCCGCTCGCCGACGGGCTGGTGGTCGGCAACACCATCCGCTGCCCCTGGCATCATGCCTGTTTCGATCTGGCAACCGGCGAAGCGCTGGCCGCGCCGGCGCTCAGCCCGCTGACCTGCTGGCGGGTCGAGGAACGCGGCGGCAAGATCGTCGTCGGCGCAAAGATCGAGCAGCCTTCGCCCAAGCAAGCCGGATCGGCGGCCGAGCGCATCGTCATCGTCGGCGGCGGCGCCGCGGGCTTTGCCGCGGCCGAGATGCTGCGGCGGCGCGGCTTTGCCGGCAGCATCACGATGCTGAGCAACGACGAGGCCGCGCCGGTCGACCGCCCCAATCTGTCGAAGGACTATCTCGCCGGCAGCGCGCCGGAGGAGTGGGTGCCGTTGCGCAGCGACGACTGGTATGCCGAGAACAAAATCGACCTCAAACTCAACACCGAAGTCACCGCGCTCGACGCCAAGGCAAAGAACTCACGCTCGGCGACGGCAGCACGATCGAATTCGACAAATTGCTGCTGGCGACCGGCGCCGAGCCGGTGAGGCTCGATATTACCGGGCGTCGAAGCAGAAACACGTTCATACCTTGCGCTCGCTCGCCGACTGCCGCGCCATCATCGCGCAGGCAAAATCCGCCAAGCGCGCGGTCGTGATCGGCGCGAGCTTCATCGGTCTGGAGGCCGCCGCCGCGCTGCGCGCCCGCGACATCGAGGTGCACGTGGTCGCGCCGGAAAAGCGTCCGCTCGAACAAGTGTTCGGGCCGCAGCTCGGCGATTTCATCCGCGCGCTGCACGAGGAGCACGGCGTCAAATTCCATCTCGAGGACAGCGTCACGGCGATCGGCGCCAACAACGTCACGCTCAAAAGCGGCGGCACGCTCGACGCCGATCTGGTGGTGATCGGCGTCGGCGTGCGGCCGCGGCTGGCGCTGGCGGAAAAAGCCGGGCTGACAATCGACAAGGGAGTGAGCGTCAACGAATACCTGGAGACCAGCGCGCCCGGCATCTACGCGGCCGGCGACATCGCGCGCTGGCCCGATCCGGTGAGCGGCGCGCGCATCCGGGTCGAGCATTGGGTCGTCGCGGAGCGCCAGGGCCAGACCGCGGCGCTCAACATGATGGGCGTGAAAACGCGCTTCCGCGCCGTGCCGTTCTTCTGGAGCCAGCATTACGACGTGCCGATCAACTATGTCGGTCATGCCGAAAAGTGGGACGCCATCGAGATCGACGGCGACGTGATGAAGCGCGATTGCGTGGTGCGCTACAAACACGGCGGCAAGGTGCTGGCGGTGGCCTCGATCTACCGCGACGGCGACAGCTTAAGGCCGCCGCCGCAATGGAAAAACAGGCCGGTTAACCGCACGGCTGCTGCGCGCAGCAAACGGGTGGCGGCCTCTGCCGGGACCGGCTAAAAAGAGGCCCGGAGACCCGCAATGGCAATCAAATTCGGCCGCCCGCTGCAGCGCAAGATCGGCTTTGTGCCGGTCGAACCCGCGACCGAGGAGATTGCGAGCGCCCCGCTCGATCTGCCCATGCGCATGCGCCGCAACCGGCGCAGCGAATGGGCGCGCCGGCTGGTGCGCGAGCATCGCTCACCACCGACGACCTGATCTGGCCGCTGTTCGTGATGGACGGCCAAAATGCCCGCACGCCGGTGCCGTCGATGCCGGGCGTCGAGCGGCTTGTCGGTCGACCAGGCCGTGCGCGAGGCCGAACGCGCCGCCAAACTCACCATCCCCTGCCTCGCGCTGTTTCCCTATACCGATCCGAATTTGCGCGACGAGACGGGCAGCGAGGCGCTCAACCCGGACAATCTGGTCTGCCGCGCCATACGAGCCATCAAGAAAGAAGTGCCCGAGGTCGGCATCCTGTGCGACGTCGCGCTCGATCCCTTCACCAGCCACGGCCATGACGGCCTGCTGCGCGACGGCGAAATCCTCAACGACGAGACCGTCGCGGTGCTGGTCAAGCAGGCGCTCGTGCAGGCGCAAGCCGGCTGCGACATCATCGCGCCCTCCGACATGATGGACGGCCGCGTCGGCGCCATCCGCAAGGCGCTCGATGCCGAGAATTTCACCGACGTGTCGATCATGGCCTACGCGGCGAAATATGCCTCCGCCTTTTACGGCCCGTTCCGCGACGCGGTCGGCTCGGCCAAGACGCTCGCCGGCGACAAGCGCACCTATCAGATGGATCCCGGCAATACCGACGAGGCGCTGCGCGAGGTCGCGCTCGACATCGAGGAAGGCGCCGACATGATCATGGTCAAGCCCGGCCTGCCCTATCTCGACATCGTGGCGCGCGTGAAGGACACCTTCGGCATGCCGACTTTCGCCTATCAGGTGTCGGGCGAATACGCGATGATCATGGCGGCCGCCAGCAATGGCTGGCTCGACGGCGAGCGCGCCATGATGGAAAGCCTGATCGCCTTCAAGCGCGCCGGCGCCGACGGCGTGCTCACTTATTTCGCGCCGCGCGTGGCGGAAAAACTGAAAAAGGGCTGAACGCCCGAAGCTTCCTTCCCATCTCGTCACCGTCCGGTGATGCCTGAAATCGACGGGTCAATTTTTCCATGGGTGAATTTGCAATCGGTCAAGGCGTCGCCGCGTTTCGAGGATCCGCGCCTGATCCAGGGCGGCGGCCGCTACACCGACGACATCAAGCTGCCCGGCATGGCGCACGGCATCGTGCTGCGCTCGCCGCACGCCAACGCCAAGATCAAATCGATCGATATCGACGGCGGCCAAGGCCGCGCCCGGCGTGCTGTGCGTGCTGACCGCGGCCGACATCAAAGCTGCCGGCTTCGGCGACCTGCCGGCGCCCGGCGGCCTCAAGCGCCGCGACGGCTCGCCGCAATACAAGCCGCGCTATCCGATCCTGGCCGAAGACTCACGTGCGCTGGGTCGGCGATTACGTCGCCTTCGTCGTCGCCGAGACCATCGCGCAGGCGATGGACGCAGCCGAGCTGATCCAGGTCGATTTCGACGTGCTGCCCGCCGTCACCTCAACCGCCGAAGCGGCCAAGCCCGGCTCGCGCGCGCGTCTGGGAGGATTGCCCCGACAATATCTCTTTCATTGAACTGGTCGGCGACAAGGCCGCGATCGACGCCGGCTTCGCGCAAGGCCGCGCACGTCGTCAAGAACCGCTTGGTCGTCAATCGCGTCACCGCGGTGACCATGGAGCCGCGCGGCGCGGTCGGCGATTACCACACCGCCGACGGCCGCTACACGCTCTACACCGCGACTGCAGCGCCCGCATCCGGCTTCCGCGCCGAACTCGCCAAGCTTCTGAAGGTGCTCTGAAAGCGCAGTGCGTGATCATCACCGGCGATACCGGCGGCAGCTTCGGCATGAAGACGCCGATGTTCAACGAAATGCCGCTGGTGCTGCTGCGCCTCCAAGCTCACCGGCCGGCCGGTGAAATGGATCAGCACGCGCACCGAAGCTTTCTTGAGCGACGCGCAAGGCCGCGACAATGTCACCGAGGCCGAACTCGCGCTCGACAAGGACGGCACGTTCCTGGCGCTGCGGGTGAAGACCATCGCCGCGATCGGCGCCTATCTGCAGGCCAACATGCCGGCTTTCTTCCTCAACGCCGGAACGCTCGCCGGCAGCTATCGCACGCCGGCGATTTACGTCGAGATGACCGGCGTTTTCACCAACACCAATCCGGTCCGCCCCTATCGCGGCAACGGCCGGCCGGAGGCCGCCTACGTCATCGAACGCATGGTCGAATCTGGCTGCCGCGCGAGATGAAGATCGACCGGCCGAATTGCGCCGCCGCAATTACATCAGCCGGCAAGCAGATGCCGTTCAAGACCGGGCTGACCTTCACTTATGACTGCGGCGAGTTCGAGAAGAACATGGACATGGCGCTGGAGCTTGCCGACTCCAAAGGCTTCGAAGGCGCGCAAGGCGGAATTGCGCAAGCGCGGCAGGCTGCGCGGCTTCGGCCTTTCCAACACCATCGAGCGCGCCGCCGCCCGTCGGCACCGAAGGCGCCGAAGTGCGCTTCGACAGTACCGGCGCCGCGACGATGTTTTCCGGCTCCAACAGCCAGGGCCAGGGCCACGAGACCGTGTTCGAAGCAGATGGTCTGCCGACCGGCTCGGCGTCGACCCCAAGGACGTGCGATACGTCCAGGGCGATACCGATCAGGTGTTCTACGGCGAAGGCACCGGCGGCTCGCGCTCCGCCACCATGGCGGCTCGGCTTTCGTCAAGGCGACGCGAAAAGATTGATCGAAAAGGCGACGGCCATCGCCGCCATCGCGCTCAAGGTCGATGCCGCCGACGTAAAATTCGCCGACGGCGTGTTTTCATCGGCCAAAGGACCAACCGCACGATGACGATCAAGGAAATCGCCGCCGACGCGCAGAGTGCCGGCAAAAATTGCCGACAGGACATGGAGCCGGGCCTGGCCGCCACCGCCGTGCACAAGACGCCGGTCGACAATTATCCGAATGGCTGCCACATCTGCGAACTCGAAATCGACATGGAGACCGGCGAGACCGAAATCGTGCGCTACAGCGTCGTCGACGACGTCGGCACCGTGCTCAATCCGATGCTGCTGCACGGACAGATTCACGGCGGCGTCGCGCAGGGCGCCGGCCAAGTGCTGATGGAAGACATCCATTTCGACAGCCGAGCGGCCAGCTGGTCACGGCGTCATTCATGGATTACGCCATGCCGCACGCGCATAATCTCTGCGCCATGGAAGTCGAAAGCCAATCCGGTGCCGACCAAAACAAATCCGCTCGGCACCAAGGGCGCCGGCGAAGCCGGCTGCGTCGGCGCCATGCCGGCGGTCGTCCAATGCGCTGGTCGATGCGCTGGCCGAATTCGGCGTCAGGCACATCGAAATGCCGGCAACGTCCGAGCGCATCTGGCGCGCGATGCAGCCGAAATAACGCGATCAGCCGCAGCCGGCGCCATTTCGACGTGATCGCGCCGCAGATTGTCCGTCGCGGCACGCTTGACCGACCTTGCGCGGCAAATGCAGCCCGCATTCGCTGCTGCCGTTTTGCTCCCACCACCAGCGCCCGTTGCGTTCGGGCTCGCCGGGCGCGAAGGCGCGCGTGCAAGGCGCGCAGCCGATCGAGGCAAAGCCTTTCGCATGCAGGCTGTTGATCGGAATATCTGTGCCTGTGCACCTCGGCCAGCACGGCCTCGCGCGTCCAGTCGTATAGCGGGTTGAGCTTGATCAGGCCGCGGCTGGCGTCGAAGCCGACCAAGCCCGCCCTCGCGCCGGTTGGTATTCTGGTCGCCGCGCAAGCCGGTGATCCAGGCCGAGGCGCCGTCGAGCGCCGAGTCGAGCGGCCTCGTCTTGCGCACGTCGCAGCAGCATGCGCGCCTGCTTCGACTCGTAAAATGCCGTCGATGCCCTGCTTGGCGACCAGCCGCTCGAGCGCGACGCATGGGATAGATCGCGCGGATGCGGCGGCCGTAGCGGCGCTCGGTCTCGGCCCACACGCGTAGGTTTCCGGAAACAGCCGGCCGGTATCGAGCGTCACCACGTCGATATCGAGATCGTGCTCGCAGATCCAATGGAAGATGAGCTGGCCTTCGACGCCGAAGCCGTGCGTGAACACGATGCGGCCCGTCGATCGAGCGGCGCAGCTGCACGAGGCGCTCGGCGGCTTGCAGAGATGACGAAATCCTCGGCTTTAATTCTGGTCGCAACATCAAGCATGACGCAGTTAGCGAGCGCTAAGCCATTGCTGTCAAAATCGAAAATAATATTCGCCATTATCCGACGATAGCGCGCCGCCGATGCTAAAATTGCTTTGCCGGGAACACCGCTGTTCCAAGAATTTTTCAATTCATTGCAGAAAATATCTGTCGTGCGATCATGCCGGCTTTGATTATTCCGTGCCTCTGTGGCACTGCGCGTGCGATGAAAGATTATTTCACGTAATAGGGGCGGTTGTTCTCCACCACCGCCGTCATGCGCCAGAAATCGGCTACAGCCGCGCGCAGTAGATTGAAATGTCTGTTCTGTGCGTCACTCGACCGCACTGCCGCTCTGCGATGCGTACCGGCTGGTAACCGTCGGCGGCAAGCGCGGCCATGATCTCCTCGGCATGGGCGGCGTCGCGCGTCTCGATGGTGACGTCGAGCTTGGCGCCCTTGGCCGGCACGTCGAGGAACAACCGGCGGTGATCGACTTCGAGGATATTGGCGCCGAGCTCGCCGAGCCGCGTCGCGATCTGCCCGAGCACGCCGGGCCGGTCGGGAATTGTGAGGCGGAACGAGACGATGTGGCTCTCGCGCTCGAGCTCGCGCACCATGATGGAAGCAAGAATGCGCGGATCGATATTGCCGCCGCACAGAATGAGGCCGACCTTCTTGCCGCGGAAGCGCTCGGGCTTGGCCAGCATGGCGGCAAGGCCTGCGGCGCCCGCCCCTTCCGCCATGGTCTTCTGCAAGGTGAGATAGGCGTTCACCGCGCGCTCCAGATGCGCCTCGTCGACCAAAATGATTTCGGACACCAGTTCGCGGACCACCGGCAGCGTCAGCCTGCCGACATTCTTGACCGCGATGCCTTCGGCCAGCGTCGCGTCCGCCGATCGGCCGTGTTCTCGCCGTTGAGCGCGTTCCACATCGACGGATAAAGCGCGGCTTCGGCGCCGACGATCTCGATCCTCGGATTCTTCGCGCGCGCGGCAATGGCATTGCCGGCGATCAGCCCGCCGCCGCCGATCGGGATGACCAGGACGTCGAGGTCTGGCACGTCCTCCAGCATTTCGAGCGCGATGGTGCCCTGCCCGGCGATGATGCGCGCATCGTCGTAAGGATGCACCAGCGTGAGCTTGCGCTCGGCCATGATCTGCTCGCAGCGCGTCTTGCGCCTCCGCCATCGTCTCGCCGTCGAGCACGACCTCGGCGCCATGCGAGCGCGTCGCCGCGACTTTCACGAACGGCGTGGTCACCGGCATGACGATGGTCGCCGGGATGCCGAGCCGCGCCGCGTGATAGGCCACCGCCTGCGCGTGATTGCCCGCCGACATGGCGATGACGCCGCGCTTGCGCTCGGCCTCGGTCAGCGAGGTGAGCTTGACCAGCGCGCCGCGATCCTTGAACGAATTGGTGACCTGCAGATTTTCGTATTTGACGAAGACCTCGGCGCCGGTCAGCGCGGACAGCTTCGGCGCCGGCAGCATCGGCGTGCGCAGCACGGCGCCTGCGATGACGCGGCGGGCGGCTTCGATGTCGGCAAAGTCGACGGTCACATGCCGGTCTCCTCGTGACGCCGCACCATGCCGCAAGCTGGCGTCGCCGTTCCAGCCGCCCGCCAGGCGGGCCCTTGCGCGCGGCCGATTTTTCTCCATTTCGCGTGAGGGCGGACATAACGCCGCGAGGGCCAATGCGCCATGCCGATCGACATCAAACCGCATGCCTACGATCCGGCGGCGAACCCCGAACTGTTCGAGGGCGTGCTGGCGCGCCGGGTGGTCGCCTTCATCATCGATTTCATCATCATCGCCATTCCGGTCGTGCTGGCGGCCATGTTCATCTTCGCCTTCGGCATCGTCACGCTTAGGGCTGGGCTTTGCGCTCTATTGGCTGCTGCCGCCGGCGCCTCGGTGATCTGGGCCATCGTCTATTTCGGCGTCACGCTGGGCGGCCCGCGCTCGGCCACCATCGGCATGCGTATCATGGATCTCGAAATGCGCACCTGGTACGGGGCGCCGGCCTATTTCGTGCTCGGCGCCGTGCACGCCATCGTGTTCTGGTTTTCGGTTTCGACCCTCACGCCGTTCGTCCTGCTGGTTGCCTTCTTCAACGAGCGCCGCCGGCTGCTGCACGACATCCTGCTCGGCACCGTGGTGATCAATAATCCGGCACGCGCGGCAGCCTTGCGCAGCGCGCCGGCGCGATAAGCGCGGTGAACGGCTTTGACGGATGGCGTCGGCGCGCGATGCTATTCGAGAATCTGAAAGCAATAACGGCCTGAGATGACGTTGACCCAGCATTCCCGCGATACCCCGCAATTCTACCTGACCGCGCCCTCGCCCTGCCCCTATTTGCCCGGCCAGGAGGAGCGCAAGGTATTCACGCACCTGGTCGGCGAGCGCGCCCGCGAACTCAACGATCTGCTCACCCATGGCGGCTTCCGCCGCAGCCAGTCGATCGCCTACCGGCCGGCCTGCGAGACCTGCCGCGCCTGCGTTTCGGTGCGGGTGGTGGCGGCGGATTTCGCGCCCTCGCGCAGCATGCGCCGCATCGCCGAGCGCAACGCCGACGTGATCGGCGACATGCGCACGCCGGCGCCGACCTCCGAGCAATATTCCGTGTTCCGCGCCTATCTCGATACCCGCCACCGCGACGGCGGCATGGCCGACATGACCGTGCTCGACTACGCCATGATGATCGAGGACAGCCATGTCGACACCCGCCTGGTCGAATACCGCCGGCGCGGGCCTGATACCGGCATCAACGGCCGCGGCGCCGGGCAATTGCTGGCGGTGGCGCTGACCGACGTGCTGAGCGACGGGCTGTCGATGGTCTATTCGTTCTTCGATCCCGACGCCGGCGAGCGCTCGCTCGGCACCTTGATGATCCTCGACCATATCGAGCGCGCCAGAAAAATGGGGCTGGCTTACGTCTATCTCGGCTATTGGGTGCCGGGCTCGCGCAAGATGGACTACAAAGGCCGCTTCCTGCCGCAGGAACGGCTGATGCCGTCGGGCTGGACGCGGGTCGAGAAATACGCGCTATTTCAACCCCGGGATCGGTACGCCCAGCGTCTGCACGATCAGAAACGCATTGAGCAGCAGCACCAGCCACGGTCCCGACCACGGCCGCGATCTGCGTAACCGGGCCGTTGACGAACTTGCCCATGAGGTCGGGCCGCCGCGTGAACATCAGCAGCGCGATCATCGGCAGCGGCAGCGCGATGCTCAGGATCACCTGGCTCACCACCAGCGCCTGCGTGGCGTTGACGCCATAGGCCACCACCACGAAGGCCGGCACCATCGTGATGACGCGGCGCAGCCAGATCGGAATGCGGAAGCCGACAAAGCCCTGCATGATCATCTGCCCGGCCATGGTGCCCACCACCGAGCTTGAGACGCCGGAGGCAATCAGCGAGAGCAGGAATATTCCGGCGGCGCCGATGCCGAGCAGCGGCGCCAGCGTGTGATAGGCGGTTTCGATCTCCGCGACGTCCTGGTGGCCGTCATGGAAGGCGCCCGACGCCATCATGACCATCGCCATGTTGACCAGGCCGGCGATCGCCAGCGCGATCACGACTTCATGGTTGGAGATGCGCACCAGCAGGCGCCGCTCGTGCTCGTCGCGGCCCGGCGTGCGCGCCTGCGTCAGCCCGGAATGCAGATAGATCGCGTGCGGCATGACGGTCGCGCCGATGATGCCGACCGAGATCAGCAGCGCTTCGGCGTCGGGCAATTTCCGGCATGACCGAATGAAAGCCGCCGCGCCCCAATCGACCGGCACGATGAATATTTCGATCAGATAGCAAAGCCCGATGATGCCGACCAAGCTGCCGATGATCAGTTCGACCGGGCGGAAGCCGCGGCCCTCGACCAGCAAAATCGCGTAAGTGATGACGGCGGTGACGCCCATGCCGGCGAGCAGCGGCATCTTGAACAGCAGCGCCAGACCGATCGCGCCGCCGAGAAATTCGGCGAGATCGGTGGCCATGGCGGCGACCTCGCTGACCACCCACATCGCCAAGACGACCGGCTTGGGAAATGGTCGCGGCACATTTCCGCGAGATTGCGGCCGGTGACGATGCCGAGTTTGGCCGACAGCGCCTGGAACAGCATGGCGATCAGATTGGCGAGCAGCACGACCCACAGCAGGCTGTAGCCGTATTTCGCGCCGGCCTGGATGTTGGTCGCGAAATTGCCGGGGTCCATGTAGGCGATCGAGGCGACGATCGCCGGGCCGGCAAAGGCGAGATAGGCGCCCGGCCCGCGGTGCTGGCCGCTCAGAATGGCTTGCGCCGCCAGCACCGTGCGGTCGGTGAGCGATTTGGGTTTCGGGTGCACCGGCCATCAAAACTTAAGTCCTTCCCGGCCTTGCAGAAAATTCGCCTCGACATAAAGCGCAAGCTAGGTCTAGTTGCGAATAGTTTGCAATTGCAATTGATATGGAACTTTCCGCCTTCACGCCGTGTTGTCGCTCGCCTGATAGATGGGAGATCGGGCGGCACCTCGACATGCACGGCAACATGCCTGACGCTTACTGTGGCTTTGCCGCGCCGCTGGCAGGCGCTGGCGCTCGACTGGCCCTGCGCCTGACGCCGCCGAGGGCGCCCAGCACGGCCCGTCCGAGCTGCTGTTCGTCGGCCAGATCGTCGTGCTGATCGCTGGTCGGCCGCCTGCTCGGCGAAGTCATGCTGCGGTTCAAGCAGCCGGCGGTGATGGGCCAGTTGATCGCCGGCCTGGTGCTCGGCCCGTCGTTGTTCGGCGCGCTATTGCCCGATTGGCAGCACGCGCTGTTCCCCGCCGCCAAAGAGCAGAAGGCGATGCTCGACGGCATCTCGCAATTCGGCGTTCTGTTGCTGCTGCTGCTCACCGGCATGGAAACCGATCTCAAGCTGGTGAGGCAGACCGGGCGGGCTTCGGCCTTCGCCTCGCTTGCCGGCATCTTCGTGCCGTTCCTGCTGCGGCGTGGCGCTGGGCGAATTGCTGCCCGATGCGCATGCTGCCCGACCCGGGCAAGCGGCTGATCACTTCACTGTTTCTCGGCACCGCGCTGTCGATCGCCTCGGTCAAGATCGTGGCGACGGTGATCCGCGAAATGAACTTCATGCGCCGCACCGTCGGCCAGGTCATCATGGCCTCCGCCATCATCGACGACACCGTCGGCTGGATCATCACCGCGATGATCTTCAGCCTGGCGCTGCAGGGCGCACGTCGATGGCGTCAGCCGTCGCCAAAAGCGTCGCTCGGCACGCTCGCCTTCATGGGCGTAAGCTTCACCATCGGCCGGCGCATCGTGTTCATCATCATCCGCTGGGTCAACGACACCTTCGTCAGCGATTTCGCGGTGATCACCGCGATCCTGCTGATCATGTGCGCGATGGCGATCATCACCGACCTGATCGGCGTGCACACCGTGCTCGGCGCCTTCGTCGCCGGCATCCTGATCGGTGAATCCCCGATCCTCACCCGCCACATCGACGAGCAATTGCGCGGGCTGATCATCGCTTTCTTCATGCCGGTGTTTTTCGGCACCGCCGGCCTGAGCGCCGACCTCACCATCCTCAAGGACCCGGCCATCCTGGCGCTCACCGCCGGCCTGATCGTGATCGCCAGCATCGGCAAATTCGGCGGCGCCTTCATCGGCGGCAAGCTCGGCGGCCTTACGTTTCGGGAATCGCTGGCGCTCGGCACCGGCATGAACGCGCGCGGCTCGACCGAGGTGATCGTGGCGACCATCGGCCTGTCGATGGGCGCGCTCAGCCAGAACCTCTTCACCATGATCGTCGCCATGGCGGTGATCACCACGACGGCGATGCCGCCGACGCTGCGCTGGGCGCTGGCGCGGCTGCCGATGCGCAAGGACGAAAAACAGCGGCTCGAACGCGAGGAAATGGAGGCGCGCGGCTTCGTGCCCAAGCTGGAGCGGCTTTTGCTCGCGGTCGATGAAAGCGCCAACGGGCGGTTTGCCTCGCGCGTCGCCGGCTTGCTCGCCGGCGGCAACGCCATGCCGACCACCGTGATGCACATCAAGACCGACAAGAAAACCGGCAAGGCCGCCGCCGAAGCCGAGAAGGAGAAGGCCAAGACCGCCGCCGACACCGTCAAGGTCTTCGCCGGGCAGCCGAGCGCGCGCAAACCGAGGAAGAAAAGACCGACACCAAGCTCGACGTGACCACGATCGTGGAAAAATCGCCCAAGCCCAAGGCGGTCGCCGCGGAGGCCGAGAAGGGCTACGACCTGATGATCATCGGGCTGGAAAAAACCGTGGCGCGCCGCAACGAATTCCACGATGACGTCGCCAGCCTCGCCGGCGGGCTTCGAGGGCCCGATCGCCGTCACCGATGCGCGCGACAAGCTGCTCGAGCATCCGCTGCACGGCAAGCTCGACATGCTGGTGCCGGTCAACGGCACCGAAATGTCGCGGCGCGCGGCCGAGGTCGCCATCGCCATGGCACGCGCCAGCAAGGCTTCCCTCACCGCGCTTTATGTCGCCCCCGCGCGGCAAGAAAAAACGCTCGCGCCAATATGAGGAGGCAATTCTCAAGGACATCGTCGAGCTCGCCGAAAGCTATGACTCGAATTGCGCACCGCGGTGCGCGCCGACGTCGCGGCCGAGGAAGCGATCCTGAAGGAGACTTGCGCGCGGCAAGCACAATCTCATCGTCATGGGCGTCGGCCGCCGCCCGGGCGAGAAATTGTTCTTCGGCGATACGGCCGCGGCGTTGCTGGAAAAATCCGCAACACTCGCTGCTGTTCGTGGCGAGCTAAGCGCCTGGATTTCCTCGCCTCGCCTTGTCGGCGTTCTTGCCACTGGCTCCGGCGCGCCGCGGAATTTGTTGTTCTTGGGGAAACCCTCGGGCGCGATGCGCCCGGCATCGGCGCGTTTGCCGCGCCAATCTTGCAACTCCTTCATCGGCAGCGTTGAAGCTGCGCCCGCGCCTGTCGATCCAGGTCAGGCCATCGTCCGCCTTGAAGGTCGTGACGTCGGACAGGCCCTTTTCCTTATAGCGTTGCAGCCGCACGCCGCGGCCGCGCGCCATCTCCGGCACCTGATCGATGCGGGAAGATCACCATCTTGCGGTTGGTCGCCGACCGCGGCGATCAGTTCGCCGTCGACCGTCGTCATGGCCGCCGCCTTGTCGGGCGCCTTGAGGTTGAGCACCTGCTTGCCTTTGCGCGTGGTGCCAAGCACTTCGTCCTCGCCCACCACGAAGCCATTGCCGCCGTGGCTCGCCACCAGGAATTTGCGCTTGCCCTGGTAGGCCAGCGCCGCCACCACGTCGGCGTCCTGCTCGATATCGAAATAGAGCCGCACCGGCTCGCCGTGACCGCGCCCGCCCGGCAGTTTCGAGGCTTCCAGCGTGTAGAATTTGCCGTTGCTGGCGAAAATCAAAATCTTGGCGGTGGTCTCGGTCGGGAAAGCGAATCTCAGCGCGTCGTCGGTCTTGAACGTAACACCCGACAGATCGTCGACATGACCGCGCAAGGCGCGGATCCAGCCCTTCTCGGACACGACGACGGTGATCGGCTCGCGCACCACCATCGCCTCTTCGATCGCGGCCTCGTCGTGCTCGGGCGCCTCGGCGAAGGTCGTGCGGCGTTTGCCGAGCGCGGTCTTCGGCCCGAATACCGTCTTCAGTTCCTTGATCTGCGCGGCGATGGTCTTCCACTGCTGGGCCGGCGACCCGAGCAGCGATTTCACTTTGGTGCGCTCTTCGCGCAGCGCCTTGTCCTCGGCGCGGATCTCCATTTCCTCCAGCTTGCGCAAATTGCGCAGCCGCATGTTGAGGATGGCGTCGGCCTGCACGTCGGAGAGCTTGAACGTCTTCATCAACACAGGCTTGGGCTCGTCCTCGCGCCGGATGATCTTGATCACCTTGTCGAGGTTCAAATAAGCGACCAGCAAGCCGCCGAGCACTTCCAGCCGATGCTCGATCTCGGCCAGCCGATGCCTGGAGCGGCGCAGCAGCACGTCACGCCGGTGATCGAGCCATTCGCGCAAGCGCCTCGGCGAGGCCGAGCACCTGCGGGACGCGGCCCTTCACCAGCACGTTCATATTGAGCGGGATGCGGCTTTCGAGCTCGGTCAGCTTGAACAGCGACTCCATCAGCAGTTCGGCATCGACCGTGCGCGAGCGCGGCTCGATCACCAGCCGCAGATCTTCGGCCGATTCATCGCGCACATCGGCGACCAACGGCAGCTTCTTCTCGTTGATCAGTTCGGCGAGCTTCTCGACCAGACGCGACTTCTGCACCAGCCACGGAATTTCGGTGATCACGATGGTATAGGTGCCGCGGCCGAGATCTTCTTTTTCCCAGCGCGCGCGCACGCGGAACGAGCCGCGGCCGGTGGTATAGGCCTCGGCGATTTCCGCCGGTTTGTCGACGATCACGCCGCCAGTCGGGAAATCCGGCCCTTTGACGTATTTGAGCAGCGTGCGGCTACGCGCCTTCGGATTATCGATCAGAAACAGCGCGGCGTCGCACAGTTCGGCGGCGTTATGCGGCGGGATCGAGGTCGCCATGCCGACCGCGATGCCCTGCGAGCCGTTGGCCAGCAGGTTGGGGAACGCCGCCGGCAGCACCACGGGTTCTTCGCCGGTGCCGTCGTAGCTCGGACGGAAATCGACCGCATCTTCCTCGATGCCGTCGATCAGGAGCCGCGCCACTTCGGTCAGGCGCGATTCGGTGTAGCGCATGGCGGCGGCGTTATCGCCGTCGATATTGCCGAAATTGCCCTGCCCGTCGATCAGCGGGTAACGCTGGGCGAAATCCTGCGCCAGCCGCACCATGGCGTCGTAGATCGCCTGGTCGCCGTGCGGATGGAAATTGCCCATCACGTCGCCGACCACCTTGGCCGACTTCTTGAAAGCGGCGCCCGGGTCGAGCCGCAGGGTCCGCATGACATGGAGGATGCGCCGGTGCACCGGCTTCAATCCGTCGCGCGCGTCCGGCAGCGCACGGTTCATGATGGTGGAGAGGGCGTAAGCGAGATAGCGCTCCTCGAGCGCATCCCGCAATGCAACCTCTTCAACGTGGCCCTTGTCGGGGGGAATCAGTCTCTTTCCCATGATATTTGGGTATCGCAAGCCGCCCATATGAACAACCGATGAATGCCGGGCTCACGAGACGTGCGCCTTGAATCGGATAGTGATATGTTCGACGAGGCGTGATGCCTTCGTGCCGGTTGGTCCTAGGATTTGAACGAAACCAATTCGGCAGCTAAACGTTAGCTGTCACCGATCTAGAGAGGAGACTAAAGAATGCGTGCAGTTCTTCTTGCGGCGATCGTTGCCGCGGGTATCGGATTTATCGGAGCTTCGAGCGCCTCGGCCGCGCCGGCCAACGGCGTAACCATCAACGAAGCCGCCACCGCGAATACCGCGGTCGTGAAGGCTCATTGGCGCGGTCGTAGCCGTTGGCGGCGTTGCCACCATCGCGGCTGGAGCTGGGGCCGCTGCTGGTAAGCTTGCCAGCGACTTCGCAAGACTTTGATCAGCTTTGATCGAGAATGGGCCGGACGCCAAACGTCCGGCTCTATTTTTTTAGCCCCACCGGGGCCCCTTATGGCGACTTGGTTTGCCCCCAGCCGCCTAGCTTGCGGACGTTCGACGGCCGCATCGACTTGCTCGGCTCCGAGTGTAAATCCTGTGGCGCGCGGTACAGAATAAAGCAGCCGTAATAACCGGCGTCGGATTTGTGACCGTGGCTGGCGCAGCGATCGACGCGCTCCAATTCACGCACTTCCTTGTAGAGCAGATAGGGTGCGATCGTATAGCGCAGCTCGCCGTCCGGCGTGCCGCCGAAGCGGTCGATCTTGCCTTTCAGGTTCGGCTGCACTTTGAGGATGGCATTGCGCAACGTCTCGCCCTTGAAAGAAATTGTCCGGCAGCTGGTCGAACGGTCCGTCGAAATAATTGTTGACCTGCACGTTTTCGGCATAGACCCCGATCAGGATTTTCCGATCGCGCCGATGGTCGCGATAATAGACAAAGCCGGTGCGCTTGCCGACCAGAGATGCGCTCGCGCGGCCCGACGACAAAGTCGTCGGCGACCTCAACGGTTTCGTCGAGAATAAAGAGAAAGTTATTGATCGCTGCGTTGTAGACCAGAAAGAACCGGACGCCGGAATCGTCGAATACCGGCCCGATAAATTCCTCCGACGGGGCCAGCGCCTTAGCCGGCGGCTTGACCTGCGAAAGGTCGTTGAGTTCGAAAACGACGCTCTTGTCTTTATAGGTTAGCCGGTAGACGAAGCGTTCGAGCTTCTCGAGCTTGACGCCGTTCGAGGCATCGAGCACTTGAAAAAACCCGGGCGTGTCGTCGAGCCAGCCATTGCTCTGCTCGTAATAGGCAAATTGCACCTTGCCCTGGTCGCGGTCGCTGGCGTCGAGACGGATATTGCCGGCATAGTCCATGCCGTTATGGGCAAAGGTGAAATAAAAATAATTCTCGGTCGGATAAATCTTCACGTGGTCCGGCAGGCTATTGAGCACGAAGGCAAAGACCGCCATCGGGTCCGCCACATCGAGCGTCGTCGGCCGCATCACCTGTTCCATATAGTCTTGATGCGGATGCAGCGCGGCGCGTCGGCGGTTTGCGCCGCCGCTCCCGTCATGGCGCCCGCCAACACGGCGACGGCAAAGCCAAGAGCTCGGTAACGTCCCCTCATCGCCTGTCCCTTCACGCCACGCTCGGCAGCGCCCGCCCCAGCGCCGCGATGAAATGCGCCCGCTCGTCGCGCAAGCGCCAGCCCGCGCGGCTCCATGCACGTGGCGCGCCAGGAAAAAGCCGGTCAAGCGCAAAACCATCGGCGAGATCGCGGCCGCCGGCGCCGCGTCGCGGTCGCGCAGGAAGGCCGGCAGCCGCAGCATTTTGTCGGCCCAGGGCTCGCCGGCGGTGCGCGACACCGCCCGCCCCGATTTCGGCGAGACATAAATCAGATCGGCGGTCGCGCCGGTCGAGGCGCATTGCGCGAGATCGAGGCCAAAGCCGAGCTCCGACAACAGCTGCAACTCAAACCGCGCCACCATCGGCGCAGCGACGCGACGCATCGTCGAGCCGCTCGAGAATGTCGTCAAGTTCGGCGTAGAGGCCGGCATGCGGGTCGCGCTCGGGCAACAGCCGCATCAGCGCCGCCAGATGGCTGACGCCATAGATCGCGTGCGATGCCGCAAAGAAATTCGCCGCGCGCAGGTTCACCGGCTCCACCGTGAAATTGCCGAGATGCTCGTCCAGCCGCGCCCGCCAGCTCGCGCTCACGCGTATTGCCGGTCTGCAAAATCGGCTTCATGCGCGTGCCCGAAACCGCCGCGCACCAGGCCGAGATGGCGGCCATGCTCGCGCGTCATCAATTCGAGGATGGCGCTCGGTCTCCCCGTGCCGTTTGACGCCGATCACGATGCCTTCATCGGTCCATTGCATGATGCGGTTTTACGTCACTCCTTCGGAAACTCCAGCCCCATGGCGCGGTAGCGCTCGGGATCGTCGCCCCAGCCCTCGCGCACTTTGACGAATAAAAACAGGTGCACCTTGGCCTCGACGATCTCGGCGATTTCCTTGCGCGCCGCCTCCCCGATCGCCTTGATGGTCTGCGCCGCCCTTGCCGAGCACGATCTTGCGCTGGCTTTCGCGCTCCACATAGATCGTCTGTTCGACGCGCAGGTCGCCGCGCCGCAATTCCTTCCAGCGTCTCGGTCTCGACCGTGGAGTGATAGGGCAGTTCCTGATGCAGCCGCTCGAACAGTTTTTCGCGCGTGATTTCGGCGGCGAGTTGGCGCACCGGCGCGTCCGACATCTGATCGGGCGGATAAAGCCACGGCCCCGGCTGGCATGCGCGCGGCCAGCCAGTGCTTGAGATCGGCTACGCCGTCGCCGGTCAGCGCCGAGATCATGAAGGTCGCTTCGAATGCGGCCTTGTCGTTGGCGGTCTTGGTCAGCGCCAGCAGCGTGTCGCGCGGCACCACGTCGATCTTGTTGAGGATCAGGATTTTCGGCAGCTTCACATCGGCGAGCCGGTCGAGGATCGCTTCCGCCTCCTCCTCGAGGCCCTTGCGCGCGTCGATCAGCACGCCGACCAGATCGGCATCGTGCGCCCCGCTCCAGGCCGTCGTCACCATGGCGCGGTCGAGCCGCCGCCGCGGCGCGAAAATTCCCGGCGTATCGACGAAAATAAGCTGCGATTGGCCCTCGACCGCGATGCCGCGGATCAGCGCGCGCGTGGTCTGCACCTTGCGCGAAACGATGGTCACTTTGGAGCCGACCAGCGCATTGAGCAGCGTCGATTTGCCGGCGTTGGGCGCGCCGATCAGCGCGACGAAGCCGCAGCGCGTGTCGCTCCCGGGCGGCCTCAACCATCAAGCTTGTCCGCCGCCACGCCGACCCGCGTCAGCATGGCGGCGGCGGCGGCCTGTTCGGCGGCGCGCTTGGATGAGCCCATGCCCTCGGCCGGCGGCTTGTCGGGCAGCACCACCGCGACGCGGAATTCCGGATCGTGATGCGGGCCGGTGCGCGCCATTTCGCGATAGGCCGGCGTCGGCAGGCCGCGCGCCTGCGCCCATTCCTGCAGCATGGTCTTGGGATCGCGCAAGCGGGCGCAGCGGCTTGAGCATGCGTTCTTTCCAGAACTTTGCGATCAGCGCGTCGGCCGCTTCGATAGCCGCCATCGATGAACACCGCGCCGACCAGCGCCTCGCAGGCGTCCGCCAGGATGGTGGCGCGCAGGCGCCCGCCGGCGTGCGATTCCGAATTGCCGAGCTTGAGCGCGGGCCCGAGATCCATCGCGCGCGCAACCTCCGCGCAGGTTTCCTTGCGCACCAGATCGGCCAGCCGGCGCGACAATTCGCCCTCGTTCGCCTTCGGAAAGGCGCGATAGAGCATGTCGGAAATGACCAGGCCGAGCACATGGTCGCCGAGAAATTCCAGGCGCTGGTAGCTGTTGGCGCGGGTGGCGCCGCCCGACAGCGCGGAAATATGCGTGACCGCGCGTTCCAGCAGCGCCTTATCGGCGAATTTATAGCCGATCCGGTCCTCGAGCGCGGCCCTGTCTTGCTTGTCCTTGGCCTTGCGGCTCATCGCACGATCGTGAACAGCCTGCCCCAGCGCACCGAGAACGGCCAGCGCCAGAATTCCCAGGCCCGCTCGCCCTCGTAGACGGAGAAGAAAATGATCTGCGCCTTGCCGACGATATTCTCGAACGGCACCATGCCGACCTGGCTGAAACGGCTGTCGGTCGAATTGTCGCGGTTGTCGCCCATCATGAAATAATGGCCGGGCGGCACGGTGTAGACCTGGGTGTTGTCGGCAAAGCCGTTATCGACCAGGTCGAGCGTGTAGAAGCTCACGCCGTTCGGCAGCGTTTCCTTCCAGCGCTTGACCGGCGTGGCGCGCACGCCTTCCTCGGTCTCGACGAAGGCCGGCGCCGCGCTCGCGCTTGACCGCCACGCCGTTGATGTGAAACGCCGCCGTCGATCACCTGGATCTTGTCGCCCGGCAGACCGATCACGCGCTTGATGTAGTCGATCGGAGTGTCCTTGGGCAGGCGAAACACCACCACATCGCCGCGCTCCGGCAGCCAGCCGCCGGAATGCGCCCGGAGAACAAAGGCGGCGACAACGGCAGCGAGAAGTGGCTGTAGCCGTAGGAATATTTCGACACGAACAGATAATCGCCGACCAGCAGCGTCGCCTTCATCGAGCCGGAAGGGATATTGAAGGGCTGAAACAGGAAGGTGCGGATCACCAGCGCGATGATCAGCGCATGGATGATGACGCGGACGGTTTCGCCAACGCCGCCTTCTTTTCGTTTTGTTCCGGATGTCACGCTCATCGGCCTCTCGTCCCAATGATCGCCCCGGCGACCTTGTAGCGGCTGCCCCGGAGGGCGCAATCAAGAACCCCGGGACCGCGCATAAGCGATTGGCCGGATTGTGATTCCGGCATATCACGGCGGACTTCATGCCGCCGTTCGGCACCGCCGTGATGATGACGATCGCCTGCGCCGTCGGCCCCTCATCGGTGAGCGAAACGTCGATCTGGGCCTCGCAACCGGCCGGCGTGATCGCCTGCAGCCGCTTGAGCGCGCCGCCGGTGAGTTTCATGGTCGGCCGCCCCGACGGCAGATTGATCACGCCCATGTCGCGCCAGAACACGCCGCGCGCGGAAGCCGGTGCCGAGCGCCTTGGCGCAGGCCTCCTTGGCGGCGAAACGCTTGGCGTAGGTCTCGACCGCGGTTGGCGCGGCGCTCGGCCTTGGCGCGTTCGGCCGGCGTAAAGATGCGGCTCAGAAAGCGCTCGCCATGGCGCTCGATGCGTCTTGCGCGATGCGCCGCACATCCGACGATGTCGGAGCCGAGGCCCGATGATCATGAAACGCGCCGGCTCCGCTGTCTGCCTGCGGCCGCGGTCCATCGCCGCGCGCATGAATTTCACGGTGTCGGCAAGTCCCTCGAACACCGACTCGCCGACCAGGAAATGGCCGATATTGAGTTCGACGATCTGCGGCAGCGCCGCGATGGTCTCCGCGCTCGCATAATCGAGCCCGTGCCCGGCATGAACTTCCAGGCCAAGACTCTTGCGCCAGCAGCGCACCGGCGCGCATGCAGCTGCCATTCGGCATCGGCCTCGGCCGTGCGCTGCTCGGTCAGCGCATCGCACCAGGCGCCGGTATGCATTTCGACCACCGGCGCGCCCAATTCGACCGCCGCCTCGATCTGCGCCGGCGCCGCGCGCGATGAACAGCGAGACGCGGATGCCGGCATGCTTTGAGCGCATGCACCACCGGCTTGAGCTGCGCGCGCTGCCTGACGGCGTCGAGCCCGCCTTCGGTGGTGCGCTCGGTGCGCTTCTCCGGCACCAGGCAGACCGCGTGCGGCCGCAGTCTTAAGCGCGATCGCGGTCATCTCCTCGGTCGCCGCCATTTCGAAATTGAGCGGCTTGTCGATTTCGGCTTTCAGCCGCGCGATGTCGTCGTCGCGGATATGGCGGCGGTCCTCGCGCAAATGCGCGGTGATGCCGTCGGCGCCCGCCGCGATCGCGAGTTTGGCCGCGCGCACCGGATCGGGATGGCGCCCGCCGCGCGCATTGCGGATGGTGGCGACGTGATCGACATTGACGCCGAGGCGCAGCGGAGGACGCAGCCATCTCGTATCCGTTGACCCGTTCCGCCTTCGCCACCACCGGCTTGGCGCGCAATTGCGCGATGATGGCGGTGAGATGCTTGAGGTCGTAGACCTCGAGATCGATCAGCACGTCGGTGAAATCGGGCGCCCGCCGCGTCATGCGGATATTGTCGATATTGCCGTCATTCTCGGCGATCACCTGCGCGATTTGCGCGAGCGAGCCGGGCTCGTTCACCGATTGCACCGCGATGCGCGCCGGAAAACGCTGCGGCGTGCTTTCTTCCTCGTCCCAGCGCACGTCCAGCCAGCGCTCCGGCTTGTCCTCGAATTCGCCGAGCGCGGCGACTGGATCGGGTAGATCGTGATGCCCTCGCCCGGCGTCAGGATGCCGACGATGCGGTCGCCCGGCACCGCGCCGCCGTCGGGCGCGAAACTGCACCGGCAAGTCGCCGTTGATGCCGCGGATCGGGATCGCCGGCCCGCTCACGGCGGTGCCGGGCACCTTGAATTTGACCGAGGTGAGTTTCCTCGAGACCGAACCAGCCGCTCTCGGATTTCGGCTTCACCGCCATGGCGGCGGCGCGTTCTTCCTTGTAGTCGGGATACATCGCGCGGGCGACGTCGGAGGCCTTCAATTCGCTGCGGCCGACCGCCGCCATCACCTCTTCGATCGACGCCCGCGCCAGCCGCGGCAGCGCGCCTGTAAGCTTCTCGTCCGAATAGGCGATCTTGGCGCGCTGGAACAGGCGCTCGACGATGCGCCGGCCGAGCCCGGTATATTGCGTGCGCACCGCCGTGCGGGTGGCGCGCCGGATCGCGGCGCGCGCCTTGCCGGTGACCACGATCGACTCCCAGGCCGCCGGCGGCGCTGTTTGCGCCTTCGAGGTGATGATCTCGACTTCGTCGCCGTTGATGATTTCCGATCCCAAGCGGCGCGATCTGGCCATTGATCTTGCAGCCGACCGCGGTGTTGCCGACATCGGTATGCACCGCATAGGCGAAATCGATCGGCGTCGCCTTGCGCGGCAAGCGCGATCAGCTTGCCCTTGGGCGTGAAGCAGAACACCTGGTCGTGGAACAGCTCGAGCTTGGTGTGCTCGAGGAATTCTTCCGGGTTGGAGCCTTCCGCCAACAGTTCGATGGTGCGGCGCAGCCAGGCATAGGCGCTCGACTCGCGCGACAGCATTTCGGTCGGCGAGCCGACGCTGTCCTTGTACAGCGCATGCGCGGCGATGCCGTATTCGGCGAGCTCGTGCATCTCGGTGGTGCGGATCTGCAGTTCGACGCGCTGCTTGCCCGGCCCGATCACGGTGGTGTGGATCGAGCGGTAGTCATTCGCCTTCGGCGTCGAGATGTAATCTTTGTAACGGCCCGGCACCATCGGCCAGGTCGTGTGCACGATGCCGAGCGCCTGGTAGCAATCCGCCACCGTCTTGACGATCACGCGGAAGCCGAAAATATCCGACAGTTGCTCGAAGCCGACCGATTTGCGCTCCATCTTGCGCCAGATCGAATAGGCGCGCTTGCGCCGTCCCATGACCTTGGCGTCGATGCCGCGGTCGGCGAGCTTCTTGGTGAGCTGCTGCTCGATCTCGGAGATCAGATGCTTGTTGCGGTCGGCGAGCGCATTGAGCCGGCCGCTGACCACCTCGTAGGCTTCCGGATAAAGTTCGCGGAACGCCAGGTCGTCGAGCTCCTCGCGCATGGCATGCATGCCCATGCGGCCGGCGAGCGGCGCGTAGATTTCCAGCGTCTCTTCGGCGGCGCGCCGGCGCGCCTCGACCGGCATGTAATCGAGCGTACGCATGTTGTGCAGCCGGTCGGCGAGCTTGACCAAGCAGCACGCGCACGTCGTCGGCGATCGCCAGCAGAAGCTTGCGCAGGTTTTCCGCCTGCTTGGCTTCCTTGGTGACCAGATCGAGTTTTTTGAGCTTGGTCAGGCCATCGACCAGCGTGCCGATGTCGCGCCCGAACAGGCTGTCGATCTCGGCGCGGGTGGCTGCGGTATCCTCAATGGTGTCATGCAAAAGCGCCGCAGCGATGGTGGCGTCGTCGAGCTTGAGGTCGGTGAGGATCGCCGCCACCTCGATCGGGTGCGAGAAATACGGGTCGCCCGAGGCGCGGCGCTGCTCGCCATGCGCCTTCATGGCGTAGACATAGGCGCGGTTGAGCAGCGCTTCGTTGGTATTGGGATTGTAGCGGCGCACCCGTTCGATCAGATCGTATTGCCGCATCATCGGCGGCTTGCGAGATTGCGCCGGCTTTTCAACGACTTGCGGAGCCGCAACGGCCCGCTCCAGCGGCGCCCGGGTGGGCGACTGCTTCTGCATCCGCGGTAAATCTGAGCGCGCGCGCGCCATTCAAATGCCTCGCGGCAGCCGAATCTGCGTGAAAAACGGCTGCCGGCCGCCGTTTCTACCACAGATATCACGGCAATTCGCTGGCGCCGCAAGGGTTTGGCGAACTGGTTGATGAAAAACAACGGCCCGGCGCTGCGGCCGGGCCGTTGCATCAAATTATAGAGAAACGTCGAGAAACGCTTATTCGGCGTCGTCTTCCGGCACTTCTTCCGGCGGCGCCAGGCCTTCGAGGCCCTTGAGCAGCTCTTCCTCGGTCATGCGCTCGGCGGTGACTTCGGTATCGTCGGAATCGACGCTGGCGCCCGGCGCCGGCGCCGATCAGCGGCACTTCGGGCTCCGGCTCGTCGACCTCGACATATTTCTGCAGGGTATGGATCAGATCTTCCTTGAGATCGCCGGGCGACACCGTCGTTTCGGCGATTTCGCGCAGCGCCACGACCGGATTTTTGTCGTTGTCGCGCTCGACGGTAATCTGCGACCCGGACGAGATCATGCGCGCCCGGTGGCTCGCCAGAAGGACGAGATCGAAGCGGTTTTCAACTTTGTCGATGCAATCTTCTACGGTGACACGGGCCATCGGCTCGTCACTCCTTCAAGATGGAACTTTGTCCTGAATTCGCCCGCTAGGTAGCCCGTGCCGGCTGAAAGTTCAAGCATTTTTGTCTTGGTTTGGCCGCAAGCCTCTGTTACCCAAATCGCTCGCAAGCAGGCCGATCCGAACCGGATTTTATCGGCACGGCGTGATTGCGCGGGTACCGGCTGAATTGATCGAAGGTGCCTTTCTGTTAACGCCGATTCGATGCAGCGCTCCGCGCTTCTCGCGCGTTTGGGGTGCGCTCAATCGGGAAATTCGGTTGTATTGCGAGCAGTGAGAGACACACCATGACAGTTCCCGGCGAAAAAATCGCATTGTTCATTGACGGCGCCAATCTTTACGCCACCGCCAAATCCCTCGGCTTCGACATCGACTACAAGAAGCTGCTGACGCGAATTTCAGTCGCGCGGCTATCTGCTGCGCGCGTTCTATTACACCGCGGTGATCGAGGATCAGGAATATTCCTCGATCCGCCCGCTGATCGATTGGCTCGACTACAACGGCTATTCGGTCGTCACCAAGGCGACCAAGGAATTCGTCGACCAGACCGGCCGCCGCAAGGTCAAAGGCAACATGGACATCGAACTCGCGGTCGATGCCATGGAGATCGCCGGCTCGATCGACCACATGGTGCTGTTCTCCGGCGACGGCGATTTCCGCTCGCTGGTGGAAGCCGTGCAGAAGCGCGGCGTGCGCGTCACCGTGATCTCGACCGTCACCACCCAGCCGCCGATGGTGGCCGACGAACTGCGCCGCCAGGCCGACATCTTCACCGACATCGTCACGCTGCAAGGCAAGATCGGCCGCGATCCGTCCGAGCGCGCCGCCCGCGAAGCGCGCGGCCGCGCGACGATCGCGGCGAGGCGCCGCAGCACACGCCGCAATTCCTGCAGCGTCCGCCGGTCGCCCGCAACGCGCCGGCGCCACCGCCGATGCCGGCGGCGACGACGAAGAATTCGAAGACTAATGTCAACGCGGCGCATGCCGGTGCCGAGGGCAAGCCCGGGCGCGACTGCCCGCGCTGCCCGCGGCTGGTTGCGTTCCGCAAACAATGGCGCGCGAAAGAACCGTCATGGTTCAACGCGCCGGTCCCCTCCTTCGGCCCGCTCGATGCGCGGCTGCTGATCGTCGGCCTCGCCCCCGGCCTGCAAGGCGCCAACCGCACCGGCCGGCCGTTCACCGGCGATTATGCCGGCGATCTGCTGTACGAGACGCTCGGCGCGTTATGGATTTTCGCGCGGCAAATTCGAGGCGCGCGCCGATGACGGCCTCGAACTGGTCGATTGCCGCATCACCAATGCGGTGCGCTGCGTGCCGCCGGAGAACAAGCCGACACCGGCGGAGATCGCTACCTGCCGCGATTTTCTCAAACCCACCATCGCCGAGATGAAAAATCTGCGCGCGATCGTCGCGCTCGGGCACATCGCGCATGACAGCGCGGTGACGGCGTTCGGCGCCAAGAAATCCGCCGCGCCGTTCAAGCACGGCGGCAAGAATATGCTGGGCGAGATCGCGCTGTTTTCGAGCTACCACTGCTCGCGCTACAACACCAATACCGGCGTGCTCACGCCGGAGATGTTTCGCGACGTGTTTGCCGAGCGTGCGCGCATTTTTAGGGCGTGAAGTGACCGGCGCCCCGTCGTAAGCTGCCGCTCACGGAATCGAGGACATTTCGGGGATGGCAGCCGCGGCAGCACGGACGCCCTGGTGGGCCTGGGCCTGGCCGCTTTTGGCCTGGGCGATCCTGATTGTCGACGTTCATCGCCGGGCCTAGCGGCGTCATAGCCGCCGCGGCCGGACTGGTATTGATCGCGACGGTCTTTGCCGCCGTCTATCACGCCGAGGTGGTGGCGCACCGCATCGGCGAGCCGTTCGGCACGCTGGTTCTGGCCGTCGCCGTCACGGTGATCGAGGTGGCGCTCATCGTCTCGGTCATGGTGGGAGCGGCGGCGGACAAAGCGGCGGCTGGCGCGCGACACGGTTTTTGCCTCGGTGATGATCGCGTGCAACGGCATTGTCGGCCTGTGCCTGCTGTCGGGCGGCGTGCGCCATCACGAGCAGGGATTCCAGCTTGAGGGAGCGAGCGCGGCCTTGGCCGTGCTCGTTGCGCTGACCACGCTGACACTCGTGCTGCCGAACGTGACGGTCGCCACGCCCGGCCCGGTATTCAGCACGTCGCAGCTGGTGTTCGCCGGCGTCATTTCGCTGGTGCTCTATGGCTCGTACGTTTTCGTGCAGACCGTCCGGCATCGCGGTTACTTCCTGCCCGTGCAGGGCAAAGGCAAGAAGGCGCCGGCCGCCGCCATCCGGCCGTACCGCGCTGATCAGCGCCTTGCTTCTGCTGGCCGCCCTCGTTGCCGTGGTCGGGCTTGCCAAGGCGCTGACGCCGACGCTGGAGATCGGCGGTCGATCTGCTCGACGTACCCAAAGCCGTCGTCGGCGTCGTCATCGCACTGCTGGTGCTGCTGCCGGAAGGTCTGGCGGCGCTGCGGGCGGCGCGCGCCAACCAGTTGCAAACCAGCCTGAATCTGGCGCTCGGCTCGGCGCTCGCCAGCATCGGCCTGACGATTCCCACCGTCGCCGCCGTCTCGATTGTGCTCGGCCAGCCGCTGGCAGCTCGGGCTCGGCGCAAAGGATGAGGTTTTGCTGGCCGTCACCCTGATCGTCGGCGTGATCACACTGGGCACCGGCCGCACCACGGTGCTCCAGGGCATCGTACATTTGGTCATTTTCGCGGCATTTTTATTCTTTGCCGTGCTGCCGTAACCGGGAGCCCCGCATGCGACGTAGACAATTCTAATTTTTATTTATCAACTCTTTTTTTATTCAAACCGGCGCCGATTGTTTCAAGAGTTCCCAATACGCAGTTCCTAAGGATGGGCGATCCGATCCGGATACCGTCGCCTATTCAGGGGGGCTTACGATGGACCACGCTACGCAGCTACCTTCGCCTGCGGAGGTTCTGCCATTCCCGCAAGTTTCGCGGGTGGACGAACAATTGTTTGAAACCGTTTTGAACAACATGGCGCAGGGCGTGGTGTTGTTCAATTCGAAATCGCGATTAATTTTCTGCAACATCCGCTACATGAAAATGTATGGATTATTGCCGGAATTTGCGCGTCCCGGGCGCTACCTGCGCGACCTCCTGGTGCAACGAATTGAGACCGGCACTTTTACCGAGGACCCGGACGAATACATCGCGCGGCTTAAAGACGGCATGGCCGCGGGAGATTCTTTCGACCACACCGTCAACCTGGCCGATAGCCGCGCTTTCTCGGTCGTGAGCAAGCCCATCGCCGGCGGCGGATGGCTGGCGACCCATGAGGACATTACCGAGCGGCAGCGCTCCGAAGGGCGGATCGCCCACATGGCGCGCCATGACGCGCTGACCGACCTGCCCAATCGCATCATGTTGCGTGAACGGCTGGAACACGAACTCAAACGCGTCACCCGCGGCGAGTGTCTGGCGGTATTGTGCCTCGATCTCGACCAGTTCAAGGGCGTCAACGACGCGCTCGGGCATCCGATCGGCGATGAATTGCTGAAGTTGGTCGCCGACCGTCTGCGCGGCTGCACCCGCGAGCCCGATACGGTCGCCCGGCTGGGCGGCGACGAGTTCGCCATCATCATGACCGCAGATGCAAGAACCGACGGACGCGGCCGCGCTCTCCAAGCGAATTCGCGAGTCCATCATCAAGCCCTACCAAATCGAAGGGCATCAGATCGTCACCGATATCAGCATCGGAATCTCCGTCTCGCCGTATCGACGCGCAGGACGCCGACCCGCTGCTGCGCAATGCCGATATGGCGCTTTACGGCGCCAAGGCCGACGGACGCGGCACCTATCGGTTTTTCGAGCCGGAGATGGATACGCGCATGAAGACGCGGCGCGAATTGGAAATGGATCTGCGCAAGGCGCTGGTCGGCAAGGAATTCGAGCTGCACTATCAGCCGCTGGTCAATCTTCAAACCAACGACGTCAACGCGCTTCGAGGCGCTGCTGCGCTGGAACCACCCCAAACGCGGGCTGATCTCGCCGGCGGATTTCATCCCGGTGGCCGAAGAAACCGGACTGATCATCCCGCTCGGCGAATGGGTGCTCAAGGCCGCCTGCTACGAGGCGGTCGATTGGCCGGATCACATCAAGGTCGCGGTCAATCTGTCGCCGGCGCAGTTGAACAATCGCAATCTGCTCAACGTGGTGATCGCGGCGCTGGCGGAGTCCGGCATGCCGGCGCGCAGACTGCAACTGGAAATCACCGAAACGGTTTTGTTGCAGAATACGTTCGCGACGCTCGCGACGCTGCACGAACTGCGTAAGCTCGGCGTGCAGATCGCGCTGGACGATTTCGGGACCGGCTACTCCTCGCTGAGCTATCTGCGCAGCTTCCCGTTCGACAAGATCAAGATCGATCAGTCGTTCATCCAGGATCTGTCCAACGGCTCGGAGCCGGTCGCGATCGTGCAGGCGGTCGCCAACCTCGCCAAATGCCTCAACATGACCTCGACCGCGGAAGGCGTGGAAACCCAGCAGCAGATGGACATCCTGCAGTCGATGGGCTGCACCGAGATGCAAGGCTATCTGTTCAGTCGCGCCAGGCCGGCCAAGGAGATCAGACAATTCTTTGGCGAGGGTACTTCGCGAATAACGGGCGCGGCTTAAATCCGCTTGCGCAGCCAGGCGATGACGTCTTCCGCGTTCTTGTCGGGCGGAAACACCGGATAGAACGCCTTGCTGATCGTGCCGTCGTCGATCACCAGCGCCATGCGCTTGAGCAGCGTCATGCCGGAGGTGGTGAAGGTCGGCAGCTTGAGCGCCTTGGTCAAGCGCCAGCTTCTCGTCCGACAGAATCGCGAAACGGCAGATGCAGCCGGCTCGCCGCCTCCTGCTGATAGGCGGTGTCCTGCGTGGACAGCCCGTAAAGCTGCGCCACGCCCAGCCGTTTCAGTTCGCCGAAATGGTCGCGGAACGAGCACGATTGCGGCGTACAGCCACGCGCGCCCGGGATCTGGTCCCAGCCCGGCGGCGCATCGACGCCCGGCACGCCGGTGCGCGGATAGATATAGACCACCGTGCGGCCCTTGAGCTTCGACAGATTGACGGTTTTGCCGTCGGTCGCCGGCAGCGCCAGATCCGGCAGCTTCGTTCCGGGCAGATGTTTCGCGGCGCCGTCGTCCTGCGGCGCCGGAATGCCCGGCGGCAGAACGTTCGGATTATGCATGCCCGGGCGCTTCGGTCATTTTTTATCTCCGTAAGACATGAATTCCATCAGCGAGCCGTCGGGATCGCGGAAATAGACCGACGTGCCCGCGCCTTTGGCGCCGAAGCGCTGCATCGGCCCGCGCTCGACCGCGACGCCGTGCGCCTGCAAGATGCGCGATCGCGCCCTCGATCGGCCCGCCCCACTCGAAGCACAAGATCGCTGAATTGCCCGGCTGCACCGGCAGACGCGCGACTTCCGCCGGCTCCACGCCCGGGCCGTGCACATTGAGCTGCTTGTCGCCAAACCGATAGGCAAAGCCCACCGGCCGCGCCACCAGTTCGGCGCCCATCACCTCGCGTATAGAACTTGTTCGAGCGCTCCCAGTCGGTGACATTGATGACGCAATGATCGAGCTTGGTCGGCACATGTCATGCGCTAGCCCTTCTCCCGCATCAGCCGGCCGCGCTCGCGCTCCCAGGAGCGCTTCTTCAGCGTCTCGCGCTTGTCGTGCAGCTTCTTGCCTTTGCCCAGCGCGATCTCGATCTTGGCGCGGCCCTTCTCGTTGAAATAGAGCTTGAGCGGCACGATGGTCATGCCCTCGCGCTCGACCGCGCCGGCGAGCTTGTTGATCTGGCGCGCGTGCAGCAGCAGTTTGCGCGGCCGCTTGGGCAGATGGTTGAAGCGATGCGCCTGCAGATATTCCGGGATATTGGAGTTGATCAGCCAGATCTCGCCGCCGCGCGCATCGGCGTAGGATTCCGCGATCGTCGCCTTGCCGGCGCGCAGCGATTTCACTTCGCTGCCGGTCAGCGCGATGCCGGCCTCGATGACCTCGCCGATCTCGTAGTTGAAACGCGCCTTGCGGTTGTCGGCGACGGCCTTGAATTTGCGTTCGGGTTTGGCGGCCATAGACTGCTTATAGAGCCTATCGCTTCAGCAGATCGCGGATTTCTGTGAGCAGTTGCTCTTGCTTGGACAACGCCGGCGCCTTTTCGGCTTCCTTGGCCATCAGCCGGCCGATCGCGCGGATCGCCAGGAACAGCACGAAGGCGATGATGAGGAAGTTAATGACGATGGTGAGAAAATTTCCCCAAGCCAACACAGCGCCTTGCTTTTTTGCCTCGATCAAGGTCGTGGCGGTGACCTTGGACGAGAGCGGAATGAAGTAGTTGGAGAAATCGAGGCCGCCGGTGACGGCGCCGACCAGCGGCATGATGATGTCGCCGACCAGCGAATTCACGATCGCGCCGAAGGCCGCGCCGATGATCACGCCGACGGCGAGATCGACCACATTGCCGCGCAGCGCGAATTTTTTGAATTCTGACAGCATGAGCTATTTTTCCCGGCGCATGATCTTATCCGAAAACCGGTCCCCGCTTTTCGGGATCATGCGCTAATTGATCAGCCCGGCATGCACCATGGCGTCGCGCACCGCAGCCTGCGCCTTTTCGCTCGCCGGCACCATCGGCAGCCGCAACATATTGGGGCACTTGCCGATCAGCGACATCGCGTACTTGACCGGCGCCGGGCTGGTCTCGACGAACATATTGATATGCAGCGGCGCGAGCTTGTCCTGCAGCTTGAGCGCGGTCGCAAAATCGCCCTTGAGGCACGCGCCCTGGAACTCGGCGCATAGCCGCGGCGCGACGTTCGAGGTCACCGAAATGCAGCCGTGGCCGCCATGCGCCATGAAGCCGAGCGCGGTGACGTCCTCGCCCGAGAGCTGGTTGAAGTCCGGTCCCATCGCGGCGCGCTGTTGCGATACGCGCGCCATGTTGGCGGTGGCGTCCTTGACGCCGGCGATGTTCTTGAGCTCGTAAAGCCGCTTCATGGTCTCGACCGACATGTCGATGACCGAGCGGCCTGGAATGTTGTAGATGATGATCGGAATGCCGATCGCGTCGTTGATCGCCTTGTAGTGCTGGTAGAGGCCTTCCTGCGTCGGCTTGTTGTAATAGGGCGTCACGATCAGCACGGCGTCGGCGCCGGCCTTCTCGGCGTGCTGCGACAGCTCGATCGCCTCGGCAGTCGAATTGGAGCCCGCGCCGGCAATGACCGGCACGCGGCCGCCGGCCTGATCGACGCACCATTCCACCACCTGCTTGTGCTCGTCGTGCGACAGCGTCGGGCTCTCGCCGGTGGTGCCGACCGGCACCAGGCCGTTGGTGCCCTCGACGATCTGCCAGTCGACAAGGTCGCGGAACGCCTTCTCGTCGAGCGAGCCGTTTTTGAACGGCGTGACCAGCGCGGTGAACGATCCTCGGAACTTCGTCTTGGCGGTCATCTTGGCGGTCATGGCGTGTTCCTTGGCACGACTTCTCCACAGGGCATTTCTTTGCGTCCCCCATAGATATCGGGTCGCCTGCGCCGAAGAAAGCCCTCCGATTCGATGGCCATCATGAATTGCCGTGATCGGTCGCCGCCGCCCCGCTTTTGCCCCCCTTTGGGGCTTACGTTCCTGCTGCTGGATTTTGGGTATCCTTCGCCAAGAATAGTGGCCTAATGGGAGCTGCCGAGCGCCCGTTTGAGTCGGTGCGGCGCGCTAAAGAGACCGGGCAAAAGACCGGACAAGGGATTGAATGGACGCGATTAAACGGACCCGCCAGGGCCTGGTCCTGGCGCTGATGGCGAGTGGCGTCTTTAGCGCCCAGTCCGCCTTGGCCGCGACCGCAAAAGTTCCCCTGCCCAAGCCGCGGCCCGTCATCCATACCGCCCGGCCAGCACCCGCCCCGCTCACACGCAATGTTCCGCTCCCTGCCAAACGCATGGCGCCCCCCGCCGCCCCATCCGCCTTCGCGCAGGCCAATGTCGGCTTGCGCGGCGGATTTCTCGAAAGCCGCGCTTTGTACAAACCGTTGACGCATCCGGTTTCCGGGCCGTTTTCCATGGCGCCAACGGCAGCCACGTCGAGCGACGACATCGCGGCGGTGAAGCGGGTGATCGAAGCCACCCACAAGGGCAAGCAGGCCGATGCCGAGGCGGCCGAAAATTCCATCAAGGATCCGGTGGCCCGCAAACTCGCCGAATGGGTATTCCTGCGCAGCGACAACACCAATCCGTCTTTCGAGCGCTACGCCGCCTTCGCGACCGCCAATCCGGGCTGGCCGCACGCGCTGCTGTTCCGCCACCGCGCCGAGAATGCGCTGTGGAACGACCATCTCGACGACCAAACCGTGCTGGCGTTTTTCGCCCACCACAAACCGTCCACCGCCAAGGGCAGCTACATGCTGGCGCGCGCACTGCTCGCCAAAGGCGACCGCGAGGCCGCCGCCGCCTTGGTGCGCCAGGCCTGGCGCTATGAGGACTGCAGCGGCGATACCGAGACCAAGGTGATCGAGATGTTCGGCAGCCTGCTCACGCGCGCCGATCATAAAGTCCGCATGGAGCAGCGCTTCTTTGCCGGCGACGTCGAGGCCGGCATGCGCGCCGCCAACCGGCTCGGCGGCGACGAACCGGCAATCGGCCGCGCCCGCGCGGCGGTGATCAAGCGGCTGAACAATGCCAAGGCGCTGCTCGAAGCCGTGCCGGCCGCCGCGCGCCGCGATCCCGGCTACATTTTCGCGCGCGTGCAATGGCTGCGCAAAGAAAACAAAACGGAAGAAGCCGGCAAGCTGATGCTCACCGTGCCGCAGGATCCGCAAGCGCTGGTCGATCTCAATCAATGGTGGGTGGAGCGGCGCCTGCTGGTGCGCAAACTGCTCGACGATGGCGATCCGCAAACCGCCTATCGCGTGGCGCGCGATGCCGCCTCTCCGCCGCAGGGCAATTACCGCGTCGACCAGCATTTCACCGCCGGCTGGATCGCCTTGCGCTATCTGCACGATCCGAAAACCGCCGCCGCGCATTTCTCGCATATCGATGAGGGCACCGTGAGCCCGCATGCGCTCGGCCGCGGCGGTTATTGGCAGGGCCGCGCCGCCGAAGCCATGGGCCAGCGCGCGCAGGCCAAGGCCTATTACGAGGCGGCGAGCCAGTACACCGCGACCTATTACGGCCAGCTCGCGCGCGCCCGGCTCGGCTTGACCGATCTCGGCCTGCGCGGGCCGCCGGCGTTCTCGCCGCAGGAAGAGCGCGTCCTGAAAAATCTCGAAGTCGTGCGCGCCGCCGAAATTCTCTACGCGCTCGATGAGCGCGACATGCTGGCGTCGATGTATGCCGCGCTCGGCGAAAGCGGCACCGATATCGCCGGCATGGCGGCGCTCGGCGACCTCGCCGCCAAACATGGCGATGGCCGCTCGATGCTGCTGCTGGGCCAGGGCGCCTACTCGCGCGGGCTGCCGCTCGATTATTACGCCTATCCGATCGTCGGCCTGCCCGACTACCGGCCGATCGCGCCGCCGATCGAGCCGGCGGTGGCCTATTCGATCTCCCGCCAGGAAAGCCACTTCAACCAGAAGGTCGTCTCGAGCGCCCACGCCATGGGATTGATGCAGGTGACGCCGGAGGCCGCGATCGACACCGCCCGCAAATACAAGGCGGCCTACGATCGCACCCGCCTGCTCAAGGATCCGGTCTACAACATGCAGATGGGCGCGGCCGAACTCTCCAATCTGTTCGGCGGCTATAACGGCTCCTATATCCTCACCTTCGCCGGCTACAATGCGGGGCGCGGCCGCGTGCGGCAGTGGATCGCAGCCTATGGCGATCCGCGCGATCCGAAGGTCGATCCGGTCGATTGGGTCGAGCGCATCCCGCTCGCGGAGACCCGCAATTACGTCGAGCGGATCATGGAGAATTTGCAGGTCTATCGCGCCCGTTTCGGCGGCGGCAGCAAGCTGATGATCGAGGCCGACATCAAGCGCGGCGCGCTGAATTGATCTCCTTGGTCTGATCGATCATCCTGTCCGGCCATGACGACCTCCAGCCTTCATATCCGCTCCCGACGGCCTCAAGCTGCACGCGCGCTGCCACGGCCGCCGCAGCGCGTCCGGCTTGCCGGTGGTCTGCCTGCCGGGCCTCGCCCGCACGGCGGCGGATTTCGACGCCCTCGCCGCCGCGCTGGCGAACGACGCCAGCCGGCCGCGGCGCGTCATCGCGCTCGATTACCGCGGCCGCGGGCAGTCGGGCTACGACCGCGACCCGGCCCGCTACAATTTCCAGGTCGAAATCGCCGACGTGCTCGCGGTCGTCACCGCGCTCGACGCTAGCCCTGCGATTTTCGTCGGCACCTCGCGCGGCGGCATTCTTACCATGCTGCTTGCCGCGCTGCGGCCCTCGGCCATCGCCGGCGTCGTGCTCAACGATATCGGCCCGGTGATCGAGCCGAAGGGGTTGATGCGCATCAAGGGCTATGTCGGCAAGCTGCCGCAACCGCGATCCTTCGAGGAAGGCGCCGAGATCCTGCGCCGGCTGTTCGACGCGCAATTTCCCAAGCTGACGGCCGGACGACTGGCTGGCCAGCGCGCATCGCACATTCAGCCAAGAGAACGGCGCGCTGGTGCCGACCTATGACGTCAAACTTGCCAAGACGCTGGAAGGCGTCGATTTCGAAAGGCCGCTTCCCGCCGCTGTGGGCGCAGTTCGACGCCCTCGCCAATGTGCCGCTGATGGTGATCCGCGGCGCGAATTCCGACATCCTGTCGCCCGCCACCGTCGAGGCCATGCGCGCGCGCCGCGCGGCGCATGGACATGATCGAGGTGCCCGACCAGGGCCATGCCCCGCTGTTGGCGGAAGCGGACACGATCGCGCGCATCGGCGCTTTCGTCGCCCGCTGCGAGATGCATTAGCTCCGATTGCCGCCGCAAACTGCGCGCCATCCGGCAAAACGAAACCCCCGGCGGTTTCCCGCCGGGGGTTCGTAACTATCCAACCTTGATCAGACGATCAGGGATAGAAGTTCCTTTGCACGCGGAAGATGCCGCGACCACACGTTGAGATTGCCGTAGGTCGACGCGGCGGCTGCCAGCGCCACTGCCGGTCGCGCCGGCAACGGTCAAGCCAGCCATCGCGCCGTTGATGTGGTGGTAGAGAGCCTCGAGCGAGATATCGAGGTTCGGAACCGGGTTCCACAACAGACGGCTGCCAACCTGCCACGCGCTGAAGTCGCGGCAGCCCGGTGCTAGAACCACACCGGCGCCGACGCCTGCGCCACCGCCCGAGGTGCACCACGCGTCAACCACGGTGCTGTTGGCCTTGTAGCTCAAGTAACCGCCATACAGCGAGCTCTGCCACTTGTCGTTCCAGTGATGCGCGATGCCGCCTTCGACGTTGAAGGCGGTCGGCAGTTGCAGGTTGCTGCCTGTGGTACCGGAGGTGCTGCCGTAGTAGGCATCGTCGAGGTTGCCGAAGCCAACGGTGTTGCCCGAGGTGATGGCATAGAGGTTGCCAGCACCGCGGATGCCACCGTTCGGGTTCGAGCAGTAGCGGCTCGCACCCACGCAGTAGTTCGCCGCCGCCGAGATCACGTCGCCTTTACCCAGCTGCGGGATATTGATTTGAACGCCGCCGCCAAGCGCGTAGCCCCACGAGTCGGCCGGGCTGCCAAATGCGACGTTAGTCGCACCGGTGTAGTAGGTCGCCCGGTTGTCGTGCAAGGCACCCTGGATCTGCGCAGAACCCCATGCCTGATCGGCACGCAGGTTTGCGACGATGTCAGGGAGACCGTCGTTGGCGTGGTTGCTGCCGACGTCCGTAGCGGTATTCGAGAGGCCCGCTGTGGGAGTGATGCCGCCCGCAGGCACAGTCGCCGCCGAGTTAACGTTGACGATCGGCAGTGCCTGTTCGGAATATTCTTCGGCCGAGATGGTGGCCGACAGACCGTTGCCGAACGTGGCGGTGTAGGCGAACACAGGCGTGCCGCTGCCACCAGTATCCATCCACAGATACGGAGTCTGGTTGCTGAACAGGCCGGCGTTGAAGAAGTCGAAGAACGACTGCGTCTTGCCGGCGGTGAAGCCGGCCAGTTGTACGAAGGCGCGGTCGAAGTAGGTCGTGCTGCTGCTGCCGAGAGGCGCACCGGTGGCAGTCGCCGCCGAGACGCCGCTGCTCGCGCCCTGCGAACCACCAACCTGGTAGTCGCCGGACGACCACTGCCAGCCGCCGCGGCCGTAAGACCGCAACGTGCCGTACTCGGTCTGCGAGCGGGCATCGAAGCTCATGATGATACGGGTACGGGTGATCTCTCTGGTGCCCGTGCGCACATCGTAGTTCGCGTTCAGCGGAACGCCGAACGAGCCGTTCGCATTAAAGTTCATTTCGGCGCGCACGAAGCCGCCGACCTTGAGGCAGGTATCGGTGCCGGGGATGTAATAGAACCCTGCGCCGTACAGGCTACAAATCTTCACGTATTGGACCGGCTTGGCCTTTACGGGAAGATCGGCAGCCTGCGCCCCGGACAACGCAACGAGACCCGCTGCGCTACCGAGGAGAAGGCTTTTCACCATCTTCATATTGAACCTCCAGAATATTGTTTCTCTTGAGAGGGTTCCGTATCCGCCCAGTGCGATCGGCACCTGTGGAACTTCCCCGTGCTCCCCGCTGTCCGAAAAAACGTCCCTCACCAATCGAGCGGTGCGATCCGTTGCCTCGGAAAGCGCAACAAGGGGATGCCCCCCTCCGTCGCAATGCCGACATTAAATCAACAGACCTGAGGCGCAATGAAGAAGCGCCCTTCCCACAGGGTCCGGAGGCGCTTTTCGAGCGAGTGTTGCGCAAAAAACACGCATCCGTGAACGCCCCTCGCAAAGCCGGCATCGGGTTTCTGGAGATCCTATTTTCTTATTTATATCTAATACGTTACGGCGATTTTCCGGCGCGCCAGGAGGCTGGGCATCGCCGCGCTGATTTAGCCCCTACGGGGGCCAATGAAGCATTTTCGAGCTGTTTCGGAGGCTATCGCCGAAGGCGAGGCCAATTTGCAGTCATTTGGCGAATTCCGTGTCGCCCTCGGTCGGCGCGGATTGAGATGACACGGCGCCCTCAGGAAGGCCGCCGCCTCCCGCCTCGCCGGATGGAGAATCGGCCTCCCTTCGATCCCGAATCGCGGCGCAAAAAGAATCACTCAATGGCTGGATGAGCCGACTGCCGCGCGACAGCGCGAAGCAGGATGGCGGAGACGGAGGGATTCGAACCCTCGATACGCCTTTGGAGCGTATAACGGTTTAGCAAACCGCCGCCTTCAGCCACTCGGCCACGTCTCCGCGTACCGGATTGCTTATGCTTCCGGCGATTCCGCGTCAAACGCCGGGATCGGCCGCCCTCAAAGACGCCGCAGTCCGTTACGGGAAAAAGTTGCAGGACCGCTACACCGATTTATCCCGCTCGGGGTTAAGATGATACAGGAAATGCTCTCGGAGTAATGCCAATGATCAAACGGAATATGGGATTGCTGGCCTTCGCGCTGCTGGCGACGGTCATATTTTCTTCGCCGTCACGTGCCGAAATCCAGTATCCATGGTGCGCGATCTATTCAGGCGGGCGCGACGGCGGCGGAACGAATTGCGGTTTCTCCACCTGGGCGCAATGCCGGGCAACCATCAGCGGAATCGGTGGCACTTGCGTGGCAAACTCCGCCTATCCCTCGCGCGCGGAACAACCGGTCAGAAGGCACAAGCGGCACCACAAGCATCATTACTGATGCCGCGCGCGACGCTGCCTTAGGCGGCGGCGCGGATCTCCATGATCGGCGCCGCGGCCGGCGCTTGCGGATGGCTTTTGAGCCAATCGCGCGCCGCGCGTTGGGCGCGGCCGATCTCGGCATCCACCATCTGCTCGGCGATCTCACGGCGCAGCTGCGCGCCGTCGACATGCCCGCGCAGGGCCGCAATGTTGAACCACTTGTGCGCCTCGATCAGATCGACCGCGACGCCCGCCCCGGCCGAATAATTCATGCCGAGCGCGAAGCATTCGCCTGCGTCGGCGGGCTCAGCGGCGCATGCCGCAATTTCAATAGCCATTTTGGCCTCCCCATTATCGCGCGCGGTCCGCCCCAGCGGCCGCGTCGCTCATGTCCCTGTTGCCCGCGAATTTCTTCGCCGAGCGGGCCGATCATGGTGAGAAGATTTGAATGACAGTTTAAGCGTCGCGATGAATCGAATGATGAAGACGCCTCGCGGCGGCTACGCGCGCAATGATCAAAACACCGCAATACCGGTGCAAAACGGGGGTTTTGGCGGGATTGGTGACGGACCGCTAACCGCGATGATTAAGCGCTAACTAACCACCGGGCGCTATCACCCCGCTTAGCGTGCGCGCGCGCTGTCCGAACAGCACCGCCTGCACTTTCGGATCCTTCATATCGATGCCCTGGCGCAACTCGAGCCCGAGCGCCATGCCGCGCTTGACCGCCGGACGCGCCTTCATGGTCTCGAGCCAGCGCCGCAAATTGGGAAACTCGTTGATGTCCTGCCCCTGCCGCTCCCAGCCATTGACCCAGCCGACCAGCGCCATGTCGGCGATCGAATATTCGCCGGCGATGAACTCGCGGTCCTTGAGGCGAATGTTCATCACGCCGTAGAGCCGGTTGACCTCGTTGATGTAGCGGTTGATCGCGTAAGTCAGCGTCTCCACCGCGTAATTCTTGAAGTGATGCACCTGCCCCGCCATCGGTCCGACGCCGCCCATCTGCCAGAACAGCCATTGATCGACTTCGACGCGCGCGCGCTCCTCGCTCGGATAGAACTTGCCGGTCTTGCGGCCGAGATATTGCAGGATGGCGCCCGACTCGAAGATCGAGATCGGCTTTCCGCCCGGGCCATCCGGATCGACGATCGCCGGCATGCGGTTGTTCGGTGAAATTTTCAGAAAGTCCGGCTTGAACTGCTCGCCCTTGGAAATGTTCACCGGCACCAAAGTGTAAGGCAGGCCGCATTCTTCCAGCATGATCGAAATCTTGAAGCCGTTCGGCGTCGGCCAGTAATGAAAGCTCGATCGGCTTCGCTGTTTTTTTGGCCGCTTTGGCCTTCGATTTTGCCTTGCTTGCCGGCTTCGATTTCGCCGCCCGCTTCGCCTTCACGCGCCATTGCCCTGCTCCCTGCCAATCGCCTTGGCATACCGCAGACCTAAGGCCCGCGACGGCAAACCGCAACTCACCGGAATGCCCGTCAGACCGGCGTTTTCCGCTCATCCGGCGGAAGCATACTGGACGAATACAACCTCAGATGGTTATTATGGCTGCGCAGGTTGCAAGCACGCAGCCCATGAACCAACAGGGGGGATTCCATGTTCAAAATCATCTGTCGCCGCCGTGCTGGCGGCCGGCCTGATCGGCGCACCGCTGGCCGCGATTGCCAGACCACACCGGCCACGCAGACCGCCGCGCCGGAGAAGAAACAAGCCAAGACAAAAAAGCCGCCGACGCCGGGCCAACTCGCCGCGCGCGAGCGGATGAAGAAATGCGCCGCCGAATGGAAGGAAGCCAAGGCCGCCGGCAAGATCGAAAAGGGAATGAAGTGGCCGAAATATTGGAGCGCGTGCAACAAGCGGCTCAAGACCGCCGGCTGAGCGCGTTTCGCAAAGCTCTTCCGCGCGCGTTGTCGATAACGCGCGCGAAGCGAGCGCTCGCATTAATGGAGAGGGCGTCGGCGAGACTTTGAAGTCTCGCCGACGCCCTCTGTTGTCATCGGAACCGGGGCGCCGCGGAACAACTGCATTGCGCTCGTCACTCCATCGCGCGCACCGGCCCGTATGACGCAATCTTCGAAACGTTAAGTTCGAAGATCGAGAAAAAGCTCTAGAGCTTCTTCTTCTTCTTCGCTGCTTTTCTTTCTACGTTTCGCCATTGCTGCCCTCCTAGCCATGAAACATGGCGGATGTCTGCATTAGTACGGTCGCGGATCGACACGCACTGCATGTCGTTTACACCAGCACAATGAAAAAAACAGTGACTCGGGCTTGTCGTACGCGCCGGCGCGCATCGTCGAGCGCACGGTGCGGCGGTAATTTGAGTCAGTCGCGCGATGTTGCAGCGTTTCGCAACAACACGCGACGCGCGTCGATCGCAAATCGCAAACATTGCAAAACATCGATGAAATAAGGGCTTTTTGAATGCACGTTTTTGCACATGAACCACCGCGATCAGAAAATATTTCGCGTGAGCGTCACGGATTTGTCATCATCGTTGCGTGCAACGCCGACATCTTCACAGGCGAAAATTTTTTCACAATTTGCGTCGCAAACAGCGCGCGCCGACCGGATTCGATCAAAAAATGAGCGAATCAGTGCCAAGTGATTCGCAGCGCGCGCGCTGTTTTGCGTTAACTTTTTTGTTCCATGCGCGCGTCGACTGTGTCTCGCGCCGGAAATTTCCGTTACGCGCGCGAAAATTCCGCGCGCGATTGCCGCACTGCACACAAATTGCGTGCGCCCGCGCAACGAACGCGTGTGCACGTCACAGTCCGAGTTTCTTTTTCAGGATATCGTTGACCGCTTGCGGGCTCGCTTTGCCGCCGGACGCCTTCATGACCTGTCCGACGAACCAGCCGATCGCCTTCGGATTGGTTTTGGCGTCGGCAACCTTGTCCGGATTCTTGGCGATGATCTCGTCGACCGCCTTTTCGATCGCGCCGAGGTCGGTGACCTGCTTCATGCCGCGTTGCTCGACGATGGTGCGCGGATCGCCGCCCTCGCTCCAGACGATCTCGAAAAGGTCCTTGGCGATTTTTCCGGAAATTGTTCCGTCGGCGATCAGATCGAGGATGGCGCCGAGCTGCGCGGCACTGACCGGCGCTGCCGCGATGTCGCCGCCCTCCTTGTTGAGGCGGCCGAACAGTTCGTTGATCACCCAATTGGCCGCCGCTTTGGCGTCGCGGCCCTTGGCGACCGCCTCGAAATAGTCCGCCGTCTCGCGCTCGGCCGCCAAGACACCCGCGTCATAGGCCGAGAGCGAAAACTCGCGCGCAAAACGCGCCTTCTTGGCGTCCGGCAGTTCCGGCAGATGGCCTTTGAGATCCGCCACATAAGCCGGCGTCACTTCCAGCGGCAGCAGATCGGGATCGGGGAAATAGCGGTAGTCGTGCGCTTCTTCCTTGGAGCGCATCGGCCGCGTCTCGCCCTTGCCCGGATCGAACAGCCGCGTCTCCTGATCGATGGTGCCGCCGCCCTCGATGATCTCGATCTGCCGGCGCGCTTCGTGTTCGATCGCCTCGCCGATGAAGCGGATCGAGTTCATGTTCTTGATCTCGCAGCGCGTGCCGAGCGGCAGCACCGGGCTTGCGCACCGAGACGTTGACGTCGGCGCGCAACGAGCCCTTCTCCATGTCGCCGTCGCAGGTGCCGAGATAGCGCAGGATCGAGCGCAGCTTGGTGAGAAAGGCTTTGGCCTCCTCGGCCGAGCGCAAATCCGGCTTCGACACGATCTCCATCAGCGCCACGCCCGAGCGGTTGAGATCGACGTAAGACAGCGTCGGGCTGCGGTCGTGCAGCGATTTGCCGGCGTCCTGTTCCAGATGCAGCCGCTCGATGCCGACGGTGACGGCCTCGCCGCCGGCGAAGATCGACGATCACTTCGCCCTCGCCCACGATCGGCTGCTTGTACTGGCTGATCTGGTAGCCCTGCGGCAGATCGGGATAGAAATAATTCTTGCGGTCGAACACCGACTTCAGATTGATTTTGGCGTTGAGGCCGAGCCCCGTGCGGATCGCCTGGCGGACGCATTCCTCGTTGATCACCGGCAGCATGCCCGGCATCGCGGCATCGACCAGCGAGACGTGCGTGTTGGGCGCGCCGCCGAATTCGGTCGCGGCGCCGGAGAACAGCTTCGACTTCGAGGTCACCTGGGCATGCACTTCCATGCCGATGACGACTTCCCAGTCGCCGGTCGCGCCTTTGATGAGCTTGCCGTTTTGCTTGTCCATGACGCCGTGTATCTATCGCGGCTTGGCCCGTCCGACTAGACTTGCGCCAGCAAATTAAAGCTGTACCGGGGGCTGACATGAAGACCAAAACCGCTATTGCTTGCGCTCTTTTACTCTCAAGTCTGGGGACCACGATGGCGGGCGCCGTTGAAATCACCGTTCTGTCGACGCAGGCCACCGAGAAATCCTATCGCGAGCTGGTGCCGCAATTCGAGAAAGCCACCGGCCATACCGTGAAGACCACCTTCACCGGCACGCTCGACGCCAAGAAGCGCATCGCAGCCGGCGAGCCGTTCGACCTGCTGATCATGTCGAGCCCGGACATCGACGCCTTTCAGAAATCCGGCACGCTGGTGGCCGGCAGCCGCGTCGACCTCGCCAAATCCGGCGTCGGCGTCGGCGTCAAGTCCGGCGCGCCCAAGCCCGACATCTCCACCACCGAAGCGTTCAAGCAGGCGCTGCTGGCCGCCAAATCGATCGGCTATTCCACCGGCCCGAGCGGCGTCTATGTCATCGGCCTGTTCGACCGTTTGGGCATCGCCGACCAGGTCAAGCCGAAGCTCAAGCAGACGCCGACCGGCGTCTTCGTCGGCACCATCGTCGCCAGCGGCGAGGTCGAAATCGGCATCCAGCAGGTGAGCGAGATGTCGGCTTATCCCGGCGTCGATTACGTCGGCGCGCTGCCGGCCGATATCCAGAAGATGACGATCTTCTCGAGCGGCATCGCCGCCAAGGGCAAACAGGCGGACGCCGCCAAGGCGCTGGTCAAGTTCATCACCGTCGCCGGAAGCCGGCGCCGCCTTCAAGAGGCGCGGCATGGAGCCGGGCTGATCCAGCGTTCTTTTGTCATCACGGTTTGACAACTTCCAAAATCGGCTTGTCCTTGTCGACGATCATCAGACCGAGCAAGCGCAACGGTTTATCGCCGACCACTTTGCCGCCGTGCCAATGCTCTCTTTCAACGAATTGAGAATCGCCGGCGCTCATCAAATGCTCCGGCTTGCCCTGCACTTCCGCGGCCCATTGCCCTGACAGCACCAGATGAAACTCGTCGCCGTGATGAAAATGGCGGGGCACCATGGCACCGGCAGGCACGTCATAGATATTGGCGATCACCTGCTTGTTGGCGACGCCGCTCAGGTCGACCTTGATCAAGGGTGTGACTTTATTGCCGGGAAAACCTTCCGGCTGTTGCCCGTGGACCCACCCGACGCCTAACAGCGACACGCAGACAAGGCTTCCAATCGCAAGATGCCGTATTTTCATGGCCGTCTCCCCTGGTCGCTATTGCCGCCTCGGTCAAAAATCAGGACTTATTTCGTCCACCACCGCTCCGGCGTAAATCTCCCCGCCGCCTGCTCGATCACCTGCGCGAGCGAGAACAGCGTCTCCTCGTCGAACGGCCGGCCGATCAATTGCAGGCCGAGCGGCAAGCCTTGCGCGTCGAGCGCCGCCGGCACCGCGATGCCGGGCAAGCCCGCCATGTTCACCGTCACCGTGAACACGTCGTTCAGATACATCTCGACCGGATCGGCCTGGCCCTTTTCGCCGAGCCCGAACGCCGCCGACGGCGTCGCCGGCGTCAGCATGGCGTGCACGCCGGCCTTGAAGCAGTCCTCGAAATCTTTGGCTTGATCAGCGTGCGCACCTTCTGCGCGCGCAGATAATAGGCGTCGTAATAACCGGCCGACAGAACGTAAGTGCCGATCATCACGCGCCGGCGCACTTCGTCGCCGAAACCCTGCTCGCGCGTCTGCTCGTACATGTCGATGATGTCGCGGCCCGGCACGCGCAGGCCGTAGCGCACGCCGTCATAGCGCGCGAGATTGGACGAGGCCTCCGCCGGATTGACGATGTAATAGGCCGGCAGCGCATATTTGGTGTGCGGCAGCGAGACCTCGACCAGTTCGGCGCCTGCCGCTTTGAGCCAGTCGCGCCCCTGTTGCCAGATTTTCTCGATCTCCGGATGCATGCCGTCGAGCCGGTATTCCTTCGGAATGCCGATGCGCAGGCCCTTCACGGATTTGCCGATCGCCGCTTCGTAGTCCGGCACCGGCAGATCGGCGCAGGTCGTGTCCTTGGCATCGTTGCCGGCCATCGAGCGCAGCAGGATCGCGGCGTCGCGCACGCGTGCGCGCGAACGGCCCGGCCTGATCGAGCGAGGACGCAAAGGCCACGATGCCCCAGCGCGAGCAGCGGCCGTAAGTCGGCTTCATGCCGACCGTGCCGGTGAAGGCCGCCGGCTGTCTTATTGAACCGCCGGTATCGGTGCCGGTCGCGCCCAAAGCCAAATGCGCCGCCACCGCCGCGGCCGAACCGCCGGACGAGCCGCCCGGCGTCAGCGGCGTGTTGGCGCCTTTCCTGCGCCACGGCGAAATCACCGGGCCGAAATGCGAGGTCTCGTTCGACGAGCCCATGGCGAACTCGTCATTGTTGGTCTTGCCGAGCAACACCGCGCCGTCGCGCCACAGATTGGCGGTCACGGTGGAATCGTAAGTCGGCACGAAATCGTCGAGGATGTGCGAGCACGCGGTGCTTCGTACGCCTGCGGTGCAGAACATGTCCTTGATGGCGAGCGGAATGCCTTCCAGCGGCCCGGCTTTGCCGGCGGCGATGCGCGCGTCACTGGCTTTGGCCATCGCGCGAGGCGCGCTCCGGCGTTTCCAGCACAAAGGCGTTGAGCGCGCGCGCCTTCTCGATCGCCGCGATATGCGCGTCGGCAAGCTCTACCGCCGAGAAGGATTTTTTCTTCAGCCCGTCGCGCGCTTCCGCCAAGGTGAGCGAATTCAGTTCGCTCACGGCTTTGTCACGACAGGTTTGCGCTCATCCGGAACGGGTTGCGCATCGGCCGGCGCCGGTTCGGACGCCTCGCAGGCAAATCGCGCCGCCTGTTCGCGCAGAATCCGCTCGCGCTCCTCCGGCGGCAGCGCGTCGATCATGTTCCAGAAGTTCATTTCGCAGGCGATGCACATCACTCGACCACTTTCGGAACCAGATAGAAATTATCCTCGCTCTGCGGCGCGTTCTTGAGCACCGCCTCGGCGTCGCCGCCGTCGGTGACCGCGTCGGCGCGCTTTTTCATCGCCATCGGCGTCACCGAGGTCATCGGCTCGACACCCTCGACATTGACTTCCTGCAACTGCTCGACGAAGGCCAGCATGGCGTTGAGTTCGGCGCGCAGGTTCTCGACCTCGCTGTCGGCGACGGCGATGCGCGCCAGATGCGCGATGCGGCGGACGGTGTCGGCGTCGACGGACATGATGCGCGTATAGCAGAGGGCCGTTTAGGCTCGCAATCCTTACGCCGCCTTGCGCTCTGATCCTCGCAGGCATGCACCTCGACGGTCAGTGCGACAGGCCGGCGATGCCGTCGAGCCGCTGCTTATAGGCCGACGGCGCCTGCGGCCGGTCGGACACCACCGCGGCAATCAGCCCGACATGGCCGGGCCCGAGCCGCCACAAATGCAGGTCGCTGACCCGGTCGCCGTCGACTTCGAGCCGTTTGCGGATGGTGCCGGCGAGATGGCGGTCGGGCACCATGTCGAGCAGCACCGCTGCCGGTCGAGCGCACCAGGCTGACCGACCAGCTCAGGATGACGCAGACGCCGACGAGCGCCATCAGCGAGTCCATCCAGACCAAGCCGTAAAACCGCCCGGCCAGCAGCCCGACGATCGCCAACACCGAGGTCAGGGCGTCGGCCAGCACATGCACATAGGCCGCGCGGAAATTCGATGTCATGACCAAGGTGATGGCCATGGTCGTGATCGTGTGCCGTGATCATGATGGGTGTGGCCGTGATGCGCATGAGAATGACGATCGTGCAGCAGCCAGGCGCTTGCCAGATTGACCAGAGACCCAGCGCCGCCAGCCAGGTCGCTTCCGCAAAATCGATCGGCACTGGCGACATCAGGCGCGTCACCGCCTCGTAGCCGATCGCAGCCGCGATCATGGCAAGGATCACCGCGCTGGTGAACGCCGCCAGTTCGCCGACTTTGCCGGTGCCGAAAGTAAAGCGCGCATCGCGCGCGTGGCGGCTGGCGAAGCGATAGGCCAGCGCCGCGATGCCGAGCGCGCCGGCATGGGTCGACATGTGCCAGCCGTCGGCCACCACCGCCATCGAGCCAAACCAATGACCGCCAATGATTTCAGCCACCATCGCCGCCGCGGTGAGCGCGACCACGAACCAGGTGCGCCGCTCGTGCTGTCATGCTGTCGCCCAAGAAAGACGTGGCTATGCTGCCAGGGTTCGATGGAATGCGTGTGCATGGGGCACCTGTTCTGGAAACGCGCGGTCTCGATGATAACCGCCGGTGAGCTATTTACGTTCCCGCGGGATTGCGCGCTAGCCCGCCATACGCTGCATCAGCGCCTGCGCCTCGGCGGCGAGCTTTGCCGTCAGTTCGCGCGCCGGCATCTCGCGGCCGAGCGCGGCCGCCTGCCCGGCCCACATCGAGGAGAAATCGCCGGAACCCTGCTTTTGCGCCTTGGCGCCGAGCGGCGCCAGCGCGCCGCCGGCGAGCGGAAATTCCGGCGCGATGCCGTTGATCGGGCCGAGCTCGCGCATCACCCGATTGATGAAGCCGCGCGCCGGCTTGCCGGTCATCAGATTGGTCACCACGGTGCCGTCGTCGTGCGCGGCCTTGAGCGCCGCGCGGTGCGGCGGCAGCACCTTGGACTCCGGACAGAACAGATAGGCGGTGCCGACCTGCGCGGCCGAAGCGCCGAGCGCGAGCGCCGCCGCGATGCCGCGCGCGTCGGTAATGCCGCCGGCGGCGATCACCGGCACCTTCACCGCGTCCACCACCTGCGGCACCAGCGCGAAGGTGCCGACCTGCGTCGCCAGGCTGTCGGTCAGGAACATGCCGCGGTGGCCGCCGGCCTCGTAGCCTTGCGCGATCACCACGTCGCAGCCGTGGTCTTCCAGCCAGCGCGCCTCGGCTACCGTGGTCGCGGAACTCATCACCAGGCAGCCCGCCGCCTTGACGCGCTTGAGCAACGCTGGCTCCGGCAGGCCGAAATGAAAGCTCACGATCTCCGGCTTGATGTCCTCGACCGCCGCGCACAGCGCCGCGTCGAACGGCGTGCGGTTGCTCGAGGGCACCGGTGCCGCCGGATCGATGCCGAGTTCTTCGTAATAAGGCTTGAGCTTTTCGCGCCAGGCATGCTCGCGCGCGTTGTTCGGCACCGGCGGCGCGTGGCAGAAAAAATTGATGTTGATCGGTCTATCGGTCGCGGCGCGGATCTTTTCCATCTGCTCGCGCATCTTTTGCTCGTTGAACAGCGCGACCGGCAGCGAGCCTAGCCCGCCGGCCTGCGCCACCGCGATGACCAGATCGGCGTCCACCGCGCCGGCCATCGGCGCCAGCACGATCGGGTGCTCGATCTTGAATAGGTCGGTCAAGCGTCGGTTCGGCCACATGCTCGTTCTCCCGGTACCGCACCCTAACGTCGGCCGCGTTCGATCAGAATACTCAAGACAGGAAGGCTGACACGAGGCGGCGGCGAAGCCTGCGTACCCCACGCCGCAAAGAACAGCGGCGCATTCGCACGCCCCGCGCGCAACTACATCGCCTGGCTCATGCCGCGGATGCGGCGCGCCAGCACGCCCATGATGTAGGTCGCGAAGTTCGGCACCTCGTCCACCATGAAGCGGAACGTGCGCGGCTCGATCAGCGACAGCTCGCAGGCCTCGCGCGCCCGCGCGGTCGACGAGCGCGGCTTGTCGTCGATCATCGACATGAAGCCGAGCGCCTCGTTTTCCCCGATGGTCTCGATCACCTTGTCGCCGATCATCATGTCGATGACGCCCGACTGCACGATATACATGCACTCGCCGGCGTCGCCTTTGTTGAAGACCACGCCGCCGGCCGGCACCTTGATGGTGGCGCCGGCGCTTTTGGCAAAGGCCCGCATGTCGATGTCGGCGCGCTGGCGCTTGCCGCTGGCTATGTTCATTGCATTCCCCCGAAAACCCGGCTCCAAACACGCTATGTGAGTTCGAATTTTATCCCGATGCAAGAGTTTTCGTCGCGTGTTATCGCTTCGCCGATGGCTGTCATATTTCCCCTGGTGGAGGCCGCCGCGCATTTTGGCGCACGCGGCGCGCTGATCGGTCTCGACCTCGGCACCAAGACCATCGGCGTCGCCACCAGCGATCCCGACCGCAGGCTGGCGGCCGGCGTCGAAACCATCGCGCGCAACAATTTCACCGCCGACGCTCGCCGCCTGCTGGCGCTCGCCGCCGAGCGTTCGGCGATCGGCTTCGTGCTCGGCCTGCCGGTCAACATGGACGGCTCGGAAGGCCCGCGCGCGCAATCGACCCGCGCCTTCGCCCGCAATTTTCCAAGCTGACCGAATTGCCGATCGCGCTGTGGGACGAGCGGCTGTCCACGGCCGCGGTCGAACGCGAACTGATCGGCCATGACGTCAGCCGCAAAAAGCGCGCCGTGGTGATCGATCAGCACGCCGCAATGTACATTCTGCAAGGCGCGCTCGACCGGCTGGCAAACTTAAACAAGCTGCGCGAATAAAAAGAGGGCGGGCCGAAGCCCGCCCCCAAAGTTCACGACGTCTCACAGATGACTAGCAGGCGCCGAAGTCGGTCCGCCCATAACCGCCATCCGTCGCGCACGACGGGCGGCTGCCTGAACGATACCGATAGACCGTCGGGCCCGTCTCATAGGCATACGAGTCATAGGGGCTCGCCGCGTAGCCCGGGTCATAGGCATAATCCGGTCCGTAGTAGTCCGGCCCGTAATAACTGTTGGCTGCGGCCGCGCCGATCAGCGCGCCGGCCGCAAAGCCGGCCACCGCTGCGCCACCGCCGTGATGCCAATGGCCGCGTCCATTCCAGCGGGCCTGGCTCGGCGTCGCCGCTGCCATCGCAAGGGCGCCGGCCAAAGCCACGGCTCCTGCATATTTGGTAAATGTTCTCATGATGCCTCCTGGTCCGAATGTGGATTGTTCCGGCGCGCGCAGCGCCGGGGCGACTGGGAGGGCAACCCGGGAACCGCAACAGCGTTCCGCGCTCGCACAATGTTGCGATCACAAAGGTTTTGAACACAAAGCCGTGATGGCGCGCGCGCTAACCTTGTGGATCGATGTCGCGGCGACCCCTTGCCGCGGGCGGAACTTGCGCCTATAGACCTGCCTTTAATGAACATCGCGCCGAAATCCTCGTTCGTCCTCAGCAGGCGCCATCTGTTGGGGATCGAAGGGCTTTCCCGCGAGGATATTTCCGGTCTGCTCGACCTCGGCGAGGAATTCGTCGAACTCAACCGCCAGGTCGAGAAAAAGCGCACCTCGCTGCGCGGCCGCACCCAGATCAATCTGTTCTTCGAAGTCTCGACCCGCACCCAGTCCTCGTTCGAACTGGCGGGTAAACGGCTCGGCGCCGACGTAATGAACATGTCGACGAGCTCGTCCTCGATGCGCAAGGGCGAGACGCTGATCGACACCGCGATCACGCTCAACGCCATGCATCCGGACATCCTGGTGGTGCGTCACCAATGCCTCCGGCGCGGTGGAACTGCTCGCCAGCAAACTCGACTGCTCGGTGATCAATGCCGGCGACGGCGCGCACGAGCACCCCACCCAGGCGCTGCTCGACGCGCTCACCATCCGCCGCAACAAAGGCAGCATCGAAGGCCTGCTGGTGGCGATCTGCGGCGATATCCTGCATTCGCGCGTCGCGCGCTCCAACATCATTCTGCTCAACCAGATGGGCGCGCGCGTGCGCGTGGTCGCGCCCTCCACCTTGCTGCCCCCCGGCATCGAACGTTTTGGTGTGGAGGTTGCAAGAGACATGCGCGAAGGCTTGAACGGCGCCGACATCGTGATGATGCTGCGCCTGCAGCGCGAGCGCATGAACGGCTCCTACATTCCGTCGCTTTCGGAATATTTCCACTACTGGGGCCTCGACGAAAAGAAACTGAGCTATGCCAAGCCCGGCGCGCTGGTCATGCATCCGGGTCCGATGAACCGCGGCGTCGAGATCGACTCGATCGTCGCCGACGGCGCGCAGTCGGTGATCCGCGAACAAGTCGAAATGGGAGTGGCCGTGCGCATGGCGGTGCTGGAAGCGCTGTCGCGTAATCTGCCGAATGCATGATGCTGTCTGACCGCCGCCCGATCCTGCTCGCCAACGCCCGGATCGTCGATCCGTCGCGCGACTTCGACATCGTCGGCGACCTGCTGATCGCCGACGGCGTCATCCGCGAAACCAAGAAGGGCATCGGCGCCGCCGGCGTGCCGGAAGGCACCGACGTGATCGACTGCCGCGGCAAATTGGTCGCGCCCGGCCTCGTCGACATGCGCGCCTTCGTCGGCGAACCGGGCGCCGGCCACCGTGAGACGCTCGCCTCCGCCAGCCAGGCTGCGGCGGCCGGCGGCGTTACCACGATCATCTGCCAGCCAAACACCTCGCCGGTGATCGACGATCCGGCGACGGTCGATTTCGTTCTGCGCCGCGCCCGCGACACCGCGATCGTGCACGTGCATCCGATGGCGGCGCTGACCAAGGGCCTCGAAGGCAACGAGATGACCGAGATCGGCCTGTTGAAGGCGGCCGGCGCGGTCGCCTTCACCGATGGCGACAAAAGCGTGACCAACGCCCAGGTGATGCGGCGCGCGCTCACTTACGCCGGCGATTTCGACGCGCTCATCGTTCATCACACCGAAGATCCGGACCTGGTCGGCGACGGCGTCATGAACGAAGGCGAATTCGCCGCGCGGCTCGGACTGCTCGGAATTCCAAAGGCCGCGGAAACGGTGATGCTCGAACGCGACATCCGAATGGTGGCGCTGTCGGGCGGGCGCTATCACGCCGCGTCAATCTCTTGTGCGGAATCGCTCGAGGTGTTGCGCCGCGCCAAGGATGCCGGCCTTGATGTGACCGCCTCGGCCTCGATCAATCACATCACGCTCAACGAAAACGACATCGGCCCTTACCGCACATTTTTGAAACTGTCGCCGCCGCTGCGCGCCGAGGACGACCGCAAGCTGCTGGTCGAGGCCGTGGCAAGCGGCCTCATCGACATGGTGATGTCGGACCACAATCCGCAGGACGTCGAGACCAAGCGCCTGCCCTTCGCGGAAGCCGCTCCCGGCGCGATCGGACTGGAGACCATGCTCACCGCAGGCCTGCGGCTGGTGCATTCCGGCGAAATCGACTTGATCGCGCTGCTGCGCGCCATGTCGAGCCGGCCGGCGGAAAGGCTGGGGCTGCCCGGCGGCACGCTCAAGAGCGGCGCGCCGGCCGACGTGATCGTCGTCGATCTCGACATGCCCTGGGTGCTCGATCCGGCCGAACTCAAATCGAAATGCAAGAACACGCCGTTCGATGAAGCGCGCCTGACCGGCCGCGTGGTGCGCACCATCGTCGCCGGCCGCACCGTCTACGAATACGTATGACCGCCGCGCTGGCTTTTGTTGTCGGCTATCTGCTCGGCTCGATTCCGTTCGGGTTGATCCTGACGCGCGCCGCCGGCGCGCCCGACATCCGCGGCATCGGTTCCGGCAATATTGGCGCCACCAATGTGCTGCGCACCGGCCGCAAGGGATTGGCCGCAGCGACCTTGCTGCTCGACGCGCTCAAAGGCACCGCTGCGGTTTTACTCATCGCGCATTACGCCGGACCCGATGCCGCTCTCGCCGCCGGGCTCGGCGCATTCCTCGGTCATTTATTTCCGGTCTGGCTCAAGTTCAAAGGCGGCAAGGGCGTCGCCATCTATATCGGCCTGCTGATCGGCCTCTATTGGCCGGCCGCGCTGATCTTCATCGCGCTCTGGCTCTGCGTCGCAGCCATCTTCCGTTATTCATCGCTGGCGGCATTGGTCGCCAGCGCGATCACGCCGCTGGCCCTGTGGCTACTGAACCGTCCAAACGCCGCTGCATTGTTCTTGGCTCTGACCGCCCTGCTCTGGATCATGCACCGCGCCAATATCGGCCGGTTGCTCAACGGCACCGAAGGCAAAATCGGCGCGTCCTCGCAATAATCCCCGGTTGTAATCTATAAAATCAGGTTGTAGGCGGCGCGCGCTTGCGCGATGCTCTTTCTGTAACCGGCCCGGGGGCGGTGTTGAGCGATCGCATAAAACTGACCGATGAGCAGCGGCTGGATTGGCTGCGGCTTATACGCACCGACAATATCGGTCCCCGCGATATTCGGTCGCAGTTGGACCAACAGCCGGCGTAAAATTCGCCGAACGCCTGGCGCGCGACCTCGGTGCCGCGGGCTTTGTCACGGTGTCGGGGTTGGCGCGCGGCATCGACGCCGCCGCGCACCGCGCGAGTCTTGCCACCGGCACTGTCGCGGTGCTGGCCGGCGGTCACGAGCGGATTTATCCGGCCGAGCATACGGCGCTTGCTGGAGCAGATCCTTGCCGAGGGCGCCGCTGTCTCCGAAATGCCGCTCGCCTGGGAGCCGCGCGCCCGCGATTTTCCGCGCCGCAACCGGCTGATCTCGGGGCTCTCGGTCGGCGTGGTGATCGTGGAAGCGGCGCGGCGCTCCGGTTCGCTGATCACGGCGCGGCTCGCCGGCGAACAAGGCCGCGAGGTATTCGCGGTGCCGGGTTCGCCGCTCGATCCGCGCGCCGAAGGCACCAACGGCCTGCTCAAGCAGGGCGCCACCCTGGTCACCGAAGCGGCCGACGTGATCGCGGTGCTGGAACCGATCCTGGGCCGCGGCTTCGATTTGCCGGCGCAGGAGCCCGAGCCGGACACGCCGGGCCCGCTCGATGTCGAGCCGGGCGAGGACGAGCGCGCCGCATCATCGGCCTGCTCGGGCCGACGCCGGTCTCGATCGACGATCTGGTGCGGCTGTCGCGCACCTCGCCCGCGATCGTGCGCACGGTGCTGCTTGGAACTCGAAATCGCCGGCCGGCTGGAGCGCCACGGCGGCAGCTTGGTGTCGCTGCTATAAGATGCGATACCGGCCGCCATTCAACGAACCGCACGAATGTTCACCCGTCTCGCCATATTCACTCTTGCCGTCATCTTCCTGGCCGCGCCGGCGCGCGCGCAAGAACACATCCAAAGACCAGTCCTTTGCCGCCTTCGAGGCCGAGCTGTGGCCGGATGCACAGGCCAAGGGCATCACGCGCGCCACCTTCGATCTCGCGCTGAAGGGCGTAACGCCCGATCCCGCGTGATCGCCGCCACCAAGCGGCAGCCGGAATACGGCAAGCCGGTCGGCGCCTACGTCAACGACGCGGTCTCGCGCCGGCCGCATACGCGCGGCCAGAAGAAAGCCGCCGAGTGGGCCAAGACCTTCGACGCGGTGGAAAAGAAATTCGGCGTCGAGCGCTGGGTGCTGATCGCGCTCTGGGGCATCGAGACCGACTACGGCGCGGAGAAAGACCACTGGGACGTATTCCGCTCGCTGGCGACGCTCGGTTACGTGCACTACCGCCATCCTTATTTCCGCAACGAGTTGATCGTCGCCATGCGCATCATGCAGGACGGCCATTTCGGCCGCGACAAGATGGTGAGCTCCTGGGCCGGCGCCATGGGCCAGACCCAGTTCATGCCGACCAACGTCGTCGATTACGCCATCGATTTTTCCGGCGACGGCAAAGCCGACCTCTGGAGCAATGTGCCGGACGTGCTCGCCTCCACCGCCAATTATCTCGCCAAGGAGCATTGGAAGCGCGGCCTGCCCTGGGGCTTCGAGGTCACCGTGCCGAAGGGCTTCGACTACATGAAGAGCCGCGGCACTTTCGCGGAATGGGCCAAGCTCGGCGTGCGCCGCGCCGACGGCAAGCCTTTCCCGCCGTCCGGTCCCGGCATTTTGTTTTTTCCGAGCGGCGCCAACGGCCCGGCTTTCATCGACCACGGAAAATTATCCCGTGCTCAAGGAGTACAACAACTCGGATGCCTATGTGATCGCCGTCGGCCACCTCGCCGACCGCATGAATGGCGGCGCGCCGATCAAGACGGCCTGGCCGGCCGACGACCGGCCGATCTCGCGCGACGCGCGCATCGCGTTGCAGAAAAAACTGTCGTCGCTCGGCTACAAGGTGATCGACTTCGAAGGCCACATCGATTTCGACCTGCGCGACAATATCCGCGCCGAGCAGCAGAAGATGCGGCATGCTGCCGGACGGCAATCCGACCGCGGCGTTTCTTGAGCGGCTTGGCGTCAAGCCGCGGTGATCAACGGCCGTTTTGGCCGCTACGACGAAAATCCGCGGATTGGCAGTGGGAATGTCGCCTGAAAATTGATATTTCACCAAAAATACATCCATTGATTGTAAGTAGGCCCAAATCGGTCTCTTTGACGCCCGAATTGGCTGTTCATAAAGGTTTTCCGGGCACCCTTATTTGACAGTGAGGGGTGCCTTCACCATGTTCCGGCCAAAGCTACCGGCAGATTCTACGCCCAATCGCGTCAATGTCGGCGGCTAACCCATTGGATTATCATGAAAGTTGTCGTTGTTGAGTCGCCCTCCAAGGCGAAGACAATCAACAAATACCTAGGCCCCGGTTACGAGGTCCTGGCCTCCTTTGGCCATATCCGCGACCTGCCGGCCAAGGACGGATCGGTCGATCCGGACAATAATTTCAAGATGCTCTGGGAGGTCGACCCGCAGTCGCAAAAGCGGGTCAACGACATCGCCCACGCCCTCAAGGGCGCCGACACCCTCGATTCTGGCCACCGACCCTGACCGCGAAGGCGAGGCGATTTCCTGGCACGTGCTGGAAGCGCTTAACGAAAAGAAGGCGCTGAAAGGCCAAACGGTCGAGCGCGTCGTCTTCAACGCCATCACCAAACAGTCGGTGACCGAGGCCATGAAGCATCCGCGCGCCATCGACGATGCGCTGGTCGATGCCTATCTGGCGCGCCGCGCGCTGGATTATCTGGTCGGCTTCACGCTCTCGCCGGTGCTCTGGCGCAAACTGCCGGGCGCACGCTCGGCCGGCCGCGTGCAATCGGTCGCATTGCGGCTGGTGTGCGACCGCGAGCTGGAAATCGAGAAATTCGTCGCCAAGGAATATTGGTCGATCGTCGCCAAACTGGCGACGCCGCGCGGCGACAGCTTCGAAGCCCGCCTGGTCGGCGCCGACGGACAAAAACTTCAGCGCCTCGACATCGGCTCCGGCGTTCAGGCGACGGACCTGAAGAATGCGCTTGAAAGCGCGACCTTCACCGTTGCCGCGGTCGAGGCCAAGCCCGCGCGGCGCAATCCGCCGCCGCCCTTCACCACCTCGACCATGCAGCAGGAGGCGAGCCGCAAGCTCGGCTTTGCGCCGGCGATCGCCATGCGGCTGGCGCAGCGTCTCTACGAAGGCGTCGAGATCGACGGCGAGACCACCGGCCTCATCACCTATATGCGCACCGACGGCATCGACCTCGCGCCGGAAGCGATCGCCGATATCCGCGCCATGCTCGGCAAGAATTACGGCAAGGAATACGTGCCGGCGAGCCCGCGCGAATATCACAACAAGTCGAAGAACGCGCAGGAAGCGCACGAAGCGATACGCCCGACCAGCGCCAGCCGCACGCCGGCCGAGGTCGCCAAATATGTCGACCGCGATCAGGCGCGTCTGTACGAGTTGATCTGGAATCGCGCGGTCGCGAGCCAGATGGAATCCGCCGAACTCGAACGCACCACCGTCGATATCGCCGCCAAGTCCGGCTGCGCGCATCATCGACCTGCGCGCCACCGGCCAGGTGGTGAAGTTCGACGGCTTCCTGACGCTCTATCAGGAAGGCCAGGACGAGACGCCCGAGGACGAAGAGTCGCGCCGCCTGCCGGCGATGTCGGAGAGCGAGAAGCTGGCGAAGGAGTCGATCGACGCCGCGCAGCACTTCACCGAACCGCCGCCGCGCTTCTCCGAAGCAGCGCTCGTCAAGCGCATGGAAGAACTCGGCATCGGCCGGCCCTCGACCTACGCCTCGATCCTGCAAGTGCTGCAAGACCGCGGCTATGTGCGCATCGACAAGAAGCGCCTCATCCCGGAAGACAAAGGCCGCGTCGTGGTCGGCTTCCTGGAAAGCTTCTTCCAGCGTTACGTCGAATACGATTTCACCGCCTCGCTCGAAGAGCAGCTCGACCGCGTCTCCAACAACGAGATCGAACTGGAAGAAGGTGCTGGAGGATTTCTGGACCGATTTCATCGGCGCGGTCAACGAAATCAAGGAACTGCGCATCACCCAGGTGCTCGACGCGCTCAACGATCTGCTCGAGCCGCATATTTTCCCGGCGCGCGCCGACGGCGGCGAGGTGCGGCAGTGCCCGCAATGCGGCACCGGTCAAGCTGTCGCTCAAAGTCGGACGCTTCGGCGCCTTCATCGGCTGCTCGAACTATCCGGAATGCCGCTTCACCCGGCAGATGACGCCGGGCGCCAACGGCAGCCAGCCCACCAAAGTGCTGGGCGTCGACCCGGTCACCAATCTCGAAGTGACGATCCGCGGCGGACGCTTCGGCACCTATCTGCAACTCGGCGAAGAGATCAAAGCGCCGAAGCGCAAGAAGGGCGAGAAGAAGGATCCGGACGCGCCGGAACCTGTCAAACCCAAGCGCGCCAGCCTGCCGAAGGGCGTCGCGCCCGAGGACATCGATCTCGACAAGGCGCTGGCGCTGCTCGCGTTGCCGCGCGAAGTCGGCAAATCGCCGGAAGATAATGAGCCGATACTGGCCGGCGTCGGCCGCTTTGGTCCTTACGTCAAGCACGGCAAGGTCTATGCGAGCCTGGAAGAAGGCGACGACGTTCTCACCGTCGGCCTCAACCGCGCCATGCACCTGATCGCCGACAAGATCGCCAATCCGAAAAAGGGCCGCCGTTTCGGCGCCGACCCGGGCAAGGCTCTGGGCGATCATCCCGACAAAGGCGGACCGATCGTGGTCAAGAACGGCCGCTTCGGTCCTTATGTCAGCCACAACGGCGTCAACGCCACGCTCACCGGCGACAAGACGCCGGACACCGTGACGCTCGATGAGGCCATCGTGCTGCTCGACGCCCGCGCCGCCGATGATGGGCAATTCGCCGAAGGGCCGCAGAGCCGCCGGCCGCAAGACCGCCTCCGGCAAGGCCGCGGCCTCGCCCGCCGCCAAGCCGAAGAAACCGGCCGCTGCAAAGCCGAAGAAAGCAGCCGTCGCCGCCCACGCCAAGCCCGCGCGCCGCACCAAGGCCACTGCCGCCGAGTAGCTAGCGAAGCCGACTTTCGATCATTACATTCATTTTTAATCGCGCCTTTTTGGCGCAGGAAAACCTATTTTGAACAAACCAAACCAAAAGAACACCCTCCCTTCCCTCCAAGGCTGACATTCTCGCCTTCATCGGCAAGCAGCCCGGCAAAGTCGGCACCCGCGAAATCGCCCGCGCCTTCGGCCTGAAGAACGCCATGCGCGCCGAACTCAAGCGCATGTTGCGCGAACTCGGCGACGACGGCGCGGTCGAGAAACGCCGCAAGAAGCTGCATCACGCCGGCACCCTGCCCTCGACCGTGTTCGCCGACGTCACCGCGCGCGACGCCGACGGCGACCTCATCGCCACCCCCGACGAATGGGACGAGGAGGCGCACGGCCCGGCGCCGAAAATCCGCATTCACACCCCGCGCAAGGCGCGGCCCGGCGAGGCCGCCGGCATCGGCGACCGCGTGCTGCTGCACATCGAGGAAACCGAGCCGGACAACGGCATCCGCCACAGCGGCCGCGTCATCAAGATCATCGACCATCCCAAGCAGCGCATGCTGGGGATGTTCCGCAAAGCGCCGAACGGCGGCGGGCAGGCTGGAGCCGGTCGACAAGAAAATGCTCGGCAAGGACGTCGACCATTCCGGCCGGCGCACCAACGACGCGCAAGACGGCGACCTGGTCGCGGTCGAGACCGGCCGCGCGCCGCGCTTGGGCCTGCCCACTGGCCGCGTGGTCGAGCGGCTCGGCTCGCTCGCCAGCGAGCGCGCGGTCAGCCTGATCGCCATCCACGCCCACGCCATTCCCAGCGTGTTCCGCCCCGACACGCTGGCCGAGGCGGAAGCCGCCAGGCCGGCGACGCTCGCCGGCGCATCGCGAGAGATTGGCGCAAGCTGTCCGCTCGTCACCATCGATCCGCCCGACGCCAAGGATCACGACGACGCCGTCCATGCCGAGCCGGACACCACCGGCAACAATCATGGCGGCTTCATCGTCACCGTCGCCATTGCCGACGTCGCCCATTACGTCACGCCCGGTTCCGCGCTCGATCGCGAGGCGTTGGTGCGCGGCAATTCGGTCTATTTCCCGGATCGCGTGGTGCCGATGCTGCCGGAGCGCATCTCCAACGATTTGTGCTCGCTGCGTCCGCGCGAGGATCGCGCCGCGCTCGCCGTGCGCATGGTGATCGGCGCCGACGGCCGCAAGCGTTCGCACACCTTCCACCGCATCATGATGCGGTCGGCCGCCAAGCTGTCCTACCAGCAGACGCAAGCCGCCATCGACGGGCGCACCGACGACACGACCGGGCCGCTGCTCGAGCCGGTGCTCAAACCGCTTTATGCGGCTTACGAAGCGCTCAAGCGCGCCCGCGCCGAACGCGGGCCGCTCGATCTCGATCTGCCCGAGCGCAAAATCCTGCTCAAGGGCGACGGCACCGTGGACCGCGTGGTCACGCCGGAACGCCAGGACGCGCAACAGACTGATCGAGGAATTCATGATCCTCGCCAATGTCGCGGCCGCCGAGACGCTGGAGAAAGCGCGGGTGCCGCTGGTCTATCGCGTGCACGACGAACCCGGCATCGAAAAAGTCAACGCGTTGCGTGAATTTCTCGCAACCCTCGACATTCCGTTCGCCAAAGGCGGCGCGACTGCGGGCGGAAGCCTTCAACAAAATTCTCGCCCAGGTGAAGGGCCACGATGCCGAGCAGCTCATCAACGAGTGGTGCTTGCGCACGCAGGCGCAGGCCGAGTACGCGGCGGAGAACTATCGGCCATTTCGGCCTGAACTTGCGCCGTTACGCGCATTTCACCTCGCCCATTCGCCGCTATGCCGATTTGATCGTGCATCGCGGGCTGATCCGCGCGCTCAAACTCGGCCACGATGGTTTGCCCGAGGCGACCGACATGAAGGCGCTGGCGGAGATCGCCGCGCAGATTTCGGCGGCCGAGCGGCGCGCCATGCTGGCCGAGCGCGAGACCAACGACCGGCTGATCGCGCATTTCCTCGCCGACCGCGTCGGCGCGACCTTCGAGGGCCGCGTCTCCGGCGTGCACCGCGCCGGCCTGTTCGTGAAGTTCAACGAAACCGGCGCCGACGGCTTCGTGCCGGCGCGCACCATCGGCGACGAATATTTCCGCCACGACGAAGCCGGCCACGCCATGGTCGGCTCGCGCTCGGGCGAGACCTACCGGCTGGGCGACCGCGTCACCGTCAAGCTGGTGGAGGCGGCGCCCGTTGCCGGCGCCTTGCGCTTCGAGCTTTTGTCGGAAGGCCGCGCCGGTAAGCCGAGTCACCGCCCGCGCCATGAACCACGCCGGCAGCATTACCGCCCGCGCGGCAAGCAACGGAAGGCACGATGACGCGTGACATGCCGAAGAGAGATTTGGCCAAAGTCTGGGCCGAGCGCATGACCAAGATCGGAACGCGACACGTCGTTTCCGGACAGCGAGCCGCGCGACGCCGCGACGCTGATGCTGATCGACCGCACCGGCGACAGGCCGAAAGTGCTGCTCGGCCGCCGCCATTCGGGGCACAAATTCATGCCGGGAAAATTCGTGTTCCCGGGCGGACGCATCGAGGCGCTCGATGCCGCAGATGCCGGCGATCAGCGACATTCATCCCGACATGGCGGAGAAGCTCATCGAGCGCGTCGCCAAACCGGGCCCGCAATTCGCCCGCGCGCTCACGCTCACCGCCGTGCGCGAGATGGCGGAGGAAACCGGCCTTCTTCTCGGTGTGCAAACGCGACCAGCCGCCGGCGGCGCCCGGCGAGATATGGAACGAGTTCGCCAAGGCCAGGGTTCATCCCGACCTCGGCAATATTCATTTCATCGCCCGCGCCATCACGCCGCCGCGCCGCCCGCGCCGCTTCGACACGCGCTTCTTCACCGCCGACGTATCGGCCGTCGCATCGAAGATCGAAGGCGTGGTCGGGCCGGACTCCGAGCTGGTCGAACTCACCTGGGTGCCGATCGAAGAAGCCACCCTCCTCGACATGCCGACCATCACCGGCGTGGTGCTCGAAGAACTCGCCGCCCGCGTCGCCGCCGGCATGGGGCACGCGTTGCCGGTGCCGTTTTATTTCATGATCGAGCAGCAGTTCTTCCGGGAACTGCTTTAGACATCGCGGAATCAATCAACGTTCGATCCAAACGACGCGGCAAATTCCGGGCGCTTGACGATATTGTGAAGGCACTGAGGCTGCAGGAAAACTCTAAGATGGCCGCATGACGCGCAACCGCTTACTGGCTTTCGGAACACTTGGCCTCATTTTATCCGCCCTGTGTTGCTTCACACCGATCTTGGTAGTGCTTTTGGGTGCTGTCGGATTGTCGGCTTCCATCGGCTACCTCGACTATGTGTTGCTCCCCGCTGTCTTGATCTTCATCGGAGTTGTCGCATATGCCTTGGTACGCAAAGGGCCCAGATGATCTTGGAATCCACCATCACATGCCCGTCCTGCCGGCACCAGGTTGTCGAGCAAATGCCCACGGATGCGTGCCAATTTTTTTACATCTGCAAGGGATGCGGCGAGAGGCTTAAACCATTACCGGGAGATTGTTGCGTGTTCTGTTCGTACGGATCGGTGCCTTGTCCCCCCATTCAATCAGGCGAATGCTGTCGATGACGTTGTGGCAAGGCCGACTGGATCACTAACAAATATAGGGTTTCTTGACATTTGCCGCCCTGCCGCTAGGTTCCGCGCCAATCGCCGTTCCGTTGTGAGGAAAATGCCATGGCCAAAGCCGCCAGTCTGAAAATCAAGCTCGTCTCCAGCGCCGGGACCGGCCACTACTACGTGACGCGCAAGAACTCGCGCACCCAGACCGACAAGCTGGCGAAGAAGAAATACGATCCGATCGCCAAGAAGCATGTCGAATACAAAGAATCCAAGATCAAGTGATGCGCGCGCTGTTCGCCGCTTTGGTCCTTGTGCCGCTCGCTTTCGCGCCGGCCGGCGCGATGGAAAAGCACAAGCTGGCGTTGCAGATCAGCGACAACGACCCGGCCAAGATGAACGCCGTGCTCAACGTCGCCGCCAACGTGTCGAAATATCTATTCCGACAAAGGCGACGAGGTCGAAATCCAGATCGTCGCCTTCAACGCCGGCCTCAACATGCTGCGCGCCGACAAGTCGCCGGTGCTGGAGCGGCTCAAATCGTTCAAGCAGGGCATGCCGAATGTTTCCTTCATGGCCTGCGAGAACACGCTCGACTCCATGACCCGCAAGGAGGGCAAGGAGCCGCCGCTGGTCGAGAACGCCACGCGCGTCAAAGCCGGCGTGGTGACGCTGATCGAGCTCGGCGAAAAGGGCTGGACCATCGTGCGGCCGTAGAGCCGGCGCGCGACGCCGCCAAATTTGCTTTTATCGTCTTGAAACCGCGTGCTTTTTACGCCGCGTCCGGCACGACCCGGTTGCGGCCGTCGCGTTTGGCGCGATAGAGCGCGGTATCGGCGCGCTTGAGGATCGCCGCCGCGTTGTCGTCGGCGCCGCCGATCGCGGCGATGCCGATCGAAATCGTCACTCGCAGATTGCGCGCGCCCTGCTGGATCGCGAACGGCTCCGATGGCGATGCGCCGGCGCAGCCGCTCGGCCACCATGGTGGCGACCGCCATGTCGGTTTCCGGCATCACGATGACGAATTCCTCGCCGCCGTAGCGGCAGGCCAGATCGATATTGCGGATCGACTTGCGGATGCGCAGCGCGAATTCGCGCAGCACGTCGTCGCCGGCGTCGTGGCCGTGGGTGTCGTTGACCGCCTTGAAATAGTCGATGTCGACCATCAGCACCGCGATCGGCTTGCCGCGCGCGCGCCGCCTGCTCGACCAGGGTCGCCAGATGCGTTTCCATGTAGCGGCGGTTGAACAGCCCGGTGAGCGCGTCGGTGATCGCCATTTCGATCTTCATCTGCACGTTGTCGCGCAGCCGTTCGGTGTAGCGCTTCTTCTTGATCTGGGTGCGCACGCGCGCCAGCATCTCGTTCTTGTCGATCGGCCGCAGCAGATAGTCGTTGACGCCGATCTCGAGCCCGCGCACCAGCCGCGCATTGTTGTCGGCTTCGGCGACCGCCAGGATCGGCACGTTGCGGGTGCGCTCGAGCGAGCGCACCTGGCTGCACAGCCGCAGCCCGTCGAAATCCTTCAAGCCGAGCGACACGATCAGCAGGTCGTAATTGCCCTCGGCGGCGTTAAACAGCGCATCGGCCGGATTGGTTTCGACGCCCACGGTATGCTCGGCCGACAGCGTGTCGACGATGCGCTCATAGGAGCTTTCGCGGTCGTCCACGATCAGGATGCGGCCGTTGCGGCCGGTTTCCGCCACCGCTTCGCGCTCCGGGCTTTCGATGCCGATTTCCTTGGAGGTGAGCGCGCGCAGGCGCAGCTCGTCGGTCACCATCTTCAGCCGCGCCAGCGAGCGCACGCGCGAGATCAGCGCCACGTCGGTGACCGGCTTGGTGAGGAAATCGTCGGCGCCGGCTTCCAGGCCGCGCACGCGGTCGGACGGCTGGTCGAGCGCGGTCACCATCACCACCGGAATATGGTGGGTCAACGGGTTGGACTTGAGCTTGCGGCAGACCTCGAAGCCGTCCATGTCCGGCATCATCACGTCGAGCAGCACGATGTCGCATTCGGCGCGTTCGCACAGCGCCAGCGCCTCCGGCCCGCTATGGGCGGTGATGACGTCGAAATACTCCGCCGACAGCCGCGCTTCCAGGAGCTTCACATTGGCCGGAACGTCGTCGACGACAAGAACGCGGGCGGTCATGACTGCACCATCAGGCCGGCCCCAGGAAATGCCGGATGGTCTCGATGAATTTGCCGACCGAAATCGGCTTCGACAGATAGGCCTCGCAGCCGCCCTCGCGGATGCGCTCCTCGTCGCCCTTCATGGCGAAGGCGGTGACCGCCACAACCGGTATCGCCTTGAGATCGGGATCGTCCTTGAGCCATTTGGTCACTTCGAGGCCGGAGACTTCGGGCAACTGGATATCCATCAGAATGAGATCCGGCCGGTACTTGCGCGCGAGATCGAGCGCCTCGATGCCGTTGCGGGTGCCGACGGTCTGGTAGCCATGCGCTTCCAGGAGGTCGTGGAAGAGCTTCATATTCAGCTCGTTGTCCTCCACGATCAGGACGGTCTTCGGCATTCAATCCCGCCCCATTTGTCCCCAATGCGCCTCCGATGCTCGGCGTCGCCAGGTCCCGCGCGCTCGGGCATGATCGTCCACGGTAGTGCCGATTTGTTACGGAAAGGCAAATTTGTGCCCAGGAAAGCCCGCCCTTTCGATAGCGCCGGAAGCGGCGGAAGCGCTGGCAATTCAGGCGCTTACCTTTATTGCCGGGGATGGCGAGCGGCTTGGGCGCTTTCTCGCCGTGACCGGCATCGGCCCGGCCGAGATTCGCGCGGTGGCGCATGAGCAGGGGTTCCTGGCCGGCGTCTGGACTATCTCGCCTCCGATGAACGGCTTCTTCTGGCTTTTTGTTCCGAAACCGGCATTTCCCCGGCCGACTTCGCCAAGGCCCATGCCGCCTTGGGCGGCCATTGGGAGCGCGAAACCCCGTGAGCTTCTGCCGCGATTGCTTGGCGGATGCGCCGGACGCCGCCAAGCGCTGTCCGGCCTGCGGTTCGCCGCGTCTTGCCCGCCATCCGGAACTCGAACACGCTGACCATCGCGCATGTCGACTGCGACGCGTTCTACGCCACCATCGAAAAGCGCGACGATCCCTCGCTGGTCGACAAGCCAGTGATCGTCGGCGGCGGCAAAGCGCGGCGTGGTCGCCGCCTGCTGCTATGTCGCGCGCACCTACGGCATCCGCTCGGCCATGCCGATGTTCGAGGCGCTGCGCCGCTGCCCGCACGCGACGGTGATCAAGCCGAACATGTCGAAATACAGCAAAGTCGGCCGCGAGGTGCGCCGCATCATGCTCGCGCTCACGCCGCTGGTCGAGCCTCTGTCGATCGACGAGGCGTTTCTCGATCTGACCGGCACCGAGCGTCTGCACGGCATGAGCGCCGCCAAGGTGCTGGCGCGCTTTGCCACCCAGGTCGAACGCGAGCTCGGCATCACGGTATCGATCGGGCTGTCGGCCAACAAATTTCTCGCCAAGATCGCCTCCGACATGGACAAGCCGCGCGGCTTCGCCGTGCTCGGCGAGGCCGAGGCTGTCGGCGTTCCTGGCGCCCAAGCCGGTCGGCTTCATCTATGGCGTCGGCGCGGTGAGCGCGGCCAAGCTCGCCGCCGACGGCTACCGACTGATCGCCGATCTGCAGCGCGCCGAGCAAACCGAATTGATGCGCCGTTACGGCGAGGAAGGTACGAGGCTTTGGCGGCTGGCGCGCGGGCTCGACACGCGCGACGTCGATCCGATGCGCGACACCAAAAGCGTTTCGGCGGAAACCACCTTCAACCACGACATCGCCGAGTTCCGCCCGCTCGAGCAACATTTGTGGAATTTGACCGAGCGGGTTTCGGCGCGGCTTAAGGCTTCGCAGCTTGCCGGCTCGACCGTCACGCTGAAGCTCAAGAGCGCCGATTTCAAAATCCGCACGCGGGCGCGCGCGCTCGGGGCGCCCACGCAACTCGCGGCGCGCATTTTCGCCGCCGGCCGCGATCTGCTCGGGCATGAGGTGGGCACCACGCGCTACCGGCTGATCGGCATCGGCGTCAGCCATCTGGAAGACGCCACCGGCGACGATCTGGCCGATCTCATCGACCGCCGCAGCGCCGAAGCCGAGCACGCGGTCGACCGCCTGCGCGCGAAATTCGGCCGGGATGCGGTGGTGAAGGGTCTGGCGCTGGACGACGATTAGATGGCGCTGGCGTCCTAATTTCAGCTATTCTCGTGCGTTGGGGGCGGATCCATGGGCGCGGCGGCACATTTTAACGATCTCGACGCCGGGGTCGGTTACTGGATTCATCTCGTCGGCAACGGGATCGAAATCTTCGGCGTCCTGGTTATCGTGCTTGGCATCGGCTGGTCGACGTTTCTGTTCGCCTGCCGGCGGATGGCCGAGCAGCACTATGAAACCTACAAAATCCGTATCGGCCGGTCGCTGTTGCTCGGCCTCGAAGTGCTGGTCGCGGCCGACATCGTCAAGACGATTGCTCTCGATTTGACGTTCACCAGCCTCGGCCTGCTCGCCGGCCTGGTACTGGTTCGTACCTTCCTGAGCTGGACCCTGGTTCTGGAAATTGAAGGCCAGTGGCCGTGGCAGCGCGGCAAGCGCCGCGAATAACACGCCGGCGTCGGCTCGGTGTTTATGCGTCAAGAGCCGAGCTTAGGGACAGGGCTTCGGCTTCTTGAGGTCGAGCGACGTCAATTCGCCCTTGATGGTGAAGTCGGCATAGTCGAGCACCAGCGCGCGCGAGATGCCGTTCTCATAAAGCTCAAATGAAATGGAATAGACCGGCGTCTGTTCGCCGTTGCGGTCGTCCGCACAGCTGCTCGAAATAGCTGATGGTCACCGGCCAGCGCGTCAGCTTGGCCAGCTCGGGAATTTTGGCCGCCGCGTCGTCCGGCGGCTTGGCGCCCGGCGCGATCGCCTTACCGATCACGGTGAGCGTGTTGTAGAGCTTCTCGCCGGTTTCCGAGCCGTCATAGACCGGAAACTCCAGGATGGACTTGCCTTCGCGCGCGGCGACGATGATGCGCCGCATGTGCTCGGTCGGAAACACCGCGTTCACCGGAACGGTGAAATTCTTGTCCTTCGGTTTGCTCAGATTGACCGCCACCGTCTTGGCGTTGCGTTCGGCATGGCCGTCGACCGTATCGGTGGTCTGGTCAGTCGAGCAGATTTTCCGAGTTGAAGCGGAACGTCTTGGCGGTGCCGTCTTCCCAGGTGGTGGAGCGCAGATCGCTGAGCGCGGTTTTGCCCTCGCCCGAATCGAGCTCGGACACCTGGCGGAATTGCAGTTCATAGCCGTCGCAGGCGTTGCCGGAAAAATCGTACAGAATGCGCCCGCGCACCGCCTCGATGCCGCGGCTGCCGCGCGATTTGGTCAGTTTGAGGTCGTAGACCGCCCGATGCGGCGCCAGCAGCACCTTGTCGGCGGGCGGCGCAGCCACGGCTGATCCGAGCGCCGCCATCACGGCTAGCGTGATCGCCGTGACCGGCAAGATCGCAGCCTTTGGCGTATGCGGACATTTTCATCGATACGGACCTTCCGGCCGCAGCGTTGGCGCGGCATTCCGAAGATGAATTGTGCAAGATAGCGGCAAGATAGAGGCCGACGTTGTCCCGCGGCAACGCGTCGCTTGCGCCGGGCCGGCCGATCCGCCAAGACGGCGAAACAGACGGCATAACCAATGGGAGAAACTCATGGCCGGAACGGTTGAACAGAAGCTCGCAAGCCTGGGCATCACCCTGCCGACCCCGGCAAGCCCGATCGCCAATTACGTGCCCTTCGTGCGCAGCGGCAATCTGCTGGTCGTCTCCGGCCAGCTCTGCTTCGGCAGCGACGGCAAGCTGGTCGCCAAGGGCCAGCTGGGCGCCGGCGTATCGATCGAGGACGGGCAGAAGGCGGCGCGCGCCTGCGCGATCAATCTGCTGGCGCAGATCAAGGCCGCGCTCGGCGACCTCGACAAGGTCGCCCGCGTGGTGCGGCTCGGCGGTTTCATCAATTCGGCGCCCGGCTTCGCCGACGGCCCGAAAGTGATGAACGGCGCCTCCGATCTGATGGTGGAGGTGTTCGGCGACAAAGGCCGTCACGCCCGCACCACGGTCGGCGTCTCGGCGCTGCCGGCCGACGCGGCGGTCGAAGTCGAAGGCATGTTCGAAGTGAATTAGAAGATATGCCCAGCCTCGCCTGGCTCACCGCGCGACCGATCGCCCATCGCGGCCTGCATGACGCGTCGGCCGGCGTGATCGAGAATACCGCTTCCGCCTTTGCCGCCGCCATCGCCGGCGGCTACGGCATCGAAACCGATCTGCAGATCAGCGCCGATGGCGAGGCCATGGTGCATCACGACGACGCGCTCGGCCGCCTGACCGAGGGCAGCGGCCGGCTCGCCGACATGACCGCCGCCGAGATCAAGACGGTCCGCTTCAAGGCGACGACCGACCGCATCCTGACGCTTGGCGAATTGTGCGATCTGGTCGCCGGCCGCGCGCCGCTGGTGCTCGAACTCAAAAGCCATTTCGACGGCGACCGGCGGCTGGCGCAGCGCGCCGCCGACGTGCTGGCGGACTATGCCGGGCCGGTGGCGGTGATGTCGTTCGATCCCGCCGTGATCGAGGTGGTGCGCTGGATCGCGCCGCATCTGACGCGCGGCATCGTCGCCGAGCGCCACTATGCGCGATCACGAATGGGATCGCTTCCCGCCCGCGGAAAAGCGCCGCATGGCGTTTCTCCTGCACGCCAACCGCACCCGCCCGCATTTCATCGCCTACGGGGTGAAGGACCTGCCGGCCGCGGCGCCGCTGATCGCCCGTGCGGTCTTCCGGCTGCCGCTGCTGACCTGGACCGTGCGTAGCGAGGCCGACCGGGCCCGCGCCGCGCGCTGGGCCGACCAGATCATTTTCGAGGGAATTCGCCCGTAAACGGGCTTAAAGTCGGGCTAACAGACCCGCCGATGACCGACATCGAACTCCGTATCCGTATCGCGCAATCGCTCGCCGAGGTCCCGGCCGCGGCTTGGGATGCCTGCGCGGGCGGAGACTGAAGTAAAACATGAGGATAACTTATCCCCAGACTTATCAACACGAGGACAAGTCGATAACCCATTTATTTCTCATGATTTTCTGTCATCGCTTAGAGGCGTCATTTTCGGTCGGGCCGCGCACCGGCTGGCAGCCGCGCCACCTGCTGGCGGAGACCGCCGACGGCACGCTGCTCGGCGCCGCGCCCTGTTACGTGAAAAGCCATTCGCGCGGCGAATATGTCTTCGACGCCGGCTGGGCCGAGGCCTTCGAGCACGCCGGCGGCGATTATTACCCCAAGCTGCAAGTGGCGGTGCCGTTCACGCCGGTGACCGGCCCCCGCCTGCTGGCCCGCCCCGGCCCGCTGGCCGAAGCAGTGCGCGGCGCGCTGGCCGATGCGCTGGTCGAAATCACCACCAGCAACGAGCTGTCGTCGGCGCACGTCACCTTCCTGACCGAGCCGGAATGGCGCGCTGCTGGGCGAGCGCGGCTATCCTGCAACGCAACGACCAGCAATTCCACTGGGAGAATGCCGGCTACGCGACGTTCGACGATTTCCTCGCCGCCCTGTCGTCGCGCAAGCGCAAGACCATCCGCCGCGAGCGCAAGGAGGCGCTGGAGCCCGGCATCGAGGTGGTTTGGCTCACCGGCTCCGATCTGACCGAAGCGGTGTGGGACGCCTTCTTCGCCTTCTACATGGACACCGGCTCGCGCAAATGGGGCCGGCCCTATCTGACCCGCGAGTTCTTCTCGATCGTCGTCCGAGAAAATGCGCGACCGCATTTTGCTGGTGATGGCCAAGCGCGCCGGGCGCTGGATCGGCGGCGCGATCAATTTTCTAGGCACCGACACGATCTACGGCCGCAACTGGGGCGCTGTCGAGCACCATCCGTTCCTGCATTTCGAGCTGTGCTACTATCAGGCCATCGACTACGCGATCGCCCACAAGCTCGTCGCGGGTCGAGGCCGGCGCCCAGGGCGAGCACAAACTGGCGCGCGGCTACATGCCGAAAACCACCTATTCCGCCCATTTCATCGCCAATCCGGCATTGCGGCGGGCGGTGGCCGAGTATCTGGCGCGCGAGCGCGCCTATGTGCGGGCGGCCGGCGAGGAGCTTGCGGCGGCCGCGCCATTCCGCAAGGATTTGGTCGAGCAAGAGTGAGTTCTCGGGGAGATGGCCGATGCCGAGCTACGATCCCAACAACATCTTCGCCAAGATCCTGCGCGGCGAATTGCCCAGCTACAAAGTCTACGAGGACGACAAGGCGCTCGCCTTCCTCGACATCATGCCGCGCACGACCGGCCACACGCTGGTGCTGCCGAAGGCGCCGGCGCGCAATATCCTCGACGTCAGCGCCGACGACCTCGCGCATGTGATGATGGTGGCGCAAAAGGTCGCCAAGGCCGCCATGACGGCGTTCGAGGCCGACGGCGTCACCATGCAGCAGTTCAACGAAGGCGCCGGCGGACAGGTGGTGTTCCACCTGCATGTCCACGTCATCCCGCGCAAAACCGGCGTGCCGATGAAGCCGCCGGCGAGCGCCAAGGAAAAGCCGGAACTGCTGGCCGAGCACGCCAAAAAGCTCGCCGCCGCGATTGCCGGCGGCGCTAGACGGCGTCTATTCCGCTATCACCACGCCCTTGGCGGTGTCCGAGTGATATTCACCGATGAATTCGTACCGGCCCGGATTTAGCGGACTGATCCGAATGTCGCCTTCTGAATTGCCCGCAAAGACTTTCTCGACCTTGAGGGCGGTGGAATCGAATTCCTCCGACATCGGATCCTGGTTTTTCAGATGCAGCAGAATGCGCCGGCTCGCCGGCACATGGATTTCCGCCGGCTCGAAGCGATGATTGCGCAGCATGACCGACGTCGAGAAAGGTTCCTCGGCATGCACGCCAATGCAGAGGACGCAGAATGCGAGGAGCGCCAGCGCGATCCGCATATCAGTCCTTGGCCGGCTTGCTCGGATAATGGAACGCCCAGTCGGCCGAGAACGGCTCCCACCAGGCCGGCACGCCGGACTCCTTGTCGACGTGACGCATGAAGCCCGCTTTCGACGGCGGATCGAAGGTGAACGTCAGATGGTAGTCGCCCTCGCCCGCCAGCATCACGTTATTGGCATAATGCGGGCCGTCATCCGCCGTCATCGCGAATAGTTTCCCGCTCGCTTTGAATTTCCCGCCGACTTTTTCGATGCGATAGCCGATCGTCAAATAAGGGAATCCACTCGTCCTCATGAAAGCCATGCGTTTCGCCCTTGGTGGCGTGCACGTCGACCTCCAGATGAATGGCCTTAGGATCCATCGACATACCCTTCGGCATTCTGTCCATCCGGATGCCTTCCAGATAGTGCGGAACGAGCTGCAGATTGTTCTTTACGATCGGCTCGCCGACATAAAATTCTTTCGCGGACAGCGCCGACGGCATTGCAAGGCAAACCGCAAACGCAGCGATCGCGAGAACGGAGTTTGATGTTTTCGTCATTTGAATTCTCCCGGTTCGCCGCGACGCTATCACCCCACGATTTTAGACTTCAAATTAAATCACCTGTCGCGGGCAACAATGGAATTGCTCTAAAGCGAAAAACTGGAACCAATCTAAAGTGCCGACACCGAAATAAATTCCAAAATGCGAAGGCCGGCACAATGGCCGGCCTTCGGTTCTGATTTGCGAGCGCGCCGTTCAGGCCTTGATCAGTGGCACCTTGGGCACCGAGCCGCGCTTGGCCTTGGGCCGCGGCGAGGAGCGGCGCTTGGCCTTGGGCCGCACCGCCGGCAATTTTTCCGGCTTCGGCGTCACCGGCCCGTCGAGGAATTCGAAGCCGAGCTTGTCGCGGCCGTTCTCGTCCTTGTCGACGATGACACGTACATGGCCGCCGTTTTCAGGTGCCCGAACAGTACCTCGTCGGCCAGCGGCTTCTTGATGTGCTCCTGGATCACGCGCGCCATCGGCCGCGCGCCCATCAACTCGTCGTAGCCGTTGGCGATCAGCCAGCGCGCCGCCTCTTCCGACAGCTCGATGGTGACGTTGCGGTCGCCGAGCTGCGCCTCGAGCTGAAGCACGAATTTCTCGACCACCTTGGCGATGATCTCCTGCGACAGATGCGCGAAGGTGATGGTGGCGTCGAGCCGGTTGCGGAACTCGGGCGTGAACATGCGGTTGATCGCCTCATGGTCGTCGCCCTCACGCTTGGTGCGGGTGAAGCCGTAGGCCTGCTTGGCCATTTCGGAGGCGCCGGCGTTGGTGGTCATGATCAGGATGACGTTGCGGAAGTCGACCGACTTGCCGTTGTGGTCGGTCAGCTTGCCGTGATCCATGACCTGCAGCAGCACGTTGAACAGATCCGGATGCGCCTTCTCGATTTCGTCGAGCAGGAGCACGCAATGCGGATGCTGATCGACGCCGTCGGTCAGCAGGCCGCCCTGGTCGAAGCCGACATAGCCGGGAGGCGCGCCGATCAGGCGCGACACCGTGTGCCGCTCCATGTATTCCGACATGTCGAAGCGGATCAATTCGACGCCCAGGGCCGCGGCCAATTGCTTGGCGACCTCGGTCTTGCCGACGCCGGTCGGGCCGGAGAACAGATAGCAGCCGATCGGCTTTTCCGGCTCGCGCAAGCCCGCACGCGCCAGCTTGATCGAGGCCGAGAGCGCGTCGATCGCCTTGTCCTGGCCGTAGACGGTGGTCTTGAGCGTCTGCTCGAGATGCCGGAGCACTTCGGCATCGTCCTTGGAGACGGTCTTGGGCGGAATCCGCGCCATGGTGGCGATGGTGGTTTCGATTTCCTTGATGCCGATGGTCTTCTTGCGGCGGCTCTCGGGCAGCAGCATTTGCGCCGCGCCCAACTCGTCGATCACGTCGATCGCCTTGTCCGGCAGCTTGCGGTCGTGGATGTAGCGCGCCGACAATTCGACCGCCGCCTTGATCGCCTCGTTGGTGTATTTGAGCTTGTGGTATTCCTCGAAATACGGCTTGAGGCCGCGCATGATCTCGATGGCGTCATCGACCGACGGCTCGTTGACGTCGATCTTCTGGAAACGCCGCACCAGCGCACGGTCCTTCTCGAAATACTGGCGGTATTCCTTGTAGGTGGTCGAGCCGATGCAGCGGATGGTGCCGGAAGCGAGCGCCGGCTTGAGCAGATTGGAGGCATCCATCGCGCCGCCGGACGTGGCGCCGGCGCCGATCACGGTGTGGATCTCGTCGATGAACATGATCGCGCCCGGATAGGCCTCGATCTCCTTGATCACCTGCTTGAGCCGCTCCTCGAAGTCGCCGCGATAGCGCGTGCCGGCGAGCAGCGTGCCCATGTCGAGCGCGAACACGGTGGCGCCCTTGAGCACGTCCGGCACTTCGCCATGCACGATGCGGCGCGCGAGACCCTCCGCGATCGCGGTCTTGCCGACGCCGGCGTCGCCGACGAACAGCGGATTGTTCTTCTGCCGGCGGCACAGCACCTGGATCGTCCGGTTGATCTCGGCGTCACGCCCGATCAGCGGATCGATCTTGCCGTCCTTGGCCTTCTTGTTGAGATTGACGCAGTAGGCGTCGAGCGCATCGCCCTTCTTCTTGGGCTCGTCACCGCCTTTGCTGTCGGCCTCCTCCTCGACGCCGCGCACCGGGCGCGACTCGGTCAAGCCCGGCCGCTTGGCGATGCCGTGGCTGATGTAATTGACCGCGTCGTAGCGCGTCATGTCCTGCTCTTGCAGGAAATAGGCGGCGTGGCTCTCGCGTTCGGCAAAGATCGCCACCAGCACATTGGCGCCGGTGACCTCCTCGCGGCCGCACGATTGCACATGGATGACCGCGCGCTGGATCACGCGCTGGAAACCGGCGGTCGGCTTTGAATCCTCGGCGCCGTCGGTGATCAGGTTTTCGAGTTCGGATTCGAGATAGGCGGTCAGGCTGCGCTTGAGCTTGTCGAGATCGACATTGCATGCGCGCATGACCGCGGAGGCGTCTTGATCGTCGATCAGCGCCAGCAGCAGGTGTTCCAGGGTCGCATATTCATGGTGCCGCTCATTGGCGAGGGCAAGCGCCCGGTGGAGCGACTGTTCCAGGCTGCGCGAGAACGTTGGCATTAGATTCCGACTTCCTTTGTATTGAACGTCTCCCCCGACTCATTTTTTTTCCATCACGCATTGCAGAGGATGCTGATGTTTTCTGGCAAAGTCCATCACCTGCGTCACTTTGGTCTCTGCGACTTCATAAGTATAGATGCCGCATTCGCCGATGCCGTGGTGATGCACATGCAACATAATGCGCGTCGCCGCTTCATGATCCCGTCCGAAAAAACGTTCCAGCACGTGCACGACGAATTCCATCGGCGTGTAGTCGTCGTTGAGGATGAGCACGCGATACATGCTCGGCTTCTTGGTCTGCGGCTTGGTCTTGGTGATGACCGCGGTGCCGGGTCCGCCCTGATCGGCGCGTCGCTTGCGGTCGTCATCGGCCATGCGGGGCCTTCCGTCGCCGGATCGCCCCGCAATCGCCTGGAAGATTTTTGATGCCGTTCGACCTCATGACCTTGCCGTTGCAATGCAGCCTATCTGAGACGCCACGCCCTCGCGCCGTCCCCGTCATCATAAAGTCCCCGGCGCAGCCAGGCCAAGCCGGATAAGCCGGCATTTTGTCCCGCTCCGGGACAAAATCACGCCTGTTCCGTCGAATCCGCCCGCATCCGGCAGATATTCCTTGGTTACCCGATCACAAGCCGCTTGCGGACAATGCAGGGCGATTTTTCCCCAAATTCACGGCGCTGTTCCAACGATATCTCAAGACCCGGCGGGCATGTTTCGACCAGCTTTATCGTAACGATTGCCAAATTCCTGGCAGCCCACAGGGGGGTAACCGCCGTGCAGCTGAAACGTTTCTGGCAAAATCGCCGCGGGGCTGTCGCTCCGATGTTCGGTTTCTTGTTCATCCCGTTGCTGGCCGCCGTCGGCGCGGCCATCGATTACAGCCAGGCCAGCGCCACCCGCACCTCGTTGCAAAACGCGCTCGATTCGACCGCCTTGATGCTCTCGAAAACCGCGGCGACCGAACTCGGCCGCCGACCTGCAAACCAAAGCCACCGAATATTTCAATGCCCAGTTCAGCCGGCCCGGCGTCAGCAATACCGTGGTGACCGCCAATTATACTTCTTCCGCCGGGTCGCAAATCGTACTCACCGGCAGCGCCAGGTATCAAACGAATTTTCTCGCCGCCCTGGGCCTCGACCACATCAATATCACGGCTTCGACGACCTCGACCTGGGGCAATACCCGGCTGCGGGTCGCGCTGGTGCTCGACAATACCGGATCGATGGCGAGTTCCGGCAAGATGACTGCGTTGAAGACCGCGTCGCAAAATCTGCTGACGTCACTCAAGGCCGCGGCCATGACACCCGATGACGTGTATGTTTCGATCATTCCGTTCAACAAGGATGTGAACGCCGACCCCAGCAACGTGGGTGCGTCGTGGCTGCGCTGGGATTTGTGGGAGGCGGTGAACGGCAGCTGCAGCCAGCTCGAAATACACGACGCAAACTGCGTGCCTGTCGCATAGCAAAGTCTGGACGCCCGATGCGCACAGCACCTGGAACGGCTGCGTCACCGACCGCGACCAGAATTTCGACACCACCAATGATGCACCGGTCGCCGGCAGCACCCTGTATCCGACCGAGCAGTATCCTCCTGCCCGGTGTCGCTGATGGGGCTGTCCAACGACTGGACCGCGCTGTCGGACAAGATCACGGCCATGACGCCGGTCGGCAATACCAACCAGGCGATCGGCCTGCAGATGGGCTGGCAATCGCTTGACGGCGGCGCCGTTCACGGTCCCCGCCCAGGACCCGAATTACCAGTACAGCCAGGTCATCATCCTGCTGACCGACGGCCTCAATACCCAGGACCGCTGGTACACCAACGCTTCATCGATCGACGCGCGCCAGCAAAAAACCTGCGACAACCTCAAGGCCGCCGGCATCACGATCTACACCGTGCAGGTCAACACCGATCACGAGGCGACATCGACGCTGCTGCAGAACTGCGCGAGCGACTCCAGCAAGTTCTTCCTGCTGACGTCCTCGGAGCAGATCGTCACGACCTTCGGCCAGATCGGTACCGCGCTCACCAATCTGCGGCTCGCCATGTAGCGAGCCGTCTCGGCGCCGGCAGCAAGACGTGCAAAGGACGCGATTTATCGCCGCCAAAGCGCGTTTTTGCGGCCGCGCCAACCAAGCATTAACGACACCCGATAAGAACTATTCGGCATTCGCGGTACCGAAAGCAGATGCCGTTAACCAGGCAAGTACTTGAACGAGCGCGCGGAACCGTCGAATGCGCCCCTGCGACGCTTACTATTAGCAGCCGTTTTTCTCCGCGCCGATATACCAGCCATTTAACCCCGGCGCCTATTAATGCACGCGAATTCAACCGTTTTTCGGTGATGCGCCATGATGTCGCTCTGGACCAAATTCCGCAGCTCGCTTCGCACGTTTCGCATCGCGCGTGGCGGCAATGTCGCCATCACCTTCGCATTCGCCACCCTGCCGATCGTCACCTTTGTCGGCTTCGCGGTCGATTACAGCCACGCCAATTCGGTCAAGGTCGCGCTGCAGTCCGCGCTCGACTCAACCGCGCTGATGCTGTCGAAGGAAGCCGCGACCGACACCAGCACCCAGCTGCAACAGAACGCAGTGAAGTATTTCAACGCCCTGTTCACGCGGCCGGAAGCCAAAGACATCACGATCAGCGCCACGTACACGAGCAGCGGCGGAACCGCCCTGGTGGTGATCCGGCTCGGCCAATGTGCCGACCATTTTCCTGGGCCTCATCCCCGGACAAAATTTCCAGAACCTGGAAGTCACCGGCTCATCCACCGCCAAGTGGGGCACGAACCGGCTGCGCGTCGCGCTGGTGCTCGACAACACCGGATCGATGGCCGACGCCGGCAAGATGACCGCGCTCAAGACGGCGACCCAAAGCCTGCTGACCCAGTTGCAGAGCGCCGCCACCAACAATGGCGACGTCTATGTCTCGATCATTCCGTTCGTGAAGGACGTCAACCTCGGCGCCTCCAACTACAATTCGGATTACATTTACTGGGGCACCCTGGCGCAGGATCCGACGCTGTCCGACAATAACTCCTGGGATGCCAATAACGGTACTTGCAGCATCGGAGGCCACTCGCCTCGGAGCAGCTGCCTTTCGCACTCTTCCTGCTCGATATCAGGCGACAATAGCCAGAACAGTTGCACGTCCGACGGCACCTGCTCGCTATCGGGCAACAACAGCCAAAACAGCTGCACCGGCGCAGGCACCTGTTCGATTTCGGGATCGAGCCACAATACCCAGAGCACGTGCACGTCCGGAACCTGCTCGATATCGGGTAACACGACCCAGAGCACCTGCACCGCAGCTGGAACCTGCTCGATATCGGGCCACTCGAGCCAGAACAGCTGCACCGGTGCGGGCGTCTGTTCGAAATCGCAGTACACGACCAGCAGCCAGTGTTCGCAGCACAACGGAACCTGGACGGCCGGGACGTGGACGGCCGGCGTATGGACCGCAGGCGGAACGTGGACGGCAGGCACGTGGACTCCCGGTGTTTGGACCCAGGCGACATGGACGCCCAACAGCCACAGCACCTGGAATGGCTGCGTCATGGACCGCGGCTATTCGGCCGCGCCCGACACCGTCGGCAATTACGACACCAACGCCGCTTCGCCGAGCGCAGTGCCGATGCTCCCACAGTCGCTTTACCCGGCCGAGCAATACAGCTCCTGTCCGCAGGCGGTGATGGGACTGAGCTACAACTGGACGACGATGACGTCGCTGGTCAACGCCATGCAGCCCGCCGGCAATACCAACCAGGCGATCGGCTTGCAACTCGGCTGGATGTCGCTCGTCGGCGGCGGGGCACGTTCACGCGTGCCGGCGCAGCAAGTAGGCTACACCTACACGCAGGTCATCATCCTGTTGACCGACGGCTTGAACACCCAGGACCGCTGGTACTCGAGCCAGAACTCGATCGATGCGCGACAACAGCTGACCTGCAACAACATCAAGGCCGCCGGCATCACGCTCTACACGATCCAGGTCAATACCGGCGGCGATCCGACCTCCACGCTGTTGCAGAACTGCGCCACCACCTCGGATAAGTTCTACCTGCTGACGTCGGCGAGCCAGATCATCAGTGCCTTTACGCAGATCGGCTCCAACCTGACGCAGTTGCGGGTGGCCAGGTAACTCAGGCAACCGACGCCGCTCCGCTCCCAAACAAAAAGCCCGGCTTAACCAGCCGGGCTTTTCCTTTAACGCGCACGCAACGCTTAAGCGACGAAACTCAACACGCGACGCTACGCGAATTACTTGGTTTTGTTACTTGGCCTTCGCCAGCAAAGTTTCGAACGGCTTGTAGGTCTCCTTGGCGAGATCGGCATAGAGTTCGCCGATCTTGGAGGCCTTGACCACGAAGCCTTCGTAGGCGGTCTTGGCGTATTCGGTCTGCAACTCGATCGCCTTCTCGAACGACTTGACGCCGAACAGCTTCTCGAGCGCGGCGGTGCCATCCTCGAAAGCCTTCTTGGAGTAGTCGGCCACTTCGATCGCGATGGCCTGGCTGCCCTTCGAGAGCACGCCCATGGACTTCATCGCGATCTCGACATTCTCTTTGCTGACCTGCTGGAGGTCCTGGAAATTCTTGACCATTGCCATCCCTTTCCGGCCGCAACGCGGCGTCATTGCGCTGAACTTGGTATCCCGGCTGGCCCGGGAATAAGGCAGAGCTATACTGCATTGCAACATAAAGTCAATAATTATTTTGCAGTGCAAGAAATGCCTTAATTTCCGGGGGATTGTCGTAATAATTTGTAAACCGTGTGCCCCTACCGTTGTAATTTATGGCGGCGCGGGGGCGCTATAAAACGGCCTGATTTGGCGGGTCTCAAGACCGTCCGATAACGGGGTTGGGAGTGGGAATGTTGCGTACGGGAGCCCTTCGTTCGCCGTGTGGCGTCCTCGTCGCGGCAGCCTTATTGGCCACGGCCGCCATCCCGACCGATGCCAGCGCCCGCGGACGCCATCACCACCGTCATCACGCCCCCGCCACCGATAGCTACGAGCCCTCCTATTCCTCCATCGTCGTGGACGCTAATTCCGGCGCCGTGATGCAGGCGACCAACGCCGACAGTCCGCGCCATCCGGCCTCGCTCACCAAGATCATGACGCTTTATCTGCTGTTCGAGCGGCTCGAGGCGGGCAAGATCAAGCTTACGACCGAAATGCAAGTCTCGCCCCATGCCGCCGTGCAGGCGCCCTCGAAGCTCGGCTTGGAGCCGGGGCAGACCATCGCGGTCGAGACGGCGATCCGCGCCATCGTCACCAAATCGGCCAATGACGTGGCCGTGGTGGTCGCCGAAGCGCTCGCCGGCGATGAAGCCGACTTCGCCAAATTGATGACCGCCAAGGCGCGCACGCTCGGCATGACGCACACGACCTATCACAACGCGTCGGGCCTGCCCGACGATCTGCAGATGACCACCGCGCGCGACCAGGCCCTTCTCGGCCGCGCCATCCAGGACCGTTTCCCGAAGTATTACAGCTATTTTTCCACGCGCTATTTCGCCTATCACGGCCGCATGATCCGCAACCACAATCATCTGCTCGGCAGTGTCGACGGCGTCGACGGCATCAAGACCGGTTACATCCACGATTCCGGATTCAACATCGTCACCTCGGTCCACCGCGACGGCCGCCACATCATCGCGGTGATGTTCGGCGGGCATACCGCCCAAGCCCGCGATGCCCGCGTGCGCAGCATGATCGACAACAACATCAATATCGCCTCCGTCAAACGGACCGCACCGCCCGTCATCGAAGGCCGCGAGATCGCGGAGGTGCGCGCCAAGGACATGAAGGGAACGCCGGCCAAAGAACCGGCCAGGGAAAAAGTGGCCAGCGCCGCGCCGCTCACTCACCGTATCGACCCGGCGCTCGGTTCCACCGATCCGATCAAGCCCAATCCGGTCAAAACCATCGCCGTGCAGATGGGCGCCGTGCATACCGCATCGCTGTCGCCGCTGCTGTCCGACAACCGCAAGCTCGTGCCGGCTCCCGGTGCCAATGCGACCAAGGTCACCACCGTGGCAGTCGTGAAACACGACCTGCCGCCGGCTGCGCGCGCGGACACCATCGTGCTGTCGTCCACCAAAGTCGCCTCGGCCTCCGGCAACGTGCCGATCGCGGCCGCGATGCCGGAACCCAGCGTCCACAGTGGCTGGATGATCCAGGTCGGCGCTTTCCCCGAGGAGACCGAGGCCAAGCAGCGCCTGACCGCGGCGCAGGAAAAGGCCAAGGGCCAACTCGGCAAGGCCGACCCGTTCACCGAACGAACCACCAAAGGCGATAAGGCGCTGTTTCGCGCGCGCTTTGCCGGGTTAGACAGAAGTCAGGCCGAGACCGCCTGCAAGCATCTCAAGCGCAGCGATATTCCGTGCATGGTGGTGAAGAATTAAGCGAACACGCGCTAAGAATAATAAACGATCGACAATAGGGATGTGCCGATAACCAGGAGCCGCTGATGGTGTTGCGTCAGGAGTACATCAGCGATGGCGGCGAAGAAGAATTTCCTTGGCCTCGTTAACGCGAGCGGCGAGATAGTTCGACCCCCCTTGGTCGGGGTGCAGTTTCTTCATCAGCGTGCGGTGCGCGCGCGAGATGGCGTCGGCGCTCGCACCCGGCTCCACGCCAAGGATCTGATAGGCCTCCTGTTCGGTCATTTTTCCGCTGGACGCCGCAGCCCGCCCCGCGTCCGCGTGTCCTTGCGCGTATTCACTCCAGCCGGCATCCCGGCGGTCAAGATAAGCAACCAATAGAGCGCGGCTTTCCTCGTCGAACTCGTCGAGCAGCCCGGCGAGCGTCTTGACGCTGAGCGCTTCGAGCGCTTGCCCTGGTGGCTGCCGGCAATGATGCGCCCGCGCATCGTGCCGCTGTCGTGGTCGAGCTCCATTTCCAGATAGGACGAGCGCACGCGCGAGATTTGACCCGCGGTTTTCTGCGTGCGCTGGGAAAAGCCGGGTATCCCGAACGGGATCCAGCCGAGCAGTCCAAGTCCGAATATGCCCAGCGGGATGGCGACGCCGACTTCGCCGCGCAGGCCGAGAAACACGGCAAATCCGATCGCCAGCGTGCCGCCGGAACCTTTAAGCACGCGCGCGGCGATTTTCGGGTCGACGCGCGAGATGACGCCGAGCACCCAAAGGGCGGCGACGAGGATGAGAACGCCAAAGATGAGGGTCGGCATTTTATTTCAGCTGCGCCAGAAGTCTGCGCGCGCCTTCCGAGCGGCGTGCCGACAGGTCGGTGAGCGCCTTGATGCCGCCGGCGGCATAGGCGGCGACCGCGCGCAGCAACTCGCCGAGCTGGTGGGCGGCGCCGGTATCGAAACGGCAATAGGCGCCGCGCGAGAGGCGGGCGATCTCGCGATAGGCGTTCTCCGCTACCGCATCGCCGCCCTCCTGGAACATGAAAACCGGGACGCCAAGCAACCCGAGTTCGCCGGCCGCCGCGCATAATTCGTCGATCTTCTCTTCCATGGCGTCGCCGACGAAAACCAGCGCCTGCACCCGCTGTTTGCCGTATTCCTGGCGGGCGTGGCTCAGGACCTTGCCGATCTGGGTCTGCCCGCCGCGGCAATCGATGCGTGACATCAGGCCGGCGAGTTTTTCCGATCCCGCGACCCAACCGGAGGCGCGGCATTCGCTCAAGCCGCGGAAATAAACCAGCTGGATATCGAGGCCGCCGGCATTTGCGGCTTCGCGGAACATCTCGGCCTGCAAGGTGCAGGCTGAATCCCAAGTCGGCTGCCGGCTCATGGTGGCATCGAGCGCAAAGATCAGCCGCCCGCGCCTGCCGCCTGCGGTAGTGGGACCAAGCGCGCGCACCCGATCGATGAATTCGTCGATTTCGGGCCGCGAGGCGGCCGGCACCGGAGGCTGTTGGGAGCGGTCTTTGCTCATGGGACAGTCTATACCGATTTAAGCTCGATCGGAGACGCGGCAAGGCGCCATCAAACGCATGGCCGCCTGGATGCCGCCTTGCTAGGTCTATTCCGAATTGGCGACAATAGCCGGCTGAGCCTAACGATTATGGCAACCCGACCGACCATCGCGCACACCGTGCCGGCGCTCCGCCGCGCCCTGACGCCTTTTCGCAAGGCCGGCGAGCGCATCGCCCTGGTTCCAACCATGGGCGCCTTGCACGCAGGCCATCTGGCGCTGGTCAAGGAAGCGCGCCGGCGCGCCCGCCGCGTGGTGGTATCGATCTTCGTCAATCCGACGCAGTTTGCGCCGAACGAGGATTTCGGCAGCTATCCGCGCAAATTCGAAACCGATGTGGCGGTCTTGCGCGCGGCCAAGGCCGACCTGGTGTGGGCGCCGTCGACCGCGATTATGTATCCCGACGGCTTTGCCACCCGCATCGACCCGGCAGGCGCCGCCAAGGCCGGGCTGGAGGACAAGGTCCGCCCGCACTTTTTCGGCGGCGTCGCCACCGTGGTGGCCAAGCTGTTCACGCAAGTGGCGCCCGACTTCGCGCTGTTCGGCAAGAAGGACTACCAGCAGTTGCGCGTGGTGACGCGGATGGCCAAGGATCTCGATCTGCCGCTCAAGGTCATTGGCGTGCCGACCGTACGCGAAAAAGACGGCCTCGCGCTGTCGTCGCGCAACGCGTATTTGTCGGCGGGCGAGCGCCGCGTCGCGCCCGTGCTCCATCGCGTGCTGAAAGCGGTCGCGACCCGCATCAAGCAAGGCGAACCGATCGAGATCGTGCTGGAGGAAGGCCAAAGCGAATTGGTCCGTTCAGGTTTCATCGTCGACTACCTGGAAGCGCGCCACGCACTGACGCTTGCGTCCGTTGCCTCGCGCAAGGACGGACCGATCCGCCTGCTGGTCGCGGCCAAGCTCGGCAAGACCAGGCTGATCGATAATTTGGGCGTCTAGCCAACACTCGGCCCTCCCTGTTCTTTGATCGGCGCGGGACACGCCGGCTTCCCTTTTTCCGTTTCCCCAAAAGGGGAATGGAGCGCCGGGACGGCGCCAGAGGGCTGGTGAGACCCGCTTGGCGGGTGTGGTGCGCACCCGCCGCGCGTCTGGCGCGACGCGCGAACCCTCTGGCGAGAGGGTCCGGCGCCGCCCGGGCGCTCCATCCACGGTGCCGTTGTCGGGCACCGGTCCCGCTTTGCCGCCGGAGCGCGTCATGACGGCGCTCCTTTGGCTTAGCGGACAACCGTGGAATATAATCCTAGTTCAAAGAAATGTCAAGCCCGCGCTCAGAGCAGTCCGAGTTCGCGCAATTCGCGCCGCATCTGCTCCGGCATCCTGGCGGCGCCGGGGGCCGCGCGCGACAGGTCGCGCGGAGCATCCTTGGCCTCGAAATAGCGCCAACCCTGAAAGGCCGAGCGCGGGCGCGGCTCGACCAGCACGACCTTGCCGTCCATCACGACCTGGCAGCGTTTGATGCCGTCCTTGCCGGTTGTCGGGCGGATATCGAGGATACGCTCGCGGCAGGTGATCTGGCCGCGGATTACCCAAAATAGCGAGCCGCCGCCGGTAAGTTCCTGGGCACGCTTGGGCACCATGCGGGTGGTGTGGATATGCTCGGCCTTAAGCCCGCGTTTCTTCTTCTCTTTCAGCTTCTGCTGGATCCAGTCCTCGAGATCGGCGACCGAGTCACAGCCGACGCAGAGCTTGATGAGATGAAGCGGCATTCCGGAAGTTCCAACGGTACCAACGCAAGGGACAGGGATAGCCCGCAGCGGGCCGCTTAGGAAGCCGCCGGCGGCCAGTTCTTCACGTCATTTCACAAGACCCTCCGGCCTGATCCTCGACGGCCGGATATCGTCGAAGTCTTTTTTTGCCGGACGGTGGAACTTTCCTCGCGGCAATGTCTTTGGCTGATTACTGGGGCATTCGGAGGAGGCCGCCGTGCGATCGCGCGTTATTCACCTCATCAATCCGAAGACCGATTCCCTCACCACCCGCCCGCTCTACCTGAACCGAGCGCTGTACTCTCCGCTCGCAGGCTTGCTGGCGGTCGCCGCGGTCATTCCGCGCGATCAATACGAGGTCGTGCTGACCGACGAAAATATCGAGCCGATCGACTTCGATCTGAAGGCGGACATGGTCGGGATTTCCGCGATGACGAGCTACGTCAACCGCGGCTACGAAATCGCCGATCAATTCCGCGCCAAAGGCGTGCCCGTCGTCATGGGCGGCGTGCATCCGAGCTTCATGCCGCAGGAGGCGCTCCAGCATGCCGACGCCGTCGTCATCGGCGAAGTCGAACTGGTGATCGACAAACTGCTCGACGACCTCGCGGAGGGGTCGTTGCGCGGCACCTACAAATCGCCCACGCTACATCCGATGGTCGGCGTGCCGATGCCGCGCTACGACCTGCTCAAGAAGCACCGCTACGTCAACAAGACCTTCGTGCAGACCTCGCGCGGCTGCCACCAGGGCTGCACGTTCTGCGCCGAGCCGCTGATGAACGGCCTCAAATTCCGCTACCGGCCGGTCGACGAAGTGGTGCACGAAATCGAGAATTGCGGCGCCCGCGTCATTTCGATCAACGACGCCGACTTTTTCGGCACCCCCGACCGCCCGAAGGAAGTCATGCGCGCGTTGAAGGGCCGCGGCATCCAGTGGCAGGCGGGCGTTACCTCGAAGCTCGCGCAGGACGACCGTATGCTCGAGCTCGCGGCGGAAAGCGGCTGCACACTGCTCAGCATCGGCTTCGAGTTCGATCTCGCGCGACACCCTCAAGAGCGTGCACAAACACGTCAACCGGCCGGAGAACTTCGCCGCCCTGGTCGAAAAGGTGCACTCCTACGGCATCATGGTGTTCGGTCTGTTCATGTTCGGCTTCGACGGCGACAGCACGTCGGCGTTCGACGAAACCGTCAATTTCAACATTGCCGCCAAATACGACGCCTGCGCCTATTCGACGCTCACCCCCTACCCCGGCACGCTCACCTGGTACGAGATGAAGAAGGCCAACCGCATCGTTTCGTTCGACTGGACCATGTACGACCAGGGCCATGTGGTCTACCGGCCGGCGCAGATGACGGCCGACGAGCTTCGCATCGGGCAAGGCCGCACCTATGGAAAATTCTATTCCCGATCGTCGATCGCCAGCCGCTTTCCGCTGCGCGGGCGGCGGCATCGCACGCAATGGCTGATCTACAATCTGTTCATGCGCCGCGGCTCGCAGACCGAGAATATCGACTTCGATCGCGGCGCCGACCGCGGAGCCGAATGTCGCGCCGATGCCGCCGATCCTGCCGATCAAACGCGAATGGCGCGCGGCGGTGCTGGAAGCCGCCGGCGGCGGGCCGGGTCCGCACCTGAGCTAGAACGATTTACCAGTGATAATTGATACCGGCCCGCACCAGATCGGTGGTGACGGGAACCGACAGCGTGGAAGCGGCTGAAGCCGCGCTGAAAAAACTCGCGGTGCCGAGATCGAGGTGGAGATATTCGAGCTTGGCGCTCCAGTTGCGGTTGAGCGAGTACTCGATACCGCCGCCGACGGTCCAGCCCAGATTGGTTTGCGTCGAATTGCCGGTCGTCTGCAAGGCCTTGATGTCGCCGTAAGCCGCGCCGCCGGTGACGTAAGGCAGGAAACGGCCGAAGGCATAGCCGATGCGCCCGCGCGTGGTGCCGAACCAGTTCTGCCGAGTCTGGCACAAGCCACCGCCGTCGGCGGTGCAGACGCCACCGAGGCCGGCGGTGCTGCCTTTGATATTGGTCCAGTCGCCGTCGGTTTCGATGCCGAACACGACCGAGCCGGTTTGCCAGTTATAGCCGAGCTGGCCGCCGAGCAAGGCGCCGGAAGTGTTGAAGCTGCCGGAATCGACGCCGAGCGTCGGATCGCTCCAGTTCGAGCGGCCCCAACCGTAACCGCCGTTGATGCCGACGTAGAAGCCGGTCCAGCTGAACGGCGCTTCCGAGGCCTTGTAATAGGGCACGGCAGGCGCGCGCGGCATATCGGCGGCGCGCGCGGCAAAACCGCTCACGGCAAGGCCGCTCACGGCGAGGCAGGCAGCGGCGATGGCAAGCGTGCGTGTCCGGTTCATCGGGATTCCCAGCAGAACAAAACGAACCGCCCCCAGGGACAAACACAGACTTTCGGGGCCAAATCGGGGCGCAAAAAAGGGAAATTGTGGCGCGATCCGGGACGGATTTTGCGTCTCCGCGCCTTACTCTTGCGTTAACGCGGCCGCGGGTTTGATCAGCATGATCTTGGCGTCCTCGGCGACCTGCGTTCCGGCGGAAACCGCGATCTCGGCCACTGTTCCATCGATCGGCGAGGTCAAAGTGTGTTCCATCTTCATCGCCTCGATAATGGCGAGCTGCTGACCGCGCGTGACGCGCTCGCCCTGCGCCACCATGAGCGCGAGCACCTTGCCGTGCATGGGTGCGCGCACCAGGCCGCTACTGCCGTGATCGCCCGCCTCGTCGAGCGCGAGATCGCGCAGCGACACTTTGGTCTGGCGGCCGTGGCGCAGTACATAGACCGCATCGCCGGCCTCGATCACCAGCGCATCGGCCGCGGGCGCGATGCCGTCGATGGCAACCGTTGCGCCGGCCGAGCCATATGTGATCTGCGCCGTGACGCTCTCGCCTTCGGCGAGGATCGGCAGCGCCAGTTTGCGCGCCGCCGGAAAGCTGGAAGGCGTCGGCGCTGTCCCAGGGCGATGGCGGCTCATCCGCCTCGCGCACGACCGCGGCGCCGATGCGGGCGCGCTCGCGCGCCACCAGCGCCTGCGCGCCGGCAGCGGCGGCGGCGCGGTCGAGACCCTGCGGGGCGGCGCCGAGCGCGGCAAGATTGCGGTCGATGAAGCCGGTATCGAAATCGCCGCTGCGGAACGCAGGCGCGCGGCAAAGCGCGGCAAGGAAGGCGGCATTGCTGCGCGGGCCGATCACGACGGTCTCATCGAGCGCGTCGCGCCAGCCGGTCGAGCGCCTCGATCGCGGGTTTTGCCGTGCGCGATCAGCTTGGCGATCATCGGATCGTAGAACGGCGTCACCTCGGAGCCGGCTTCGACGCCGGTATCGACGCGAATTCCCTCGCCTGCCGGAAATTCCAGCGCCAGCAGCCTGCCGGTCGAAGGCAGAAAGCCGCGCTCGGGATCCTCGGCATAAAGCCGCGCCTCGACCGCGTGGCCATTGAGCGGCACCTTATCTTGCGTCAGCGGCAGCTTTTCGCCGGCGGCGATCCGGAATTGCCATTCCACCAGATCGAGCCCGGTGACCGCTTCGGTGACCGGGTGCTCGACCTGCAGGCGGGTGTTCATCTCCATGAACCAGAAGCCGCCCTGCTTTCAGACCGCCGCTGCCGTCGGCGATGAACTCGACCGTGCCGGCGCCTTCGTAGCCGGCCGCCTTGGCCGCGGCGACCGCGGCCTCGCCCATCTTGGCGCGCAAGGCCGCGCTCATGCCGGGCGCCGGCGCTTCCTCGATCACTTTCTGGTGGCGGCGCTGCAACGAGCAATCGCGCTCGTTGAGATGGATGGCGTTGCCGTGCCTGTCGGCAAAAATCTGCATTTCAATATGGCGCGGCGCGCTGACATATTTTTCGATCAGCACGCGCTCGTCGCCGAAGGCCGCTTTGCGCCTCGCGCTGCGCGGATTCGAGCGCGGCGTCGAAATCGGCGTGGCGATCGACGCGGCGCATGCCCTTGCCGCCGCCGCCGGCCACCGCCTTGATCAGCACCGGATAGCCGATCTCGTAGGCCTTCTGCTTGAGGAATTTCGGCTCCTGCTTCTCGCCGTGATAGCCGGGCACCACCGGCACGCCGGCTTTTTCCATCAGCGCCTTGGCGCGGTCCTTCAGCCCCATGGCGCGGATCGCCGAAGGCGGCGGACCGACGAAGACGATGCCGGCATCGGCGCAGGCTTGCGCGAAGTCGGCGTTCTCCGACAGGAAGCCGTAGCCGGGATGAATGCAGTCGGCGCGCGCGCTGCTTGGCGGCGGCGATCAGCTTGTCGATTGCGAGATAGCTCTGCGCCGCCGGCGCCGGGCCGATCGGCATGCGCTTCGTCGGCGAGCCGCACATGCAGCGCCTTGCGCGTCGGCCTCCGAATAGACCGCGATGGTGCGCAGGCCCAGCCGCCGCGCGGTGCGGGCGATGCGGCAGGCGATTTCGCCGCGATTGGCGATCAGGACGGATTTGAACATGGCACTCGGCGACGTGCAGCCGATATTAGCGCGCCGCCGGCGAGGCTGCCTTGCGGCTCTGCGGACGCGCTTGCGGCGGCGCTGGCGTGCCGGCTCGGCGCTCCTCGGCCGGCGCCGTCGGCTGTGTTGCGGCGGGCTTGCGGCTTGCGGCATGCGCCCTTCGGCAGCGGCGGCTCGGCATTCATGATGCTGACCGCGCGGGATCGAGGCGGCCGAGGGGAAATCGTATTTGTCCGGCACGGACGGCGCCGGTTGGCCGGCGGGGCTCGCTGGCGCAGCCGCGCTCGGCGCCGGCGCAGCCTTGCCGGCAGCTGGGCCAGCGGCACCGGCTGCGGGCGCGGCTGTGTTCCAGTCGCCGGCGTGGCGCGACGACATATTGGTCGTAGACGCCTGCGCCTTGAGATTGGACTTGAGCGCGGTGGTGTCGTGACAGCAGCGCAAAGGCAGCGCAGTGTCTCGGCGGTGCAGCCGTCGCGCATCGCCAGCACATGGGCGGCGATGCCGAAACGGTCGAGCTCGATGGCGCGGCGCAGGCCCGCGAGCGTCGCCGCGAAATCGGGATCGTCGTGACGGGCGAAGGCAAGCCCGTCGGCGAGCAGCGTCAGCCGCGCCGCCATATAGGCGACCGCGGCGGCCGTGGCTTGCGGGCCGGCGAACACCGTCTTCTCGCAGGCCGTCTCGACCGCCTCACCCGCCGCGCCGTCGAGACAGGCGAGCGCCGAGCCGGGCACCAGCGCCTGCGCGGTGAGTTCCGCATAGCGCTGGGACAATGCACGGCGCGCGGTCGGCGCGATCGCTTGTCGGCCATGCGATCGAGGATGGCCATCACGCCGAAGCTGACGACGACCAGCGACGGCGACCGGCACCAACAGCCGGCGCGCCACGCCGACGCGCAAGATCGCGAGAAGCAACAGCACGGCCAAAAGCGCCGCCACCGCGCCCAACGCGAGCGGGGTCGACAACAGGCCGTTCAGCGATGCGCCGTCGATGGTCGGCATAGGCCTCCGGCTAAGGGCTTACTGCATCTTGGCCCCGGATACTTTGACCACCTGGGCCCATTTCTCGATGTCCTTGCGCAGATAGGCGTCGAACTCTTCCGGCGTCTTGGTCAACGGGATGGCGCCCTGCTTGAGCCAGGCCGCCTTCACGTCAGGCAGGTTGATCACCTTGTTGATCGACGGTGTTGAGAAAGGTGATGACCTCCTTGGGCGTACCCTTGGGCGCCATCAAGCCGAGCCAGATGGTCGCCTCGTAGCCGGGCACAGTCTCGGCAACGGTCGGCAGATCCGGCGTGAGCTGATTGCGCTTTTCGCCGGTGGTGGCCAGCGCGCGCACCTTGCCGGCCTTGGCAAGCGCCGACATCGTGGTAACCGCGTCGAACATCATCTGCACATTGCCGGCCAACACGCTGTTGCGGGCGTCGCCCGAGGCCTTATGCGGCACGTGCACGATATCGGTGTGGCTCATGGCTTTGAACAGTTCGCCGGCCATGTGATAGGGCGTGCCGGGACCGGACGAGGCATAATTGAGCTTGCCCGGATCTTTCTTCGCGAGCGCGATGAATTCAGCGACCGTCTTGGCCGGCACCGAGGGGTGGACCACCATCAGCAGGTCGGAATAATTGATAGTCGCCACCGGAACGAAGTCGCGCATCAACTGATACGGTTTATTGGCGAGCAGCGACTCGTTGGTGGTGTGGGTGTTCGACATCAGCAGCAGCGTGTAGCCGTCGGGCGCCGATTTCGCGACCGCGTCGGTGCCGATCAGCGAGCCGGCGCCGGGGCGATCCTCGACCACGAAGGATTGCTTGGTTTCCTCGCTCAGATATTTGGCAAGAATCCGGGCGTAGACATCGGCCGGCCCACCGGCGCCGAACGGAACGATAATTTTGACTGTGCGGCTCGGATAGGTCTCCGCCGATGCCGGCCAAGTGAGCAGCAACGGCAACAATGCGAGTGCGGTCAGACGGACAAGCTTGAACATGAATCCTCCAAAGTTTCTTATGCAGGCTGATGATAACGCCAGGAGAGTTTTGTTTATTCCTCGCGGCTATCGCGCCTCCGAGCCGATTTGACGTAGATCGGCATGCCATTCTCCTACGGTGGGAACCGCATTGATCATCATAGTCGATGGCAAAGACGAAAGCGCTAGACGCGGTCCAGCTGGCTTTCCTTGGCGACGCGCTCGAAGGCCTCGCCGGAACTCTTGATCCGGTACTGGTAGTCGTCGCCTTCCGACGGCAGCAGCTTGACCACGGTATAGCTGCCTGTGGCGGCGGCGCGGCCAAAGGTCGGCGAGGTGTAGTAGACCGTCTCTCCAACGCGGTAACGGTGCGCCTTGATGGTGATTTCGTGGCCCGCCAACGGCTGAACCGGCGGGCTCGGCGTACGCATCATCTTGGTCAACTTGAGTGACGACTTCAGCAAAGACTTCGGCGCAATGCTGGGCGCGCGGATCGCCGAGACGGCGGGCCGCGTGCTCTTGCCGACCGGCCGGCGCGCCGATTTCGACACCTTCTGGGTGACCGCGCCGGCGCGGTTTTGGCGGTTTTTTTGTCGGACCGGCCGGTGGCTTTGGCCGACCGTCCGGCGGTTTTGGTTGAATGGCTGCTCATGGCTGCAATATAGCAGTTTATTTCAATTCTGCCCGAAGATTTTCAAGACGGTAAACTAATGTTTTCAATGAGTTACAAGGATGGTTCCGGGCTTTCGGCGGCTATTTGGCGTTCCTCCTTATCGGGTCCTCAAACAGCCGGCGGTGTCGGAACCGGGGCCCTGGGCGCGCGTTCTGCCCGCGGGGGACATGGAGGTGCGTGATGCGAGTCGTGCTTGGGATCATTCTGGGAGCGGTTTTGACCATCGGCGGCGCCTATCTCTACGATTCCCACAACGCGCTCTCCGCGCCCAACGCAACGGCCGAATTGCGGCGGCCAATGGTCAATTGGGACGTTGTCGGCACCAAGTGGCAGCATCTGACCGAGCGCGCCCGCGCCGAGTGGAACCGCGTGGCAGGCTGAGCGCCGCTCAGGCGTGACCCACCTGTTCGCGCTCACCGACCCGCAACGCGTCGGCGATGGCGCGGCGATCCATCACCGTGCCGTCGTCGCCTTCGATCAGCAGGGGATGCGGTCGCCCCGCTCGACATGGCGCGACCATGACAGAGCCTCGTCGAGCGTGGCGAATTCCTTGAACAGCATCTGCTCCTTGTCGAGCGGAGAAAGCTTGGCCGAGCCTTTCGGACCGCTATAGACGCGATATCGCATGTTCGGACCTCATTTTTCTTGGCTAGTATAGAGGGTAACTCGCGGCGGGACGAGGCCGGTTCCGCCGCCTGTGCCGCGTGCTATCGTGCCGCAGCGGAGGGATTTGACGCATGCAGGCGGCCTATTACGAGAGCAACGGTTCGGCGCGCGAGGTGTTGCGCGTGGGCGAGGTCGAAACGCCGCAGGCCGGCCCCGGCGAGGTGCGCGTCAAGCTTGCCACCTCCGGCGTCAATCCGTCGGACGTCAAATCGCGCCAGGGCGCCACCCGCAAGATCGCCTGGCCGCGCGTCATCCCGCAGAGCGACGGCGCCGGCGTCATCGACCAGGTCGGCGACGGCGTCGCCAAATCGCGCATCGGCGAACGGGTCTGGATCTGGAACGGGCAATGGAAGCGCGCCTTCGGCACCGCGGCGCAATATATCGCCCTGCCCGCCGCGCAGGCCGTCAAGCTGCCGGACAAAATCAGCTTCGAGGCCGGCGCCTGCCTCGGCATCCCCGCCATGACCGGCTATCACGCCATCGCGCTAAGCGGCGCGACCAAGAGCACGACCTTGCTGATTTCGGGCGGCGCCGGCGCCGTGAGCCAATACGCCATCCAATTCGCCAAGGCGGCGGGCGCGACGGTGCTGACGACCATTTCCTCGCCGGAGAAGGCCAAGGCGGCGCAGGAAGCCGGCGCCGACCACACCATCGACTACAAATCGCGACGATGTCGGCGAGCGGGTGATGGAAATCACCGGCAAGCGCGGCGTCGACGCGGTGATCGAGATGGATCTCGCCGCCAATGCCAAGCTCATTCCGGCGGTGCTGCGGCCGAAAGGCAGCGTCATCGTCTATGGCACCACGCCGGAAGCGGCGATCCCGGCGGCATTCTGCCTGGTCAACACCATCCGCCTGCAATTTTTCCTGGTCTATGAGCTCGACGCGGCCGAGCGCGAGCGCGCCGTCACCGGCATTACGCGCGCGCTCGAACAGGGCAAGCTGGTCAACCGCATGGCGCAGCCGACTTATGCGCTAGCCGACATAGCCGCCGCCCACGAGGCGGTGGAACGCGGCACGATCGGCAATGTCGTGGTGACGATGTGAGGATGCGGCGTCGCATTACCCGCTCGTCCCCGCGAAAGCGGAGACCCAGTACTAAAGCTTACCGACTCTAGGGCCACGGCCCTGGATCTCCCGCTTGCGCGGGAATGAACGGAATGTGGACCTGCGCCGGCCGAACCTGCTTTAGCCCGCCGGCGGCGCGACTTCGGCGTCCTTGAAGCCGGCGGCATCGAGCGCGCGGCGCACCAGGCCGGATTTCTTGGCGTCTTCCAGCAAAGCAGCTGGCGAGCTTGAGCGCGGCCGGCCGGCCCTTCGGCACCGCCACCGAAATGCCGGTCTGCTGGAAATGGCCGGACAGCACGCGCGCGCCCGGCAGCTTGGGCAGCAAGCCGGCAAATGAATCATGCGACAGCGCGAAGGCGTCGCCCTGCCCCTGTGCCGCCATCTCGGTCATCAGGTCGACGCTCGGCACTTCCTCGACCGAGGCATTGGGCGCGGTGCGGCGCGCGCTGCGCGCGGTCGTGGTGTTGGAGATGGCGACGATGCGCACGCCGGGGCGGTTGACCTCGTCGATGGTTTGGATTTTCGAGCCGGCCGGCACCAGATAGGTGCTCGAAATGAAATAATAGGCCGGGCCGAAATCGACTTTGCCCTCGCGCGTCGGGTCGCGCGGCATGAAGGCGACATCGCAGGCGCCGCTCGCCACCGCGTCGGTGACCTGGCCGGAATTGTCGAACACCTGCATGGTCGAAGCGGCAGCTTGAGCGCCTGCGCAAAGGCGTTGAGCAGATCGACGGTGACGCCGCGCACGTCGCCTTTGCCGTCCTTGATGGCGAAAAAGGCGGAAGCGCGCCGGCGCCACCACGACGCCGCCGCGCAATTTGCCGGTCGGCGCAAGAATTCTTGAGATCGTCGGGATTGGTCATGGCCGCGCCTTTAGCACGCTCATCTTGGACGTGCCAATCGTACCGCTCAACCGCCTAGCCATGCCGGGCGCGTGAAGCTAAGTTCCTGCGCGCATCGTCTGGCCGGGATGGCCGGTTTTTTGGAGAGATAATTATGCGGTTCATTTTCGGCGTTATTGTCGGGGCGGCGCTAGTGCTGGGCGCGGCCTATCTGCACGACACCGGCGTGGTGAGGCAGGTCCGGCGCAGCCTTTCGTCAACTGGGCCACCGTCATGGCGATGATGGGGAAGTAAAACTTTAGAACTTCTCGACCCAGGGCCGCAGCTCGACTTCCTGCGTCCAGGCGCTGCGCGGTTGGTTGAGCACGCTGAGATACTCGCCGCGATGGCGTCGGGATCGAGCAGCGAGTCCGGCTTGTCGGCCGGCGCAACGCGGCGCGCGCTGGCGATGCCGCCGTCGATGACAAAATGCGCCACATGAATGCCCTGCGGCGCTAATTCGCGCGCCATGCTCTGCGCCAGCCCGCGCAGCGCGAACTTGGCCATGGCGAAGGGCGCCGACTGCGCGTAGCCCTTCACGCTGGCCGAGGCGCCGGTGAACAGAATCGCGCCGCGCGCCTTCGGCAGCATGCGTCTGGCCGCCGCCTGCGCCACCAGGAAAGCGCCGAAGGCCGTGATCTCGATGGCCTTGGCGACTTCGGCGGGATCAAGCTCCATGAACGGCCCCCGCGTGCGATAGCTGGCGTTGTAGACCACGACATCGGGCGTCAGTTCCGCGGCGTCGAGATCGGCGAACAATTTCTCGACCTGCGTCACGCTTGGCGGCGTCGCAATTGAAGGCCTTGGCGCCGGTCGTCCTTGACGAACTCGTCGAGCTTGGCGGTCGAGCGCGCGGCGAGCGCGACCTTCATGCCAGCTTTGGCGAAGGCGCGCGCCAGCGAGGCCGACAGGCCCGAGCCGGCACCGACGATAAGGGCGGAGCTGTAATTCATGCGGCGATTAAAACTACTTTTTGCAAGCCGCCGCCAGCCATTTCGATTCCGTCGTCACATTCGAGACGATATTCTGGCCCATCATCAACATGGTCGATTTTCCGACGCTTGAAGTGTGCTGCGGCGAATGCACCGTGTAGGTCATGGTCATCTCGATCGAGCCTTGCTTGGGATCGCCGCAATTCATCTCGAACAAAATCACGTTGCCGTTGGTCTGCACATTGAACTTGCTGCACTGGCCGGCCTGATCCTTCATCCCCTCCTTGATCATCTTGACCGGATCCTGCGCGTCCTGCGGCGTCACGCAATTGGTGGAGATTTTGGGCGCTTCCGCCTTGCTGCCGACCGTCATGGTCTCGCTGTCCTGCCAAAGGCCGGGCTGGATTTCGTTGGCGGCATAAGCAGGCAGCGCGCACAGCAAAACGAACAGTCCGATTCCTGAGATGCGATACCTGATACGCATGAAGCCCAGCTGCTTTGAAACTACTGCGCATTTACCGAGGGACTATAGCGCGACAGCCAGGCAGTCGCACCAGTAAGTTGCGAGCGCTCAACCCAACCTCATCCCGCGGATTCGCATCAGTATTGTGGCAGAACGACAGCAGCTTTACGCGCGGGAGGTAAGTATCCGCTAATCATTCTGCCGCCGATTGCACGCAAGCGCTGGCACTTAATGCGGGAGGATGTCAAACTCGCAGCTTCTATTATTGGAGGCGACTTATGATCGTAAAAGTCGGTGGACCCGTCATTGCTGGTGGACATGGCCCCATCAAATTACCGCTTGCGATAGAGCTTTCAGCCCGCACCGCCGTCGTGGAGCAAGACACCACCAGCGGTTACCAATTCACGTCAAACGAACTGGCCTTTCAGATGCAGCCGGGACAATATTTCAATGTCCGAATTCCGCTGCCGACGCTGTCCGGGTTTAAGAACGCGACGGGCGGCGCCTTGCAGGTCAGTTCCATCGTCACGCAGTTTCAAATCCAGCGGGTAAAGCCAGCCTTGATCGGCCATAGCGGTTGCGCCTTCTTCGGCCCCCCACAACTCCCGTTTGTCCAGTTTGCGGAAAGCTGGGTCGGCGGCGACAATGGCCCAAAGGATTTCAAGCAGCTCAGCTTGACCTGGAATCCCGCCGTGAACTACGCGGGCGGCGGCGAGATCGGCATCTTTTTTCTGCAAGGTGCCTATGCGCTGAACGGCGAGGTTACCATCGACGAATTCCTGCCGGCGACCATCCACCTGCATGGGACGAAGATAGCTTTCGCGTGATCCTCACATCCTAAACACGCCAAACCTCGTCCCGCGCACCGGCGCATTGAGCGCGGCGGAAAACGCCAGCGCCAGCACGCGGCGGGTCTCGCCGGGCGCGATGATGCCGTCGTCCCACAGCCGCGCGGTGGCGTAATAGGGATTGCCCTCGCGCTCGAACTGCTCGCGGAGCGGCTGCTTGAATTCCTCTTCCTCGACCTCCGACCACTTGCCGCCGCCCGCTTCGATATTGTCGCGCTTGACGGTGGCCAGCACCGAGGCCGCCTGCTCGCCGCCCATCACCGAGATGCGCGCGTTCGGCCAGGTGAACAGAAAGCGCGGGCCGTAGGCGCGCCCGCACATGCCGTAATTGCCGGCGCCGTAGGAGCCGCCGAGGATGAGCGTGATCTTCGGCACGCTGCGCGCAGGCGACCGCGGTCACCATCTTGGCGCCGTCCTTGGCGATGCCGCCGGCCTCGTAGTCGCGCCCGACCATGAAGCCGACGATGTTCTGCAGGAACAGCAGCGGAATGCGGCGCTGGCAGCACAGCTCGATGAAATGCGCGGCCTTGAGCGCGCTCTCCGAAAACAGAATGCCGTTATTGCCGAGAATGCCGACCGGCATGCCGTGGATATGCGCGAAGCCGGTGACCAGCGTGGTGCCGTAGAGCTGCTTGAACTCGTCGAACTCGGAGGCGTCGACGATGCGCGCGATCACCTCGCGCACGTCGTATTGCTTCTTGAGGTCGACCGGCACGATGCCGTCGAGCTCGCTGGCGTCGAGCGCCGGCTCGCGCGGCGGCGCCAGCGCGAATATCGACGGTCTTCTTGGTGTTGAGGTTGGCGACGATGCGGCGCGCCAGCGCCAGCGCATGATGGTCGTCCTGCGCCAGATGATCGGCGACGCCGGATTTGCGCGCATGCAGGTCGCCGCCGCCGAGATCCTCGGCGCTCACCACCTCGCCGGTCGCGGCCTTCACCAGCGGCGGGCCGCCGAGAAAGATGGTGCCCTGGTTCTTGACGATGATGGTCTCGTCCGACATCGCCGGCACGTAGGCGCCGCCGGCGGTGCAGGAGCCCATCACCACCGCGATCTGCGGGATGCGCAGCGCCGACAGCGTCGCCTGGTTGTAGAAGATGCGGCCGAAATGCTCGCGGTCGGGAAACACTTCGGTCTGGTGCGGCAGGTTGGCGCCGCCGGAATCGACCAGATAGATGCAGGGCAGCCGGTTCTCGCGCGCGATCTCCTGCGCGCGCAGGTGCTTCTTCACCGTCATCGGGAAATAGGTGCCGCCCTTGATGGTGGAGTCGTTGCACACGACCATGCATTCGCGGCCCTCGATGCGGCCGATGCCGGTGATCAGGCCGGCGCCATGAATGGCGTCGTCGTACATGCCGTTGGCGGCGAGCGGCGACAGTTCGAGAAACGGCGAGCCGGGATCGATCAGGTTCATCACGCGTTCGCGCGGAAGCAGCTTGCCGCGCGACACATGACGTTCGCGCGACTTGCTCCGAGCCGCCGAGCGCGGCCTCGGCGCGGCGCGCCTGCAATTCGGCGGTGAGCGCGCGCATCTTTTCGGCATTGGCGCGGAAATTCGGCGCTGCCCGTGTCGATGGCGGAAGTCAGAATCGCCAAAGTCCCCTCCTTTATTCCGCCGGCAAGCGTGCCTTGGCGGAACCCGGAACGCAATGCCGGGGGAACCAGGGCGATTAACCGCGGCCTTGGGAACCAGCACTGCCGGGATGGGTTGTTGTTCCGGGGAAAGGAAGACCAGAGGAAGAACGTCATGAAGAAAGCACATCTGTTATCAACGGCGGCGGCATTGCTACTCACTGTCAGCGTCGCATCCGCACAAGAGCCGACGAAGAGGAATGAGGTGCCAGGCGCGGGCACCGGCCGCGCAGCAAAACGCTCCGGCCGAGAAAATCGCGCCGGTCCAGAAGAGCGCGCCAGCGCTGAAATCCGAACGCAAGACTCCGGAGACGACAGGCCAGGCGCCGGGCAAGGAGCCGGAAAACGCCCACATGGGCAAAGACAGTCAGATGAATAAATCCGGCGAAGGTAAAGACGGCCGGATGAACAAGTCTGGCGAGCCGCACGCCCAGGGCGACATGAAGATCGAAGCCGAACGAATCCGCGGCCAAGGAGCACAATACGACCACAGGCCAAGGCGCGGCGGCGAGTTCCGGCAAGCTGTCGACCGAACAACGCACGAAGATCAGCGCCGTGTTCCGCCAGCATAAGGTAGCGCCCGACGCACCTCAACGTGTCGGTGAGCGTCGGTACGCGTGTACCCGACAGCGTGCATTTCTATCCGCTGCCGCAGGAAGTCGTGGTCATCTATCCGGAATGGCGCGGCTACGATTACATTCTGGTCGGTGATCAGATGCTCGTCGTTGATCCACGATCGCACGAGATCGTCGCGATCCTCGAAGCGTAAGGCAGCCGCAGTAATGAGCAGACGGCCGGGAGACTTTCCCGGCCGTTTTGCTGCCGGAACGTTTGGTGCGCGTCGTTCGTTGTCATCGCGAGACCGTCAACACGAGAGGACAAAATGAACAAAGATCGCATTCAAGGTTCGGCCGAGCAGGCCAAAGGCAAGGTCAAGGAAGTCGCCGGCAAAGTGACCGGCGACAGCAAGCTTGAGACCGAAGGCAAGGCCGATCAGGTGGCCGGCAAGGTGCAGAACACCGTCGGCGGGCTCAAAGACGCGGTGAAGGAAGCCGTCGACGACTAAGAGCATTGACGGCATGACAAGCGAAGACCCGGCGCAAAATCCGACGGAAGCGCCGGGTTTTTCGTTATGTATGGTTTCGTTTCATCACGGAGGAAGGAACTTTCGCCGCAGCGCCGCCGCATTCACTTTTTTTCAGCCGGCCGAGAGTTCCCGGAACCTGGGCCATCTGCTTTTGTTGTCGTGCGTGCCGCGGATGCGGCATCCACCCAGGGAGACCAATCATGAAAAGGCTGCTTGCAATCACCGCCGTCGCCGCCATGGCCGCCGGTATTTCCATCGCCAGCGCGCAAACCACGATGAACAAGGATCAGATGGGATCGCCGCGCGGCAAAGGCTCGGGCGCCTTCTGCATCACCGGGTCGTCGGGCGTCTCGAACTGCACCTTCGCCAGCATCGCGGCTTGTCAGAAGATGGCCAAGAGCGGCGAGAAATGCACGCCGAATCCGAACAGCGCCACGACCGGCGCGAAGTAGCAGCTTCGCATCGTTAATAGCCTCGTGCCGGTTTCTGCCGGCGCGAGGTTCTCTGCTTGCCCGACACCTTGCTTGCGCTAGGCTGCTCCGTTCACCGCGGAGAACGCCATGCAGCAAGGCAAGCTCGACGACTACAAGGATCTGAAGCTCAAGCTCGCGGGGCTGGTGCCGCCGGGCCACGGTTTCCACCGCAATCTGCTGTTCGACACGCTGTACTGCCTCGCTGCCGCGCGATCCGCAGGTCAAAGTGCAAATCTATAACGCCGAGATCGTGCCGGGCGGCTATACCAATTGGCATTGCCATAACGGCGCGGCGTTTTTCGTGGCGCTGCAGGGATTGTTCGAGGCGCATTTTCAGGAAGGCGTGCTGGTCAAGGCCAAGGCCGGTGAGTGCTATTCCGAGCCGATCGCCAAATTCCATCGCGGGCACAACCCGCATCCGGAGCTGCCCTATCTCTGCGTCGGCCTGTGCTTCACCCCGCCCGACCGCGAGCACGTAACCAATTCGATCGAGCGGCCGTGGTGAGCTATGCTCGTAACCTCTTGCCGCTGGAACCCGACATAGCCGCCGACGAACAGCAGGATACTCGCCGCCACCATGCCGACGATCTGCGGCCAGGCCACCATCACGCTGTCCCAAAGCGACAGCGGCGCGCCCATGACCGCGCCCTGCAACTGGCTCAGATAGACCGGTCCGAGCGTGCGGGTGGTCGGATCGAGCAACGCCAGCACGCATTCGCCGAAAAGCGTTGCGGGCGACAGACGCGCCAGCATCTGCGCGGTGATGACCAGGTCGCCTGGTGCTCGGGCGACACCAAGCCTACGGCAATGGCGGGCGCCAGCGCCGGCCAGATCACCGAGAGGAACAGCCAAAGGCCGAGCGTCACCAGCGCCGCGGTCGCGGCCGAGCGGAAGATCACCGAGAACAACATCGCGAGCGCCAGCCAGACGCCGGCATAGACAATCGTCACCAAAAGGAAGATCAGCGCCCGCGCCATCTCCTCGGCCGCCCGGCGGCACGCCGAGCATGATCAGACCGAGCCCGATCACCAGCAGCCACAGACAGACCAGGCTGATCGCGATGATGCCGAGCCCGGCGAGGAATTTCCCGAACAGCAGCGCGTCGCGATAGATCGGCTGCGACAGGATGCGCGACAGGGTGCGCCGGTTATGCTCGCCGTTGACCGCGTCGAAGCCGAGCCCGATCGCCATCAGCGGCACCAGGAAGCCGAGGAACGCCACGAACGACGGCAACGGTTCGCGCGCGGTGGTGAACAGGCGCAGGAACAGGAACGGATCTTCGGCGGTGACGTCGCGGATCTGCTGGATGGCGCCGTAGACCGCGGCGAGCGCGATCAGCACCACCAGCCATTCCAGCACGCGCATGCGCGCGCTGACCAGATGATCCGACAATTCCTTCAGGGTCACCACGCCGAGGCCCTGCCAAGGCGAACCTTCACGCCGCATCGGGCACCTCCTGCGTATTCTGGAAGTAGCGGGTGTAGATGGTCTCCAGGCTCGGCTGATCGAGCGAGAGTTGCTTGAGCCGCCCGCCGGCGGCCACCACCGCGGCCGCGGCCTCGCCGCGCAGATCGCGGTCGCAGGTCATGCGGAAGCGGCCGGGCGCCGGGTTGCGTCGACGCCGCGCACGCCCGGCAGCGCCAAAAGCCGCTGGGCAATGCCGTCGCCGCCATCGGCTTCGACCTCGACGGCATAGCCGCCGCCCAGCACCTGACGTCCGAGTTCGCGCAACCGTGCCCATCAGCACGATGCGGCCGGCATTGAACAGCGCGACGCGGTCGCACACGCTCTGCACGCGGTCGAGCAGATGCGACGACAGCAGGATGCTGACGCCCTGCTCTTTCAGCGAGCGGATCAGGTCGAGCAGTTCGACGCTGGCCTGCGGGTCGAGGCCGTTGGTCGGCTCGTCGAGAATGGCGACGCGCGCCTGCTTCATGACGATCTCGGCGAGCCCAGCCGCTGGCGCATGCCGCGCGAGAAGGTGCCGACCTTCTTGTTGGCGACATGCGTCAAGCCGACGCGCGCGAGCGCCGCGGCGATGCGCTTGCCGCGCTCGTCGGCGGCAAGACCCATCAGCCGCGCGGTGTAATGCAGATTGTCGGCGGCGGTGATGTTGTCATAGAAGCCGACCGAATCCGGCAGATAGCCGACCAGGCGCTTGACCGCCAGCGGATCGCGCATCGGATCGTGCCCGAAGACGCGCGCCTGCCCCGCGCTGATGTCGCTCAAGCCGAGCAGCATCAGGATGGTGGTGGTCTTGCCGGCGCCGTTCGGCCCGAGCAGGCCGAAAATCTCGCCGGCGGCGACATTGAACGTCACGCCGTCACGGCGCTCGCCGCGCCGTAGCGTTTGGTGAGGCCTTTGGCCTCGATGACGATGTCGCTCATCGCCGGCCAAACCGCGCGACGGCGCCCACCATGATCAGCAGCGCGGCGCCGATGATGCCGATGCCGGCGATGCCCCAGACCGTCGAGGTCGTGACCGTGACGCGGAAATTGGCCGTGCCGGTTTCGCCGCGGGCGGCGGCGGTCAGCGTGGTGACATAGTCGCCGGCGATCGCCTTGCCCGGCGGGCTGATCAGCGCCTGCACTTCCTTGTGCTCGTTGGGCGCGATGCGGTCGATGGTTTTCGGCTCGAACGTGACCTTCCAGCCGCTCGGCGCGTTGCCCGACAGCTCGACGTTCTCGGCCGGCGCGGTGCCGGTATTGGTCACCGTCAACCGGGACCGAGGCTTCCTTGCCGGCGGTGGCGCGCGCGCTGAGCAGGCCTTCGCGGCCGGCGAGCGTGAGCTTGGGTTGGCCGGTGATGTCGAGCGCGACCTTGGCGCTGGCGCGCGCATCCTCGGCGGCGACGCGCACCTTCACCGGATAATGCCCGGCATCGACGGTGTCGGGCGGAGCTGACCTTCAGCTTCACGTCCTTGGTCTTGCCGGCCTCGACCGGGATCGCGGTGAACTGCTGCGAGCCATAGGCCTCGGTGAACGAGGTATCGAAATTGTGCGGCGCGTCGGCGGCGAGACTGACCAGAAGCTTCTTGCCGCTGTCGTTCTTGACCGTCAGCGTATATTCGAAAGCTCGAGCGGGCGGCGCCGCGCAGTTCTGGCAATTGCGACTGCAACGCGAGCTTGGCCGGCAAATCCTTGGCCAGCGTGACCGCCACCGGCAGCGTGATATGGGCATTGGCGCCGTCGGCGCTGACCGTCAGCGTGTGCGTGCCGATCTGCGCGTCCTTCGGCACGTCGAGCCGCAGATCGAGCGACACGCTGTCGTCGGTCGCCGGCATGGCCGCCGCGATCGGCTGACCGCCGCCGAGCAGCGTCGCGGTCCAGCCCTGCGGCACGCCCGTGACCGAGAGCGACAGCCGCTCGGGCGCCACGTCATAGTCGCGCAGCTTCAAATTCAGCGTCGAGGTGGTGCCGGGCTGCACCGTGACCGCCGGATAGTCGGTCAGCAGATAGAGACCCTTGATGTCGTGATTGGCATCGGCGGCAAAGGCCGGCGCGGCAAGCGCGAGCACAGCGGCAACGATGGCAATGGAAATAGTTTAGACATGGCGAGCGACTCCGTGCGGAGCCTCCTAACGAGGTCCCGCCGCAATCGCCGCCCCCGAAATGGAAACACGGCCGAGAGCCGTGCAAGTGACGCGACGGCTTGTCGCTCACAATCTTGACAAAATTTAGGACAGCGGCCGGCGTATTGCCGATGCTTCGGCGACGCCGTTTCAAACCTTGATGCACGGTCGGCCAATCCACTTCGTCCTCGGCAAGCACCCAGGGCTCCTTGACCGCGGCGGCATGCCATTCGCGCCAGGCCGGCAGCGCCATCACCGCGTCCATATAGGCGCGCGTGCCGGCGCCGACATCGACCGCATAGGTATGAAAGCGCGCGACCACCGGCGCATACATGGCGTCGGCGGCGCCAAAGCGGCCGAACAGGAACGGCCCGCCGCTGCCAAAGCGGGCGCGGCAATCGGTCCAGATCGCCTCGATGCGTCGTACATTGGCTGCGACCTCGGGATCGTCAGCGCGCGCTTGATCACCGGCCGCCACATGTTCATCGCGCAGATGCCCGCGCAGCGCCTGGAAACCGCCGTGCATTTCATTGGCGATGGCGCGCGCATGCGCCCGCGCCGCGGCATCTGCCGGCCACAGACCAGCCGCGGGGAATTTCTCCGCCAGATATTCCAGGATCGCCAGCGATTCCCACACCACGATATCGCCGTCGATCAGCACCGGCACCTTGCCGCTGCCGGAGACCGCGCCGACCTTGGCTTTGAAGTCGGCAGTATCGAGCGGGACTCACAGTCTCTTCAAAGGCAATGCCCGCGACTTTCATCGCGATCCATGGCCGCATCGACCATGACGAATAGTTCTTGTTGCCGATGATCAGTTTCAGCGCCATGGCCAGGGTGCCCCCGTCAGCCGAACGAAATTGCGCAAACGCAAGCCGCCCGACAAGCAAATTCCGCTGATGACGGCGAGCAAGCGCGATGAATGAATGTCACTTCTTTTCGCTGGGCTTGGTTTCCGGCGCCTCGGTGGGGCCGCCGGCCGCTTTCCACGCGCCGAAGCCGCCTGCGATATGGGCCACGGGCTTGAGCCCCATGGGCTGCGCGGTTTGCGCGGCCAGCGCCGAGCGCAAGCCGCCGGCGCAGAAAAACACGAACTTCTTGTCCTCGGCGAATTTCGGCTTGTGGTAGGGGCTCGCCGGATCGATCCAGAATTCCAGCAGGCCGCGCGGGCAATGGAAGGCGCCGGGCACCTTGCCCTCGCGCTGCAATTCGCGGATATCGCGGATGTCGACCAGCACCGTATCGTCGCGGCCGGCGAGCTTGATCGCTTCCGCGGCGGGCAGCGTTTCGATCTCGCGTTCGGCCGCGTCAACCAGGGCTTTATAGCCGGTGCGTGATGGTCTGCGGCATGGGGAACCCCTCAACGCACAAACAAGAACTCTACGTCATCCCCATCAAAACGGCGATAGTCGCCACGATCAGCACCGCGAGGCTGGCGGCGACGGCGGTCACGATGCGCTCGCCCCAATTGAGTTGCAGGCGAGGCGTCGCCATCTCCGCGAGCCGCTTAGACAACGCACTGGTGGAATGAGTGCCGTCTGCCATGGGCCGATCCCCCCTTGAAGGTGGCATCGCGGGATGCGCGATGGTGCACGAGTACGCAAACGCGGACTCGGGCGCAACGAATCGCCCTGAACGCTTGAGAATATCACAGATTTATGACGGGCCTTGAATGCGGGATCGGCGCTCAGCGCTTCTTCTTCCACTCTTCGTAGCGCTTTTTGTTCTCTTCATTGGGCGGATAAAGGCCGGGCAGCTTGGCGCCCTTCTCGACTTCCTGCACCAGCCAGGTTTCCATCAGCTCGTGCTCGGCGCCTTCGGTGGCGACGAAATCGGCGAGCGCGGCCGGGATCACCACCGCGCCGTCGTCATCGGCGACGATGATGTCGTCCGGAAAGATCGCGCAGCCGCCGCAGCCGATCGGCTCGTTCCAGCCGACGAAAGTGAGCTGGTTGACGGAGGCCGGCGCCGCCACGCCCGCGCACCAGACCGGCAGGCCGGTGGCGATGACGCCGTGTTTGTCGCGCATCACGCCGTCGGTGATCAGCGCGCTTCACGCCGCGCTTGACCATGCGCATGCACAAGATGTCGCCGAAAATGCCGGCGCCGGTGACGCCCATGGCGTCGGCCACCACCACGCAGTTTTCCGGCATGGCCTCGATCGCGCCGCGGGTGGAGATCGGCTTCGACCAGCTTTCCGGCGTCGCCAGATCCTCGCGCACCGGCACGAAGCGCAACGTGAAGGCGGGCCCGACCACGCGCTTGCCGGAAAAGCCGAACGGCATGGCGCCCGCCATCCAGGAATGGCGGATGCCTTTCTTCAGAAGCATGGTCGTGATGGTGCCGGTGGTGACGTTACGCAGCGTTTCGAGCGTCGCGGTCATGGCTTCCTCAGGCGGGTTCGTTGCGGTTTATTGAGTTAGCAGTTTCGACCGGTCCTTGGCTCAATCCCATTTGGGCGACCAGGTCCAATCGACGATGCGGCCGCCTTTGCGCGCAAGACCGGCGATTTCCTTCATCTCGGCGTCCGACAGATCGAAATCGAGGATGTTGAAGTTCTCTTCCAGCCGCTCGACCTTGCTGGTGCGCGGGATCACCACGATGCCTTGCTGGGTGAGCCAGCGCAGGCAGACCTGCGCCGCGGTTTTGCCGTGCGCCTTGCCGATGCGCTCGAGCAGCTTGTCGCCTTTGGCGCCGCCGCGCGCAATCGGGCTATAGGCCACCACCGCCATGCCATGACTTACGGCAGGCGGCGATGACCTTGTCCTGGTCGAGAAACGGGATGGCATTCGACCTGATTGCAGACCAGCGGTTCGCTCGAGATCTTGTTGGCCTCATCGAGCAGCGCCACGGTGAAATTCGACACACCAATTTGCCGCGTAACGCCCGCCTTCTTCATCTTGGCCATGGCGCCGAGCGTGTCCGCCAGCGGCACGCGCGGGTTCGGCCAATGAATGAGCAGCAGGTCGATATGATCGATCCGCAATTTGGCGAGACTTTCCTTGACCGATCGTTCGAGATCGTGCGGCGCCAGCAGCGTCGGCTGCACCTTGGTCGTGACCATCACCTCGTTGCGCAGGCCCGAGGCGCGCACGCCCTCGCCGACTTCGGCTTCATTGTCGTACATCTGCGCGGTGTCGATGTGGCGGTAGCCGATGCGGATCGCCTGCTCGGTCAGACGCGCGCAATCGCGCCCGCGCAACGCCCAGGTGCCGAGACCGATGATCGGGATCTTGAAGCCTTTGCCTTCGACTATATCGGTGGTCATTCAATCCATCATTTGTTTTCGGCATCCAGCATGAAGCCGACCAGGAACAGCGCGCGTCGCGCGGTTTCCCGGTTCACACAAGCCGCGCTCATCGGGCTTGCCATGGTGCCCTGGTAATAGTCCCAATAGAAGCCGCAGGTGGCGTCGCGGGAGGCGATCCAAGCGCGCTGCATGTCGCGCAGCTTGGCTTGCTGCGCAGCGTCGAGCTTCAGGCGCAGCCGCCGGTATGTTTCGTTGAGGATATTGTCCCAGATAGCCTGCTCGCGGTCGATGCAGGCGTTCTGGTCGGCGGTCGACTTCGTTTTTGCGTCGTCCAGGCATGGCGACGACACGATGCCGATGCAGCTTTCCGCCGCGGACAGAGATTTGCCGGCCGGAGCGGCGGTCTTGACGCAGTCCTCGATCGCTTCCGTGGGGCCGGCATCGGGGTGCTTCTTTTGCGCATGCGCCGCCGGGACGATCGCCAAAGACGCGATCACGATCCAGGCGGCTGTCCGCATCAAGGCGTATCCCATACCGGCGCGTGCGGCGGATTGACGACGCGCATATTGGTGGCGTTGAGCTTCTTGAGCTCGGCCATTTCCGCGGCAGACAATTTGAAATCGAACACGTCGAGATTGGCCCGCAGATGCTCGGGATTGGTCGAGCGCGGCACCGAAATGAGGCCGAGTTCGACCAGATAACGCAACGACACTTGCGCCGCGCTCTTGCCGTGCGCCTTGCCGATGCGCTCGAGCGCTTCGGCGCCCGGCACTTTGCCGCGCGCGATCGGCACATAGGCGACGACGCCCATGCCGCGCTTCTTGCTGGCTGCGATCACCTTGTCCTGGTTGATGAAGGGATGCGCTTCGATTTGATTGCAGACCAGCGGCTCAGTGGTCGCCGCCCAGGCTTCGTCGAGCAGCGCGGTGGTGAAGTTCGAAACGCCAATGTGCTTGGTCTTGCCTTCCTTCTTGGCCTTGCAGAGCGCGCCGACGGTGAGCGCGATCGGTACCGTTTTGCTCGGCCAATGAATCAGCAGCAGGTCGACTTGTGGAATTTGTAGATTGGCCAGGCTTTGATCGACCACGCGGGCGAAGTCGTCCGGCATGGCCTGGTCTGGGCGAACTTTGGTCGTGATGAACACGTCATCACGCTTGACGCCGGACGCGCGCAACGCTTCGCCGTTTTCCTTTTCGTTGCCGTAATGCGCGGCGGTGTCGAGGTGACGATAGCCGATCTCAAGCGCGGCTTTCATGGCCTTAACGCCCGCGTCCCCCGTCAGGGTCATTGTGCCAAGGCCGATTTGCGGAATACGAGCGCCATGGGCTTCAACAAATTGCATTTCAATCTCCTGGAAGGCGGGGTGGCATAAGGCGGGAGGCACACAATGCCCGCTCGCCGCCGCGCTGCCAACCGGGTCTGCTCGCGGACATTCCGGCGCTGGTGAGCCTTGGACGAAGGAACATGCCGTTTTTACGCCGGCTCAAAACGCGGCAATTCATGAGTCTTCAAATGATTATGCCAAGACTTCAGTTTGGAATAATTCAAGTGTGAAAATAAGGACTTGCATCAAGATCCGTTAGTGCTTTTGTGAAGCCTTAACGGCACAGGCATACACTTTAGAACCATGCTCGGCGCTCTCATCATTGTTTTCCGTGAAGTCATCGAAGCCGGACTGATCGTCGGCATCGTCATGGCGGCAACGCGCGGCGTCGCCGGCCGCGGCCGCTGGATAACGTTCGGCATCGTTGCCGGCGTGCTGGGCGCCGCGGTGGTGGCGCTGTTCGCCGGCGCGATTTCGCAAGCCTTCGAGGGCGCCGGCCAGGAGCTGTTCAATGCCAGCGTGCTCGGCATCGCCGTGGTCATGCTGATGTGGCACAACGCCTGGATGGCGCGGCATGGCCGCGAGATCGCCGCCGAGATGCGTAATATCGGCACGGCGGTGAGCGAAGGCGCCAAGCCGCTCACCGCGCTCGCCATCGTGGTCGGATTGGCGGTGCTGCGCGAAGGCTCGGAAGTGGTGTTGTTCCTCTATGGAATTTTCGCCTCCGGCACGTCCGGCTCGGCCTTGCTGATCGGCGGATTGCTCGGCGTCGTCGCCGGCGCGGCGTTCACCGCACTGACTTATTTCGGGCTGCTGGCTATCCCGAACCGCCACATCTTCTCGGTGACGAGCTGGCTGATCGCGCTGCTCGCGGCCGGCATGGCGGCGCAGGCGGTGCAGTTCCTCAGCAATGCCGGCGTGGTGATCGTGCTCGACCGCACGGTCTGGGATACGTCGTGGATTCTGTCGGAAGGCAGCCTATTCGGCAAATTGCTGCACACGCTGATCGGCTACACCGAACGGCCGACCGAGTTACAGCTGATGGCCTATATCGCGACGCTGTTCGCGATGTTCCTGTTGATGCGTATCGCGCGCCCGGCGCCACGTCAGCGGGTCGCGCCCGCCGAATAGATGATCAGCGCCGTCTTCCACCTAAAGCCGCGAAAGCCGCATCCGGCGCATTGTCGATCAGCTTGAGCAGCGCCCGCGCCGGGACCGCGCGGGTAGCGCTTGCCCTGCTCCCAATTGCGCACGGTTTCGATCGGCACCTCGATCTTCTCGGCAAAGGCGGCTTGCGTCAGGCCGCAACGTGCGCGCACCTGGCGCACGAAGGCGGCGGGATCGGAATGATCGACGGTTCTCTCAGCTCCATCGGGCATGATCTCGACGATCCGCCCATCGGCTTTCAGCCGCACCCGCATCATGGCCCTCGTCTCCATCGCTGATTTATCGGCCACCGCACTAGCTGATTCGCCGGTTTCAGGCGTTAACAGTGCGTCGCGGTCTTTGGCCAACTGGCCAATGGCCTAGCGATTGGCCAAAACACCTGGCCATTTCGCTAAACCGAGGAAGCAGGCCGTACCATGAGCGCGCCCCTTGTTCCGCTCCAACACGATCCCATCGAGGCAAAACTCAGCCCGGCGGACGATCGTGTTCGCCTGAACGACTGGTTGCCGCCCCAGGTTGGCGTGGTGCCCAAGATCAGGATTGGGAAGCGTTGGATCAACGTGCTGTGGGCACTGCCGCTCGGTTTTGTGTTGTTGGTCATCGGCGTGGCCGTGGCTCAGGCGTTGCGGGAATTGCCTGCGGTGCAGGATTTTCTTGTGCGCTACCCCGGCGTCCCACAATCCGCACCAGCCGTCACCAGCGGGTTCCCGGCGTGGCTGCGTGTGCAGCACTTCCTGAACATTCTTTTCATGGCATTCATCGTCCGCTCCGGCATCCAGGTCCTCGCAGACCATCCACGCCTGTATTGGAAACGCGACTGCACGCCCGGCACCGAGTGGTTTCGCTTTCAGAAACCCGTCCCAACGGGGCGGATTTGGACCGCGAAAGATGATTCCGTGACCCTGCCGGGCTGGCTGGGTATTCCCGGCATCCGGCACTCCATCGGTCTTGCGCGCTGGTGGCACTTCTCGTTCGGTCTGCTGTGGATCGTCAACGGCGCCCTCGTCTACGCCCTGCTGTTCTGGACGGACCAGTGGCAGAGGCTGGTGCCAACCACATGGGAGGTCTTTCCGAATGCGGTCTCGACGGCGCTGCAATACCTGTCGCTCAGCTTCCCCGTTGACGAAAGCTGGACCCGCTATAACAGCCTCCAGCAACTGACCTACTTCATCACCGTGTTCGTTGCTGCGCCCACGTCCATCTTCACGGGCTTCATGCAAGGCCCCGCGATCTCAAACCGGCTGGGCTGGCTCGGTAGAATATTAAACCGCCAACGGGTCCGCTCGATCCATTTCCTTGCGATGTGGTGGTTCCTGCTTTTCATTCTGGCCCACGTCACCCTGGTGTTCATCACCGGCGCGCGGGTCAATCTGAACATGATGTTCGCCGGAGTGCATGGCGACTCCTGGAGCGGATTTGCAATTTTCATCCCAGCCATGGCGCTGGTGGCCGTGACCTGGTGGCTGGCCTCGCCATTCACGCTACGCCATGCTCGCATCGTTCAGCGTATCGGCGAAGTCATGATGTGGCCATTTAATGGCTTGACCGAGTGGTGGGACGCGAACAGCCAACTAACGGAAAAGGACATCTCGCCTCATTTCTGGCCGAACGGCACCATGCCCAAGTCAGCCGAGTATGATGCACTTGCCGCCGATGGCTTTAGGAACTTCGCTCTTCGGGTCGGCGGCCTCGTGGAAACGCCGAAGACGTTCTCCTACGCCGAACTGAAGGCGATGCCGAAGCAGGAGCAAATCACCACACATTTCTGCATCCAGGGATGGTCCGGCGTCGCGAAGTGGGGCGGCGTCTCCATGCGTCATATTCTCGAACAGGTGCGGCCCGCCCCTGAAGCCCGCTATGCCGTCTTCTATTCGTTCGCCGACGGCGGCGGCTTCGGCCGTTACTATGACGTGCATAGAATATCCAATATGCGCCACGATCTGACCATTCTCGCTTACGAAATGAATGGAGCGCCCGTGAGCGTCCTGCACGGCGCACCCCTGCGGCTACGCTGCGAGAATGAACTCGGCTTCAAGATGGTGAAATGGATCTCGGCAATCGAATTCGTTCACGATTTCGCGGACCTTGGCGCCGGCCAAGGCGGATACAACGAAGATCACGAATTCTACGGTTATCGGGTGCCGATCTGACTATTCCCTTGAGACGCACTGCTGCTCGCCGGTGAGGCCAGCTACCGCGTCTTCTCGAAAATCTCGCGCCCGATGAGCATGCGGCGGATTTCCGAAGTTCCCGCCCCGATCTCGTAGAGCTTGGCGTCGCGCAGCAGGCGGCCGGTGGGAAAGTCATTGATGTAGCCGTTGCCGCCCAGGCATTGGATCGCTTCCAGCGCCATCCAGGTGGCGCGCTCGGCGGCGTAGAGGATGGCGCCGGCGGCGTCCTCGCGCGTGGTGCGGCCTTCGTCGCAGGCTTTCGCCACCGTGTAGACGTAGGACTTGGCCGCATTCATGGTCACGTACATGTCGGCGAGCTTGGCCTGCACCAGTTGAAAATTACCGATCGCCTGGCCGAACTGCTGGCGTTCGTGCACGTAGGGGATCACCACGTCCATGCAGGCCTGCATGATGCCGAGCGGGCCTGCGGCCAGCACCACGCGCTCGTAATCGAGGCCGGACATCAGCACGTTGACGCCGTTGCCGACCGCGCCCAGCACGTTGTCCTCCGGCACTTCGCAATCGGTGAACACCAGCTCGCTGGTGTCGGAGCCGCGCATGCCGAGCTTGTCGAGCTTCTGCGCCGGCGCGAAGCCTTTCATGCCCTTCTCGACGATAAAGGCGGTGATGCCGCGCGCGCCGGCGGTGCGGTCGGTCTTGGCATAGACCACCAGCGTGTCGGCGACCGGGCCGTTGGTGATCCACATCTTCGAGCCGTTGAGGATATAGCGGTCGCCCTTCTTATCGGCGCGGGTGCGCATCGACACCACATCGGAGCCGGCGCCCGGCTCCGACATCGCCAGCGCGCCGACATGTTCGCCGGAAATCAGCTTGGGCAGATATTTCTTTTTCTGCTCGGCGCTGCCGTTACGGCTGAGCTGGTTGACGCAGAGATTGGAATGCGCGCCGTAGGACAGCCCGATCGCGGCGCTGGCGCGCGAAATCTCCTCCATCGCCACGCAGTGCTCGAGATAGCCAAGCCCCGACGCCGCCGAATTCTTCTTCGACAGTGATGCCGTGCAGCCCGAGCGCGCCCATCTCCGGCCACAGCTCGCGCGGAAACTGTGTTTTCGCGGTCGATCGCCGTCGGCGCGCGGCGCGATGCGGTCCTGCGCGAAAGCCGTTGACGCTTTTGCGCAGCATCTCGACATCGGGACCGAGGCCGAAATCGAAGCCCGCCCAGGCATTGGGGATCATCGCGCTCATCGCCGCCAGACTCTATAGGCTCACGGCTCAGGCTGTCAGCGTCTCGGGCGGCGAGCGCGCCGGTTGGCCGCTTTGGTCTGCGCCAGCAGGCGGTCGATCGCCTTGGCCGGCGCCGGCCGGGCGAACAGGAAGCCCTGCATCTCGTCGCAGCCGGCGAGCCGCAGCAAGACGCGCTGTTGCTCGGTTTCGATGCCCTCGACCACCACCGTGAGGCCAAGCGCGCGGCCGAGCGCCACGATCGCCTGGATGATCACCCCGCCATTGGCCAAATTGTCGAGCGCGGTGACGAAGCTGCGGTCGATCTTGAGCTTGTCGAGCTGGAAATCGCTGCAGATAACCCAAATTGGAGTAGCCGGAGCCGAAATCGTCCAACGCAATACGTACGCCGAGCCCGTGCAGATCCGAGATGCGCTTGACCATTTCGTCCGGATTGTCGACCAGCACGCCCTCGGTGATTTCCAGCACAAGCCGCGACGGCGGCATGCCGCTTTCGGCGAGCGCCGAGCGCACCAATTCGACGATGGCGCGGTCGCGCACTTGCAAGCGGCGACAGGTTTACCGCCACATAGATGTCCGGCCAACATTTGGCTTCACTGAGAGCGCGGCGCAGCACGAAGGCGCCGAGCGCGTCCATCAGGCCCATCTGCTCGGCCACTGGAATAAAGACCGCCGGTCCGATCGGACCGCGTACCGGATGGGTCCAGCGCAATAGAGCCTCGACGCCGACGATACGCCCGCCATGCGCGGCGATGATCGGCTGGTAGTGCAGTTCCAGTTCGTTTGCGGTAAGCGCGCGCGGCAGTTCGCGCTGGATGAGTTTCTGATCCGCGGACATGGTGTCGATCGCGGGCTCGAAGGCGACAATAACGCCGGGCCCCTTCTTGCCGGCCGCGCGCAGCGCTAACCCGGCCTGGCGCGTGAGCTCTCCGCGGGTGGTAGCTTGGTGCGACGCCTGCGCGAAACCCGCATGCGCACTCACCCGCATCACTGTGTCGATCCAATGCGGGCGCGCGATGGCATCGAGCGCGGCATGGATGATGGCGCCGGCATCGACGCCGCCGCCGGCCTTCACGATCACGCGCAAACTGATCGCCGCCGATGCGGCCGACACATGGCCTCTGCCGGCAGCATCTCCTTCAGCCGCTGCGCCACTGCCACGATCAACTCATCGCTGCCGATAACGCCGAGATGCGCGTTGACGTCGGCCATGCCATCGAGCTCGATCAGCGCAAAAGTCGTCACCTCGCCGTCGTCGCGTTCGGCGAGCGCGAGATCGAGAAATTCCAGCGTCTTGGCGTGATTCGGCAGGCCGGTGAGCTTGTCCTCGTCGGCGGCGCGGCGCGCGTGCTCCTCGCTCGCGGCCAGTTCGTCGCCGCGCACGGCGCAACTGCCGCAGCGAAAATCCGGCAAAGCCGATAAGCGCGATGGCGATCGCCGGCGATGAGCGGCATCAGCCGTTCATCGCCAGCATCATCGGATGCGCCTTATCCCAGGTGAGGAAGCCGGCGATGCGGCCTTGCGCATTCGATCACGGGCTGCATTTCCCGCTCGCTGGGCCCGGATCGATTTCGAATTTGAGCCCTTGCAGGCCGACGCTCTGCTCGATCATGCGCATAAAGCGCGGATCGATCTCGTCGGATTTGCCGAACAGATTGCGGAATTCGCCGATCGCGTTGCGCAGCGATGCGCGCTGCTCGGCCCACAGCCGCTCGTCGCTCTGCTGCGCCATCCCATAGACCGATGGCCCCGCACAGCAAAGTCGTGCCCAGGGCGAACACCGCAAGCACGACGATCAACTGCGAGGCCGACAGTATGCGACGGGCATATGAGCGCGGCGCACCGGCAACGTCGCGTCGCCGCGCGCCGGCGCCTGAGAAACGCCAACAGCGAGCGGCCGAGGCTAAGGGCCCGCCGCTTGCGTTATGACCTCGCCGTCCACCGCAATACTCCCGCGTTACGCTGCGGTATTCGGGCGTTTACGCTAGGGATTTAGCGTTAATGGTGGGTCAGCAAACAAGGTGAATGAAATGTAACCGGCTTATTTATGCGACTAGCGCAGCCCAAACCATAGCGACGCGATGCTCAAAAACGAAAAGAAGCCGACCACGTCGGTCACCGTCGTCACGAACGGGCTCGAGGCCACCGCCGGGTCGACGCGGAGCCGGTTCAGCGCAAGCGGAATGAGAATGCCGCCGAGGGCGGCGGCAACCAGATTGCAGATCATCGCGAGCCCGATCACGACGCCGAGCGCCGGCACCCGGAACCAGACATAGGCTGCGATGCCGGTAATGACGGCGAAGGCGACTGCCGTTGAGCAGCCCGACCAGCAGCTCGCGCATGATCACGCGTTTTGCATTGGCGTCGCTGAGGTCCTGCGTCGCCAGCGCGCGCACCGCGACGGTCATGGTCTGGGTGGTGGCATTGCCGCCCTGGCTCGCGACGATCGGCGCCAGCACCGCCAGCGCCACCATCTTCTGCAATTGGCCTTCGAACAGACCGAGCACCGAAGATGCCAGAAACGCGGTGGCGAGATTGACCAGCAGCCAGTTGAAGCGGCCGCGCGCGATGGTCCACACCGAGTCGGACAATTCTTCGTCGCTGGTGACGCCGCCGAGCGCCTTGATGTCTTCTTCGGCTTCTTCCTCGATCACGTCGGCAACGTCGTCGAAGGTGATGACGCCGACCAGCCGGTCGTCGGCGTCCACCACCGGCGCCGCCACCAGATCGTAGCGCTGGAACAGCCGCGCCACTTCTTCCTGGTCCTCGTCGGCGTGCACGCGCCGGCGCTCGACTTCCATCAGATCGGAAATCGGCACCGGCCGCTTGCTGCGCAGCAGCCGGTCGAGCGGTACCGCGCCGACGAAATGGCGGGTATCGTCGGTGACATAGAGTTCGTAGAAGTGCTCCGGCAGATCGACGGTTTCGCGCATATAGTCGATGGCCTGGCCGACATTCCAGGCGGGCGGCACGGCGATGAATTCCGTCTGCATGCGCCGGCCGGCCGAATCCTCGGGATAATCGAGGCTGCGCGCCAGCGCGACGCGTTCGGGCTGCGGCAATTGATCGAGGATTTCGGTTTGATCGTCCTTGGGCAGATCCTCAAGGATGGTGACCGCGTCGTCGGATTCGATCTCGCGCACGCCCTCGGCAACCGTGCGCGGCTCCAGTTCTTCAAGAATTTCTTCGCGCACCTTGTCGTCGACTTCGGTGAGCGCGGTAAAGTCGAAATGAATTCCCAACAGCTCGACCAGGCGCGGCCGCATGTCCGGATCGAGCGCCTCGACGACAGCGCCAAGATCGGACTCGTGCAGACCGCCGACCAGCCTCCGCAAAGTCTCGACATCGGCGGTTTCGATGGCTTTGACCACGCGGCCGAAATATCTCTTGCGGATGGCGCCATCGTCGTCGCGCGGCAAGGTTCTGATTTTTCTTTTAGCCATGCCGGATCTCGGGCTTAGAATGACGCGCTGCTTGTACGCCGGGCCCTGTGACCGGGCAAATGATTAGCGCATAAAGTTACGCCGCATGATTCGTATTCTTGCCATCGCGGCCGTCGCGGCCGTCGTTCCGATCGCCGCCGCCGGCGGCGCCCTGCCCCGGCCATCCCGACGCGCTCGGCACCGAGCGCGTGCTGGCGGTCGATGCCGGCACCACGCCGCGGGTCGGCCGCAAGGAGTTTCCCGACACGCTGCCGCTTCGGCGACAAGGAACTGGTGCTCACCTTCGACGACGGTCCTTGGCCGGCCACCACGCCGAAAATCCTCGACGCGCTCAAAGCAGAATGCGTGCGCGCCACATTTTTCCTGACTCGGCCGGAATGTCGCGAGCACATCCGCGAATCGCCCGCCGCGAATCGGCCGAGGGCCACAGCATCGGCCATCACACATTTTCGCATCCGCTGCTCGGCCGCATGGCGCCATGGCCAAGGCGGAAGCCGAAATCGACCGCGGCATCGCGCAAGACGAATTCGCGCTTTACGGCCAGCGCCGCAGCGATCCAACGACGCCGTTCTTCCGCTTTCCCGGCTTTGTCTCAAACCGCGCGCTGCTCGACCGCTTGCAGGCCCGCCACATTGTCGTGTTCGGGGCCGATGTGTGGGCCAGCGATTGGCTGCCGATGGGCCCGGACGCAGGAATTGCGCCTGATCCTCGCGCGCATCGACAAGATCGGCAGCGGCATCGTGCTGTTCCACGATACCAAAACGCAGACCGCCGCAGATGCTCCCGGCCTTGCTGCGCGAACTCAAACGGCGCGGCTACCGCATCGTGCACGTGGTCCCGGCCGGAAATCGCGGACAGCTCGAACTGAAACCGGCGCTTTTTACCTTAACCCGCAAATTTCGGACGGACGCTTAGCTGTGGAGGGTTTGCGGGTTAATTTGCCGTTAATGTTGGTTTTCGTAGCGTCGATGCGCCTCGCCATTCGGGGGAAGCGCCACAAGGCGCACATGGGCGGGGGCTGGGGTTGCAATGCGCCATTTAGCGATCGCTTTATCTTGCCTGGCTTTGATCGCCGGGTCCGCTGCCGCCATGGCAGCCGACTGTCCGGGCAATCCGGATGCGCTCGGCACGTCCCGTGTGCTCACCATCAGCCCGGACGAATTCAGCCGCATCGGCACGATGCAGTACAAGCAGTCGCTGCCGCTCGCCGACCATGAGGTCGTGCTGACATTCGACGACGGGCCATTGCCGCCCTACAGCAATATGATTCTCGATACGCTGGCGTCGCAGTGCGTGAAGGTCAATTATTTCCTGGTCGGCGAGATGGCGCGCGCCTATCCCGCCATGGTCCGCCGCATGTACAACGAGGGCCACACCATCGGCACCCACAGCCAGGATCATCCCCTGCGCTTCCAGCGTCTGGCCGAGGCCGGAGTCGAGCAGGAAGTCGACGTCGGCATTGCCTCGGTCGATACCGCGCTCGGCGATCCAAAGGCCTTGGCGCCGTTTTTCCGGATTCCCGGACTGGGCCGTTCCGCTATCGTGGATGAATTCCTCACGGCGCGGCATCTGGTGACCTGGAGCGCGGACGTGGTCGCCGACGACTGGTTCAGGCACATCAATGCCCAGCAGATCGTAAAGCGGGCGATCCGCCGGCTCGATGAAAAGGGCCGCGGCATCCTGCTGCTGCACGACATCCACCCTGCCACCGCGATGGCGCTGCCGATTTTGCTCAAGGAACTCAAGAGCCGCGGCTATCATGTCGTGCACGTCGTGGCGGCGGGCGAGCGGCCGGCATCGCTGCCCGACCTCGCGGCCTCGCCAGTGCCCGGCAAGGAAGCCTGGCCGCGCATCCTGAAAACCAGCGTTGCCAGCGCCGTCATCACGCCGGCGCCGCATCACCGCATCAAGAAGCTCGCCGCCGGCAAGCACCGGCCGAGCCAAGGTCGCCGGCGTTCAGGCGACGGATTACGTTGCGCAAGTCCGGGACATGGCAAGTGCGCCAGTTCTAACGGCCGGTCGCGCACGGATTTCAGAAGGCTGGTGCGGCCAAGAGGACTCGAACCTCCACGGGTTGCCCCGCTAGCACCTCAAGCTAGTGCGTCTACCAATTCCGCCATGGCCGCATTTTCGTTGCGCATGATCTTATCCGAAAACCGGTTCCCGCTTTTCGGAATCATGCCCGCAAAGAAGGACGAAAAGTCTTGAAAAACCTCGCGTCCCACGAAGCGCGGTTGCTCTAACAAATAGAGTCTTGAGGGACAAGACCTGGACATTGGGCCGCTAAAACGGCCCGGACGGGCTCAGCGCATGTCCGGCGGGCGCGGCATCAGTTCGCCGACTTCGACCGCGATGCGGTTGCCGTTGACGACCACCTTGCCCTTGGCGACCGGCAGGTCGTTGGCGAGGATGCTGACGGCGTCGTCCTCGGACGACTTCCAGTTCGATGATGGCGCCGCGGCCGAGCCGGAGCACCTGGTGGACCGGCATGGTGGCGGTGCCGAGCACCACGGCGATATCGACCGAAACCTTATCGATTGTGGCCACGTTTGAATTCCCAATGCGCCCTGCGCAATTGCGGGCAGGCTTCAGGTCACCATGGTATGGTGAACGGGTGGTTAACACGCGCAACGCATTGAAGGTTGGGCTTGGCGCGCCGCCCGGATCGGCGCCGGTCGAATGGCGCGTGGGCGATTCGCCCGGTACGCCTACGAGGCCGCGGTGGCCTTCATGCAGAGCGCGCGCGGCGGCGATTGCGGCCGGCCGCGAGGCCGAGCTGGTCTGGCTGCTCGAGCACCCGCCGCTTTACACCGCCGGCACCAGCGCCAAGCCCGCCGAATTGATCGAGGCGCGCTTTCCGGTATTCGAAAGCGGCCGCGGCGGGCAAATGACCTATCACGGGCCGGGCCAGCGCGTGGCCTATGTGATGCTCGATTTCAAGCGGCGCGGGCCGGACGTGCGGCGCTTCGTGGCGACCCTGGAGGAATGGATCATCCGCACGCTTGGCTGCCTTCAACGTACGCGGCGAGCGGCGCGACGATCGCATCGGCGTCTGGGTGCGCCGGCCGGAAAAAGGCGAAGGCTTCGAGGACAAGATCGCCGCCATCGGCATCCGCGTGACGCAATGGGTGACGCTGCACGGCATGGCGCTCAATGTCGATCCGGACCTCACGCATTTTTCCGGCATCGTGCCGTGCGGCGTGAGCGAGCAGCGCTACGGCGTCACCAGCCTGGCCGATCTCGGCATCCCGGTATCGATGCCGGAGGTGGACATGGTGCTGCGGCGGGAGTTCGAGACGTTGTTCGGGCCGGTCGATTACGCCGTGGGCAGCACCGAAAATACTTCGCCGGTGCGGCGCAGTTTGAGTTCGTCCTCGGTGCCGTCGCGCTGATCGATTGCATCGACGTGGCGCCGGACCGGCACGGCAGGCCGCGACTATCTCGATCACCGATTTCTCCGGCGCCGGCGAACACCGCCTCGACCGAACCGTCGCGGCGGTTGCGCACCCAGCCTTCGATGCCGCGCATGAGTGCCTCGTGCTCGACGAAGGCGCGGAAGCCGACGCCCTGCACACGGCCGCGGATGGACACGTGGCGGATGATGCTCAACATGGCTCTCCGGCATCGATGACGCGCGCGATCGGGCAGCGCCGCATCATGGCGGCGTGCTGCATGTTGGATCCGTAGGCGAAGAAAAGTGTCATGATGCTGAAAATAATGCGCCAGCCGTCACGCGTAAGTTTCAGGCAAACTCCAAAATCACCGCGTCGACCGCCAGGCTGTCGCCCGGCTTGGCGTTGATTTTCTTGACCGTGCCGTCGATCTCGGCGCGCAGCACGTTTTCCATTTTCATGGCCTCGACCACCGCCACGGTCTCGCCGGCCTTGACCTCCTGGCCTTGCTTGACCGCGATGGAGACCACCAGCCCCGGCATCGGACAGAGCACCTGCTTGCCGGTATCGGCGGCTTTTTTCGGCGGCATCAGCCGCGCATAGCCGGCTTCGCTTTCGGTATAGACGAAGGCCTTGGCCTCGACGCCGCGATAGCAAAGCGCGAAGCCGTTCGGGATGGAGCGCACCTGCACCGCGACCGGCTCGCTGTCGATCGTTCCGCGCCACAATGCGTCGCCCGGTTTCCAGTCCGATTGCAGATGGCGCAGGGCATCTTTGCCCTTGCCAGCAAAGCGCACCTCGATGGCGCCGTTCTCGCGCCGGACCTCGAGCCGGTATTCGGTTTCGCCCAGCCAGACCGCGCGCTGGCTTTCGCGCGTGACGGCCCTGCCTCGCATCTGTCCGGAAATCCGGCGCTTGCGCTCGCCCAGCACGTGATCGATGGCTGCCGCGACCGAGGCCAGCACCTGGGCGCGCTCGCCTTCGGGCGCGATTGCCGAGAAACCGTCGGGAAATTCCTCGGCGATGAAACCGGTCGAGAGCTTGCCGGCGCGCCAGCGCGGATGCGCCATCAGCGCGGCCAAAAACGGAATATTGTGGCGGATGCCGTCGATCACAAAGGCATCGAGCGCATCGGCCTGCGCGTCAATCGCGGCTTCGCGCGTCGCCGCATGGGTGACGAGCTTGGCGATCATCGGATCGTAATAGATCGATATCTCGCCGCCTTCGTAAACGCCGGTGTCGTTGCGCAGCGTGACGCCATGGGCGACATGCTCGGCCGGCGGCCGGTAGCGCGTGAGACGTCCGGTCGAAGGCAGGAAATTGCGATACGGGTCCTCGGCGTAGACACGGCTCTCGACCGCCCAGCCGTTGAGCTTGACGTCGCTCTGCTTGAGCTTGAGCTTCTCGCCTGCGGCGCTGCGGATCATCTGCTCGACCAGATCGATACCGGTGACCAGTTCGGTCACCGGATGCTCGACCTGGAGCCGCGTGTTCATTTCCAGGAAATAGAAACTCTTGTCCTGCCCGGCGACGAATTCCACCGTGCCGGCGCTGTCGTAGCCCACGGCTTTCGCCAGCGCGACCGCCTGCTCGCCCATTTTCTTGCGGGTCGCCGCGTCGAGCAGCGGCGACGGCGCCTCCTCGATCACCTTCTGATTGCGGCGCTGGATCGAGCATTCGCGCTCGCCGAGATAGATGACGTTGCCGTGTTTGTCGCCGAGCACCTGGATTTCGATGTGGCGCGGATCGGTGATGAATTTCTCGATGAACATGCGGTCGTCGCCGAACGAGGACTTCGCCTCCGAGCGCGAACGCGCGAAACCTTCCGCCACTTCCGCTTCCGAACGGGCGATGCGCATGCCCTTGCCGCCGCCGCCGGCGGAAGCCTTGATCATCACCGGATAGCCGATCTGGTTGGCGATCTTCACCGCCTCTTTTTCGTCCGCGATGATGCCGAGATGGCCGGGCACGGTGGAGACCTTGGCGGCGGCCGCGGCCTTCTTGGATTCGATCTTGTCGCCCATGGCCGCGATGGCCTTGGCGTTCGGCCCGATGAAGACGATGCCGGCGGCTTCCAGCGCCTTCGGAAACGCTTCGCGCTCCGACAGGAAGCCGTAGCCCGGATGCACGGCCTCGGCTTTGCTCTCCTTGCAAGCCGCCACGATCTTGTCGATCAGCAGGTAGCTCTTGGCCGCCTCGGGCGGGCCGATGGCGACGGCAGCATCGGCCATCGCCACGTGCAGCGCGTCCTTGTCGGCCTCCGAATAGACGGCGACCGTCTCGATGCCCATGCGGCGGGCGGTTTTGATGATCCGGCAGGCGATTTCGCCGCGATTGGCAATCAGGATACGCTTGAACATGCGGCCTTGAGGGTGACGCCCTCGCTCAATCCGGCGGCGATGGCTGCGGATAACCGGTGGCTGTTACAATACTGTCTTGCAGCAGCGGTATCCAGCACAACAAGAGAATTAACGGAGGGATATGCCATGCCGCTCAGGAACACTCTGCTCGCATTGCTCTGCGCCGCCGCCCCGCTCGGCTCAGCCGCCGCGCAAACGCCGCACAATCTGATCCTGTTCGTGCCCGACGGCTTGCGTGCCCTGTCGGTCACGCCGGAGACGGCGCCGACCATGGCCGCCATCCGCGACAAAGGCGTCAATTTCGCCAATCCGCATTCGCTGTTCCCGACCTTCACCATGGCCAATGCCTCGGGGCTTTCCACCGGCCACTACCTCGGCGACACCGGCGTATTCAGCAACACGATTTACACCGGCTACCCGGTTGGCGCCGCTGCCGGCAGCATGACCCCTTTCATCGAAAGCGACCCGATCCTGGGCGACATCGACGCGCATTTCTCGGGTAATTTCGTCGATGAGGACACCATTGTGCTGACCGCCCGCCATCAGGGCTTCAGCACGGCGGCAATCGGCAAGCTCGGACCGACCTTGATGTTCGACCACACCGACCGCAGTGGCGAGACCACCATCATTGTCGATAACTCGACCGGCAGCCCAGCCGGCATCCCGCTGTCGCAGGCGATGAAAGATGCGCTTAGCGCAGCCGGCTTGCCGCTGGCGGCGCCGTCGCGCGGCGAAAACGGCAAGGCTGGCACCGACAAGACGCCGGGCACCACTGTTGCCAATGTCACGCAGCAGGGATATTTCGCCGACGTCGCCGCCAAAGTCGTGCTGCCGATGTTCAAGGCGCGCAACAAGCCGTTCGTGCTGGTGTTCTGGTCGCGCGATCCGGACGGTACCCAACATAACCAAGGCGACAGCCTCCTGACCCTGAATCCCGGAATCAACGGCCCGACCTCGCGCGCGGCCATCAAGAATGCTGACGACAACCTCGCCGCGCTGCGCAAGGCGCTCGACGCGCTCGGGCTGGCCGGCCACCACCGACATTATCGTGTCGGCTGATCACGGCTTCTCCACCATTTCCAAGGAGAGCAAAACCAGCCCCGCGGCGCGAGCGCATTACGCCGACGTGCCGGCCGGATTGTTGCCACCCGGCTTCGTCGCGCTTGATCTCGCCGCCGCCTTGGCCATGCCGTTGCATGATCCCGACAACAAGAACGCCGCGGTCGCCGCCGGAACCTATCCCAAGCGCGGCAATGGATTGATCGGGCCGGATCCAACTCATCCGCAAGTCGCGGTCGCCTCCAACGGCGGCTCCGATCTCGTTTATGTCCCGGGCAAGGACCGCGCCGTTGCCGCCAAAGTGATCGAGGCGCTGCTGGCGCAGGATTATGTCAGCGGGCTGTTCGTCGACAACGATCTAGGGACATTCCCCGGCACGCTGCCGCTCTCGGCCATCAACCTGCAAGGCACGGCACGCACGCCGCGGCCTTCGATCGTCATCAATTTCCGGTCCTACTCCACCGGCTGCGACCAGCCGGTGCTTTGCACGGTGGAAATCGCCGACACCGGCTTGCAGCAGGGCCAGGGCATGCATGGCAGCTTCAGCCGCGCCGACACCATGAATTTCATGGCGGCGATGGGGCCCGACTTCAAGTCCGGCCTTGTCAGCGACGTGCCGGTGAGCAATGCCGACATGGGCAAGACCATGGCGCATATCCTCGGCCTGAAAATCCCGTTCAAGGGCGCATTGATGGGCCGCGTCGCCGAAGAGGCGCTGCCAGGCGGCGTCAGCCCGGCGGTCACGACCTGGGTCGAACGCGCGCACCCGGGCGCCAACGGGCTTGCCACCATCCTGGTCGGCCAGCGCGTCGGCCCGAACCGCTATTTCGATGCCGCCGGTTTCCCCGGCTGCACCGTCGGCATGGACGAGCGCAAGGCCGCCAGCCGCTAAGCCGATCCAGCACCGGGGATGGAATAGGCTTTTCTCCAGAACCGCGCCCGCTGAAGCTTTGTTCTCTCTCGCGGCCAACGCGCGATAGATCGATCCTCTTTGGCCGCGACCCTATTCCACACCGGCACGGGCGCCTATATTAGACGCCTGGACACCCGAAGACGCGAATATTTGGAGGATTATCATGGCATTGGCGATTAACGACACCGCACCGGATTTCGAGGCGGAGACCACGGAAGGAAAAATCCACTTTCACGACTGGCTGGGAAATTCCTGGGGCGTGCTGTTCTCGCATCCGAAGGACTTCACCCCGGTCTGCACCACCGAGCTTGGCACCATGGCGCGGCTCAAGCCCGAATTCGACAAGCGCAACGCAAAGATCATCGGGCTGTCGGTCGATCCGGTCGACAATCACAAGAAATGGGCCGGCGACATCAAGGACGTGGTCGGCTTCGCGCCGAACTATCCGATGATCGGCGACACCGACCTCAAGATTTCCAAGGCCTACGGCATGCTGCCGGCCTCGACCTCGGGTACCTCGGAAGGCCGCACGCCAGCCGATAACCAGACCGTGCGCAACGTGTTCATCATTGGGCCCGACAAGAAGATCAAGCTGATCCTGGTCTATCCGATGTCGACCGGGCGCAATTTCGACGAGGTGCTGCGCGTGCTCGACTCGCTGCAGCTCACCGCCAAGCACCGCGTCTCGACCCCGGCGAACTGGAAGCAAGGCGAAGACGTAATTCTCGGCGGCGCCATTACCGACGAGGAAGCCAAAAAGCTCTATCCGGCCGGCTGGAAGACGCCCAAGCCCTACATCCGCGTCGTGCCGCAGCCCAAATAGTAAATTCTCGATTTTTGAGGCAACACTCAGAGGGCGCGGGCAACCGCGCCTTTTGTTTTTAACGCACTGGCTCGAAAACGTAGCGCTCGATCCCCGGCCAGTTGTCTCGCCGGCCGAGATCGACGAACTGGATCCATTCGCCGGCATCCTTTACCTCGCCCGGCTTGGCGTCGTCCATGCGCCGTTCCAGGATATGCAGCACGGTCTCGCCCTTGCGCCAGACCGCACCTGAAGGGCCACGCGATGCGCCGCCATGGAGCGTACGATCCTGCTCATCGCGATAGACCTCATGCCCGGCGAGCCAGCCGCCGGCGGTCAACCGCGCGCGCAGTGTCGCGTTGGCTGCTTCCAGTTCGGCGCGCGTTCCTTTGCGGCTCGACGTGCCGATCGACATCATGTCGATACGCGCGCGGTCCTTGCTCGATGTGGTGATGAAATAATAGCGCGCGCCGGGCAGCGTCAGCCCGCTATCGCCGATGGCGATATCAAACACGCCACCGTCGGCAAATACCGAATCCGCCGAGCCTTTGATCTTAAGCGACGAGCGGCGTTTCATGTCGTCAACGCTCATGCCCGGTTCAACCACCAGCTTGCCTTGGGAGGGCCCGAGTGCCGCCGGCCCCGGCTCGCCGAAAAATCCATCCTGGATTGCGGCCGGGATGGCGATGGCGAGGCCGAGCAAGCAAAACAGCCAGAAGCCGACGACGATACCGGCCTGATGCGCGGCGACCGTGCGGATGATCCCGACCCCGCCATTGCCAATCGCCATCTGGCCGGCCAGAAACAACTTGAGCCCGAACGGGATGATCGAAAACGCGAACGCCAGAAACAGCGTGAAGAATATTATCTTGGCTGCGAGCTGGCTCGCCGAGGAGTCGGCAATATAGCCGTTGTCGTGCAGCACGCCGCCGGCCATCGCCATCACGATGATGGCGGCAAACAGTCCGCCGGTGATGATCCCGTGCGTCTTCAGACTGAACATGGGGTCCGGCCCCTCAATGCCGATCGGGCCCCGCTAGCCTGCCCGTTTGCATCTTGCGCCAACCGTCCAACTCTTCCAAGAGTAGCGGCGCCGGCAATCCCGGCGACCATCGCTGGCTATTGGCTGGAGCACTTGCAATGAACGATGCGGCCCACAATCAACCGCCCTTTGCTCAATTTCTGGGACTGAAAATCACGCACCTGTCGCCTGAGCGGGTGACCGCCGAACTCGCTATGCGCGAGGACTTCAACAACCGTCACGGCATCATGCATGGCGGCGCCATCATGGCGCTGGCCGACAATCTCGGCGGCACCGCCGCCACCGCCAATCTGAAGCCGGGGCAAACCACCACCACGATCGAAAGCAAGACCAATTTCTTCGCAGCCATACCGCTTGGCGATATCGCCAAAGCCGAATGCACGCCGCTGCATCGCGGCCGCACCACCATGGTCTGGCAGACGCGCGTCACGCGCGGCGACGGCAGGCTGTGCGCGCTGGTGACGCAGACGCAGCTGGTGCTCGAGCCCAAGAAGTAGTGCGCGCTAGGCCGCGTCGCGGGCGCCGGCCGTCGCGCCGCTGTCGAGCGCGATTCCCAGCCGCATCGCGTTGAGCAGGTTCTCGATCTCCAGGCGGGCGGTGACGTGCGACAGAGTCGGACGCGTGCCGAGCGTCGCCTCATTGAGGTTGTCGAGCGCCGTCAAACCGCGCGGAAAAAACTCGCGGAAGATGAGCCGCTCGGCCAGGCCTTCGACGCAGCGGAAGTTCAGCCGGCGTGAAAGCTCCACGAGCCCCTCGCCCACCAGGCGTTTATTGCGTGAAGCGTGGTGCGACAGGCGGTTTCGCAACACGATCCAATCCGCGGTGACGCTGTCGGCAAGCTGGCGCTGGCGGCGCGCATCATCCACCATCTGGGCGTAGTGGCCGATGCCGCTGACGCCCAAGGTAACCGGATCGATGGTGCCGAGCACGTCGAAGTCGACGAAGCTGTCGTTCAGCGGCGTAATCAGGATATCCGCCGCGAAATGCGCCCGCCGCATCAGGTAATTATTGTGACCGGGCGTATCGATCACGACAAAATCGTAGCCCCCCGACAGCGTTTCGGCGGCATCGGTGAAAACTTTGCAGGCCGCCGCTTCGTCTTCGGTCGCGGGATCGGCGCCGACATCCGGACAAATATGGTCAGGGATTTCGAGGGCGAGTGAATTGTGCTGCGCCCAGGCACGCCGGTTCTCGATATAGGAGGTGAAACTCCTTTGCCGCGTATCGAGATCGATGGTGGCGACGCGCTGCCCCGCCTTGATCAGCGCGACCGCGAGATGCATGGCGATGGTGGATTTGCCCGAGCCGCCCTTCTCATTGGCAATAACGATAACGCGCGCGGTCGCATTCTCAATAGACATGAGTGCCCTCCGATACGTGGCTGAGCTGTTGCACGACGGCCAGTTTTATGGTGCGGCGATTAATTCTGATTCTTTTATTTCACGCCAGCCAAAATTGCGTGTGATAAAATTTTTTGATTCAAGTTCCGCTGGAACTTAAAGATCCGTGACTTAACTCGCGATCAGTCATAATTCGCGGCCGCCACCGAAGCCGCCGCATTCGCCGCAGTAAACGGCGGACGCGCAGCCCGATTAACGAGTATGACGCCGGCACCACAGACCACCATGCCGGCGACCTGAAGCGCGTCCAGCTTCTCGCCAAACAACAGGTAGGCGAATAAGGCAGTCACTCCCGGCACCAGATAGAACAGGCTGGCAAAGCCGGTCGCCGCCGAGCGGCGGATCAGCCAGTACATCAGCCCGACCGCCGCGATCGACAGCACCAGCACCAGCCAGGCGATGGCAAAGAGCAATTCGCCGCTCCAATGGATCACGCGCGTCTCGAAGCAAAAGGTCACCAAGCTGAACAGCAGCAGCGCGCCGGCATATTGCACGGTGTTGCCGGCGCGCCAGTCGATCGCGCCGCAAAAGCGCTTTTGATAGAGCGTGCCGAGCGTAATCCCGAGCAGCGAGACGAAACTAGCGATCCAGCCGGCGGCCGACCCGGCGTTGACGATGGCGCGGTCGTGCAGCACCAGAACCACGCCGATCAAGCCGAGCACAAGGCCGAGCCATTGCAGCCGCGTCACTTTCTCGCCCATGAATTTGTTGGCGATGGTCGAGGTGAGAATCGGCTGCAAGCCCGGGATCAAAGCCGAGATACCCGCCGGCACGCCTTGACTGATGGCGGTGAAAACGCCGCCAAGATAAAGCCCGTGAACCAGCCAGCCGGCGATCAGGCTGTGGCCGATTTCGGCGCGATCCGGCCAGCGCGCGCGAACGATCAATGCGATCGCGCCCATGATCAGCACCACGAACGTCATGCGCAGCGCCAGGAACGTCATCGGCTCGATGTAAGGCAGTCCGTAGCGCGCTCCGATGAAGCCGGTGCTCCACAGCAGCACGAACAGCACCGGCGCCGCCGCGATCGCCAATTTGGTCAGGCGCATGTTGAAATTTGCATCGATTATGAGGTGTGCGACGAAGGAATGGCGGGAAGCCGTGCCGATTTAGCATGTTTCGGCCGGGAACCCGAGTGCGCGCAATATTGCAATGCACAGGTGCAGCGATATTTTTTCGGAACCGCCGGTGCTGCCCGCGGGTTTTAATAGTGAGGGACGGACACGCCCGTCTGGAACCCAAAGGAGGGCGATCATGACTGATCCACGATTTACTGATCCGCGCTTGAGCGATCCGGTACTGCGGCGCGACGATAGCGGCGTTAGCGGGACTTGGGGCTGGGTTGCCGGCCTCGCCGTGCTGGTGCTGATTGTGTTTCTGATCATTGCCGGCTCGAACAGCGGCTCGAATACCGCAAACAATGGTTCATCGCCGGCGACAACGGGCACGGCGACCCACCAAGTGAACCCGCCGTCCACGACCGGCTTCGGCGGCTCCTCGCCGCGTCCCATGACGCCTGCGACGCCGATGACGCCGGCGCCCAGCCAGAAATAGGCGGGCTTCGTTTGATCTTGTGAGCCCCGGCGCCAAGGCGCCGGGGCCGCTTATGGGTTTTGAGGAATCCGCCATGGCTTCACGCAACCTTTCGCACAACGCGCACGCCGCCAGCACGCTGCAAATCGTAGCGACGTTGGTCGGCGCGATTTTTATTGTTACGTTCGTGCTGTATGGCCTGAACAGTCCGAGCGATGTCGGCGGATCGACGTCGCAAGCGGCCGCGACCCCGGCAGCTCCGCAACAACCTGCCAGCCCGCAGGCCAATCAGCAAAACGGCAAGCAACAGCCGCAAGGAAAGCAACAAGCGCAATCGCAGCAAGGCGGCCAGCAACCGACGGCGGCATCGTCGAACGCCAGTCAACCATCCGCTGCAAGCAATGCGTCGGCCACCACGGGTCAGGGACCATCCAACTCGCAGGGCAACCCGGGTACCAATACCGGCAAGGCCAGCCAGCCACCGGCCAGCACCAATCCATCGCCCGGCAACGCTGCGGCCAAAGTCCAGCCGCCGAACCAAAGCGGCAATCACTAGATCAGACGTCCAGGCTTTGACTATCCGACGATTGCCGACAGGCCGAAACCGGCGGTAGCGCTGATAATCGCCTCGATGGCCTGGAACTGCATCCCGCTTAGCGAGTGGCTGACATAGGGAAACAGCATATGTCCCACCGGCAGCATCACCGCCGCCACCGCGGCGACGCATAGCAATTTCACAATCAATGTCCGATCGATCATTTCCAGTCCCCTCCCCCAGGCGCTTTGAGCGCTTTTTCTTATCCTGTCACGAACACCCGCCGCTCGGCAATCAGGTCTGAAAAGCCGGGTCGACGGGCACCCGGTAGCCATTGGCCAGTCGGTTGGTTTCGTTGGCCATGCCGGTGACCGCCATCACCTCGCCAAACATGGCCTCGCTCATGCCGGCCTTGCGGGCGGCCGCGGTATGGCTGGCGATGCAATAGGCGCAGCCATTGGTGACGCTGACCGCCAGATAGATCATTTCTTTGGTCAGCGGATCGAGCGCGCCGGGCGCCATGATTTCCTTGATGCTCTCCCAGGTACGCTTGAGCGTCGCCGGGTCGCGCGCCAGGTATTTCCAGAAATTGTTCACGTCGGGCACGTTGCGGGTTTTCTTGATGTCGTCATAGACCGCGCGCACGGCGGGCGAGGCATCGGCATATTCGATCGGATTCATGACTGACCTCTTAAAAATCGAGCTTGTCGCGCACTGCGGCGATGCCGGCCTTGGCGCAGGCTTCGTCCTTATCGCCGCCCGGCGCGCCTGAGACCCCGATGGCGCCGACCAGCGTGCCGGCCGCCTCCACCATGACGCCGCCGGTAGACACCGTCGCGCCGGGCAAAGCGCGCACGCCGGTGCCGGCAGGCGTCGTGGCGACGACGTCGCCGGTGTTGTTGCGGAAATTGACCGCAGTCCAGGCCTTGCCGGTGGCGGTCTTGATGGCGAAGGCGCCGGCGTAGCGGTCGCGCAGCATGACCTGGGTGATGCCGAAACGATCCACCACCGCGACCGCGACCTGATAGCCGCGCTTCTGGCAATCGGCGAGCGCGGCGCGGGCGAGCGTCAGCGCAAGATCCGGACTCATGGATTTGAAGGTGACGAAGTTGTCTTCCGCGCGGGCCGGCGCGCCGAAGAGCGGCGCCAGCAGCAGCGCGAGCAGTAATTTACGCATGACCATGGGGCATCCCTGCTTTTTGTCGCAAAATCGGACTAGTTTCCTACACCGGCCCTTGCCAGGCCGGCGGCGAATTTATGCAAGACGATATATGACGGCGGCGCGACACGGAACTATAGTCCCGCCAGGGCGCGACCTGCCCACGGAGAAGCCCAGTGTCGCAACTTTACGACCGAGCCTCGGGCGCCGTCCGCGCCCTCTACGATCGCCGCATTACGACACCGGCGACGCTGGATGCCGAACATTACTTTCCCAACGCCAGGCTGTTCAACGAGCGCTGGACCGCGATCCGCGACGAGGCCCTCGCGATAGCGGCCACAATCGAGAAGGTGCCGCGTTTTCACGACATCATGCCGGCGCAAGCCGACATCTCGGCCAATGACGGGCGCGACTGGCGCATGTTCCTGATGAAGGCCTATGGCGCGCCGATCAAAGAGAACCTGCAGCGCACGCCGGCCGTCGCCGCGCTGCTCGACGAGGCGCCCGAAGTCGTGTCGGCGGTGTTCTCGTTCCTGGCCCCGGGCAAGCACATCCCGAAACACCGCGGCCCGTTCCGCGCCATCCTGCGCTATCATTTGATGCTGACCATGCCGCGCGACGACGAGCGGCAAGCCGGCCTGCGAGCTCAATGTCGACGGTGTGCCGTATCTCATGAACGACGGCGAAGGCCTGCTGTGGGACGACACCTACCCGCACGAGGCCTGGAACCGCAGCGATGAGGTGCGCATCGCGCTGCTGCTCGACGTCTGGCGCAAGGACATGCCGATGGACGTCGCATTGCTCTCGAAGGCGATCTTGTTCGGCACCAAGACCGTGATCCGCATGGGCGCGATGTCGTACACGCCGTGAACCGCAAAAACCGGCTGACGTAAGGCTCCCGATCGCCGATAGTCATCATGGATGCCCGGGTCAAGCCCGGACATGAGAGCGAGAGGGTAGCAAACCATGCCGAAGACGCCGGATTACTTCCACGGCAAGACCATCGTCATCACCGGCGCCGCCAGCGGCATCGGGCGGGCGACCGCGCTGATTTTCGCGCGCGAGGGCGCCAATGTGGTGTGCGCCGACATCAACGAAAAGGGCGTCGAGGAGACGGCCGAAGCAGGTCAACAAGATCGGCAGCCAGGCGCTGGCGCTCACCATCGACGTGACCAAGCGCGCCGCCGTCAACGACATGGTGGAACTCGCGGTCAACGGCTTCGGCCGGGTCGATTTCCTGTTCAATTCGGCCGGCGCGGCGCTCGCCCGCTCGAAATTCCTCGATATCACCGACGATCTGCTGGAGCGCACCCTCGCCCTGAATTTCAAGGGCACGTTCTACGCCATGCAGGCGGTGATCCCGCAGATGCTCAAGAACGGCGGCGGCGTCATCGTCAATGTCGCCAGCATGGCGGTCAAGCGCGGCGGGCCCAATACCTCGACGCATTACGCGGCGGCCAAGGGCGCGGTCAATTCGATGACGCTCGGCGTGGCGCGCGAATTCGCCAAGGACAATATCCGCGTGCTGTCGATCTCGCCCGGACCGATCAAGACCGCCTTCGCCGCGGCGGCGGCCTCCTCGCCGGAACTGCTCAAGCGCTTCCTCGACGACATTCCGATGGGGCGCTTCGGCGAGCCGGAGGAAATCGGCGAACTGGTGCTGTTCATGTGCTCGGACGCCTGCCCGTTCATGACCGCGGACACGGTCTATGCCAACGGCGGCGGCGGGTGGCGGTGACAATGACGACATGGTGCCGGTTCGAGAAGGACAATGTGACAAGCTACGGCCTGGTCGAGGGCGGCCAGGTGATCGCCGTCGACGGCAGCGCCGTTCGGCGAGCACAAGCGACCGCCCGCGCCTATCCGCTCGACGAGCGTCAAGCTGCTGATCCCGGTGGTGCCGCCGACCTTCTACTGCGTCGGCATCAATTACGCCGACCACATCCGCAAGATGGCGGCCAAGCGCAAGACCGAGCCGGTGTTCCCGAAACGGCCCGACATCGGCTACCGCGCCAATAACGCGCTGATCGCCCACGAGGAAAACATCGTCAAGCCGGCCGACTGCCGGCGAGGCGTTCCAATACGAGGGCGAGCTGGTGGCGGTGTTCGGCAAGCGCTGCCGCAACGTCGCCGCGAGAACGCGCTCGACTACGTGCTGGGCTGGACCATCGGCAACGACGTCAGCGAGCGCTCATGGCAGGCGGGCGACCGCACGCTGTGGCGCGCCAAGAATGCCGACACCTTCAAGCCGATGGGGCCGTGGATCGTCACCGGGCTCGATCCGGCCACGATGGAGACGGTTATCCGCTTGAACGGCCAGGAAATCGACCGCTTCGCCACCAACAACATGATCTTCGACACCGCGACCTACATCGCCGAGGTGTCGAAGTACTGCACCATCGAGCCGGGCGACGTGATGTGGATGGGAACCGACGGCGTGCCCGCCAACATGAAGCCGGGCGACACGGTGGAGATCGAGATCAGCGGCATCGGCGTGCTGCGCAACAAAGTCGTGGCGGGAACTTGAGCGGACAAATCCGCGCGCGAAATATCCGGGATAACTTTTAGAATTTTTCCGCGGCGGCGCGACAGCGCGCGCAGATTGGCGTAACGATTTTACTCAATACGCTGCGAAGTCCGGGGGTTCGCCATGTCCGACGCCAATTCCGACGACGATGTCGGCCGCCAGATCCTCGACGTCTTCATACGCAACCGCATCCCGGCCAGCGGCATGCTGCCGCGCAATTATTTCTTCAGCGTGCGCGACGGCGATTTCCAGCGCGGGCTCAACAGGGCGGTCGCGAACGACTGGGTCGCCATCGACCCGCGCAACCGCTACCGCTATCAGCTCACCGCCACCGGCTATGCCGCCGGGCGCAGCTCGAGGGCACGGAGGTTTAGGGCGTCACCGCCCTTTCTGCCGTCATTGCCGGGCTTGACCGGGCAATCCATGAGGCGGCACGTCGTCGGAAATCTTACGTAAGTCTGTCGCACGATGCGCCTCATCATGGATGCGTGGGTCAAGCCCGCGCATGAAAGTCAAATTGGCGTGCGTCATCGCCCCTGTTCTTTGCGGCGCGGGGACGCCGTATTCCCCGCCTTCGCGGGGCGCTTTTCCCCTCGCAAAAGCCGAGGGGATGGAGCACCGAGTGGCGCACCAGTCTTCCGTCGTGCCGCATCCTCTTCCGAAGAATGCGGGCGCCTCTCGGCGCTCCATCGCGGCGTCTTACGGCGCCGGGCCGCGCTTTCAGGTCCGTTTCGCCTGCCTCCGGCTCGGAGTCGCGGCGCCTTCGGGTCAACCGCTCCTGCCGAGCCTCGGGCAAGCCCAGGCCCGCCGTCAGCGAGCTCCTGGCAGGGGTCATAGTGCCCCCGGGCGGAGCCCCGGCGCCGCCCGGGAGCGGGGTACGTCCCCCGCCCGCGGGCGCCGCACCTTGCTCCATCTTCGAGACGTCTCGCGAAGACGCCCTCAATGAGCAAAGCACGTGGAATATAATCCTACTGCGGGAAAGAGTTAAGCCGGCGCGCGCGCGAATGAGCGTCGCGAGGCAGTGGCCGGGACCCATAAGCGATTTTTTGCAACATGTGCGACTACGAGCCTGTTTCTGTGGCGGGAGGAGAGTGATGGGTACCCGCCGGAGCCTGTCATCGGGCCGCGCTTCGCGCGGACCCGTTGGCGGGGACGACAACGAGTTAGCTCTCCCGCTCCTCCGCCAGCGTCACGATATCGCGCGTGCGGGTGACGCCTTCGGGCCAGGTGCGGTCGAAGTCGGCGATCAGCTCCTTCAAGCCGTCCGACTTCATGGCCGCGTCGCAGGCCGCCTTGTCGGCGAAGCGATAGACCGCGTAATGCACGCCCTCCTCCACCTCGCTCCAGAACCGCCAGGCCTTGTCGCATTTGAAAACCTTGATCGCCCACGGCAGGTGGTCGGTCGAATACCAGGCGGTCGAATTTCTCGCGCAGGGTCGGGCGCGACGACGGCGCGGACGAGGAAGAAGGTGGTGGGCATCGGCCATCACGTTTCGCGCTTGTTCCTCGAAAAAAGTCTTCATTTCATGACGCAGTTTTCAAAGATGGGAGACATCCCGAATGATATTATCAAAGACAGAAGCATATGCATTATATGTACCGCTCCATTCCGGACGACCTTTTGTAAAACGCCTCCGACACTTGGTCACGATCAGTTAATAGAATCTGTGGATTTAGCAACGACATACAAAGCACCGCTGTCAGCAAGTATGTAAAACAGGAACTTCACGGTTATATATAAATATTTCGCTCGGCATTCCGAAAATGTATGGCTGTGATGTTGGCATTTCTATAAGCGCGCTAAAAAAGGCACCGCTGAATGGCGCGCGTACGATGCGATGGTGTGCAGTTGGAAAACATGGTATTCACGAGTGTCTCCAAGCCCCTCAACCGGATCGTCAACGCGATCCGACCTAACTCTCGTCAGTCTATAAATCGCGTTGCATAAAAAATGTTTGCTGCGCCTTTCTAATATGGGCCCACCAGAATTTGTTGGCTAATTCGTCATCTTCGGTCTTTACAAATTCAGTACCCGGGTTCTGGCTCTAATGTATAGGCCGTAAGTCGGATATCCAATGTACATCAATCGACAGAAGGTTTCGTGCACTCCGCATATAACGGTTTTTCATCAAGATTTGACTGACATGCGTCCTCAAGTCAATTGTCATAGCAACAGCGCGCAATGAGTTAGGGAATTCGTCGTCATGGAAGCTTTTTCTTCTCCAAAAGTACATTATGAAGCCTATCTCCCACAGATCCATGGAGGGTAAGAACCATTGATCATAGCCAGAAGATGACGACGGCTGCGATGCAGATTGCTGACATGAAGGTATGTGCGCATCGGTCGTAACGGGTGTGGATACGTCGCCAGTCGCTTGAGCCTGCCAAACATATTCTCGATTTTGTGGCGCTGACGGTAGAGCATAGGGTCATGTTTGATAGGTTTTTTGCGATTGGATTTTGACGGGATGCAGGCTGTCATTTCACGTTCGGCGAGAGCCTGGCGGAACCAATCCGCGTCGTAGCCTTTGTTTGGCCCAGAGAAGCTCCTTGGCATTCGGCAGGGCAGTTAACATCAGCGCCGCGCCTTTGTAGTCGCTCATCTGGCCTTCGCTGAGCAGCATGATCAGCGGCCGTCCGTGGCCATCGCCACACAGCGTGCAGCTTTTGAGCTTCAGGCCGCCTTTCGTGCGCCCGATACGTCTGGGAACAGAATCCTACTTAAAAGGTTCGCGGCCGGTGCGATGGGCTTTCAGATGGGGTTGTATCGATCATCAGCCGGCGCGGCTTGCCAGCCTTGCGCGCCAGCTCCGCGAAAATCTTGTTGAACACGCCAAGACGGCTCCAGCGTACGAAGCGTTCGGTGGCTTGTGCGAGCGTCATCGGCGCCTCCTCGCTCAGTTACACCGGCAAATTATCGTGCTTCCGCGCCGGCATCTCGACCTTCTTGCCCTTGAGCATCGCCAGCGCGCGGGCGATGCGGCGGCGCGTCGAGTGCGGCATGATGACGTCGTCGATATAGCCGCGCTCGGCGGCGACGAAGGGCGACAGAAAGCGGTCCTCGTATTCCTTGGTGCGCGCGGCGATCTCGTCCTTGTCGCCGCCGCGGAAGATGATCTCGACCGCGCCCTTGGCGCCCATGACGGCAATCTGCGCGGTCGGCCAGGCGTAATTGAGATCGCCGCCGACGTGCTTTGACGCCATCACGTCATAGGCGCCGCCGAAGGCCTTGCGCGTGATCACGGTCACCAGCGGCACCGTGCACTGGCTATAGGCGAACAGCAGCTTGGCGCCGTGCTTGATCAGGCCGTTATATTCCTGCGCGGTGCCGGGCAAAAATCCGGGCACGTCGACGAAGGTGACGATCGGAATGTTGAAGGCGTCGCAAAAGCGCACGAAGCGCGCCGCCTTGCGCGAGGCGTCCGAGTCGAGCACGCCGGCCAGCACCATCGGCTGGTTGGCGACGAAGCCGACGGTGCGGCCGGCGATGCGGCCGAAGCCGGTGACGATGTTCTTGGCGTAAGCCGGCGCGATCTCGAAGAAGTCGCCCTCGTCCGCGACTTTCAGGATCAGCTCCTTGATGTCGTAGGGCTTGTTCGGATTGTCCGGGATCAGCGTGTCGAGCGAGGGCTCCTCGCGGTCGGCGGGGTCCTGCGTCGGCCATTCCGGCACGCCGGCTCTCGTTGTTGGCGGGCAGGAAGTCGATCAGCCGGCGCATTTGCAGCAGACATTCGACGTCGTTCTCGAACGCGCCGTCGGCGACGCCCGATTTGGTGGTGTGCACCGAGGCGCCGCCCAGTTCCTCGGCGGTGACGACTTCGTTGGTCACGGTCTTCACGACATCGGGCCCGGTGACGAACATGTAGGAGGTGTCGCGCACCATGAAGATGAAATCGGTCATGGCCGGCGAATAGACGTCGCCGCCCGCGCACGGCCCCATGATGACGCAGATCTGCGGGATGACGCCGGAGGCCAGCACGTTGCGCTTGAACACCTCGCCATAGCCGCCGAGCGCCGCGACGCCCTCCTGGATGCGGGCGCCGCCGGCGTCGAACAGGCCGATGACCGGCGCGCGCGCCTTCATCGCCATGTCCTGCACCTTCATGATCTTCTGCGCGTGCGCTTCCGACAGCGAGCCGCCGAACACGGTGAAGTCCTTGGAGAACAGATAGACCGTGCGGCCGTTGACCGTGCCCCAGCCGGTGACCACGCCGTCGCCGGGGATTTTGGTCTTTTCCATGCCGAAATCGGACGAGCGGTGCTCGACGAACATGTCGAGCTCCTCGAACGAGCCCTTGTCGAGCAGCAGTTCGATGCGCTCGCGCGCGGTCAATTTGCCGCGCTTGTGCTGGGCCTCGATGCGCTTTTCGCCGCCGCCCAGGCGGGCCTCGCCGCGCCGCTTTTCGAGCCTGTCGAGGATGTCCTTCATGAGCCCTGCCTTGGGGAATCCGGCTGCAAAATGCATACCATGACGGCCTCCATGCCGTCATTGGCGCTTGGCACAGCCTGCAAAGGCTGCTTAGAACCCCTGCATGACCGAACCCGCCAAGGCCGAGACGCTGCTGCGACAGGGCCTGTTCCACCACCGGCAGGGCCAACTGCGCGAGGCCATGGACCGCTACACCGAGGTGCTGCAGGGCGACCCGAAAAACGCCGATGCGCTTTATTACGTGGCGACCATCGCCTGCCAGGAGGAACAGTTCAGGCAGGGCATCGAGCTTGGCAAGCGTGCGCTCGACGTCGGCCCGCCGCAGGCGCGCGTGCACAATATGATCGGCAAGGCCTATGATCGGCTGGGCGAACATCTGGAAGCGGTGAAGGCCTTCGACGCGGCGATCGCGCTCGACCCGAATTTCGCCGAGGCGCATGGCAACCGGGCCGGCCTGCTGGCGGCGGCGGGTTTGGCCGACGAGGCGCTCAAAAGTTTCGACCGCGCGCTGGCGCTCAAACCGGAATCGGCTCCCGACTGGCTCAACCACGGCGCGCTGCTGCAGGTGCTCGGCCGTCCCGAGCAGGCGCTGGCGAGCTTCGACAAGGCGATTGCCAGCGCCCCGGCAATGGCCGAGGCCCATGTCAATCGCGGCAAGGTGCTGGCCGACTTGCGCCGGCCGGACGAGGCGCTGGCGAGCTATGAGGCCGCGATTTTGCACGATCCGCGCTTCGCGGATGCCTATCGCGGCCGCGCCGGCGTTTTGCAGGCTTTAGGCCGCGCCGATGAAGCCGCGGCGAGCCTTGCCAAGGCCGCCGACATCGACGCGCAGCAGGCCTCCCAAAATAAAGCGACGTAATTCTCAAGCCGACGGCCGTCGAAATGGAACCTTTGGGACGCTCGCGGGTTCAGATACATCGTCAGACAGGGGTTTACGCCAATGAATAGTGTTGCCAAGGCTTCACCGCGCCTCCAGACGCCGACCGATCTCGGCGCCAATGCCAGCAAGGACATCGCCGGCGCGATCAACGCGGTGCTGGCCGACACCTTCGCGCTTTATCTCAAGACCAAGAATTTCCACTGGCACATGAGCGGGCCGCATTTCCGCGACTACCACCTGCTGCTCGACGAGCAATCCGACCAGATTTTCGCCATGACCGACGTGCTGGCCGAGCGCGTACGCAAGCTCGGCGCGCCGACGCTGCGCTCGATCGGCGACATCACGCGTCATCAGCGCATCGCCGACAACGACGCGGCCTATGTCACGCCCGACGACATGCTGGCCGAGCTGCGCGACGACAACCAGCGCTTCGTCGCCGCCATGCGCGAAGCGCACGACGTCTGCGATGAACACAACGACGTCGCGACCACCAGCCTGCTCGAGGTCTATATCGACGAGACCGAGCGGCGCGTCTGGTTCCTCTACGAGGCCGGCCGCAAGGGCGACCCGACCGGGCATTAGGTCCGGGCAGCAACCGCCTGCGCTGAGATGAGAACCTGCGCGATCAATTCAGAGCGTCAAGCATCGCTTTGACATCCGGAACGTGCGGACCGCTGGGAGCGACGGCGAGATATTGTTTGAGTGTTTCCACAGTGCCGGGCGGCACCATATATTTGTTGTTTTTGTCGATTGTTCCGTTGCCGTAAAGAATGGAACCTTTGACGAAATACGCGTCCGCCTTTTTTGGATCGGCGGCGATCGCCTGGTCGCAGGCCGCAATCGCATCCGCGCCTGTTTTGCCCATGTTGTACAAAGAAGCACAGAGCTTGAAGTAGTCGGCCGCCGCCTTATTGGCGCCTTCCTGCGGCGGCGCGGGCGCCTGCGCCAACGCCTGCCCGACTAGCGCTAAACTTGCCAGCACGATGAAGGTCCCAAGTTTTGAACGCATTTGCTCTCTCCGTTTTTGCAGGGCGACGTTAAGCAAGCCGCAACACCGCCACCGCCGCGTCGAACTCCGCGCGACGATAGGCGCGGCGTTCGAGCGCGGCATCATCGCTGCCCCATTGCGACATCTGCCAGTCCTCGTCGACATGGGCGGCCGCCCAGGCGGCGTCGGCTTCGAGCGCGCCGTGCACGAGCGCCAACGCCAGCAAGCCGGAACCGGTCAGCGTCGTGATCAAGGACACCGCGGCCAGGCGCCATGGATCCGCCGGAATTGCTTGCGCGCGCGGCGGCGACCGCCTCCGCCGGCTGCGCCACATGCACGACGCCCTGCGCCAGCACGAAACGCGCGCCCAGCGAATCACGAGCCCAGGCCAGCACCGGATCCCAATGCCGCGCTTGCAACTCGACCAGGCCGGCGGGCGCTTCGGCGCGATAACACAGCAAATCGGAGCCGAGATATTTTGCCACTTCGTCGGCAACCGGCGCCGGCGCAATCCGTCACCGCGTCGATCACCGCATTGGCAAGCCGCGTGAGCGGCATGCGCGCCGGGTCGATCATGTCGGTCTTGCGCATTCCATTCCTCGGCGATTTTCTCGGCCAGCGCCCGCGCTCGGCGCGGCGAGCGGCCGCCGCGCCGGCGTCTTGACCGGCTTGCCATCGAGCAGCAGCGGGAAGCCACCCTCGCCTTCGCCGACCTGCGGCCTGCTGATAGAATCGCTTGCGCAACGGCGGCCGCGCGCCGCGGCGCGCCGCCTCGCGCGGGTCGAGCGGCTGGTTTTCGAAAATCTCGGTGAAAATCTCGCGCATCAGAATCACGTGATTGTGCGCCGCAGCAGGACGGAACCGCCGCAGACCTAGCGCATTGCGAGAAAGTAGCCGGTCCGGCGGCCATAAGCATTAACGCAAAACGGCGATTTTGCCGCGCTCCGGCCTTGCTGCCGCCCCTTTCAGGGAGCGAAAAGGTCAGTATTGACTTGCAGTTGATAGGTCACGGGCCTGACGGAAGGATAGGTAGCCTTGGGGGGTTCTAGCCCATATATTCCGGCCTCTGAATTCGCGGCCGATGCCAAGGCCGCGCCGGGGGAAAGGCCAGCCGTTCAACGGCTGTGACGCGACACCGTTTCAGTATTCGGCGTAGCGGGGCGCGTTTCGAGGAGTGAATGAAGAATACCAACATTGCCGCGCCGGACTACTTCCACAAGGTCGTGGATTGCCAATGGGCTTGTCCGGCGCACACGCCCGTCCCTGAATATATCCGGCTGATCGCGGCGGGGCGCTATTCCGACGCCTACATGGTCAACTGGTACTCGAACGTGTTTCCGGGAATCCTCGGGCGCACCTGCGACCGGCCGTGCGAACCGGCCTGCCGGCGCGTGCGCGTCGAGGACGAGCCGGTGGCGATCTGCCGCTTGAAGCGCGTCGCCGCCGATTACAAGGATGACATCACGGCGCGGCTGCCCAAGCCCGCGCAGAAGAAAAACGGCAAGCGCATCGCGCTGGTCGGCGGCGGGCCGGCCTCGCTCACGGTCGCGCGCGATCTGGCGCCGCTCGGCTATCACTTGCGTGGTGTTCGACGGCGATCCGCAAGCCGGCGGCATGATCCGCTCGCAAATTCCGAAATTCCGCCTGCCCGACAGCGTGATCGACGAGGAATGCGGCTACATCCTCGATCTCGGCGTCGAGTTCCGCGGCGGCAAACGCATCGACAGCATGAAGGCGCTGCTGGCCGAAGGCTGGGACGCGATCTTCGTCGGCTCCGGCGCGCCGCGCGGGCGCGACCTCGACATTCCCGGCCGCAAGGAAGCCGCCAAGAACATCCACATCGGCATCGACTGGCTGTCCTCGGTGTCGTTCGGCCACGTCACCAAAATCGGCAAGCGCGTGATCGTGCTCGGCGGCGGCAACACCGCCATGGATTGCTGCCGCTCCTCGCGCCGGCTCGGCGGCGAGGACGTGCAGGTCGTCGTGCGCTCGGGCTTCGAGGAAATGAAGGCGTCGCCTTGGGAAAAGGAAGACGCCATGCACGAGGGCATCCCGATCCACAATTATCTGGTGCCGAAGGAATTCACCCACGATAACGGCAAACTCACCGGCATCACCTTCGAGAAGGTAAAAGCCGAGTACGACGCCAAGGGCCGCCGCAAGCTGGTGCAACGCCGGCGAGCCCGATCAGCATTTCCCCTGCGACGACGTGCTGGTGGCGGTCGGCCAGGAGAACGCTTTCCCCTGGATCGAGCGCGATTGCGGCATCGAGTTCGACGAATGGCATATGCCGAAGGTCGACAAGGTGACCTTCGCCTCGACCAATCCGAAGGTGTTCTTCGGCGGCGACGCCGCCTTCGGCCCGAAGAACATCATCTGGGCGGTGGCGCACGGCCACGAGGCCGCGGTCTCGATCGACAAGATGCTCAATGGCGAGGACATCGCCGACCGTCCCCTGCCGGCGGTCGCGATGATGAGCCAGAAGATGGGCATCCACGAATGGTCCTACGACAACGAGATCGAGCTCGATAAGCGTTACAAGGTGCCGCTGCGCGACCTAGGCGTCGCGCTCAAGGACATCAAGGCCGAAGTCGAATTGGGCTTCGATCCCGATCTGGCGCTTGCCGAAGCCGGACGCTGCCTGAATTGCGACGTGCAGACGGTTTTCAGCGCGCAGCTCTGCATCGAATGCGACGCCTGCGTCGATATCTGCCCGATGGACTGCATCACCTTCACGGCGAACGGCGAGGAAGCCGACTTGCGCAAGCGGCTGACCGCGCCATCGCTCAATCTTGGCCAGGACCTCTATGTCCAGGACGGCCTCAAAACCGGCCGCGTCATGGTAAAAGACGAGGACGTCTGTCTGCATTGCGGCCTGTGCGCCGAACGCTGCCCGACCGGCGCCTGGGACATGCAGAAATTCTTGCTGGATATGACCTACGCAGGGACTTCATGCCGACCGCCACACCGATCAGCCGCGTAAACGACTTCGTCGTCCGCTTCGCCAACGTCAACGGCTCGGGCTCCGCCAGCGCCAACGAGATGTTCGCCCGCGCCGTGATGCGCATGGGCGTGCCGGTGGCGCCGCGCAACATCTTCCCGTCCAACATTCAGGGCCTGCCGACCTGGTACGAGGTGCGCGTCTCGGAAGCCGGCCATCTCGGCGCGCGCGGCGGCACCGATCTGATGGTGGCGATGAATCCGCAGACCTTCGACAAGGACATCGCCGGCATCGAGCCGGGCGGCTACCTGCTCTACGATTCCACCAAGGCGCTGCCGGCCTCGAAATTCCGCGCCGACATCACCGTCATCGGCGTGCCGCTGACCGCGATCTGCAACCGCGAATACACCGATCCGCGCCAGCGCCAATTGTTCAAGAACATCATCTATATCGGCGTGCTGACCGCGCTGATCGACATGGACGTGAAGGTGGTCGAGCAGCTCATCGGCGAGCAGTACAAAGGCAAGGAAAAGCTGATCGAGCCCAACATCAAGGCGCTGCATATCGGCCGCGACTACGCGACCTTGAACCTCGCCTGCCCGATCGGCCTGCGCCTGAAGAAGAGCAACAAGGTCGGCGACCGCATCTTCATCGAGGGCAATGCGGCGGCGGCGCTCGGCGCGGTCTATGGCGGCGCCACGGTCTGCGCCTGGTATCCGATCACGCCGTCCTCCTCGCTGGCCGATGCCTTCACGCGCCATTGCGCCAAGCTCCGCGTCGATCCGCAGAGCAAGCAGGCCAAATACGCCATCATCCAGGCCGAGGACGAACTCGCCTCCATCGGCATGGTGATCGGCGCCGGCTGGAACGGCGCGCGCGCCTTTACCGCCACGTCCGGCCCCGGCATTTCGCTGATGCAGGAGTTCATCGGGCTTGGCGTATTTCGCGGAAATCCCGGCGGTGCTGTTCGACGTGCAGCGCGCCGGTCCCTCGACCGGCATGCCGACGCGCACCCAGCAGTGCGACATCATCTCCTGCGCCTATGCCTCGCATGGCGACACCAAGCACGTTCTGCTGTTCCCGGAGGATCCGGCGGAAGCCTTCGATTTCGGCGCGCAGGCCTTCGATCTCGCCGACCGGCTGCAGACGCCGATCTTCGTCATGCTCGATCTCGACATCGGCATGAACCATCATTTGTCGCGGCCGCTGGCCTGGGACGACAACCGCCAATACGACCGCGGCAAGGTGATGACCGCCGAGGAGCTGGAAGCCGGCAAGGAATTCGGCCGCTATCTCGACGTCGACGGCGACGGCATTCCCTACCGCACCTATCCCGGCACGCACCCGACCAAGGGCTCGTTCTTCACCCGCGGCACCTCGCGCGACCGCTACGCCAAATACACCGAGGAAGGCGCGCCTTACGTCGACAACATGCAGCGGCTGATCCGCAAGTTCGACACCGCCAAGGACCTGGTGCCGCGGCCGCTGCTGGCCAATGCCGACAAGCCGACCAAATACGGCGTGATCTATTTCGGCTCGACCTCGCCGGCGATGGACGAGGCGATCCACATGATCGAGGCGCACGGCCATGCGCTCGACCGCATGCGCATCCGCGCCTTCCCGTTCCATTCCATCGTCAACAGCTTCGTCGCCGACCACGATTTCGTGTTCGTGGTCGAGCAGAACCGCGACGCGCAATTGCGCTCGCTCATCGTCAACGAATGCGGCATCGACCCGGTGCGGCTGGTGCCGATCCTGCATTACGACGGCACGCCGATCACCGCCCGCTTCATCGCCAAGGCGATCGGCGAGCATCTCGACAAGCTGAAAGTGACGCCGCTGAAGGTTAGCTCATGACCTATCTCGCCAAGCCGAAATTCCATCACCCCGATCTGCCGAAGAACGATCTCGGCTACACCCACCGCGACTACGAGGGCACGGTCTCGACGCTGTGCGCCGGCTGCGGGCACGACTTCGATCACGGCGGCGATCATCCAGGCCTGTTTCGAGCTGTCGATCGAGCCGCATCGGGTGGCCAAGATTTCCGGCATCGGCTGCTCGTCGAAGACGCCGACTTATTTCCTCGGCAATTCGCACGGCTTCAATTCGGTGCATGGCCGCATGCCGTCGGTGCTTGACCGGCGCCAATCTCGCCAACCGCGATCTGATCTATCTCGGCGTCTCCGGCGACGGCGACAGCGCCTCGATCGGGCTCGGGCAGTTCGCCCATTGCGCTGCGCCGCGGCGTCAACATGACCTATATCGTCGAGAACAACGGCGTGTACGGCCTGACCAAAGGCCAGTTCTCGGCCACCGCCGACCGCGGCTCCAAGTCGAAGCGCGGCGTGATCAACACCGATAATTCCATCGATCTGGTGGCGATGGCGCTGCAGCTCGGCGCCAGTTTCGTCGCCCGCTCGTTCTCCGGCGACAAGCAGCAACTGGTGCCGATCATCAAGGCGGCGATCGCGCACAACGGCGCGGCCTTCATCGACGTGATCAGCCCCTGCGTCATGTTCAACAACCACGCCGGCTCGACCAAGAGCTTCGATTTCGTGCGCGAGCACAACGAGGCGGTGAACCGGCTCGACTTCATTTCCAGCCGCATGCCGATCGAAGTGAAATACGAGCCCGGCACCGTTGAGATCGTGGAGCAACATGACGGCTCGAAGCTGGCGCTGCGCAAGCTTGATGCCGATTACGAGCTGCATGACCGCGCCGCCGCGCTTGGCTTCCTCCAGCATCACGCCGCCAAAAAGCAGATCGTCACCGGCTTGCTCTATATGGAGAAGGAGCTCGGAAGACCTGCACGGCCATCTCGACACGGTTGAGACGCCGCTCAACGCGCTCTCCGAGAAAGAGCTTTGCCCGGGCCAGGCGGCGCTGGAGAAGTTCAACGCCATCCTGCGTTAGGCGCTAATATCCGCTTATGGACCTGCGCAGGCTCGGGCAATCCGATCTCTATTTCGCGCCACTGATGCTCGGCAGCAATGTGTTCGGCTGGAATGTCGACGAGAAGACCTCGCACGCATTCCTCGATGCCTTCGTCGATGCCGGCTTCAACGCCATCGACACTGCCGACAGCTATTCGCGCTGGGTGCCGGGCCATCCGGGCGGCGAATCGGAAACCATCATCGGCAACTGGCTGAAAAAAGCGGCAAGCGCGACAAGGTGCTGATCGCCACCAAGGTCGGCGAGGACATGGGCGCAGGCCACCGCAGCCTGAAGAAGGACTACATCCTGCGCGCATGCGAGGCGTCATTGCGGCGTCTGCAAACCGACCGCATCGATCTCTACCAGACCCATTTCGACGACGAGATCACGCCGGTCGAAGAGACCATGCAGGCCTATGCGGCAGTTGATCAAGGCCGGCAAGGTGCGCGCGATCGGCGCTTCCAACATCAGCCCGGCGCGGCTGAAGGCCTCGCTGGCGGCGAGCACGAAGCTCGGCCTGCCGCGCTATGAGAGCCTGCAGCCGCTTTATAATTTATCCGATCGCAACGAATTCGAGACCGAGTACGCGCCGATCTGCCGGCAGGAGAAGATCGGCGTCATTCCCTACTACGGCCTCGCCGCCGGCTTTCTCACCGGCAAATATCGTTCGCTTGCCGACGCTGATAAGAATCCGGCGCGCGGCGGACGGCTGAAGAAATATCTCGACGGCCGCGGCTTGCGGATTTTGAAGGTGCTCGACACGTGGCGGCGCGCCACCACGCCCTGCCGGCGCAAATCGCACTGGCGTGGTTGATCGGCCGTATCTACCGCGCCGATCGTCAGCGCCACCAGCCTCACGCAACTCGGCGACATCATGAAAGCGCCGGAGATCAAGCTGACACCCGAAGACATCGCCGCGCTCGATGCCGCGGGCGCCTGACAAAGTTGGGAGGCGCCCCGCGCGGCACGCAAAGCGCCTCCCCTTCCAACAACGCACGCACGAAGTCATTTGAGCCGCAGGCTTGTCGCTTCAGGCCTTCGTCTCGTAGGCAACCGCCCCGGTTTCGAGAAGAGACTTGAGGTTCGAGAGAATTCTTGGCCAGCCGCCTGACACCGCCTCGATAAACTTGGTGCCTTCGCCTTCGAGTTCGTGGCGGATGGTGAGCTGGGCAACACCCTGATGCGGCTCGATGGTCATGGTGCAGCGCGACCAGCCTTCGGCCTTTATTTCCGGCTTCCATTCGTTGCGCCAGCGGATGACGAGGCGCTTCGGCGGCTCGGATTCAAGGATTTCGCCGGCATCCGCGACCCGGCCGTCGTCGAACTTGAGCGTCCACGGCGAACCCGGCTTCCAGTCGGTCTCGGCGAAAGCGCCGAACCAGTATTTCTTCATCGTCGCGGGATCGGTCAGCGCCTGCCAGACCTTCTCCGGCGTGGAGCGGATATAGGTGACGTAGACGAAGCTCGGTTTACTCATCGGACGACTCCAACGCTTGTTTCATGTCGCTGAGGGCCTGAAGCCGCCCCCGTTCGAATTTCCCGATCCAGCGCTCGCCGATCTCGTGGATCGGCACCGGATTGAGGTAGTGCAGCTTTTCCCTGCCCCGCTGCACGCTGGCGACGAGGTTGGCCTCTTCCAGAAGGCCGAGATGCTTGCTGACCGCCTGCCGCGTCATGGCAAGCCGCGCGCAGAGATCGTTCAGCGTCTGCCCGTTTTCGGCGCGCAGCCGATCCAGCAGTTCCCTGCGGCTCGCATCGGCCAGCGCCTTGAACACCGCATCCATGGTTACAATATGCAACCTTTTGGTTGCCTGTCAAGGGGCAATTTTCGATTGATCTAGAACGGCATTCCGTCTAATCGCTATTGATTGATGCAGGTGCCCACAAAGGCATTGCGGTCGCCGCCGCCATAGCTGCCGGCCTGGGTCGCGCAGCGCAGCGCACGATCCTGATAGGTCTCGGTCCGGTTCGGGCCGGACGGCGCCAGCACCGGCTGGCTTGGCACCACCTGGCCGGTCTGCGGGATCAACGAACGGCGGCGACACGGCCGTTTGCGGCAGCGCCTGCGCGGCTTCGGTCGACGGCGGGATCGCCACATGCTCGGTCGAGCCGCGCGGCGATTTATATTTCGGCGGCACGCCCGGCTCCGGCCGCATGATGTTGTAGCGGCCCATGGTCGTCATCTTGGGCAAAGGCCGGCACGGCGGCGGCGAACGACCGTCAAAGCGATAAGTCCCGCGACATAGGCATTGCGCATGTGGGGCTTCCCGGCGTTTCGGCGCAGGCAACGGTGCGTCAGACCATCAACGCGCCGGCCGCCAAAATCCTGCGCTCCGTCTAGTCCTCCTCCGGCGCCTCGACGATCGGGTCGTAGCGCTTGGCGTCGAAGCCGAGCAGGTTCCAGGACTGCTCCATATGCGGCGGCAGCGGCGCGCTGACGTCGATGGTGCCGCCGCGCGGATGCGGTACCGCGATACGGCGGGCCAGCAGATGCAGTTTATCCTGCATGCCGCCGGGCAACTCCCAGTTCTCGATGTTGAAATATTTCGGATCGCCGATGATCGGATTGCCGACATGCGCCATATGCGCGCGCAATTGATGGGTGCGGCCGGTCACGGGCTTGAGCGAAATCCAGGCGAGCTTCTGCGCCGCCGTCTCCACCACCGCGTAATAAGTGACGGCATGCACGGCGTCCTTGTCGCCGTGCTTGGCGATGCGCATGAAGCTGTCTTCCTCGACCTCCTGCTTGGCGAGGAAGGTCGAGACGCGGCCCTGCTCCGGCTTCGGCACGCCGGCGACCAGCGCCCAGTAGATCTTGCGCGCCGAGCGCGAGCGGAAGGTCTTGCCGAGCGCGGCGGCGGCAAAGCGCGTCTTGGCCACCAGCAGGCAGCCGGCGGTGTCCTTGTCGAGGCGGTGCACCAGGCGCGGGCGCTGCGCGTCGGGGTGCGAGCCGCGCAAGCGCGCCGAGCATGCCGTCGATATGGCGCGTGGTGCCGGAGCCGCCCTGCACGGCGAGCCCCATCGGCTTGTTGAGCACCAGCACGTCGTCGTCTTCGTAGAGCGTGATCGACTTGAGGAAAGAGCGGTCCTTCTGCGCCGCCGGCGCGTCGTCGCGCGGCTTGGGCGCGTCGAGCTTGAGCGGCGGAATGCGCACCGCCTGCCCGGCCTCGAGCCGCGTCTTCGGCTGGGTGCGCTTGCCGTTCACCCGCACCTCGCCTTTGCGGATGATGCGCTGGATATGACTGAACGACAGGCCGGGAAATCGCGCCTCGAAGAAACGGTCGACGCGCATGCTGTTTTCGTCGGGCGTGACGGTGACGTTTTGCACGCCGGCCGAAAAATGTGCCGGCTTTGGCGCGGCTACCGGCGGCGGTGCGGACGCAAAAGCGGCCGGCTGTTCGCGCGGCGGGCGCGCCGGAAAGGCGCGACCTCTGCCGCCATCGCGCTTTGGCGAATGCTTCACGCGCAGGTCGGATTGCCGCGGATTGGCACGCTCTTTCGATCGCTCCTTGATCCGCTCGTCGCGATCGCGGCCGTGACCGCGGCCGCGCGGGCCGGCCTGTTGCCGCCCGCCGCCCGGCTGACGCGGGCCTTGTTTGCCGCGTCTCACGAGGAGCCCCGCTCCTGGCGCAGCTTCGCCCAGTAATCCAGCCGCTTTTTCACTTCGCGCTCGAAGCCGCGCTCGGGCGGATTGTAGAATTGCTGGCGCGGCAGCGCGTCGGGAAAATAATTCTGGCCGGAGAACGCCTCTTCCTCGTCGTGGTCGTAGGCGTAGCCGCGGCCGTAGCCTTCCTCCTTCATCAGCTTGGTCGGCGCATTGAGGATGTGCTTGGGCGGCAGCAGCGAGCCGGCCTGTTTCGCCGTGCGCATGGCGGCGCCAAAGGCCGCGTAGGAGGCGTTCGATTTCGGCGCGGTCGCCATGTAGAGCACGGCTTCCGCGATCGCCAGTTCGCCTTCGGGCGAGCCCAGGAAATCGTAGGCGTCCTTGGCGGCATTGGCGATCACCAGCGCCTGCGGATCGGCCAGCCCGATATCCTCGATCGCCATGCGCACCACGCGGCGCGCGATATAGAGCGGCGGCTCGCCGGCGTCCAGCATGCGGCAGAGATAATACAGCGCGGCGTCGGGGTCGGAGCCGCGCACCGACTTGTGCAGCGCGGAGATGAGATTGTAGTGGCCGTCCTGCGCCTTGTCGTAGATCGGCGCGCGGCGCTGCACGATCTCCTGCAACTTGGCGGCGCCGAAAGTCTCGTCCTTGCGGGCGGCGCGCCAGACTTCCTCGGCCAAAGTCAGCGCGGCGCGGCCGTCGCCATCGGCCATGCCAATGAGGGCGGTGCGGGCATCGGCGTCGAGCGGCAGCGGCCGGCCCTCGATCTGCTCGGCGCGCGCCAGCAGCTTCTCGATCGCTTCGGCATCGAGCGATTTGAACACCAGCACGCGCGCGCGCGACAGCAGCGGCGCATTCAATTCAAACGACGGATTTTCGGTGGTGGCGCCGACCAGAATGATGGTGCCGTCTTCCATCACCGGCAGGAAACAGTCCTGCTGCGCGCGATTGAAGCGATGGATTTCGTCGACAAACAGCAGCGTGCCCTGCCCGCATTTCGCGGCGGCGCGCGCGCCTCCTCGAACACCTTTTTGAGGTCGGCGACGCCGGTGAAGATCGCGGAAATCTGCTCGAAATGCAGGTCGGTTGCCTGCGCCAGCAGCCGCGCCACCGTGGTCTTGCCGGTGCCGGGCGGGCCCCAGAACACCAGCGAGCCGAGCGAGCGGGTCGCCAGCATGCGGGTGAGCGCGCCATCGGGGCCGAGCAGATGGTCCTGGCCCACCACCTCGTCGAGCTTTGGCGGGCGCAACCGGTCGGCGAGCGGGCGCGGCGCATCCTTGTCGAGGTGGGCTGCCGCGAACAGCGTCGGTCCGGCTTTGGCGCGCGGGCTCACCGGGACCTCATCCGTTGAACACTGCGGTGATCTGCTGGCCGCCGCGGCGGATGATGATGCGCCAGGAGCGGTTCGGCGCCGCGGTGGCGCGCTCGAGATCGCGCGTCTTGGCGATTTTTTCGTTGTTCACCGAAACGATCACGTCGCCGCGCCGGAAACCGAGATTGCTGGCGTAAGAGCCGTTGTCGACGTCGAGAATGACCACGCCTTCGTCGGCATTCTGCAGCTGCAATTCGTCGGCCAGCGCCGGCGACAGATTGGCGACCTTGGCGCCGGAGAACGGCGAGCGCGAATGGATGGTGATCTCGTCGCGCGGCGTCTCGGGCGCGGTCTGCAACGCGACCGTCACGGTCACGTCGCGGCCGGCGCGCAGCACGCCGAGCTTCGCGTTGCCGCCGAGCGGCTTGGTGGCGAAGCGGTAGTCGAAGGCGTTGACGTCGTCGACCGCCTGGCCGTCGACCGACACGATCACGTCGCCGGCTTTGAGGCCGGCGCGGTCGGCCGGGCTGCCGGACATGACACTGGCGACCAGCGCGCCGGCCGGGCGCTTCAGGCCCATGCTGTCGGCGATGTCGGCGGTCACCGCCTGCAGCTTGGCGCCGAGCCAGGGCCGCTTCACCGCGCCGCCGCCGCCCTTGGCCGAGGCCACCACCACCCGCACCATGTTGGCGGGAATGGCGAAGCCGACGCCTTGCGAGCCGCCCGAGCGCGAGAAGATCGCGGTGTTGATGCCGACCAGCCGGCCGGTGAGATCGACCAGCGCGCCGCCGGAATTGCCCGGATTGATCGCGGCATCGGTCTGGATGAAGAACTGGTAGTCGGTGATGCCGACTTGCGTGCGCGCCAGCGCCGAGACGATGCCGTGGGTCACGGTCTGCCCGACGCCGAACGGATTGCCGATGGCGAGCACCACGTCGCCGACTTCCAGCGCGTCGGAATTGGCGAAATCCAGGGACGGAAAGCGCTCATGCGCGTCCTTGATGCGCAGCACGGCGAGATCGCTGCGCTTGTCCTTGAGCACGATCGTGGCCTCGAACTCGCGCTTGTCGGCGAGCGATACCTTCACCTCGTCGGCGCCTTCGATCACGTGCACGTTGGTGACGACCAGGCCCGAGCCATCGACGATCACGCCGGAGCCGAGCGAGCGCTGCACCTGCTGGCCGCCGCCGCCCGGCACGCCGAAGAAGCGGCGGAAAATCGGATCGTCGAACAGCGGATTGCGGTTCTGCACCACCTTGGCGGCATAGACGTTGACCACCGCCGGCGCCACGCGCTGCACCACCGGCGCATAGGACAGCCGCAGCTCGGTGGTGCTGGGCACGCGCCGCTCTTGCGCGGACGCAGCCGCGCAACAGCGGCCAAGGCGATGGCGGCAAGCAGCGTGGCGGCTAAAGAGCGTTTCAGGCGCATGGCGTCGAATCCCGGCGAATGGCCGAGATATAGGCCCCCTGCCGGGCTAAATGAAGGCCGATTACTCCTTGGCCGGCACCGTGCGCAGATAGGCCACCACGGCGTCGAGGTCGTCGGCGGTCACCGTGGCGTAGTAATGGAAGCCCATCGGCGGCTTGAGATGGCTGCCGTCCTTGGCGACGCCCTGGGTGATGGCGCGCTTGATCTCGTCGTCGGTCCAGGCGCCGATGCCCTTGGTCTTGCTCGAGGTGATGTTGCGCGAGGTCGAGACGCCCCAGGGCCCGGGGAAATCGAAACCGCCGGCGCCCAAACGCGTGTCCCACTGGCGCACGCCCTTGTCCATCGGCGTGTGGCATTCCATGCAATGCGCGATGGTCGCGAGATAAAAGCCCTTCTTCACTTTGTCGCTCATCATCGCTTCGGTGTAAGGCTTCTCGGCGCCGGGCAAGACGTGCTCGACCTGCGGCATCTTGTAGATCGGATCCGCCACCTTGTTGCTGATCGGCTTGAGCGTGCGCAGATAGGCGACGACCGCATTGAGGTCGCGCTCGGTCATGATGTGGTAAAAGCCGGTCGGCATCACCATCGCGACGTGCACGCCGTTCGGCCGCTCGCCGGTGCGCAGCACCTTCTTGATGTCGGCGTCGCTCCATTTGCCGATGCCGGTGTCCTTGTCCGGCGTGATGTTCGGCGCCGTCACCTTGAACGGCGGCTCGTCCCACGACAGACCCGCCGGAGAAATCCTTGCCCGGGATGTCGCCGTGCGGGCCTTTCGGCGAATGGCAATTGCCGCAGGTCATGATGCCGTTGACCAGATAGTCGCCGCGCTTGACCAGGTCGGACTGGGCATTGGCCGCGCCGAGCGTGGCGGCAAGAGCGGCGAGTAACGTCGTGATAAAGCGGACCATGGGGCTCCCCCAGGCGATTGAATGCCGGGGATTATACATAGCCCGCGCCCGGCGGCGAGCGGGACTTTTCATTCGCGCACGACCTTTTCCGAAAACCGGTTTCCACTTTTCGGGATCATGCGCCAAACAAAAAGGCGGCCCGAAGGCCGCCCTTGTGAATTTCACACTTTTTGCTGTCGATCAGGCCGCCGCGGTCGCCTCTTCGTCGGCCTTCTTTTCCTGCACCGGCCCTGAATCCTTGCCCTTGGCCTCGACGTCGCGGTCGACGAATTCGATCACCGCGTTGGCGGCGTTGTCGCCATAGCGGAAGCCGGCCTTGAGCACGCGGGTGTAGCCGCCCTTGCGGTCCTTGTAGCGCGGGCCGATCACGTCGAACAATTTCTTGACCATCGGGATGTCGCGCAATTCCGAGATCGCCTGGCGGCGCGCGGCAAGCCCGCCCTTCTTGGCGAGCGTCACCAGCTTTTCGACGATCGGGCGCAGTTCCTTGGCCTTCGGCAGCGTGGTGACGATCTGCTCGTGCTTGATCAGGCTCGCCGCCATGTTGGCGAACATGGCGGTGCGATGCGCGGAATGCCGGCCCAGCTTGCGGTGAACTTTTCCGTGACGCATCGCCTACTCTCCCAAGTACGCCGCAGACAGCGGCTTAGTAATGATCCTCGAAGCGCTTGGCCAGCTCTTCGATGTTCTCCGGCGGCCAGCCCGGCACTTCCATGCCGAGATGCAGGCCCATTTGCGCCAGCACTTCCTTGATCTCGTTGAGCGACTTGCGGCCGAAGTTCGGCGTGCGCAGCATTTCGGCTTCGGTCTTCTGCACCAGGTCGCCGATATAGACGATGTTGTCGTTCTTGAGACAGTTGGCCGAGCGCACCGACAGTTCGAGCTCGTCCACCTTCTTGAGGAAGGCCGGATTGAAGGCGAGGTCGGGAATGGTCTCGGCCGCCTCCTCCTTGCGCGGCTCTTCGAAATTCACGAACACGTTGAGCTGGTCCTGCAGGATGCGCGCCGCATAGGCGAGCGAATCCTCGGGCGTCACCGCGCCGTTGGTCTCGATGGTCATGGTGAGCTTGTCGTAGTCGAGGATCTGGCCCTCGCGGGTGTTCTCGACCTTGTAGGAAACCTTGCGCACCGGCGAATAGAGGCTGTCGACCGGGATCAGGCCGATCGGCGCGTCTTCGGGGCGGTTGCGCTCGGCCGGCACGTAGCCCTTGCCGGTGTTGACGGTGAACTCCATGCGGATCTCGGCGCCCTCGTCGAGCGTGCACAGCACGAGGTCCGGATTGAGCACCACCACGTCGCCGACGGTCTGGATTTCGCCGGCGGTGACGGTGCCGGGGCCTTGTTTCTTGACCACCATGCGCTTGGGACCTTCGCCCTGCATCTTGATGGCGATGTCCTTGATGTTGAGCACGATGTCGGTGACGTCCTCGCGCACGCCGGCGATCGAGGAGAATTCATGCAACACGCCGTCGATATGCACCGACTGCACCGCCGCGCCTTGCAGCGAGGACAGCAGAATGCGGCGCAGCGCATTGCCGAGCGTCACGCCGAAGCCGCGCTCGAGCGGTTCGGCAACGACAGTAGCGAGACGCGCGGCGTCGTTGCCGGCGGTCACTTGCAGCTTGTTCGGCCTGATCAATTCCTGCCAATTTTTCTGGATCACGTCTTCACCTATTGAGCGGCGCGAGGCTTTCCCCGCGCATCCCACCCGCCGTGTGGGGGAAAAGTTCGGCGGCAGCGGACGCTGGCTGCGTCCGCCCGGTAGAAAATCAAACGCGACGACGCTTACGCGGCCGGCAACCGTTATGCGGGATCGTGGTCACGTCGCGGATCGAAGTGATCGTAAATCCTGCGCCTGCAGCGCGCGCAGCGCCGACTCGCGGCCCGAACCCGGGCCCGACACCTCGACTTCGAGGGTCTTCATGCCGTGCTCCTGCGCCTTCTTGGCGGCGTCTTCGGCGGCAACCTGCGCGGCATAGGGCGTCGATTTGCGCGAGCCCTTGAACCCCATGGTGCCCGACGACGACCAGGCAATGGTGTTGCCCTGCGCGTCGGCGATGGTGATCATGGTGTTGTTGAACGAGGCCGCGACATGCGCCACACCCGACACGATGTTCTTGCGTTCGCGACGGCGAACGCGGGTGGCTTCTTTACCCATTCTCGTTCCTTTCGAGGCCCGCAGCCGTCAGGCGCGGGCAATTCCTGTCATCACTGCGGTGTCGGTGTCTTTTTCTTGCCGGCGATGGTCTTGGCCGGGCCCTTGCGGGTGCGCGCATTGGTATGGGTGCGCTGGCCGCGGACCGGCAGGCCCTTGCGGTGGCGCAGGCCCCGGTAACAGCCGAGATCCATCAGCCGCTTGATATTCATCGCCACTTCGCGGCGCAGATCGCCCTCGACCATGTAGTCGCGGTCGATCATTTCGCGAATCTGCAGCACTTCGGCGTCGGTCAATTGCGACACCCGCCGCTCCTGCGGCAGGTTAACCTTCTCCATGATTTCATGGGCCTTTTTCTGCCCGATGCCATGGATGTACTGCAGCGCGATCACGACGCGCTTGTTGGTGGGTAGGTTGACGCCCGCGATACGAGCCACGGATGATCTCTCCTGTTATCGCCCGGCCGCGCGGAACGCGCCGAATTTTTGTGTCCCTGGAAGGGGATAGCGCAAAGCGTAACACGACACCTGTCCCCGGTTTTCTGGGGCCCGGCATCGCGTCAAACTCCTGAATGAGCAGCTTATTAAGGGATTCATCGCGCCTTCGTCAACCTCCGCCGGGACGCGATTTGCGCTGTCCCGGCCTGTTTTTGGGGCAGCCTGAGCCGTGGCCGCCACTGCTGGAACCCAAGATTCGGTCGATCGCCGCAGTGACGGCGTCGATCGGCGCCATGCCGTCCACGTCTGCGGAGCACGCCCTTGCCGGCGTAGTGGTCGGCAAGCGGCGCCGTCTGCGTCCGATAGGCCGCGAGGCGGCCCTTGAGCACTTCCGGATTGTCGTCGGCGCGCAGCTTTTCGCCGCGGGCGGTCATTTCCGCCACGCGGCTCTCGATGCGCTTGAGCAGGATGCCCTCATCCACCTTGAGTTCGATCACGCCGTCGAGCTTGAGGCCGCGCTCGGCCAGCAGGCGGTCGAGCGCCTGCGCCTGCGGCACCGTGCGCGGGAATCCGTCGAGCACGAAGCCGCGCGCGGCGTCGGGCTGGCCGATGCGGTCGGCGATGATCGCCACCACCACCTCGTCGGGAACCAGTTCGCCGCGATCCATGATGGCCTTGGCGCGCAGGCCGACCGGCGTGCCGGCGGCGACCGCGGCGCGCAGCATGTCGCCGGTGGAGAGTTGGACGATGCCGTATTTCTGGATCAGGCGCTGCGCTTGCGTGCCCTTCCCCGCCCCCGGCGGGCCGAGCAGGATCAACCTCATCGATTGCGCCCCCGCAACTTCGAACGCTTGATCAGGCCTTCATATTGGTGCGCCAGCAGATAGCCCTGGATCTGCGCCACCGTATCCATGGTCACGCTGACCACGATCAAGAGCGACGTGCCGCCGAAATAGAACGGCACCGCGGCATATGAGATCAGGATTTCCGGGATCAGGCAGACGATGGCGAGATAAAGTGCGCCGATCACAGTGATGCGCGACAGCACGTAATCGATATATTCCGCCGTGCGCTCACCCGGCCGGATGCCGGGGATAAAGCCGCCGTGCTTCTTCAGGTTATCCGCGGTTTCGGTCGGGTTGAACACGATCGCGGTATAGAAGAACGCGAAGAACACGATCAGCGCGATGTACAGCAACAAGAACAGCGGCCGGCCATGTCCGAGCAGCGTGGTGACCGTGGTCAGCCAGCCGGGACCCTGCCCGGCATTGAAGTTGGCGACCGTGGTCGGCAGCAGCAGCAACGACGATGCGAAGATCGGCGGGATCACGCCCGAGGTGTTGAGCTTGAGCGGCAGATGCGAGGACTGGCCCTCGAACATGCGGTTGCCGACTTGGCGCTTGGGATACTGGATCAGCAGGCGGCGTTGCGCGCGCTCCATGAACACGATGAAAGCGATGACCGCCACCGCCATCACCAGGACGGCGAGGATCAGCCCGGTGGACAGCGCGCCTTGCCGGCCGAGTTCCAGCGTGCCGGCGATCGCCGCCGGCAGTTGCGCCACGATGCCGGACAGGATGATCAGCGAGATGCCGTTGCCGATGCCGCGCGAGGTGATCTGCTCGCCCAGCCACATCAGGAACATGGTGCCGCCGGTGAGCGTGATCGTGGTGGACATCCAGAAAGAAGATGCCGGGGTCGCTGACCACGCTGCCGGTGCCCTGCAGGCCGATACCGATGCCGTAGGACTGGAACGCGGCCAGCACCACCGTGAGATAGCGGGTGTACTGGTTCATGATCTTGCGGCCCTGCTCGCCCTCCTTCTTGAGCGCTTCGAGCGTGGGCGAGACCGTCGTCATCAGCTGGATGATGATCGAGGCCGAAATGTAAGGCATGATATTGAGCGCGAAGATCGCCATCCGGTGGATGCCGCCGCCGGAGAACATGTTGAACATGCCGAGAATGCCGCCGGCCTGGGTATTGAATATCTGTTCCCAGGCGGCGGGGTCGATGCCGGGCAGCGGGATATAGGTGCCGAGGCGATAGACCAGCAGCGCACCGACCGTGAACCAGATGCGCTTCTTGAGTTCGTCGGCTTTCGCCAGCGCCCCGAAGTTCAGATTGGCCGCCAGTTGTTCCGCTGCCGAAACCATTCGCTGCTCCTTGCGCCCCGGCGCCCCACCCTGCTCTCAGCAAGATAGGAACTATTCGGCGGATTTGCCGTCCGCTCGCGTCGGATTTTTTCTCGGCCTCGCCGGCCGCTTCCGCCTTGGGTTTGCCAGCCTTCGGCTTGCCGCCACCTTTGGCGGCTTCCAGCGCCATGCGTTTGTTCTTGCCCCTCGGCTCGGCGTCGGCTTCCTTCGGGGCGGCCAGGATTTTCACGGTGCCGCCGGCCTTCTCGACCGCGGCGATGGCGGACTTCGAGGCCCGGTAGACCACGAAATCGGCCTTGCTCTTGAGTTCGCCGTCGCCGAGCAGCTTCACGCCGCCCTTGGCGCGCCGCATCAGGCCCGCTTTGACCATGGCTGCGACGTCGATCGGGCTTCCGACATCGAGGAGCTTGGCGTCGATCGCCGCCTGCACCTTCTCGAGATTGATTTCGTTGAGCCGGATCGCGAACGACGTATTGCGGAAGCCGCGCTTGGGCAGGCGGCGATGCAACGGCATCTGGCCGCCTTCGAAGCCCTTGATGCGCACGCCCGAGCGCGCGGTCTGGCCCTTGCCGCCGCGGCCGCCGGTCTTGCCCATGCCGGAGCCGATGCCACGGCCGATGCGCATGCGATTTTTGCGCGCACCCGGGTTGTCGGCAATACCGTTGAGTTTCATGGCAATCGTCCCTTATTTCGCGTCGCCGACCACGCGCACCAGATGCTTGAGCTTGCGGATCATGCCGCGTGTCGACGGCGTGTCCGGCAGATCGCGGCTGCGGCCGATTTTGTTCAGCCCGAGGCCGATCAAGGTCTCGCGCTGGTCGTGATGACGGCGCAGCGGGCTCGCAACTTGCTCGACCTTGATAGTCTTTTGTGACGGGGCCATGGCTTGGTCCTACTCCGCCACCGGTTCGGCATCCGCGCCGCTGCGGCGCGACTGCAGCGTGGAAACCTTCATGTTGCGGCGGGCCGCGACCGAGCGCGGCAAATCCTGATGCTTGAGCGCGTCGAAGGTTGCGCGCACCACGTTGTACGGGTTGGACGAGCCGAGCGACTTGGCGACCACGTCCTGGATGCCTAGCGTTTCGAACACGGCGCGCATCGGACCGCCGGCGATGATGCCGGTTCCCGGAGGCGCCGCGCGCAGGAATACCTTGCCGGCGCCGTGACGGCCGAGCACGTCGTGATGCAGCGTGCGGCCTTCGCGCAGCGGCACGCGCGTGAGCGCGCGCTTGGCGGCATCGGTCGCCTTGCGGATCGCCTCCGGCACCTCGCGCGCCTTGCCGTGGCCGTAACCGGCGCGGCCCTTCTGGTCGCCGACGATCACCAGCGCTGCGAAGGCAAAACGCCGGCCGCCTTTGACCACCTTGGCCACGCGATTGATGTGCACCAGCTTGTCGGTGAACTCGCTGTCGCGCTCGTCGCGGCCGCCGCGTTCGCGGTCTCGCCGGGGCTCTCGTCGGGGTTCATGTGCCATAGGTGCTCAATCCATTCGAACTAGAAGTTAAGGCCGCCTTCGCGCGCGGCATCGGCCAGCGCCTTGATGCGCCCGTGATAGAGATAGCCGCCGCGGTCGAACACGACGTCCTTGATGCCCTTTTCCTTGGCGCGCTCGGCGATCAGCTTGCCGACCACCTTGGCCGCATCGATATTGGCGCCGGTCTTGGCGCCCTCGCGCGTCGTCTTTTCGAGCGAAGACGCCGTCACCAAAGTCTCGCCCTTCGCATCGTCGATCAGCTGGGCGTAAATATGCTTGGAGGAGCGAAACACCGACAGGCGCGCGCGTCCGCGCACGCCGGCCGCGTACTTGACCTTGCGGCGCACGGCCGCCGTCCGCCGCGCAGTTCGATCGCTTAATTTCGACATCGCGCGTTCCTCTACTTCTTCTTGCCTTCCTTGCGGAAGATGTATTCGCCGGCGTATTTCACGCCCTTGCCCTTGTACGGCTCGGGCGGGCGGAAGCCGCGGATTTCGGCGGCGACGTGGCCGACTTTCTGCTTGTCGATGCCGGTGATCACGATCTCGGTCGGCTTCGGCGTGGCGATCGCGATGCCTTCGGGAATCGGGAAGTTCACGTCATGGCTGAATCCGAGCTGCAGGTTCAGGGACTTGCCCTGCACCGCGGCGCGGTAGCCGACGCCGGTGATCTCAAGCCGCTCCTCGAAACCCTTGGTGACGCCGGCAACCAGGTTGGCGACCAGCGTGCGCGAGGTGCCCCACATCGAGCGCGCGCGCTTGCTCTCGCCGCGCGGCTCGAGCTTGACGGCGGCCTTGTCCGATGGTGGCCGCCACGTCGTCATGCAGCACGACCTGCATGGCGCCTTTCGGCCCTTTGACCTTGACGGTCTGGCCTTCCACGTTGGCGGTGACGCCGGACGGGATCGCGACCGCTTTGTTGCCGATGCGCGACATCAAAACACCGTACAGATGATTTCGCCGCCGACATTGGCGTCGCGGGCCGCGTGATCGGCCATCACGCCCTTGGGCGTGGACAGGATCGAGATGCCGAGCCCGTTGTTGATGCGCGGCAGCGCCTTGACCGAGGCATAGACGCGCCGGCCGGGCTTGGAGACGCGCGAAATCTCGCGGATCACCGGCTCGCCGTCGAAATATTTCAGCTCGATTTCGAGTTCGCTGCGGCCGTCGGCATGCGCCACGGCGGCATAGCCGCGGATATAGCCTTCGGTCTTGAGCACCTCGCAGACGCGTTCGCGCTGCTTGGAACCCGGCATGGAAACCTTCGACTTGGTTCGCATCTGCGCATTGCGGATGCGGGTGATCATGTCGCCGATCGGATCGTTGACAGCCATTGCGATCCCCCTACCAGCTCGACTTCACGAGGCCGGGAATCAGGCCCTTGGAGCCGAGATCGCGCAACGCGATGCGGCTGAGACGGTGCTTGCGGTAATAGGCGCGCGGGCGGCCGCTCAATTCGCAGCGGTTGCGAATGCGCGTGGCCGAGGAATTGCGCGGCAATTCGGCAAGCTTGAGGGTGGCGGCGAACCGCTCCTCCATCGGCAGTTTCTTGTCGTGGGCGATCGCCTTGAGCGCTTTGCGGCGATTGGAAAACTTCTTCGCCATCCGGCGCCGCCGGTTGTTCTTCTCGATCATACTCTTCTTCGCCATACTTCTAGCTCCTTACGATTCCGCGTTTGAGGGAACGAACCCCTCACTGCCGGAACGGAAAGTTGAATGCGGTGAGCAAAGCGCGCGCCTCGTCGTCGGTGCGCGCGCTGGTGCATACGGTAATGTCGAGGCCCCAGGAGTCGGTGACCTTGTCGAAATCGACTTCCGGGAAAACGATGTGTTCCTTGATGCCGAGGCTGTAGTTGCCGCGGCCGTCGAAGCTTTTCGGGTTGAGGCCGCGGAAGTCGCGGATGCGCGGCAGCGCGATATTCACCAGCCGGTCGATGAAGTCGTACATGCGCGCCTTGCGCAGCGTGACCTTGCAGCCGATGGCCTGGCCGTCGCGCAGCTTGTAGGTGGCGATCGACTTGCGCGACTTGGTGATCACGGCCTTTTGGCCGGCGATCTGCGTCAGATCGGCGGCGGCGTTGTCCACTTTTTTGCGGTCGGCGACGCCCTCGCCGATGCCCATGTTGAGCACCACTTTGGTGATCATCGGCACCTGCATGCGGTTGGTGTAGCCGAACTGCTTGCTCAGCTCGCCGCGGATCACCTGCTCGAAATGGGTCTTGAGCCGGGACACGTAGTCGGAGCGTTCGCGCGGCTTTTTCACCTTCGGCGCGTCGTCTTTGGGCGCACCCCCGCCTTTGCCGCCTTCCTTGGCGCCTTTCGGCGCTCCCTGCGGCGGCTTCTGGGCCGGTTTCTTGGTGTCGGTATCTGCTTGCGTGTCAGCCATCGATCTCAACTCCGGAACGCTTGGCGATGCGTACTTTCTTGCGGTCGTTGCCCTCGCCGACGAATTTGAAGCCGACGCGGGTCGGCTTGCCGTCCTTGGGATCGGCCACCGCCAGGTTGGACAGATGGATCGTGCTCTCCTTGGAGATGATCCCGCCTTCCTGCTGCGCGGTCTGGCGCTGATGGCGCTTGACCATGTTGACGCCGCGCACCAGCGCGCGATCGGCGTCGGGACGCACTTCGATCACCTCGCCGGTGCGGCCTTTGTCGCGGCCCGTGAGCATGATGACTTTGTCGCCCTTGCGGATTTTGGCGGCCATTACAGCACCTCCGGCGCGAGCGAGATGATCTTCATGTGATTCTTGGCGCGCAATTCGCGCGGCACCGGCCCGAAGATGCGGGTGCCGACCGGCTCCATTTGCGGCGTGATCAGCACCGCCGCGTTGCGGTCGAAGCGGATCACGGAGCCGTCCGGACGCTTGATGTCCTTGGAAATGCGCACGACCACGGCCTTCATCACCTCGCCCTTCTTCACGCGGCCGCGCGGAATGGCTTCCTTCACCGACACGACGATGACGTCGCCGATGGTGGCGTATTTTCGCTTCGAGCCGCCCAGCACCTTGATGCACATGACGCGGCGCGCGCCGGAATTATCAGCGACGTCGAGGTTGGTCTGCATCTGGATCATGATGCGGCTCGCTTTGTTTGTGGGCGCATAACGCTCATTGAACTTTCTGTTTCTTCTCGCCCCGGATCACTTCCCAGCATTTGAGCTTGGAAATCGGGCGGCGTTCCTCGATCCACACCGTGTCGCCGACGGCAAATTCGTTCTTCTCGTCGTGCGCGTGATATTTCTTCGACCGGCGAATAACCTTCTTCATCGTGGCATGGGAGAAACGCCGGTCGACGCGCACGACAATGGTCTTGTCCTGCTTGTCGCTGACGACGACGCCCTGGAGCGTACGCTTCGGCATCTCTAACCCCTTACTTCGACTTCGTTGCCGCAGTCTTCTTCGCGCCGGCCTTGCGGCTCTTCGCGGACTGAGGCTTCTTGGATTTCGGCGCGTCGGATTTCGGCTTCTCGGCCTTCGGTTTGGCGGCCTTGGGCTTCGTTCCCGCCTTCGGCGCCGCGCTGATTTTGACCGCCGGCTCAGGCGCGCCGGCGCGCTTTTGCGCGGCGATGGTTTTCAGGCGCGCGACGTCGCGGCGGATGACGCGCACGCGCGAGGTATTCTCGAGCTGACCGGTGGCGCGCTGGAAGCGCAGGTTGAACTGCTCCTTCTTGAGCTTGAGCACCTCGTCGTCGATCTGGTCGAGCGTCATCGCTCTTACGTCTTGCGCTTTCATGGGCTCACTCGGCGATGCGTTCGATAAAGCGGGTCTTGACCGGCAGCTTGGCGGCGGCGAGCGCCAGCGCTTCCTTGGCGATGCCGATCGGAATACCGTCGACCTCGAACAAAATGCGGCCGGGCTTGACGCGGCAGACCCAGAATTCGGGCGTGCCCTTGCCTTTGCCCATGCGGATTTCGATCGGCTTCTTCGACACCGGCACGTCCGGATAGACGCGAATCCACACCCGGCCCGACCGCTTCATGAAGCGGGTGAGCGCGCGGCGCGCGGCCTCGATCTGGCGCGCGGTGACGCGTTCGGGCTCCAGCGCCTTCAAGCCATATTGGCCGAAGGCGAAGGTCGAGCCCGAGGTGGCGACGCCGTGGATGCGGCCCTTGAACGCCTTGCGGAACTTGGTGCGGGTCGGTTGCAGCATGACTTAACTCTGTTGTCCCCTTAAGCCGCGGTGTCGCGGCGCGGACGGCCTTGGTCGCCTTCGGCGAGCTTCTTGTCCTGCGCCATCGGATCGTGTTCGAGGATTTCGCCCTTGAAGATCCAGACCTTGACGCCGCAGGTGCCGTAGGTGGTGAAAGCGGTGGCGACGCCGTAGTCGACGTCGGCGCGCAGCGTATGCAGCGGCACGCGTCCTTCGCGGTACCACTCCATGCGCGCGATTTCGGCGCCGCCGAGGCGGCCCGAGCAGTTGATGCGGATGCCTTCGGCGCCCAGGCGCATGGCCGATTGCACCGCGCGCTTCATGGCGCGGCGGAAGGCGACGCGGCGCTCGAGCTGCTGCGAGATCAACTCCGCCACCAGTTGCGCGTCGAGCTCGGGCTTGCGGATTTCGACGATATTGATGACCACGTCGCTGTCGGTGAGCTTGGCCACCGACTTGCGCAGCTTCTCGATGTCGGCGCCCTTCTTGCCGATCACCACGCCCGGACGCGCCGAGTGAATGGTGACGCGGCACTTCTTGTGCGGGCGCTCGATGATGATCTTGGACACCGCCGCCTGCTTGAGCTGCTTCATCAACTCGTCGCGGATCTTGATGTCTTCGTGCAGCAGCGTGCCGTATTCGGCTTTGGCGGAATACCAGCGCGAGTCCCAGGTGCGGTTGATGCCGAGACGAAGCCCAATCTGGATTGACTTTTTGACCCATAAACGACCCCTCAGGCTTTCGCTGCGGCTTGCTCGGCAACCTGACGCACGATGATGGTCAGGTGGGAGAACGGTTTCAAAATGCGTCCCATGCGGCCGCGGCCGCGCGGATTAAAGCGCTTGATCACCAGCGCCTTGCCGACATGGGCCTCGGCGACGACCAGTTCGTCGACGTCGAGGTCGTGATTGTTCTCGGCATTGGCGATGGCCAATTCCAGGCACTTGCGCACATCGACGGCGATGCGCTTGCGCGAAAACTCGCAGATCGGCGAGCGCGCTCGCGGCTTTCTTGCCGCGGATCATCTGCGCGACAAGATTGAGCTTCTGCGGGCTGACCCGGATCATCCGGGTCACCGCCTTGGCCTCGTTATCGGGGAGGCTTCGCTCGTGTGCGCTTTTGCCCATGACGTCTCTCTTAATTCCCTTAAGTTGCCGCCGGCGCAGCGCTTGGTGCCGCAGCCGGAGCACCCGCCGCCGCCGGCGCGGCAGCCATGCGCTTGGCTTTGCGGTCGGATGAATGGCCGTAGAACATCCGGCCCGGCGAGAATTCGCCGAACTTGTGACCGACCATTTCCTCGGTCACCATCACCGGGATGTGCTTTTGCCCGTTGTAGACGCCGAAATTCAGGCCGACGAATTGCGGCAGAATGGTCGAACGCCGGCTCCAGATCTTGATCATCTCGTGACGGCCGGACGCGCGCGCGGCTTCCGCCTTGCGCAGCAGATAGCCATCGACGAACGGACCCTTCCAAGCTGAACGCGTCATAATCTCTATCCCTACTTCTGCTTCTTGCGCTCGTGGCGGCTGACGGCGATGAATTTGGTGGTGCGCTTGTTCTTGCGCGTCTTCTTGCCCTTGGTCGGGAAGCCCCACGGCGTGGTCCAGTGACCGCCGCCTTTGGTGCGCCCGCCGTGCGGATGATCGACCGGGTTCATGGTGATGCCGCGGTTATGCGGCATGCGGCCTTTCCAGCGCTGGCGGCCGGCCTTGCCGATCGTGGTATTCATGTTGTCGGGGTTCGACACCGCGCCGATCGTCGCCATGCAGCGGCCATGCACCAGGCGCTGCTCGGTGGTCGACAGCCGCAGGATGACGTAATCCTGATCGCGGCCGACGATCTGCACATAAGTGCCGGCCGAGCGCGCGATCTGCCCGCCTTTGCCGATCTTGATCTCGACATTGTGCACGATGGTGCCGACCGGAATATTGCCGATCGGCATGGCATTGCCCGGCTTCACGTCGGCGTGCTCGGAGGCGATCACCTGGTCGCCGGGGCTCAGACGCTGCGGCGCCAGGATATAGGCGAGTTCGCCGTCCTGATACTTGATCAGCGCGATGAAGGCGGTGCGGTTGGGATCGTATTCGAGGCGCTCGACGGTCGCCGGCACATCGAGCTTGGTGCGGCGGAAATCGATCTTGCGATAGGCCTGCTTGTGGCCGCCGCCGCGGAAGCGCGAGGTGATGCGGCCGTTATTGTTGCGGCCGCCGGTCGAATTCTGGCCTTCGGTCAGCGCCTTGAGCGGCCCGCCTTTGTACAGCGTGGAGCGGTCGACGATCACCAGCTGGCGCTGGCTCGGCGTGGTCGGGTTATATGTTTTCAACGCCATCGCAGACTTCCCTTACAATCCCGTGGTCACGTCGATGCGGTGACCCTCTTCGAGCGTCACGATCGCGCGCTTCACGTCGGACTGCTGCCCGAGCCTTGTTCTTGAACATCTTGAGCTTGCCCTTGCGGGTGAGCGTGTTGACGTTCTTGACCTTGACGTCGAACAGCTTCTCGACCGCTTCCTTGATCTGCGGCTTGGTCGCATCTCTGCGCACCTTGAACACGACCTTGTTGTGCTCGGACGCCATGGTCGCCTTTTCGGTGATCACCGGCGACAGAATGACGTCGTAATGGCGGGGATCGCTGGTGCTCATTTGAAGCGCGCCTCCAGCGCATCGAGCGCGGCCTTGGTCAGCACCAGGGTCTTGCGCCGCATGATGTCGTAGACGTTGATGCCCTGCACCGGCAGCACGTCGATATTCGGAATGTTGCGCGCGGCGTTGCGGAAGTTCAGCTCGATCTCGGCGCCGTCGATGATCAGCGCGTTTTCAAGCCCGAGCTTGCCGAACTGCTTGGCCAAGCGCCTTGGTCTTGGCGTCCTTGGCGTCATCTTGTCGATCACGATAATGCCGCCGCCCTTGGCCTTGGACGACAGCGCGTGCTTGAGCGCGAGCGCGCGCACCTTCTTCGGCAGGTCGATGGCGTGACTGCGCACGATCGGGCCGAAGGCGCGGCCGCCGCCGCGGAATTGCGGAACGCGCGCCGAGCCGTGGCGGGCGCCGCCGGTGCCCTTCTGCGCATACATCTTCTTGCCGGTGCGCCAGATCTCCGAGCGGTCTTTGGTCTTGTGCGTGCCGCGCTGGCGCTTGGCGAGCTGCCAGTTGACGCAGCGCTGCAGGATGTCGCTGCGCGGCTCGAGGCCGAAGATCGCGTCCGGCAGATCGACCGAACCGGCGGCCTTGCCTTCAAGCGTGGTGATTTTCAGTTCCATGTTACGCGCCCTCCTTCGCGGGGGCTGCGTCGGCCGCGGGAGCTTTTTCCG
>CAVPOR010000003.1:0-260045 GCA_963707095.1 uncultured Alphaproteobacteria bacterium
AGGAAAGAAACTAGCGGTATTCCGCTCATTCCCGCGTAAGTGCGAATCCAGCCTTCGTTCGAAAACGTTGCGCTGATCCCGCTTTCGCGGGGACAAACGCTTGTTAGTAAGCCCACACCAGCAGAGCGACGCCAATCACCACCAGCACAACACCAACGCCTTCCCGCGCCGTGGTCGGCTGCTTGAAGATGAAGTGCGTCACGCCCTGCGCGAACAGCACCTCGACCAGCGCCAGCGTACGTACGCTCGCCGCCGTGGCGATGGCAAAGGCGAGAAACCAGAATTCCGAAGCGAAGGCGCCCATGAAGCCGGCGAACAGCGAGGGGCGCCAAGCTTGCGCGATGGCACGCAGCACTTTCGGATCGCGCAAAGCGAGGTAGGCCGACAAAAGCGCCGCCTGCATCACCAGGCCGACCGCTAGCGTGAACGTCGCTGCCATCACGAAATGCGGCAGATGCAGCACGAGGATGGCGCCGCGATAGCCGATGGCCGAGAGCGCGAACAAAGCTCCCGACAGGAGGCCGATGAAAGTGGACCGCTTGGTGCTGACGCTGCCGGCGCCGGGCTTCAGCGAAATCACGATGACGCCCGCCGTGGCGATCAGGATCGCTACGGCCGATAACGGCGTGATCTTGTCACCAAGGAAAATCAGACCGAACAACGCGACTTGCACCGGCTCGGTCTTGATATAGGCGTAAGCTACGACGAAGGAGCGCTCGCCCATTACCGAGAGCATAGTCGCGGTGGCTGCGATCTGGGTGGCTGCGCCGGCGATAATCCAAGGCCAAAACGCGAGCTCAGGACGCGGTACGCCATAGCCGGTCGCGAACATGACGCCGGCCAGGAATAGCAACGCGAACGGAAAGCCGAATAAAAAGCGCACGTGGGTGGCACCGACCGTGCCCAGCGTCGCGGTCAGCTCACGCTGCATGGCGTTGCGCGCGGTCTGCGCCGCCGCGGCAATCAGCGTGAAGGCGGCCCAGAGCATTGCGACCTGTGATTTATGATTTTGCCGAGCGCTCGGCGACCAGCATGTAATTCACATCCATGTCGGACGACAACTGCCAGCGATCAGCGAGCAAGTTGTAGATCACGCCGCGTTCGCCGATGACATCGAGCCCGGCGCGCTCGAACGCAAGCTCAAGCTCGTTCGGAGTCACGAATTTGTCCCATTGATGGGTGCCGCGCGGCAGCCAGCGCAGCACATATTCGGCGCCGACAATCGCCAGCGCGAAACTCTTGAGCGTGCGGTTGAGCGTGGCCGCGATCATCAGACCGCCCGGTCTGACCATCGACGCGCAGGTCGCGACGAAGGCCTTAACATCGGCGACGTGCTCGATCACTTCCATCGCTAGCACCACGTCGAATCGCTCATTGGCGGCGGCAAGCTCCTCCGCGGTGGTGGCGCGATAGTCAATCGCGACGCCGCTTTGCTCGGCATGCGCGCTCGCGACGGCGATATTCTCCGCCGAGGGATCGGCGCCGACCATCTGCGCGCCTAGCCGCGCCAATGGCTCCGACAGGATGCCGCCACCGCAGCCGATATCCAGCATGCGCAAGCCGGCCACGCAGTCGAGCTTCTTGGGGTCGCGCGCAAAGCGCTTGACGGCCTGGTCGCGAATATAACCGAGCCGGACCGGATTGAACTTGTGCAGCGCCGCCATCGGCCCACGCGTATCCCACCAATCATTTGCATGGCGAGAGAAGTGCTCGACTTCGGCGTGGTCGACCGATGATGTGCCAGACTTCATCGCCATCAGCGCGCCGTCACGTGATTGCGGAAATCGAGCGGCGCGCCGATGGTGTGAAGCAACTCTATGACGTCGCTATCTCCTGTACCGTGGACCGTGATGTCACCGTAGTTCAACAGACGGCCAAAGACGGACTGGTCGACATCGACGCTCGCAACTTTATCCATATTGAGTTCGACCGTATGCCGTCTGATAAAACCTTTCTTGTAAACGATGCGCCGGTTGGTCACATCGATCTCGGTGGTCCAGCGCCTGAACCAGGCCGACAGCAGCGTTACGCCCGCCCCCAGCGCGAAGGCGCCGGAGACGAACAGCCAGCTATATCCAGTGATGCTGGTTTGCGCGGCGGCCAGCCCGCTTAACGCCGCCAACGCGAGCAGCGTCATGATCATGGCGGGCAGATAGATGACCCAGTGAATCCTGCCCCGATAGAGCACGGTTTCGCCCGGCTGCAGAATTCGATCGATATAACGCATCGTCAGCACCCAAAAAGATTAACGCGGATAAGCCTTTAAGTTGCAGTCCCGGCACCCCGCCGGTATGTATACGCGCCTTTTGCGGCCGGCACAGCCGGCCGTTTGTTAGCGCCTTTTGGCGCATCCGGGAACGACAGGTTTTCTGAAGTCATGGCTCGCCTGGTGATGAAATTCGGCGGAACGTCGGTCGCCGATCTCGACCGCATCCGCAACGTAGCGCGCCACGTCAAGCGCGAGGTCGACGCCGGCTATGACGTGGCCGTCGTGGTCTCCGCCATGGCCGGCACCACCAACCAGTTGGTCGAGTGGGCGCGCCAGGCGGCCCCGCTGCACGACGCGCGCGAATACGACGCGGTGGTGGCCTCGGGCGAACAGGTCACCGCCGGGCTGCTCGCGATCGTGCTGGAAGGCATGGGCGTCAACGCACGCTCCTGGCAGGGCTGGCAATTGCCGATCCTGACCGACAACGCGCACGCCTCGGCGCGCATTATCGGTGTCAACGGCGACGAGTTGATCAAGCGTTTCAAGGAGCACAAGCAGGTTGCGGTGATCGCCGGCTTCCAGGGCATGCACAAGGAAACCGGCCGCATCACCACGCTCGGCCGCGGCGGTTCGGATACGTCCGCCGTGGCGATTGCAGCCGCGATCGGCGCCGAGCGCTGCGACATCTATACGGACGTCGACGGCGTCTACACCACCGATCCGCGCGTCGTGTCCAAAGCGCATCGCATGAACAAGATCGCTTACGAGGAAATGCTGGAGCTCGCCTCGCTCGGCGCCAAGGTCATGCAGGTGCGCTCGGTCGAGCTCGGCATGGTGCGCAGCGTGCCGATCTTCGTGCGGTCGAGTTTCGAGAAGCCGGAAGATATCGATCCGCGCAAGCCGCCGTCCGGCACACTCATTTGCGACGAAGGAGACATCGTGGAACAGCAAGTCGTCACCGGCATCGCCTTCTCCAAGGACGAGGCGCAGATCTCCGTCCGCCACGTGCCGGACAAGCCCGGCGTCGCCGCTGCGATCTTCGGCCCGCTCGCCGATGCCAATCTCAACGTCGACATGATCGTGCAGAACGTCTCGGCCGACGGTTCCACCACCGACCTCACCTTCACCGTGCCGTCGGCCGATTACGAGCGGGCGCGCGCCACCATCGAGAAGGCCAAGAAGGCGATCGGCTATGAGCGGCTGGACGGGGCGACCGACGTCGCCAAGGTGTCGGTGATCGGCATAGGTATGCGCAGCCATGCCGGCGTCGCGGCACAAGCGTTCAAGGCGCTGTCCGAGCAGAAGATCAATATCCTTGCCATCACCACCTCGGAGATCAAGTTCTCGGTGCTGATCAACGCCGCCAAGACCGATCTGGCGGTGCGCACGCTGCATACGCTCTACGGATTGGACAAGACGTAGAGCGAACCGCGACCGCGCACCGCGCTTTCGATCAGGCGGCCTCGGCCGTCGTCGGGTCGATGATCGTCCGCACCCGCGAGACTTTATTGGCCGGGAAGCCGCCCTTCTGGGCGTGCGCACGCACGGCCGCTTCATCGGGCGCCACATAGACGCAGTAGATCTTGTCGTCGGTCACGTAGCTCTGCACCCACTGAATCTGCGGGCCCATGCTTTGCAGAACGCTGCACGATTTCTGCGAGATCGCTTGCAACTCCTGCTTCGGCAGTTTTCCGGCTCCGGCGATGTCACGTTCGATCACGAATTTAGGCATTGCACCCATCTCCTGTTCTTATTGTGCGGCATGCGAAGGCATGCCTCGCGTGCAGGTGTGCGGCTTTGGTAGAGCGATGTATTGAGGCGAGGGTCCCTGCCGTGCAGTTTTTCAGGGCAATCGTCGGGGACAGATGTCCCGGTTAGCCGGCGCCTCGCCCCAAGCCCGCTTCACGAGCGCGCACGATGGCCTCGTAGCGGTGCTCGACGGCAATCTTGTCGAAGACGCGCGTGATGTGATTGCGCACCGTCTTTTCCGAAAGCCCTAATGAGGCGGCGATCTCGGCGTTGTTCTGTCCCGCGGCGATGCCCTCGAGCACGGCACGCTCGCGCGGCGTCAGCTCGCCGAGCTGCAATTGACGGCCGTTCGCCGCGGCCGGAACATCCGCCGGCTCCTCGGCAAGAAATCTTTTGAGCTCGGTGACCAGCCGCGGCCATGACGGCTCATCGGCGAGCGGCATGTGATTGTCGCTGTCGAGCTGGACAAAGCGGCAATTGGGAATGAGGCTGGCGAGCGTGCGCCCTTCCTCGATCGGCACCACGCCGTCGCGCTCCGGATGCACGATCAACACGGGACATCTGATTTTGCGGGCGGCATCGGTCACGTCCGCCTCCCAGCCGATCCGCATCAGATCGACCGCCGTCTCGGCCGAGGTCGCCTGGAGCATCTGGTCGCACCAAGAGCGCATATGCTCGATCGTGCCGCCCGGCTGGAAATGCGAGGCCCATACCTGCAACAGCGCGTGGTTCTCCTTGGCCCAACCAAGGCGCGTCAAATCGAGCAATACCTTCGCCGTCTCGACGTCTTTCGGCCGTTCCGTCCACCGCAACCGCCCGCGCGCATAGGTGCCGTAGAGCACCAGGTGGTTGACCCGCTCCGGATGTCGCGCCGCGTATTCGATGGCGATCGGGCCGCCCTGGCAGGTGGCCAGTAGATCGAATCGCTCAACTCCGGCGGCGTCGATGACGCATTCGAAGTCGCGCACCCAGCTTTCGAAGGAAAGATCGTCCACGTCCCGATCCGAAAGCCCGCAGCCGCGCGAGTCATAACGCAGCAATTTGTGACCCGGCGAAAACGCGTCGAGCCACGGCCGCCAGGCAAGACTGCGCCACTGATGTTCGAGATGCGTCAGCCACGTGGCCGACATCACCAGCGGCGGCCCCTCGCCGCTGACCGCATAGGCAAGCCTCACGCCATCCGAGGTCGTGCAAAATCGAATATTCTGGTTCATGGCGCGCGAGGCCGGTTAAGGCCCAATTGACTTGGGCTGCCCGCCAAACCGTAGCACAGCTAATTCTTTGCCGCAGTGCGGTGCAGCGCCGTGAGAGGAAATGCCGGTTTGGCTTGCCCCTTGCATGGCCCATTCGCTATAGCCTCACGGAAAGCCGCCGCGGGCGCCGGGTCCCGCGGTCGCTATTCGTACATGATTAAGCCGTAAAGGGGCTGCGGCCCGAGCCGCGGCTGAAGGACCCTACAATGCGTGGCGCGCTCGGCGGTCCGCGCGTGCTGTTGCGCCGGCTTCGCGAAGTGATGGCGGAGCCGGTCAGCGCGCAGGATCGTCTCGACAAGGTTGTGGTGCTGATCGCCGCCAACATGGTGGCGGAGGTGTGCTCTGTCTACGTCTTGCGCGTAGACGGAACGCTTGAGCTATACGCCACCGAGGGCTTGAAGCGCGAGGCGGTGCACGAAACCGTGCTGAAGGCCGACGAAGGCCTGGTCGGCCTGGTCGCCAGCGAGGCCAACCCGATCAATCTGTCGGACGCACAGGCGCACCCGGCTTTCTCGTTCCGCCCGGAAACCGGCGAAGAAATTTACCACTCATTCCTCGGCGTGCCGGTGCTGCGCGCCGGCAATACGCTGGGCGTGCTGGTGGTGCAGAACCGCGCGCGCCGCACTTATACCGAGGAGGAAGAAGAGGCGCTGCAAACCACGGCGATGGTGCTCGCCGAGATGATCGCCTCGGGCGAGCTGTCTTCGATCGCCCGGCCGGGTGCCGAGCCTGCCGCGCGCCATGCCATGCATGTCACCGGCGCCGCGCTGGCGGACGGCATAGCGCTTGGCCATGTGGTGCTGCACGAGCCGCGCGTGGTCGTCACCAATGTAATTGCCGACGACGTGCCGAAAGAGCTCAAGCGGCTGGATGCTTCAATCGCGACCTTTCGCGCCGATCTCGACCGGTTGGTCGAACACGGCGAGGCGGCCGAAGGCGGCGAGCATCGGGAAGTGCTCGAAGCCTATCGCATGTTCGGTTACGACCAGGGCTGGCTGCATAAGATGCGCGAGGCGGTGATGACCGGCCTCACGGCCGAGGCCGGCGTCGAACGCGTGCAGTCCGATACCCGCGCGCGCATGTTGCGCGCCTCCGATCCTTATCTGCGCGACCGCTTGCACGACCTCGACGACCTCGCCAACCGGTTGATGCGCGTGCTGATGGGCCAGGACCACGCACCGGGCAAGGAACACCTGCCGGAAAACGCCATCGTGGTGGCGCGTTCGATGGGTCCGGCCGCGCTGCTCGACTACGACCGCAAAAGGCTTCGCGGCCTGGTGCTGGAGGAAGGCGGGCCCACGTCGCATGTCTCGATCGTGGCGCGCGCGCTCGGCATTCCGACGGTCGGCGAAATCGCCAACGCCACCGGCCTGGTCGAGCAAGGCGACGCCATCATCGTCGACGGCACCACCGGCGAGGTGCACATGCGCCCGCCGGCCGATATTGAAAGCGCCTATGGCGAGCGAGTGAAACTGCGCGCCCGGCGCCAAGCGCAATATCGCGCGCTGCGCGACCGCGCTTGCGTCACCAAAGACGGCCACAAGATCGCGCTGATGATCAACGCCGGCCTGCCGATTGATCTGCCGCATCTCGACGAGACCGGCGCCGGCGGGATTGGTCTTTTTCGCACGGAACTTCAGTTCATGGTGTCCGCCACGTTGCCGCGCACCGGCGACCAGCTCGGGCTCTATCGCACCGTGCTCGATGCCGCAGGCAAACGGCCGGTGACCTTCCGCACGCTCGATATCGGCGGCGACAAGGTGCTGCCCTATATGCGCAATGTCCAAGAGGAGAATCCGGCGCTCGGCTGGCGCGCCATCAGGCTCGGCCTCGACCGGCCCGGACTGTTGCGCAGTCAGGTGCGCGCTATGTTGCGCGCCGCCGGCGGACGCGAATTGCGCCTGATGTTCCCGATGATTTCCATGGTGGAGGAGTTCGACAAGGCCAAGGCTTTGGTCGAGGTCGAGCTGACGCACCTGCGCCGCCACGGCCACGCGCTGCCTGAGCGGGTGCAGATCGGCACCATGCTGGAAGTGCCCGCGCTGCTCTACCAGCTCGATGAATTGCTTGAGCGGGTCGATTTCCTGTCGGTCGGCTCCAACGACCTGATGCAATTCCTCTATGCCGCCGATCGGGGCAATGCCCACGTGGCGCACCGCTTCGATCCGCTGTCGACGCCGGTACTGCGCGCGCTCAAGGACGTCGCCGACAAGGGCAAGAAACACGGCAAGCCGGTGGCGCTGTGCGGCGAACTCGCCTCGCAGCCGATCGGCGCGCTGGCGCTGGCGATTATCGGCTACCGTTCGCTGTCGCTGTCGCCGTCAGCAGTCGGCCCCGTCAAGGCACTCCTCCTCGAGCTCGATTGCCGCAAGGGCGAGAGTGCGATCTTGCCGTTCCTGGACAAACCAGTGGGCAGCGTGTCGATCCGCCACAAGCTCGAGGGTTTCGCCGCGGTCGAGGGCTTGCAACTTTGATCGCGTTGCCTCAGCACAGGCTCGATGCCCTGCTCGCCCGCCATGCTTTGGTGGAAAGCGAGCTCGCAACCAATTTGAGCCGCGACGATTACGTCAAACTATCGCGCGAATTCTCCGAGCTTGGCCCGGTGATCGAGGCAATCAAGGCTTACCGGGCCGTTACCTCCGAACTCGCCGATCTCGAAGCGCTGGCCTCCGACGCCGCGAGCGACGCGGAGATGCGCAAGCTCGCCGACGCCGAGAAGCCGGCGCTGCAAGCGCGCAAGGACAGACTCGAACAGCAGATTCAACTGGCGCTGATTCCGAAAGACGCGATGGACGACCACGATGCCATCCTTGAAATCCGCGCCGGCACCGGCGGCGACGAGGCCGCGCTATTCGCCGGCGATCTGTTCCGCATGTACGAGCGCTACGCCGCCCAGCAAGGCTGGAAGACCGAAATCCTGTCGATCAGCGAAGGCAGCAAAGGCGGCTTCAAGGAAATCGTCGCCGAAGTCCACGGCCGCGGCGTGTTCGCCAAGCTCAAATTCGAATCCGGCGTGCACCGCGTGCAGCGCGTGCCCGATACCGAAGCCTCCGGCCGCATCCATACCTCGGCGGCCACCGTCGCGGTACTGCCCGAGGTGGAAGACGTCGATATCAAGATCAATGACGACGACCTGAAGATCGACACCATGCGGGCGCAGGGCGCCGGCGGCCAGCACGTCAACAAGACCGAATCCGCCATCCGCATCACCCATCTGCCGAGCGGCATGATCGTGTTCGTGCAGGAGGAACGTTCGCAGCACAAAAATAAAGCCAAGGCGCTAAAGATGCTGCGCGCCAAGCTGTACGACGCACAACGCAGTAAACTCGACGCCGAGCGCGCGGCCGAACGGCGCGGACAGATCGGATCGGGCGACCGCTCGGAACGCATCCGGACCTATAATTTTCCGCAAGGCCGTGTCACCGATCACCGTATCAACCTGACGCTGCACAAGCTGCCGCAGGTGATGGAAGGCGAGGCCTTGCACGAGGTCATCGACGCGCTGGTAACCGAACATCAGGCCGAGCTTCTTGCGGCCGAAGGCGCGACGTGATGCTTGCGACCACGCGGACCATCGCCGCGGCGCGCCACGCGCTGGCCGAAGCATTGCGCCAGGCGGGCATCGATTCCGCCGACGCCGATGCCCGCCTGCTGATGGCTTACGCGCTCGGCATCGATCGCGCTGAGCTAATTGCGAGCGGCGAACGCGCGCTGAGTGATGACGAGACCAAGGCGATCGACGCGCTTGCCGCACGCCGGCTCAAGCGCGAACCGGTGTCGCGCATATTCGGCCACAAGGAGTTCTGGACGCTCATGCTGACCGTCACGCCGGACGTGCTGGTGCCACGGCCGGAGACAGAAACTTTGGTAGAAGTCGCGCTCGATGCACTGCAACCCTTGAAGTTGGAGAAGCTGCGCATTCTCGACATCGGCACCGGCTCCGGCGCGCTGCTGCTGGCGCTGCTGCGCGAATTTACAAACGCATTCGGCACCGGCACCGATATCAGCGCGGCCGCGCTCGACGTCGCGCGCGCCAATGCCGCGCGCAACGATCTCGCCAGCCGCTGTACTTTCATCGCCTGCGACATCGCCAACGGCGTGCATGGCCCGTTCGATCTGATCGTGTCGAACCCGCCTTATGTGGCGCGCGGCGATATCGCGACGCTGGCGCCAGAGGTGCGCGACTACGATCCCGTTCTTGCGCTTGACGGCGGCGCCGACGGCCTGGATGGTTACCGTGCCATCGCCGGGCAAGCCCGCGCTCTGCTGGCGCCGGGCGGCCGGTTGATCGTGGAACTGGGCGTGGGCCAGGAGTCGGAGGTTCGTGCGCTGTTTACCAAAGCGGGCTGGAAGATTGTCGCCAAGCACGACGATTTGGCCGGTATACCGCGTGCGCTGAGCGCGACCACCGCACCATAACCGGGCCGCAGATCACCATTGCAGACGAAAAAAACCTCTTGGAATGTGCCGTGGAAACGACTAGCTTCGTCTTAACGGAATCGACCCGTACGGGTTGCATCGCCAGGAACCCCGGAGCACGAGGCTCTGTGTGGCGGCGAGGCAAGTCCGAGGACGAGCCGGCTTTTAATACGACGGCAAAAGAGACGGGTTCGGACGCTTCACCGGTTGGGCGCATCAGACTTTTGAACATTGACGGTGCGCGTAACGAGAAGGTTGGCAACGCCGCGACAGGATCGCGGCTATGAGGTTGCATCGGCAATCGCGACAAAGATCGCAAACGATCTAGCGTTCGTGTGGGCAGCGTGGACCGAGGCTGCGCAGCGGGATTCGTTTGGGCTGGAGAATAGCTAAGGTATTTACAAGTTCGGTAATGTTTGGCGGCGTGTGCCGCGATGGAGCAGATGGACAAATGATGAGAAACGGTCAGAAGCGCATGCGGGGGCGCAACAACAATAATAATAACCACCGTAAGAGCCAGAATCCGCTGACGCGGGTCTACGAGTTGAACGGGCCCGATGTGAAGATTCGCGGCACCGCCTCGCACATCGCGGAAAAATACATCCAGCTCGCGCGCGACTCGCAGAGCTCAGGCGACCCGGTGGCGGCCGAAAACTACTACCAGCACGCCGAGCATTATTTCCGCCTGATCGCCGCCGCGCAGGAGCAGTTCCGCCAGCAGAACCCCTATTACAACAATCAGCAACCGCAGCAGGGCCAGGGCGCTCCGCAAGGCGCGGCCGATGACAACTTCGATGACGGGGAAGACGACGGCCAGCCTTACATGGGCCAGAACGAGCCGGGCTTCGCGCCGCAGCCGCAAGCGCCACAACACGTGCCGCAGGCGCAGCCTTATCTGCCGCGCGACGCGCAGCCGTTTCAGCCACGCGATCAGCAGCAGCACCGCCCGCAACATCAGCCGCAACAGCAACCCAATGCGCCGCAGCCCAACCCAGGCGGCCACGCCGGCGGCCAAGACACCGGCGGCCTGCCCGCGTTCATCACCGGCGGCGGTGGCCAGCCGCAGCAGAACACCGGACAGAATAACAATCAGGGCTACGGCCAGAATGGTCACGATCAGCAAGGCGATCGCCAGGATCGCTTCGGGCATCGCCGGCGGCGGCGTCATCGCGGCGGCGGCTACCGCCCGGATCGGCCGGATAATTTCGGCAACGGCAATCCGCAAGGCGCGGCGCCGGCCCCAAGCGATGGCGGTGGCGACGAGCCACCGCGGCAGCCGGAATAATTCAAAGCTACTCGGCTATTGATATTGCCGCGCATTTTTGTGCGCACATGATCTATTCCAAAAACCGGTTCCCACTTTTCGTAATCATGTGCCCGGCGACGGCGCCAGCGCCGGCTCGAGCGACGGCACCAATTTGCGTTTGACGCGGCGCGCGGGAATCGCGCGATACACCTGCTTGGTCGCTTCCACCATGTGCACCCCAGCGAACGGCGCCGATAGCGTCGCGCCGGTGCGCTCCCACGCCACGGCCGAGCGCAGGAACCAGCCGCGCGCGATCGGCGGCACATAAAGCGCCTCGCTCCATCCGGTCGGCGTGAACCAAGTCTCGCGCAACAGCTGATTGATCTGCGAGCGCGAATAGGGCCGGCCATGACCAAAGGGAGTCGTGTCCATGCGCGCCCACAATCCGCGCCGGTTCGGCACCACTACCAGCAGCCGCCCGCCGGCGGCAAGCACGCGCCAGGCTTCGCGCAGCAACACCGCGGGGTCGTTGGTCATCTCCAGCGCGTGCACCATGATCACGCGATCGACCGCGTTGTCGGGCAGTGGCAGTTCGTTTTCGTCTACCAGCGCCGACAGCGCCGGCCGCGTGGTCGGCCATTTCACCACGCCCTGCCCGGCCGGCATGAAGGCCAAACAGCGTTCGGCCTCCTCACGGAACAGGCCGAGATAGGGCGTGGCATAACCGACGCCGAGCACACGTTGCCCTGCGGTATCCTTCCACAGACCGCGGATGCCGCGGCCGACGAAGCGGCGAGCAACCACCCCCAAATGCTGGCCGTAGAAATTGCGCAGGTCCACGACATCGATCGACATGAGCTAAAACTATCATGAAAAGATGGGGCACGCCGCCCGACACGCGAAAGCAAGGGGGTGCGAGACTATTCATGCGCATGCTACGGTTAACGACCTGCCCTTATCGACGAGGTCGAGCATGCCCGCGGAAACCCGCCTGTTTTTATGCCTGAAGGACAATTACGGGGTTCTGGTGCATGACACCGAGAGCGGGGCAACCGCCGCCATCGACGCGCCCGAGGCGGCGCCGATCGAGGCCGCGCTCAAGGCCACCGGCTGGAAGCTCAGCGACATCCTGGTCACCCACCATCACAACGACCACACCGGCGGCATCGTCGCGCTGAAGGAGAAATACAAATGCCGCGTGGTCGCGCCGGCAGCCGAAGCTGAGACGATCCCCGCGGTCGACCAGACCGTGCGCGAAGGCGACAAGGTGACGGTCGGAAAGTTGTCGGCCAGCGTGATCGAGACGCCAGGCCACACCAACGGCCACATTTCCTACTGGTTCCACGCCGACAAGCTCGCCTTCGTCGGCGACACGCTGTTTTCCATCGGCTGCGGGCGCGTGATCGAAGGCACGCCCGGAATGATGTGGCGTTCTCTGGTGAAATTGCGCGATCTGCCGAACGACACCGAGATTTATTGCGGCCACGAATATACCGCCGCCAATGTCCGCTTCGCGCGCACCATCGAGCCCGATAACGCCGCATTGGTGGCGCGCGAGGCGGAGGTGACACGGCAGATCGCGCAGCGCGAGCCGACGATCCCCGTCACCATCGGCGACGAGAAGCTGGCCAATCCGTTCCTGCGCGCTGATGTTCCCGAAGTCGCCGCCGGCATCGGCATGACCGGCAAACCCGCTGCGCAGGTGTTCGCGGAGATCCGCGCGCGGAAGAACAAGTTTTAGGAGGCGGTTAAAGCCGTTTTTTCCGGCGAGCCGGACGGAGCGGCTGCTTGTCGATTCGCCGCCTCAAATCATTCGCGACGACACCGGCGATAACGACCGCGGACAATGCCGCCGCCAGGTACTTTCGTTTGTTTTTATTATTTGTTGCCTTGGCGGCTTGGCGCACAAGCTGCTTGTAGCGCTTGGTTGCGGCAACAAGCACTTTGTTGGATTGGCTAAGCACCGCGCGTTCCGCGGTCTGCGCCAATGACTGTGATTGGACCGCTGTCGCGGCCCGTCTAGACGATGTTTTCCGGCGTTTGGCCATGTTTCGCTCCTAAAGAATTGTTTGAGTATTGGTCCTGCCGACGAGGCGTATCTCGCGACCCTCACTCCGTGCCGTGCTTTGCCTTTCGCGGCGCGCGTTTGTTCTGAGGCCTTTTCCGCGGCTGCAATTTGGGTGCAGGCAAGAACTTGAGCGCGCTTGACAGTTTCGGGGGCAGCGCTTCGGAGATAGCCTGCGGCACGTTTTTGGCCTGCTTTTTTAGATATTTTTTGGTTTGGGTGGAGTTTTTAACGGCCGTTCCCGCGAGCGATCCAAGTTCAAACGCAAGCGACGTCGCCAGTTTTGGGTTGTCTTGAATGAACGACCAAAACATCTCGACGATTGACGCGGTATTTGCTTTTTTTCGGCTCATTAAAAGGTCTCGTCGGCCCCGTAGACATGGATCAATACCCGTGGAACCAATCGGTTCCATGGAATAGGCTGATCGTGGCTGCAATCAGAGGAAATCCCGTGCCGAATAAACTCGACCAAGCGCGCGAACAGCTCGCGCGCGCCAACCGCATGATCGCCAATGAGGGCGTGCTCGACGCCTTCGGCCATGTCACCATACGTCACCCGACCGATCCGGGCCGTTACCTGATGTCGCGCTCGCGCGCGCCGGAACTGGTGCAGCCCGACGATATCCACGAGTTCACCCTCAACTCCGAAATCATCAAGCCGATCGAGGCTCGGCTTTACGGCGAGCGCGTCATCCATGGCGAAATCTACAAAGCGCGGCCGGACGTGAACGCGGTGTGCCACCATCACGCGGCGTCGATCCTGCCGTTTTGTGTTTCCGGCGTCGAACTCAAGCCGGTCTATCACCTCGGCGCCACCTTGGGCTCCAAGGTGCCGTTCTGGGACAGCCGCGACGAATTCGGCGACACCACGTTGATCGTGGCCAAGCCCGAAGAAGGCGCCTCGCTGGCGCGCGCGCTTGGGGAAAACTGGATCGTGCTAATGCGCCGCCATGGCGCCACCGTCATCGGCACCACACTCGAGGAACTGGCGTTCCGCACTATCTACATCGCGCGCAACGCGGCGGTGCAAATCCAGGCGCATGGGCTCGGCCATGTGTCGCCGCTCAGCGAGGCTGAGACCAATCTGGCCGGCGAATACAATCTGCGGCCTGGCCCGATAGCGCGCGCCTGGGAATATTGGTCGGTGCGGCTCGACAAAGCCGAAGGCACGCACACGATCAAGCGCGCTCCGAAGGCGAAAGCCAAGGCTAAGCCTGCAAAGAAACCTCCCGCTAGACGAAAATCGAAGGCCAGACGATGAGCGATTCAAGCAGCATGCATGGCATGATCGCGGTCGATAAGATCGGCTGCAAAATCCTGTTTCTCAATCCGCAAACTTATGAGACGGAGACCGTTCTCGACGGATTCCAGAAGACGGTCCACGAACTTCTTGTAATTCCAGAAACCGGGCTGGCCTATGTGCCGATCTTCGGCGACGGCATCCACGGCCGCAATCCCAATCCCGGCCACGTGCTGCACGTCATTGATCTCATCAAGCGCAAAGTCGCGGACACTATCGATCTGTCGCCTTATGTCGCCCCGCATACCGTGCGGATGGGCGCCGATGGATTGATCTACATCACCTGCGAAAACAGCGCGAAGGTCGCGGTTATCGATCGCAAGACGCACAAAATGATCGATGCCATCGATTCCGGCTCGACCAACGGCCACCGGCTCTGCATCCCCAATGACGGCAAGCGGCTCTACACCGACAACGAGGAAGACGCGACGGTTTCCGTCATCGACCTGCCGAACCGCAAGCTGCTCGGCAAGATCAAAACCCCGCAGGCGCTGGCCGGCATCGCGGTGTCGGGCGACGGCCGCACCGTGGTCGCGGTCAGCGACGAGCAGCCGGTCGTGTTCCTGATCGACACGGCGAAAGGCAGCGTCACCCGCGAGGTGCGGCTCGAAGGCGTGCCGAAGGCCGCTCAAATCGCGCGCTATTCGGGCGACGACAAACTCGTGGTCGTCTCAAGCCTCAACAGCAACATGGTGACCATCGCCGACGCCTCATTCGGCGCGCAGAGCGCAATCGGCGTCGGCAGCCAGCCGATGGACTTTGCGTTTCGCGGCGACGAATTGTTCGTCGGCTGCCAGGGCGACGGCTCGATGCACGTCATCGATATTCCGACACGCAAGCACAAGCAGAGCTTCAAGGCCGGCGCGGGCTGCGAGTCGGTCGGGTTTTTTTAGGTCTTAGCGGTCGGCGCTCACGCGCGCACCCTGCCCTTCGCGGCATTGGCGCGCCCGGTGTAACGGCCGCCTTTGCTCGCGATCCGCTCGCGGGCACGCGCCTTCACCTGCGCCACCTGCTGCGCAGACAAGGCCTGGACCGCTGCTTTGGTGGCCGAACTGCCCATGCAGGCGTCCCAGTAATCATCGAAGCCGGTGAAGCTCCGTTCAACGTCGATCACTTTAGTTTCGACCTGGTCGAGGCCGCTCGACCACAACGCCTTCAGCGCATCCATGCTGGAAATTTCCGCGCTCGGTGGCGGCGGCACCGGCTGGCCGATCGCCGCGAGTTCAGCCCAGATGGCATCGGCCGGGAAGCCGCCGCCGGGAATATCCCACACATAGGCCGCAACGGTGCCGCCGGGGCGTGTCACGCGGATCATTTCGCCAAGGCCCTTCGTCGGTTCCGGCACAAAGAACAGCACGAGCGCCATGGTGGCGACATCGACGCTGTTGTCCGGATAGGGCAGCGCCATCGCATCACCGGTCGTCAGCTCGACCGGCATCGAGGTGAACCGCGTCCGCGCATAAGCGAGCTGGCCGGGCGATGGATCGATGCCGAACACGCGCTTCGGCGCGCAGCGCTCGACGATGAGCTGCGTGAACGCACCGTTGCCGCAACCGATGTCGGCCCAGGTCAGGCCTTTGGCGGGCGCCACCCAATCGAGAAACACCTCGCCGGCGATGCGGCTCCAGGCGCCCATCATCCGCTCATAGGCGGCGCCGTCGTTGAACCTGATTTGCGGATCCATCAGTTCACCTCACGTAAAATACTGCCCGCCATTGGCCGAGAGCGTCGAGCCGGTGATCAGCCCAGCATCGTCGGAGGCCAGGAACACCACGCAGCGCGCGATTTCCTCCGGCTCGCCGAGGCGGCCGATCGGAATCTGCGGCAGGATCGATTTCTCCAGCACGTCCTTCGGCACCGCCTGCACCATTTCGGTATTGATGTAGCCCGGCGCGATCGCATTCACCGTGATGCCGGCGCGCGCGCCTTCCTGCGCCAGCGCCTTGGTGAAACCGATCTCGCCGGCCTTGGCTGCGGAATAGTTGGACTGGCCCATCTGGCCCTTCTGGCCGTTGATCGAGGAAATGTTGACGATGCGGCCGAATTTGCGCTCACGCATGCCCTCGATCACCTGCCGCGTCATGTTGAACAGCGAGCCGAGATTGGTGTTGATCACCGCGTTCCATTGCTCGGGCGTCATGCGGTGAAGCATGGCGTCGCGGGTGATGCCGGCATTGTTGACCAGCACCTCGACCGGGCCGAGCTCGGCCTCGACTTTTTTCACGCCGTCGGCGCAGGCGTCAAAGGACGACACGTCCCATTTGAATACCGGAATGCCGGTCTCGGATTTGAATTTCGCCGCCGCTTCGTCGTTGCCTGCGTAATTGGCGGCGACTTTGTAACCGGCGGTCTTCAAAGCCTTGGCGATGGCGGCCCCGATGCCGCGGGTGCCGCCGGTGACCAACGCAACGCGTGACATGCCCCACTCCTCCCTATCCGCGTCATGCCCGGCCTTGTGTCGGGCATCCACGCTTGTTGCCAGCAGCTTAAAGACGTGATGGCCGGGACGAGCCCGGCCATGACGTCGCAGGTTGCGATGCAGCGCGAAATGGCTCACCTCTCCACGCACATGGCGATGCCCATGCCGCCGCCGATGCACAAGCGTCGCGAGGCCCTTCTTGGCGTTGCGCTTCTGCATTTCGAACAGCAGCGTGGTCAGCACGCGCGCGCCGGAGGCGCCGATCGGATGGCCGATGGCGATGGCGCCGCCATTGACGTTGACCTTGGAGGTGTCCCAACCGAGATCCTTGTTGACCGCGCAGGCCTGCGCCGCGAACGCCTCATTGGCTTCGATCAGGTCGAGGTCTTCTTTTTTCCAGCCGGCCTTCTTGAGCGCCGCGCGCGACGCAGGAATCGGCCCTGTGCCCATGATCGAGGGATCGACGCCGGCCTGCGCCCACGACACGATGCGCGCCAGCGGCGTCTTGCCGAGCTTGGCGGCCTCGCTCGCCTTCATCAGCACCACGGCGGCGGCGCCGTCATTGATGCCGGAGGCGCTGGCCGCGGTCACCGTGCCTTCCTTGTCGAAGGCCGGGCGCAACTTGGATATTCGCTTCGAGCGTGACGCCGGCTTTCGGATATTCATCGGCGTTCACCACCACGTCGCCCTTGCGCGACTTGATGGTCACGGCGACGATCTCGTCCTTGAACTTGCCGGCTTTCTGCGCGGCCTCCGCCTTGTTCTGCGAGGCGACGGCGAATTCGTCCTGTTGCGCGCGGGTGATCTGATATTGCTTGGCGACGTTCTCGGCGGTGGTGCCCATGTGATAGCCGTTGAAGGCGTCCCACAATCCGTCCTTGATCATGGTGTCGACCATCTCGAACGCGCCCATCTTCACGCCATTGCGCAGATGCTGGGCGTGCGGCGCCATGCTCATCGACTCCTGGCCGCCGGCCACCACGATCTCGCTGTCGCCGTTCATGATCGCCTGATAGCCGAGCGCGACCGCGCGCAAGCCGGAACCGCATAGCTGGTTCACGCCCCAGGCGGGGCTCTCGACCGGAATGCCGGCGGCGATCGAGGCCTGCCGCGCCGGGTTCTGGCCCTGACCGGCGGTCAGGATTTGACCCATGATCACTTCGGAGACGCGGCCGCCTTCGACGCCGGCGCGCTCCAACGCCGCATGAATCGCGGCTTTGCCGAGCTCATGGGCCGGCAGATTGGCGAAGGCCCCGTTAAACGAGCCAACCGGCGTGCGGGCGGCGCTGACAATGACGATGTCGTCCTTCATCCGAAACTCCTCATGCGGTCGCTTGGCGCGAAGACGGTTATTTGGCGCTGCCGCATCCTCGGGCTACCCGGCTGCCCTGTCAACAACGGCCAACTGCGAATATCCGCGAGAATTGGCCCTTTTTGACCAGTTTCGCAAGGGTTGCCGCACTGCCCCCTTGGCCTGCCGCGCCGCCACAAAACGGTGGCCCACGCAAGCAGAAACCGGTTATGCTTGGCCCTGGGCAGGGGGAACGTGATCAACATGGCAGACGAAAAAGAGCCGATCACAATCAAGAAATACGCCAACCGGCGGCTCTACAACACCGGGACCAGCGCTTACGTGACGCTCGAAGACCTCGCCGTGATGGTCAAGGGCGGCGAGAATTTCGTGGTATTCGACGCCAAGAGCGGCGAGGACATTACACGCTCGGTGCTGGCGCAGATCATTTTCGAGCAGGAGAACAAGGAAGGGCAAAGCCTGCTGCCGATCGCCTTCTTGCGGCAATTGATCCGCTTCTACGGCGACAGCATGCAGATGCTGGTGCCGCGCTTCCTCGAGCAATCCATGCAATCGCTCACCAGCCAGCAGGGCAAATTCCGCGAGCAGATGACGCAGGCCTTCGGCGTCGGCGGCTTCGGCCCGCTCGAGGATCAGGTGCGGCGGAACATGGAAATGTTCGAGAAGACCTTCGCCATGTTCGCGCCGCCGTTCGCGCGGGCGGCCAGGCCAAGCCGGCCGCCGACAAGCCGCAAGGCTCGGGCAGCGAGATGGACGAGCTCAAGCGCCAGCTCGACGAGATGCAGAAGCGGCTCGATAAGCTCGGCGGCAAGGAATAGCCCGCACAATAAGCGTCATCCTGAGGTGCTCGGCCACCGATCGCGGGTACCCGAGATCGGCATTTTTAAGTCCCAAGTCGGCCATGGCCGACTTGGGATGGCCGACCTCGAAGGATGTACGGCCAAAGTCTTCGGAGCATTGGCCGTCGCCCTTCGAGGCGCGCACCTCAGGATGACGGATTAAGATTTTCGTCGCGGTGTTCTGAATTATGCGCTCGCGGCGCGATCCTTGAGCCACGGCCGCGCGTCGCTGGCGAGCCCGATCAGCGCGCCTTGCAGGCAATCGCAGCCCCAGTCCGACACCAGCTGCGCGGCTTCCTCGTCCTGCACCCATTCGGCGACGGTCTTGAGGCCGAGCCGGCGCGACAGATCGATCAGCGTGTGAACAAAGGCGCGGTCGTCGCCCGACTTGACGATGTTCTGCACGAAGGCGCCGTCGATCTTCACGATATCGACGCCGAGCTTGCGCAAGTTGCGGAACGAGGTATTGCCGGCGCCGAAATCGTCGATGGCGATGCGGCAGCCGAGATCCTTGACCCGGGTGACGAAGCCGCGCGCGTCGTCGACGTCCTGGATCGCGGCGGTTTCGGTGATCTCGATGATCAGCCGCTCGGCCGCGCTGGTATTGGCGCGCAGCAGAGCGCCGAGGCCCGCCCACCAGTCCGGATCGACGGTGGAAGCCGGCGAGACGTTGACGCTGGCCGTGAGAGCCGGCGCGGCGGCCAGTTCCTCCACCACCAGCTCGAGCACGCGATAATCCAGCATGCGCATCAGCCCGACCCGCTCGGCCACCGGGATGATCTCGTTGGCATGGGCGAGACGCCCGTCGGGGCGATGCACGCGCATCAGGCATTCGTAGAAGGCGACCTTGCGGGTTTTCGCCTCGACCACCGGCTCGTAGGCGAGCGCGATGCGCCGTTCGTTGAGCGCGGCCACGATCTCGTCGGTGGCGCGCACGCTGTCGCGGCGCAGCGCGTCGCGCTCGACGTTCGGCCGATAGGCGGCGAACGAGCCGTGACGCTTGGCGCGCGCGGCATGCAGCGCGTCCTGCGCGCGGCTGAGGATTTCCGGCACGGTGCGGGCATGGCGCGGCGCGGTCACGCCGCCGATCGTCACCGTCACCGCCACCGGGCCGGCGGCGGTCGCGATGGTTTCGTCGCGCACGCCGGCCAGCAGCCGGTCGGCGGCGACCGCCAATTCGTCCGCCGTGCAAGCTGGTCAGGATGACGCCGAATTTGTTGCCCGAGAAGCGGCCGAGATAATCCTTGCCGCGCAGGCGCGCGCGGATGCGCTTGGCGACCTGCGCGATCACTTCCTCGGCGACATCGAAGCCGTAGGCTTCGTTGAGATTGGCCGAGATGGTCGATGGCGACCAGCAGGAAGCCGCACGAACTGCGGAAGCGCACCGCCTCGTCGAGCTTCGCGCCGAGCACCTCGGTGAGATGCAGCGCGGTTCATTTCGCCGGTCAGCGGATCGAATTTGGCAAGCTGCAGCAAGCTCGCGCTTCGCGCTCGTGGCGCTCGTTGATCGCGCGCACGATGCCGTGCGCGCGCAGCGGCTTGCCGTCGGCGCCGGCGAACCAGCGGCCGGTATCTTCCAGCCAGATTTTCTCGCCGCCGCGCCGGAAGGCGTATTGCACCTGATAGGGAACGCCGTCGCCGGCGTCGCCTTGCGCGGCTTGGTTGATGGCGTCGTGGCGGCTTTGCCCGTCTTCGGCATCGACCTTTTGCGCAAAGCTGCGGCCGCTGGCGATGTCGGCGATCGGCGACGCCGAGCACCGACGCGGCATTGCCGCTCCAGAGCAAGCGCATCGGTGTCGAGCCGCCATTCATAGGCGACGTCGCCGATCGACCTGAGAACTTCCGCGGCGTCCGGGACACCGGCCGGTTGTTCGATTCGGGTCACGCTCGCCCCTTTTTGGGAACGCCTCGGCGTATCGGGCGTTGTCTGTGGAATGGATTCAGCGCCGAAGCTACGGGCAATCCATAAATAATTCGAAAAGCGCCCGGATTGACTGGTTTGAGCGCGGCTTCGGCCTGCGGCACGGCCCTTGCCAGTACAAGGATGGACAAGACGGCGCTTGTCCCAAATTGAGACAGTCCGATGCGAGCTTGGCGACATCAGTGAAGTGGCTTCACGGCAGGCCGGGCCGAGCGCCGCATGGCGCCGAGCCGCGCCGGCGAGCAGGCCGAGCCAGCCGCGCGCTGGTCGCGCTGGCGCCGGTGACTGCCGCCGACGACGCGCCGGAAGCTTCCGCCAGGCGCCGTTCCTCGCCCAGTTGATGGCGATGAAAGACCAGCATCCGCAGACCCGCGAGCGCCGGCGCGCCGAGCCGGATGAGGCGCTGGCCGCCTACCGCGCCACCGCCGCGCTCACCGGAACAGCTAATAGCCGAGCGCGCAGCCGTCTTTGCGCGGCTCCGAGCCGGCGATCAGCACGCCGCGATCCCAATCGATCTTGATGGTCTGCGCGCCGCCCCAGGGCGTCGGCGCGAACACCACGTCGTGGCCGCGCGCTTTCAGGCCTTCGATGGTCGCCGCCGGCGTGCCGTGCTCGACCACGGTCTGCTCGCCCTCGAAGAAGAAGCGCGGCGCGTCGATCGCCTGCTGCACGTCCATGCCGTAATCGAGCATGTTGTTGACGATCTGCACGTGGCCCATCGGCTGGTAATGCGCGCCCATGACGCCGAAGCTCATGTCGCAGCGGCCGTCGCGCATGGCGAGCGCCGGAATGATGGTGTGCATCGGCCGCTTGTCCGGGCCGAAGGTATTGGGATGATCCGGCTCGAGCGTGAAGCAGGAGCCGCGATTGGTCAGCATGATGCCGGTCTTCTCGGTGCAGATGCCGATGCCGAAATGCGAATAGAGCGAATTGATGAACGACACCGCCATGCGGTCGCGGTCGACCACGGTGAGATAGACCGTGTCGCTGCCGGGCGTCGGCGCCGCCGGCAGCTTGGCGCGCTTGTTCATGTCGATCTTGGCGGCGAGCTTCTTGGCAAAGCCCTTGTCGAGCAGATCGGCGACCGCGCATGCGCATATGCGCGGCGTCGGCGATGTGCGTGTCGCGCACCGCATAGCCGAGCCGCGCGGCTTCCAGCACCAGATGGAAACGCTCGGGGCCGAGCGGATCGAGCGCCGCGAGATCGAAATTCTCCAGGATGTTGAGCATCACCAGCGCGGTGAGCCCCTGCCCGTTCGGCGGAATCTCGACCAGATCGAGCCCGCGATAATTGGTCGAGATCGGCGTGACGGCTTCGCCGCGGTGGCGCTGCGAAATCCTCCGCCGTCAGAAACGAGCCGCGCGCCGCCAGCGTCGCCGCCATGTCGTCGGCGATCTCGCCCTCGTAGAAGGCGCGCGCGCCCTTGGCGGCGATGGTCTTCAGCGTCTGCGGCCAGCGCCGGAAAGCGGATCACGTCGCCTTCCTTCGGGCGCTGCGCCGTTGAACAGATAATGCTTCGCGGCGCCCGGATCGGCCTTGAGCTTGCCGACATAGCGCTCCCAATCCCACGCCACGCGCGCGGCCACCGGGAAGCCGCCTTCGGCATATTTGATCGCCGGCTGCAAGCGCGCGATCGAGCCCGAAGCGGCCATGCGCTTTGAGGATCGCCTCCCAGGCATCGAGCGCGCCCGGCACGGTGACGGCATGGATCGAATTGCCGATTTCGCGCATGCCCTTGGCGCGCAGCGCCTCGATCGAAGCTTTGGCGCCGGCGCGGCCGGAGCCGTTATAGCCCCACACCGGCTTGCCCGGCTGCGACACCAGGCAATAGCAATCGCCGCCGATGCCGGTCATGTGCGGCTCGACCACGCACAGCACGGCCACCGCCGCCACCGCGGCATCGGCCGCGCTGCCGCCGGCGCGCAGCGTGTCGACGGCGGCCAGCGTCGCCAGCGGATGCGAGGTCGCCGCCATGCCGTCGCAGGCGATCACGGGCGAGCGGCCGGGGAGTTGGAAATCGCGCGGCATGTCAGGCTGGATGTGTCGCGCTTGGCGCGGGTCGAGCTTCGGTTCAGGCTGCGGTTCGATCGCCGGCACCGCAGGCGCCGTCTCAGGCTCGATCACCAGCTCGCGCTGCCGCGCCCGCGAGCGCAGCGAGACGCCGAACCCGCCGGCACCTCGACAAAGCGATCACCAGCATCAGGAAGAAGGTCGCGGTCGCGGCCTGCTTGACCCAGACGAATTCGACGAGCATGCCGAGCAACAACAGCAGCGACAGCGCGTGATCGACCACGGTGCGCATGCCGATGCGGGTCGAATTTCATCACTTCCACGAACAGGATGCAGCGACGGCGAAGGCGACCAGGATGTCGCCGGCCGACATCGTCCACTCGGCGCCCGACATCATGTGCACGTGCGTGACCGGCGCGCTCCAGCTCACGCCCGGCATCAGAAACGCGATGATGTTGTAGATCGCGAACGGGATGAGAGGAGCGGAGAGCCGACGAGAAACATGCGTCACACTCTGCCGCCCGGAGCAGCCTCGCTCAGGCTTCGGTCTTCGCCTTCAGAACCTGGCGGCCTTTGTACATGCCGGTCTTCAGGTCGATGTGGTGCGGGCGGCGCAATTCGCCGGAATCCTTGTCCTCGACATAGGTCGGCCGCTTGAGCGCGTCGGCGGAACGGCGCATGCCGCGGCGCGACGGCGAGGTTTTTCTTTTCGGCACAGCCATGGCGAAGCGAACTCCTGAAATTCGCAGAATGTCGGTTTGAAGCCGGGCTTATAGAGGATGGTTTCGGCCAAGGCTAGGGGGTGCCGCGAATGCAACGCGGCAGCGCCGGCATCGAGCGCGCTGAGCGGCCGACATAGAGGCCGGCCAGCCGGCGCAGACCGGGCCCGGGCGCGTGCGCATTGCGCGTCGACCGGATTGGGCAGCACGGCCGCCAGCAGCGCCGCCTGATAGCGGGACAGATCGCGCGCCGGTTTACCAAAGGCATAACGGCTGCCGGCCTCGACGCCGAATTCGCCGTTCGGGCCCCATTCGGCGATATTGAGGTAAATTTCCAGAATCCGCCGCTTCGACAGCACCAGGTCGATCCAGAGCGCCAGCGGGAATTCCAGCGCCTTGCGCAGCCAGCTGCGGCCCGGCCAGAGGAACAGGTTCTTCGCCACCTGCTGGGTGATGGTGGAGCCGCCGCGCAGATCGTCGAGATCGTCGGCATCGGCCAGGGCGTCGCGGATTTCCGCGAAGTCGACGCCGTGATGGCTGCAAAAGCGGCCGTCCTCGGCGACGATCACCGCCAGCGCGAGCGCCGGCGATATGCGCGCCAGCGGCACATATTGGCGCTGCACGCGCTGGCCGGTGAGCCAGCGCCAGAGCATCACGGTGGAGACCGGCTTGCCCAAGGCATAAAACGGCGCGATCACGATAAGGCAGCGCCAACAGCGCCAGCACGGCGAAGATCGACCGCGCGCAGCGGCCGCGGCACCCGCGGCAGCCGCAGGATATCGCGGGTAACGCTCAGCTGTTTGCCGGGCCGATCCATGGGCCAAGACTAACCCATCCCGGCCGGCATTTGCCGAGGGTGCGGCGCTAAGGCTAACAATGGCGCCCATGGACGCAGATTTCCACCAGACTTCGCCGCGCGGCTCGCCGCGGTTGCCGCCGAGACCGAGGCCTTGCTCGACCGCCTGCTCGGCGCCGCGCCGGCGCCGGGCGAAATCGCGCGGCCGCAGCGGCTGCTCGCGGCCATGCGCCATGCCGTGCTCGGCGGCGGCAAACGGCTGCGCCCGTTTCTGCTGGTGGAAACCGCCGCGCTGTTCGGCGCCGCGCGCTCCGGCGCGTTGCTGGCCGGCGCCGCGCTCGAATGCGTGCACTGCTATTCGCTGGTGCATGACGATCTGCCGGCGATGGACGACGACGACCTGCGCCGCGGCCGGCCGACCGTGCACAAGGCCTTCGACGAGGCGACCGCGATTCTGGCCGGCGACGCGCTGCTCACTTTCGCGTTCGACGTGATGGCGCGCGGCGAGGTGCATCCCGACGCGGGCGTGCGCGTCGCGCTGGTGTCGGAACTGGCGCGCGCGGCCGGCCTCGGCGGCATGGCCGGCGGGCAGATGCTCGATCTCGCCGCCGAAGGCCGCTTCGACGACAAGCGCCGGCTTTCGCAACAAGAGATCGCGACCTTGCAGGCGATGAAGACCGGCGCGCTGATCCGCTTTGCCTGCCGCGCCGGCGCCATCCTCGGACAAGCCGACGCGTCCGCGCACGACGCCGTCGACCGCTACGGCGTCGCGATCGGCCAGGCGTTCCAGATCGCCGACGACCTGCTCGACCTCGAAGGCGATGCGCAAACCATCGGCAAGGCCGCCGGCAAGGATGCCGCCGCCGGCAAGGCCACGCTGGTGTCGACGCTTGGGCCGCCGGCGCGCGCGCCCGCCTCGACGACGTTGGTCGCGGAGGCCGACGCCGCGCTGGCGCCGTTCGGCGCGAAAGCCGATACTCTGCGCGCCGCCGCCCGCTTCATCGCCGAGCGAAAGGCCTAGAGGAGCAACCGATGGCCCGCAAGATACTGCCGCTCGGCCGTCATGCCGGTCCGCCTCGCGCGGCTGCATGCGCGGTTGCTGATTTCCATCGCCGTCGGCCTGGCGGTGACGCTCGGCCTGGCGATGACCGATTGGAGCATGGCGACCAAGCTGCTGCTCGGCTGGGACATCGGCGTCGTGCTGTATCTCGTTTTGGTCTATCGGCTGATGGTGACCTGCGGCGTCGACGAAATTCGCCGCCGCGCCGCCGAGGACGACGAGGGCGCGGTCGCTCTGCTGATTCTCACCGGCGTCTCCGCGCTGGCGATCATGGGCGCGATCGTCGCCGAGCTTGGCATCGCCAAGAGTCTCCGGGCAGCCGCGCAGCGGTACGGGATTGCGATCGCGATGGTCACGATCCTGGTGTCGTGGGCCTTCGTGCACACGATCTTTGCGCTGCATTACGCCCACGAATATTACGGCGAGCGCGGCGATCACGCGATCGGCGGCTTGACGTTTCCCGGCCGGCAGCCGCCCGACTATTGGGATTTTCTTTATTTTTCGCTGGTCATCGCGATGACCTCGCAGGTCTCCGACGTCGTGATCACCAGCAAGGTGATCCGCCGCATCGTGACGATGCACGGCGCGCTGGCGTTCTTTTTCAATGTCGCGGTGTTTGCCTTGACCGTGAACATCGTTTCCAACCTGATCTGAATTGCGCTGGCGCAGCCGATGACCGCGATCCTGCAAACCGTGTTGTTCATGCTGGCGGTGCTGGCGGCGGTCGCCGTCGCCGCCAAGCGGCTCAATATTTCGCCGTCGATCCTGCTGGTGGTCGCCGGCATCGGCATGGCGCTGATTCCCGGGCTTGCCGAAAGTCGAGCTGGCGCCGGAAGTGGTGCTGCTGGTGATCCTGCCGCCGCTGATCTATTCGGCCGGCGTCGCCATGAGCTGGCGCGAATTCCGCTTCAACCTGCGGCCGATCGCGCTGCTCGCCTTCGGTTGCGTGATGTTCACCACCTGCGCGGTGGCGGCGGCCGCGCATTATGTGCTGAATTTCGACTGGGCCGTCGGCTTCCTGCTCGGCGCCATCATCTCGCCGACCGACGTGGTGGCGCCGCTCGCGATCGCGCGCCGGCTCGGGCTGCCGCGCCGCATCGTCGTGGTGCTGGAGGGCGAAGGTCTCGCCAACGACGCGACCGCGCTGGTGCTTTACCGATTCGCGGTCGTCGCCGTCAGCACCGGCGCGTTCTCGCTCGAAAGGCCTCCGGCACTTTCGTGGCGATCGTCATCGGCGAGATCATTTACGGCCTCGCGGTCGGTTGGCTCAGCCTGCGCGTGCGGCGATGGGCGCATGAGCCGCGCGTCGAAATAACGCTGTCGATGCTGACACCCTATCTTGCCTTCTGGGTGCCGGCCTATCTCGGCGGCTCCGGTGTTTTGGCCACCGTTGCCTGCGGGCTTTACGTGAGTTGGGTCGGACCGCGGCTGATCCCGTCCGCCACGCGGCTGCAAGGAATTTTTTTCTGGGACCTGATCGTCTACCTGATCGAGGGCCTGGTGTTTCTGCTTACCGGCTTGCAGGCCCGCACATTGATCGAGCAAGGCCACGCCTTCAGCGTCCGCGAACTGGTGATCGCGACCGTCTTGACGACGCTGATCGCGGTTGCGGCGCGCTTCATCTGGGTTTTTCCCGCGACCTATGTCCCGCGCTGGCTCAGTCCTCATTTGCGCAAGCGCGATCCGTCGCCACGCTGGCAGACGACCTTTTTCCTGGCCTTTACCGGGGTGCGCGGCGTCGACTCGCTCGCCGTGGCGCTCGCCATTCCCTACACGGTGGTCGGCGGCGCGCCATTTCCGCACCGCGACATGATCTTGTTCGTGACCTTCGGCGTCATCATCGTGACGCTGATCGGCCAGGGCACGATGCTGCCCTGGATCGTGCGGTGGCTCGGCCTGAGCCGCGAAGGCCATGCGGAACGCAAGCGTGAAATTGCAGCCGAACTGAAGGCGCGGCAGGCCGCGTTGAAGCAGGTCAGGCAAACGGCTGGAAAAAATCATCAAACAGCACGACCTGCCGGACGAGGCGATCGAGCATTTGCGCACGCGCAATCAAAGCCGCGTGCAGATCCTGCCGACGAACCTGACCGAAGGCCTCGACCACATGCGCCAGACCGCCAAGATCAAGGCCGAGCTGATCGAAGCCGAGCGCGATTTCATTTATCAGTTGCTGCGCGACGGCAAGATCACCGACGAGGCGCGCCGCCGCATCGAATACGAATTGGATCTGGAAGAAGCCAGCGTCGCCAACCGCGCGACGGACGGCGGCGGGTGGATGTAGGCAAGCGTCATCGCCCTTATTCTTGAAGGCCCAGGGTAGGCCTGTATCCCTTTTTCCTTCCCCAAAGGGGAATGGAGCGCCGGGAGGGCGCCAGGGCGGTGGTGCATGCCGCCCCTTGGCGGGTTTGGCGCAACCCGCCGCGCGTCTGGCGAGACGCGCGAGTCCTCTGGCGAGAGGACCCGGCGCCCCCCGGGCGCTCCATCCAGCGGCACGCATTGTCGGCGCGCCGCGCCTGCTCCTCATTGGGCGTCACTCGAGATGATGCCCTCTGCGAACAGGACAAATTCTGCTTATCCTAAAATAGGAATAAAGTCAAGACCGAATATGAGATTTACTCCGCCGCAAGCGCCGCGTCGATCAGCGCCAAGGCGGCATCACGCACGGCCAGCGCGCGTGCCGTATAGGCGCGGTGTTCGGCAACAAGACCATCGATGGCGCGCCGAGCCTCAGTGATCTGCGCCGCCGTCCCTTTATCCGCCGCCTGCGCGTGACGGGTTTCGGCATCGTAGCGGCGGTGATCGAGCAGGCTAATCGCGTTTTCAAGCTCGTCGAGTTCGCGCAGCAGCGCCGCTCGGCCGCCACCGGGAACACGGCCCAGCGCATCCCGCAGCAGATGCCGCGCCATGGTGTGGCTGCAGCCGAGATGGCCCGACCGTATTGCCTCGGGGCAAATGCCGGCGCGCGCGTAGCCGGAAGGGCTGCGCGGATTCCGCACCGGCATTGCGTCGGGCCCCGAACGGATGCTCTCATGAGCCATGCCGCAGGCGGGCGCCCGCAACGCCGCCAAGCGCATTCGCCAGGACATCAGGCTTTCGCGATCTGGCGCCATCAAAGGCCGCCCTCACTCGCTGGCTACATCAGACCTATACAATAGGATCAGCGCGTCCGGTTCACCAGCAGCAGGCCGACGGCCACCAGCGCCACCGCCGCCGCGAATGCCGGCGTCAAGGGCTCGCCCAGCACCAGATGACCGGCGGCGACGCCGAACAGCGGCGTGAGAAACGTGAAGGCCGAAAGCCGGTTGGCCGAGTAACGCGCGATCAGCGCAAACCAGATCACGAAGGTCACGCTCACCACCCAGAGCGTCTGATAGGCGAGCGCGCCGAACGCCAGCGCCGGCGGCATGGCGGCGATCCGGTCGCCGGCCACCAGCGCGGCGGCGCCCAGCATCGGCGCGGACACCACGAGCTGATACAGCATGGTCTTTTCGGCCGACACGCGGTTGAGCGCGCTCGCCTTGATGGTCAACGTGGTAGCGGCCCATGCCAGCGCGGCCGCGACCATCATGATGTCGCCGAGTGTCTGACGCGGATCGAGCGCCGGCGTCGGCAGCCCGAACGCGACCAACATGCCGGCAAATGACAGACCTAGCCCGAGCCATTGCGCCGCGCGGAAACGGTCAGCGGGAAGAAATATGCGCGCGCCCAGCACAACGAAAAACGGCGCGAGGTAAATGAACAACGTCGCGCGCATCGCGGTGGTGTAATTGAGGCCTTGGAAAATCAGAATGAACTCAATGCCGAACAACAAACCGGCGGCAAGGCCCGCCCGCAGCGTGCCGTCGCGCGCCAGCAGTGGAATGCCGCGCGCCTTGCACCACAGTGCGACCAGCAGCGCCGCGGCGATCGAGCGGATCGTGGCCTGCGTCAGCGGCGGGATGTCGTGAATCGCGAGTTTGGTGGCGACCTGGTTGAAGCCCCACGACAGGCACAGCACGACCACGATTGCCGCGGCGGCCGCGTCGAGCGGGCGGGTAACGCTGCTGGACGCCGGCTGTGCCACCATCAGTCCGGTCACGCCGCCTTGCAATGCGCGCAGACGCCGGAGATCTCGATCACCGGCGTCTTCGGCGTAAATCCGGCGGCGCGCGAGGCCGTCTTGATTGTATCGGCGACGGCGGCCGAGGCCGCCTCGCCGACCGCGCCGCATTTTTCACAAATGAGAAACACAACAGGATCGCCGCTGTCGTGATTTTGCACGCAGGCGAGGAACGCGTTGCGGCTTTCGATGCGGTGCGCGAGGCCCTGCTCGCGCAGGAAATCGAGCGCGCGATAAATCGTGATCGGCGCCGGCCGCGCGCCGCGCACCGCCAGCCGGTCGATCAGTTCATAGGCGCCGAGCGGCGCGTGGCTCGCCAGCAGCGCTTCCAGCACGCGGCGGCGGATCGGCGTCAGGCGCTCGTCGCGCGCGGCGCAGAGCGCCTCGGCATGGGTGATTGCCGCGCTGGCGCAGCGGTCGTGATCATGACCGGGCGCCGGAAAGATCGCGTGGGCTGAGGATTTTCGGGGCAAGGACGTTCCGCCTTCTAAGCTCAAGTGTACCGCCATAAGTCTGAGTCGCGAAAACCAGATCCCTTCCTATATATTGCACTGCAACAAAAATAGGAGCAGGTTCCGGCCTTCATTTGGAACCTGCATAACTAGGCCATTTGGCGGCCATATCCAGCGAGGATTGCGATGCTGAAAGGTAAAACCGCTTTGGTCACCGGCTCGACCTCGGGGATTGGGCTCGCCACGGCCAAGGCACTGGCGCAGGCCGGCTGCAACGTGATGCTCAACGGCTTCGGCGACAAGGCCGCGATCGAAAAGGAGCGCGCCGGTCTGGAGAAGGAATTCGGCATCAAGGCGCTCTATTCGCCCGCCGACATGAGCAAGCCGGCCGAAATCAGCGCGATGATCGGCGAAACCGAGAAAAATTTCGGATCGCTCGACGTGCTGATCAACAATGCCGGCATTCAGCACGTGGCCAATATCGAGGACTTCCCGATCGACAAGTGGGACGCCGTCATCGCCATTAATCTTTCGTCGTCGTTCCACACCATCCGCGCCGCGGTGCCCGGCATGAAGAAGCGCAAATGGGGCCGCATCATCAATATCGCCTCGGCGCACGGCCTGGTCGCCAGCGCGCAGAAGGTGGCCTACGTCGCGGCCAAGCACGGCCTGGTCGGCATGACCAAGGTGGTGGCGATCGAGACCGCCAATGCTGGCATCACCTGCAACGCCATCTGTCCGGGCTGGGTGCTCACGCCGCTGGTCGAACAGCAAATTGCCGCGCGCTCCAAGGCGTCCGGCAAATCGATCAAGGAAGAGGAAGTGGCGCTGCTGTCGGAGAAGCAGCCGATGCACCAGTTCACCAAGCCGGAGAACATCGGCGCGTTGACCGTCTTTCTGGCGAGCGATGCCGCGGCCTCCATCACCGGGTCGGCCTATTCGATCGACGGCGGCTGGGTCGCGCAGTAACCGATGATCGAATTTCTCGCGCGCGCCTTTGGCGGCGACAAGAACGGCGCACCTAAGGCGAAAAAGCACATCAACCTGGCGCTGCAAGGCGGCGGCGCGCATGGCGCCTTCACCTGGGGCGTGCTCGATCATTTGCTGGACGACGGGCGGCTGACGATCGAAGGAATTTCCGGCACCTCGGCCGGCGCGGTCAACACGGTCATGCTGGCGGACGGATTAAAGCGTGGCGGGCCCGAGGAAGCGCGCAAGCGGCTGGCCGATTTCTGGCGCGCGGCCAGTCTCGGCGGCGAGTTGCCGCCATTGCAGCGCGCGGTGACCGACCGGCTGTTCTCGCTGCTGCCGAGCGAGGGTTCGCCCACTTTCGACTGGCTGAATGCGTGGTCGAAATATTTGTCGCCCTACGATCTTAACCCGCTCAACATCAACCCGCTCAAGGACCTGATCGAACGCTTTGTCGATTTCGAGGGACTGCGCGCCGACCCACGGCAGATTTTCATTGCCGCCACCAATGTGCAGACCGGGCGGCTGCATATCTTTCCGCACGACAAGATTTCCGCCGAAGCGGTGATGGCGTCGGCCTGCCTGCCGGCGGTGTTCCGGGCCGTGGAAATCGACGGCGTGCCCTATTGGGACGGCGGCTATCTCGGCAATCCGGTGCTCTACCCGTTCTTCCGCTCGACCGATACCGAGGACGTGCTGATCGTCCAGATCAATCCGCTGGTGCGCAAGACAGTGCCGCACGCGACGCGCGAGATCATGGGGCGGATCAACGAAATCACGTTCAACTCATCGCTGATGGGCGAGTTGCGCGCCATCGAGTTCGTCAACCGGCTGATCGAACAGGGCCGCCTACCGCACGGCACCGGGGCGAACGAATACCGCCACATCAAGGTACACCGCATCGTGCTGGAAGGCCTGGGCGAGCGGTTCTCCTCGGCCACCCGGTTGCGCAACGACTATGAGTCGTTCGAGCTGCTTCGCAAACTCGGCCGGCGCTCGGCGCGCCGTTTCCTCGACGCGCATTACGACGATATCGGCGTGCGCTCGAGCGTCGATCTCAAATCGGAAGTCTATTCCGAGCGCGAGTGACTTTTTGTCGTCCCGGGCGAGCCAACGGGCCCGCGCAAAGCGCGGCCCGATGACAGGCTTCGCGAGGCCCGGGACCCATACTCCGTGCTTTATCGAGAAGCCGCCGCGTATGGGTCCCGGCCTTCGCGGGGACGACGGCTAGATTTTCGGCTCGACATCGAGCCGGCAGATCCAATCTTTCAGGCCAGCGCTAGCCGCCGGATATATTTTCAAAACCGCAGGATCGTGTCCCGGCACGATGTGATGGCGCGAACTCGCCAGCTTCTGGATCGTCTTGTAGCCCTCGAGCGTATCGCCAACGGAATACGTGATTGGGAACACGCGGCCTTCGTCGATGTGCGAGTAGAGATGGATGCAGTCGGAGGCGAGCACGACAATGCCGCGCTTGGTCTTGACCCGCACGCATTGCAGCCCTTTGGAGTGGCCGCCGATCTTGTGCACGGTGATGCCGGGCGCGAGTTCCTCTGTGCCGTCGTGAAATTCGCAGCGGTAGGCAAAGACTTTCCTCACCATCGCATGCACGTCGGCCTCGCTGAACGGGACGCGCAGCATCTGGTGGCACATGCAGCGGCCGGTGGCATAAGCCATCTCGGTATCCTGGATGTGATAGCGCGCGTTGGGAAACAGATCGTAATTGCCGGCGTGGTCCCAGTGCATGTGGGTGGCAATGACGTGCTCGACCTTGCCAGGATCGACACCGAGCGCTTTGAGCCCCTCGCCGACCGGGTGAGTGATCTTGCGGGCGCGCTCCTTGGCGGCGACCTCGTCGAAGCCGGTATCGACCACGAAGATGCCGTGCGCGCCCTTGATCACCCAGACGTAATAGGAGATCGAGGTCATCTCGTCATGCGGATCGCCGAAGATGTAATTTTCCGACCGCATGCGGGCGTGGCTTGCATAACTGACAGCATAGACTTCGTGGATATCGTCGCTCATGATTTTTTCCCAATCGTGACACCGGCGCGACGCTCGATCATTTTCACGATAGCGGTGAAATCGGTGTCGCCACCGAACTCGGTATTGGTAAGCTTCCCATTGATCGAGCACGGCGCTCATGACGTGGTTGGGCGTGTCGAGCGATTTCGATTCCTCGACGCAGAGCCGCACGTCCTTGAGCATCAGCGCGGTGGCGAAGCCGTAGTCGAACGTGCGCGGCAGAATCGCTTTTGGAAACTTGTCTGTCTGAGGCCGTATTGCGCCCTGAGCCCGCGTTGATGACGTCGATCATCACTGCAGGATCGAGCCCGGCCTTGACCCCCATCGCAACCGCCTCGGAAGTCGCCGCCATCGCGGTGGCGGACAGGAAGTTATTGGCGAGCTTCATGGTCTGCGCCATGCCGGGTTTGTCGCCGATGACGAACACCTTGCCGAGTACGGAAAGCGCGTCTTTCACCACGGCGATTTCGGCCGGCGGCCCCGACACCATGACCGCGAGCGTGCCTTTCTTGGCGCCGCCGACGCCGCCGCTCACGGGCGAGTCGATCTGCACGATGTTCTTCTTGGCCAGCACCGCGCAAATTTCGGCCGCGACGCGTGAGCCGGTGGTGGAAAGATCGATGTAGCGCTTTATTTTTTTGCCGTGAATGACGCCGCCTTCGCCGGTCGCCACTTTCTGCGAGATTTGCAGCGACGGCAGGCTGGACATCACCGTCTCCACCCGGTCAGCGACATCTTGCGGCGACGACGCGAGCTTGGCACCGAGCGCCACCAGTGGCGCGACCGCATCGTTACGCGTGTCGTAGACGATGAGCGTGTGGCCGGCCTCGATCAGCCGGCGCGCCATCGGCTGACCCATATTGCCCAAACCGATAAAGCCGATGTCCATGAGATGAATTCCTGACGTGAGATTTGCGAATGGCGGGGCCGCGATTTTGCCCGACCATCGGCGCGCCGTCACCCGGCTCGATCGGCCTCACAGGCCCTGAACTTTCGTCCCATTGCAAATATCATAAGCTTGCTTATAATAAGCATGCTTTTTGAAACAGGAGCGTTTGTTTTGCCGACGGTCCATCGCGAAATTGCCTTTACAATCACGGACGTAGCCCGGCTGCTGAAAACGCTGGCCGACCAGCGCGCGCGCCAATTTGGCATGACCCGCGCCCAGTGGTCCGTGCTGTTTCGCCTCGACCGTTCGGAAGGCCTCAAGCAGTCGGAACTCGCCGAAATCCTCGACCTGCAGCCGATCACGGTCACCCGCTTGCTCGACCGGCTGGCCGGCAACGGCCTGATCGAACGCCGCGCCGATCCGAACGATCGGCGCGCCAACCGGTTATTCCTCACACCGGCCGCGCGCCCGCTGCTGGAACGGCTCAGCGAGCTTGGCGAGGACATGATGGAGACGGTGCTGGCCGGCCTCGATGACAAGGCGAACGAGCGGTTTCTGCGCGATCTTGCGCTGGTCAAAGAAAATCTGCGCGCGGCCATCAATCGCAATTCGGCGGCGCAACCCGCCGCCGTAGGTGAAGCGTCATGAGCGAAAAGCCCCTCAAGATCGTTCCCGCTCCCGAAGCCAAGACGGCGCCGGCTGAAGCACCGGCCGCCGAAAAGCCCGGCCGTTTCGCGCAACTCGGCCGCAAGCGGCTGCGCATGATCCTGCTGGTCGGCCTGCCGGCGCTCGCCGTACTGATCGGGCTGATATTCTATCTTTCGGGCGGGCGCTATATCTCGACCGACAATGCCTATGTCGGCGCGCAGAAAGTGCTGATCACGCCGGATGTTTCCGGCAAGATTGTGCATGTCGCGATCGTCGAGGGCCAGCACGTCAATTCAGGCGACGAACTGTTCACGCTCGACCGCGAGCCCTATCACTTCGCGCTTCAGCAGGCCCAGGCCAAGCTCGACACCGCGCGCAGCGACTACGACAAGCTGAAAACCGGCCTCGCATCGCTCACCACGCTGGCGGATCTGGCGACCCAGAACGTTGCGCTCAAGCAGCGCGACGTCGACCGCAAGACCAAATTATTGAGCACGCAGGCCGGGACGCAGGCCGACGTCGATACCTCCGCCGCTGGGATGGTGACGGCGCAGCTGCAGGCGCAGTTCGCCAAACAGCAACTCGACTCGACGCTGGCTCAGCTGCTCGGCAATCCCGATCTGCCGCTCGAACAATTTCCCGAATATGCGCAAGCCAAGGCCGCGCTCGATTCCGCGCAGCGCGACTATAACCTCACCATCGTGCGCGCGCCGATCTCCGGCACCGCGACACAGGTCGACAATATCCAGCTCGGCCGTTTCGTCGCCGCCGGCTCGCCGATCCTGAGCGTGATCGACGATCAAGCGTCCTGGGTCGATGCCAATCCGAAGGAAACCGACATCACCTATCTGCGCGTCGGCCAGAAGGCGACGCTCGACGTCGACAGTTTCCCCGACCACACCTTCAAGGGCACGGTGGTGGCGGTGAGCCCCGGCACCGGCGCACAGTTTTCGATCCTGCCGCCGCAGAACGCCACCGGCAACTGGGTCAAGGTGGTGCAGCGCGTTCCAGTGCGCATCGCTTTCGACAAAGACGAAAACACCCGCCTATTGCGCTCCGGCATGAGCGTGGTGGTCGACATCGACACCGGTCACAGCCGGATTCCTTTCACGTCGACCTCGACGAAAGAGCCGGCCAAATGAACCCGACGCACTTTGCGTCGATGTCGCCGAAGATGCGGCGCTGGCTGATTACGGTCTGCGCCATGACCGCCACCATCATGCAGGCGCTCGACACAACAATTGCCAACGTCGCGCTGCCTTATATGCAGGGATCGCTATCGGCCTCGCTCGATCAGATCAACTGGGTGCTGACGTCCTATATTGTGGCCGCCGCCATCATGACAGCGCCGATCGGCTGGCTGGCCGACCGCTTCGGCCGCAAGCGGCTGTTCATCATCTGCGTGACTGGGTTCACCGTGGCCTCGTTCCTGTGCGCGCTGGCGCAAAACATCGAACAGATGGTGCTGTTCCGCCTGTTGCAGGGCATGGCGGGCGCCGCATTGGTGCCGCTGTCGCAGTCGGTCTTGCTCGATGCCTATTCACTTGAGGAACGCGGACAGGCCATGGCGGTATGGGGCATCGGCGTCATGCTGGGGCCGATCATGGGCCCGACGCTGGGCGCCTGGCTGACCGACAATTATTCATGGCACTGGGTGTTTCTGATCAATTTGCCAATCGGGATCATGACCGCGATCGGCATGGTCCTGTTCATGCAGGAAACCAAACGCAACGAGCATTTGCGTTTCGACTGGTTCGGCTTTCTGGCGCTCGCGGTCGGCATCGGCTCGCTGCAATTGATGCTCGACCGCGGCGAACAGGTCGGCTGGTTCGGCGCCAGCGAAATCTGGGCCGAGATGATCATATCGATCGCCGGCTTTTACTACTTCTTTGCGCATTCGCTGACCACGCCGGAGCCCTTCGTGCGCTTCGAGTTGTTCAAGGACCGCAATTTCGTCAGCGGCTGCGTGTTCATGGTGGTGATCGGCGTGGTGCTGTTCGGCACCATGGCGCTGGTGACACCGTTCATGCAGAACCTGCTCGGTTTTCCGATCCAGACCGCCGGCTGGCTGCTTGGTTCTCGCGGTGTCGGCACGTTGCTGACCATGATGGTGGCGCCGCGGCTTATGAAGCTTTTGGAAACGCGCTATCTGATCTTGCTTGGCCTGCTGCTCACTGGCGGCACGCTGTATTACATGACCGGATTTTCGCTCGACGTCACCCAGCGCATGATCGTCGTCACCAGCATCATCCAGGGCATCGGTCTTGGCCTGTTATTCGTGCCGATCACGACGGCGGCCTTCCTCACGCTCCCCGGGCATTTACGCAATGGCGGCACCTCGATCCTGACGCTGGTACGCAATATCGGCTCCTCGATCGGTATTTCCATGGTGATCGCCAACCTGACCGACAAGACCATCGAGATGCATGCCCGCATCGTCGAAGGCGTGACGCCGTTCAATAACGCGCTGCAGATGCCGGACGTGGCGATGAACCTGAACGTCAATACCGATGTCGGCCGCGCCATGCTCGACGAGATCGTCACCCAGCAGGCGGCGATGATCGCCTATCTCAACGATTTCAAGCTGCTGATGTTTCTGACGCTGGCGATGATTCCGATGGTGCTGATCATCCGGGCCACCGGGCAGACACCCGGCGCCAAGCCGACGGAAGCGGTGATTGATTAGAAAAAACTCTGCGGATCGATATCGACTTCCAGCCGCACATTGCCGCGCGGCTTGGGCGCCGTGCCAAGCCATTGCCGCAAATAGACCGAGAGATCGAAGGCGCGCGGCGCCTTCACCAGCACCCGAAACCGATGGCGGCCGCGCACGACCGAGATCGGCGCCTCGGCGGGCCCGAGCACCCGTACCTGCTCGTCCTTGGGCGCAGCTGATACCAGCGCGCGGCCATAAGATTCCGCCGCGTGCCGGTCATTGGCGGTAATGACCAAGCTCGCAAGCCGGCCATAGGGTGGATAGTGCGTGCGCTCGCGCAATGCGATCTCGCTCGAATAGAACGCCTCGCGGTCTCCCAGGATCAACGCCTTCATCACCGGATGCTCGGGCTGATGCGTCTGCAGGAAGCCGACGCCGCGGCCCTCCTCGCGCCCGGCGCGGCCGACGACCTGATGCAACAATTGAAACGTTCGTTCGGCCGCGCGCGGATCGCCGTTGCCGAGTCCCAAATCGGCGTCGACGATGCCGACCAGATTGAGTTTCGGAAAATGGTGGCCCTTGGCCACCAATTGCGTGCCGATCACGATGTCGAAGCGGCCCTCCGCCACGTCGTCGAGTTCCTGGCGCAGGCGTTCCATCGATTCCACCAGATCGCTCGACAAAACCAGGATGCGGGCGCCGGGAAACAATTCGGCCGCCTCGTGCTCCAGCCGCTCCACGCCGGGGCCGATCGGCGCGAAACTTTCCGTGGCATGGCATTGCGGGCATTCCGCCGGCGGCGGCATCGAGAAGCCGCAATGGTGGCAGACCAGCCGCCGCTTGAAGCGGTGATCGACCAGCCAGGCGTCGCAATTCGGGCATTGCAGGCGGAAGCCGCAGGCGCGGCAGAGCGTGAGCGGCGCGTAGCCGCGGCGGTTGAGGAACAGCAACGCCTGGTCGCCGCTCTCGAGCGTATTCTTGACCGCTTCCGCCAGCCGCGGTGCGATGAACCGATTGCGCGGCGGACCTTCGCGCCGCATGTCGATGGCCTCGATCATCGGCAGGTGCGCGCCGCCGAAACGTTCCGGTAGATGGATGCGCTTGTAGCGTCCGCGCCGCGCATTGACTTCAGATTCCACCGACGGTGTCGCCGAGGCCAACACCACCGGGATTTTCGCGACGCTGCCGCGCACCACGGCCATGTCGCGGGCATGGTAATGCGCGCCGTCCTCCTGCTTGTAGGCAGGATCATGCTCTTCATCGACGACAATGAGGCCGAGATCGGCATAAGGCAGAAACAGCGCCGAGCGCGCGCCAACCACGACCGATACTTCATTCGCGGCCACGGCGGCCCAGGTGCGCGCGCGCGTGCGCGGCGAGAGCTGCGAATGCCATTCGGCCGGGCGGGTGCCGAAGCGCGCCGTGAAGCGATCGAGCGATTGCGACGTCAAAGCGATTTCGGGCATCAGGATCAATGTCTGCCGCTTGCGCCGGATATTTTCCGCCACCGCCTCGAAATAGACTTCGGTCTTGCCCGAACCGGTGACGCCATCAAGCAGCGTCACGGTGTAACCGCCCTGATCGACGGTGGTGCGCAGCGCATCGGCGGCGGCCAGCTGGCCGAGCGAGAATTCCGGCTTGCGGAAATTCGAATCTGGCGGCCGCGCGACTTTTTCCGGCGGCAGCACCACCGTCGCCAGCGTGCCCTCATCGATCAGCCCGTCGATTACACCGGCGCTGACGCCCGCTTCGCGCGCGGCGTCGCCCTTGGCGCGCGTCAGCCCATCCGCGAACAGCGCCATGACGCGCGCGCGAGCCGGCGTCATGCGCGCCGGCGGGGGGCCGGCCAGATGCACGGCGACGCGTTCGCGCGCGGGACCAAGATGCTCGCCCATGCGCAGCGCCATGCGCAGCACCATGCCGCGGGGGCTGAGCGTATAGTCGGCAACCCAATCGACGAATTTGCGAAGCTCGGGTTTGAGCGACGGCACCTCAAGCTTGCCGGTCACGTCCTTCATGCGATTGTGCAGGCGCGGGCTGGGCGCGGCGTTGTCGGCCCAAACCACGCCCATGGTCTCGCCGCGTGCGCCGAGCGGCACGGCCACCAAGTCGCCGGGCGTGAGATCCATCCCGGCCGGCACCCGATAGGAATAGGTCTGATCCAGCGCCACCGGCACCAGAACGTCGACAAAACGCGTGGTCATAGGCTCTCTTACTTGCGCATGATCTCATCCAAAAACCGGTTCCCACTTTTCGGGATCATGCGCTTGATCTAGGCCGATTCCGCGCGCTTAAGGAAGGGTGAAGAAAGCGGTGACACTCTCCCCGCCATGAGCCCGCTCAACGCCGTCCCCGACGTTGCCGCCGAAGTCACCGGCTGGCTTAGGTTTCTCGGCGCCGAGCGGCGCATGTCGGACAAGACGCTGGAAGCCTACCAACGCGACGTCAGCCAATTCCTGGATTTTCTCGCCCGTCATCTGGGCGGTGCGCCCACCCTCAAGCAACTCGCCAAGCTCTCGCCGGCGGATGTGCGCGCCTTCATGGCGGCGCGGCGGAGCGAAGGCCTCAGCAGCCGGTCGCTGATGCGGGTGCTGGCCGGTGCGCGCTCGTTCGCGCGCTACTTGGAGCGCAACGGTAAGGGCAAAGTCGGCGCTCTCGCCGCCGTGCGCGCGCCCAAGGTCGGCAAGACGCTACCCAAGCCGCTGGCGATCGCCGCCGCCAAGCGGATATCGGACACGGATTTGCGCGCGGGGGAGACCCGCGCACCCTGGATCGTGGCGCGCGACGCGGCGGTGCTGGCGCTGCTCTACGGCTCAGGCCTGCGTATATCGGAAGCGCTGTCGCTCAAGCGCAAGGATTTCACTGCGAGCGACGCCATTACCGTCACTGGCAAGGGCAACAAGACGCGCATGGTGCCGGTACTCCCACAGGTCGTTAAATCGGTCGAGGGCTATATCGCGCTGTGCCCGCTCGATGCGCCAGCCGACGGCCCGCTGTTCATGGGCGCGCGCGGCGGGCCATTGTCGCCGCGCATCGTGCAACTGACGATGGCGCGCCTGCGCGGCGCGCTCGGCCTGCCCGATACAGCGACGCCGCATGCGCTGCGGCATTCGTTCGCCACACATCTCCTGGCGCGCGGCGGCGACCTGCGCGCCATCCAGGAATTGCTCGGCCATGCCTCACTATCGACCACCCAAATCTATACGGCGGTTGATTTAGAGCGTTTATTGGAAGTTTATTCGAGCGCCCATCCACGCGCCTAACGGCCCCTTGCGCTAACCTCAAGTTTCATATCAAGGTCGCCGCTCTGGTCACTGCGGAGGGGGCGATGAGCGCACACGAAAATCTGGAACATGCCGAGCACGCCGAGCACGCGTCACATGGCGGCAATAAAAAAATCGCGCTGCTGATCTCGGTGCTGGCACTGTTTCTGGCGTTTTCCGAAACGCTCGGCAAAAGCGCGCAGACCACCGCCATTACCCTGAACGTCACGGCCAACGACCTGTGGGCCTTCTTCCAGGCCAAGACCATCCGCATGACCGTGCTGAGCACGGCGGCGGAGCAAATGCAGATCGAGGCCGATCGTGCCACCGACGCCGACCTCAAGGCGCGGCTGACCAAGAACATCGACACTTGGAAGAAGACGGCCGCGCGCTATGACGACGACCCGGCGAGCCATGAAGGCCGCAAACAGCTCTCCGAACGCGCCAGGGAAGCCGAGGAAAAGCGCGAACATGCCCTGGCGCGCTATCACAATTATGAATTTGCCTCGGCTGCGTTCCAGATCGGCATCGTGCTGGCCTCGGCGCAGGTGATCACCGGTATGGTCGTGCTGGGTTGGCTCTCTGGGCTACTCGGCGTGGTGGGTCTGGTCTTCACAGCGGTCGGCCTATGGGCGCCGCACCTCGTGCATTTTTTGGTGCACTGACTACGCCGGGCGGCGGCGGTAGGCATTGCGCCGCAGGCGCATCAATCTGCGCAAGAATTTGCCGGCGCGCTGCGGTTTAAGCAGCCAGCGCAATTGGGCCAGCCGCTGCCGGATCGGTTCGGTCTGCACATGCGCCCAATCGCGCGCCCCTAGGAACCAGTCATACATTCGCTGGAACCAGGCCATCTGCAACAGCTTGTCGCGTGTCGCCTCGAACACGAACGCGGTGACGCCGAGGCCGAGCAGCTTGGCGAGGATCAGCACCACACCGGCGGCCAGCCATTGCCGCTTGGCGAGTAAGAAGAATTCCAGAAATTTTAGTGGCAGCAGAACGATCAAAGGAACGATGAAGACGAACAGCGCCGTCCAGGGCGGCAGGTTGGTGATGGTGCGCTTGATCCAGTCCTTGAGCCGGCCCCAGGGAATGAGATTGACCGCACGCGCGACGAGGGGCTCGAGATGGTCCCATAGCCACGCTTCCACCAGAAACAGCAGCGCGAGAATGACCCAAAGCGGGCGGAGCCAGCGGCGCATCGTGTCATCCTGGGATAAGGGCGCGCCTTAATTAAGGCGGCTAACTCCGCACCCGGCCACCGTCGACATTCAACGTCTGCCCGGTCATGAAGGCGGCATCGTCGCTGGTGAGAAACGACACCGCACCGACCAGATCCTCAGGGACTTCCACGCGCTTGATCGCCTGCATCTGCGCAACCGCGGCGAATTCTTCGTCCATGGTTTTGAAGGTCGGGCGCGGCGCGCGCACCACCGTGCCGGGCGAGCGCGTCAGCCCCGGCGCGATGGCATTGACCGTAATGCCGTAGGGCGCGAGATCGGTGGCGAGCCCGCGGGTAAACCCGACGATGCCGCCTTTGCTCGCGACGTAATGCGTAAAGCCGGTAACCACCGAGCCAAGCGTGGACGAGGCCATGCTGACGACGCGGCCCCATTTGCGTGCCCGCATGCCGGGCACGAATGCGGCAGTTACCAGGAAGGTACCGTCGAGATTGATCGACATCACCTGGCGCCAGTCGGCGAAGGTCATGTCCTCGAAATTTTTTTGCGGAAAGATGCCGGCACAATTGATCACGATGTCGACGTGGCTGAATTTGGCGTTGACCGCCTTGACCATAGCGGCGACCGATAGCTCCGACGACACATCACATTTGATCGCGATAGCATCGCGGCCGGCGGCTTGGACCAGTTGCACGGTTTCCGCGCCGTCGCCCAGATCGGCGATGGCAATGTGCACGCCATCTTCGGCCAAACGTTTGGCGAAGGCCTGCCCAATGCCGCCGGCCGCGCCGGTGATGACGGCGACTTTGTCCTTGTGACCTTTGGCCATGAAGCTCCCCTGAACTTGGACCCGCCTCATCCTGAGGAGCCCGCGCAGCGGGCGTCTCGAAGGATGGGCGGCCTCATGCTTCGAGACGCGCGGCTTTGCCGCGTTCCTCAGCATGAGGCCGATTGACTGTTACATATGAATCGCGCGCTTGGCGACCGCCATCGCCGCTTCCTTGACCGCCTCGGGCAGCGTCGGGTGGGCATGACAAGTGCGGGCGATGTCCTCGGCGGAGGCGCCGAACTCCATGGCGATGACCGCTTCCGCAATCATGTTGCCGGCGTCGGCGCAGACCATGTGCACGCCGAGCACGCGGTCGGTCTTGGCGTCGGCGAGAATTTTCACGAAGCCCTCGGTGGTCTGGTTGACCTTGGCGCGGCCGTTGGCGGTCATCGGAAACTTGCCGACATTGTAGGCGACGCCAGCGGCTTTGAGTTCTTCTTCCGATTTTCCGACCGTCGCAATTTCCGGATAGGTATAGACCACGTTCGGAATGGCATCGTAATTCACATGGCCGGCCTGCCCGACCAGAATCTCCGCCACGGCCACGCCTTCGTCTTCGGCCTTGTGCGCCAGCATCGGCCCGGCGATGACGTCGCCGATCGCCCAGATGCCGGGCACGTTGGTCGCGTAATAATGATCGACCACGACGCGGCCGCGCTCATCCAATTTGACGCCGGCTTCCTTGAGGCCAAGCCCGTCGGTGAACGGCACGCGGCCGATCGAAACCAGCACAACATCGGCTTCGATGGTTTCCGCCGCGCCGCCTTTGGCGGGCTCGATGCTGGCCTTCAACTTTCGCGCCGGAGGCGTCGACCGCGGTGACTTTCGACGACAACTTGAAGGTCATGCCCTGCTTCTCGAACAGGCGCTGCGCCTGGCGGCGCACCTCGCCGTCCATGCCGGGCAGAACGCCATCGACGAATTCCACCACCGTGACTTTGCGCGCCAAGCCGGCGCCACACCGAGCCAAGCTCGAGCCCGATCACGCCGGCGCCGACCACCAGCAGATGCTCGGGCACCTTGTCGAGCACCAGCGCGCCGGTCGACGACACGATGCGTTTCTCGTCGATCTCGATGCCTTTGAGCTTGGCCACGTCGGAGCCGGTGGCGATCACGATGGATTTGGCATCCAGCGTCTGCGTCTTGCCGTCGGCGCCTTTGACCTCGACCTTGCCGGGCGCGGCGATGCGGCCGGCGCCATGAAAGGTATCGACCTTGTTTTTCTTGAGCAGAAACTCGACGCCCTTGACGTTGCCGTCGACGCCCTGATCCTTGAACGCCATCATCGCCGCGAGGTCGAGCTTGGGCGTCGGAAACGCCGATGCCCATTTTGCCGAAGCTGTGCCCGGCCTCCTCGAAGAGTTCCGAGGCGTGCAGCAGCGCCTTGGACGGGATGCAGCCGACGTTGAGGCAGGTGCCGCCGAAGGTCGCGTTCTTCTCGACGACGGCGGTTTTCAAGCCCAGCTGCGCCGCGCGAATGGCGCAGACATAGCCGCCGGGGCCGGTGCCGATGACGATGAGGTCGTAGGGCATGCGCTTACAAATCCAGCACGAGCCGCGCCGGGTCCTCCAGGCATTCCTTCACCCGCACCAGAAACGTGACCGCCTGCTGGCCGTCGACGATGCGGTGGTCGTAGGACAGCGCCAGATACATCATCGGGCGGATCTCGATCTTGCCGGCGTGCGCCACCGGCCGCTCCTGGATCTTGTGCATGCCGAGGATGCCGGACTGCGGCGCGTTCAGGATCGGCGTCGACATCAGCGAGCCATAGACGCCGCCGTTGGAGATGGTGAAGGTGCCGCCCTGCATCTCCTCGATCTTGAGCGCGCCGTCGCGCGCGCGCTTGCCCATTTCGGCAATCGTCTTCTCGATGCCGGCGAGCGACAGACGATCGGCGTCGCGCAGCACCGGCACGACCAGGCCGCTTCTCGGTGCCGACCGCGACGCCGATGTGATAATAATTCTTGTAGACCATGTCGGTGCCGTCGATCTCGGCGTTGACGGCGGGGATTTCCTTCAGGGCCTGGATACAGGCGCGCACGAAGAAGCCCATGAAGCCGAGCTTCACGCCGTGCTTTTTCTCGAACAGCTCCTTGTATTGGTTGCGCAGGCCCATCACCGCGCTCATGTCGACCTCGTTGAAGGTCGTCAGCATGGCGGCGGTGTTCTGCGCGTCCTTGAGGCGGCGCGCGATGGTCTGGCGCAACCGCGTCATGTGCACGCGCTCTTCGCGGGCGGCATCGTCGGCCGGCGACGGCGCGCGCATCTGCACCGAAGCGGCGGTCGGCCGCGACCGGCGTCGGCTGAGCGGCGGCTCGCTCGATCGCCGCCATCATGTCGCCTTTGGTGACCTGGCCGTGCATGCCGGAGCCTGCGACCTTGGCCGGGTCCATGCCGCTTTCCGCCGCCATTTTGCGCACCGACGGCGGAGCCGGCATTTCACGGAGCTGCGGACTCTCGGGGCCGGCGCCGATCGGCTTGGTCTTGGCGGTTTTCTCGTCGGGCGCGCCGGTGGCGCTAGCGGCGGGCTTAGTAGCAGTAGCCGGCGTTGGCGAAGACTTGGCCGGAGCGCCGGCGCCTTCCTTGATCTGGCCAAGCAGTGCGGCGACGCCGACGGTGTCGCCGGTCTTGGCGGCAATCTCGGACAAAACGCCGGCGGCGGGCGCCGGCACTTCCAGCGTCACCTTGTCGGTTTCCAGTTCGACGACCGGCTCGTCGACCGCCACCGCCTCGCCCGGCTGCTTGAACCATTTGCCGACGGTCGCTTCGGTGACCGATTCGCCGAGGGTGGGGACGCGGATATCGGCCATGATTTTTCCCTTTTACCCCAGCGCTTCTTCGAGGAACTGCTTGAGTTGCGCCAAGTGCTTGCTCATCTGTCCGACCGCGGTGGACGCGGACGCCGGACGCCCGGCATAACGGCAATTGCGATGCTTGGCGCCGATCTGGTTGAGCACCCAGTTGAGGAACACATCGACGAAGAACCAGGCGCCCATGTTGCGCGGTTCTTCCTGGCACCACACCATTTCGGCCTGCTTGAAGCGCGACAGTTCGGCCACCAGCGCCTTGGACGGAAACGGGAAGAGCTGCTCGATGCGCAGCAGATAAATGTCGTCGATGCCGCGCTTTTCGCGCTCCTCGTAGAGATCGTAATAGACCTTGCCGGTGCACAGGACGACGCGGCGGATTTTGTCGTCGGCGACCAGCTTGATCTTTTCGTTCGGCAGCAGTTGCGCGTCGTCCCACAGCAGCCGGTGGAAGGTGGTGCCGGAGGCCAATTCGTCGAGCCGCGAGACCGCGCGCTTGTGGCGCAACAGGCTTTTTGGCGTCATCAGGATCAGCGGCTTGCGGATTTCGCGCTTCAACTGCCGGCGCAGGATGTGGAAGTAATTGGCCGGCGTCGAGCAATTCGCCACCTGCATGTTGTCTTCGGCGCACATTTGCAGGAAGCGCTCGAGCCGGGCGCTGGAATGCTCCGGCCCCTGCCCTTCGTAACCATGCGGCAACAGGCAAACGAGACCCGACATGCGCAGCCATTTGCGTTCGCCCGACGAAATGAACTGGTCGAACAGCACCTGCGCGCCGTTGGCGAAGTCGCCGAACTGCGCCTCCCAAAGCGTGAGCGCATTGGGCTCGGCGGTGGAGTAGCCATACTCGTAGCCGAGCACGGCCTCTTCCGACAGCATGGAGTTGAGCACTTCGTAGCGCGCCTGCTCGCCGCCCAGATGGTTGAACGGCGTGTGGCGTTCTTCGGTCTCCTGATCGAACAGCACCGAATGACGCTGCGAGAAAGTGCCGCGCTCCGAATCCTGGCCTGATAGACGAACCCGGTGGCCCTCCTTGAGCAGCGTGCAGAAGGCGAGCGCCTCGGCGGTCGACCAGTCGATGCCCTCGCCGCTCTCGATCGCTTTGGCGCGGTTATCGAGGAAGCGCTGGATGGTCTTGTGGACGGCAAAACCCTGCGGGACGACGGTGATCTTCTTACCGATCTCGCGCAGTTCTTCGACGGCAACCCCGGTATTGCCGCGGCGCGCGTCCTCGACTTCGCCGGCCGATTTCAGGCCCGACCAGCGGCCGTCGAGCCAGTCGGCTTTGTTCGGCTTGTAGCCCGAGGCAATCTCGAACTCCGCTTCAAGATGCGCGCGCCAGCCGGCCTTCATTTTCTCGACATCGGCTTCGGTGACGACGCCTTCGCCGATCAGACGCTTGCCGTAGATTTCCAGCGTGGTCGGATGCGCACGAATTTTCTTGTACATCAGCGGCTGGGTGAACGAGGGCTCGTCGCCTTCGTTGTGGCCGAAGCGCCGGTAGCAGAACATGTCGATCACGACCGGCCGCTGGAATTTCATGCGGTATTCGGTCGCCACCTTGGCGGCGTAGACCACCGCTTCCGGATCGTCGCCGTTGACGTGGAAGATCAGCGCCTCGATCATCTTGGCGACGTCGGAGGGATAAGGCGACGAGCGCGAGTAGCGCGGATAGGTCGTGAAGCCGATCTGGTTGTTGACGATGAAATGCACTGACCCGCCGGTGCGGTAGCCCTTGAGATCCGACAGGCCGAAACATTCCGCCACCACGCCCTGGCCGGCGAAGGCCGCATCGCCATGCATCAGCAGCGGCATGACCATGGTGCGCTCTTCCGGCGTGGCGCCATGCTGATCCTGTTTGGCGCGCGCCTTGCCGAGCGTCACCGGATCGACGATTTCCAGATGCGACGGATTGGCGGTCAGCGACAGATGGACTTTGTTGCCGTCGAACTCGCGGTCCGATGAGACGCCGAGATGGTATTTGACGTCGCCGGAGCCTTCGGTTTCGTCCGGAGTCGACGAACCGCCTTTGAACTCGTGGAATAGAGCGCGATGCGGCTTGCCCATCACCTGAGTCAGGACATTGAGCCGGCCGCGATGCGGCATGCCAAGCACGATTTCCTTCACGCCGAGATTGCCGCCGCGCTTGATGATTTGTTCGAGCGCCGGGATCAGCGATTCAGCCCCATCGAGGCCGAAGCGCTTGGTGCCGGTATATTTGACGTCGAGGAATTTCTCGAAGCCCTCCGCTTCGACCAGCTTGTTGAGGATGGCGCGCTTGCCCTCGCGGGTGAAACTGATTTCCTTGTCGCGCCCTTCGATGCGCGTCTGGATCCAGCTCTTTTGCGCGGCGTTGGAAATGTGCATGAACTCGATGCCGATGGTCTGGCAATAAGTGCGGCGCAGGATGGCGGCGATCTCGCGCATCGACGCGAATTCGAGGCCAAGCACCATGTCGAGGAAAATCTTGCGGTCGAGATCGGCTTCGGTGAAGCCATAGGACTTCGGATCGAGCTCGGCTTCATCAGGCTCGACCTGGATGCCGAGCGGATCGAGCTTGGCGTGGAAATGGCCGCGAACGCGAAAGGCGCGGACCAGCATCAGCGCATGGATCGAATCGCGCGCCGACTGCAGCACCTCGGCCTCGGATAGTTCGACGCCTTTGGCTTGCGCCTTGGTCAGAATCTTTTCGCCGATTTTCTTTTCGGTCTCGGCCCATTGGCCGTCGAGCGCGGCCACCAGATCGCCGTCCGGGCGCGGCGGCCAGTTCGGTTTCTTCCAGGAGGCGCCGCGGGCGCTTTTGACGACGTCCGATTTGTCGTCCTTCAGGCTCTGGAAAAACTGCCGCCACTCGGCATCGACCGCCGCCGGGTCGGTCTCGTATTTGGCGTAGAGGTCTTCGATGTAGGCGGCGTTGCCGCCGTAGAGGAAGGATGTGTGGGCAAAGGCGGCGTTGGCGTCTTGGCGGGACATATTTGGTCCTGATGCCGGGGCGATGGCCGGCAAGAGTGGTTGGCCGACGTGAGCGATTCTCAATGGCCGTTATGATTACACTATTTATGCTGCAGTAGCGTTGTGACAATGTGAATATTGAGAATGGCGGTTCACTTCTTATTGCGCCTAGGCGCCGCCTCCAGCCAAGGCCTTTAAACGCAGAAAGCCCCGGACGATGTCCGGGGCTCTCAAGCATTCCGCCATGCCCGTCGTGTAGATCAGAGGTGTCCCTCAACCAGGCACTTCAAGAGAAAGGAGCAGTTGGTGAACTTGTAGTTCACGCCGACACGGAAGAGATGGTTATCGACCGGAACGTTGCTTCTGATGGCAAAGCCGGGTATCGCCGGATTCAAATAATCGCGGTCGTTGAGACGGACATAAAGATAGTCCGCCTTTGCCGACCAGCCACCCCCCAGCGCGTATTCGGCGCCAACGCCGGCGGTCCATCCCCAGCGGCTCTTTGTTTCGGAAACGAAGCCATTACCTGAAGCCGTCGCATCAACGGTGGCTTCGACGCGCGCCGTCGCAAGTCCGCCGGTAACGTAAAGCAACAAGCGTTCGCTCGGAAGATAGCCAGCCCGAACGCGGCTGGTGCTGAGCCAACGCTCCTTGGTCCCGGAAATAGACGTCGTATTGAACGGCGCAATATTGTTCGCGCTGCCGCGTATGTTGGTCCACGAAAAATCGCTTTCCGTGCCCAACACCCAGGTGCCGCTCTGCCAGTTGCAGCCGTATTCGACGCCGACGATTGCGCTGCTTATATTGTAGCGATCTGTTATGTCGAGACCGTCAGTTGCCGGGTCGCCGCTGACATGCTTGCTGCGTCCCCACGCCCCGCCGCCTTCAATGCCGACAAAGCATCCGGTCCAGCTATAAGCCGCGGGTGCAGGTGCAGGTCGCGCTTTCACCGGCATGTCCGCCGCGATGGCGGGAGTCGCCACAAGAACGGCGACCCCTACAAATCCCAGGAAAATCTTTTTCACGACGCCCCCAACCAAATAAAGCCTACCGCGCTGTAGGCGCGCTTCGGCATGACCTTACTTTAGTTCCGCGGACAGGCCCGGGGTAAGGCGCCATGACGAACCCAAGCCGTTATCGCCCCGGTTTTCAGGCGACTGTTGCCGCAGGGCAACATTAAACCCACTGCAATTCACGGAGATTCGCCAAAAAGGACTAGGCCTTCAATACTTCAACCAGGGTCTTGCCGATCCGCGCCGGCGACGGCGACACCTTGATTCCCGCCGATTCCATAGCCGCGATCTTGGACTCGGCGTCGCCCTTGCCGCCGGAAATGATCGCCCCGGCGTGCCCCATGCGCCGGCCCGGGGGCGCGGTACGCCCGGCGATGAAGCCGACCATGGGTTTCTTGCGGCCGCGCTTGGCTTCGTCCTTGAGGAATTGCGCGGCATCTTCCTCGGCTGATCCGCCGATTTCGCCGATCATCACGATCGACTCTGTCTTCGGATCGCCTAGAAACATTTCCAGCACCGCGATGAATTCGGTGCCCTTGACCGGGTCGCCGCCAATGCCGACCGCGGTGGTCTGGCCCAAATTTTCACGGCTGGTCTGGAACACTGCCTCGTAAGTGAGCGTGCCGGAGCGCGAGACGATGCCGACTTTGCCCGGCTTGAAGATGTTGCCCGGCATGATTCCGATTTTGCATTCGCCCGCCGTCATCACGCCCGGGCAATTCGGCCCGATCAGGCGTGACTTGGAGTCGGAGAGCGCGCGCTTGACCTTGACCATGTCCATCACCGGAATGCCTTCGGTGATGCAGACGATGAGCGCGATTTCGGCCTGGATCGCTTCGCAGATCGCATCGGCGGCGCCCGGCGGCGGCACATAGATCACGCTGGCGTCGCAGCCGGTCTTGTCCTTGGCCTCGGCGACAGTGTCGAACACCGGCAGGTTGAGATGGCTCGTGCCGCCTTTGCCGGGCGAGGTGCCGCCAACCATCTTGGTGCCGTAGTCGAGCGCGGCCTGCGAATGGAAGGTGCCGTTCTTGCCGGTGAAGCCCTGGCAGATGACCTTGGTGTTTTTATCGATGAGGACCGACATCAGGCAGCCCCCTTCACGGCTTTGACGATTTTTTGCGCGGCGTCATCGAGGTCCTCGCCGGAGGTCACGTTGAGCTTGGACTCGGCGATGATCTTCTTGCCGAGATCGACATTCGTGCCTTCCAAGCGAACCACCAGCGGCACTTTCAGGCCGATTTCCTTCACCGCCGCCACCACACCTTCGGCGATCACGTCGCATTTCATGATGCCGCCGAAAATATTGACCAGGATGCCCTTCACGTTGGGATCGGAGGTGATGATCTTGAACGCCGCCGTCACCTTCTCCTTGGTGGCGCTGCCGCCGACATCGAGGAAGTTCGCCGGCGCCATGCCGTAGAGTTTGATGATGTCCATGGTCGCCATCGCTAGGCCGGCGCCGTTGACCATGCAGCCGATCGAGCCGTCGAGCGAAATGTAGTTGAGGTCGTATTTGGAGGCCTCGACTTCTTTGTCGTCTTCTTCAGTCAGGTCACGCAGAGCGACAACATCGGGATGCCGATAGAGCGCGTTGCCGTCGAAATCGACTTTGGCGTCGAGACAGATGATCTTGTTGTCCTTGGTCACCACCAGCGGATTGATCTCCAGCATGCTCATGTCTTTGCTGATGAAGGCGGCATAGAGCTTGGGTAGAATGGCCTCGATCTGCTTGGCCAAATCGCCGGTAAGTTTGAGCGCCTGCGCCACACGGCGGCAGTGATGTCCCATGAGGCCCGTGGCCGGATCGACCGAAAACGTCAGAATTTTATTCGGATGGTTCTTGGCGACTTCCTCGATGTCCATGCCGCCCTCGGTCGAGACCACAAAGGCGACGCGCGAGGTTTCTCGGTCGATCAGCGCCGAGAGATAGAATTCGCGGTCGATGGCCGAACCTTCCTCGATATAGAGTCGGTTGACCTTCTTGCCGTGCGGACCGGTTTGATGGGTGACCAGCGTCGAGCCCAGGATGCGCGTGGATTCTTTTTTTACGTCGTCGATGGACTTGACCACCTTGACGCCGCCGGCCTTGCCACGGCCGCCGGCGTGAATCTGCGCCTTCACCACCCAGACGGGGCCGCCGAGTTCCTTGGCGCCTTTGATCGCCTCGTCGACAGAAAAGGCCGGCACGCCGCGCGGTACCGGCACGCCGAATTCGCGCAACACCGCTTTGGCCTGATACTCGTGGATGTTCATGCAATGCTCGCGGCCGAGGCCGGTGTGTCCTAGTTGCCGAGGTTGGGCGCGATCTTCATGCAGGCTTCGACCAGACCCTGCACCGAGCTCACCGACTTCTCGAATGCGGCGCGTTCACCGCTATTGAGCTCGATTTCGACAATGCGCTCGATGCCCTTGGCACCGATCACCACCGGCACGCCGACATAAAGATCCTTGACGCCGTATTCGCCGTTGAGCCAGGCGGCGCAAGGCAACACCCGCTTCTTGTCGAGCAGATAGCTCTCGGCCATGGCGATGGCCGACGCGGCCGGGGCGTAGAACGCCGAGCCCGTCTTGAGCAAATTGACGATCTCAGCGCCGCCATTGGCGGTGCGCTTGACGATTTCGTCGACGCGGGCCTGCGTGGTCCAGCCCATTTTCACCAGATCGGGCACCGGAATGCCGGCGACCGCCGAATAGCGCGTGAGCGGCACCATGGTGTCGCCATGACCGCCGAGCACGAAGGCGGTGACGTCCTCCACCGATACGTTGAACTCGTCGGCTAGAAAATAACGGAAGCGCGCCGAGTCGAGCACGCCGGCCATCCCGCAGACCTTCTGCTGCGGCAGGCCGCAGGACTTTTGCAGCGCCCATACCATGGCGTCGAGCGGATTGGTGATGCAGATCACAAACGCATTGGGCGCGTATTTCTTGATGCCGGAACCGACCTGCCCCATCACCTTGAGATTGATGTCAAGCAGATCGTCGCGGCTCATGCCCGGCTTGCGCGGCACGCCGGCGGTCACGATGCACACGTCGGCACCATCGATCGCTTCGTAACTATTGGCGCCGGTGACCTTGGCATCGAAATCGTTGACCGGCGAGGATTCGGCGATGTCGAGCGCCTTGCCCTGCGGAATGCCCTCCATGACGTCGAACATCACGACGTCACCGAGTTGTTTGAGGCCGATGAGGTGGGCGAGCGTGCCGCCGATCTGGCCGGCGCCGATCAACGCAATCTTGTTACGCGCCATGATGGGAAAACTCTCGACTAAGGATGAGCCGGACGCGTGGTTATCCGGTCCGGCTGACAACGACAAGACAGCGAAAGACGCGGGCCCTGTCGCGCCTTGTATACATTATACCAGCAGACGCGTCACCGCCTGTCCAGAGGCGTTTTTCGGTTGTGCATTGCCGTGGACTTCCACGCTCGCCTGGCTCCAAGATCGCCATGGGGCTTCCGGATTTAGTTCATGAGCAAATGGGGATTTTCGGCGCGCGGGATTTGGCGTGCGCTCGGGCCAGGACTTGTCACCGGCGGGGCGGACGACGACCCGAGCGGCATCGCGACCTATTCGCAGGCCGGCGCCCAATTCGGTTTCTCGCTGTTGTGGACCGTGTTCCTGACGCTGCCGTTCATGGCGGCAATCCAGATCGTTAGCGCGGTCATCGGCTGGGATACGCGGCGCGGGCTTGCCGCCAACATCGCACGTTTGTTGCCGCCTTGGGCGCTCTATCCGCTGGTGGCATTGCTGCTGATCGCCAACACCATCAATATCGCCGCCGATCTCGCGGCTATGGGTGAAGCTTTGCGCCTGGTGGTCGGTGGCTCAGCGCTCGCCTTTGCGGCTTTGTTCGGGATCGCATGCCTTATCACCGAGATATTGATCCCCTATCACCGCTATGCCCGCTATTTGAAGCTGATGACTCTGGTGCTGCTGTTCTATGTCGCGGCGGTGTTCAGCGTGTACATTCCCTGGGGCGAGGTCGCGCACGCAACGCTGGTTCCGGCAATTAGCCTCGGCCACGATCAGCTTTTGATGGTGGTCGCGATCTTCGGCACCACCATCAGCCCCTATCTGTTCTTCTGGCAGGCCTCGCAAGAAGCGGAAGAATCGAAGATGAGCCACCGGCACATGTATGCGACGCTTCCGGCTTTGAAGAAAAATTCATTCAGGAGCATTTCGGTCGATACCTGGACGGGTATGTTCTTTTCTAATCTGATTGCTTTCTGCATCATCGTAACCACGGCGGCGACGCTGCACAGCCATGGCGTCACGCACATCGATACCGCCGCGCAGGCCGCCGAGGCCTTGCGTCCGGTCGGCGGACCATTGGCGTTCGCGCTGTTTGCCGCGGGCATCATCGGCACCGGGCTGCTGGCGGTGCCGGTGCTGGCCGGATCGGCGGCCTACGCGGTTGCCGAGGTTTTCAAAATTCACGGCAGCCTGGAACTGCCGGCCAGCCGCGCCATCGGGTTTTACGCCATCGTCGCGGCGGCGACCCTGGGCGGCTCGGCCTTGCTCGCCACGAATATCGACCCGATTGCAATGCTGTTTTGGACCGCGGTCATCAATGGCGTCGTCGCGGTGCCAATCATGATCGCGACCATGCTGGTTGTCACCAGCAAACTCAAAGGGCGTTCGATCGCGCTGCCGCGCTGGCTGTTGATCCTAGGCTGGCTCGCAGCCGCGCTGATGGGGCTCGCAGTCGCATTGTTGATCTGGTCGAGCGTCAGCTAGCGCTCAGCGCTTGCGAATAAACGGGTCCTGCATCATCTCCAGCTGAATCTGCTGGATTTCGGCCAGCCGCTCCCACTGCCGGGTGAGGATGTGATCTATCTTTTCATGCAGGTGCCTGATTTCCAATTCGGCTTTGAGATTGACCCGGAAATCGTTCTCCGACCGCAGGCGGTCCTTCGCCTCCTGGCGCTTTTGGCTCATCATGATGATCGGCGCCTGGATGGCTGCCAGACATGACAGGACAAGATTGAGCAGGATGTAGGGATAGGGGTCGAACCGTTCCTGCTCGATAATGACGGCGTTGAAGGCCATCCAGACGATCAAGACGACAAAGAAAATTATAATAAAGGTCCAGCTGCCGCCGAAGCTCGCCAGATGATCGGACAGTTTTTCGCCCAAAGTCCGATGCCCGACCCACTCGGCTTCGATGTTTTCCGCCAGCGTCTCGTGATCGGCGAGGCTCTGCACCACGTCTTGCTCAAGCTTGGTGAGTTCGCCGCGTTCCTGCCCGAGCAGGCCGGAGACGTAGCGTGAGCGGAAGCGGTCGAGGTCCTCGGCGCAGATATGCCCCTCGGCCGGAAGGTCGGGATGGTCGACCTTGATGCGGTCGATCAGGTTCGGCCGCACGACATCGAGCTGAGTGACGTCGCGGGCCGGCTTCTCCTTGCCGCAGACCACGCAATGGAAGCGGACGGGTCGCACCCGTTTTGGCCGGGCCGGCGCGGTTGCTAAAGCTGTGTCGCCATTGCCTGGGGTTTCCGGTGGAAGATCGGTCATGTCCGGCTCCATGTTGATGCTCATCACTGGCCGGATATTTCGCCTGCGGCAACGCAATTGGCAACGAAAAACCGCGTCAAGTTTCCACGATCATGCCGGCATCGATCGCCAGCCCCGGCCGCGCGCCATGCGGTAACCCAAGATAGGACTGCGAGCGCATCTCGATCAGGCGCGAGGCCGTGCGCTTGAATTCCTGCACCTCGTAGCCTTCGGTTGCGGTGTAAAGCTGGTCCGGCTGCGCCTGCGCCGAAGCCAGCAGCTTCACCGCATGATCGTAGAGCGTGTCGATCAGAATGATGAAACGCTTGGCCTCGTTGCGCTGGGCCTGATCCATCACCGGAATGTGGTCGAGGATAATGGTGTGGAACTCGTGCGCAATCCGAAGGTAGTCGCCGGCCGCCAGTGGCTGCGCACAAAGGTCGTCGAATGAAAACCGCGCCACCCCCATCGCCGCTTGCGGCACTCGCACTTTATGGCCCTTGACCGTCAACTCCTGCAGCGCCCCGGCATGATCGCCGGAGAGACGCCGCCAGGCATCGTCGAGCGCAGCATCGGCTTTGGCATTAGCCGGCACATACCAGGTTGGCATGCCGGTGAGCTTTTCCAGCCGGAAATCGACGCGCGCTTCCAATCGCACCACCTCGCAATGCCGCTTGAGCAAAGCAAGGAACGGAAGAAACAGCGCACGATTGAGCCCGTCTTTGTACAGCTCGTCGGGCGCCAGATTCGACGTCGCCACCATCACAATGCCGAGCTCAAACAGCTGCGTGAAAAGCCGACCGAGGATCATGGCGTCCGCAATATCGGTCACGTGGAATTCGTCGAAACACAGCAGCCAGGTTTCTTCGCCTATCGCCGCAGCGGCACGCGTGATTGGATCCTGCTCGGGGCCGGGTTTGGTGTCCTGGCGGTATGCGTGCACGCGTTCATGAACCTCGGTCATGAATTCGTGGAAATGGACGCGGCGCTTGCGCTTCACCGCGCTGGTCTCGAAGAACAAGTCCATCAGCATGGTCTTGCCGCGGCCGACCTCGCCGTAGACGTAAAGCCCTTTCAGCGGTTCGCCGGCTTCGCGGCGTTGGCCGAACAGCCAGCCGAGCGAGGACGACTTGCGCGCCAGCCGATGCCGGTCGATACGCCGCTCGAGCGCCGTCAAATGCTCCGCGAGCAAGGCCTGGCCGGGGTCGGCCTCGATTTTTCCGGCGGCAACGAGCGCCGCGTAGCGCGTGCTGAAGGTTTCCGACATGGGACGAATCGCAGGACCGGGTGCGGCGAGGGCGCAGAGGTAGGGTGATCTGTGCCGTCTGTAAATCGACCAAAGAAGCCAAAAACCAGCCATTTTGCGCGAAACGCCGAGCAAATGCTGCAATATATGCTGCAGCCTTTACCGCGGTAACATATTGTCAGTTATGCAGTTTTTGTAAGTTCGGTCTGCGGGAACCGGAAACCGGTCGTCTTTTTGCTGCATTGCACCATATAACTGCCGACAGACAATTTTCGCAGCCGGGAACCCCGCCATGCACGAGCTTTTGCCCGACGACGGCGCCATCCGCAAATTGTGGATCGGCGAGACCGATATTTACCGCGACCATCTGCTGCGGCTCGACCGCGACAGCCGATACCGGCGTTTTTCCGGCGCGGTGTCGGATGATTTCATCGCCCGCCATGCCGCGACCGCCAACGGCCTCGGTGTCATCGTGCACGGATTCTTCGTCGATGGCGTGCTGCGCGGCGCCGCCGAGATGCGTCAGGGAGGCACACCGTTTGCGGGCAGAGCAGAAGCCGCCTTCAGCATCGAGCAGCCCTGGCAAAGCCTCGGCGTCGGCACCGAATTGCTGGAGCGTACGCTATTGTCCGCCCGCAACCGCGGAGTACGATTGCTGCGCATGGAATGCCTCGCCGAGAATCGGCGCATGCAGCAACTGGCCCGCAAGTTCGACGCCGGCCTCAAGTTCGATTTCGGCAGCGTCATCGGCGAAGTCGATCCGCCGCGCTCGACGCTACTTTCGCTGATGCGCGAGACCGCCGCCGACAGTCACGGCATCGCCGCGGCGATGTTCGAGGCCCAGTCGCGCCTGCTGCGGCCGGCAATCTAACTGAGCGGATAGCTCGCCTCGACCACATAAGGGCCGCCGCCGACCGAGGCGCGCGACGAATACAGCACGAAGCGCGAGACGTGGAACGCCGCGGTGCGGAAGTAGCCGCGCGCCGAAAGATATTCGGCGACCGCCTGACTCGATGAATCGCGCAAACGCGCCAGCGTCACATGCGGCGTATATTTTCGCCCTTCGGGATCCAATCCGATGCGCTGCATCAACCGTTCCTGCTCCGCCTGCACATCGAGCAGCGCCTGCGTCTGCGCCACCGCCGCGACCACCGCGCGCGGCTTGCGGCCGCCGAACGAGATCAATCCCTCCAGATAAAGGTCGAAGGCCCCGCGCTTGACTCGGCCCAGCATCAGCGCGACTTCCTGCGCGACCACGTCGTCGACGTCGCCGATAAAGCGCAGCGTCAGATGATAATTCTGCGGATCGATCCAGCGCGCGCCCGGCAATCCACCGCGCAGCATGCCCAGCGCCTGGCCAATATCGGCGGGAATTTCGACACCCGTGAAAAGACGAGGCATGGCCGTCTACTTCTAGTTTCGCGCCGCGAGCGCCTTGGCAATGAGCTCTTCAACCTGCGGCCGAATTCGCGCCACGATCACATCGACGCCGGCGGCGGTCGGGTGCAGGCCATCGGCCTGATTGAGTTTGGGATCGCCGGCGACCCCGTCGAGGAAGAATGGATAAAAGACGACCGGATGAGTCGAGGCAAGCGCGGGATAAATAGCGTCGAAACTTTTCACGAAATCGGAGCCCATGTTGCGCGGCGCCTTCATGCCGGCAAGCAGCACCAGAATGTGACGCGCCTTGAGCTTGTCGAGGATCGTTTCGAGCGCCGTCTTTGTCACTTTCGTGTCGATACCGCGCAGCGCGTCATTGGCGCCGAGTTCGAGGATCACCGCTTCGGTTCCTTCCGGCACCGACCAATCGAGGCGGCCGAGCCCGCCCGACGCGGTATCGCCGGACACCCCGGCATTGGCGACATTTGCCGCAACGCCTTTGGCTTTGAGCGCTTGCGCCAGCTTGGCCGGAAATGCGGCGTCGGCCGGCAGACCGAAGCCGGCGCTCAGCGAATCGCCCAGCACGACGATTTTTACCGGCCGCGCGTCGGCCGCCTGGGCGCTGCCTGCAAACGCACAAGCCAATACGGCCAGAGCCAAGACCGCAAGGCGCTGGACCTGGCCGCGTTTTCCCCCATATGTGCGGGGTCGTGAGCGGTGAAATCCCATGAAAACATTGTCCCAGGCGGGGCCGGCCATTGCGCTTGCCGGCGTCAATCTCTCGCTCGGGCAAGGAGCCGCCCGCGTTCATATCCTCAAAGACATCGACCTGAATATAGGCAGCGGCGAGGCAATTGGCCTGGTCGGGCCGTCCGGGTCCGGCAAATCGACACTGCTGATGGTGATGGCGGGGCTGGAGCGGACCGACACGGGCACGGTGGCGGTGGCTGGTGAGAATTTAACCGTACTCGACGAAGATGCCCTGGCGCGCTTCCGCGGCCGCAATGTCGGCATCGTATTCCAGTCGTTCCATCTGATCCCGACCATGACCGCGCTGGAGAACGTCGCGGTGCCGCTGGAACTGGCGGGTATTGCGGACGCCAATGAGCGGGCGCGCAAAGAGCTCAGCGGCGTCGGTCTTGGCGAACGTTTGCACCATTATCCCGCGGAGCTTTCCGGCGGCGAGCAACAGCGCGTGGCGGTGGCCCGCGCGCTGGCGCCCAATCCGGCGATTGTGGTGGCCGACGAGCCGACCGGAAATCTCGACGAGGATACCGGCAAGCAGATCATCGATCTGCTTGTTCGCCGGCCAGGCCAAGCACGGCTCCACGCTGGTTCTGGTGACGCATGATGCCGCGCTCGCCGCGCGCTGCGGACGCATTGTGCGGCTGCGCTCCGGCCGCATCGACGGCGCATCATGAGCGCCACTACCATCTTAACCAGATACGAAAACGGCCGCTGGCTGCCGCTGCGTTTTGCATGGAGCGAATTACGCGGCGGCCTGCGCGGCTTCTATGTGTTCATCGCCTGCATCGCGCTCGGCTGCATGGCGATCGCCGGCGTCGGCTCGCTGGCGGCGAGCTTAGCCTCCGGCTTGGCACGCCAGGGCCAGGTCATTCTCGGCGGCGATCTCGCGTTCACGCTCATCCAACGTGAGCTTTCACCGGACGAGCGGACGTTCCTCGACAATCGCGGCAAGATTTCGAGCGCCGCGACCATGCGCGTCATGGCGCGCGACGCGAGCGGCAAAGCCACGCTGGTCGAAATGAAGGCCGTGGACGGCGCCTATCCTTTGTATGGTGAGGCCGTGCTCGATCCGCCGGCTGCGCTGAGCGATGCTCTGGCGCAGCGCGACGGCGCATTCGGCGCCGCCGCCGACCCTGTCTTGTTGACACGGCTTGACATCAAGCCGGGCGCGCGGATCACCATCGGCAACGCCACGTTCGAAATCCGCGCGGCGCTGACGAGCGAGCCGGACAAGCTCGCCGGCGGTATCGGCTTCGGGCCGCGACTCTTGGTGAGCCAGGAGGCGCTGCGCGCCACCGGCCTGTTGCAGCCAGGCAGCCTCGTGCGCTGGCATTACCGGCTGCGCCTGCCGCAGAGCGATAGCAGCGATACCGCCGCCAAGGTGGTGACGCAGGAGGCGCGTAGCGCTTTTCCCGAGGCCGGTTGGGACATCCGCAATCGCAGCAACGCTTCGCCGCAACTTGAGCGCAACGTCGAACGCTTCACGCAATTCCTCACCATTGTCGGCCTGACCGCCCTGTTGGTCGGCGGTGTCGGCGTCGGCAATGCGGTGAAAAGCCATCTCGACCGTCGGCGCGAGATCATCGCCACCATGAAGGCGCTCGGCGCCAGCGGTTCACGCGTGTTCGCGATCTATCTCACGCAGGTTCTGCTGCTGGCTACCGTCGGCGGCGCCATCGGCATGGCGCTGGGTGCGATTTTGCCGTTCCTTGTGACATGGAGCTTCGGCGCGATCATTCCGCTGCCGATTGATCCAGCCGTGCATCCGGCCGAGTTGGTGTTGGCGCTGGTCTACGGCTTGATAACGGCGTTGGCGTTCGCACTCTGGCCGCTGGGCCGCGCCCATGACGTGCCGGTCGGGGCGCTGTTCCGCGACGCGGTAGCGCCACAGCCGGCGTGGCCGCGCAAGATCTATATCGTCATGACGGCGAGCGCGGTGCTGGCGTTGGTCGCATTCGCCGTTCTGCTGGCCTATGACCGGCGCGTCGCGATCGTCTATGTCGGCGTCGCGGCCTGTATCTTTATCTTATTGCGTCTGGTCGCCGCGCTCCTGATGCTGGCAGCGCGCCATGCGCCCCGCGCGCGCGCGACAATATTGCGCATGGCAGTCACCAATATCCATAGGCCGGGCGCGCTGACGCCGACCATCGTGCTTTCGCTCGGCTTAGGCATCGCATTGCTGGTCACGGTGATCGAGATCGACGGCAACTTGCAGCGCCAATTCGCGCAGGAACTGCCGGCCAAGGCGCCGTCATTTTATTTCCTCGACATTCCGGCCGACCAGGCCGGGCGCTTCGATGCCTTCGTGCGCGCGCAGGCGCCAGCGGCGAAACTGGAGGAAGTGCCGATGCTGCGCGGACGCATTGTCTCCGCCAATGGCATTCCGGCCGAAAATCTGAAACCGAAGGAAGGCGCCGCCTGGGTGCTGCAAAGCGACCGCGGCATTACTTACGCAGGCGAAATCCCGTCCGGCTCGCGGCTGGTCGAGGGTCAATGGTGGGGACCGAACTATAACGGGCCGCCGCTGCTGTCGTTCGAGAAGAAGATCGCCGACGGCCTCGGCCTCAAACTTGGTGATCCGGTGACCGTCAATGTACTCGGCCGTAATATCACCACCCGTATCGCCAACATGCGCACGGTCGATTGGGAGAGCCTCGGCATCAACTTCGTCATGGTATTTTCGCCGCACGCCTTCGATGGCGCGCCGCATACCCATCTCGCAACGCTCACGTTTCAGAACGGCGCCACATCGGCGCAAGAAGGCGAAATCGTGCGCGCGGTCGCCGGCGCGTTTCCGATGGTCACCGCGGTGCGCGTGAAGGACGCTCTCGACGCGATCAGCGCCATCGTCACCAATCTGGTGCTGGCGATCCGCGGCGCCAGCGCGCTGACGCTGCTGGTTGCGGCATTGGTGCTGGGCGGCGCGCTTGCCGCCGGCCATCGTCATCGGGTCTATGACGCGGTAATCCTCAAGACGCTGGGCGCCACCCGCTTGCGCTTGCTCGCCGCCTACACCATCGAATATCTGCTATTGGGCACGGCCACCGCGGTGTTCGGCGTGTTGAGCGGATCGCTGGCCGGCTGGCTCATCGTGACTGAGTTGATGCATCTGCCGTTTGCCTGGCTGCCGCTACCGGCGCTTGCTTCGGCACTGGGAGCGGTGGCGGTTACGGTCGTGCTGGGCATGATCGGCACCTTCAGCGCACTCGGCCAGAAACCGGCCCCCGTATTGAGAAACCTATAGTTTTTGAGACATTTCCGCCCGGCAGCCTTTTCGCCTATGATGGCCGCGCTGGTTTGTTAAGGATCGTCAACAATGCCAGTCATTATAAAGCCATATCTGGCGCAAACACTCTAGGCATCCTAGATTCAAGCCCCGAGCGCGACGGCTGCCGCCGGCGCGCATGACGACAAAGAGAGGAAACTTCGATGTCGGACTATGATCGTAACGTAGCAGCTCGCGGCATCGGTGCCGCGCGGGCCGCCGAGATCGATGTAGGTCTGCGCGCCTACATGATCCGCATTTACAATTATATGGCCAGCGGCGTCGCACTCACCGGCGTCGTCTCATGGTTTACCTACAATGCCGCGGCCGTCACCGACCTGAACGGCCGGCTCATCAGCCTGACCCCGTTCGGCCAGACGATTTACGGCGGCGCCGGGATGATCGTGCTGTTCCTCGGCACGCTGGGCATCGTGTTTTTCCTGAGCTTCCGCATCAACAGGCTACAGCCGGCCACGGCGCTGTTTCTGTTCATGGCTTATGCCGCCTTGCTCGGGGTGATGCTGTCGTCGATCTTCCTGACTTATACGCACGGCTCGATTGCCCGCACCTTCTTCATCTCAGCGGCGTCGTTCGGCGCGCTGAGCCTCTACGGCTACACCACGCAGCGCGATCTCTCGCCGATCGGCTCATTCCTGGTGATGGGTCTGTTCGGGCTGATCCTGGCGATGGTCGTCAACATCTTCCTGAAGAGCACCGGGCTCGACTTCGCCATCTCGGCGATCGGCGTCTTGATCTTTGCCGGGTTGACCGCCTGGGACACCCAGAAGATCAAGGAGATGTATAGCGCCAACGACGATGGCACCGTCTCCGGCCGCAAGTCGGTGATGGGCGCGCTGACGCTCTACCTCGACTTCATCAACCTGTTCCTGTTCATGCTGCGCTTCATGGGCGACCGCCGCTAATCAAAGCGCAACGCTGAATCCAGCGCCCCGGCCTAGTGCCGGGGCGTTTTGTTTTGGTAACCTCGTGGCCGCATGACCGTCACGATCCGCCCCGCCAAGCCGTCCGACATCCCGGCCATAACCCGCATTTATGCCCATGCGGTGACGACAGGCACGGCGTCGTTTGAGCTTGAGCCGCCCGATCAAACCGAGATGACACGGCGGATGCAGGCCGTGCTTGATGGCAAATTTCCCTATCTCGTTGCGGAAGTCGAGGGCGCCGTTGCCGGTTACGCCTATGCCTCACTCTATCGCACGCGCCCGGCCTATCGCTTTACGGTCGAAGATTCGGTTTACGTCTCGCCTGACTGCCACCGCCGCGGAATCGGCAAGGCCCTGCTCGTCAAGATCATTGAGGCGTGCACCGCGCTCGGCTACCGGCAGATGATCGCGGTGATCGGGGATTCAGATCAGGCGGCATCGATTGGGGTGCATAAAGCCTGCGGATTCGAGCCCGCCGGCAATTTGCGCAACATCGGCTGGAAATTTGGCCGCTGGCTCGACACGCCACTAATGCAGCTGACTTTGGGACCGGGAGCGACAATCCCGCCACAAAATCCAGGCTCCTCGCCGCGCGAATGTCGGGGCGCCGGACGCGAACCTGCACTAAGGCCGGCCGTTAATTTGCCACCAGCGATAGCGATATCGATCGAGCGCAGCACGCGATCGAGCTCATGGCCGCGGCGCACGATCAGGCCGGTAGCCGAGATCACGCTGTAGACGCCCTGGCGGCGCGACAGCTTGGGATTTTTTTCGATGCGGTAGAGCGGGATTTCCGATGCGCGGCGGAACACGGAGAACACGGCGCGATCTTTCAGAAAGTCGATGGCGTAATCGCGCCATTCGCCGGCGGCGACCTTGCGGCCATAAAGATCGAGAATGCGGTTGAGCTCGCGTCGGCTGAAAGTGACTTGGTTGAGGGGGAGCGGGTGTCGCGCGCGCCGGGGATCCGCCCCCGGGGGACTGGCTGGGATCGATTTCGCCGGAACCGAACGTCATGCGGCGCCTCCTTTTGGTCGGGGTAATGATCGCGCCTGGCAATGCCCACGGCAAGGGCGCTCATTTCGGCTGAAAATGCCGCGAGAAACGGGCAGAAATCTCCGGTTTGCGATCACGAACTCGTTAAAAGCCCCCACAATAACGCCCTATTTTCGGTCAATCGCCGGTCACGCTGGATTGGGATAAGGCGAGCGTTGCCTCAAAGGCCCGGTCCGGTTCGATCTCCGGATTCCTCAGCCCCCCAGCCCCCCGGGGTTCAGCCGACCGGGCCAAGTTGAGTTCCGCGTTAGGTAGTTGATTACGTTTACGGTTCAATCCCCAAATTATTCGGGCCGGTTAGTTGCCGGCCCGTTTTTTAGCCATCATCATTGTCATTCCGGAACGCAAGTAGAGCGAGCGGCCGGAAATTGCGAAACAAATTAACGCAGGCTTGCGGTCGCGGCGCCCAGCATCAAGCCCGGCTTGGCGGCGACTCCGCTTTGCACGACCACGGTAACGCGGTCGATGTCTTGCAGCGAAAACTCCGCATTCGGAAGCGCGGCCAACGGCAGGCTGAAGGTTTCCGCTTTGCCGCTCCAGTCGCCGAGTTTCACCCAGCGGCGCACCACATTGTAGTAGGTCAAAGAATGGCCGCTGTTTTCACCGCGGCGGATCGCAACTTGCGCCTTGCCGGTAATGGGGCAGAGCCATACCTCCGCGCTGCGGTGCTCGTCATTGGCGGCCGGGACATTCACCGACACTTTCCCATCCGCGACGCTTAACGTCACCGGCAGCGTCAAAGGCGCCGCACTCTGGCGCGTTTGCGCAATGGCGTTTTCGATCGCGGTCTTGTCGCTGCCCAGCACATGCGCAATGCCGTTGACGACGACCTGCGGGGTATAGACTTCGCGGTCGCCGCGCGCCTGGGAGTAGGCCCGTTCGCGGTCGGAATGGCCATGCAAGGCGAGCGTGTCCTTCCAGCCTAGATAATCCCAATAGTCGACCGGCAGGCTCATCGTGACGAGCGATGGATCATGCGTCAGCTCGCCCATCAGTTTGTCGGCGGGCGGGCAAGACGAGCACCCCTGACTGGTGAATAATTCGATGACCGCGCGCGGTTCGCCGGCGCCGGCGGACGATGACATCATTGAGGCGGTGCAGATCGCTGCGGCCGCTAAGGCGATGTGGCGATAATTCATGCCGATCCCACAATCTCCCCTGCCCGGCGCAACTTCATATAAAGCGCCTTGGCGATCACCCGCCACTCACTTCGCAGTGAGCGGATTTTAACGCCGTTGAGCCATGGCAGATCAACCTTAAACGGCCAGATGGCGCAGCACGTATTGCAGAATTCCGCCGTTTTTGAAGTAGTCGAGTTCGTCCGCCGTGTCGATGCGGCTAATCAACGGCACGCGCTTGAGCGTGCCGTTGCCGGCGACGATCTCCGCGATCAGCCGCTGGCCCGGCTTGAGGTCGCCATGCAGGCCTCGGATCGTGACCTGCTCATCGCCCTTCATGCCGAGCGACTGCCAGGACGTTCCCTCCTCGAATACCAGCGGCATCACACCCATGCCGATTAAGTTGGAGCGATGGATGCGCTCGAACGAATTGGTGATGACGGCACGGACCCCGAGCAGCACCGTTCCTTTGGCGGCCCAGTCGCGCGACGAGCCGGTGCCGTATTCCTTGCCGGCGAAGATGACGAGCGGAACGTTGTCGGCCTTATATTTCATGGCCGCGTCGTACATCGTCATGCGCTGCTTGGAGGGATAGTGAATAGTGACGCCGCCTTCGACGCCCGGCACCATCTGGTTCTTGATGCGGATGTTGGCGAAGGTGCCGCGCATCATGACCTGATGATTGCCCCGGCGCGTGCCGTACTGGTTAAAATCCTTCGGGCGGACCTGGTGATCGCGCAGGTACTCGCCCGCCGGGCTCGCTTCCTTGATCGACCCCGCCGGCGAAATATGATCGGTGGTGATCGAATTCGAGGAAGAGCCCGAGAACGCGAGCGTCGACGATGTCCTCGATCGGCCGCTGGCGCTTCTCCATGCCCTCGAAATACGGCGGGTTCTGCACGTAGGTCGAGCGATCGTCCCAGGCATAAGTCAGTCCGCCCTTGACGGAGATTTTGCGCCAATTGGCGTCGCCCTTGAAGACGTCGGCATATTTCTTGGTGAAGATCTGCCGGGAGACATTCTTGCCGACGAATTCGCCGATTTCCTTGTTCGACGGCCAGATGTCTTTGAGAAATACCTTCTTGCCTTTCTGGTCGGTGCCGAGCGGCTCCTTTACCAAATCGACATTCATCGAGCCGGCAATTGAATAGGCAACGACTAAAGGCGGCGAAGCGAGATAATTGGCGCGCACGTCGGCGTTGACGCGGCCTTCGAAGTTGCGGTTGCCCGAGAGCACCGCGGCCGCCACCAGATCGCCATCGTTGATCGCCTTGGAATTCTCCGGCGGCAGCGGGCCGGAATTGCCGATGCAGGTGGTGCAGCCGAAACCGACCAGGTTGAAGCCGAGCTTGTCGAGATCCTTCTGCAAGCCGGATTTGTCGAGATATTCGCCGACCACTTGCGAGCCGGGCGCCAGCGAGGTCTTCACCCAAGGCTTCGCGGTCAAACCCTTCGCCGCAGCCTTGCGGGCCAGCAGGCCGGCGCCGATCATCACATTCGGATTGGAGGTATTGGTGCAGGAAGTGATCGCCGCGATCACCACGTCGCCGTGGCCGATGTCGTAGTTCTTGCCCTCGACCTTCACGCGTTTCTTGGCGTCGGAACTCTTGTTGAATTCCTTGTCCATCGAATTGGCAAAGCCGGCCTTCACTTCCTTGAGCGCGACACGGTCCTGCGGACGCTTGGGACCCGCGAGCGAGGGCTCGACCGAGGCGAGGTCGAGCTTGAGAATATCGGTGAACATCGGATCGGGCGTGGTTTTAACGCGGAACATGCCCTGCGCCTTGGCGTAAGCCAGCGTCAGCGCGATCACATCCGCCGGGCGACCGGTATCCTTCATGTAACGGATGGTGTCGTCGTCAATCGGCGAGAAACCGCAGGTGGCGCCGTATTCCGGCGACATGTTGCCGAGCGTGGCGCGGTCCGCGATGGTGAGATGGGTGAGACCGGGGCCAAAGAATTCGACGAACTTGCCGACCACGCCGCGCGCGCGCAGCATCTGTGTCACGGTCAGCACCAGGTCAGTCGCGGTCACGCCTTCCTTGAGTTTGCCGGAGAATTTGAATCCGATCACTTCCGGCACGGTCATCGACAGCGGCTGTCCGAGCATGGCGGCCTCCGCCTCGATGCCGCCAACGCCCCAACCTAGCACCGACAGGCCGTTGACCATCGTGGTGTGCGAGTCGGTGCCGACCACAGTGTCAGGATAGGCGACGTCCAGCGCCGCTACCTTGTCGCCGACTTTGACCTTGTCTTTTTTGCTCCAGACAACGCGCGACAGATATTCGAGATTGACCTGATGGCAAATGCCGGTGCCGGGCGGCACCACGTTAAAATTATCGAATGAGCGCTGCGCCCATTTCAGGAACTTGTAGCGCTCCTGATTCTGCCGGTATTCCTCTTCGACGTTTTTCTTGAACGCGCCGCTGTTGCCGAAGAAGGTCACCGCCACCGAGTGATCGATCACCAGATCGACCGGCACCTGCGGATTGATCTTCTTGGGGTCGCCGCCGAGCGCCTCCATGGCGTCGCGCATAGCGGCGAGATCGACCACCGCCGGCACGCCGGTGAAGTCCTGCATCAGCACCCGCGCCGGGCGGAAGGCGAATTCATGGTTCGAGGTTTTGGTCTTGAGCCACTCGGCGAACGCCTTGATGTCGTCTTTGGTCACCGTGCGCCCGTCTTCGTTGCGCAGCAGATTTTCCAGCAGCACCTTCATCGAGAACGGCAGGCGGGAAATTCCCTTCAAGCCGTTTCTCTCGGCGGTCGGAAGGCTGAAATAGGCGTAAGTTTTGCTACCAACCTCGAGGGTCTTGCAGCATCTAAAACTGTCGAGCGAAGTCATATCGGCTGTTTCCACTCCCGGCCGGGACAGCGGCGTCGGTTCGGTCTAAGCTCTTAGCAAGACAGGAGTTTTCTCGCCGGGGAGACTTGCGTCCGAATTCCATTAAGTTAGCGCCGTCGGTGCGGGTTTATAGGGTCTTTTTTCGCCGGACGCCACATGAACAAGGGAACTTCCTTGAAAATGCGCAATAAAATGCGATTTCCGGGGCTTGCATGGCCGTCTTGCATTCGGCGCCTAGGCGCAACCGATGCAACTTAAAGGCAGCGATTTGGCTTGCCGCCGAGGCGGGCGCGATGTGTTTGCCGGCATCAGTTTCAGCCTGTCCGGCGGCGGAGCTCTGCTGGTGACCGGGCCCAATGGCGCCGGCAAATCCTCGCTGTTGCGCATGATCGCCGGCCTGGTGCGGCTGGCCGCCGGCCGGCTCGAACTCGATGGCGGCGAGGCTGAAGCCAGTATCGGCGAACAGGCGCATTACCTCGGCCATCAGGACGCGGTGAAACCTACATTGTCGGTGCGCGAAAACCTGGAATTCTGGACACGCTATTTCGGCGACGGCGCGGACATCGACGCCGCCCTGGAGGCGGTCGATCTTGCTCCGCTCGCCAGTCTGCCGGCGGCCTATCTGTCGGCCGGACAGCGGCGGCGGTTGTCAATCGCGCGACTCATTGCAATCACGCGGCCGATCTGGCTGCTCGACGAGCCGACGTCCGCGCTCGACGCGCCCTCGCAAGCCCGGCTGGCTGAGTTGATGCGTAGCCATCTCTCCTCCGGCGGCATGATCGTGGCCGCGGCGCATGGGCCGATCGGTCTGGAACGCGCGCGCGAACTGACATTGGGACCGGCATGAAAGCGTTGTTAGCTCTCATGTTACGCGACATGCGGCTCGCTGTTCGGGGCGGCGGCGGCGCGCTGATGGGCGCGCTGTTTTTTTTGATTGTCGTCGTCATGATGCCGTTCGCGCTCGGTCCCGACCTCGCTTTGCTGGCGCGTATCGGCCCTGCCATCCTGTGGCTCGGCGCGCTGCTCGCCAGCCTGCTCGCGCTCGACCGGCTTTTCGCGAGCGACTTTGACGATGGCTCACTCGATCTACTGATGATGGACCGCATGCCGCTCGAACTGGCGGTGGCGGCAAAGGCGGTCGCACATTGGCTGACGACCGCGTTGCCGCTGGTGGTCATCTCGCCGCTGCTCGGCCTTATGCTCAATGTCGAATTTAACGTCATGGGCACGGTCGCACTGACATTGCTGGCAGGCACGCCGGCGCTCACCTTCATCGGATTGATTGGCGCGGCTTTATCGGTGGCGCTGCGGCGCGGCGGCTTGCTGCTGGCGGTCCTGGTCTTGCCGCTGACCATTCCGGTGCTGATCTTCGGGGTCGCAGCGGCCAACGCAGCGATCGCCGGTCCGGCGCCGTTCGGACCGGCGTTTACCATTCTTTGTGCGCTATCCCTGGGCTCGCTGGTGCTCGGCCCGTTCGCCGCAGCCGCAGCGCTCAGGCACGGATTGGAGTAAACTACCTCCGGTTGCTACAGCCTTTGTTTCTTGATAGGCTTGTCCTCGTAATCGCAGCCTCAATCCGTCCTCGGCGTAACGCAGCGGCGATAAGTCAAATCACAATCACAACGCTTGTCACAGCCGCCGTTCTTGCATGCTGCGTTGTCATCCCCGGGCATGCCCAAACGCGTCTTGCAGCCGAGAATCTCAACTCGGGCAAGTTCGAACAGAAATTGCAGGACACGCGCGACAGCATCAAAAAGGGCCGGACGACGACCAATTCCTCCGGCACCGTCCATACCAATCAGGTTGTCATCGACATCTGCAAAAAAAACCCCAAGCTTCCCCAGTGCAAGCTTTGAGCCATGGCAAGCAAGCCTCGCCCCAAGACGATGGAGTCGCGCTTCAGGCTGCGTTTTGGCAAGAAGAGCTATGATTTATTGCTCAATGTCGCCAAGGTCGCGGGCGCAATATCTCTGATCTACGGTGTCGGCTTCGGCATTTTCCAGTACTATGAATCAAAAAATGAAAAGCGCATCGAGGAATCACTTGCGCTGTTCCGGCAATTCAACAACGCGCCATATACGGATTACCGAAAGCACATCAACATCCTGGCTATCGACAACCGCAAGGAAATCGAGGACGCAGCGGGCGATGAAAAACAGCTCACGGAAGTGATCACAAACATAGTGCGGAGGGAAAAACTCGAAGCCGAACTCGCTTTTGTATTGAATTTCTACGACACTGTCGTTTATTGCGCGGCAAAGAATATTTGCGACCCCGGCATCATTCTGGATTTATTTTATCCCAGCGCCCGTGAGCTTTACCTGCCGTTCTACCAATATATCCAAGCGCAACAGACCTCCTTCAATGATTTCGGCCTCGGCATCGCGACACTGATCAAGCTCAAAAGTGCGAACGAAAACGACCCATCGCGACCGGCGGTCGCCGCGAAATAGCCGGACTTTGGCGACTGTCCCCCGATCGCACCATCAAAATAAGCCACCGGCTGCATTGCGCCCAAACCGGCTGGCGGCTAATTCAGTTCGATGGCCGTGATCGAACTCGCCAACCCGACGCGTTTTTTGACGATCGTCAACCGCGCACTGCCATGGCTGGCAGCGGCGACCGCTTTGCTGTTCGCCTTCGGGCTGGCGCGTGCGATGAACGCACCTGACGACTATCAGCAGGGCGCCACCGTCAAGATCATGTTCCTGCATGTGCCCTCCGCCTGGCTCGGCATGATGGGCTGGGGACTGATGAGCGCCGCCGCGCTCGGCACGCTGGTCTGGCGGCATCCGCTGGCGGACGTCGCCGGCAAGGCCGCAGCGCCGATCGGCGCCGCCTTCACGCTGATATGCCTGATCACCGGCTCGCTCTGGGGCCGCCCGACCTGGGGCACCTATTGGGTGTGGGACGCGCGGCTCACATCGGTGCTGGTGTTGTTCCTGCTCTATCTCGGCGTGCTGGCGCTTTATTGGACCGCCGAGGATCCCGGCCGCGGCTCGCGCGCGGCGGCGGTGCTGACACTGGTCGGCGCGATCAATCTTCCGATTATCAAGTTCTCGGTCGACTGGTGGAACACGCTGCATCAGCCGGCATCGATCTTGCGCATGGGCGGCTCGGCGATCTATCCGTCGATCCTGTGGCCGCTGTTGATCATGGCGGCTGCGTTCACGCTGTTGTTCGCGACGCTATTTCTTGCCGCCATGCGCAATGAGATTTTGCGCCGGCGCGTGCGCGCCATGCGGTTGATTCAGGCGCAGGAGGCCCGCGCATGATCCCGAAAAGTGGGCACCGGTTTTCGGAAAAGATCATGCGCAAGGAGAAAAGCGCATGAATCTAGGACCGCATGCCGATTTCATCGTCGCCGCCTACGCGGTGACGGCATTCGTGGTGGCCGGCCTGATCGCCTGGGTCGTGCTCGATTATTCGGCTCAGCGCCGCATCCTCGGCGATCTTGAAGAGCACGGCGTGACGCGGCGTTCGCGGCGCAAGGACAAATCATGAGCACGGCGAGCGAAAGCTCCAGCAAGAAACGGCGCAATATCATCGTGCTCTTGCCGTTGATCGCGTTTATCGCACTGGCCGCCTTGTTCCTCTACCGGCTCGGGGCCGGCGATCCCTCTCGCCTGCCGTCCGCATTGATCGGCCGCCCGGCGCCAAAAACCGATCTGCCGCCGCTCGCAGGCCTCGAACGCGACGGCAAGGCGGTGCCCGGCCTGAGCAATGCCAGCTTCATGGACGCGGTCACCGTGGTGAATGTGTGGGCCTCGTGGTGCGTGCCCTGCCACGACGAGGTGCCGTTCCTTGAGCAATTGTCGAAGGACAAGCGCATCCAGTTGGTCGGCATCAACTACAAGGACGCGCCCGACAATGCGCGGCGTTTTCTCAATCGTTATGGCAATCCATTCGCCGCCGCCGGCGTCGACGCAAACGGCCGCGCCTCGATCGACTGGGGCGTCTACGGCGTGCCGGAGACTTATGTGGTGGGGCGCGACGGCGTCATCGCTTACAAGCTGGTCGGACCGATCACGGCTGAGAACTTGACGAAAGCGCTGGAACCGGAAATCGCCAAGGCGGCGGCGCGCTAGGGCTTTCGTTCCACGCTGTATTTGTTGATCAACGGCATTTGCAGCGCGCCGAACAAAAACGTCAATGGCACCACGCCAAACAACTTGAAGCTGACCCAGAAATCCGTTGATGCGTTGCGCCAGACGATCTCGTTCAGCACCGCCAGCACCAGAAAGAACAGCGCCCACCGCCAGGTCAGCTTGCGCCAGCCCTCGTCGGTCAGATGGAACATCTGGTCGAACACCACGCCGAGCAGCGATTTGCCGAAGGCGAGCCCGCCCAGCAGCGTGCCGCCGAATAAAAGATAGATGATGGTCGGCTTGAGCTTGATGAACAACTCGTCGTGCAACAGCAGCGTCAGCCCACCGAAAATAACGACGATGATGGCGGTCACAATCGGCATCACCTCGATGCGCCGTGTGATCGTGTAGGCGACGGCCAGCGCGAGCAGCACCGCCACCATGAAGGCGCCGGTCGCGGCGAATATGCCGAACTTCGCGTTGGCGGCGAAGAACAGCACCAGTGGCCCGATATCGAGCACCAGCTTGAGGATAGGATTGAGTTTCTTCCGGTCGGCCATTGTCTTCCCTAACTCGTCATGGCCGGGCTCGTCCCGGCCATCCACGCCTTTTTTCGTTGCACCACCTAAAGGCGTGGATGCCCGGCACAAGGCCGGGCATGACGGATTCAATCTTCCAGCCCAACGATGGCGCGGGCGAAATCGCGCGCGGTGAATGGCGCGAGGTCATCGATACCCTCGCCAACGCCGATGAAATGCACCGGCAGACCGAATTTCGAGGCGATCGCGACCAGAATGCCGCCACGCGCGGTGCCGTCGAGCTTGGTCATCACCAGCCCCGTCACGCCCGCGGTCTTGCCGAAGATGTCGACCTGGCTGAGCGCGTTCTGCCCAACGGTGGCGTCGAGCACCAACAGCACCGCGTGGGGTGCTGCGGGCTCGACCTTGCGCATGACGCGCACCATTTTTTCCAGTTCGCTCATCAGCTCGGCACGATTTTGCAGCCGACCGGCGGTGTCGACCAGAACAATCTCGGTACTTTGCGCCTTGGCGGCGGTGATGGCTTCGAACGCGAGACTGGCGGCATCGGCACCCGGCGTACTGGCCTTGACGATGGCGCCGGTGCGTTCGCCCCAGATTTTGAGTTGATCGACGGCGGCGGCACGAAAAGTGTCGCCAGCCACCAGCGTCACGCTCTTGCCCTCTGCGCGGAATCTAGCAGCAAGCTTGCCGATGGTGGTGGTCTTGCCGGAGCCATTAACGCCGGCGACCAGGATGACGAACGGCCGCGCCGTCACCTCGAGCGGCTTAGCAACAGAGACCAAAACTTTCTCAATCTCGCCGGCCAGCACAGCCTTTACTTCGTCAGGCGCGATGGCTTTGTCGAAGCGGCCCTCGCCCAGCGCCGCGGCGATGCGAGCGGCAAACTCCGGTCCCAGATCGGCGCGGATCAATTCGTGTTCCAGTTCCTCGACCGCCGCGGCGTCGAGCTTGCGCTTGGTCACCAGATCGGTGATCGCGCCGCCGAGCGACGACGAAGTGCGCTTGAGGCCGGAGCTCAGGCGCTTCCACCAGCTTGTTTGTGTGCTGTCGCTCATGATGATTCTTTGCCGCGCCCGTGATAGCCGTTTCGTTATGACACCGGAAGAGATGCTTTCCCGTCTGCTTTATCGGGATGGGATGATGCTCATCATCAACAAGCCGGCCGGCTATGCGGTGCATCGGGGCCCGAAGGGCGGCGAGAGCCTGGACGATCACTTCGGCGCGTTGCGCTTCGGCCTGCCGCGCGACCCGTCGCTGGCGCATCGGCTCGACAAGGACACTTCCGGGTGCCTGGTGCTCGGCCGCCACCGCAAGGCGCTGGCGCTCCTGGGCAAGCTGTTCAAGCAAGGCAAGATCGGCAAGACCTATTGGGCGGTGGTTGAAGGTGCACCCTCGGCCGAGCAAGGCCGCATCGACATACCCTTAGGGAAGCTTGATGAGACGCGCGGCTGGTGGATGAAGCCGGATCCGCATGGGGCGCCGGCGGTGACGACATGGAAAGTGATGGGACGCGACGGCAATCTTACCTGGCTCGCGCTCGAGCCGCTGACCGGGCGGACGCATCAATTGCGCGTGCACTGCGCGGAAATGGGCTTTCCCATTCTCGGCGACAATATCTACGGTGGCGCGCCGCGCGTCGGAGGCTCACCGCTGCATCTTCATTCGCGCGAGATCGTGGTGCCGATCTTCAAGAACAAGCCGCTGGTCGCGGTCACCGCCCCGGCGCCGGACCATATGCGCGAGGCGCTGACGGCCTGCGGATGGATCGGCGAAATCAATAAAGTTGCGCCTTGATCCGCTCCGGCGCGGCGCGGTCGTAGGCCTCGCCGCCGAGCCTACCTTAACTCAACTCCGCCAAGATTGTGCCCGTCGAAGGGAGACTCTGGCGGTCGATCTTGGTCTTCTCATCCCATAGCCTCGAGCGCACGATGGCTTTCGAGCAGTGGAAGTATGCCGAACTCGATATGAACGATCAGCACGCTGCGCGGCAGCTTGCCGTTGACCGCAAAGCTTTGCATCAGTTCGGGGTCGATCGAGATTGAAGCCCGGCCGTTGACACGAAACGTCTCGCCCACGCCGGGAATCAGAAACAACAGCGCGATGCGCGGGTCACGCATGATATTGCGGAAACCATCGAGCCGGTTGTTGCCCGGCCGGTCCGGGATGGCGAGCGTCTTGTCGTCGAGGACGCGCACGAAGCCGGGCGCGTCGCCTTTCGGCGAGCAATCGAAGCCGTCCGGGCCGCCGGTCGCGATCGCCACGAACGGCGCCGCCTCGATCAGCTTGCGGTAGCCGTCGCTGAGATGATCGATTTCCTTAGCGATGGAATTGGGATTCTTCGCACCGTAGAGCGCGTCGAGCTGCTCCATCGTCGTTACCAGATGATCGCCGCCCGTCATGTGGATCTCCTGATTAACCTGCCAGCAATTGCCGGCCATCGTGTCCCGTCATCGTCAGATCGAGGAATGTACCGGGTTCTACCGCGCTGGCTAGCCGCACCGCGGTGAACTGCTCGGTACGGCCGATGCCGCCGCGCTCGGTCAACACTGGCAGCCGTTGGCCGACTTGCGCGTCGAGATGCGTGCGTAACGCCGCTTCCCCTTTTTCACGCAAGCGCGCGGCGCGTTGTTTGATGACCGCGCGCTCGAGCTGCGGCATGCGCGCGGCCGGCGTGCCAGGCCGTGGCGAGAACGGAAAAACGTGCAGTTGGGTGAGTTCACATTCATCGACCAGATCCATCGAGCGCGCGAACGCTTCCTCGGTTTCGGTCGGAAAGCCGGCGATGATATCGGCGCCGAAAACCACGTCCGGCCGCAGCCGGCGCACCTGATTGCAGAATTCAATTGCATCGGTGCGCGTGTGCCGGCGCTTCATGCGCTTGAGGATGAGATCGTCGCCGGCCTGCAGCGACAGATGCAAATGCGGCATCAGCCGGGATTCGTTGGCCAGCGCATCCAGCAGATCGTCATCGGCTTCCACCGAATCGATCGACGACAGCCGCAACCGTGCCAACTCGGGCACGTCTTTCAGGATGCGCTTGACCAGCGTGCCCAACTGCGCCTCACCGGCGAGATCGGCGCCGTAAGCGGTGATATCGACCCCGGTGAGCACCAGTTCGCGGTAGCCACGCGCGGCCAGCCGCCGCGCCTGCGCGACCGCCTCGTCCATTGGCAGCGAGCGTGAATTGCCGCGCCCGAATGGGATAATGCAGAAGGTGCAGCGGTGATCGCAGCCGTTCTGTACCTGCAGGAACGCGCGGGTATGGCCCTCGATACTGTCGAGCGCGTGCGCGCTGTGACGCGTCACCGCCATGATGTCGCCGACCGCGATGCGCCGGTTGTCGTCGGTCCATGCTTGTGCATCAAGCTTTTCCGCATTGCCGAGGACACGATTAACCTCCGGCATGTTCGCGAAAGTATGGGGCTCCGTCTGTGCCGCACAGCCGGTGACGACGATGTGCGTGTCCGGCCGTTCGCGGGCGATGCGGCGAACTGTCTGGCGCGCCTGGCGCATCGCTTCCGCCGTCACCGCGCAGGTGTTGATCACCACAGTGTCGTCGAGCCCGGCGGCCGCGCGCCGGATCGCCTCCGAATTCGACGATATTGAGCCGGCAGCCGAAGGTGACGACGTCGAGGCTCATGCGACGCCTGCCTTGAACAGCGCGGGGTCAAAACGGCCTTTGCGTTCGAATTGTATAGGACCCGTCATCAACACATGATCGTCGTCGGCGCGCCAGTCGATGGTGAGGTCGCCGCCCGGCAGCGTCACCTTCACCTTTCGGTCGGTGCGCTTGAGCCGCGCGGCGGCGACCGCAGCGGCGCAGGCGGCAGAACCGCAGGCTTTGGTCAGACCCGCGCCGCGCTCCCAGGTCCGGATGACGATGGCATCGCGTGAGACGATATGCGCGAGCGTGATATTTGCCCGTTCTGGAAAAATTGGATGGTTCTCAAGGAGAGGTCCAAAACGGTCGAGATCATACGCATTCACATCCTCGACCCAGAAGATCGCATGCGGATTGCCCATGCTCACCACTGCCGGCGAATGCAGCACCGGCCGGTCGATCGGGCCGATCTGCAATTCGATGGCGCGGGTATCGCGGAATTCCTCCGCCAGCGGGATCTCATTCCATTTGAAGCGCGGCGGACCCATGTCGACCGTGAACAGCCCATCGGCGCTCTTCCAGCAGTTGAGAATGCCGGCGGCGGTCTCGAAGGTGAGCGCGGTCTTGCCGCTTTCCTTCGACACCAGATCGGCGACACAGCGCATGCCGTTGCCGCAGGCGCCGGCTTGCGAGCCGTCATTGTTGTAGATCATGATGAAGGCTTCGGTACCGGGCGTGCGCGGCGGATAAAGAGCCATCAACTGGTCGTAAGGCGCGCCCTGCGGCGCAGCGGCCGCGCGCGCTTCCGCGGGATCAATCTTGCCGCCGCGCGCACGCAGATCGACCACGACGATCTCGTTGCCGATGCCGTTCATCTTCACGAAAGATTGGTTGGCAAGCGCACCCAAGGAATTGCCTATCAATTCGGCCAAACCCTTGCCCGGGTTTCGCCCGGTTTATATGGCGAATAAACGCTGATTGGCCAGAGCCGTATGATACTATGCCGAAATGTCACGAATTGCCGGGATCGTCGCACCCTATCGACGGAGAACCCTGATGCCGTGCTTGCGGCTTGCCGCGCCGATCTTTCTCACTTTGGCGTTCGGCGCCGTCCCGGCGATGGCGCAAAATCCGCCGCCGGCGCCGGGCTCGCCCGCCCCGCTAAAACCGGGAGACGCCTTCGGCGAGGACGTGACGCTGCCGGAGCGAACGATGATCTACCTGAAAGGCAGCAGCAAGTGGGACGCCGCCTTTGACACGCTGGTGGACGCCTTCAAGTCGCTCAACGAATATCTCGACAAGGCGGGCATCAAGCCGACTGGCCCGGCGATGACGATCTACACCCAGACCGACGACGCGGGGTTCTCGTTCGAGGCCGCGGTGCCGATCGCGGCGGCGCCGGCCGACCCGCCGAAAGGCGACATCGCCATCGGCCAGGCGCCGTCGGGCAAGGCGCTCAAATTCGTCCACCGCGGGGCCTATGACGCCATGGACACGACTTACGAGGCGATTACCAATTATCTGGACGACAAGCATCTCGATTCCAAGGAACTGTTCATCGAGGAATATGTTACCGATCCGGTCAAGACGAAATCCGATGAGCTGGTGATCAACGTGTACGTTCCGGTGAAATGAAAATGCCGAAGTTAGGCGTTTTGTTATCTGCCTACGTGATCGCCGCCGCGGCGCTGACGCCCTTGTGTGCGGGCGCCGCCGAGAAGATCGACAAGCTGGTGACCGTCACCGGCGAAGCGACGGTCGCGGCCGCGCCGGACATGGCGACGATCCGCATCGGCGTCACCAGCCAGGGCAAGACCGCGCGCGCGGCCAGTGACGCCAACGCCCGCGACATGACCGTCGTGCTGGCGGCGATCAAGGAGAGCGGCGTCGCAGACCGGGATATCCAGACCACGTCGCTGTCGGTGCAGCCGCAATACGATCCGAACAAAACCGGGGCCGCGCGGCTGATCGGTTTCCAGGTCAATAATCAGGCTACCGTCAAAATTCGCGACATCGGTCAACTGCCCAGCATCCTCGACCGCGCCATATCGGCCGGCGCCAACGAAATGTCGGGCATCGAGTTCGTCGTATCGGAGCAGAGCAAGCTCCTCGACAAGGCCCGCACCGAAGCCATTGCCGACGCCCGCCGTAAGGCCGAACTTTATGCCAATGCCGCCGGCATGAAAGTCGGTCGCGTCATGTCGATATCGGAGGAAGGCGCGGCTCCCCCGCCGCGCGCGTTCCAAGCGGTGCGCGCCGGCGCTGCCGCCATTGCCCCCGGCGAACAGACGTTGCGCGCAGTGGTCACCATCAGTTACGAATTGACGTCGTAGACGGGCGGCGCGTGAATGTTAATCGGCGTCCCTTGAGGAGCCGGCGAATGCGTATCTTGGTTGAAACAAGCCGCACCATCTTCATCCTGCTGGCGATCCTTTGCGCTCAGGCCTTTTCCGCGGCGGCAGACGAAGCCGTGACATTCGACAGCGCGCGCTATCTCGTCGGCGATCTCCAGCAACGTTTGGCGCGCGAACGCGGCGAGCCGCTCGTCCGCGCGCCGGCCGAGACCATCAAGGGTTATTTGTCGCGGCCTGCCGGCGCAGGCCCGTTCCCGGCCGTGGTGTACCTGCATGGTTGCGGCGGTCTGTCAGAGCAAAGCCGCGCGTCCGCGGGCGAGCAGTTCACGCGGTGGGGCTATGTGACTCTGGCCGTGGACAGCTTCACGACACGCGGCATCGCGCAGGCGTGCCTCGATGTGCCTTTTGTCTACCGCGAGGCGGATGCAATGGGAGCGCTGATCTACCTGTCGAAACTTGCGTTCGTCGATCGCAAACGCATCGCCGTGGTCGGACACGCGCAAGGCGGCATGGTCGCATTGCAGGCCGCCTCGTTTCACGCCTTCGACATTTTCGAAATGTCCGCCGGGCTCAAGTATAAAGCGGCTGTCGCGTTCTATCCCTCATGCAGCGCCGCCGAAGACCAGGTGACGATTCCAACCATCGTCTTCATCGGCGAACTGGACGATTGGTCGTCGGTCAAGCGTTGCGAAGGCTGGATGGCGCGGCGCGCCGGCAAGGGCGCGCCGGTCAAGCTCGTGGTCTATCCCGAAGCCTATCATTCATTCGACAACCCGGAACTGCGCATTGCCGTGCGTTATTTCGGCCACTGGCTGAAATACGACGCCGACGCGGCCGAGCGTTCCACCGCGGAAATGCGCCGCTTCCTGGCGGCACATTTGGGGCCTTAGGCGCTGCGGAGGCTTGCCTTGACTTGGCCAAACCCGCCCCCTAGGTTCCGCCCACTTTACTAAAGACGTGAAATATCAACTCCACCGCCCGGTCCTTAAGAGGCCGGAGGCCACCGCCCGACAGCGCAATGCGCCCTCGGGCGTGAAGGTGTTTTGTAAAGCCTCATCCTGAGGAGCCCGCGAAGCGGGCGTCTCGAAGGATGAGGCGACGACTGAGGGACGACCTCGCCCTTCGAGACGGCCGGCTCCGCCGGCCGTCTCGAAGGGCGAGGTCGTGCAAGCAATGTTCGACTCACTGTCGGAAAAACTGGGCGGCATTCTCGACCGCCTCACTCGCCGCGGCGCGCTGAGCGAAGCCGACGTCGACGCGGCGTTGCGTGAAGTGCGCCGCGCGCTGCTCGAAGCCGACGTCGCGCTCGACGTGGCGCGCGCCTTCACCGACAACATCAAGAAGCAGGCGATCGGCGTCGAGGTGATGAAGTCGGTCACGCCCGGCCAGATGGTGGTGAAGATCGTGCATGACCAGTTGGTCGCCACGCTCGGCGGCGACAGCCAAGTTACGAACATTGGAATCGATCTCAACGCCGCGCCGCCGGTCGCCATCATGATGGTCGGCCTACAGGGCTCCGGCAAAACCACCACCACCGCGAAAGTCGCCCGCCGCCTCGCCGACCGGCAAAAGAAAAAAGTGCTGATGGCTTCGCTCGACGTGCGCCGGCCGGCGGCGATGGAGCAACTCGCCGTGCTCGGGCGCGAGGCGCAAATCGACACGCTGCCGGTGGTCGCCGGTCAAATGCCGCCGCAAATCGCGCTGCGCGCGATTCAGGCGGCCAGGCTCGGCGGCTACGACGTGGTGCTGCTCGACACCGCCGGCCGCACCACGCTCGACGACGAAATGATGAACGAGGCCGCTGAGGTCAAGAAAGCCGCCACGCCGCATGAAGTGCTGCTGGTCGCCGATGCGCTGACCGGCCAGGACGCGGTCAATCTGGCGCGCGCTTTCGACGAGCGCGTGGGCCTCACCGGCATCGTGCTCACGCGCGTCGATGGCGACGGGCGCGGCGGCGCGGCACTGTCGATGCGTGCGGTCACCAACAAGCCGATCAAGCTGATCGGCACCGGCGAGAAACTCGACGCGCTGGAGGAATTCGACGCCGGCCGCATCGCCGGCCGCATTCTCGGCATGGGCGACATCGTGTCGCTGGTCGAGAAGGCCGCCGCCAATATCGATCAAGAAAAGGCGATGCGCGCAGCCGAGAAGATGCGCAAGGGCCAGTTCGATCTTGCCGACATGCGCGAGCAACTCAATCAGATGGCGGCGATGGGCGGCATGTCCGGCCTGCTCGGCATGATGCCGGGCGTGGCCAAGATGAAGAGCCAGATCGCCAATGCCGGGCTCGACGACAAGTTGCTCAAGCGCCAGATGGCGATCATCGACTCGATGACGCCGCGCGAGCGCCGTAATCCGGATTTGCTCAAAGCCAGCCGCAAGAAGCGCATCGCCGCTGGCTCCGGCACAACGCCGGAAGCGATCAACAAGCTTCTGAAAATGCATCGCGGCATGGCCGACATGATGAAGGCCATGGGCAGCGGCAAGCGCAGCCCGCTCGCCGGTCTCGGACAGATGATGGGTTTCGGCGGCGGCGCTGCGCCCACGCCGGAACAGATGGCCGAGCTCGCCAAGAAAATGCCGGCCGGCGCCGGCGGGCTGCCGCCGGCCATGCCGAAATTGCCGCCGAATATTCCCGGTCTGCCTGGTCTCGGCAGCGGAAAGTTTCCTGGATTGCCGGGCCTGCCCGGCCTCGGAAAAAAGAAATGATCGAACTGCAAAACTCAATGAGTCAGAAAGGAACCTGAAATGTCTCTCGTCATCCGCATGGCCCGCGCCGGAACCAAGAAACGGCCGGTCTATCACATCGTCGTCGCCGACTCGCGTTCGCCGCGCGACGGCCGCTTCATCGAGCGGCTCGGCTATTTCAATCCGCTGCTGCCCAAGGACAAGACCGAGCGGCTCAAGCTCGATCTCGACAAGGTGCAGGCCTGGATGAAGAAGGGCGCGCAGCCGTCCGACCGCGTCACCCGCTTCCTCGATGCCGCCGGCATCCTGAAGCGCGAGAAGCGCAACAATCCGGAAAAGGCGATCCCGCGCAAGGAACGCAAGGCCAAGGAAGAGGAAGCCACCAAGGCCAAGGAAGGCGCCGACGCCGCCGCCAAGACAGCGGCAACCGCCAAGGCCGCGACGGACAAGACCGCGGCCGACAAAGCCAAGGCCGATGCTGCCAAGGCTGCGGAAAAGCCGGCCGAAGCGCCGGCGGCGAGCTAGACGCTCGCGCGCCGTGGCCGACCGCATCCGCGTTGCCCGCATCGGCGCCGCGCACGGCATTCGCGGCGAGGTGAAGCTGTGGTCGTTCACCGAAGATCCGCTGGCGGTGACGAACTACGGCCCGCTGGAAACCGAGGACGGCGCGCGGCGCTTCGAAATCGAGAGCGGCGCGGCCGGCCAAGGATCATCTGGTGGCGCGGCTGAAAGGCATTGCGGATCGCAACGCGGCGGAGGCATTGCGCAACACGGATCTGTTCGTGCCGCGCGACCGCCTGCCACTGATCGAGGAAGACGACACGTTCTATCACGCCGACCTGATCGGCCTGGCGGCGGTGAGCGAAGACGGCGCTCCCTTGGGCACCATCACCGCGATCCATAATTTCGGCGCCGGCGATCTGATCGAGATCGCGCCTGTCACCGGCGGCGAACCGCTGTTGTTGCCGTTCACTGATGCGACGGTGCCGGAGATCGACATTAAGGCGCGGCGGATCGTCGTCGTGCCGCCGGTTGAAATCGAGGCGAAGGAAGAAGACTAAGCATGTGGCGCGCTTCGGTGCTCACAATCTTCCCGGAGATGTTTCCCGGGCCGCTGGCGGCGAGCCTCGCCGGCAAGGCGTTGGCCTCCGGCATCTGGTCGCTCGACACCCACGACATCCGCGAGCACGCCACCGACAGGCATCGCACCGTGGACGATACGCCGGCCGGGGGCGGGCCCGGCATGGTGATGAAGGCCGACGTCCTGGCGCGCGCACTCGATGCCATTCCCGCCGATAGTCGCCCTCGCCTGCTGATGAGCGCGCGCGGCACGCCGCTCACGCAAAGCCGCGTGAGCGCGCTGGCTCACGGCGCCGGCGCCGTCATCGTCTGCGGCCGCTTCGAGGGCGTGGACGAGCGGCTGATCGCGGCCCGCCAGCTCGAGGAAATCTCGCTCGGCGATTTCGTTTTGTCGGGCGGCGAGCCCGCGGCGCTTGCGCTGCTTGACGCCTGCGTGCGGCTTCTTCCCGGCGTGATGGGCAAGGAAGCTTCCGGCGCCGAGGAAAGCTTCGCCGACGGCCTGCTCGAATATCCGCAATACACCCGGCCCGCTGAGTTCGAGAGCCGGACAATCCCGGAAGTGCTCATTTCCGGCGACCACGCCAAGGTCGCCGCGTGGCGCCGCGCCGAGGCCGAGCGGTTGACCCGCGAGCGCCGGCCCGACCTGTGGGCGGCCTATTTGGCCCGTCAGAAGCCCAAAAACGGGCCGAAAAGCCGAGGGTGACAAGGCCCGAGCTTTGTCGTAGAAGCTCGCCCAACCCATTCAGACCAGACAAGCCCGCGCGCCGGATGCTGGCGCTGCCGACGGAGATTGAACGATGAACCTCATTCAACAGCTCGACAAAGAGCAGGTCGAGAAGCTCTCGGCCGGCAAGGACATTCCCGATTTCGCGCCCGGCGACACCGTGCTGGTCAACGTCAAGGTGGTGGAAGGCGACAAGAGCCGCATCCAGGCCTACGAGGGCGTGTGCATCGGCCGCTCCGGCGGCGGCATCAACGAGAATTTCACGGTACGCAAGATTTCCTACGGCGAAGGCGTCGAGCGCGTGTTCCCGCTGCACGCGCCGATGATCGACTCGATCAAGGTGGTGCGCCGCGGCAAGGTGCGCCGCGCCAAGCTCTATTATCTGCGCGGCCTGCGCGGCAAGAAGGCGCGCATCGAGGCGCAGGCGACCGGCGGGCCGGAAGGCGCCGAGGCGGCCGAGGCCTCAGGCAAGAAGTAAACCGGCGGCTATCCAGGAATGCATGAAGGGGCCGCCGTTCGGCCCCTTTTTCTTGAGTGCGGGTAGCGCTACATAAGACTTGAGTAACGGAGTGAGACGATGGCGAAGGCGCGCACCCTCTACGACAAGATGTGGGAAGACCATCTGGTGGACGAAGCAGCCGGACGGCACCTGTCTCGATCTATATCGATCGCCATCTGGTCCATGAGGTGACCTCGCCGCAGGCCTTCGAAGGCTTGCGCGCCGCGGGGCGCAAGGTGCATGCGCCGGACAAGACGCTCGCCGTGGTCGATCACAACGTGCCGACCTCGGATCGCAACCTGCCCAATCCCGATCCGGAATCGACCGAACAGATCGCGGTCATGGCGCAGAACGCCAAGGACTTCGGCATCGAGTATTACAACGAATTCGACAAGCGTCAGGGCATTTGCCACGTCATCAGTCCGGAACAGGGCTTCACACTGCCCGGCACGACCCTTGTGTGCGGCGACAGTCACACAGCGACCAACGGCGCCTTCGGCGCGCTCGCTTACGGCATCGGTACCTCCGAAGTCGAGCACGTGCTGGCGACGCAGACGCTGATCCAGAAGAAATCCATGAACATGCGCGCGGTGGTCGACGGCCAATTGCCGTCCGGCGTGACCGCGAAGGACATTATCCTCGCCATCATCGGCGAGATCGGCACCGCCGGCGGCACCGGCTACGCGCTGGAATATGGCGGCGAAGCGATCCGCGCGCTTTCGATGGAAGGCCGCATGACCGTCTGCAACATGTCTGTGGAAGGCGGCGCCAAAGCCGGCTTCATCGCGCCCGACGAGAAGACCTACGCCTATCTCAAGGGCAGGCCGAAAGCGCCCAAGGGCAAAGCCTGGGACGGGGCCATGCGCTATTGGGAAACGCTGCACTCCGACGACGGCGCGCATTTCGACCGCGAGCTTCGGCTCGACGCCGCCAAGCTGCCGCCGATCTTGACCTGGGGAACCAGCCCCGAGCAGGTAGTGTCGATCACCGGCCGCGTGCCGGTAGCGGCCGAAATTCAGGACGAGAAGAAGCGCATCGCCGCCGAACGCTCGCTCGGCTACATGGGATTGCAGCGGCGGCGAGAAGGCCACCGACATCAAGCTCGATCGCGTCTTCATCGGCTCTTGCACCAATTCGCGCATCGAGGATCTGCGCGATGTCGCGCGCATCGCCGCCGGCAAGACGGTGAACGCCAATGTCTATGCCATGATCGTTCCCGGCTCCGGCCTGGTGAAGGAGCAGGCAGAAGCCGAAGGCCTCGACAAGATTTTCAAGGCCGCCGGCTTCGACTGGCGCGAGCCGGGCTGCTCGATGTGCCTCGCCATGAACCCGGACAAGCTCAAGCCGGGCGAGCGATGTGCTTCGACGTCAAACCGCAACTTCGAAGGCCGTCAGGGTTACAAAGGGCCGCACGCATCTGGTGTCGCCTGCGATGGCGGCCGCAGCGGCGATCGCCGGCCATTTCGTCGACGTGCGCGAATGGAAGTAGACGAAACGAATCAAAAGGCCCGCATATCGGTAAGTCTGGCCGATCAGTAGCAGCGCCAGTTGCGAACCAAGACCCAATGGTGCTGGCGCCAGACGCGCACATAACCGCAGCCCGGCGCACCGGCGTAATAAGGTCCGCCGTAGTACGGATAACCGTAACCCAAGCCCCAGAACGGCCCAGGACCCCAGCCCCATCCGCCGCCATGCCAGTGACCGCCGCCGTGCCAGTGATGCTGGGCATTGGCCGGAGCCGGCGTCATGGCAAACGCGCCGCCGATCAGAGCGGCGATTGCGAAAAATTTCACAAGTTTCGACATCGTTTGTCCTCCAACGCCCCCGGGTTCAGAATAACAACCTGAAAACCGCCAAAGGCGGTCATTAGTTCCACCAGCAGCGCATCTGCGGCGTGATAACGGTGCCGCTGACACGGTTTTCCGTGGTCAACCAAGAGCGGCAATAGCGTTTTGCATTGGGCCCGAGGTGGCGCGGGTGGATGGTGATGCGCGGCCGCACGGATTGCGCCGATAAATCACGGGTGTGGCTGGAGACTTTAGCTGCGGCCGGCAGCAAGAGCCCGGCCGAAATAGCCACAATCAGCGCCAGAAGACCCAAGAAGCGGCAGTTCCTCGGCATAATTATCCGACCCACCCAACCACAACGCCGAACGCTCGCCCATTCCGGTCCTGGGGTCAACCGCTTGGTTGACACGGCCGCCTGCCCTACAACATTGGTATGAAAGGCCAATTTGACGATCCTTTGGCCTGGCGGGGAGCGCCTGCACCATCGCTGGCCGACATCGAGGCCATGGCGGCCGACGCCTATGCCCGCCTGCCGGAGCATTTCCGCAGCCGTTGTGAAAATCTGGTCATCCAGGTGGCCGATTTTCCGACCGAGGATGTGCTTGAGCAAATGAACGCCGAAACAGAATTCGACCTGCTGGGGCTGTTCCAAGGCGTCGGTCTGCCGTTTCTGTCGGCCAGCGCTCCGGAACAACTGCCCAATATGGTCTGGCTCTACCGCCGCCCGATCCTCGACTATTGGGCCGAGCACGAGGAGAGCCTGGGCGCCATCGTGACCCACGTGCTGGTGCACGAGATCGGCCACCATCTGGGCCTGAGCGACGACGACATGGCAGCCATCGAGGCGGCGGCGGACTAGCGGCGGAATGATCGCGTCGTGCGATGATTTATATTCACAACATGCATTGGATCGAACGGCGCGAAGCACGTCAGCTTATAAGGATAATTTGAAAGGGAAAGATCATGATCGTCACGGTATTTCGCTCGACCTTGATGCCGGGCCTGCGCGATGAGTATATCAAAGAAGTCGAGCGCCTTGCCGCCATCGCCAAGACCATGCCCGGTTACATCTCGCATAAAGGATTTTTCGCCGAGGATGGCGAGCGTTGCACCATCGTCGAGTTCGAGCACGAGGAAGGCATGCGCGCCTGGCGCATGAATGCCGACCACCGCGCCGCGAAGAAAAAGGCGCGCGAAACTTATTACGCTTCGTACAGCGTGCAGGTCTGCGAGCTGAAGCAGGAGGCGAAATTCGATCGCAACGCCCCCGGCCGCGCTGCGGAATAGCCTCACATAGCTGGCCTCCGCTCAAGCTATTGACCAGTAGAGAAAAACCCTTGAGAACAGTGCCGAAACCTAACCCGGTACCGATCCGATGGACAAATTCACGACTTTGGACGGCGTCGCAGCGCCCTTGAAGATGATCAATGTCGACACCGACATGGTCATCCCCAAGCAATATCTGAAGACCATCAAGCGCACCGGCCTGGGCAAGGGCCTGTTCTCCGAGCTGCGCTACAAGGACGACGGCGGCGAAAACCCCGACTTCGTGCTCAACAAGCCGGCTTACCGCAAGGCCAAGATTCTGGTGGCGGGCGATAATTTCGGCTGCGGCTCAAGCCGCGAGCACGCGCCCTGGGCGCTGATGGATTTCGGCATCCGCTGCGTGATCTCGACCTCGTTCGGCGATATTTTCTACAACAACTGCTTCAAGAACGGCGTTCTGCCGATCCGCGTCTCGCCGGAAGATCTGGAGAAATTGTTCGACGACGCCGACCGCGGCTCCAACGCCACGCTCTCGATCGATCTGGAGAAGCAGGAAATCCACGGGCCGGACGGCGGCGTGGTCAAGTTCGAGATCGACGCCTTCCGCAAGCACTGCATGCTCAACGGCCTCGACGATATCGGGCTGACGCAGCAGAAGAAGAGCAAGGTCGCTAGCTACGAGGAAAAGGCCAAGGCGGCGCGGCCGTGGGCGTGAAGCTCACAGCTATCGTCGCACTATGCGCGTTGGCCGCTGCGCCGGCATGGGCGCAGAAATCGACCGAAGACGGCCTGCGCGATTGCGAGAAGCTGGCCGCTATCAAATTCAAGCAAGAGAACTCGGCGTTCAAGAAATTCGCGATCGCGCGCGCCGACGTCGAGGAAGACAAATTCGCCGACAAAGTCGGCACGCAAGTCGTCTCGACCGTCTATCACGGCAAGGCAACCTATCAGGCCGGCGGCGAACCCGCCGACGTCCGCTTCATCTGCCTGCACGCGGGGCTCGGCAAAGGCGCGGTGTTCGTCTACACGCTGCCGCGCTGAGCATTTCGTCCCGCAAGCGTTCAAGAAAAGCGCCATTGCCGAAGGGACGGACCGGGAACCGCTGAACCGCGCACCTTCAGATTAAACTTACCAATTGCCTCTAGGTTATTTCGCACCTGCGAGGCATTGGAATGGCCTTAACCGACACCAAAAACTTGCCGCCGCCGCATGTGTTTGCGCGGCTGCGCACGCGCGTTCGGCAATGGCGCGCCGGCGAGCACGCGCTCACCCAGCGCATGGCCGGCACAGCCTTCATGATCCGCGTGGCGAGCGCGGCCATCATCTTCCTGTCGCAGGTGCTGCTCGCCCGCTGGATGGGCGATTCCGAATTCGGCATTTACGTCTATGCCTGGACCTGGCTGATGCTGGTCGGCGAACTGGTCCATCTTGGCATGCCGCTGACGGCACAGCGGTTCATTCCGGAATACAGCCACGCGCGCGCCTTCGGCTTGTTGCGCGGCTATCTCGCCGGCAGCCGCTGGATCACCTTCGGCGCCGGCACGGTGGCGGCGCTGCTCGGCGCGCTGATCGTGCATGCTGTCGAGGATCGGCTCGACAGCCCCGTGGTCATGCCGTTCTATCTCGTCTGCGCGGCGCTGCCGTTCTACGCCTCGACCTTCATGTTCGACGCCATGGCGCGCTCGTACAACTGGATCAATGTCGCACTGCTGCCGCCTTATATTATTCGCCCGCTGCTGCTGGTCGCGGGCGTGGCGGCGGCACGCGCCGCCGGATTTGCCACCGACGCCATTATCGTTACCGGTGCGCTGGCGCTGGCGACCTGGCTCAGCGCGCTGGTCCAGCTGGCGATGCTGCAGCGAAGGCTCGGTACCGCGGTACCGCCAGGCGGCAAGGAATACGACACGCGGCTTTGGTTCAGCACCGCGCTGCCGATCGTTCTCGTATGGGGCATGTACACCCTGCTCACCGCGACCGACGTGATCGTGCTGAAGATTTTCCAGCCAGCCGGGGAAGTCGCGCACTATTACGCCGCCGCCAAGACGCTGGCGCTGGTCAGCATCATTCAGTACGCGGTCGCGGCGGCTTCCGCGCATCGTTTCACCGCCTATCACGTCGCCAGCGACCGCGCCGGCCTGGTCGCTTTTGCCGCTGGCACGGTGCGCTGGGTATTCTGGCCGTCGCTCGCCGGCTGTGTGCTGATGCTGCTGCTCGGCAAACCGGTGCTGACGCTGTTCGGCGCGGGCTTTGGCGACGGCTACCCGGTGATCGTCATCCTCGCCGTCGGCCAGCTGGCCCGCGCCTGCGTCGGCCCGGCCGAACGGCTGCTCAACGTGCTGGGCCAGCAGCGCAGCTGCGCGCTGGCTTATGCCACGGCATTTGCTGTCAACCTGCTCGGCTGTTTCTTGCTGGCACCACGCTTCGGCGGTATCGGCGTCGCATACGCGACTGCCAGCGCCTTTATTGTCGAGTCTGCATTGCTGTTCCTGATCGCGCGCCGCCGTCTCGGCTTGCACATGTTCATCTGGCCGCGGCCAAGCGCCTGACGCCGGCATAATGGCGCGCGTTGCGCGCGCTGGACGGCCTTAACCCTAATGTTTGATGAACGCACCGGCACTACGTTGGCGGCTCCGTAAACCGCATGTGAAAGTTTGCCGCGTATCACGAGCGCGGGCACGGTCGACAATAAAGCGAGGGGTCAATTGCCAGCATCCGCCAGATTGGCAGAACTCGATGCACGAGGCGCGCCCGTGGCACAGCAGCCGCGTGCGAGCAGCGACGCAGCGACGAGCGTCACGGTCGAAGTCGCCGCCGGCGCGCGGCTTGCCGAAATCCAGATGGAATGGCGCGATTTGATTGCGCGCGCCGACGTCGCCAATATTTTCATGCATCCGGTGCTGGTCGCGCTCAGCGCGTGCTATCCGGATGCGCGCTGCCGGGCACTGCTGGCCTGGCAAAATTCCGGCGGCCGCAGGCGGCTCGCTGGCTTCTGGGCCTTCGCCGCCGGCCGTGCGCCGCGCTCGATCATTCCTCTCTCGGTGCTGGCCGCGCCGGCTTTCGCGCAGGCCTACCTCGCCTCGCCCGTAATCGATCGCAACCTGCTGGAGGCGACCTTGCAGGCCATGCTCGACCACATCGCCGCCGATGCGAGCCTGCCGAAAGTTATCGCGCTTGACGCTATGCGCGATGACGGTGCCACCACGCAGGCGCTCATGCGCGTCCTCGCTTCGCGCGGCAGTTCACCCGCTATTCTGCGCCGTTTCATGCGCCCGATGCTGGCCTCCACGCTCAACGCCAAACAATATATGGAAGCCGCGCTGTCGGCATCGCGCCGCAAGAAGTTGCGGCAGCACCGGCGCAGGCTTGCCGAAAAAGGCATCCTCGAATCGAAAATCATCAGAGAGCCCGAGGCCGTCGGTCGCGCGCTGGAGGATTTCCTGCGTATCGAGGCTGCCGGCTGGAAGGGCCGCAAGCGCACCGCGCTGCTCTGCAATTTGCCCGACGCGACGTTTACGCGCGAGATGGTGGCCGCGTTGGCGGCGCAGGGCGAGGCGACGATTCACGCCCTCACGCTCGATGGGCGTCCGGTGAGCATGCAGATCGTGCTGCGCGCAGGCGCAACGGCCTTCACCTGGAAGACGGCTTATGACGAGAAGCTGCACGATTTTTCACCCGGCATGCTGCTGTTCGAGGATTACACCGCCGCCTTCCTCGCCGACCCCGGCATCTCCAGTGTGGATTCCTGCTGCTATGACGACAGCAGCTTCATGGCGTCATGGTCCGAGCGCCAGCCGATGGCGGAAATGTGGATTGACGCCCGGCGCGGCGGCTCGGCCGCCTTCGCCCACTTGAGCCGGTTGCAGGGCATCTATCTGCGGCTGCGCGCGCAGGCCAAGGCGGCCTATCTCGCCGGCACGCGGCGGCCACGGCGGGAGACGGCCTGATGCGCGAGACCGATGTCGTCATCGTCGGCGGCGGACTGGCCGGCTCGCTCGCGGCGGCCATGCTCGGCAAAGCCGGCGTCGACGCGGTCATCGTCGATCCGCATCCTGTCTACCCGCCGGATTTCCGCTGCGAAAAGCTCGACGGCTCGCAGGTCGCTATTCTGCGCAAGACCGGCCTCGCTGACAGCGTACTCAAGGCGTCGACGCACGACCGCGAATGCTGGGTCGCCCGCTTCGGCCGGCTGGTCGAGAAGCGGCCGAGCGATCAGCAAGGCATCTTTTACGCGCCGCTGGTCAACACCGTCCGCGGCCTTATTCCGCCGCGCGTGACGATGATCCACGCCAAGGCGGCGGCGATCGCCACCAGCAATGAGCGGCAGACGGTTACGTTGTCGACCGGCGAGACAATTTCAGCGCGCCTGATCGTGTTGGCGAACGGGCTTAACATAAGCCTGCGCCATTCGCTCGGCCTGACGCGCGAAGTGTTGAGCGAATGTCATTCAACCACCGCCGGTTTCGACGTCGCGCCGGCCGGCCGGGCAGCGTTCGATTTTTCCGCGCTGACTTATTACGCCGAACGCACCAGCGACCGCACCGCGCTGCTGACGCTGTTTCCGATCGGGGCGACGATGCGCGCCAATCTCTTCACCTATCGCGACAAGCAGGATCCCTGGTTGCGGGAGATGCGCAGCAACCCGGCCGAGACCCTGCATGCGCTGATGCCCGGGCTGCGCAAGCTGACGGGGGATTTTACGGTCACCGGCGACGTCAAGATTCGTCCCGTCGATCTTTGCGCCACGCACGGCCACCGGCAGGCCGGCGTGGTGCTGGTTGGCGACGCCTTCGCGACCTCGTGTCCCGCCGCCGGCACCGGCGCGCGCAAGGCGCTCAACGATGTCGAGCGGCTATGCAATCTGCACATTCCGGATTGGCTCGCGACGCCGGGCATGAGCGCCGATAAAATCGCGCGCTTCTACGACGACCCGGTCAAGCAGGCCTGCGATCAGGCCTCGCTCGACAAGGCCTATGCTCTTCGCTCGTTCTCGATCGATCCCGCGCTGCCGTGGCGCGCACGGCGTTACGTAAGGTTCCTTGGCCACTTCGGCATCGGCATGCTGCGCCGGATTTCCCGGCAGATTTCGCCGATGTTGCAAGAGCCGCAACAACGTGCGCCGTCGCTTGCGTTGGACCACAACCGCGACACGCGCGTCGCCGGCTCTCGGTTCAGGAACGCGGACTAGCCGCGATCGCCCCGGCGATCGCCACGGTAGTGCGCGTCGACGCCCTCACCACACTTTCTTGATCGTTCCGGAGCCGGAATAGAGCGCGGTAGTGTTGGAGAACTCGCCGTCGAACTTGGCGAGTACCGACCAGCCGCTGGCGAGCTTGTATTCGGCGCCGGCGGTGACCAGCGCGCCGTTCGGCGCCGGCTGGGCGCCATAGACGATGAAATTGGATGCCAGCAGCGCCTGGAAGATAGCGCTCGCGCTCGCGGTGTTGCCGAAATCATGCGCCCAGGCCGCGCGCGAAAATAAAGTGAGGACCGCGCCCCGGTCGAACAGATACTTTTTGTCGAAGCGTGCGCCCAATTCAGTGCGCGTCGTCGTCACCGTCTGCGCGGCGTAGTTCAAAGCGAACTGGTTCGAGCCCGAGGTCGCGCTCTCATTGTAGGACGGCAGCGCGAGCGACTGCACCTGCACCGCGCCATAGGGCGTGACACCGAGCCATGGCGTCGCATAGCGGTAGCCGCTTTCCAGCCGTCCGCTGAACACGTTGGCCTTGAAGCCCGCCTGCAACTGATCGGTGCCGGCGATGGTGACCGTGCGGTTGGTGGTCACGTCATGGAACGAATAGGCCAGCGCGCCGGAAAGATAGGCCGCGCCCCAGCGCGATTTTCCATAGAGGCCGGCCTGGAACATGTCGGAGCGGCCACTTCCCAGGCCCTGGTCGAGACCCCAATGGGTGCCGCCGCCAGCCACCGCGAAGCCGACCAGCGTATCCGGTGTGACGCGATAATCGAGTCCGCTGGCGAAACCGTAGATCTGGCTGCTGGTGTTGTTCGACCCGGTGGTGGCGTTGCCGCTAACGCTGCCACTGCCGCCATAGGCGCCGCCCCAGGAGCCGTAGCGGGAATCGAATGCGGAGGCCTGCTTGCGATCGACGGAGGCGAACGCCGAAGTCGCAGCTTTGGGCGGCTCTTGGGCATAGCCGAACGTGCCGAAGCCGCCGCTATCGAAATGTCCGTCGAGCGAGGGATTGAGCAACAAATTGAGGAACAAATTGCCAGCCTGGAAGGCCGTCGGGATGAAGCTCGCGCCGACTTCGCCCGAGAGCTGGGTCAACCCGGCGGGCGTCAGTCCGCCAAAGACCATCGGGATGCCGCCATTAACGTTGAACGAATTGATCAGGCCATTGTCGACGTTCTGCTGGTTGATGGTGAGCCCGCCGGGTCCGGTTGCGGGACCCATGATCAGATTCAAATAAGCATGGGTGGCGTCATAGCTCAGTGTGTCACTAAAGCCGGATGGCAGATTGCTGTTGACGATGGAACCGAACGTTCCGCTCACGCTGCCGGCATCGAGGATCGTGTACTGCTTGAAGATGTAGCTGCCCGGGCTCCAAATCGCGGCGACGGTTGCGCCGTTGAGCGCCGCGGCGCCCGACACATTGGCGAGCGAAGCCGTGGCCGGACTGATGTTGATCGCATAAATAGCGCCCGACGCGAAATTAAGATCGCCGGCGATCGTCATAAAGGAGCCGGGCGTGCCGGAGCCCGGCATGAAAATGCCGCCGGCCGCCACGTCGGTATTGCCCACCGTTCCGGTGCCGGTCAGCGCACCGCCGCTATTGACGGTGGTCAGAGACGACGTTGCGATCGAACCGTCTACCTCCAGCGTGCCGCCGTTGATAGTCGTCGCGCCAGTGTAGGTATTGATGCCGGAAAGCATCAGCGTCCCGGTGCCGACTTTGACCAACGAACCGCCGATGCCGCCGGGACCGAAACAGCCGCAAGTCCCGTCGGAAATCACGCCGCTGACCTCGGTGGAGAGATTATTTCCGCCAACGGTGAGCTGCATGGAGCCGAGAAAGTAGGTGCCGGCGCCCTCGATGGAGCCCGCCGTCATGCCGGACGTGGTCAATTGCGAAATGTCGAATACGCCGCCCGCGTTGGTGATAAATCTTGCCTGGCCGCCTGTACTGTTGTCGAAGAAGGCAACGGCCGCGTTATTCTCGGTTATGATTGTCGCATTGCCGGCGGTGGTCGAGGCGTTGAACTCGGTAAATCCGCCCGAACCGAATCCGAAACTTCCAGCCGCATTGATGATGGTGGCGTTGGCAGCCGAGCTGGTGCCGATGCCGCCGGACAGGCCAAACTCGGTCGTGCCGCCGCTGTTGTTGGTGATGGTCGCACCGCCGGCCGTACTTGCGCCGTTGAAGAATGTAAACCCGCCGGCATTATTGGTGATCTGAGCGGTTCCGGCGGTGCTGGAATTCAAAAACCGGGTCACGCCAAAATTCTCATTGGTGATGACAGCCGCCCCGGCGGTGCTGGTATCAAAAAATCAGAGTCACACCGGTATTATGATTGGTGATGGTGGCGGTCCCGGCGGTGGCACTGTCATTGAACGTCACAAGACCGTTAACGCCCGCTATGATGGTAGCGTTCGCGGCGGTCGAAGAATTGAAGAACGAAAGCCCGCCGTTGACATTAAAAGTCGGCGCGAACGATGAGTTGTTGACAATGCCGAGCCCGTTGAACTCCAGAACATTGAGCCCCGTGAGGAAACTATAGGCCGGTGCGCCGGCATTAAACAAAAACGTATCGATGTCAAAAAATCCGGGACCACCGAGAATCGTCAGCGCTGTCTTGGACGATTGACCGAAGGTCGCAACGCCGGTCGGAACCGTCCCCGTCGACCAATTGGCCGGGACCTGAAGATTGGCGGTAGGGGGATTTAATCGCCAGGTCGCATCCTGGGCGACGGCAGGCATTGCGATAGCGAGCGCGAGCGCGCTCGCCGCCGTGGTCGCGAACAATGTCGCGCGCATTGACGAGTAATGCTTAGAAGGAAACCCCACGCCACAAACCCCCACGCCCAAGCCGTTCAATCAGCCGAGCCTAATGAATACCCCACATGCTCGCCATCGCAAACTCGAACAACGGCGCGGTTTTTAGCCCGCTCCGATCGCCTCGGCGATCGCCACCGTGCGGCGCGCCATGTCGGCATGCAGGCGCTCGACCATGCGGCCGTCGATCGAGACCACGCCCTTGGCCTTGTTCTCCGGCAGATCGAACGCCGCGATCATTTTGCGCGCCTGCGCACGTCCTCGGCCGACGGCGAGAACGCCTTGTTGCAGGGCTCGATCTGGTTGGGATGGATCAGCGTCTTGCCGTCGAAGCCGAGTTCGACGCCCTGCCGGCATTCGGCGACAAAGCCGTCGGCATTGCCGATGTCGTTATAGACGCCGTCGAGAATATCGATGCCGTGGATGCGCGCGGCCGCGACGCAGGTGGACAGCCAGCCCAGCATCGGCGCCCGGCCGGGCACCAGGCGCGCGCGGGTGTCCTTGGCGAGATCGTTGGTGCCCATCACGAAGCCGGACAGCCGCGATTCCGAATCCCTGGCCTCGGCGGCAATCGCCAGAATGTTGAAGATCGCGAGCGGCGTCTCGATCATCGCCCAGATTCTGGTTTTGAGATCGATATGCATGTCGAGCAGGCGGCGGCCGACCATTTCGAGCGTGATCGGGCGTTCGAAATTTTCGGCACCAGAATGGCGTCGGGCGCGGCATGGGCGGCGGCGGTGAGATCGTCGGCGTGCCACGGCGTGTCGACGCCGTTGACGCGGATGAAAACCTCGCGCGCGCCGAAGCCGCCGGCCTTGACCGCGTCGGCGACCTGCTCGCGCGCCGCCTCCTTGGCGTCGGGCGCGACCGAATCCTCAAGGTCGAGGATGACGCCGTCGGCCGGCAGGGTTTTCGCCTTTTCCAGCGCGCGGGCATTGGAGCCCGGCATATAAAGCACGCTGCGGCGCGGGCGGATGGTCATGCCGCCAACTCTATCGGCCGGCGGAAAACTATCAAGCCGTGCGGCTACCGGCGCGAGCGCGGTTATTTCGCGGCCGCAGCCTGCGGCTTGAGGATCCGATAAAGCTGGAAGCGGTCGCCGTCGGCGATCAGCTTGCAGGCGCGCGGGATCGGGATTGGGCGCCTCGTCCTCGGTGAACAGCACGTAGAGATAATCGAACTTCGTCCAATTGAGCCAAAACGCCGGCGTGCTCGGCACGCGGGTGGTCGGCGGCGACGATGAGCTGCGCGGTCGACGGCGGCGTGCCGTCCCGCAGGTCGGCATAGTCGCGATATTCGGGCCGCACGTGCAGCACCTGCTTGCCGGCCACGGTGAACACCGTCGTGACCAGCGCGGAGCGCTCGATGGTGGCGATGCAGGCGGCATGCACCAGGCCGAGGTCGCGTACGTCCTCGCCGAGCGAGCGGTCGGCATAGGCGACGAACACCTTCGAGCCCGGCGCGATGCGGCGCACCGAGGAGCGAAACTCGCTGGTCGAATCCGACAATTGCGACCAGTTGTAATCGATCTCGATCAGCCGCGCGGCGATCAGAACGATCAGGACGACCATGAAGGCGCGCCGCACCAGGCGGCGGCGCAATTCCAGATCGCCGCAGGCGAACAGCATGAAGGCGACGCCGAGCGGCACGCGCTGGTCGGTCATGTAGGTGTCGAACATGATGCGCGGCAACGCGAGATACACCGCGCCGCCGACGACAAGCAGCGTCAGGACCAGCGGATGAAAGCGCAGCACACGGTGGCGGACCGCCCAGACGATGCTGGCGGCCATGACCGCGATGAGCGCGAAGGCGGCGATGTCGGAATAATCGCTGATGACGATACATCAGCCCGTCGATCTTGCCGCGCTGCTCCCAGTAGGTGCTGCCGACGAGCTGCATGGTCGGGCTGGCATAGAGCAACGGCGCCGCGGCGAGGAACGGCAGACCGCTGGCGACGAAGTCGACGATGCGCGCGCGGCCAGGCTTCGCGCCGGCGCTCCCACAGCCGCGAAATCTCGAACGAGAGCACGCCGACGCCGTAAATGCCGAGCGCCGAGAGATGGCAGAAAAACAGCGCGACGACGCAAGCAGTCGACAGCGCGAAGCGCAGCGGCCAGAGCGCGCTCGCGCAAGGCGATCCAGCCGGCCAGCGCCCACAGCGCGACGCCGATGCCGAAAATGTAGTTCATCAAGCCGACCAGGAAGACGTAATTGTAGAGCAGCGGAATGGCGAACAGCGGGAACACCGACCAGCGGCCGATCAGCGCCCGGTTCAGCGCCAGCACCCCCGAAACGATGAGCGCGAACATCAGCGACGATGAAGACCTGCCCGGCGCAGGTAGATGTTCATGACGCGCGCCAGCAGCGGCACGATCAGATCCATGGTCAGATTGGGGATCACCTGCCAGTCGATCTCGTAGTATTGCGCGAGCTGCGGGTTTTTCGACAGCGTCGCGATCACATGCATGCGCGCACAGGTGATTGACGTAGTCCGACAGCGGCGGCAGCGGATGCGTCCAGATCGGGATCGAAATGAGCAAGGTGAACGCCGCGAACAGCACGGCGATTTGCGGCGCCGAGAAGCCATGCGCGCGGAACCGCGACCACGGCGGATTTGTGATAATGGGCTTGTTCGGCTGCAGCATGCGCGGTCTGATTTTCTTGTCCTTCAGTCGTCGATTGCACCTGAACAAGCCATGAATATGGCGCTGTTCCGGCGGCGGAATATGACTAAAGTACAAGCGGCGCGGGCAAACAAACGGCATTGCGCAATTCGGGCATGACGTTTGCTTGACTTGGCGGAGATCGGTCAATGACATAGGCTTCGCAGTAGCAAGGCTGGCGATGAACTTTCCGCAGCGATTGATCGATGGCTATAACGCCTTCGCCGGCGGGCGGCTGCGCAGCGAGCAGGACCGCTATCGCGAACTGGCCCAATCCGGCCAATCGCCCGAGGTCATGGTGATCGGCTGCTGCGATTCGCGCTGCGCGCCGGAGGCGATTTTCAACGCGCGGCCGGGCGAGCTGTTCGTGGTGCGCAACATCGCCAATCTGGTGCCGCCTTACGCGCCGGACGCCCAGGCGCACGGCGTCTCGGCCGCGCTCGAATTCGGCGTCATGGCGCTCAAGGTGAAGCACATCGTCGTGCTCGGCCACGCGCAGTGCGGCGGCGTCCAAGCCTTTGCCGAGGACGCCGCGCCGCTGACGCCGGGCGACTTCATCGGCAAATGGATGTCGTTGATGGCGCCGGCCGCCGAAAAAGTCGGCCCGCGCGGCGATCGCTCGCCGGATGAATATCTGACTTTGCTCGAGCAGGCCAATGTCGCGCTCAGCCTCGACAATCTGATGACGTTTCCGCGGCTGCGCAACTTGGTCGAGCGCGGCGACGTGACGCTGCACGGCGCCTATTTCGGCGTCGCCAGCGGCGATCTGTCGGTGCTGGATAAAGCGAGCGGCGAATTCCGGCAGGTGGGGCGGAAGCAATCGCCGTACCTGTTCAGTTGCGGGTTACGCCGCCTTGCGCTTGGCCTGGATCAGCTTGCGGTTGATCAGGCACTCGGCGATCTGGATCGCGTTGAGCGCCGCGCCCTTGCGCAGATTGTCCGAGACCACCCACATCTGCAGGCCGTTATCGACGGTCGGGTCGGTGCGGATGCGGCTGATATAGGTGGCGTCCTCGCCGGCACATTCATAGGGCGTCACGTAGCCGCCGGGCTCGTGCTTGTCGATCACCAGGCAGCCGGGCGCGTTGCGCAGAATTTCGCGCGCTTCCTCGACGCTGATCGGCTTTTCAAACTCGACATTCACCGCTTCGGAATGGCCGACGAATACCGGCACGCGCACGCAAGTGGCGGTGAGCTTGATTTTGGGATCAAGAATCTTCTTGGTCTCCATCATCATCTTCCACTCTTCCTTGGTGTAGCCGTCCTCCATGAACACGTCGATTTCCGGAATCACGTTGAACGCGATGCGCTTGGGAAACTTCTTGGTTGTCGATCTCGCCGAGCGTGAACACCGCCTTGGTCTGCGAGAACAATTCGTCCATCGCCTCCTTGCCGGCGCCCGACACCGATTGATAGGTCGCGACCACCACGCGCTTGATGGTGGCCTTGTCGTGCAGCGGCTTGAGCGCGACCACGAGCTGCGCGGTCGAGCAATTCGGATTGGCGATGATGTTCTTCTTGCGGAAATCGACGACGGCGTCGGCGTTGACCTCCGGCACGATCAGCGGCACGTCCGGGTCCATGCGCCAGGCCGACGAATTGTCGATCACCACCGCGCCCGGCCGCCGCGATCTTCGGCGACCATTCCTTCGACACGGCGCCGCCCGCCGACATCAGACAAATGTCGACGTCGGAAAAATCGAAATGGTCGAGCGCCTTCACCTTCAGCGTCTTGTCGCCGAACGAGCACTCCTGCCCATGCTCTTGCGCGAGGCGAGCGCGACCACCTCGTCGGCGGGAAAGCTCCGCTCGGCCAGAATGTTGAGCATTTCGCGCCCGACATTGCCGGTGGCGCCAACCACGGCGACCTTGTAACCCATTGTTAACTCTCCGAAATAAATTCACCCGCGGGCCTGGCCCGAGGGCAACCGGATGGCAGCGCTTCTAAGCGAGAACGGGCGTCAAGACAACGGCGGCTTGCTGGGGACAAGGGCCATGCATCCGGCCCTGCATTCCTGGCGCGAGGAATTGTCCGCCACTTTTGTGCGTGTCCTCGCATATTTGGGTGGGATTGCGGTGCTTTCCATGGCCGCCGCGCAGATTTTTCAATCCGCGCCGGTCATCACAGCCGCCACGCCGATCCATCAGCAGTCGGAATGGACCGAGATCGAGCGGCCGTTCCCGGCTTTCGCGCTGTCGATTCCGGAAGCCGCCGATGCGCCGTCGAGCTATGCCATTCGCCGCCACACGCAAGGCGGCGGCCGCAAGGATATCCTCACGCTTGGCGCGACCGGACAGCGCCGCGCCCTATTTGCAGGTCGAGATCTACCGTCCAGGCAGCGAAATCCGCCGCTTCGCCGGTCCGAAGGCCGAAATCGCTGCCGAGGCGGACGCGCTCGGCCCGGTCGCGCTGCGACATGAAGAAGAGCCGCTGGCAAGCAAATTCGGCCCGCTCGAGATCGTCGCCTTCGAAACATCGAAGGGCACGCCGCGCCATTGCCTCGGTTTCGTGCGCGCCTATGACGATCCGCTGCTGCAATTGTCCGGCTGGTTCTGCCAGGGCGGCGCCGATTTCATCGAGCGCTCGACGCTGGCTTGCGCGCTCGACCGGCTGACGCTGCTCTCGGCCGGCAGCGAACCGAAAGTCGGCGCGTTGTTCGCCAAGGCCGAACTCAATCGCAGCTTCTGCGGCCAGCGCGATCCGATTCTGGCATCGACGCCGAAATACAAGTTGCTGTGGAAGGCGCTGGCCAACCGCCCGGAGCCGCGGCGCATCGGCCGCTGAGCGATCTCTTCTAAAATGTTTTTCACGTTGCAGCGCGGGAACGAATTTCCGCGCGCCGGCCGCCATTGCGATTGACCGGCCGTTCAATTCGTATGATCATATTCATATAAAAATATCTGAAACCGCGGCGATGGCCGGGCCGGTTGAAAGAAAACCTCTGAGGAGAGGAAACGATGATCACACGACGTCACCTGCTTGGGACGGCGGGCGCAGGCGTGGCGCTGGCTGCGACCGGGCTGCCAAAAATCTCCGAAAGCTTCGCCGCCGGCGTGGGTACCTCACCCGGCGTGCCTGCGGGCGTCGGCAGCTACGTCACCATGGGCACGCTGCCGGGCAAAAAGCCGCTGATCCAGCTTGCCGACCGGCCGCCAAACTACGAATCGCCGCTCGAATATCTGCGCACGCCGATCACGCCGAACGACCAGTTCTTCGTGCGCTATCATCTGGCGGACATCCCGGAAGTCAAAGCCGAGGGCTACAAGATTGCAGTCGGCGGCGACGGCGCCAACGGCCAGGCCGAGCTCACGCTCGACGACCTGAAGAAAATGCCGGCGGTCGAGGTGGTCGCGGTCAATCAATGCTCGGGCAACCGGCGCGGCCTGTCGAAGCCGCATGTCGCCGGCGTCGAGTGGGGCTACGGCGCCATGGGTTGCGCGCGCTGGAAGGGCGCGCGGCTCAAGGACGTGCTCGACAAAGTCGGGCTGAAGAAAGAAGCGATCGAAATCGCCGTTCGGCGGCGCCGATGGCCCGGTCGTGGACAAGACGCCGGACTTCGTCAAAAGCATTCCGGTCTGGAAGGCGATCGATGAGAACACGATCATCGCCTACGAAATGAACGGCGCGCCGCTGCCGCACTTCAACGGCTTCCCGGCGCGCATCGTGGTGCCCGGCTGGACCGGCACCTACTGGATGAAGCACGTCAACAAAATCGACGCGCTGACTCAGCCGTTCAAAAGTTTCTGGATGAACCCGGCCTACCGGATTCCGGTCGGGATATTCCCGATCGCGGCGCGCTTTACGTCGCAGGAATACGCGCCAAACACGCCGATCACCGAAATGGTGGTGAATTCGCTGATCACCAGCCATCGCGACGGCGACAAGATCAAAGCCGGCAAGGTCGCGGTCAGCGGCATGGCCTGGGACGGCGGCTACGGCATTCGCACGGTGCAAGCCTCCACCGACGGCGGCAAAACCTGGTCCGCAGCGACGCTCGGCCAGGATCTCGGCCGCTTCGCGTTCCGGCCGTGGAGCTTCGACATCACCGCCAAGAAAGGCGCCAACACAGTGATGGTGAACGCCACCAATAAGCTGGGGCAGAGTCAGGTCTCTGACCTGATTTTCAACGGCGCCGGCTACCACAACAACGTGATGCAAAACATCACGCTGACGGCATAAGGGGAGCTGACCATGCGGACATTCATCATCGCTGCTGTCGCCCTCCTGATCGGCCGCGACGGCGTTCGCCGACGAACAGGTGATCAAGCTCAAGCAGGGCCCCGGCGTCGACAAGGTCGAAGGCAATTGCCAAGCCTGCCACACGCTGGCCTATATCCCGATGAACTCGCCGTTCCTCAACGCGGCGGGCTGGACGGCCGAGGTCACCAAGATGATCAAGGCCTATGGCGCGCCGGTCGACGACGCCGATGCCAAGGCGATCGCCGATTATCTGACCAAGAATTACGGCGGCTACCTGAATAAATTCGCCATCGAATTCGCGCAAAACCGGCCCGTCATGCGGGCGGGGCCGTTTTCTTAATGATTCGCAGTCACATTCGCTTGTAGTGGGGCCTGTTGCGGCGAACCGAAGCCCGCTAGACTGCGTTGCAATATCGGGCCCCTAGCGAGGAATCCATGCGCCTTAAAGCCGTCGCCACCACGTTTGCCGCCGTCGCAGCCGTCGCTCTCTTGGCAATGCCGGCCGGCGCCGCGCCGCAGAAAAAGCGCGTGGTCACCGCGAACGGGCATACGGTATTCATGAGCCGGGACGAAGACGGCCGCACCCGCACCAAGATCATCATTCAGAAGCGATCCTATCTCGATCCGGGCACCGAAACCTTCGTGGGCGAGAACACCGGCTTCAATAATTACGTGCAGTCGCCGACGCATCACGCCAGCGACGTGCTGGACAACACGACGTTCGGCAGCAACCAGTTGCCGCTGCCGGGTCCGTTCACGCTGCCGGGCAAGAATAATCCCTGGCTGCAGTACTAGGCGGCGAGCAACTCGAGCTCGGCGAGAATCGCCGAACCCATCTCCGACGTTGAGACGACCTTGCTGCCTTCCGACTTGATGTCGGCGGTGCGCAGACCCTTGGCCAAAGTGGCGGCAATGGCCTGGTCGATCATGTCGGCCTGCTTGCCGAGATTGAACGAATAACGCAACGCCATGCCGAACGAGGCGATCATGGCGATCGGGTTGGCGACGCCCTTGCCCGCGATGTCGGGCGCCGAGCCGTGCACCGGCTCGTAGAGCGCGCGGCGCTTTTTGGTTTTCGGATCGACTTCGCCCAGGGACGCCGACGGCAACATGCCGAGCGAGCCGGTGAGCGTGGCTGCAATGTCGGACAGCATGTCGCCGAACAGATTGTCGGTCACAATGACGTCGAATTGTTTCGGCCAGCGCACCAGCTGCATGCCGCCGGCATCCGCCAGCATGTGCTCGAGTTGCACGTCCTTGAATTCACGTTGATGCAGCGCCGTCGTCACCTCGTTCCACAGCACGCCCGACTTCATGACGTTGCGCTTTTCCATCGAGGTCACTTTATTGCGCCGCTTGCGCGCCAGCTCGAAGGCGACACGGTCGATGCGCTCGATCTCGTATGTGTCGTAGACCTGCGTGTCGATGGCGCGTTTCTGGCCGTTGCCGAGATCGGTGATGGTTTTGGGCTCGCCGAAATAAACGCCGCCGGTCAATTCACGCAGGATGATGATGTCGAGGCCCTCGACCACCTCGCGCTTGAGCGAGGATGACTTCGGCAAGTGCCGGATAGACGATGGCCGGACGCACGTTGGCGTAAAGATCGAGATCCTTGCGCAGGCGCAGCAGGCCGGCTTCGGGGCGCACGTCGTAGGGCACCTTGTCCCATTTCGGCCCGCCGACCGCGCCGAAGATCACCGCATCGGCGGCTTTCGCCTTCTCCATGGTCGCATCGGTGATGGCGACGCCGTGCGCGTCGTAGCAGCAGCCGCCGGCGAGCGCCTCTTCGGTCTTGAACTTGTCGGGGCCTTTTGTGTTGAAGAACTCGATGACGCGCTTGGCCTCGGCCATCACTTCGGGGCCGATGCCGTCGCCGGGGATCAAAAGCAGATTGTGGGTCGCCATTTGCTACGCCTCGCCATACAGAACTGCGCGGATTGCTAAAGGTCCGCCGCGCGCTTGGCAAGGCGGGCGCAAGGCAATGTTTCAGGACCGCGGATTTTTCTTGTTCTTGCCTTCGACCTTGCGCACCGGCGTTTCCGGGATCAGATCGCCGTGCCGGCGCCGGTAGGTCGCTTCACCACTCTCGCGCCATTGTCCCTTTACCGCAGCTTCGGCAAAAAGCGTCCAGTCCTCGTCCCAATCGCCCAGTTGGTAGCCGTGCCAGGGCGCTTGCGGCGTGATACGCGGCAGATCGAGCTCCTGCCAGATGTCCTTCGCCCGCGCCATGAATTCTTCGGCCGGCAGCGCGAGCGGCGGCATGTCGTGTTTGAGCGTGGCGTCGATCATCAGTGTGCCTTCTTCCGCGGACCGACCCGACTTCGGCCCGTGGCCTGCCGAGCGAAACGGCGACATCAACACGTCTTCCATGAAGTTCGCGCGATAGGCCAGCGACCAGAAAATGGCGTCGGCGTTGTCCGGTGAAATATCCTCCGACACCGCGATCACCAGCTTTCCGCACTGCGCCTGCAAGCTCGCGGCGCCCTGCATGCCGCGCCAGACCTCGGTGCGCGCCGTGCCGCGCTCGAATTGAAGGAAGATCACCTTGCGTAAATTGGTGAGCGGCTCATGCATCACCACGCGTTTGATGCCTCTGACGCCCAGCGTGCGGCGCAGGTGCTCGAGGAACATCGGTTCGTAGGCGACTTTCTTGAGCACCGAGGATTCGCTCGGCGTCACCTGGCTGATGATCGACAGGAAGACCGGTTTGCGCTTGCGCGTGATGGCGGTGATGCGCATCGACATGTTGAAATCCTCGAGCGCCACATGGCCGTGGCTTTCGCCGAACGGCCCCTCGGGCTCGAGCAGGTCGGTGTCGATCACACCTTCGATGACGATTTCCGAATCTGCCGGCACGACCAGATCCACGGTCTTGCAGCGCACGGTGCGCACCGGCTTGCCGATCAGCCCGCCGGCGATCCCCATCTCGTCGACGTCGACGGCGAGCTTCTGCGGCCCGGTGAACAGCACCGCCGGCGCGCAACCGATGACGATCGCGCAAGGCATCGGCTCGCCGCGTCTCTTGTATTTGCGCCAGTGCAAATAGCCGCCGGCGCCGCCGAGCCGCGAAGCCATGCGCACACCGAGCCGGTCGTTGGCCTTGAGCGCCGCGCGATAGGTGCCCATGTTCTGGATGCCGTTTTCGGGATCCTTGGTCACGCACAGGGTCGCGGTGAGATAGGGCGCGGAGTCGAAACCGGGCGTCGAGATCGGAACCGGCAGCCCGGCGAGACCGCCGCCCACCGCCGTCAAATCGTCCCCGGTCTGCACGACTTCCTGGCAAGGCGCCTCATTGACAAGAACCGGCGGGATTGGATTGGCGACGGCATCGACCCAGAGATTGCCGATATCCCCGACCGGGACACCGAGCCCCGCGGCATAGATTTCCGGCGACGCCGCCAGTCCGCCGACCAGGACCGGGATGTCGTAGCGTTCGCCTTGCGCTCCGACGACGTTGGTGAACAGAAACGCGCGCCGCTCGTCCTCGCGCAAGCCGCCCTGGAACTGCCAGCGCGCGAGCGGATGCAGCTCGGTATCCTTGTTGATGGCGCGGTCGATACGGGTGAGCAGGCCGCGCTCGCTCAGGCGGCGCATATGCTCCTGCAAATCGGCCGGCGCCTTTTGCGTCGCTACATCCATTGACCTTCTCCGCATCGGCACAAGAAAGCCTTGCAGGCCGTATTGCGATGTCGGCTAGTATAGTGAAGCAACGGGTGGCGCGCTGGCTAGTAGCTTTTCGACAATGATGAGCCGATTAAAACCTTTCGCAATCCTCACCGCTATCCTCGTCCTCATATGGCCCGGCGGGGCCGGCGCCGAGGACAATTATCCGAGCCGGTCCATCCGTCTCATTGTCGGCTTTGCCGCCGGATCGAGCGGCGACGTTGCGGCGCGCATCGTAAGCCGAAAACTTGGCGACTTGCTGGGGCGCAGCGTGATCGTCGAGAACCGCCCAGGTGCCAGCGGAATGGTGGCGACCGACACGGTCGGTCGCGCCCCGAAAGACGGCTACACGCTGCTGCTGGCGACCATCGCCGCGACCATCAACACCACGCTGATGCCGAACAAAGGCGTCAATTTCGAGAAGGACCTCGCTCCCGTCGTCCTGATCGGATCGATTCCCAATATTCTCGTCGTCAACCCCAAGCTCGGCGTCAACAACGTCAAGGAACTGATTGCGCTCGCCAAGGAGAAGCCGGACGGCTTGTTTTATGGCGCCGCCGGCCTCGGCAGCGGCCCGCATCTCGCCACCGAGCTGTTCAAGACAATGGCGGGGATCAAGATGACCGGCGTTCTTTATCCCGGCAGCGCGCAGACCGTGACCGACCTTCTCGCCGGACGCATCCAGGTGATGTTCGCCCCGGCCTCGACCGTGCTCGGATTGATGAAGAACGGCAGCGTCAAAGCTTTGGCGACCAGCCAGCTCAGACGCACGAGCGCGACGCCCAACTTGCCGACCATCGCGGAAGCGGGCTTGCCGGGCTACGACGCCGGCCTCTGGTTCGGCATCATGGCGCCCGCCGGCACGCCCAAACCTGTGATCGACAAACTCTCAGGCGCGGCCAACGCGGCGCTCAAGGATCCCGAGGTTCTCAAAGAGCTTCACTTCCAGGGGCTGGACGCGCTCGGGGGCAGCCCCGAGGAGTTTGGTGTTTTCATCAATAGCGAAACCGCGCGCTGGGCGCGCGTCATAAAGGATATGGATCTCGCCAAAGAGAAATAGCGCGTCACTCTGGACGCGGGGTTGTGGCCGCGCGACACTTAGGGCTCGGCACCGTCAAAAAAGCCGAAACGGGAGGCGACCATGACCAGAATTTTCGCAACAATCCTCGGCGCTTTTGTGCTGGCTCTGCCGGCTTTCCAAGCCGGCGCCGTCGAACTCGATCCCAAAGCCGTCGTCTATCAGCTACCAGATCAGATCAAATGGGGACCGGTGACTCCGGCCGGCGCGCAACAGGCAGTATTGTTCGGCGACCCGACCAAAGAAGGCCTCTATGGCGTGCTGACCCGATGGACGGCGGGCAACCATTTCAGCAAACCGCATTTTCACCCGCATGATCGATTCATCACGGTGATTTCTGGAACATGGTGGGTCGGCAGCGGCCCTAAATGGGATCCGGCCAATGCCAGCGTGCCGATGCCGGCCGGCTCCTTCGTCACCCACTACGGCAAGCAGGTGCACTGGGACGGCGCCAAGGATACCGATGCGGTGTTGCTGATCGTCGGCGAGGGTCCGGCCACCGCGACGCCGTTCGTGGCGGCGAGCGAAATGAAAAAATAACTAGAGCCCGCTGAACCAGTTGTAGCCCTGGTTTTCCCAGTAGCCGCCGCGGTCGGTGTTGGTGACTTCCATCGCCACCACGTATTTTGGATTCTTGAAACCCAATTTGGTAGGGACACGGATCTTCATCGGGAAGCCGTAGGCGCGCGGCAGGATCTTGTGGTCGAATTTGAACGACATCTGCGTCTGCGGGTGCAGCGCGGTCGGCATGTCGATGGTGTTGGTGTAGCCCTCGGCGCATTTGAACCAGATGTATTTGGCTTTGGTATCGGCGCCGATGCGCTTCAAGAATTCCGATAGCGGTGTGCCCTGCCAGGAGCCGATGGCGCTCCAGCCTTCGACGCAGACATGGCGGGTGATCTGCGAGACCTCGGGCAGCGCGTGCAGTTCGGCGAGCGTCCACGGCTTTTTGTTCTCGGCCAGCCCGGCGATCTCGAGCTTGTAGGTGCTGCCGTCCACCTCCGGCGCCTCGTCCTCGTCGTAATAGGCGTTGAACGGAAACGGCCGGGTGATGGCGCTTTCGGGGAAGGTCGGCGCCAGTTTGGTGCGGCTGAACAGCGCGGCCTGCGCGCCGTCGTTGAACGAAGAAATCTTGCGCAGCACGCCTTCCGCGGTATCGCCGTCGATGATGTCGCAGCCGGTCAGAAAAGCGAGCGCGCCGAGGCTGGCCGCGCCGCGCAGGAAGCCGCGCCGCGCATGATCGGGCATAAGCCTGGCGGCATCCTTGATCAGGAGCTTGGCATCGACGCCGGGGATGATTGTCTGTTTGGGCATCGCCTGTCCCTACTTGCCCGCGACCATGGCGCGCAGGCTTTTCGGCACCAGCAGCGCCAACAAGACATGCACAACCAGGAAGCCGACGATCGCCGCCATGGCGAAGAAATGCACGTAGCGCGCAAAATCGTAGCCGCCGAACAGGAAGGTCAGTTCCTGGAACTGCACCGGCTTCCAGATCGAGAGGCCTGAGAGCACGATCAAGATGCCGCACAAAATGACGCCGGCGTAGAGCACCTTCTGCACGGCGTTGTAGTGCGAGAGGTCGTCATGCGCGAGCTTGAAGGTGAGAGCGGCTTTGGCGTCGGCGAATACTTCGGACGGATAGATCGGCAGCAGCTTGCGGCGGAAGCGGCCGGTAGCGAGCCCGAGCGTGACATAGACGATACCGTTGATGACCAGCACCCACATGGCGGCGAAATGCCAGAGCAGCGCGCCGGCCAGCCAGTTGCCGAGCGCGATGCCGCGCGGGAAATGAATGAAGCTGAATAACGGCGAGGCGTCGTAGATCTGCCAGCCGGAGCCGATCATCACCAGGATCGCGATGGCGTTGATCCAGTGGCAGACCCGCACCCACCCGGGATGGATGGTGGCGGCGGGGATGGGGCTTATAGTCTCGGCGGTCATCGTGGCATCCTAACCATTTAAGACCCGAAGAATATACGGCACGGCCGAGCCCGCGGATGCGCGAGCCCGGCCGGCTGCCGGGCTCATTTCTTCATGCTGTCCTTGGACATGTTGTCCTTGGCCATGCCGTCGTCCTTTTTCATCGAATCCTTCGACATGTTGTCTTTGGACATGCCGTCGTCTTTCTTCATGGAATCCTTGGACATGTTGTCCTTGCCCATGGTGTCCTTTTTCATGTCATCGGCGAAAGCCGCCGGCGCCAGCGGGATCATGGCCAGACCGGCCGCAATCAGCGCCGAAAGCAGAATGCTCTTTTTCATTTCGTGTCTCCCCTGCGGGTTAAGCTTGCACTCAACCGGCTATCACAGGGCTCAAACACGTCCTCATCAGTTTCCCGTTGTCCGAACCTAGCGTTTGCCTCACGCTTTTGTGAGAATGGCTGGCCGGACCGGATCAAGGAGCCTTCGCGTGAGCAAAGTGACCGTGCCCAAGAACAATCCCGGCAATTTTTTCGAGGATTTCAGGCTCGGCCAGCAGATCCGCCACGCCACGCCACGCACCGTCACCACTGGCGACGTGGCGGTCTACAACGGCCTGTTCGGGCCACGCTTTGCGGTGCAGTCGTCCGACGTTTTCGCGGCCAGGATCGGCTATCCGCGCTCGCCGATCGACGATCTGCTGGTATTCCACATGGTGTTCGGCAAGACCGTGCCGGATGTCTCGCTCAACGCGGTCGCCAATCTCGGCTATGCCGATTGCCGTTTTCTTAAACCGGTCTATCCGGGCGACACGCTCAACGCGACGTCCGAGGTGATCGGGCTGAAGGAGAACTCCAACAAGAAGACCGGCATCGTCTATGTGCGCTCGCGCGGCTTCAATCAGGACCAGGACATAGTTCTCGATTACGCGCGCTGGGTGATGGTGCAAAAACGCGACGAGACGGCCACTTCGCCGCCTGAAAAGGTGCCTGAACTGCCGAAAAGCGTTGAGCCGTCGCAGCTCGGCGCCGCCTGCCCGCCGATTAATGCCGCGGCTTACGACAACGTGCTGGCCGGAAGCCCGCATCGTTTCGGCGACTACAAAGCGGGCGAGAAGATCGACCATATCGCCGGTATCACGGTGGAAGACGCTGAGCACATGATCGCGACCCGGCTTTACCAGAACACCGCGCGTATTCATTTCGACCACTACACCGGGAACAAAAGTCGTTTCGGCAAGCGGCTGATCTATGGCGGGCACGTCATGTCGCTGGCGCGTTCGCTGTCATTCAACGGGTTCGGCAACGCGTTTCATGTGGCGGCGATCAATGGCGGCCGGCACGTGGCGCCGCTGTTCGCAGGCCTCACGGTGTTCGCCTGGTCCGAAGTGCTGGCGGCCGCGGAGGTGCAGGGCCGCAAGGATGTCGGCGCACTGCGTCTGCGCACCGTCGCCACCAAAGACAAGCCATGCGCGGATTTTCCGTACAAGAAAGCTGACGAGTATGACCCGGCGGTAATCCTCGATCTCGACTATTGGGTGCTGCTGCCGACGTGAAGCGGTCGTGAGAAGTCTTTGAACTGTTAACATCGCCTGGGATAACCGGGCATGACACATCAGGAAGGGGAGCGGGATAACATGACCAGCGCGACAGGCTTGATGCACACGCTTCACGATGCCGAAGAGCGGCTTCTCAAAGAGCTTCGCGAGTTGCGCCGCGGGCATCGCAAGCAGCAGAAAAAATCCGCCAAGGCCGAGCCAGAACTCACCTTGGGGCAAAGAATCGCCGACGATGTCGCCGCCACGATGGGCTCTTGGACGTTCATCATCATCCAGTCCATCATCTTGCTCATCTGGATCGTGCTCAACATCACCGCCTTCGTTCAGAACTGGGACCCCTACCCGTTTATCCTGCTCAACCTGGCGCTGTCGTTTCAGGCCGCTTACGCCGCGCCTTTCATCATGATGAGTCAGAACCGGCAGCAGGATATCGATCGCAAGGCGGCCGAGCACGATTACCAAATCAACGTCAAGGCCGAGCTTGAGATCGAGCTGCTGCACCAGAAGATCGACGAGCTGCGCGAGAAAGAGGTTTTGAGTCTCACGGAGTCGGTAAAGCAGCTTACCGCGCTGCTGGGCAGGGCGAATATCACGCCGGGCTCGCCCGCTTAAAGTTTACTACGCGCTCGCCCGCAAATGATCCACGAGCTGTCGCGCATAAGGCGGCAGCGTGTCGATGTCGCGCACGCAGATCGACAGTTCGCGCAAGGCCCAGGCATCGGTGAGGCGAACCGAGCTGATCGCCATGTTGCGTTCGGTGCGCTTGACGGTGGTCTCAGGCACGATGCCGACGCCGACATTGCATTCGACTAGGCGGCAGATGGCGTCGAAGCTGCGCAACTGAACGCGCAGCCGCAGCGGCCGGCCGACACGGTTCGCCTTGTCGGCAAGAAAACGTTGAATCGCGCTGGCGCGATCGAGACCGACCATGTCGTAATCGAGCACCTCGGCAAAGCCGATGCGCGAACGGTTGGCGAGCGGATGATTCTTCGCCACCACAAGCACGAAGCGATCGCTGCGGAACGGGAACGTGTGCAAGCCGCCGTAATCGACAGTGCCGGCAACGATGCCGATGTCGGCGGCGCCTTCCGCCATCAGGCCGACAATCTCGTCGCTCAATCGCTCTTCGAGATCGACGCTGATGTCCGGATAGGCCATCAGGAACGAACTCAGCGTCTCAGGGAGGAATTCGGTGAGGGCGTTGGTGTTGGAGAGCACCCGCACCTGACCGGCGAGCCCGCGCGCATACGGGGTCAAGTCTTCCTGCATTCGTTCGCTCTGCGCCAGGATTCCACGCGCGTGCTGGAGCAGAGTCCGCCCCGCCTGCGTCGGAACCACGCCCTGGCGGCCGCGCACCAGCAATTCGGTGCCGAAAGCCTGTTCCATCTTGCGGATTCGGGTGCTGGCGGCGGCCAGCGCCAGATTGGCGCGCACCGCGCCATGGGTAATGCTGCCCGCCTCGACGATATGGCGGAACAGGTTGAGGTCGGTGAAATCGAAGCGCATGGGGACCCTATCCTTCTTATTTGGCGAAGGCAGGCTACACAAAACACATATTGCAGCGCGAGATTTTTAGGTTCAAGCTTCGTAATTGATGAAGTAGCCGGTTCTGGCGGCGCAATCAAGCGGCACGTGCCGGGCATTCTGGAGAATGACGATGGCCGAGCTTGACGCGGGATCGGCGGCCGGACCGCGACGCCCCCGTCCGCTCTCTCCGCACCTGCAAATCTACAAGCCAATGCTGACGATGATGATGTCGATCGTTCATCGCATCACCGGCACCGCCCTGTATTTCGGAATGCTGTTGATCGCCTGGTGGCTGATCGCGGCGGCCTCCGGGCCGAACGCCTATTCTTACGTCGAATGGTTCATCGGCAGCCTGATCGGGCGCTTGATCCTGTTTGGTTACACCTGGGCGCTGCTGCATCACATGTTCGGCGGCATCCGCCATTTGATCTGGGACACCGGGCACGGACTAGAGCCTAACGAGCGCGAGGCGCTGACCATGGCCACGCTGGTCGGCTCGATCTCGCTCACCCTCATTCTCTGGGTGGTCGGCTACCTCGCCATGGGGGGGCCGCGATGAACGAGCCTCATATGCGCACCCCGCTGCGCCGCGTTCGCGGACTGGGCGCCGCACATTCCGGCACCGGACATTTTTGGCATCAACGCGTGACGTCGGTGGCCGGCATTCCATTATCGCTCGCGCTGGTGATCATCATCATCGGGCTGCTCGGACGCAACCATGCGGCGGTCGTGCAAATTCTCGGCTCACCCCTGGTCGCCATCGTCATGCTGTTGTTCATCATCAACAGCGCCTATCACATGTGGATCGGCATGCAGGAAATCATCCTCGACTACGTGCACGAGGAGAAATTGAAGCTGCTAAGCCTGATGGCCAATACGTTTTTCGTCTTCGTCGCCGCCTTCGTGTCGGCTTACGCGATCCTCAAGCTGTCGTTCGGGGTCTGATCATGGCCACCAACGGAAAATCCAGCGCCGCGCCCGCCACCAGCGGCAAGGCCTATCCGATCGAGGATCACAGCTACGATGTGGTGGTGATCGGCGCCGGCGGCTCCGGCCTGCGCGCCGTGGTCGGATGCAGCGAAGCCGGCTTGCGCACCGCCTGCATCACCAAGGTGTTCCCGACCCGCTCGCACACCGTCGCGGCGCAAGGCGGCATCGCCGCGGCGCTCGGCAACATGGGCGAGGACGACTGGCGCTGGCACATGTACGATACCGTCAAGGGCGCCGATTGGCTCGGCGACCAGGATGCGATCGAATATCTCTGCCGCAACGCGCCGGACGCGGTTTACGAGCTCGAGCACTGGGGCCTGCCGTTCTCGCGGCGCGAGGAAGACGGCAAGATTTATCAGCGCCCGTTTGGCGGCATGACGACGCATTACGGCAAAGGCACTGCGCAACGTACCTGCGCCGCCGCCGATCGCACCGGCCATGCCATGTTGCACACCATGTACGGCCAGGCGCTCAAGCACGCGGCCGAGTTCTACGTCGAGTATTTCGCCATCGACCTGATCATGGATGACGAAGGCCGCTGTCGCGGCGTGATCGCGCTCAACATGGATGACGGCACCATCCATCGCTTTGCCGCCAACATGACCGTCATCGCCACCGGCGGCTATGGCCGCACCTATTTCTCCTGTACTTCGGCGCACATCTGCACGGGCGACGGCAATGCGATGGTGCTGCGTGCCGGCCTGCCGCTGCAGGACATGGAGTTCGTGCAATTTCATCCGACCGGCATCTATCCGGCGGGCTGCCTGATTACCGAAGGTTCGCGCGGCGAAGGCGGCTATCTGGTCAATTCCGAGGGCGAGCGCTTCATGGAGCGTTACGCGCCATCGGCCAAGGATCTGGCCTCGCGCGACGTGGTGTCACGCGCCATGACCATCGAGATCCGCGAAGGCCGCGGCGTCGGCAAGGAAAAGGACCACCTGTTCCTGCATCTCGACCATCTCGACCCCAAGGTGCTGCACGAACGGCTACCCGGCATCAGCGAGACCGCGCGCATTTTCGCCAATGTCGACGTCACGCGCGAACCGATTCCGGTGCTGCCGACCGTGCACTACAACATGGGCGGCATCGCCACCAATTATCACGGCGAGGCGCTGACCAAGAACAATGGCGACGCCGATACCGTGATCCCGGGCCTGATGGCGCTCGGCGAGGCGGCGTGCGTGTCGGTGCACGGCGCCAATCGACTCGGCTCAAATTCGCTGATCGATCTGGTCGTGTTCGGCCGCGCCGCCGCCCACCGCTGCGCCGAATTGCTCTCACCCGGCGATAAGCAGCCCGCGCTGCCGAAGAATTCCGCCGACCTGTCGTTGGCCCGCCTTGATAAATTCCGGCATGCCGCGGGCGGCACGCCGACCGCGCAGTTGCGGCTCAATATGCAGAAGGTCATGCAGGAAGACTGCGCCGTGTTCCGTACCGGCGAGGTCCTGGAGCAGGGTCACAAGCGCATCCACGACGTTCATGCCGGCATGGCCGATGTGCACGTCAGCGATCGATCGCTGATCTGGAATTCCGATCTGATCGAGACTATGGAGCTCGACAACTTGATCGCGCAGGCAGTCGTCACCATGGATTCGGCGGAGAACCGCACCGAAAGCCGCGGCGCGCATGCGCGCGAGGACTTCCCCAACCGCGACGACAAGGAATGGATGAAGCACACGCTGGCGTGGATGGACGACAAGGGCAAAGTGAGGATCGATTACCGCCCGGTGCACGCATTCACGCTCACCAACGACATCGCCTACATCGAACCGAAAGCGCGCGTCTACTGACGCGACGAATTACGCCATGGTCGAATTCACGCTGCCGAAAAACTCCAAGGTCACGCAGGGACAAACCTGGCCGCATGCGCAAGGCGCCGTGCAGGAAACCGAGTTCCGCATCTACCGCTGGAATCCGGATGACGGCGGTAATCCGCGCATCGACACTTATTACGTCGACCGCGACGATTGCGGGCCGATGGTGCTCGACGCGCTGATCTGGATCAAAAACACCATCGATCCGACACTGACGTTCCGCCGTTCTTGCCGCGAGGGCGTGTGCGGCTCCTGCGCCATGAACATCGACGGCACCAATACGCTGGCCTGCACCACGGCGATCGACCATGAAAAGGCGCCGGTGAAGATTTACCCACTGCCGCACCAACCGGTGGTGAAGGACCTGGTGCCGGACCTGAACAATTTCTACGCGCAGTATGCGTCGATCGAGCCGTGGCTGCACACCAGCTCACCGACGCCGGAAAAGGAATGGAAGCAGAGCCACACCGACCGCGCCAAGCTCGACGGCATGTATGAGTGCATTCTGTGCGCCTGCTGTTCGACTTCGTGCCCGAGCTATTGGTGGAATTCGGAGCGCTATCTCGGGCCCGCGGCTCTGCTGCAGGCCAACCGCTGGGTGCAGGACAGCCGCGACGAAGCGACCGGCGAGCGGCTCGACAATCTTGAGGACCCGTTTCGACTCTATCGCTGCCACACCATCATGAATTGTTCGAAAGCCTGCCCGAAGGGCCTCAATCCGGCGAAAGAGATCGCCGTGTTGAAAAAGGCGATGGTCGACCGGCAGGCGTAATCGCTGCCATGCTCGACCATCTCGGGTTTCCTGTTTCCGACTATCAGCGCGCTAAGGACTTCTATCTGAAGGCGCTGGCGCCGCTTGGCTACGGCCTGGTGATGGAAGTCGATCAGCAAAAGGAAAAGGGCTATAGCGCGGCCGGTTTTGGCGCCGCCGGCAAGCCCGACCTGTGGATCGGCGGCGAGGGTAAGCTCAACCGCGCCATCCACCTCGCCATCGCGGCAAAGGATCGCGTCAGCGTCGACGCGTTTTATCGCGCCGCGCTCGCTGCGGGCGGCACCGATAACGGCCCGCCGGGGCTGCGTCAGCAGTATCATCCGAACTACTACGCAGCCTTTGTGCTCGATCCAGACGGCCACAATATCGAGGCCGTTTGTCACGCGCCCGCGTAAGCGCCGCAATGGACGAGCCCGCGTTCGATTTCACCGGCGTCGCGCTGTCACCGCAGAAAGAAACGGTGCGCGTGTTCTACAAGGAGCTATGGGACCATGCCGACAAGAGCTTGATCCGGCACATCTTTCACGACGGCTTTACCTTCCGCGGCTCGCTAGGCCCGACGCTCATCGGCCATGCGCAATTCGCCGGCTATGTGGACTGGGTCACCGGCGCCCTCGGCCAATACACCACCGATATTCTGGCGCTGATCGAGGAAGGCAACCGCGTCAGCGGCAAAATGCGGTTTCACGGTTTTCACCGCCGGGAATTGTTCGGCGTGCCGCCCACGGGCAAGCACGTCTGGTGGACCGGCATGCCGATCTTCACCTTCGACGGCCCAAAGGTGCGCGACCTCTACGTGCTCGGCGATGTCCACGGGCTGATTGAACGGCTCAAAGGCGCTTAATCGCATTTTGTGGCGTAGCAAAGCTTTTCCAGCTCGGGGAACGGCTTATAGGCGGCCTTGGCGCATTGGCCCTTGTCGGCCTCGACCAATTGATTGAGACGGCCGCCGAAGAAATAGGCGACGCGTTCTCTGGTGCCGACGTAAACGCGGCCCACGTCGCGGGCATTGTAGCGGACGCAGGCGATATAGCGCTGATCGGCGCCAAGCGGGGCGAGCACCGGATCGGAAATAAACGCCTCGCGCACATTGGTCGGATCGTCCAGCGTATTTTTCAGGGTATCCAGAATTTCCGACTTGAAAGCGGCCGGAAAGATATTGGGCTCCACTAAATCCGGCGATTTCCCGCCGCAGGCGGCGAGCGCCAAGCCAAGCGCGAGTACCAAACAAAACCGGGATTTGGCGTTACCCATGGACGCCTCAATCGAGCTTGAGCTTCTTGCGCCGCTGCGCGAGCGTGCGCAGCCGCAGGGCGTTGAGCTTGATGAAGCCCTCGGCGTCGCGGTGATCGTAGGCCACCGCGCCTTCCTCGAACGTCACCAGGTCCTGATCGTAGAGCGAATATTTGCTCTCGCGCCCGACCACGGCGACATTACCTTTGTAGAGCTTGAGACGGACGCTGCCAGTGACGAACTCCTGGCTCTTGTCGATGGCAACCTGCAACATCTCGCGCTCCGGCGCGAACCAGAATCCGTAATAAACCAGTTCCGCATATTTCGGCATCAGCTCGTCTTTGAGGTGCGCGGCGCCGCGGTCAAGCGTGATCGATTCGATGCCACGATGGGCGGCGAGCAGGATGGTGCCGCCCGGCGTCTCGTACATGCCGCGCGACTTCATGCCGACATAGCGATTTTCCACCAGATCGAGTCGGCCGATGCCGTTGGCCTTGCCCATTTCGTTGAGCTTGGTGAGCAAGGCGGCCGGCGATAATTTCTTGCCGTCGACCGCGACAGCGTCGCCGCGCTCGAAATCGACGCTGATGACGGTCGGCTTGTCCGGCGCCTTTTCCGGATCGAGCGTGCGCGAATAGACATAGTCCGGCACCTCTTGCGCTGGGTCTTCCAGCACTTTGCCTTCGGAAGATGCGTGCAAAAGATTGGCATCGACCGAAAACGGCGCGTCGCCGCGTTTGTCCTTGGCAATCGGGATCTGGTGCTGCTCGGCAAACTCGATCAGCTTGGTGCGCGAGGTCAGATTCCACTCCCGCCACGGCGCGATCACGGTCACGTCCGGCTTGAGAGCATAATAAGCGAGCTCGAAGCGTACCTGGTCGTTGCCTTTGCCGGTGGCGCCATGGGCGACCGCGTCGGCGCCGACCTTCTCGGCGATTTCGATCTGCTTCTTGGCGATCAACGGTCGGGCAATTGAAGTGCCGAGCAGATATTGGCCCTCATAGACCGCATTGGCCCGGAACATCGGGAATACGTAGTCGCGCACGAATTCCTCGCGCAGGTCCTCGACAAAGATGTTTTCCTTCTTGATCCCAAGCAGCAATGCTTTCTCGCGTGCCGGGCTGAGTTCTTCGCCCTGGCCGAGATCGGCGGTAAAGGTGACGACCTCGCAGCCGTAAGTGGTTTGCAGCCACTTCAGGATGATCGAGGTGTCGAGCCCGCCCGAATAAGCGAGCACGACTTTTTTGGGTGAAGCCTTTGCCATTGCGGTGCCGGGCGTTGCGCCTGTCTGTCCTTAAATCCTTGAAAGCGCGGGGACTATAGGGGGAATGCCGGTGCGCGCAAAGCGCCTATCCGGTCACATCCTGATACACATCCATCTCCGCGCTGCCCGCTGAAATAGCGCGCCAGCTTTGCAGAAACGTGCGCACCATCGGGTCGCTCGCCAGCTTTTGGCGGTTGAGTTCGAGCGCGGCGTCGGCGGCATATTCGATCTCGATCGTGAGCTGGGCCGGGTCATCGACGTTTTGCAGCACGCGAAAGCCGGTGCCGCCGAGCGTCTTGTAGAACGGCGCCGCGCTGCGGATAAGCGGAAGCACCTGACCTGCATCGCCCAACGCCCGTATCTTGATTTGCAACACGCGCTTGAGATTGTTCTCCGGCATGAGGATCAAAGCTCCGATTTGCGCTTGCTGAATATTCCAGAGATCGATGCTGAAAATCGTTCGAGTGCCCGCTCGACCGCCTCGTCGCTCAGCCGCGCGCGCGGCCAGCGGTAAACCAGACCGTGCACGAGCCAGATGATCAAAAACGTAAATACACCGGCAAAAACGGTGTCGGTCAGGAAATGCGCTCCCGCCACGATGCGCAACACCGCCATTCCGATCCCCAACGCTAACGCCGCGCCATAAGCGAGCGCGCGCCATTGCGGCGGCGCCAGCGCGGCCGGTGCCAGAGTCCAGAACGCGCCGGACACGTCGCCTGACACGAACGAACAGTTTTTCGGGCAGTCGCCGCGCGGGTCCCACCACGCCACGAAATGCTGGTCGCCGCCGAATTGTGTGACGTCGATCGGGCGCGGCCGGCCCCAGTGATCCTTCAGCAAGACATTGACGAACAAGCCGGGCGCCAAGGCCAGCGTTGCGATCAGGAAGACGATCGCACGGCCCGATATCAAGAGCTTGCGCTTGGGCAGCAGCAGCTTGATGGCGAGCGCGCCCAGCACCGGCAGGATCAGCACTGTTCCGACCCAGAGCCCGCCGTCGCGCGCCAGCGCCACCGGATCGGAGACACGCAGACCGAAACCATTGATCCCGCGTTTGATGGCATAAAACGGCGCCGAAATCATCAAATCGAGCTGCGGGTAGAACCCGAACGCCAGGCCGACAACGACGGCGATGGCGAGCGCGACGATCAGGCCAGTTCGATTCATGCGCTCGCGTTCCGGTCATTTGCGTTCCGGCGTTCGCGCCAGCGACCGGCGTTGCGGCCGGCAAACAGCCAATAGGTAAAGCCGAACACCACGCCGACCGCGGCCGCGATCTCGGCTTCGCGCGAGATCGGCGGCGGCGGATGATCGATCGATTCCTCATAGGTCGTGGTGAAGCCGGCACTGTAATAGCCGAGCAGCAGGATCGCGGCGCCGGCCGCCGCCTGGATCAAGAGCGAGCGAATGGAAAACACTTCCGCCAGCACGACGGCGATCAGAATGGGCAGGAAGCCAACGGCCACTGTGACGCCGGAGGCAAGGGCCGCGGTGCCCCAGAAAAACATGTGTTCGACCGGATCGGAGCCGAGCCTATGCAGCTCAGCACCGACCAACGCGACGGCGGCAGCAATGCCGCAGGCGATCGTCGCCACGAACAAGGCGAAGAGGATGACGATGAGACGGCCGACGAATGCCACGCGCTAATCCGTCATCGCCATGGCGCGCAACGCCATACGTTCGCGGGCGGAGAGTTTCTCGGTCGCGCTCTTGAGCTGGCCGCAGGCGGCCAAAATGTCGCGGCCGCGCGGGGTGCGCACCGGCGAAGCATAGCCGGCGTCGAACACGACGGCCGAGAACTTCTCGATCTGTTCCCACTCGGAGCATTGATACTTTGTGCCGGGCCAGGGATTGAACGGAATGAGATTGATTTTGGCGTGGATGCCCTTGAGCAGCCGCACCAACGCTTTGGCATCCTCGATCGAATCGTTGACGCCCTTGAGCATGACGTACTCGAACGTGATGCGCTTGGCATTCGATGCGCCGGGATAATCGCGGCAAGCTTCCAGCAATTCGCGGATCGGATATTTGCGGTTGAGCGGCACCAATTCGTTGCGCAGTTCGTCGCGCACCGCGTGCAACGACACCGCCAGCATGCAGCCGATCTCGGTCCCGGCGCGCGCGATGTTCGGCACCACGCCGGAGGTGGAAAGCGTAATGCGGCGTTTGGAAATGCCGATGCCATCGCCGTCGGCAACGATCAGCAGCGCATCGCGTACGGCATCGAGGTTGTACAGCGGTTCGCCCATGCCCATCATGACGACGTTGGTGATACATCGCTCGCCGGCCGGCACGACACCGTCGGTTGGCCGCGTTCCGCCCGGCCAATCGCCAAGCCGGTCACGCGCCACCATCACCTGGCCGACGATTTCGCCGGCGGTGAGATTGCGCACCAGCCGCTGCGTGCCGGTGTGACAGAACGTGCAGGTGAGCGTGCAGCCGACCTGGCTCGACACGCACAACGTGCCGCGCTCGCTGTCGGGGATATAAACGCATTCCACTTCGTGCGGGTTCTCGCCTTCAATTTCTCCCGGCAGCCGCAACAACCATTTGCGCGTGCCGTCAACCGAGACCTGCTCGGCCACCACTTCGGGGCGCGCCAACGTGAAGCGCTGCGCCAAGGCCGCGCGCAATATCTTTCGACATACTGGTCATGGCGTCGAAGGAAGTCAGGCCGCGGAAATAGATCCAGTGCCAGAGTTGCTGCACGCGCATCTTGCGCTGCGCTTCCGGCACGCCGATCGCGCCCAGCGCCTCGGCCAACTCGGCGCGCGACAAACCGATGAGCGACGGCCTCTCGGGCGCAATATATCGCTCGAGCGGCGTCTTCTCGACAAAGGCCGCCGAGGCCGGTGTGATTTCTGCTGTGGTTGCCATGGGCTCAGGTCGTCGTGCCGCGCCGGCGCGGTGCTGACGGCAATATAGGGCGCGGGCACCCTACTTGCATTCCTCCGCCACCTTGTCGAGCGCTTGGTCGAGCCCCTTGAGCGAGTAAGTGTCGGTCGACTTGGTGCCGCGGGCGGACACGCTCTTGATCACCAGACCGGCACCCTTGCGCATGGCGCCAACCATTTGCGCTTCCTCGGCGGCGTTCTTGACCCAGGTGCCGTCGTTTTGGGTGTACATCACATAGCTCGCCGTACCGATGGTGGCGGTGGCGTCGACGCCGGGCTTCTGCGGATAGCCGACGATCATCGATACTTCATTCTTCACCTTCTCGGCCGGGCGGGTCGAGACGAAGGCATAGGACGGATCCCGCTTTTTGTTAGCCGGTTCGGTCGCCGCCGAGGCCGGCTTGGCCAGCGCGAAGCAGACCAGCTTGCCGCCGGGCGAGGCCTTGTACGCGCCCCAGTCGCCGAACTGTCCGAGCAGCACCGCCTGCTCGGTGGGATCGGACTCGCCGGTTTCTTTTCGGCGGGCTTGGCAGGCTTTTTCTGCGCCTGTTGAGCCGGTTTGGCCGGTTGGGTCTGTGCATAGGCGGCCGTGCAACAAACCACGGCGGTGGCAGTCAGCAACACGAGCGCGGGGCTTTGCCAAAGCGTCTTCATCATCGGGCTCTACCGGTTGAATTGAAACGACGGCGTTCATGCCGCCCCCCAAAGGTCTGGCGGATATTAGCCCATTAAATGCGAATGTCGGCAAGGAGAAGGCGGCTTTCCGCCTCCGAAACTTGATCGAAAGTAACCCACGCCAAACCGCCGGGGCGGCGTGCTAGACAGCCCTCATGAAAGCCCTGCTCTGTACCCATTACGGCGCCCCCGACGACCTCGAACTGGCCGACATCGCCGAGCCCGCGCCCGGGCCGGGCGAAGCGATCGTGCGTATCCAGGCGGCGGCGCTCAATTTTTTTGACACGCTGATCATCGCCGGCAAATACCAGACCAAGCCAGCCATGCCGTTTTCGCCGTCGGCGGAATTCTCAGGCGTGGTCGAGAGCCTCGGCGCCGGCGTGACCGCTTTCAAGCCCGGCGACCGCGTGCTGGGTTATTCCGGCTATGGCGCGGCGCGCGAGCGCATCGCCATCAAGACCGGGCGGCTGGTCAAAATCCCGGACGGACTCGACTTCGATCGCGCCGCGGGGCTTTGCGTCACTTACGGCACCACGCTGCACGCCCTCAAGGATCGCGCCCGGCTCAAAAGCGGCGAAACACTGGCCGTGTTGGGCGCTTCCGGCGGCGCCGGTCTGGCCGCGGTCGAGCTCGGCAAGGTCATGGGTGCGCGCGTGATCGCCTGCGCCTCGTCGGCGGACAAGATCGCCTTCGCGCGCAAGCACGGCGCCGATGACGGCATCGATTACGCCAAGGACGATCTCAAGGAGGCGCTGCGACGCGCGACCGATGGCCGCGGCGCCGATGTGATTTACGATCCGGTCGGCGGCGCTTACGCCGAATTTGCGTTGCGCTCGATCGCCTGGCTGGGACGCTATCTCGTGGTCGGCTTCGCCGCCGGCGAAATTCCCAAGCTGCCGCTCAATCTCGTGCTGCTCAAAGGCTGCGACGTGCTCGGCGTGTTCTGGGGTTCATGGATCGAGCGCGATCCGGCCGGTCACCGCGCCAATACCGAACAATTGCTGGCATGGTGTGCTGCAGGAAAATTATCGTCGCACGTGCACGCGGTCTATCCGCTTGAGCAAGCCCCTGCCGCGCTGAAAGCCATTGCCGCGCGCCAAGTGATGGGCAAGGTGATCCTGCGGCCTTGAAATTCAACCCGCCAGTTTATCCATCGCCTCGGCGAGCTTGATGTCGAGATCGGTCACGCCGCCGGCGTCGTGGGTGGATAGCGTCACGTCCACTGTCTTGTAGACATTGAACCACTCCGGATGGTGATCCATTTTTTCGGCCACCAGCGCCGCGCGCGTCATGAAGCCGAAGGCCTGGTTGAAATCCTTAAAGGTGAATTTGCGGGTGATGGCGTCGCGGCCGGATACCTCCGACCAGTGGGCCAGCTTGCCCAAGGCAATCTTGCGCGTATCGCCCGTCAGTTTAGTGGCCATTTTCAACCCCCTTGCTGCATTCACCACGATAACGCCATTCGACCCGAAAGGCTCCATGGCGCGGTTGCGTTGCGGCATTTGGTAGCTATATTCCGCTCGAATCGCGGGTCCACAGGATTGCCACCCGGCAATCCTGTCGCTTTTTGTGGACGGATTTCCTCCGGAAATCCTATGCGGCGCCGCGCTTTGGTTTTCAGGAACTTCCATGAATTTGCGCAACGTCGCCATCATCGCCCACGTCGACCACGGCAAAACCACGCTGGTCGACCGGCTGTTGCAGCAATCCGGCGCCTACCGCGAAAATCAGCGCGTGGTCGAGCGCGCCATGGATTCCAACGATCTCGAGCGCGAGCGCGGCATCACGATCCTCGCCAAGGCCGCTTCGGTGCTATGGAAAGACACCCGCATCAATATCGTCGATACGCCGGGGCACGCCGATTTCGGCGGCGAGGTCGAGCGCATCCTCAACATGGTGGACGGCGCCCTGGTGCTGGTTGACGCCGCCGAAGGCCCGCTGCCGCAAACCAAATTCGTCGTCTCCAAAGCGCTCAAGATGGGCCTCAAGCCCATCGTGGTCATCAACAAAGTGGACCGCTCCGACGCCCGCGCCGTCGAGGTGGTGAACGAGGTGTTCGACCTGTTCGCAGCGCTCGACGCCACCGACGAACAACTCGATTTTCCGATTCTGTACGGCTCGGCCAAGCAGGGCTGGATGGCGACCAAGCTGGACGGCTCGCATGACGACGGCATGCAGCCGCTGTTTGATCTCATCCTCAGCCACGTCAAGCCGCCGGTTGTGGAAGAAGGGCCGTTCCGCCTGCTCGGCACCATTCTGGAAGCCAATCCTTATCTCGGACGCCTGGTCACCGGCCGCATCACGTCGGGATCGGTGAAGCCGAATCAAACCGTGAAGGTGCTCGACCACGACGGCAAGCTGATCGAGAGCGGCCGCATCACGAAGCTGCTTGCTTTTCGCGGCATTGAACGCGTGCCAGTGGATGAGGCGCAGGCGGGCGATATCGTCGCCATCGCCGGACTGCCGAACGCCACCGTCGCGATGACGATCTGCGATCCGTCGGTCGAAACGCCGATCCCGGCGCAGCCGATCGATCCGCCGACGCTGGCGATGACGTTTCGCGTCAACGATTCTCCTCTCGCCGGCACCGAGGGCAGCAAGGTCACCGGGCGCATGATCCGCGACCGCCTGCTGCGCGAAGCGGAAGGCAACGTGGCCTTGCGGGTGCGCGAATCGGACGACAAGGACGCGATGGAAGTCGCCGGACGCGGTGAATTGCAGCTCGGCATCCTGATCGAGACCATGCGGCGCGAAGGTTTCGAGCTTTCGGTGTCGCGGCCGAAAGTGCTGATGCGCGAGGATCTCAAGAGCCGCGAACAACTGGAGCCGATCGAAGAGGTCGTTATCGACGTCGACGAAGTTCATTCCGGCATCGTCGTGCAGAAGATGTCGGAACGCAAAGCCGAGATGCTGGAGATGAAGCCGTCCGGCGGCCATCGTCTGCGGCTGGTGTTCCACGCCCCGACGCGCGGCCTGATCGGTTATCAGGGTGAGCTGCTTACCGACACGCGCGGCACCGCCATCATGAACCGGTTGTTCCATGGCTACGCGCCGCACAAGGGGCCGATCCAGGGCCGCCGCAACGGCGTGCTGATATCGAACGACCAGGGCGACGCGGTCGCCTACGCGTTATGGAATCTGGAAGATCGCGGCCCGATGATGATCGAGCCCGGCTGGAAGGTCTATCGCGGCATGATCGTCGGCGAGCACACCCGCGACAACGACCTGGTCATCAACGTGCTGAAGGGTAAGCAACTGACCAACATTCGTACGACGTCGAAAGACGAAGCGGTGCGCCTGACACCCCCCATCAAGATGACGCTGGAAAAGGCGTTGGCCTATATCCAGGACGACGAACTGGTCGAGGTGACGCCGAAGTCGATCCGCCTGCGCAAGAAGCTCTTGGACGAGACCGACCGCAAGCGTGAGGACCGGGCGAAGGAAGCCGCCGCCGAGGCGGTATAACAGCCGGCCGACCTTGGCCGACGACCGGCATGCCGAAGATTCCTAAGGTGTCCTATCTTGGGACGAATTCGATTCTGAAAACCGAATCACCTGCAATAACCTGCCGCGCCCGCTGCGTCTCGCTAATGTCGCGGTTCACGCATCGGCTTGCGTCAGTGGCGCGGTTTTTCAGCAGCCACAGCATGTTTTGCCCCGCCCTGTGGCCAGTAATCCACACCGTTTAGCGATCGTTAACTATAGGGCTTGAAGGCCGCAAGGTTCGTTGCTTGTATTCCGCAATGACGACGACCCTCATAGAGATTCGCCGTGCCAAGGCCGCCGATGCGGTGGACGTCGCCGCAACTCATGACGAGGCATGGCGGACCGCCTATCAAGGCATCATCCCGGGCAACGAACTCGACAAGCTCATCAACCGGCGCGGACCGGATTGGTGGAACTCGGCCATCCGCAAGGGCAGCCGCATCACCATCCTGCAATTCGGCGAACAGATCGCCGGCTACGCCAATTATGGGCGCAACCGGGCGCGCAGCCTGTTCTATGACGGCGAAGTCTACGAGCTCTATCTGCGTCCGGAGTTCCAAGGGCTCGGTTTCGGCCGACGCCTGTTCACCGCCGCGCGCAAGGACCTCATGCAAAGCGGCTTGAAGAGCCTGGTGGTCTGGGCGCTGTCCGACAACGAGCCGGCGGTTGAATTCTATCGCGCGCTCGGCGGCCGCGCGGTCGCCCGTTCCTCGGAGCGCTTCGGGCCCAAGACCCTCGATAAGGTCGCCTACGCCTGGCAGTGAGGCGTTTTTCTAAAATCTGATATTAAATTTGCGGCGCCGGCAAACCGTTTTGCGCGCAGGCGGCACGCAGCGTGTTGAGCAGCAAGCAAGCAATCGTCATCGGCCCGACGCCGCCTGGCACCGGCGTCAGCGCGCCCGCCACTGCCGCGGCTTCGGCAAAAGCGACATCGCCGACGATGCGCGATTTATCGCCCTCCCCTGCAATCCGGTTGATGCCGACATCGATCACGGTCGCGCCGGGCTTGATCCAGTCGCCACGCACGAATTCGGGTTTGCCGATCGCGGCAATAAGCAAATCCGCCCGGCGGCAGACCGCCGGCAGATCCTGCGTCTTGGAATGAGCGATGGTGACGGTAGCATTTTCCGCCAACAGCATTTGCGCCACCGGTTTGCCAACGATATTGGAGCGGCCAACCACGACTGCCTCCAGACCAGCAAGCGAGGCATGTACGGTTTTGGCGAGCCGCACGCAACCGAGCGGCGTACAGGGCGCCAGGCCGGGCAGGCCGCTCGCCAGCCGCCCGGCGTTGAGCGGATGAAATCCATCGACGTCCTTGCCGGGGTCGATGGCGGCGATGATTTTCTGCGGATCGATCTGCGGCGGCAGCGGCAGTTGCACCAGAATGCCGTTCACCTTCTCGTCGGCATTGAGCCGCGCGATCAGATCGAGCAATTCGGTCTCGCTTGTGGTCGCCGGCAGATGCTGATCGAACGGCCGGATTCCGGCCGCGGTCACCGCGTTGGACTTGTTGCTGACGTAGATTTTGCTGGCGGGATTCTGCCCGACCAGGACCACGGCGATGCCGGTCGCAAGGCCGCGATCGCGCAGCAGGCGATGAACGGCATCGGTCACCTTGCCCCGCAAGTCGGCCGCGATAGCCTTGCCGTCGATGATGCGCGCGGTCATGGCAAGGTCATGGCAAGCCGCCCGATTTCAGGAATTTAGAAAACGTTCGGGTAGATGTACCGGATGATTATGTTTTGCAGCAACAAAATGAGCAGGATCAGGATCACCGGCGAGACATCGATGCCGCCGAGATTAGGCAGCATCGAGCGGATCGGCCGCAGCACCGGCTCGGTGACCCGGTACAGGAAGTCGGCGGCCATCGCCACCACCTGGTTGCGGGTGTTGACGACGTTGAAAGCGACCAGCCAGGACAGCACGGCGGCGGCGATCAGCAGCCAGATATAGATTTGCAGGATCAGCAGAATGATATCGAGAACCGAGCGCATGGGCTTCCGCCTGTTCGAGTTGGCCGGAAATTAGCGGGTCGCGTGGCCTTGAACAAGCCGAACCGGCGGTTAAAAGTTGAATCCGGCGGCGCTTAACATTTTTTGCGCATGATCTTTTCCGAAAGCCGGTGCCCACTTTTCGGGATCATGCGCGTCCTTGACAGTCTGAGGGGTGGGTCCTAAATGGCGCCCACTCGCTGAAAACCGCGCCAACACGTTTGTTGCGCGACCTTGGCGGGGGCCGTAGCTCAGTTGGGAGAGCGCCTCGTTCGCAATGAGGAGGTCAGGGGTTCAAATCCCCTCGGCTCCACCAGCCTCCACCGCTCCGCGGCATCGGCTGGCCGGCTAATTCTCGCCCGCAACCGACTGCGCATCGATCGTCGCCGCTTCGAGCGGAATGACAATCTCGCAACGCACGCCGGCGCGTTCGAAAACCAGCCCGGCGCTACCGCCGAGTTCGGCCGCGATGCTGCCTTCGATCAGCTTGGAACCGAAGCCGCGCTGTTGCGGCTCGCAGACCACCGGTCCGCTTTTCTCGACCCAATCGATGCGCAGCATCGGGCGGCCGCCAGTGCCGCTTAATTGCCAGCGGATTTCGACCGACCCGCCTGGTAACGACAACGCGCCGTATTTCGCGGCATTGGTGATGAGTTCGTGGAACACCATCGCCAAAGTGAGCACCGCGCGCGGCCGCAGCACGATGTCTTCGCCGCGCAACACGATGCGCTCCGATCCGCTGCCGGCATAGGGCGCGGTGCTGGCCGACAACAGCTCGCGCAGCTCGGCGCTCTCCCAGTGATGCCGGGTGAGCTGATCGTGCGCTTTGGAGAGAGCGATCAAGCGGCCCTCGAAGGCTTCGCGAAAGGTCTCCGGCGTGGGCGCGCCGCGCGCGGTTTGCGAGGCCAACGATTGCACGGTCGCCAGCGTGTTCTTCACGCGATGGTTCAATTCGTCGACCAACAGTTTCTGCCGCCGCTCCGCCGCCTTGCGTTCGGTCACGTCCTGCACGACGCGCACCAGATAGAGCAATTGGCCGTCACCGGCGCGCACCGGCGACGAGCGCACCGACATCCAGATCACCCGGCCATCCTTGCGGATGAAGCGCTTCTCCACCGAATAGAATTCCAGTTCGCCATTGATCTGTTTACGGAAGCCCTGGCGGTCCGCGTCGGTGTCGTCAGGATGGGTATGGGTAAACATCCGGTTGGCAAGCAGATGCTCACGACTGAAGCCGGTAATGGTGCAGATCGCCTCGTTGACGCGCAGGAAACGACCGTCAGGCGCCACTTCCGAAATGCCGATGGCGGCGTGCTCGTAAGTGGCCGCCAGACGCTGCTCCTGCTCGAGCGTGAGCCGGCGCGAATGATCGAGCGCGGCGTCGGTGCGCTTGCGCTCGGTGATGTCGAGAAAACAATTGACCGCGCCGATCAGTTCGCCCTTGGCGTTGCGCAGCGGATCGATATTGAGCGAAACGATCACCTCATTGCCGTCCATGCGCTTGACGATGCGCTCGACATCGCGCGCTGGCTTTCCGGTCGCCAGCACCTCGGCCAATTCCGACCGCTGCAGCGGCTTGCCGTCGGTATCGAAGAACCGGGCATTCGCGGTGAATTGCTCGTGCGTCTCGCCGGGCTGCGGAACATGGCCCCATATGCCCACGGCGTGACGATTGTATTGGAGAATGGCGCCCTTGGCGTCGCAGATGAACGTCGCGATCGGCAGCATGTCGAGAATGCCGTCCGAGGCGCGCAACATGGCGTCTAACGCCACGGGGGTCCGCCGCGCGCCGGGCGGGCCATTGTCGTTCGAATCGAGCATCCGCTGAGCCTCCGAGCGGCGGCCGTCGGCTCCCCCTTAAATCCCTAGCACAACGATCAGACCGGGCGCGGCTTTGTCAATGGTTCGACGGCCGCGGCCGGGTTCCATCGGCCAACAATGCGCAAAAGCGTATCAAGTCGCGGCGGCGACGGGCTGGGTAGCCGGTTCGCGGCCGAGCCAATGATCGATGAAGGCGGCGAGCCAGTTGCGCGAGGCATGATCGTGCACCGCGCGGTCGGCGATATGCTCATGCCGCTGCTTGGTGCCTGGAAGCTCCATGCGATGCGCGCCGCGCACCAGCCAGCGATACATCATGGCGTGTGTCACTTCCGGGATGGAATTGCAGCGCATAACCGGTGCCGGAACGGAATGCCTGCACCGAAAACGCATCGCCCTCGGCCAGCAATTCGCCGCCGGCCGGCAGATCAAAACCCTCGCGATGCCACTGATAAACATGGTCGGGCCAATCGGTGCAGACCGTTCGCCCTGCTTGCGTCGGGCGGATCGGATAATACCCGACCTCGGCGTGGCCTTGCGGATGCGGATAGACGCGGGCGCCGAGATAGCGCGCCATCATCTGCGCCCCGAGGCAAATGCCGAGAAATGGTTTTTTGTCGCGCAGCGGCACGCCAATCCAGTCGGTCTCGCGGTGCAGGAAATCTTCGTTGTCGTTGGCGCTTTGCGGGCCGCCGAAAATCGCGGCACCGGCATGATTGTCCATCGTCTCCGGCAGCGGGTCGCCGAAACGCGGCCGCCTGATGTCGAGCGGATAGCCAAGCTTCCCCAGCACCTGGCCGACGCGGCCGGGCGAGGAATGCTCCTGGTGCAAGATGAGAAGGACCGGATTCAACATGGCGGTGTTCTGGCGATTGTGATGAGTACTAACCGCTTTGCCGGCGTTTGCAATATGAACCGCGGGAGTCGGCTATGTCCGTTGCGCGATCCTGCGCCGGATCTGACGAGCGGCTACGGCCGCCAACAGCAATCTGCGCGGAACAAGCTGGATCAGCAGGACAATCAGCTTATTGGCAAGACCGGGAATGATCGTCCGCTCGCCCCGCATCAGCCCGCGGTAGCCCGCCTTCGCCACACGTTCCGCCGACACGACGAGGAAATCCGGCGCCAGTGAGCCTCCTTTGGCGCCGGCGCGCACCCCGAATTCGGTCGGCACGGGACCGGGGCACAGGACACTCATTCGCACGCCGCGCCGTTTCAACTCGTCGTGCAGCGCCTCGCTGAACGACAACACATAGGCCTTGGTCGCGTAGTAGACCGCCATTCCCGGGCCTGGCAGGAAACCCGCCACTGAACCGACATTGAGAATACCGCCACGGTTGCGCGCCAGGCTGTCGACAAAGGCCAGCGACAGGGAGGTCAACGCGCGAATGTTGAGGTCGATCATCGCTAACTGCTCGTCGCGGTCGAGCGAGGCAGCGGTTCCGATCAAGCCAAAACCGGCATTGTTGACGATGAATTGCGGCTCGACCCCATGCGCGGCGAGCGCATCGCCGATGGTTTTGACGGCGTCGCCACGCTGCAAATCGGCGACGATCACCAGCGGTTTGCCGCCGCTGGCGACCGCGATTTCATCGGCCAACGCGTGCAGGCGGTCCTCGCGCCGCGCCACCAGCGCCAGCGCATGGCCGTTGCGCGCGAACTCACGCGCCAGCGCCGCGCCAATGCCGGACGAGGCGCCGGTGACAACGGTGACGGGCTGCCCCGGCATGTCTTATTCGAGATATTTGCTCGGCGGGAAATCGCGCGAGAAAATCGGCTGCTCGACGGCCTTCGCCGGGTCGGTGGTCCAGAACTGACTCACCTGCGGATAAGTCTTGATGATGGTGTTGGTGAGCTTGCCGTTAACGCGCGCCACCTTGCGCATGTGAATGTCGAGAATCGGCGTGCCGTATTGATCGAGCCGCACCGGACCGATAGGCCCGTGATCGAGGCGAACGTCATGCATGGCCTTCAGGAAAGCCGGGGCATCGTCGGTCTTGCCGCCCGTAACCTTGAGCGCTTCCTCGATGATGAGCAACGCCGTGTAGGGACCGGCGGTGTAGAAACCGGGATCGTGCTTATAGGCATCGTTAATGCCTGCGACGAATTTCTTGTTGTCCGGCGTGTTGAGACCTGCGGCGTACCAGCCGCCGGTGTACACGCCGACCGCCTCCTCGCCCATAACCTTGAGAATGCCTTCGTCGGTCATCGTGGTGTTGCCGAGCACGGCCATCTTTCCTTGCAGGCCGAAACTTGCGAACGCTTTCAGGAAGCGCAAAGGATTGGAGCCGGCAAAGCCGGTGTAGATCGCGTCGACGTCCGGTTTGATCTGCGCGAGATAGACGCCGTATTCCGGCGCGTTGAGCGGCGGCCAAAGCTTCTGCACGATCTTGCCGCCGGCGCCCTCGAAGCCGATCTGGAACCCGCCCGCGCCCTCGTGGCCGTAAGTGAAGTCTTCCGCGACGATGCAAATTTTCTTGAACTTCAACTCCTTCGCCGCGTAATCGCCAAGCGGATAGGTCACTTGGGGCGCGGTGCCAAAGGCGTGCAGTACATAAGGATGCGGCTGCCGCGCTTTCAGGTCGACGGTCGCGGCCGAGGTGGTGGTGATCAGCGGCACCTTAGTGTCGCGCACGTAACCGTCCATCGCCAGCGCCTCGTTGGTGGCGAGCGGACCGATCGAGACCTGCACCTTGGAGCGCTCGACCAGCTCCTGCAACTTGGTCTTGGCGAGCGCCGGCTGGCCGGCGGTATCCTGCGTAATGAGTTCGACCTTGCGGCCGGCGATCATGCCATTGCGTTCCTTGAGGAAGAGGGCCGCACCCTCTTCTTGTTGTTTGCCGCCGGCCGCGAGCGGACCGGTGAGGACTGTGAGGAAGCCGATTTTAAGCGGCTCCGGCGATTGGGCGAACACGCGTGGTGCAGGAAGGATACTGATTGCCGCACCAGCCTTCAGCAGCGTGCGGCGTGACATTCCAAATTTGTTGTTTCTTGCCGACATCCCCAGTCCCTCCCTGTTTGTGTGGCGTTTCCCTTATCACCGGGAAATCAACCGCTCGCAGCCTTGGCTTCGCACCCGCCCGCCTGAAAATGCGGCGACGATGGTCAAAAAATATATGCAGATCGCAACGCCGCAGAACCCACGGCATCGCACCCGACTAGCACAGGTTGATTTTGATAGAAAGCACCGGTTGGCAGGGACGCCTGCCTACTCGATGGCCTTGCCCTTGCGGTAGCTGTCTTCCAGGAGCTGGATATTATTCAGCACGTATTTATTGCCGGGGTCCTTGCGCTGGGCGACGTTGAGCTTCTCGCGCGCGCGCTTGTAATCGCCGCGCAGCATGTAGGAATAGCCCTGGTTGTTGAGAATCGCAGTGGTCGGTCCGAGAATGCCGATGGCCTGGGCGTAGGCGCGGTCGGCGAGGTCGAAGCGGCGCAGGCGGTCGTAGGACGCGGCGAGGCCGAGCCAAGCCTCCGCGTCGCGCGGATGCAACTCGGCCGCTTTGCGGAAATACTTCTCGGCCAGTCCGATAATTATTGGCGCGGTACTGCTTCTTGCCGAGGTTCAAGGCATCGTTCGGATCGCTGCCAAGCAATCCAGCTTCGGCGGCGGCCGGCACGCCGGGCGGCACTTGTTCTTTGGCAACGTCCTCATTTGCCGGCGCGGCGGCAAAAGCTTCGGTGCCGTCGGTCTTGCTTTCGAAGGGATTGGAAAATTTGCCGGAAGCGCTGCAGCCGGCCAGCCATAAGGCGGCCGCGCCAAGAAAAGCAACTCGAAAAACAACTCGGGCAATTCCAATACGCATGACAAAGCCTGACTGAAACGCCCGCAACTGGGACAGGATTAAGCTAAAAGAGCTTCGTTAAGAAATGCTTCATCCTCAGCATGGGCCCGGGTAAATCAAATATAATGACCGACGTGCAGACGTACGAAGACCGGCAGCAGGATGACCACGAAGAGGACCGGGAAAATGCACACCATCATCGGCACCGACAGTTTGGCGGGCAGCGCATAGGCCTTTTCTTCGGCGCGCGAGAGCCGCTTGTGGCGCATGTCGTCGCTGTAGACCCGCAGTGCGTCGGTGATGCTGGAGCCGAGATCGATCGACTGGTTGATCAGGGTCGCGAAGGCTTGCGCCTCTTCCAGCGCCAGCCGGTCGGCGAAGCGTTCGAGCGCATCCTTGAGCGGACGCCCGGCGCGGGTTTCAAGATAGGTCATATGGATATTGGCGGAAAGCGAAGGATAACTGTCGCCGAGTTCGCGCCCGACGCGATCGAGCGCGGCTTCCATCGACAACCCTGAATCCGCGCACACCACCAGCAGGTCCATGAAATCCGGAAAGCCGGAGCGGTGCTCGACCTTGCGGGCGGCAATGCGCCGGTCGATGTACAGGCTGGGCCCGACATAACCGACGATGCCGCCGACGATCACCATCAGCCAAAAGAACGTGCCGCCGTGCGACGTGAACATCGGCAGCAACAGGAACAAAGCGGCGGCGATGCCGACGGCGAGCGCCGTGCGCGCCATAAAGAAGAAGGCGACGCCGCGCGTGTCATAGATGCCGGCCTGGATCAACCGCCGGCGGAGCGCCTTCATATTCTCGTCGTCGGTGCCGGAATAATGCTTGGTGGTGTATTCGAGGAGATGAGTCACCGCCTTGAGGCTGGAATAGCGCAACGAGCGCTTGGGATTGGCATCCTCCTCCCCGTCCTCCACGATGCCCGAGGTGCGGCGCTTGACCGCCCCGCGCACGCGCACGAACGCCATGACCGAAAACGCCATGGTGCCGGCGGCAAGGAACACCAGCAGCGCCATCAATAGGGTCGAGCCATCGTGCGACAGGTTGGCGATCATGGATGACATCATATTCATCGATCAGATCCTGAAATTGACCAGGCGGTACATGATGAAGTTGCCGATGCCCATCCAGCAGCCGGCCAGCACCAGGGCGATCTTGGTCATGTCCTCATGCCAGACGCTGGCGTAGAAAGTCGGCACCAGGAAATTGATCACCGCGAACATGGCGATCGGCAGCGACGACAGGATCAGCGCCGAGGCGCGGCCTTCCGCCGCCAGCGCGCGAATCTTGCGGCGCATCTTGAAGCGCTGGCGGATCACCGAAGACAGGTTTTCCAGAATTTCGCCGAGATTGCCGCCGGTCGAGCCCTGGATCGCGATCGCGGTGACGAACAGCGGCAGATCGTCGGTGCCGACGCGAAAATAAAGATTGCGCATCGCGGATTCGAGATCGGCGCCGTAGGTGATTTCGTCGGTGACGGTGCCGAACTCGCTGCCGATCGGATCGGCCATTTCGCGCGCCACCATGTTGATGGCGATCGGTACCGGATGGCCGGCGCGCAGCGATCGCACGATAATATCGATGGCGTCCGGAAACTGCGCACTGAATTTCTTCTGCCGCCGGCCGCGCAGGAATTGCAGCACGATGAACGGCAGCACCAGGCCGCAGAACAGCGCGGCGAAGACCGCGTGCAGCGTATTTCCTTCCAGCGTCATGGTGGCGGCGAAGGACGCGATCACGCCGGCGACGATGAGCAGATCAGCCGTCCGAAACCCGATGGTCAGGCCGGATTGCAGCACCAGCTGATTGAGGTTGACCAGCGGCAGCCGATATTCGCCGCCGCTGGTCAGCCCGCGCTCGCGCCGCAACTGCACCAGCACGCTCGTCGCGGTCGGATTTGTCTTCCATCACCTGAGGCGGCGGTTGATGTTATTGCGGTAGGACGCCTTGTTGTAGAACAGCAGATAGCCGCCTTCCGCAAACATCGCCGCCGAGACGCCGACCAGCAGATAGATCAGATAAACCGGATTGAAATCGAACATCGAAGTCATTTTCCTTTGAGCATGATCTTTTCCGAAAACCAGCGCCGACTTTTCGGATCACGCTCTAGAGCGGCTGCGAGGGATCGAAGAAATTGCCGGGCAGCTTGACGCCTTGATTGAGCAAGATGGGTCAGGAAGCGCGGGCGCACGCCGGTGGCCGTGAAGTGGCCCTGCACGGTGCCGTCCGGCGCGGTGCCGGTGCGCACGATATTTGAAGATTTCCTGCATCTGGATGATGTCGCCTTCCAGCCCGGTGATTTCGGCGATCGAGGTGACCTTGCGCTTGCCGTCGGACTGGCGCGAAAGCTGCACGATGAGCTGGATGGCGCCGGCGATCTGGCCGCGGATCGAGGCGACCGTCATCGGCAGGCCGGCCATGCCGATCATCTGTTCCAGACGCGAGATGGCGTCGCGCGGCGTATTGGCGTGGATGGTGGCCATCGAGCCTTCATGACCGGTGTTCATGGCCTGCAACATGTCGAAGGCTTCCTCGCCGCGGCACTCGCCGAGGATGATGCGGTCGGGCCGCATGCGCAGCGCGTTTTTGACCAGCTCGCGCTGGCGGATTTCGCCCTTGCCTTCGATATTGGGCGGCCGCGTTTCCATGCGGCCGACGTGCGGTTGCTGCAGCTGAAGTTCGGCGGCGTCTTCGATGGTGATCAGGCGCTCTTTTTCCGAGATGAAGGCGGACAGCGCGTTGAGCATCGTGGTTTTGCCGGAGCCGGTGCCGCCGGAAATGATGGTGGTGATGCGCGCTTTCACCGCCGCCGCCAGCAGCTCGGCCATCGGCGGGCGCAGCGCACCGACCTCGACCAGCTTGCCGAGATGGAGCGGCTTCTTGGAGAATTTTCGGATCGAAACCAGCGGTCCATCGACGCCGATCGGCCGCACCGCCACGTTGACGCGCGAGCCATCCTGCAAACGCGCATCGCATAGCGGATGGGATTCATCGACGCGGCGGCCGACCGCGGAGACGATTTTATTGATGATGCGCAGCAGGTGATTCTCGTCCTTGAAGCGCACCGACAGCCTTTCGAGTATGCCGCGGCGCTCCACATAGACGCATTCGTGGCCGTTGATCAGAATGTCGGCGATGCTCCCATCCTTGAGCAGCGGCTCCAGCGGACCGAGGCCGGTCATTTCGTCGAGAATTTCCGAAACGAAGTCGGAAAGCTCCTGCGTATTGAGCGCCAGGCGCTCGGCCAGCACATATTGCGAGACCAGTTGCTGGACGTGCCGGCGGATTTCATCTTCCGGCAGCTTTTCCAGCGCCGAAAGATTGGTTTCCTCGATCAGCCGGCGATGCAGGCGGACTTTGGCGTCGAGCAGCTTGTCGCTGAGCAGCGGGTTGCCGGCCTGCGGCTGCAGAGACGGCGCCTGCTCCGGCGGCACTTCCGGAAGCGCGATGTCGGGCACGCCGCCCAGCACCGACGGCGATCGGTTCCTCGGCCGCGAGCGGGTCTGGCGCGGCAACGCGTCGGGCTGTGAAACGGCCGGCCATCGCTTCGATCCCCTTACTGCGCGGCGGAAAGCTTGAGCTTCTTCAGCGCCGGCGCGGCCTTGCCTTCGGCTTCCGGCTGCTTCGTGCCGTCAACCACCAGCTTCTTGAGCGCCGCGGTGATTTTGTTGCCGGGCTTGACCTCGTCGAGCGGCACGCCGCGGTCGATCGCCTCGCGCACCAGCGCGTAATCGTTGGGGATCGCGCCGCGAAGGCGTCGCCGAGCGTCTGCTTCAAGGTCGCCGCGGCGCAGGCCGGACGAGAACATGCGCTGCTCGAAGCGGTTGACGATGACCTGCGGATGGGGTCCGTCGCCCAGCCGTTCCTTGATCGCCGCCACCAATTGCTTGGCGTGGCGCAGACTGGGCACGGTGGTTTCGCTGACGATGTACAAATTGTTCGAGCCGAGCAGCACGCTGTCGGTCCAGGAGAACCAGGTGCGCGGCATGTCGAACACGACATAGTCGAAATTGGTCGAGACCAGATCGAGCAGACGCGTCACCACGTCGGGATCGAATGAGCGCATTTCCGCCGGCTGGTTCGGCGCGGCGACCACGGCGAGGCCGGACGCGTGATACGACAGCATGACCTCGAGCAATTGCCGGTCGAGACGGTCCGGCCGCGGCTCGATTTCCGCCAGGTTCAGGCGCGGCTCGAGATCGAGATAGTCGGCCACCGCGCCGTGCTGGAAATTGAGATCGACCAGGCAGGTGGACGGTTTTACCCGCGGGCCGCCGCTGTTGAGCATGAGCATCGCGGTCTGCATCGCCAGCGTGGTCACGCCGGCGCCGCCGACCGCGGGCAGGAACGTGTAGATTTGCGCCTCGGTCGGCTCGACGCCGCCGGACGAACCCTTGCGCGACGCGCGCGCAGGCGCGCACCAAATCGATCGCCGCCACCGGCTTGACCAGGAAGTCGGCGATCCGCATCTGCAACAGCGTGCGGGCGACATTTTCATCGAAGCTTTGCGTCACCGCGATCACCGGCGGCCAGGCGCCGCACGCGCGCCATCAGCCGCGCCAGCGCCTGCATCTCATCGGCGCGGCCGGCGTCGAGATCGACCACCACGACGGTGGCGCCTTCCACATCGAGCGTTTCGCCCTGTTCCGCGATGCGCCCCGTCACCACGGCGAGATCGATCGCGCTCGAGGCGCCGAACGTGGCGCGCACGGAACGATCGAACTCGGCGTCGGCGGTGACTACCACCACGCGGGTGCGAGTTGAGCCGGTACTGGGGCTGCGGCTTAGTCGCATGACGTTAATTGATCCCGATTACTTCGCCGGCGCAGGCGGCTGGGGCCGCGGTCGGCACTGCCGGCGCCGCGCTATTGCCCGTGTCCGACTGATAGTTTGCGGATGACGTGCCGATGCCCTGTGGCTTAATGACCTTGTTGGTGCGATAACGCGCGACGGCGCTTTCCATCTTCTCGCCGTTGTAGGCGATATTCCGGTCGGCGCTGTCGCGCGGCCAGGGATCGACCATCTGGGTCGCCTCGTTGGTGGCGACCGAATTGCCGCCGCCGAGCGAAATCGTTTCGCGGCGGTCGAGATATTCCGAGCAGCCGGCGAGCGCGGCGAACAGCGCCGCGAGCGCGAACCCGCGCAGCATGTTATTGGATGGCCGCATCGGAAATTCTCCCTCGGCAGATCGAGCATGTGCCCGGTGAATGGACGGTCGCCGGCGGCGGCAACGCGAGCCGTGATGGGCGTGAGTGCGAGCGCCTGCGCGCGCGTGACTTCGGTCTTGCCGAGCAGGAAGAAATCCGGATCGTTGGGCGGCAGCGAATCGTCGGCCGGCGTCTTAACGACGTCGCCTGGCCGCGTCGGGCGCACCAGATGCGGCGTCACGATGATGGCGAGGTCGGTCTGGTTCTGCTGATAGGACTTGCTGGAAAACAGCGTGCCCAGCACCGGCACGCTGCCGAGCCAGGGCAGTTGATCGATCGAGTTCTGGTTGTTGCTCTGCAACAGGCCGCCGATCATGAAGCTCTGGCCGTCGCGCAGTTCGATCGTGGTCGAGGCGCGCCGCACGATCAACGCGGGCACCGAGATGCCGTTTGCCACCGAGATCGTGTGGGTGGTGTCGATCTGACTCACCTCCGGCTCGATCTTCAGATTGATCACGCTATTCCCGAGCACGGTCGGCGTAAAAGCAAGTCCGACGCCGTATTTCTTATAGTCGACGGTGATCTGGCCGAAGCTGCCGGCCACCGGGATCGGATATTCGCCGCCGGCCAGGAAGCTCGCGGTGTCGCCCGACAGCGCGACCAGATTGGGCTCGGCCAGGCTGCGGGCGATGCCCTTCTGCTCGAGCGCGTTGAGCGCCACGTCGACCGTGGTGGCGCCGTTAACAATGCGGCCGATCGCAAAGCCGAACGGCGATGCCCCGGAGAGCACGCCGGCGGCAACTTCACCGGGCGCGAGAGTGTTAGCGTTGGCCGGCGCCGGCAGCGGCAGGCTCCCGGCGGGTTGCTGCGACCCGATATTGGCCGTCGCGTACTTGTTGAACACGTTCCACTGCACGCCCAGCTCGCGGCCGGCGGTGCGCGAAATCTCGATGAAGCGCACTTCCAGCATCACCTGCTGCGGCTGCATCACCGAAACCGAATTGATGATCTCCGGGCCGAACTGGCGCGCGATGGTGACCGCCTTGTCGAGGGTGGCGGCATCAACCACCTCGCCCGACAGCATGATGCGGCCGTTAACGCTTGAAGCCTGCAGGTGCGAACCGGCGAAGCGGCGCTTGAGTTCGTTGGTCAGCCGGGTGATGTCGTATTGCACTTCGACGTCGAAGATGCCGATCAGCTTCTTGCCTTCGGCATAGACCGACACGCGGGTGGTGCCGATCTTCTTGCCGAGGATCGAGAGCGTATGATCGGTGAGCGGATTAACGTCGGCGACCTCCGGATCGCCGACCATGACGTCGACGAAGCTGGTGGCGGTGCGCACGTCCTGCGACTTGCCGACGGTGACTGTCACCATGGCGGTATGGGCGTTACCGCTGATCTGGATGACGCGATCTTGCGCGTGAGCGCCGCCGATCATGAACAGGAGCGTCGCCGCCACCGCAACCGCCAAGGCGATCGCCAGATCGCGCAGCCAGCTGCCAGCGCACTGTCGTCCTGTCCGAGCGCCGCCAGGCGAAGCCGGCGGCAAATTCGTTCTTGTTATTCACGGCACACTCCCCCGTCCTTGATTGACCCCAACATCGACGCCATGTCCGGAATTACCGGACGCTCCGCTTTCTGACCGGTCGTCATGTCCCCACGACTGCCTTCGACCGGCACGGTGTATTCCTGTTTCGCCGTCGCGCGCGTGACCACCACCGTCGTGGTTGCGTCTTTGTCGTTGCTGACCGGTTCATTGCCGCTCAAATCGTTGAGCGTGATCTTGCGCGTCTTCATTTCGGCGGTGTCGCCTGCCTTGCGCAGCAGCAGCGACAGATTGCCGACCGACGACGCCAGCCAGACTTTTTGCGCTTCCACCGTGCTCACTTCGAGCGTGACCGATTTCGCCACCGCCGCCTTGGCGGCGCGCTCGTCGGCGATCTGATCGACCGCGAGCACTTTCGCGTTTTGCAGCACGACCTCGGTGGTGGCCGAGCCCTTGTCGATCTGGCGCGTGAGCACGACATCGACGCGGTCGCCGGGCAGCACGAAGCCGCCGACGCCTTCCACGTCGTTGACGCGGATGGTCACCGCCTTCATGCCCGGCTTGACCAGCGCCGACAGCGTCGCGCGCTGGCCCGGGCCGGTGATCTTGAGCGCGAGCACCGGCTCGTTCGGCTCGATCGCGGTGAGAACGACGCGGCGGCCGCTATGCAACAGGTCGCTGATCTTGGTGAAGGCGCCGGCCGGCATCGAGTCTACCGGCCACGGCACTTCCTCCAGCATCGCGGCATTGAGTTCGGTGCCGAAACGCAACGGCTGCTTGGCGACGACAATGGTCTGCATCGCCACCTGCTTCTTGTTCGCTTCAAAGTTCTTCGCCTGCATGTTGGCCTGGTTGTTGAGCCAGACCTGCGCGATGAAGACCGCGAGCAGGCCGAACACGACGGCGAAGGCGATCATGACGATGGTGCTGGCACGCAAGGTTTTTGTCCCGTTTGACGCGATCTGAAACTTCGCTTGTCGTCACGAGACTAAGAGGGACAAAGTATTCAATTGCTAATTTCGACAACGCATTTTGGTCTATGCTGAAGAGCCGCTGAATTACTATTGTTTACGTTTCGTGTTTGGCCCCAGATAAGTTTAGAGTAACCTTTCGCGCTATTAAGAATACCGACGTGGTAACCACGCTCGGTCCGTAACGATCACGTGCAGCCTAACGATGGCACGCGCTGGAAAAGCCAGTAAATACAAGGTGTGGGATCGTTGCCGCCCACCGCCCATCGTCGGGCCGGAACACGGACGAGGCAAATATAGGGTTACCGAAAAGCTGTCATCGGCGTTGCCCGGTACGCGCGCTTGCGGCAACATGCACGAGGCCGCGACGGACGCGTCACCAACAACCTTCAAAGGAGAATTCGTCAATGCCGGGACCGCGCATCAGCTACATCGATCCAGCGACGGTCAAAGATCCGGCCATGATCGCCGAATTCGAACGTTGTGCGCGCGAAGGAACGCCGCGGCCGGAGAGCCAGGCGATCCGCGCCCATGTGCCGGCGACATTCTGGTCGTTCGCCAATACCTGGCGCGACGTTTTCAAGAACGGCGTGGCCGATCACAAGATCAAGGAGCTGTGCCGCATTTATGTGTCGCGCTCGGTGCTGTGCGAGTTCTGCGGCAACCAGCGTTCAATCAAGGCGGCCAAGGCCGGTCTCAAGGAAGACGACTACTCCGACCTGATCAATTTCGAGAGTTCATCGCATTACGACGAGCGGCAAAAGGCCGCGCTGGCCTATGCCGAGGCGATCACCTGGGATTTGCCCGCCGGCGACGAATTATGGGCGCGCCTGCACAAGCATTTCAGCGAACCCGAACTGGTCGAGATCGGCTATTTCGTCGCCATCACCATGGGCCAGCAGCGCTGGTTGCGCACGCTGAACATCGAGCATCACCAGATTCTCGCCGGCACCGACGGTTCGATGGCGCCGGGCTTCGAGACCGAAGAAGCGCTTAAAGCTTCCAAGCAGGCCGCCGACTATTGGGCCAAAATCAATCCTAAACCAGCGTCACAGGCCGCCGAGTGACCCAGCAGCCAACGGCGCAATCCGCCATTCGCTCCGTCGGCTTCGCAAGCGGCCGAGCCGCGCATTCGCGTCAAGGGACTGGGCAAGCACTACGGCGCGCTGGAAGTGTTCCGCAATATCGATTTCGACGTGGCCGAGCGTGAGATCGTCGCCGTGGTCGGTCCGTCCGGCTGCGGCAAGACCACGCTGCTGCGCTGTATCGACGGGTTGTTGTCGCACGACGCCGGAGAAATCTGGGTTGGCCATGAACGCGTCGAGGAGCCGATCGCCGGCGTCGCCATGGTGTTCCAGCATTTCGGCCTGTTTCCGTGGAAGACCGTGTTCGACAACGTCGCCTACGGCCTGCGCATGGCCGGCGTTTCGAAGGCCGAGATCGTGCGCAAGGTGCCGGAATTCATCAAGCTGGTCGGGTTGACCGGCTTTGAGACTGCGTTCCCCTATCAGATGTCCGGCGGCATGCAGCAACGTTGCGGGCTGGCGCGCGCACTCGCCGTCGAGCCGAACGTGCTGCTGATGGATGAGCCGTTCGCCGCGGTCGATGCGCAGACGCGCGAGATCCTGCAATTCGAGCTGTTGAGGATCTGGGAAGAACGGCCGACCGCCATGATCTTCGTCACCCATTCGATCGAGGAAGCGGTGTTGCTCGGCCACCGGGTGATCGTGCTCAAAGGGCGTCCCTCGAGCATCCACGAAACCATTACCATCGATCTGCCCAATCCGCGCACCCGGGAGACGCTGCGCGAGCCGCGTTTCGGCGAACTGCGCGAGCAAGTCTGGGGCACGCTGATGCGGGAGGCACGCGAAGCCGAATTCGTTCTCGAACGCTAAACAAAAAACTTTAGATCAAACGGAGGATTCCATGCGTAGAAACTTAAGCCTGATGGCCGGCGCCTTGCTCGCGGCGTTGCTCCTGGGCGCCAACCCGGCCTCAGCGCAAGGCAAGAAGCTCGTGATAGCCCTTCCCGGCATTCCGCCGATCTTTTCGGTCACCATCGCTTACGTCGCCGAGAAGCAGGGTTTCTTCAAGAAGCACGGCGCCGATGTCGAGATCCGCCCGTTCGACAACGGCACCGCCGCTGCCCGTGCGGTAGTCGCCGGCGACGTCGACATGGCGTGGTCGCCGACACCCCCGGTGATCAACCAGATTTCCAATGCCAATGTGCCGCTGGTCGGGCTTTACGGCATGCCCAATCCTGATTGGGTCATTGGCGCGAGCGAGCCCGGCAAGACCTGCAAGGATCTGGCCGGCCAGGATGTCGGCGTCGAATTCGATCAACGGCGCCCGCTCGGTGGCGTTGCGCTCGATGCTCACCTCAGGCTGCCCCGGCATGAAAATCGAAGACGTCAAGCAAATCGCGCTTGGCTCGGGGCCGGGTCCTGCACTGATCGCCGGCCGATTGCATTATGCCGTGCTGCATCTCGACGACCTCGCCGAGATCCAATCCCAGGGTAAGAAGCTCAATATTCTGCTGGCGATGAAGAACACCAATCCAACCAGCCACTATTTGATGCTGGTCGCGCGCAAGGACAATCTGGCGAAGAATCGCGACGCTTTCGTGCGCGCGCTAGCCGGCATGATCGAGGCGGCCCATTTCATGCAAGACCCGAAAAACGCCGAAGCGGTCGCGGAGGTCGCGACCAACACCGGCCACAGCAAGGCCGTGAACAAAGAAGCGCTGAAGTCGTTCCTCGCCATCGAGTTCTGGGCGGCGAAAGACGACGGTCTGCCGCGCAACAAGCTCGAAGCCACCGCCAAATTGATGAAGAAGATCGGCGCCATCAAGCCCGACAAGGAGCCGGTGACTTATGAGAACCTTGTCGACACCAGCGTCTGGAAAGACGCCAACGCGATGGTGAAATGACAACTGCGGCGATCCGGCGCAACGCGCCGTTCTGGACCAGTCTGGCCGCCGGCATCGCCCTCTGGGAGATTGCCGGCCGCAGCACCAGCGCGGCCTTCATGGTGCCGTTCTCGGAAACCTTGGTGCGGCTCTGGCAACTTGTTTTTACCGAGGAATTCATCGCGCAGTTTCTTGACTCCGCGACGCTGTTCCTGACCGGCTTCGTGCTGGCGCTCGTGGTCGGCATTCCGCTCGGGGTGCTGCTGGCGCGCGTGCGCCTGCTGCGCATCGGCGTCGAACCCTACATCATGACGCTCTATGCCACGCCGATGGTGGCGCTGATCCCGTTCATCCTGTCGATGATGGGCTTCGGCTTCGCGCCCAAGGTACTGGTGGTATTCTTGTTCGCGGTATTCCCGGTGCTCTACAACACCGTGGAAGGCGCGCGCAGCATCAAGCCTGAAATGATCGAGGTGGCGAAGTCGTTCCGCTCGAACGAATGGTCGCTGTGGCGCGAGGTGATGCTGCCTTACACACTGCCCTACACCATGACCGGCGTGCGCCAAGCCATCGGCCGCGCGCTGGTCGGCATGGTCGCGGCCGAATTCTTTTTGTCGTCGACCGGCCTCGGCCAACTCATCATGGGCGCGTCGCAAAATTTCGACACCGGCGGCGTGTTCGCCTCGATCCTCATCATCGGACTTATCGGCGTCGGCTTGATGCGTCTCGGCTTGAAGATCGAGCAGCATTTCGCGCGCTGGAGGCAGTAGCGCGTGACTGAATCGGCCATCGGAGCCTCCGCTGCGCTCGCGGCGCCGAAATCGCCGGCAGTCAACGCGCGCCTGCTCGGCACGTTCATGCCGCGGCTGATTTGCGGGCTCGCCATTTTACTGGCGTGGGAATTCGTGGTGCGCGCCCTGGCGCCCGGCTACGTCGCCAAGCCGACCACCGTCGTCATGGCTATCCCGCGCGTCATCACCGATCCGGCTTTCCTGAAAGCCACCGCCGCCTCGCTGACGGCGGTGGCCGAAGGTCTCGCCATCGCGCTGGTGTTCGGCACCATCATCGGACTGCTCATGGGACGCATGCCGATGTTCGAACGCGCCATCCGGCATTACGTCAACGGCTTTTACGCAGTGCCGATGATCGTCGTGCTGCCGCTGTTCTCGCTGTGGTTCGGTTATTCAGGCGCGACACGCATCGCCACCATCATCTTCGCCGCGATCTTCTCCATCATCGTCAATGTCGCCGACGGCGCGCGCTCGGTGCCGCGTGAATTCCTCGAGGTCGCGCGCTCGTTCCGCTCCAGCCGCCTGCGTATGCTGGGCGAAATCGTCCTGCCGGCGTCGATGCCCTATCTACTGGCCGGCTTCCGGCTCGCCGCCGGCCGCGCGCTGATCGGTGCGACGGTGTCGGAATTTTTTCTGTCGATCGGCGGGCTTGGCTACTACATTCTCTATAATTCGCGCTCCTATCATCACAACGAAGCCTTCGTCGGCGTCTTGCTGCTTGCGGCCTTCGGCGTCAGCTTCGAATTGCTGGTGAATTGGTGCACGCGGCATTTCATGCCGTGGTACAGGCGCGACGAAAAAACCGGTTAAACCACTCAAGGAAATAAGCTATGTCATCCGATCCCTTGCTCAAGGCCGCGATCGCGCATTGGGGCCCGCGCTTTGTCGCCAACGGCGTCGTGCTGACCGACTTCGAGGAGGTCACCGGCGCGATGGCTTCCTACAACGACTGGTGCCCGGCCTGGTCGGCGCGCGCCGCGCACCACGAGCACATCGGCCGCGAAGCGCTGGCGCACAAGCATTTCTTGACCGCCAGCGAATGCCTGCAGCGCGCCGGCGTCTACTATCATTTCGCCTCGTTTCTGTTCGTGCACGACCAGGCGCAGATGAAGGCCGCGCACAAGAAGCAAATCGAATGCCGCCAGGCCGCGCTGCCTTATTTAAATCCGCCCGGCGAGCGCGTCGAAATTCCCTATCAGGGCAAAGCGTTGGCCGGCATCTTGCGTAAGCCAACCGGCGCGGCAAAGCCGCCGGTGCTGGCCATGGCGGTCGGGCTCGATTCGACCAAAGAGGAAACCGATGCTTACGAGGCGCCGTTCCTGGCGCGCGGCATCGCGACATTGGTGTTCGAAGGCCCCGGCCAGGGCGAGGCGCAATATGATTTTCCCATCCGCGGCGACTACGAAGTGCCGGTCAAGGCCGTGCTGGATTATATCGGCACCCGGCGCGATCTCGATAGTGCGCGCATCGGCATGTGGGGCGTGAGCCTGGGCGGCTACTACGCGCCGCGCGCCGCCGCGGTCGACAAGCGCATCAAGGCCTGCATCGCGCTCGGCGGGCCGTTTAATTTCGGTTCGGCCTGGGACGGCCTGCCGGATTTGACGCGCGAAGCGTTCCGCGTGCGCAGCCATTGCAAGACCCAAGACGAGGCGCGCAAGAATGCGTTGACGCTGTCGCTCGAAGGCGTGGCACAAAACATCACTTGTCCCTTGTTCATCCTGAACGGCCGGCTCGACCGCATCGTGCCGGCCAAAGATGCCGAGCGGCTGGCGAAGGAAGCGAAAGGCCCGGTCGAACTGATGATGATCGAGGACGGCAACCACATCGCCACCAACCGCGCCTACCGCTGGCGCTCGCAAAGCGCGGATTGGTTGGCGGAGCAGCTCAGATAACGACGAAACCGCGCGAGATCGCGTGCAGCCGCTCGATGCCCGACTTGCGGATTATGACCATCTCGCCGGTTTGCACACCGGCCTTGCCTTCACGTGTCACTACATTGGGCTGAATCACCACCGTCTGGCCGTCGCGAAACGGCTCCTGCGGAACGGGACCGGCCGGGCGGCTCTGGCTGCCGAGGATGGGCGGCAGGTAACCGCCGCCATAACCGTGCAGCAGATCGTCGATGATGGTGAACCCTGCGTCCTCGATGACGCCTGACGCCTCGATCACCTGCGCCGGTGTTGCGCCGGCTTTCAGCACTTTGGCGATGGCATCGAACGCGGCATCTGCCGCCGCGTGCAGCTCGCGATAAAGCCGGGTCGGCTCGCCCAGCGCAAAGCTGCGCAGCACCTGGCCCGGATGTTCCCAGAACGCCGCGCTGATTTCGGCCACGACCACGTCGCCCTTCTGCACGCGACGCGTGGTCGCAAACTGCCGTGGCACGCCGAGATCGGGAGCGCTCATCGACGTCGTGCCGATGTAGTGAATGACGTTGGTCGCGCCCCGCGAAATGTAAGCGCGCTCGACCAGATCGCCAAGTTCGCGTTCGTTCATGCCGCTTTTCAAGCCGTCGCGCAGCGCCGCCATGCCGAGATCGCTGAAATGCGCGCCGATGCGCAGCCAGACGATCTCCTCCGCCGACTTTACCTGGCGAAGCTTGACGTAAGCCCGGTTGAGATTGGCGATATTCGGAAAGCCCGCCGCCAGCACGACGTGCTGCTCCGCGCTCAGCGGGCCGACATATCCTATGCGCTCCGACGCCGAGGCCCGCGTTTCCAATACCGCCAGCGCGGCCTTGATGCCGGACTCCCCGCCCCAGGCCACGTCGGCCTTGTCGGCGATCAGACCCGCCTGCGGCGCATGATTGACATATTGCACGAACAGCGCGTCGCGCTCGCTTGGGCTGAAGATGCCGACCGCCTCGGCGGTCACCGGCCATTGCGTCAGCCACTGCACCGCCGAGCCGAAACGGGCGGCGCCGCAAAAAATCAGATGATCGCAATCATGCTCGATCAGCAGCGCTTCCATCGCCGCGCGGCGCCGCGCCATCTCGCCATCGGAAAAGCGCGGAACCTCGGCTTCAAGGATGCGTGCAATATCGGGTGGAAGCGTCACGCGGTCTTCTTCGGCAGCGCCACGATCATATCGAGCTCGATGCGCGCGCCCGGCGACGACAATTGATTGATGCACACTGTGGTGCTAGCCGGCCGCCAGTCGCCGAAATATTTCGCCATGGTGGCGTGCATCGCGTCGGCCTCGCGGAAGTCGGTGAGATATTTCGTTACTTTCACCACGTCGCGCCAGCTCGCGCCGGTATGGTCGAGGATCGACTTGATCGCCTCCATCGCCCGCACGGTCTGCTCCTCGATCGAATGCGGATGCACATGCTCAGCATCAACATGCGGATGCTTGTGATAGAGCGGCGAGGCCGTCGCGCCCGACAGAAACATCAGGTCGCAGGCGCCGACGATATGTACCGCCGGCGCGTACGGCATGGTGTGCGCCTGCTCGGGCTTGGGATGCACCGGCTCGAGCTTGAAGCCGCGCTGCGGCTCGGTTCTCACGTTCATGCAGGTCTCCCGGACGCTTCCATTGTCATGACCATCCCGCTTAGGTTAGCACAGCGCCGACAACCGGCTAGCAGGAGCCTCTATGCCCTCGACGATCCTCGATTCCGCGGTGTTCCGCGACATCTTCACCACGCCGGCGATGCGGCAGGTGTGGTCGGACGAGAACCGCGTGCAAAAATATCTCGACTTCGAGGCAGCATTGGCGGTCGCGCAAGGCCGCCTGAAGATCATCCCGCAAGGTGCCGCCCGCGAAATCGTCAAGCACTGCAAGGCCGGCAAAATCGACATGGCCAAGTTGAAGGAGGCGACCGAGCGCATCGGCTATCCGGTGCTGCCGGTGGTGCAACAGTTGGTGAAGTTGTGCAAAAACGGGCTTGGCGAGTGGTCGCATTGGGGCGCCACCACCCAGGACATCACCGACACCGCCACCATCCTGCAAATCAGCGAAGCGCTCGACATCGTCGAGAAGGAGCTCGACGGCATTTCCGACGCGCTCGCCAAGCTGGCGAAAAAATATCGCAATACCCCGATGGCCGGGCGCAGCAATCTGCAGCAGGCGGTGCCGATCACCTTCGGCTACAAAATGGCGACCCTGCTCGGCGCCTTCGAGCGCCACAAGCAGCGCCTCCAGGAATTGCGCCCGCGCGTGCTGGTCGCCGAATTCGGCGGCGCTGCCGGCACGCTGTCCTCACTCGGCAAAGACGGCCTAAAGGTACAGGCCGGTTTGTGCAAGGAACTCAAGCTCGGTCAACCCGACATTTCCTGGCACACCGTGCGCGATCGCATCGCCGAGGTCGGCTGCTTCCTCGGCCTCATTACCGGGACCTGCGGCAAGATCGCCTTCGATGTGAAGCTCTTGATGCAGACCGAAGTGGAAGAAGTCTACGAGCCGTTTCACGAAGGCCGCGGCTCGTCCTCCACCATGCCGCAAAAGCGCAACCCGATCTCGTCGGTCTACATCACCGCGCAGACCGCGATGGTGAAGCAGCTCGTCGCCGCCCTTCTGGAAGCGATGGTCGAAGACCACGAGCGCGCTACCGGCCCGTGGGAAATCGAATGGATCGCGCTGCCGGAAATCTTCATGCTGTCAGCCGGCGCGCTGGCGCAGACGCGCTTCCTGGTCGAAGGCCTCCAGGTCAACGAAAAGAAAATGCGCGAGAACCTCGGCATCACCAATGGGCTGATCATGTCCGAGGCGGTGATGATGGGGCTGGGGCCGACGCTTGGTCGCAACAAGGCGCACGATCTCGTTTACGACGTGTGCCGCCAGGTGGTGAAAACCGGACGTCCGCTGATCGACCTGCTGGCAGAAGACAAAGAGATCCGCAAACACGCCACCCGCAAGCAGCTTGAGAAAATGGCGGATCCCGCCAACTATCTCGGCGTCGCCGGCGACATGGTCGATCGCGTGCTCAAGATGAGAAAGAAGCGCTAGGGCGCGGGTCTTGGCGCGGCAGTCAATTATTGCGCCTCATGTTCGGAAGCTTAGCTTCGACACCGGTGAATGTCTGATTTTGATCAAAACGGACATGAAACACTGGCGCCCAGGCAAAAGGGACCAAATTGAGCCTGTTATTGGCGTCTTGAGTCCGGCCGTGCCAGCCGGCTGATAGGCCGTTTAGTGAGTAGCTGACGTATAACTCACTGAGAGCGGTTTTTGCTCTTAGACTACGAGCGACTCGCCAGTTTTCGACAACGAGCGCAGGCTTCCTCCAGCCATCGGAGAGAGTCATGTCCGCAATTACGCTTCATTTTAAACGCCCAGCGGTTTTCGGACCCGAAGAGATTCTTGCCAGCAAACACTCTCTGCGCCCAGCGGAGGTCCGATGAATATTTATCAGCAGCAAGCAATTGACGACTTTAATTCCCTTGCGGTGACGGTCTGTCCCCTATGCAACACGGCGATGCGCCTTTTTGGAATAGAGGCTGATGGCGTCGGTAGCGAATTACTTTCTTTCGAGTGTCCTAAGTGTGAGAGCATCGAGACCAGGAGCGACCGGTGTCAATAAGCGACAAACGACATTGTGTCCCGCACGGCGAGGCAGCGTGATGCCCGAGTACCGGTTTTACAGCATCAAAAGGGATGGCCACGTTGTGGACCCGCCCGCTATCCATGAATGCTCGCGCGACGATGACGCATTGAAGGAAGCAAAACAGCGTCTCAACGGCCACGATATTGAGATTTGGCAAGGCGCGCGGTTGGTCGCCTACCTGGTCCCCCCGGAAAAATGAAAGCCCCGGATCATTCGCATGGCAAGCATCGGTAAGACAAATAGCAATATCCCTTAAATACGGCAGGCCGCAGCAGCACAATGAGTAATGAACCTATCGAAACGCCACGGTCGTTTCGGCGCAAACGCGAGACATCTGCTTCCATCGACGTGTCCGCGATCACGAAGGCGGCCGACAGCGCCAGTGCTTTGCGTCAGGAGGAACAAGTCTTCGAATTGCCCGCGCGGCTTTTCGAACAGCTGCCGTTCGCAATTTATATTTGTGACCGGGAGGGGCTGGTCCTTCGGTACAACCACCGCGCTGCCGAACTATGGGGCCGTTCGCCTAAACTCGGCGATCCCAATGAACGATTTTGCGGTTCCTATAAAATGTTCCGCCCCGACGGCAGCCTGCTGCCGCACCATGAATGCCCGATGGCCGCTGTGCTACGCACCGGTGTTTCCGTGCGCCAACAGGAAGTCCACATCGAGCGTCCGGACGGTGTGCGCGGCATAGCGCTCGTCGACATCGAGGCCGTCAGGAATAGCGATGGAAACATCGTCGGCGCGGTCAACTGCTTCCAGGACATCACCGAACGCAAGCAGGCTGATGGAGCCCTGCGGGGCGCCGAGCAGGCGCTACGCGACTTCGTGGAAAACGCCACCGTGGGTATGCACTGGGTCGGCTCAGACGGAACAATTCTCTGGGCCAACCGTACCGAAATGGAAATGCTCGGTGTCACGTCCGAAGAATACATCGGCCACCACATTGCCGAATTTCATGCCGACAAGCCTGTGATTGACGACATCCTTGGCCGGTTGGCGAAAGCGGAAACGCTAAGCAATTACGAAGCGCGACTGCGCTGCAAAGACGGCTCGATCCGCGAGGTGCTGATCAACTCGAACGTGCTGTGGGAGGGCGACAAGTTCGTCCACACGCGCTGCGTAACCCGCGATATCACCGATCGTCGGCAGGCGGCAGAACGCGAAAAAATACTCGCACGCGAGGCCGACCATCGTGCGAAGAACTTGCTGGCCCTCGTGCAAGCAACCGTGCAACTCACGCGCGCTGACACCGTTGAAGATTTCAAGGCAGCAATCGGGGGGCGTCTCAAGGCGCTGTCGAATGCCCACACGCTGCTGGCGCAATCACGTTGGGCGGGAGCTAGCCTTCATAGTCTGGTCACGGAAGAGCTCGCACCTTACAGCCTAAAGGGACTGTCGCGCGCGCGTATCGAGGGTCCCGAACTTGTTCTGGAACCGAAATCGGCTCAGGCGATTGCGATGGTCCTGCACGAATTGACGACGAATGCGGTTAAGTACGGCGCTCTGTCGGTTCCCTCCGGCCGGCTTAAAGTCGAATGGTTGCGTGGCGAGACGCAGATTGCGATCTCCTGGTCTGAGGCAGGCGGGCCGCCCGTCAAGACGCCCGCCCGTCAAGGATTCGGCACGCGCGTGCTTGGCAGCGTGATTCAAACCGAATTGGCAGGGAAAATCCGGTTCGATTGGAATCCTGCGGGGCTTCATTGCGAGATAACTATTCCGCTCGACCAGCTCGCGAGCACCAGTAACTGAAGCATCGGCTAGCTCGTCTTCGGCATGGTCCGCCGAATCGCCCACGCGACTAAAAGCGTCGCGACGCCGATCGCCAGAAACAACACGGCTATGCTGACGCCGGATTTTTGCAGGATCGACACCAGCACAGTCCCACCGGTCATGAAGCCGGCGTTGAGCACATTGACCGCCGCGACCGTGCGCGCGCGGTAGTCAGGGCCGGCCCAAGCCTGCACTGCGGCGAAGGCCGGCACGATGAACAGACCGCCGGCAATCGCAAGGCCGGCGAGATCGACCGCGACACGTATCCCCAGCGCAGCGGAAAATACCATGCCCGGCGTCTGCGGGCCCGCGAGCGGGGCCACGCCATAGGTCGCCAGGCCCAGATCGAGCGCGAAGGCCCCGAGCAGCACACACCCTGCCAGCGTGGTGTTGAGCACGATGCGCCCGCGCGCAATCAGCGCGGCCAATGCCGAGCCGATGCCGACGGCAATTGAGAACAGCGCAAGATAAACGGTGACGGTGTCCTCGTCGCCGCCGATCAGCGTCTTGATCAGCGGCGGCAACAGCGAGAGCACCACGATGCCGATGAGCCAGAACCAGCTCGTCACCATCGCGCCCCACCACAACCTGGTGTCGGCGCGCAGATGGCGGATCATCGTGGCGGTCGAGGCTGCGATATTGCCGGCGATCTTGAGTTGCGGCGCGCCTTGCCCGGTTGGCGGAATGAGCAGCGCCGAGAACCAGCAGGCAACCGCAAATCCCATCACCAGCGCGGCAAAGCGAGCGGCATCACCGCCACCGCGCGCCGCCACACCGCCGACAATCGTTCCGGTGAGGATGGCGATAAAGGTCGCGCCCTCCACCAGCGCGTTGCCGGCCGGCAATTGCTCGCGGCGTAAATGGTCCGGCAGGATGCCGTATTTGATCGGGCCGAACAGCGCGGCCAAAACGCCGAAACCAGCCAGCGCCGCATAAAGAATGATCAGCGACTGCCACGCGTATCCGGCAACCGCCGCCGCGGCGATAAAAATCTCGGCGAATTTCAACCATTGCGCCACCCGCGCCTTGTCGTAGCGATCAGCCAGTTCGCCGCCAAGCCCGGATAAAAAGAAATAGGGTGCGATGAAGATGGCGCTCGCCAGCGTGATCAGCGCCGCGCTATCGGTGCGCCCGCCGAACAAGATCAGAAAGACCAGTGAGGTTTTGAGAAAATTATCGTTGAATGCCGCGAAGAACTGGCAGCAGAACAGCGGCGCGAAGCGCCTCGACAGCAGCAAGGGCGGCATTGCGCCATTATTGCAAAGTTCCGGGCCGCCGTGGCGCCCGCTTTGCAATAAAAATGGGCGGCCTCCTGGCCGCCCAAGTCATTGCTACAGACAGAAACGCGGGTACCAATTCAGAGACGGAACTTACCGCCATTGGCGGAATCGATGGCGATCGCGGCAAAGGTCAAACCAACGGCGATGATAGCGGTAACGGCAAACAAAGCTGTCCACATGGCTCGGCTCCTCGTTGGCGCGAACGCGCGCGGGAAGTCTGGCGGGGGCAACGCGGATGAGCGATTTTGGTTCCCGGGTTTCTTGAGCCCGGAAAAGAAATTTGGTGACCAATTGACGTATCGAAATCGTAAAATTCGCGAGAAATAACCGAATTCAATTGATACGCCCGCCTTCGCCAAGGCTTCGGCGGGCAACCTTCGCGGAATGAAGTCGGGCTTGCCAACCGAAGCGGCTTTGGCCGCGAAGGTTGGTGCCGACGGAGGGATTTGAACCCCCGACCCCCCGCTTACGAAGCGGATGCTCTACCGCTGAGCTACGTCGGCCGATAACGCGGCCACTGATAGTGGCGGGCCTTCGGAATGGCAATACGCGTGTCTGCCTAGCGAAACAGCTGCATGAATCGCTGCCAGGGGGCCGGCGGCGGCGGTGTCGTGGGTTCCGGCACAGGATCGCTTTCCAGAACCGGATCCGGGCCGGGATCGTCGGGCGCATGCACCAGCGGGATCACCGGTTCCACCGTTTTGGTTTTGGCCGTTGACTTGGCCGCGGATTTTGCCGATTTGCGCGGCGGCGGCGGCGCGGCTTGCAATGCAGGCGCCGGTTGCGCTTGTGGCGGCGGCGCCATCTCGATCACCGGCCGTGTGACGCCGATCTCCGCCAGCGGCACCTTCCATGTAAAGCCGTCAAGCCGGCCGCTGGGTGACACCGGCATCCAGCGCTCGGACACTGTGCCGTCCGCGGTCCACCCCGGATCGCCGGAAGCGCGCATGGCGCGCGCCATCCATTCGCGCACGCGGCCTTCATCGCCGTGCTCGCTTTCCTCGATCTCCGCCATCAAGGTCGCGACCCGCCGGGTCGGCGCCGAAAGATACGACGCCAGCGCGGCGCGCGCGGCGGCGAACTCACGCGCATCGAGCGCGGCGCGCGCCACCGCCAGCGCGCCCTCGAGCTGGCCCGGCACCATGCCGGCGAGCTTCTGCATCCGCGCAAGACGCTCGCGCGCGCTGTCGCCGAGCCGCAGGTTTGCATAAGCCTCAGCGATGTCGGGATGTGGATTGATGCTCCAGGCTTTCTCGAGAATTTTGCGCGCCTTGCGCGGCTCGCCTGATTCCGCCAGCCGCCGCCCGGCCAGCGCCGCCGCCGGCACCAGATCGGGCGCGAGCTTAACCGCTTCCAGCACCGCCGCGCGCGCGGTGTCGCGGTCGATCTCTTCCAGCGCCTGCGCGCGGGCGGTGAGCAGCACGGCGCGCTGACGGCGATAGGCGGCCTTCTCCAGCGCGCCCTTCATGCTATCGAGCGCATCGAGCGCGCCGGCCCAGTCGGCGGCGGCGCAGCGATAATCGAGCACCGCCTGCCCGGCCCAGGCCGGCGCCGGCGACGCCTTGCCCGCTTCCTCGGCGGCGAGCCGCGCGGCCTGCGGATCGTCGCGCCGCTGCGCCTCGATATAGAGCCCGCGCAAGCCCAGCAGCTTGGTGTCGTCGCGCTTGGTCATGTCGCGGAAGGCGCGCTCGGCGCCGCTGCGGTCGCCAGCCATCTGCGCCGATTGCGCGGTCAGCAGCAGCGCCAGCGGATCGCCTGGCGACAGCCGCGCCGCATCGTCGGCCGCCTTGCGCGCGATGCGCAGATCGCCAGCGCCGACCGCGATCAAGCCACGCGTGATAGCGAGATAACCTTTGACGGCGCGGCGGTGGCGAAAAAACAACGAGACCTGCTCGGGCGAACGCAGGATCCCGCGCACGATCGTCCACAGCAGCATGAGCAGGGCCACGAGCGCCACGAGCGCGAGCGTGGCCACCGTCACCGATGTCTCGATCCGGTAACCCATCCAAGTGATGGCGACGTCGCCAGGCCGGTCGGCAAACCAGACGCAGCCGGCCGCGAGCACGGTCGCCGCCAGCAGGAATATGACGACGCGGATCATTGTGCTCCCGCCTTGGGCCCGGATGGACCAAGCGCGCGCGCGGTGTCGGCGGCGTAGCGGCGCGCCGCCGCCAGCGCGGCCTGGCGCAATTTTGCCTTGGCGATCCAGACCTGCGCCGGTGCGCGGGTTGCATCGGTCAGCTTGCCGAGATCGGCGAGCGCGGCCGGGATATCGGCTTTTGCGGTATCGATCTCGATGCGCGCCAGCACAGCCGGCACATCGTCGCCGGGCGGTGCATCGATCGGCCGGATGCGCACCAGTTTGCCGGCATTGGCCTCAAGCCGCTCGAAGAAGCCATCTGGCGGCGCCTGCGCGCCGGAAATCTTGAGGATGGCAGGCAGCAGCGCGCGCAGCTCCTGGGCGAGCGCTTGTATGCTCGGTATCCCGATTTCGGCGAAGGGCGCGAGCGGCGCCGTCTCTTTGTCGGAGGCGCCGAGTGACTTGGCTTGCGCGAGTTCGGCGGTAAACGGCGTCCCACTGAGCACCGCATCGCGCAGCGCCGCCGCGCTCAGCGCCAGCCGCGCCGCATTGTCGGCAGTGGCAGCCCTGGCAATGTCGGCGCGCGCGGCTGTGGCGGATTTTTCGAGCGCGGCCAGGCGTTTTTGCAAGGCGTCGAGTTCGGCAGGCGAGATGCCGGCCGCGCCGTTTTTTTCTGCGTCCTGAACGCTGGTCCGCAGTTCCGTTACCGCCTTACTGGCCGCGTCGGCGCGCGCAAGGGCCAGGTTCGCATTGGCAGCGTTGTCGTCGCTGCGGCGATTAAGTGCGGTGAGCGCGATGCCGAGCGACTTCATGGCGTTGTCGGCGGCCGCCATCCGGTTGGCCATGCCGGCATCGCCGGCCGGCAATTTGGCCACCGCGTCCTCGATTTTACCGACGCGCTGGGTGAGCCCGTCGATCGATTTCGCATCCGATGCGCCTGGCGCGGCCGTATAGCGTACCGGCAGCAGCCCCGTCAGCCAGAGCGCGGCGAGAATAATCGTCATAGCGAAAGCGCCCGCCGCCCCGGCTATATAGGTCCCGGCGTTGATTGGACCGCCGAGCAGGCTATCGGGAGGGGCAGCTGGCGGCTCCGGGGCGGCAGAAGGCGGCGGCGGTGCCGCCTCTTGCGCTGGCGGCACCTCGGTGGCGGTAAGGTCGATGGTAGGCGCCGCGCGCTTCTTGCGGCGCGTGCCGGGGCTCGCGTCTTCGGCTGCGTTTTGGGGCGTTTCCGGCGTCGTGCGCTTATCGGCCATGCTGATCCCTAGCGATTCGGCCCACCCGCCCCGAGGAAATAACGCAAATGGCCCGGGCGCGCCAATCAAGCCTTCAATTGGCGGTCTCCAGCAGCGCAATCAACGCCGCTTCATCCGGCCGTTTGGCGATGGCGACATGGCTGGCGCCCGCCTGCACCAACGGCTCCGCGATCTGCGCCGCCAGGCAGAGATGGCGTACCGCCATTGCCTGTTCGGCGATGCCGGCCTGGGCCGCGCCGGCGATGTAATTATCGGCGCTGCGCCTGGAAAAATGCAGCACCGCATCGACCCCTCCAGCCTTGAGCGCCGCCGTCAGCGCCGGCGGGAATGGCGCGCTGATCGCGCGATAGACGATCGCCATTTCGGCCGCGATGCCGTGCGCCACCAGTTCGGCGATCAAATCCGCGGCGCGATCCTCGCCGGCGAGATAAAGCAACGGCGCCGCCGCATCGACGCGCCGCGCGGCGATCAACCGCACCAGATCCCGTACATCGCCGCCGGCCGAGGTGACATCGATAAATCCAGCCGCACGCGCCGCATCGGCGCTGCGCTCGCCAACCGCGAACAACGGCAGCTTGATAAGTTTATCGCGCGCGGTATGGCCGGCGATGGCGCCGAGCGCATTGGCGCTGGTGATGATGACGCCGCCCCAGCCGCCGGAAAAATCGGCCGCCACCGGCTCGACGTGCAGCAGCGGCGCCACCAGCACCTCATGGCCGCGCGCGCGCAAGGCGGCGGCGATACGTTCGCTATCGACTTGGGGGCGGGTGACGACGATACGCATCAGTCAAAAAATCCAGGACCGGCATATTGCTTCAGCGCGCGACCGGCATCGACGCCGATGGTGACCGCGCTCGCTTGCGGGCCTGCGATCGCGGTTTCATGCGCGGCGCTGCCGTCGGGCTTGGCGATCAGCCCGCGGAACTGCAACACGCCGCCCGCCAGCGCGGCGTGGCCTGCGATCGGCGTCTTGCATGAGCCGTCGAGCTCACCGAGAAAGGCGCGCTCGCAGGCCACCGCGGTCGAGGTATCGGCATGATCGATTTGCGTTAATAGTTCACGCGTGCGCACATCGTCCACGCGCGCCTCGATGCCGATCGCGCCCTGCCCGGCCGCCGGCAGAAATTCTTCCGCGTCCATGATCCGGGTCGCACGACCCTCAAGTCCGAGCCGCTTCAATCCGGCGAGCGCGAGAATTGTTGCGTCGACATTCGCCGTCATCGAGCTTGCGCAGCCGCGTCTCGACATTGCCGCGCAACGGCACGATGCGCAGATCGGGCCGCGCGCGCTTGGCGATCGCCTGCCGGCGCGGCGAGGTGGTGCCGAGGCTTGCGCCCTTCGGCAGTTCGGCGATGCTCGTGGCCTTCTCGCTGATGAACACATCGCGCGCGTCTTCGCGCTCAAGGCAGGCCGCCAGCATCAGCCCGGCCGGCAGCACCGTCGGCATGTCCTTGGCCGAATGCACGGCAAGATCGATGCGGCCGTCGAGCAGCGCCTCCTCGATTTCCTTGGTGAACAGGCCCTTGCCGCCTTCTTCCGCCAGCGAGCGGTCCTGTACGATGTCGCCGGTGGTGCGGATGACGACGAGTTCGATCGTCTCCTCGCTTTGTCCGAGCGCCGCCGCCAGCCGCGCGCGCACCATGCGCGCCTGCACCAGCGCCAGCGGGCTGCCGCGCGTGCCGATGCGCAAGGGGCCGGATTGCGTCATATTACCTCTCGATGCTAGGGCACCTTGTAATTCACCCTTCCCGGAAAAGGGAGGGTCGGAGGCCACTATGATCGTTCTCGGCATCGAGACGACCTGCGACGAGACCGCCGCCGCGGTGGTCGAGCGCTCCGAGGACGGCCGCGGCAGGATCCTGTCCAATATCATCCTGTCGCAGGTCAGCGAGCACGCTGCGTTCGGCGGCGTGGTGCCCGAGATTGCCGCCCGCGCCCATGTCGAGGCGCTCGATCTCATCATCGGCCAAGGCCATGAGCGAGGCCGGCCAGGGTTATGATTCCATCGATGGCATCGCCGCCGCCGCCGGCCCTGGGCTGATCGGCGGCGTGATCGTCGGGCTGACCACGGCAAAAGCGATCGCGCTGGTGAAGAACAAGCCGCTGATCGCGATCAATCATCTGGAAGCGCATGCGCTCACCGCGCGGCTGACCGACGCCACGCCGTTTCCCTATTGCCTGTTTCTGGCCTCCGGCGGCCACACCCAGATCGTCGCCGTGCGCGGCGTCGGCGATTACGTGCGGCTCGGCACCACGCAGGACGACGCCATCGGCGAGGCCTTCGACAAGACCGCGAAGCTGCTCGGCCTCGGTTATCCGGGCGGGCCGCAGGTCGAGAAGGAAGCCGAGCGCGGCAATGCGGCCCGCTTCGCGCTGCCGCGCCCGATGCACGGCCGCAAGGAGGCCGATTTTTCGCTGTCCGGATTGAAGACCGCGCTGCGGATGGAAGCCGAAAAAATCGCGCCGCTGTCGGATCAGGACGTCGCCGACTTGTGCGCCGCGTTCCAGCAGGCGGTGGTGGACGTCGTGCTCGACCGGCTGCGTGCCGGCTTGCGTCTGTTCCGCGCCCAATACGGCGCGCCCACCGCGTTGGTCGCCGCTGGCGGGGTTGCCGCCAACCAGGCGATCCGCAAGGTGCTGCATCGTCTCGCCTTCGAGGTCGGCACCGTGCTGGTGGCGCCGCCGCTCGAGCTGTGCACCGATAACGGCGCCATGATCGCCTGGGCGGGCTGCGAGCGGCTGGCGCTGGGCATGACCGACGGCGCTCGACGTCGCGCCGCGCGCGCGCTGGCCGCTCGACGAAATCGCCGCGGCGCAGGGCAAGCTGCAGCGCACGGCGGCTTACAAGTGAGCACACGCGCATGACCATTCAAAGCATCTCCGTGCTCGGCGGCGGCGCCTGGGGAACGGCGCTGGCGCTGACCTGCGCGCGCGCCGGACGCAGCGTGACGCTGTGGGAGTTCGACGCGGCCAACGCCGAGCATCTCGCCGACAAACGCGAGAGCCGTTTTCTGCCCGGCGTGAAGCTCGACGACACGCATCAAGGTGACGCGCGCGCTTGGCCGAAGCGGCGCGCGGCCGACGCGGTGCTGCTGGTGGTGCCGGCCCAGGCCATGCGCTCGGTGATCAAGTCGCTGGCGCCAGACCATCGCCGCGGACACGCCGGTGATCGCCTGCGCCAAAGGCATCGAGCACGGCACGCATAAATTCATGACCGAGATCGTCGCCGAATGCGCGCCCAAAGCTGTGCCGGCAATTTTGTCGGGGCCGAGCTTCGCCGCCGACGTGGCGCGCGGCAAACCGACCGCGGTGACGCGTCGCGGCGACGGACGATACGATAGCGCGCAGCCTTGCGCAAGCGATCAACGCCGGCACCTTCCGGCCCTATCATTCGACCGACGTACGCGGCGTCGAGATCGGCGGCGCCGCCAAGAACGTGCTGGCGATCGCGGCCGGCATCGTCACCGGACGCGGGCTCGGCGCCAGCGCCGCGGCGGCGCTGACCACGCGCGGCTTCGCCGAGCTGGTGCGTTTCGGCAAAGCCTACGGCGCCAAGCCGGAAACGCATGACGGGTCTTTCAGGACTCGGCGATTTGATTCTCACTTGCTCGAGCCCGCAGTCGCGCAATTTTTCCTTCGGCGTCGCGCTGGGAAAAAATGAGAAGCCCGGCGAAGAAACTGGCCGAAGGCGCTTTCACCGCGCCGGTGCTGTTGGAAATGGCGCGCAAGAAAAATATCGAAATGCCGATCGCAGCCGCGGTCGCCGCATTGCTGGCGAAAAAACTGAGCGTGGATGAAGCCATCGACTCGCTGCTGACGCGGCCGATCAAAGCGGAAGAATGAAATGGCCTACTGGCTGATGAAATCCGAACCCGACGCCTTGTCCTGGGACGAACTCAAGAAGCCGGCGCCAAGGGCGAGCCTGGACCGGCGTCCGCAATCACACCGCCAAGCTCAACCTGATGAAGATGAAGAAGGGCGAGCGCGGTTTCTTCTATCACTCCAATGTCGGCAAGGAGATCGTCGGCATCGTCGAGATCGTGCGCCCCGCCTATCCCGACCCGACGGCAAAACCGGGCGAACCCTGGGTGGCGGTCGACATCAAGGCCGTCGAGCCGCTGCCAAAGCCGGTGACGCTGGCCGACATCAAGGCCGAGCCGAAGCTCGAAGAGATGGCGCTGCTCAAGCAGTCGCGGCTGTCGGTGCAGCCGGTGACCGACGCCGAATGGAAAATCGTCTGCAAGATGGGCGGGCTGTAGCGAGGAGAGATGATGACCTTCGCGGGCATCAATTACTGGGCGGTGCTGGTGGCGCGGCGCCACCGGATTTGCGTTTGGCGGCGCTTGGTACCGCCTGCTGGCCGAGCCCTGGAAGGCGGCGCACGGCTTCACCAGGGAGCAAATCCGCGCCCATCACGGCAGCGCGGCGGCGCCCTGGCCGCTGATCATCGTGCTCGCCGCCGACCTGATCATGGCCTGGATGCTGGCACGGCGTCATGGGTCACCTTGGCGCCGTGACGATCATGAACGGCGTGATTTCCGCCGCCTTCTCTGGTTCGGCTTCGTCATCACCACGCTCGCGGTCAACAACACTTTCGGCATGCCGCAAACCCATGCTGATCGTCATCGATGGCGGCCATTGGCTGGCGGTTTTGCTGCATGATGGGCGCCATCATCGGCGCCTGGGGTCTGCTGACACCCGACCAAAGTGGGACTCTCCGCGCCTTGTCGCTCGCGCTCGCGCCGTCGCATAATGGGGCCAACCAGAAACGAACGGAGCCCGCGGCGTTCAACGTGGGCGGGAGGAAGTGCGATGTCCGACAAGATCTATGACGTTCCGCCGCAATGGCAGAAGCGCGCCTTCGCCGACGCCGCCAAGTACGAGGACATGTACGCGCGCTCGATCAAGGACCCGAACGGCTTCTGGGCCGAGCAGGCCAAGCGCCTCGACCTGGATCAAGCCGTTTTCCAAGGTCAAGAATACCTCCTACGCGCCCGGCAATATTTCGATCAAATGGTTCGAGGACGGCAAGCTCAACGCCTGCTTCAATTGCGTCGACCGCCATCTTGAGAAGCGCGGCGACCAGACCGCCATCATCTGGGAAGGCGACGACCCCAAGGACGACAAGAAAATCACCTACCGGCAATTGCACGCCGAGGTGCTGCAAGTTCGCCAACGTCGCTGAAGAAGCAGGGCGTCAAGAAAGGCGACCGCGTCACCATCTACATGCCGATGATCGTCGAAGCGGCTTACGCCATCCTTGCCTGCGCGCGCATCGGCGCCATTCATTCGGTGATCTTCGGCGGCTTCTCGCCGGATTCGATCGCCGGCCGCGTCGAGGATTGCAAATCGACCGTCATCGTCACCGCCGACGAAGGCATGCGCGGCGGCCGCAAGATTCCGCTGAAGGAAAATGTCGATGCCGCCTGCGACAAAGTCGGCGGCGTCAAGAGCGTGATCGTCGTCAAGCGCACCGGCGCCGCCGGTCAACATGAAGGCGGGCCGCGACGTCTACTACGACGACGTCGCGAAGACTGTGCCGGCCGATTGCCCGTGCGAGGAGATGAGCGCGGAGGATCCGCTGTTCATCCTCTATACCTCGGGCTCGACCGGAAAGCCGAAGGGCGTGCTGCACACCACCGGCGGCTATCTGCTCTACACGTCGATCACGCACCAATACGTGTTCGACTATCACGACGGCGACATCTACTGGTGCACCGCCGACGTCGGCTGGGTCACCGGCCACAGCTACATCGTCTATGGGCCGCTCAGTGAACGGCGCCATCACCATGATGTTCGAAGGCGTGCCGAACTATCCGACCACGTCGCGCTTCTGGGAAGTGTGCGACAAGCACCAGGTCAACATCATCTACACCGCGCCGACCGCGATCCGCGCGCTGATGCAGGGCGGCGACGATCCGGTGAAGAAGACCTCGCGCAAGTCGCTGCGGCTGCTCGGCTCGGTCGGCGAGCCGATCAATCCGGAAGCCTGGGAGTGGTACTATCACGTGGTCGGCGACGGCCGCTGCCCGATCGTCGACACCTGGTGGCAGACCGAGACCGGCGGCATCATGATCACGCCGCTGCCGGGCGCGACCAGGCTCAAGCCCGGCTCGGCGACCCGGCCGTTCTTCGGCATCAAGCCGGAAATCGTCGATGCCGACGGCAAGCCGCTCGAAGGCGCCGGCAGCGGCAACCTCTGCATCACCGACTCATGGCCGGGACAGATGCGTTCCGTCTACGGCGATCACGACCGCTTCGAGCAGACTTATTTCTCGACCTACAAGGGCAAGTACTTCACCGGCGACGGCTGCCGCCGCGACGAGGACGGCTATTACTGGATCACCGGCCGCGTCGACGACGTGATCAACGTCGCCGGCCACCGGCTCGGCACCGCCGAAGTGGAAAGCGCGCTGGTCGCGCACGATAAGGTGTCGGAAGCGGCCGTGGTCGGCTATCCGCACGACATCAAGGGCCAGGGCATCTACGCCTACGTGACGCTGATGGCCGGCGAAAAGCCGTCCGAGGAGTTGCGCAAGGAACTGGTGCAATGGGTGCGCAAGGAGATCGGCCCGATCGCCTCGCCCGATCTGATCCAGTTCGCGCCCGGCCTGCCGAAAACGCGTTCCGGCAAGATCATGCGCCGCATCCTGCGCAAGATCGCCGAAGACGAATCCGGCAATCTCGGCGACGTGTCGACGCTCGCCGACCCAGCCGTGGTCGATGATCTGGTCAACAACCGGCAGAACAAGAAGGCGGCCAAGGCGGGCGCATAAGCGGTATCGCGATTTTTAGTCGTCATTTACGCTATTTCGAGCTTTCGCCCGAGCCGGCCGCGGCCGGGATTAATATCCGCCCGTCAACAGTCGCGGGCGTGAGCAATGTTGGTTGCAGTGAAGCGGACGGCGCTTTTTATCGCCGGTGTTTTGTTTGCGGCATTGCCGGCGGTTGCCGCTAAGGCCGCCACCCATGACGTCGTTCCGATCGCGGGCTTCCAGCCCGGCACCATCGTGGTCAAGACGCACGAACGCCGCCTCTATTATGTGCTCGACGGCAACCGCGCGCTGCGCTTTCCGGTCGGCGTCGGCAAGGCCGGCATGACCTGGACCGGGCTTGCGCGGGTCGAAGGGAAATTCGTGCGGCCGGCCTGGCAGGCACCGCCGTCGATTCGCCGCGAAAATCCGCGGCTGCCCAAAGTCATTCCCGGCGGCGCCCCCAATAACCCGATGGGGGACGCCGCGTTGACCTTGCGCGGCGGCGAATATGCCATCCACGGCACCAATCGGCCGGAGCTGATCGGCGGCTTCGTCTCGCACGGCTGCATCCGCATGTACAACAGCGATATCCGCGAACTCTATCGCCTGGTCGCCGTCGGCACGCCGGTGATCGTCGAACGCTAGCGCATGGATTGACGCGTTGCAGCGCGTCAAAGCTGTGCGATTTTCAAAGTTTTTTCGGGCTCCTTCGCGCCGCAGCCACAATTTGTGGCAATGATCGGGGCATGGCGCGACCGCGCACCTCCCCGCAGCCGGAAGTTCCCGGCCTCGCCGCCCGAAGAATTGCCGCCGACATTCTCGACGGCGTCCTGCGGCGGAAGATCGCGCTCGACGAGCAACTGTCGGGCAAGGCCGCCCATCCGGGTCTCGCCACCCTGCCCGATCGCGACCGCGCGCTGATGCGCCGGCTTACCGCCACCGTGCTGCGGCGGCTCGGCACGCTGCGGCAACTGCTGGGGGGGTTTCTCGAGAAAGGTTTTCCCGCCGAGGCGCCGCGCGTTGAAACCATTCTGCTGATCGGCGCCGCGCAAATCCTCTGGCTCGAAGTGCCCGATCATGCGGCGGTCGATTTGTCGGTGCGGCTGGCGCAGGCCGACCGCCGCGCGGCGCGTTATGCCGGGCTGATCAACGCGGTGCTGCGCCGCGTGACGCAAAATCGCACCACCGCGCTGCCGGCCCGGGTCACGCGCGACACGCCCGAATGGCTGGTCAAGCGCTGGACCAAACGCTACGGCGCCGAGACCGCGCGCGCGATCGCGGAGGCCAATGGCCACGAGCCGGCGCTCGATCTCACCGTCAAGAGCGATGCCGAATCCTGGGCCGAGCGGCTGCGCGGGCGCGTGTTGCCGAGCGGAACCGTGCGCACCATCGCGCATGGCGCGATTTCGCTGTTGCCCGGCTTCAGCGAAGGCGCCTGGTGGGTGCAGGATGCCGCCGCCTCGCTGCCGACGCGCTTGCTCGGCGACGTGCGCGGCAAAGAGGTCGCCGACTTATGCGCGGCGCCGGGCGGCAAGACCGCGCAGCTGGCTTTTGCCGGTGCGCGCGTCACCGCGGTCGATCGTTCGGCGGCGCGGCTCAGCCGCCTGCTCGAAAATTTTACGCGGCTGTCGCTGCAAGCCGAGACCGTCGTCGCCGACGTATTGGAGTGGCAAGGCGGTCCTTTCGACGCCGTGCTGCTCGACGCGCCCTGTTCGTCGACCGGCACCATCCGCCGCCATCCCGACGTGCCCTGGCTCAAGACCGAAGCCGACCTCGCCGTGCTCGCATCCTTACAGCAGCGCCTGCTCGACCGCGCAGTGGAACTACTCAAGCCCGGCGCCATGCTGGTTTATTGCGTCTGCTCGCTGGAACCGGAGGAGGCCGAGGACCAGATCGCGGCTTTGCTGGCGCGCGATCCGCGCGTCATCCGCACGCCGGTGGCGGCACAAGACGTGTGCGGCCGCGCCGAATTTCGTCACCGCAGACGGCGATCTGCGCACTTTGCCGCCGCAACTGCCCGACCCCGATCCGCGCTGGGGCGGCCTCGATGGATTTTATGCCGCCCGGCTCACGCGAAAAGCGCCTTAATCGCGCACACGAGACGGGCATATTGGAGCTTTGGCGACCCTTCGCTATCGTGTGGGCCGCGCGAGAGAATCGGCCGCGCCGCAGGGGACGAACGCCTTCATGATGCGGGTTTCGGTCGCGGAGCGATCCAGGCTCTCCGTGCTTATCGGGCGCCGCGCATTCCGCAGCCTGATCGGCCGCATCAACACGCATCCGCTGCTGCGCTGGCGCTTCGGCTCGACCAAGACCGACCGGCTGGTGATCGCGCCGCAGGATCTGCGCACCGCCGACGCCACCCGCGCCAGCGAAATCTACGCCGGCCGTTTCGCCTTCGCCGGCAAGGTCGTGATCTGCGACCGACGATCGCCATTTGAAATGACGCCGCCGTCCGACGAATGGGCGGTGATGCTGCTGCGTTTCTCCTGGCTGCGCCATTTGCGCGCCGCCGATTGCGCCATCACCCGCGCCAATGCGCGCTCGCTGATCGACGACTGGATCAATCTGCAGGGCGGCTGGCATCCGGTCGGCTGGCGCGCTCGATATTCTGTCGCGCCGCATCATCTGCTGGCTCAGCCAGGCGCCGTTCGTGCTGCAGGACGCCGACGCGCGCTTCTACCGCCGCTTCATCCGCAGCCTGTCGCGGCAGGTGCGCTATCTGCGCCGCTCGCTCAAGCAGTCGCGCGACGGGCTGCCGCGGCTGCAAGCGGTGATCGCGCTCAATTATGCGACGCTGTGCATGCAGGGCCAGTCCGGCGCGCTGCGCGGCAATGTACGGCGCCTGATCGAGGAATTGCGCCGCCAGATCCTGCCCGACGGCGGCCACATCAGCCGCAACCCCGGCGCGCTGATCGAATTGCTGGTGGACCTGCTGCCGCTGCGGCAGATTGTTTTCCGCGCGCCATTTGCAGCCGCCGCCGGCGCTCAACAACGCCATCGACCGCATGATGCCGATGCTGCGTTTCTTCCGCCACGCCGACGGCAATTTCGCGCAATTCAACGGCATGGGTCCGACGCCGGTCGATCTGCTCGCCACCGTGCTCGCTTATGACGACGCGCGCGGCGCGCCGGTGTCGAACGCGCCGCATTCCGGCTACCAGCGCATCGATGCCGGACATACCGCGCTGGTGATGGATACCGGCCGGCCGCCGCCGCTGGCCTTGAGCCAGGAGGCGCATGCCGGTTGTCTATCGTTCGAGCTGTCGTGGAATCTGCACCGGCTGGTGATCAATTGCGGCCTGCCGGCGGTCAACAAGGAGAATTGGCGGCAGGTGGCGCGCGCCACCACGGCGCATTCGACCGTCACTTTCAACGACGCGTCGTCCTGCCGCTTCCTTGAGTCTGGCTCGCTGCGGCGGCTGCTGTTCGGCATGCCGATCGTCGGCGGGCCGCGCGACGTCCGCGTGACGCGCGAGGACACGCCGGAGGGCGCGAACTTGCTCGCCTCGCATGACGGCTATGCCGACGATTTCGCCGTGATCCACAACCGCTCGCTGCGGCTCAGTCCCGACGGCCGCGTCCTCGACGGCGAGGACAGCTTCACGCCGCACCGCCGACGCCAACCTGCCGGCGGACACGGCCGACGAATTCGCCATCCGCTTTCATCTGCATCCCTCGATCAAGGCCAACCGGCTATCGGACGGCCGCGGCGTCATTCTGTTGCTGCCGGACAAAGAGCTGTGGACATTCAATACCTACGGCGACGCGATCAAGATCGAGGAAAGCGTGTTCCTGTCCGGCTCGGACGGCCCGCGCCGCACCGTGCAGATCGTGATTTACGGCCATGCCCGCGAAACTTCGCGGGTGCGCTGGACCTTCCGCCATACCCCGCCGGCGCCGCCAGGCACCCGCTCCCGAGCGGGCGGACGAGCCGGAATTGCCGCTGTGATGTTTGGGGATGCCGCTTGCGCGATGAATACACATTCTGCCCGCTTCATGTGCTAGCCCCTAGCTCATGACCAGCCATCCGCGCCGCATCACCCGCGCTTTGCTGTCGGTGTCCGACAAGACCGGCCTGGTTGAACTTCGCCAAGGCGCTCGCCGGCCACAATGTCGAGCTGATCTCCACCGGCGGCACCGCCAAGGCGCTGAAGGACGCCGGGCTGAAGGTGGTCGACGTCGCCGAGCTGACCGGCTTTCCCGAAATGATGGATGGCCGGGTCAAGACGCTGCATCCGAAAGTGCATGGCGGCCTGCTGGCGATCCGCGCCGACAAGGAGCACGCCGCCGCGATGGAAACGCACGGCATCAAGCCGATCGATCTGCTGGTGGTGAACCTCTATCCGTTCGAGGCGACCGTTGCCAAAGGCGCGCCGTTCGACGAATGCATCGAGAACATCGACATCGGCGGCCCGGCGATGATCCGCGCCGCCGCCAAGAACCACGCCGACGTCGACCGTGGTGGTCGAGCCAGCGGATTACGACAAGGTGCTGGCCGAACTCAAGCAACACGCCGGCATGACCTCGCTCGAACTGCGCCAGAAGCTGGCGGCGAAGGCCTATCGCGCGCACCGCCGCCTATGACGCCGCGATTTCCAACTGGTTTGCCGACACGCTCAAGGACAACGCGCCGGACTATCGCGCCTTCGGCGGCAAACTGATTCAGCCGCTGCGCTACGGCGAGAACCCGCATCAGAGCGCGGCGTTCTATCGCAGCCCGAGCGAGCGCTTCGGCGTCGCGACGTCGCGCCAGCTGCAGGGCAAGGAGCTGTCCTACAACAACATCAACGACACCGACGCGGCCTATGAATGCGTCGCCGAATTCGATGCCAAACGCACCGCGGCCTGCGTCATCGTCAAGCACGCCAATCCGTGCGGCGTGGCGGAAGGCGCAAGCCTGCTCGACGCCTACAAGAAGGCGCTGGCCTGCGACTCGACCTCCGCCTTCGGCGGCATCGTCGCGCTCAACCGCAAGCTCGATGCCGAAGCGGCCAAGGCGATCACCGAGATTTTCACCGAGGTGATCATCGCGCCGGACGCCAGCGACGAAGCGATCAAGATCGTCGCCGCGAAAAAGAATCTGCGCCTGCTGCTGGCCGGCGGCCTGCCCGATCCGCGCGCCGGCGGCTTGACGGTGAAGTCGGTGGCCGGCGGGCTGCTGGTGCAGTCGCGCGACAACGCGGTGGTCGACGACATGCAGCTCAAAGTCGTCACCAAGCGCGCGCCGAGCGAGGAGGAACTGGCCGATCTGCGTTTCGCCTTCCGCGTCGCCAAGCACGTCAAGTCGAACACCATCGTCTATGCCAAGGGGCTGCGCCACCGTCGGCATCGGCGCCGGGCAGATGAGCCGGGTCGATGCCGCGCGCATCGCCGCGCGCAAAGCGCAGGATGCCGCGAAGGAATTGAAGCTGAAGGAGCCGCTGACCAAAGGCTCGGTGGTCGCCTCCGACGCCTTCTTCCCGTTCCCCGACGGGCTATTGGTCGCGATCGAAGCCGGCGCCACCGCGGTGATCCAGCCCGGCGGCTCGGTGCAGCGATGACGAGGTGATCGCCGCCGCCGACGAGCATAACGTCGCGATGGTGTTCACCGGCATGCGGCATTTCCGGCACTGATCTACTCGCGCGCCAGATCGCCCAGCAGGCTCGCCGCCACCGACAGCTTCGACAAGCGTGAGCCCGGAGCCGGCGATCTCGTGGATCGCCGCGCGGATGCGCTCGACCTCCGCCTGGCGCGGCTTGATCCATTCGTCGACCGCGCCGGCGCCGGCGACGCCGTTGCCGACCATGGCGGCGGTCAGCCGCCGCTCGGCGTCGCCGATCGAATCGAGCGCGCGGTCGAGCGCGAGCCGGTCGAAATAATCCGACACCACGATGCCCGGCACCGCGCCGGCGACGCGGTCGAGCTGGAAGAAGGCTTCGGTGGCGAAATAAGTCGCGGTCACCTCGCCGACCGGCTTCTTGGCGCGGTCCGCCACCAGCACGATATCGGGCGCGGCCTTGAGCACGGCCAGGCTGGCGATGCGGCGCGCCAGATCGTCCGGCACGCCGGCTTTGGCGAGCTCCGCCACCTTGCGCGTCGCGCGCGGCCAAAGCCTGCTTCGACAGCGCGCCATCGAGCGCCGCCGCCACCTGCGCGATGCCGTCGTGATAATGCGCGATGATGGTCTCCAGCCCCTGCTTGAGATCGACATTGCGCAGGAACCAGACCAGCCGGTCGAGCAGCAAATCCTGCACGGCGGCGTAGAGATCGAGCTGGGTCTTGCCCGACACTTTGTTGTCGAGCGCGTCGATCTCGCCGTTGAGCGCGATCAGATCGTAGCTGTTGCGCACCGCCGCGAAAGCCGCGGCGATCGCCGCCGGCAGCGCGCCGGTCTGGTCGGCGATGCGCACGATCAGCGTGGCGCCGCCGCGGTTGATCATCGAATTGGTGAGCTGCGTGGCGATGATCTCGCGCCGCAGGCGATGCGCGTGCAGCGCGTCGTCGTAGCGTTCCGACATTTCCTTGGGGAAATAACGTTCCAGCTCGCGCCCGAGATAAGGATCGTCCGGCACGTTCGAGTCGAGCAGTTCGCTGTAGAGCGTGAGCTTGGCATAAGCCAGCAGCACCGCGAGTTCCGGCCGCGTCAGCGGCAGGTTGCGCTTGCGCCGCTCGGCGATCGCGATCTCGTCAGGCAGGAATTCCACCGCGCGGTCGAGATGCCCGCGCTGTTCCAGCGTCTGCATCAGCCGCTGCTGGAAGCCGAGGTCCTCCAGCCCGCGCCGCTGCGCCAATGAAAGCGCCAGCGTCTGCTGATAGTTGTTGCGCAGCACCAGCCGCGCGACCTCGTCGGTCATCTCGGCCAGCAGCGCGTTGCGCGCCTCGATCGTGAGCGCGCCGGCGCGCAACAGCGGGCTGAGCGCGATCTTGATGTTGACCTCGACGTCGGAGGTGTTGACGCCGGCGGAATTGTCGATGGCGTCGGTGTTGAGCCTGATGCCGGCGAGCGCCGCCTCGATGCGGCCGCGCTGGGTCATGCCGAGATTGGCGCCCTCGCCGATCACTTTGCACGCGCAGGTCGCCGCCGGTGATGCGGATGGCGTCATTGGCGCGGTCGCCGGCCGCCTCGTCGCTTTCGCTCGACGCGCGCACATAGGTGCCGATGCCGCCGAAGAACAACAGATCGACTTGCGCCTTCAGGATCGCCTTCATCAGCGCCTGCGGCGTCACGGCTTCGGCTACGCCGAACAGTTTCTGCGCCTCGGGCGTGAGCCTGATTTCCTTGGAGCGCGCGCGGATAGAACGCCGCCGCCTTTGGAAATCAGCTTCTTGTCGTAGTCCTGCCAGCTCGAGCGCGGCAGCGCGAACAGCCGCTTGCGCTCGGCAAAGCTCGCCGCCGGATCGGGATCCGGGTCGATGAAAATGTCGCGGTGATCGAACGCCGCCAGCAGCCTGGTCGTGTTCTCGCGCAACATGCCGTTGCCGAACACGTCGCCCGACATGTCGCCGACGCCGACCGCGGTGAACGGCGTCATGCCGATATCGATGTCCATCTCGCGGAAATGCCGCTTGACCGATTCCCAGGCGCCGCGCGCGGTGATGCCCATCACCTTGTGGTCGTAGCCGGCCGAGCCGCCGGAGGCGAAAGCATCGCCCAGCCAGTAGTCGTGCTCGATCGAAAGTCCGTTGGCGATGTCGGAGAAGGTGGCGGTGCCCTTGTCGGCGGCGACGACGAGATAGGGATCGTCGCCCTCGTGCCGCACCACGCTGTCGGGCGGCACGATCGTGCCGTCGTGCTGGATATTGTCGGTGATGTCGAGCAGCGTCGAGATGAACAGTTTGTAGGTCGCGATGCCTTCGGCCTGGAATTGCTCGCGCGTCGGCGGCCTTCGGCATCAGCTTGGGCACGAAGCCGCCTTTGGCGCCGACCGGCACGATCACCGCGTTCTTGACCTGCTGCGCCTTCACCAGCCCGAGGATCTCGGTGCGGAAATCCTGCGGCCGGTCGGACCAGCGGATGCCGCCGCGCGCCACCTTGCCGAAGCGCATATGCACGCCTTCGACGCGCGGCGAATAGACGAAAATTTCGTAGAGCGGGCGCGGCAGCGGCAAGTCGGTGATCTTGCCGCTCTCGAACTTGACCGCGATCAGCGCCTTGGGCTGGCCGTCTTTGTCGGTCTGATAGAAATTGGTGCGGATCGCCGACTGCACGGCGTTGACGAAGTGGCGCAGGATGCGGTCTTCGTCGAGGCTCTCGACTTTCTGCAATTCCTCTTCGATGCGCGCGGCGATTTCTTTCTGCTTTTGCGTCGCGCTCTTGCGCGGCGTCGGGGCGCGGATCGAAGCGGGCATGGAACAGCGCGACGACGTCGGCGGCGATGCCGGCATGCTTCACCAGCGTCGCCCACATGTAGTCCTGCGAATAGGGCACGCGCACCTGGCGCAGGAAGCGCGACAGCGTGCGGATCAGCGCCACGTCGCGCCAGGCCAGCCCGCCGGCCAGCGTGAGCGCGTTGTAGCCGTCGTTCTCGGCGCTGCCGCGCATCACCATCAGGAAGGCGGCTTCCAGCCGCGCCTTGCCGGCGTCGAGCGTCGATCGTGCCGCCGTCGGCGCGCTCCAGCAGCATGTCGTGGAACCAGGCGTCGCGGGCCCCGTCGCCTTTCGGCGCGATGTGGTAGGTGCGCTCGTCCACCACCCGGAAGCCCATGTTTTCCAGCACCGGAACGCGCTCCGACAGCGGCAGCGGGCGCGCCGAAGCTCCACACTTTCAGGCCGACCGCGCGCTGTTCTTCCTCCAGCCGGTGATGGAAATCGACGCCGAGCGGACGCTGTTCGCCAAGGCCTTCGATCATGCGGATATCGCCGGCCGCGATCGCCGGCGCATAGGCTTCCTGGAAGCCGGCCGAGAACGCATCGCGATAGCGGTTGAACAGCTCGCGCGCTTTGTCCGGCGGATTGACCAGCGCCAGCGCCGTCGCTCAGCCCATCGGTCCACGAGCGCACGATGGCCGCGACCTCGCGCTCCAGCGTGGCGCGCGTCGACCTCGGGCGCGGCGCCGCCGGAGCGGCCGATGATGAAGTGCACGCGCACCAGCGGGCCTTCCGGGAAGAACGGATAGAACGCCGAGACGCGCCCGATGAAGGCGCTGGCGAGATAATCGCCGATCCGTCGCGCGGATGTGGCTGTCGTAGCGCTCGCGCGGCACGAACACCAGCACCGACACGAAGCGGTCGAAGCGGTCGCGCCGCGCCAGCACGCGCACGCGCGGCCGTTCGTCGAGCTGCAGGATGGCGAGCGCGAAATGATAGAGCGTATCCTCGTCGACCTGGAACAGCTCGTCGCGCGGATAATTCTCCAGCACATTCGCCAGCGCCTTGCCGGAATGGCTGCTCGGGGTCGAAGCCGGCGCGCGCTCGACGCTGGCGATCTTGCGGCGCAGATAGGGAATGCTGTGCGCGGTGCGCGTATAGGCGGTCGAGGTGAACAGCCCGACGATGCGCTGCTCGCCGACCAGATTGCCGCCGAAGCATCGAAGCGCTTGATGCCGATATAGTCGAGATAGACGCGCCGGTGCACGCGGGCGTGGATATTGGCCTTGGCGATGATCAGCAGCCGCGGCTCTTTCAGGAACGCCATGATCTCCGGCGTGTATTCGAGCAGCTCGTTGCCGCTGCTTGAGCACGCGCAATTCGCGCGCGCGCATGATGCCGAGCGCGCTGTCGTAATCCGGGCGTCGAGCGCGTTGCCGTCGAGAAGGTGTAGTTGCGCACGCCGAGGAAGGTGAAATTGTCGGCCAGCAGCCATTGCAGGAACTGCGATCGCTTCGGCGATTTCGTCGACCGGCAGCGGCGGCGGATTGGTTTTGAGATCGGCGACCGCGGCCGTTGACGCAGCCGAGCATCGGCCGCCAGTCCTGCACCGCCAGCCGCACTTCGCCGAGCACGCTCGAAGCGCGCGCACGATGTCGGCGCGCGTCGTCTCGTCCACGATCGGCTCGAGATGGATATGGATGAAGCTCTCGCGCAGCGCCCTCCGGCGGCATCGGACGCGTTCGAGAGCCTTGAGCTGGCGCCCTCGCGCTCAACGCCGAACACCGGATGCGCCACCAGCCGCACATTCGAGGCGGCGCTCGGCGAGTTCGCCCATCACCGAATCGACCAGGAACGGCATGTCGTCGTTGACGATCTCGATCACGGCGACCGACTTGCGGTCGCCCGATTCTTTCAGCGTCACGTTGTCGCAGCGGATTTTCGGCGCGCCGGCTGTGCGTTCCTGAGAAAATCGAACGCCCGCTCGGCCAGCGCGGCGAGATCAGCCGGCGCGTAGCCAGCACGTCTTCCGCTACCGCGCGCGCGTAGAGCTGCGCGACGAAAGTCGCCGGGATGTCTTTGCGGCGCGCGGCCAGCGCCGCGCCGGCTTGCTCGATCACGGCGCGGGCGGCGCTGTCGCGTTGGCTGACGGGAATATCCACGGCCATGGAATCATGCACCGGTTGCCGGATTCGGTCGAGCATGGAATGGGGTTTTCACTTTCCGTGACGGGCGCGCGAGAGCAAGACACCATTGGGTGACGGCGCCGTGACGGCTTTGTACAAACGTGCCGGCCTATTGCCCTAAGCCGCTGACATAAAAGACAAAAGTGCGTCGTGCGGTATATCGCGGGCCGTCAGAACATTGTAATCTTGGCGCCTTGAGAGGCCATCCAGGGACGCGGGAAATGAACAAGACCAATAAATCCGCCAAAGCCGCCGGCAAGACGGCCTTGCATGCCATCAAGGGCGGCGCGGCCGCGTTGCTGAAATCGGCCGCGGCCAAGCCCGTCGCACTGCAAAGCCGCGCCGTCCGCCGCCGACGATGCGCCGGTGATCGCGCTCAATCTGCCGATGGCCAAGCTTTCGCCCGCCATGGCCGCCTATTTCAAGAAATGCCAGGACAAGCTCGGCTTCGTGCCCAATGTGCTGGTCGCCTACGCCTTCGACATGGCCAAGCTCGAGACCTTCGTCGCCATGTACAACGACCTGATGCTGGGCGAGAGCGGGTTGTCCAAACTTGAGCGCGAGATGATCGCGGTCGCGGTGTCCTCGCAAAACCGTTGCTACTACTGCCTCACCGCCCATGGCGCCGCGGTGCGGCAATATTCGCGCGATCCGCTGCTCGGCGAGCACATGGTGATGAATTACCGCGTCGCGCGGCTTAACAAACGCCAGCGCGCCATGCTCGACTTCGCGGTCAAGCTCACAGCCTCGCCCTGGAGCGTCGAGGAGGCCGACCGCGAGCGGCTGCGCCGCGCCGGGTTTTCCGACCGCGACATCTGGGACATTTCGGCGGTGGCCGGCTTCTTCAACATGTCGAACCGCGTCGCCTCCGCCACCGACATGCGGCCGAACACGGTTTATCACGCCCAGGCGCGCTAGAAGCCAACGACAAAACGCACGACAGGGGGAGACGATGAAGGTCCTGAAGACAACCGCCGCGGCGATCATTGCCACGTTCGCGGTATTGACGAGCGCAACGGCGCAGACGCCGACGCGTCGTGATGGAAGAAATGATGGTGCCGAGCCCGGACGCCGGCATTCAAATCTATGTGCGCAATAAGCATCCGGCCGACATGACGGCATATCGCGCCGACCGCACCGTCATCTTCATCCACGGCGCGACCTATCCGGCGAGCGCCGCTTTCGATCTGCCGCTCGGCGGCATGTCGTGGATGGATTACATCGCGCAGCGGGGCTACGACGTCTATCTGCTGGATTTGCCCGGTTACGGCAAATCGACTCGCCCGAAGGAGATGAGCGAGCCGGCGGAAGCCAACAAACCGCTCATGCGCGGCGACACCGCCGTCAAGGAAATCGGCGCCGTGGTGGACTACGTGCTCAAGCGCCGCAGATCTTCAGCGCGTCAACTTGATGGGCTGGTCGTGGGGCACCACGCTGATGGCCACCTACACCACGCAGCATAACGACAAAGTCGAGCGGCTCGTGCTCTATGCCCCGGTGTGGATCCGCACGACGGCCTCGCTGGTGCAGGCCGGCACTGGCCCGATCGCCGCCTACCGCACAGGTCACGCGCGACCAGGCGCAAGACGCGCTGGCATGACCGGCGTGCCGGAAGACAAGAAGGCGGACGCTCATTCCGGCCGGCTGGTTCGATCAGTGGGCGGACGCCACCTGGGCGACCGATCCGGACAGCGGCAAGATCCAATCCGCCGCAACTGCGCGCGCCCAACGGCGTGATCGCCGATTCCGCACGATTTCTTCGGCGCCGGCAAGGCTTATTACGACCCGTCCAAAATCACGGTGCCGACGTTGCTGGTCGGCGCGGAATGGGATCGCGACGCGCCGCCTTATATGTCGCAAACACTGTTCCCATTGTTGGTGAACTCGCCGGGCAAACGTTATGTGCAGCTCGCCGAAGGCACCCACACCATCATGATGGAAAAAAACCGGCTCAGGCTGTTTGAGGCGGTGCAAGCGTTCCTCGACGAGCAAGGCAAAGTGTATTGATCAGCGCACGCTGCGGGGCCGCTTTCTTCTCGCGCTCTTCGCCGGCGCCGCCGCCAACGCCCAGGTCGCGCCATCTACGCGCCCGCCGGTCATTCCGCCGGCGACGGCGATCCTCGCCCACAACGGCATGGTGGTGGCGCAGGAGAGCCATGCCGCGCGCATCGGCGTGGAAATTCTCGACCGCGGCGGCAATGCGGTCGATGCCGCCGTCGCGGTCGGCTTCGCGCTTGCGGTCACTTATCCGCGCGCCGGCAATATCGGCGGCGGCGGCTTCATGGTGATCCATCTCGCCAAAACTCGGAACTTGGAGAGCCGCGACATCGCGATCGATTATCGCGAGACCGCGCCGGCGGCGGCGACGCCCGACCATGTTCCTCGACGCCAAAGGCGAGCCCGATCCGGCGAAATCGCGCGACAGCGGATTGGCAGTCGGCGTGCCGGGCACCGTCGCGGGCCTCGCGCTGGCGCATCGCAAATACGGCTCCGGCAAACTCTCGCTCGCCGAGCTGATCGCGCCCGCGATTCGTCTGGCGCAGCAGGGCTTCCCGGTCGAAGACGACATCGCCAATTCGCTGCCGCAGCGCCGCCGCGCGGCTGGCACGCTGGCCGTCCTCGGCGGAGATTTTCCTCGATGGCGGCGAGCCGCTGGCACGAAGGCGGCCGCCTGCTGCAATCCGATCTCGCCGACACCTTGCAAGCCATCGCGCAAAACGGCCCGCGCCGCTTTCTATCAGGGCCGCATCGCGGAGCAAATCGCCGCCGCGGTGCGCGGCGCCGGCGGCATCATGACGGCCGAGGATTTGAAAAATTATCGCGCGGTCGAGCGCGAGCCGGTGCGCGGGACCTATCGCGGCTACGACATCGTCTCCATGCCGCCGCCGTCGTCCGGCGGCGTTGCCTGATCGAGATGCTCAACATTTTGGAAGGCTACGATCTCGCCAAACTCGGCCGCGGCGAGCTGGCCTTGCATGAAACGATCGAAGCGATGAAGCGCGCCTACGCCGATCGCGCCGTCTACATGGGCGATCCCGACGCGGTGAAAATGCCGATCGCCGGGCCTGATGTCGAAAAAATACGCCGCCGCGCTGCGCGCCGGCATCGGCGAGAAGGCGACGCCGTCAGCCGACATCCGCGCCGGCAAGCCGGCCGATTTCGAAGGCAAGAACACCACGCATTTTTCCGTCATCGACCGCGACGGCAACGCGGTGTCGAACACCTACACGCTGAATTTCTCCTATGGCCTCGGTCTCGTCGCCGACGGCACCGGCGTGTTGCTCAACAACGAGCTCGACGATTTCACCGCCAAGCCGGGCGCCGCCAATGCCTACGGCCTGGTCGGCTTCAACGCCAACCTGCCCGGCCCGGGCAAGCGTCCGCTGTCCTCGATGACGCCGACCATCGTGCTCAAGGACGGCAAGCCTTTCCTGATCACCGGCTCGCCCGGCGGCAGCCGCATCATCACGGCGGTGCTGCAAGTCATCATGAACGTGATCGATTTTCATATGCCGATCGACAAGGCGGTGAGCGCGCCGCGGCTGCATAACCAGTGGCAGCCAGATGGCACATTTGTCGAGCCTGGCTTTGCGCCAAATGTCATCGATGCGCTGAAGGCGCGCGGCCATAATATCGTGGCGGCGCGGCCGTTTACCTCGGCAAATTCGATTGAGGTCATGACCGATGGTCATGTTGTCGGCGCCGCCGATCCGCGCACGCGTGGCGCGTTGGCGGCGGGATATTGATCTACTACGAGGCTTTCAACACCGCCGCCGGCGCAATGGAGCCGATGCACAGCGCGTTGAGGTTGGGGCGCACCAGCATCATCAGCGCTTGCGGATGATTGCCGACTTCCGGCAGGTAACCAATCATGATGTTGTCGATCAGATCGCGCGCCGTGGTATCGTAAATCGACAGCCGCCGCCCCGGCTTGTCGATGCCGCCGCGCACATAAGGCGGATCGACCGCCGTCAGTCCGTATTTGGCCAACACCTCGTGCAATTCCTGCTGCGGCGTCTTTCCACCGGCGGCAAGATGCTGATAGTTCGGACCACCGACCGGCCGCGTGTGGCACACCGTCACGGCGTCGATAATGGCGATGCGCATCCAATCCGAAATCTTGGTCGGCCAGATAAAGTCCAGTCCCCAACCCGTGAGATTCGCATTGAACGAGGGCAACATTTGCATCAAGAAATCGCGGCTGAAGCAGGGCGCCATGATCTCGACGAAGTTGGTGAAGCGCAATTGGAACGAACGGTTGCGTAGCGTGATCAGATGGCCGAGATGGCTGTCCGGCGTCAGCGCTGGTTGCGCCAACGTGAGCGCATGCTTCTCGACAATGTTGAATAGCGAGTTGATCCCGGCTTTTGTCGCCCGCAGATCGTCATCGGGCAGCCATATCCGCTCGTAGCCAAATACGGTCTCGCCGTGTTCTTTGATGAGATCGTGCAGCGCCGGCCACTTCGGACCCTTGGAATTGATGCGTTGCACATCGTCCTTGCGATAGCGTTGCGGGTCGTCGCCGAAATAATTGACGATCAAATCCCAGTTGCGTTCAGCCGAACCCGCCAGCCATTCCTCATGCAGCGAGGAATCCCCTGCGCGCACAATGACAAGACTTTTTCGGTTCGCCATTTAGCGTTCCACCATTTCGTTCGCGGCGGTTTGATGCGGCACCAAAGACGGGCTGCTCTGCCATTCCGGCACGACCGCCCGCCCGGTCAGCAGCGGCGAGACTTTCTTCTCGAACAGGTTCAAGGCCGCGCCGATCGCCTGATGCATATCGAGATAGCGGTAGGTTCCGAGCCGTCCGGCAAAGATCACGTTTGGCTCGGCCTCGGCCAGCTTTTTGTATTGCTGGTAGCGCATTTTGTCGTCGTGCCGGCCGATCGGATAAAAAGGCTCGTCGTTGCGTTTCGCGAAGCGCGAATACTCGCGCATGATGAGCGTCTTGTTTCCGGCCCGGCGCTCCGGGTGCAAATGTTTGAATTCGTGGATGCGGGTGAAACGCACGTCGGGGTCGGGATAATTGACCACCGCCGCACCCTGGAAATCCTCGACCTCGAGCCGCTCGATTTCGAAATCGAGCGTGCGCCATCCCAGCTCGCCGAATTTAAAACCGAAGTAGCGGTCGACCGGCCCGGTAAAGACGCACAACGCATTCGGGTCGAGTTTCCCGCGCACGTCGAAATAGTCGCAATTCGTCACCACTTGAATCAGCGGGTGGCCCAGCATCTTGTCGAAAATGGCGGCGTAGCCATCGGCCGGCAGACCTTCGTACAAATTCGAGAAATAGAAATCGTTGAAATTGAAGCGCACCGGCAGCCGCGAGATGATTTCCGCGGGCAGCAGAGCGGGATCGGTTTCCCATTGCTTGGCGGTATAGCCCTTGATGAAGGCTTCGTAGAGCGGGCGGCCGATCAGCGAAATCGCCTTCTGTTCGAAATTTTCCAGCACATCAGGTTTTTCGGCAGAGGCCTGCTGCGCAATGAGCTTGCGCGCGCCGGCCGGATCGAGATCGAGCCCGAAAAACTGATTGATCGTCATCAGGTTGATCGGGATCGTATAGGTCTTGCCTTTGTGCTTCGAAAAGACACGGTGCCGATAGTTGTTGAACGACGAAAATTGCGTGATGAATTTCCACACCATCTCGTTCGACGTATGAAAAAGGTGCGAGCCGTATTCGTGATATTCGATGCCGGTCTCGTTATCGACGCGCGAAAAGGAATTGCCGCCGACATGGCTGCGGCGCTCGAGCACCAGCACCGGCAGCGCCAATTCGGTGGCGACCTTGTGGGCGATGGTCGCGCCGCAAAATCCGGAGCCGACGACAATAAGGCGAGGCGTGAGCGAGGGGTCGAGCGCGGACGGCGTCGTGCGGCGCGGCATAGCCCAATCCCGACCGGCGCATGAAAATTGCGCCTTCCCGCATTTTTTCTAGGGCTTTTATGGTTAGCAATTGGTTAACAGGGCATCCGCGCCATCGGCGCGTCCGCATCACATATAAAAAGAAGAACAATTGGAGCGGGCGAAGGGATTCGAACCCTCGACCCCGACCTTGGCAAGGTCGTGCTCTACCCCTGAGCTACACCCGCATCCGTTAGATATTTGGCCGATTTGGTTAAATCGGCCGCCAAGCCGTTCCTATAGCCAATAGATGAGCCCTATTGCAACCACACCAGCCATTATCCCTTAATGCCGCTGATGATGCCGCTTGTGACGGTGTTTGGGGGCAAATTTGACCTCCGGCGCACGCGGATTCGGGTTGCAAAAGCCGCGGTTGCCGGCCAGCACATTCGGCCGGCACTCCTCGATCGAATAATAATTGCAGTCCCATTCGACCATAGCCGGGCCGGCCGATACCACCGCGCACCAGGGCGCGAGGCCATGGGCCCGGACTGGGGGAACATCGAGGCAGAACAGCGCTGCCAAAACCGTTATCGCAAGAGCCAACCGCATGATGGTTTTCCAAACCGCGCCGATGCGCTACCCACTCAACCGCATTGGTGCCGGATAAGTTTCAGCTAAATGTGGTCCGACTATGCCCAAGACCCCCGACGAACTATTCGCCTCTCTCGACAGTCTCGGCATCGAGCATGCGACCGTCAAGCATCCGCCGGTGTTCACGGTCGAGCAGCCGCGCGCCTGCGCGGGCAGATCCCCGGCGGCCATACCAAGAACCTGTTCCTGCGCGACAAGAAACACGAGCTTTATCTGGTGGTGGCGCTGGAAGACGCCGAGATCGACCTCAAAGGCCTGCACCGCGTAGCTCGGCGCCACCGGGCGCTTTTCGTTCGGCTCGTCCGACCTGCTGCGCGAAGTGTGGGGCGTCGAGCCCGGCGCGGTGACGCCGTTCGGCGCCATCAACGACACGCAGGCGCGCGTCACCGTGGTGCTCGACGCCGCCATGATGGAGCACGAGACGCTCAACTATCATCCGCTGGTCAACACCATGACCACCTCGATTGCGCGCGGCGATCTGGTGAAGTTCCTGGAAGCGACCGGCCATATGCCCCGCATCGAGCGCGTTTCCGCGCCTTCGCCGGACGGCCCCATGACCCGATTGCATTCACCCGCCGGATGACCCATTTAATCCGGCATGGAACCGGGCTTCGGCCCGCAAACGGCGAGTAAAATATGCTGCAAAACGGCGGGGGAATAGCGGCTGCGGCCGACGGCGCGGTCATCGACACGACCACGCAAGGCTTCCTCAAGGACGTGATCGAGGAATCCAAGCGCCAGCCGGTGCTGGTGGATTTCTGGGCGCCCTGGTGCGGGCCCTGCAAGCAGCTCACGCCGGTCCTGGAAAAGGCGGTGAAGGCGGCCAAGGGCAAGGTCAAGCTCGCCAAGATGGACATCGACAAGCATCCGGAAATTCCCGGCCAGATGGGCATCCAGTCGATCCCGGCGGTGATCGCGTTCGCCAACGGCCAGCCGGTCGACGGCTTCATGGGCGCGCTGCCCGAGAGCCAGGTGATCGCGTTCCTCGAGCGCGTCACCAAGGGCAAGATCGGCGCCGAGGAAAAGGATCTGCTGAAAGAAGCCGACGCCGCGCTCGCCGCCGGCAACGCGGCCGAGGCCGCCAATCTCTACGGCCAATTGTTGACAGAGGACAGCGGCAACATCGCGGCGCTGGCCGGGCTGGCGCGCTGTTACGTCGCGACCGGCAATATCGAACAGGCCAAGAAGACGCTCGCCCTGGTGCCGGAAGCCAAGCGCAACGATGCCGCGGTGGCGGCCGCGCGCGCCGCGCTCGAACTCGCCGAGCAGGCCAAGTCGGTCGGACCCATCGACGAGCTGGAGAAAAAGGTCGCCGCCAATCCGCTCGATCATCAGGCGCGCTTCGATCTCGCCACCGCGCTCAACGCCAAGGGCAAGCGCGCCGAAGCCGCCGATCATCTGCTCGCGATCGTCAAGCGCGACCGCAAATGGAACGAGGACGGCGCGCGCAAGCAGCTCGTGCAGTTTTTCGAGGCCTGGGGTCCGACCGACCCGGCCACCGTGGAAGGCCGCAAGCGGCTGTCGTCGATTTTGTTTTCGTGACGAGTGTGCGCCGGTACGGCACCGGCTCGCGGAGTAAAATGCTATGCCGATGAACGCCCAGTATCGCGGGCCGATCGATCTGCCCGAAATCATTCCGGTGTTCCCGCTGCCGGGCGCGCTGCTGCTGCCGCGCGGGCAGATGCCGCTCAATATTTTCGAGCCGCGCTATCTCGCCATGATCGACGACGCCTTGCGCGACGGCCATCGGCTGATCGGCATGATCCAGCCCGACGCCGCGCAGGCCGGTTCCGCCGACAAGCCGCCGCTGTTCAAGATCGGCTGCGTCGGCCGCATCACGCAACTTGTCCGAGAGCGGCGACGGCCGCTATCTGCTCGAACTTACCGGCGTGGCGCGCTTCCGCATCGAGCAGGAATTGCCGGTCAAGACCGACTACCGGCAATGCCGCGTCACCTACGCGCCGTTCGCCGACGATTTCATCGCGCGCAAGGGCGAGGACGCGGTCGACCGCGAGGCCGTGCTCGTCGCGTTGCGCTCCTTCATGAAGGCCAACAAACTGAAGGCCGACTGGGAAGGCATCGACCAGGCGCCGAACGAGGCGCTGGTCAATGCGCTGTCGATGATGTCGCCTTACGGCGCGCCGGAAAAGCAGGCGCTGCTGGAGGCGCCCGACCTGAAGACCCGCGCCGAACTGCTGGTCGCCATCACCGAAATCGAACTCGCCAAGAAGAACACCGAGGGCGAGCCGCAACTGCAGTAGTCCGCCGCGCTGTGCTATAAGCCGGACGAATTCGCCGGGAGCCCTTTCATGCCCACCACCCCCACCACCGAACGGCCCGAAGGCCACGTCGATCCCAAGCTGCTGGAAATCCTGGTCTGCCCGCTGACCAAGACGACGCTGGAATACGACGCCGCCAAGCAGGAGCTGATCTCGCGCAAGGCCAAGCTCGCCTATCCGATCCGCGACGGCATCCCGATCATGCTGCCGGAAGAGGCGCGGCGGCTCGAGTAATTTCAATCCAAAACACAAAATCAGGAAACGACTCATGATCAAAATCTGGGGCCGTAACACCTCGTCCAATGTGCAGAAGGCGATGTGGGCGGTGGGCGAACTGGGGCTTGAGCACACCCGCATCGATGTCGGCGGCGCGTTCGGCAAAAACAAAGAGCCGGCCTATCTGGCGATGAACCCGAACTGGCTGGTGCCGACGCTGGAAGAAGAAGACGGCTTCACGCTGTGGGAATCCAATTCGATCGTGCGCTATCTCGCCGGCAAGCACGACAAGAACAACGTGCTGGAGCCGAAGAACCCAAAGCAGCGCGCGCTCGCCAGCCAATGGATGGACTGGCAATTGTCGGTGGTGGGACCGGCGATCACGCCGGCCTTCTGGGGCCTGATCCGCACGCCGCCGGAAAAGCGCGACATGGCGGCGATCAAGGCATCGCAGGACAAGACCATCGACGCGATGAAAATTCTCGACGCGCAATTGGCCAAGACAGCCTACGTCGCCGGCGCGGTATTCTCCTACGGCGACATTCCGGTCGGCATCATGTGCTACCGCTACCGTCAACTGGTGCCCGGCCGTCCGGCGACGCCGCATCTCGACCGCTGGTACGCCGCGATCTCGAAGCGCAAGGCGTTCCAGGATCACGTCGGCAGCATTCCGCTGACGTGAGATCATGACCGGGCGGGAAGGCCGCTGCCTTGGATTGATCGGCGGGCTCGGCCCCGGCGCGACCGTTCACTATTACCGTGGGCTGCTCGCCGCGCACGCCGCGCAGGGACGCGTGGCGCGCATGCTGATCGCCCATGCCGACGTCGATCACGGCCGTCCGCTTGCCGAGGCCAACAAACTCGACGAGCTCGCGCGCTACCTCGCGGGCTTCATCGACAGCACCGCCGCGGGCGGCGCCGAAATGGCAGCTATCGTCGCGGTGACACCGCATATCTGCACGGCGCAACTCCTTCCGCTGCTGCGAATACCGCTGATCGACATGGTGGCGGAAGTGGCGCGCGAAGTCCGGGCGCGCGGGCTCAAGCGCATTGCGCTGTTCGGCACGCGCCCCACCGTCGAATTGCGCATGTTCGGACGCCTCGGCGTCGATGTCGTCATGCCGAATCCCGATGAAATCGACTTCATCAATAACGCCTATCTCGATGTCGTCTATGACCGCAGCACGCCAGCGACAATCGACCGATTGCGCGAGCTTGCACACACGCTGGTCAAACGCGACGGCGCGGAGGCCGTGCTGCTGGCCGGAACCGATCTTTCGATGGTTCTGAGTGAAAGCAACGCGGGTTTTCCGACGCTCGACTGCGCCGGCGTGCACATCGCGGCGATCACGAAAAAATTGCTCGCCTAAAGCGCCTCGCCGCGCAGCAGCTTCGGCACGTCGCCGGTAAAACCCGCCGCCTCGCGGATGAACACGCGCTTGAGCGCCGGCATGCGCTCGACCACGCCGAGGCCGACATCGCGCGCCAGCCGCAGCACATCGGAGCTGTTGGAGAACAACCGGTTCAGGCCGTCGGTGGCGACGCCCATGGTCATGGTGTCGAAGCGCCGCCAGCGCTGATAGCGCTCCAGCACATCCGGCGCGCCGATATCGAGCCCGAGCCGCGCCGCGTCGGCAATCGCTTCCGCCAACGCCGCGACATCGCGCAGGCCCATGTTGAGGCCCTGCCCGGCGATCGGATGAATGATGTGCGCGGCGTCGCCGACCAGCGCCAGCCGTTCGGCGATGAATTCGCGCGCGGTGAACAGGCCGAGCGGAAAGGCGCGGCGCGCGCCCGTCACCTTGAGATCGCCGAGCTGCAGGCCGAAGCGCTTCTCCAGCTCGGCGTGGAATTCCTCGTCGGGCAGCGCGACGATGCGCTCGGCCTCGCGCGCGATTCTCGGTCCACACGATCGAAGAGCGCTTTCCGGTCAGCGGCAGAATCGCGAACGGCCCGGCGGGCAGAAAATGCTCCTCGGCGCGGCCGTTGTGCTCGCGCTCATGCGCGACGGTCGTGACGATGGCCGACTGGTCGTAGTTCCAGCCATGCGTGGCGATGCCGGCCTGCTCGCGGATTTTCGAGCGCGCGCCATCGGCGCCGACCAGCAGCCGCGCGGCGAATTTTTCGCCGTCGGCGAGCGCACGTCGATGGCATTCGCGGTGTGTTCGAATCCGGTAACCGCGCCGGCGCGCAATTCGACGCCGAGTTCTTTTGCCTTCTTGACCAGCGCATCGATCAGATGCCGGTTCTCGATCATGTGCGCGAACGGCTCGCCCTCTTCGACCTCGCCGCCGAACGTCAGAAAGGTCGGCCGCACCGCGTCGTCGAGTTTGGAGTCGGTCACCACCATGTCGAGGATCGGCTGCGCGTTGCCCGCGACCGCGTCCCAGACCCCGATCGCCTCGAACAGCCGCCGCGCGGCGGCCGCGATCGCCGAGGCGCGCGGGTCCTTCGATTGCGCCGCCCCCAGCGCCGGGTCGACCACCGTCACGGCGAAAGCCTCGCCCAGCCCCTGGCGCAGCGCGATCGCCAGCGCCAGGCCGGCAAAGCCCGCGCCGCCGATCAACAGATCGGTTTCATGGCGTCGTTTCAGCCCTTGCGGCATCGATGAATCTTTGCGGCTTCCTTGTAAAACCCGACCCAGCATAGCAGGTTGGGGCCGTCATTTGACCCTTACCCCGGCCCACCCCCATGACCACCGCCGCCGTCCAGGACCTGCTCGCTATCCTCGATCTCGAGCCGCTCGAGGTGAATCTGTTCCGCGGCCGCTCGCCGCAAACCGGCTGGCAGCGCGTGTTCGGCGGCCAGGTGATCGGCCAGGCGCTGGTCGCCGCGGTGCGCACGGTCGAGGGCCGCCCGCCGCATTCGATGCACGCCTATTTCCTGCTGCCGGGCGATCCCAAGGTGCCGATCATCTACGACGTCGACCGCATCCGCGACGGCAAGAGCTTCACCACGCGGCGCGTCACCGCGCGCCAGCACGGCCATCCGATCTTCTCCATGCTGGTGTCGTTCCACGCCGACGAGCCCGGCCTCGATCATCAGGCGAAAATGCCGGACGTGCCGCCGCCGGAAAAACTGCCGAGCGAAGCCGAGGTGCGCGAGAAAATTCTGCCGACCATGCCCGATCCGGTGCGGCGCTATTACGAGCGCGAGCGGCCGATCGAACTGCGGCCGGTCGAGTTCGACCGCTATCTCGGCAAGAAATATCCCGACGGCCGCTTCAACGTCTGGATCAAGACCACCGGCCGGCTGCCGGACGATCCGGCGATCCATCAATGCGTGCTGGCCTACACCTCCGACATGGGCTGCTCGACACCGCGCTGGTGCCGCACGGCCGCACGCTGTTCGAAAAGGAATTCATGGCGGCGAGCCTCGATCATGCGCTGTGGCTGCACCGGCCGTTCCGCGCCGACGAATGGCTGCTCTACGCGCAGGATTCGCCCAATCTGCACGGCTCGCGCGGCTTCTCGCGCGGCCTTATATTCACGCGCGACGGCACGCTGGTCGCCTCGGTGGCGCAGGAAGGCCTGGTGCGCCAGCGGCGCGCGGCCTTGATTCGACGATGAAGCGAACATTCGCTGCGTTCGCTATCGCTGATCTCTGCTATCGGCGGCCGCGTTTGCCGCCTCCGGCAAGCAACCGGCGCCGCCCGGCTCGGTTCCCGGCGCGCCGCCGCAATACACGCGTTTTCCACCGCCGAACTGGAGCGCGGATTTCTCGCGCTCGCCTTCGGCTCCGATCTGCGCATCGGCGCGGCGCCGCGCGGCATCCGCCGCTTCGATCATCCGATCCGCGCCGCCGTGATCACCGGCGGCAGCGTCGACCGCGCGGCGGCGATGCGCGCGTGATCGAGGAATACGCCGAGAAGGTCCCCAACCTGCATTTGAGCGTGGCGGAAGCCGGCGCGCCGCGCCGACATCGAAGTGCGGCTGATCGACGAGAAGGATTTCGCGTCGGCGCTGCAGGCCGCGTTCGGCGCCCGGATCGCGCGCGACTTTCATCGCGCGCACCGATCCGCAATGCATGACCAGCGTGAAATCGAGCGCCGACGGCGCCATCGTGCACGCGGTCTCCTTCATCATCGTCGACAAAGGCGACGACGTCTTCCTCGACTGCGCCTATCACGAACTGCTGCACGCCTTCGGCCTGTCGAACCACGACCAGCGCAATCCGTGGACCACGCTCAACCAGAAACGCATGGTCGGCTATCTGACGGTCTACGACCGCGCGCTGCTCACTGTGCTCTACGACCCGCGCATGCGGCCGGGCATGACCGACGGCAGGTGCGCGCCGTGCTGCCCGGCGTGATCAGGAACCTCGGCCTTGCAAATTCGGGCAAATAGGGCACCATTACTGCCATAAAATGCCTTTTGAAGTGGCGATTGCCTGTGGGTGAGGCAATTTTGCCGCTTAAATTTTAGTCCTGCTGTCGATACCCTTGGCAAATGAGCCCGTGCCGGCGTCAGCCGGGGCGGGCTTTCGTTGTCAGCCACGCCCGTCGCGGCTTCGGAAGGAAGCCATGAAGCTGGTCATCGCGGTCATCAAACCGTTCAAGCTCGACGAGGTGCGCGACGCGCTCACCCGCATCGGCGTCCACGGCATGACCGTGACCGAGGTCAAGGGCTACGGCCGGCAGAAGGGCCACATGGAAATCTATCGCGGCGCCGAATACGCCGTGAATTTCCTGCCCAAGCTGCGCATCGAAGTCGCGGTCGCCAGCGAGCAGATCGACCAGGTGATGGAGCCGATCGCCGCCGCCGCCAAGACCGGCCAGATCGGCGACGGAAAAATTTTCGTCACGCCGCTCGAGCAGGCGGTGCGCATCCGCACCGGCGAAACCGACGACGCCGCGCTTTAGCGAAAAAAATCAGGCCGGGGGATATCATATGAAACGGCGGTCCTACGCCACGCGCTGATCGCAACTGCCTTCAGCCTCGCCGCAACGCCTGCTTTCGCCGAAGGCGCCAAGATCGACGGCGCCGACACCGCCTGGATGATCGGCGCGACCGGCCTGGTGTTGATGATGACGATCCCGGGCCTCGCGCTGTTCTATGCCGGCATGGTGCGCAAGAAGAACGTGCTCGCCACCATGGCGCAGAGCCTGGCCGCGACCTTTCTGGTTTCCATGCTGTGGGCGTTCATCGGCTACTCCCTCGCCTTCACCGGCGACGGCGCGTTGATCGGCACGCTCGACCGGATTTTTCTCAACGGCATGACGCTCGACTCGATTTCGCCGCTCGCCAAGACCATCCCCGAAAGTCTGTTCATGATCTATCAGATGACCTTCGCCATCATCACGGTGGCGCTGGTCGCGGGCTCGGTCGCCGACCGTTTGCGCTTTTCCGCGTTTCTGTTGTTCTGCGTGTTCTGGCTGCTGCTGGTCTATGTGCCGATCGCGCATTGGGTCTGGGGCGGCGGCTTCCTCGGCAGCTACGGCTTGATCGATTTCGCCGGCGGCACGGTGGTGCATCTCAACGCCGGCGTCGCCGGCCTGGTCGCCGCTTATGTGCTCGGCACGCGGCGCGGCTACGGCAGCGAAAATCTTGCGCCGCACGATCTCACGCTGGCGGTGATCGGCACCGGCCTGCTGTGGGTCGGCTGGTTCGGCTTCAACGGCGGCTCCGCGCTCGGCGCAAATTCGCGCGCCGCGATGGCGATCGTCTCGACGCATCTCGCCGCCAGCGCCGGCGCCTTCACCTGGATGGCGCTGGAATGGTGGACGCGCGGCAAGCCGTCGGTGCTCGGCATGATTTCCGGCGCGGTCGCCGGTCTCGGCACCATCACGCCGGCCTCCGGCTTCGTGCTGCCGATGCAAGCCGTGCTGATCGGCCTGATCGCCGGCGCAGTCTGCTTCTGGGCCTGCACCTGGCTCAAGATCAAGATCGGCTATGACGACTCGCTCGACGTGTTCGGCGTGCACGGCATCGGCGGCCTGACCGGCACGTTGCTCGCCGGCGTGTTCGCGGTCGGCGCGTTGTCGGCAAGCCCCGAGATGCCTGGCGGCGCTCCCGGCCTGCTCGAAGGCAATCCGCAGCAGGTGCTGGCGCAGCTCTACGGCATCGCCGTCACCATCGTATGGTCGGGCGTGATGACCTTCATCATCCTCAAGGTCATCGAGTTCATCGTGCCGCTGCGCGTGCGCAAGGAGGACGAGGTGATGGGGCTCGACGTCACCCAGCACGGCGAGGCGTTGCAGTAACGCGAGAATTGACCGCGCCGCCTTTGGCCATCGCGGTTTTAGTCCGCCCAGCACCTGACTAAATTTTATGCACGGCTTATGAGCTTTGGCGCGGCTTTGGGCTAAGGCTCAATGCAGGTCTCCCGCTCGCTACCACAATCATAAAAATTCGTTCATCAAATCAGCCAGATAGGCCCTCGCCCGGCATCTGGCACGGCGTTTGATTCTACTGACCCGGCTATGCCCGCGAAGCGCGCTTTTCGGGTCCGGCTCAGTGAACCCGCCCGCACTGCGTGACTGTAACAAACGGGCTCAAGCGGGGATCGAATCCATGAAAATCGTCATGGCCATTATCAAGCCTTTCAAACTCGACGAGGTCCGTGACGCTCTGACCTCCATCGGGGTGCAAGGGCTGACTGTCACCGAGGTCAAGGGCTACGGGCGTCAAAAGGGTCACACGGAAATCTATCGTGGGGCCGAATACGCGGTGAGCTTCCTTCCGAAAATCAAAGTGGAAGTGGCGGTGGCCTCCAACCAGGTCGACAAAGTCATCGCCGCCATCACCGGCGCCGCCAAGACCGGCCAGATCGGCGACGGCAAGATTTTTGTCTTCGCCCTCGATCACGCCGTGCGCATCCGCACCGGCGAAACCGACGCTGCGGCGCTCTAGTAACCCGCACCGCAAAACAATACGGACAGGAGTTAGACCATGACGTTGAAGAAATCCTCCCGTGCGGGACTGTTAGCTCTCGCCTTCGGGATTTTGCTCGGCCTATTTCTGAGCGTGGCGACGTATAGTACGTCCTACGCCCAGACACCGGCTCCCGGCGCCGCTCCGGCGGCGCCAGCGGCCGCGCCCGCTGCCGCACCGGCGCCACCGCCGGCCTGCGCCAACGATCCCGATCCGAAAAAGGCCGTGCTCGAAAAGTGCACGCCCAATTCGGGCGACACCGCCTGGATGCTCACCTCCATGGCGCTGGTGCTGATGATGACCATTCCGGGCCTCGCCCTGTTCTACGGCGGCATGGTGCGCAAGAAGAACGTCGGCGACACCGTGATGACGAGCTTCGCCATCACCTGTCTGGTCACGATCGTCTACGCGTTCCTCACTTACACGCTGGCGTTCACGCCCGGCTCGCCTTACATCGGCGGGCTTAGTCGCGTGTTCCTGCAAGGCATCCTCAGCGACATCGCGACGGGCGCGGGAAATCCGAACCCGCTCGCGGCGACGATCCCTGAGACCGTCTACATGTGCTTCCAGATGACCTTCGCGATCATCACGCCTGCGCTGATCGCCGGCGCCTTCGCCGAGCGCATGAAGTTCTCGGCCATGCTGTGGTTCATCGGCCTGTGGGCGATCTTCGTCTACGCGCCGGTCGCGCACTGGGTCTGGGGCTCGGACGGCATGCTCTCGTCCGGCAATTCCGACGCCATGGTCAAGGTGCTCGACTTCGCCGGCGGCACCGTCGTGCATATCAACGCCGGCGTCGCCGGCCTGATGTGCGCGATCTGCCTCGGCAAGCGCAAGGACACCGGCCCCGGCCACAACATGGTGCTCACCCTGATCGGCGCCTCGCTGCTGTGGGTCGGCTGGTTCGGCTTCAACGCCGGTTCGGCGGTCACCGCCGGCCTGCAAGCCGGCATGGCGATGACCGTGACGCAGATCGCCACCGCGGTCGCGGCCTTCACCTGGATGCTGGTGGAATGGGCCTGCCGCGGCAAGCCGACCGTCATCGGCATCTCCTCCGGCGCGGTCGCCGGCCTCGTCGCCATCACTCCGGCGTCGGGCTTCGTCGGCCCGGTCGGCTCGATGGTGATCGGCGTCGCCGCCGGCGTGGTCTGCTACTGGGGCGTCACCGGCCTCAAGCGCATGCTCGGCGTCGACGACGCGCTGGACTGCTTCGGCGTCCACGCGGTCGGCGGCATCGTCGGCGCGCTGCTCACCGGCGTGTTCGCGATCAACGAATACGGCGGCACCGCCGGCCTGATCGAAGGCAATCCCGGCCAGGTCCTCAACCAGCTCGAAGGCATCGTGATCGTGTTCGTCTACGACGCCATCGTCTCGCTGATCATCCTCAAGATCATCGACGCGATCATCGGCCTGCGCGTCTCCGAAGAGGTGGAGCGCGAAGGTCTCGACTTCGCGCTGCACGGCGAGATCGTGCAGTAACGCATCAAAGCCTAGCGGTAGGGGCGGAAACCCGGCACTGTCCCTTCCGTCGAGGCCCTCGGTTCGCAAGAGCCGGGGGCCTCTCTTTTTAGCGCAATGCAACGAAAAAGCCCGACCAGCAGGCCGGGCTTTAAACGTCAATTCCCAGTAGCCGCGATTAGTGCATCGCCATGGCCAACGGTGACTGGCGTTCATGAAGGCCACGGTCAGAAACATCCCGCAGCTGCAAAACGCCACCACCCAGACCAAGGCTTCATATTCTTGGTCATCTGTTCTCCCCCAATTGGTATCTCAGGAGGTGGACCTTAGCGCCACAGCCTTAATGCCGGTTCAATCCGCGCCTATCAATTACCGATGGTTAATCGGGTCTTAACCTCGCTCTCTCTATTGTGTCGGACCGATTGCGCCGCGGCGCCACGCGCTATCAGCCCGCTTGTGTAGCCGCATGCCCATGATGACCGCCCAGCGCGAGCCTTCCAGCATCCACTGCCCCGGCGGTCGAGGGCCGCTCGCCGTTCGTGCGGCTGACCGAGCTGATCGCCGGCATCGAGCCCGGCAAGCCCGCCATCAATCTGTCGGTCGGCGAACCGCAGCATCCGATTCCGTCGTTCGTCGGGCCCGAGCTCGCCGCCCATCTCGACGAATTCGGCCGCTATCCGGCCAACAAAGGCAGCGAGCCGTTCCGCCGCGCGGTCGCCGCCTGGCTCGGCCGCCGCTACAAGCTCGCCGCGGCCGGTCGATCCCGAGCATGAAGTGCTGGTGCTCAACGGCACGCGCGAGGGTCTGTTCCTCGCCGCGATCGCCGCCAAGCGCTGGGTCGCGCGCCGCGCCGGCAAGCCGGCCATGCTGATCCCCAATCCGTTTTATGCCGCCTACGGCGCCGGCGCGCTCGCCGCCGACTGCGAGCCGGTCTATCTGCCGGCGACGCAAGCAGAGCGGCTTCCTGCCCGATCTCGACGCGCTCGACGACGCGCTGCTGGCGCGCACCGTCGCCTTCTACATCGCCTCGCCGTCGAACCCGCAAGGCGCGGTCGCCAGCCGCGCCTATCTCGACAGGCTCGCCGGCCTCGCGCGCCGCTTCGGCTTCCTGGTGTTCGCCGACGAATGCTACTGCGAAATCTACAGCGAGCATGCAGCCGGCCGGCATGCTGGAAGCGTCCGGCCCCGACTTCGCCAACGCCGTCGTGTTCCACTCGCTGTCCAAGCGCTCGAGCCTGCCCGGCCTGCGCGTCGGCTTCGCCGCCGGCGACCGCCGCTTCCTCTCGGCCTTTCTCGAACTGCGCAACGTCGCCGCGCCGCAGGTGCCGGGCCCGGCGCAACACGTCGCCGTCGCCGCCTATGGCGACGAGGCGCATGTGCGGGAAAACCGCAAGCTCTATTCCGCCAAGTTCGATCTCGCCGACCAGATCATCGGCGACCGCTACGATTACAAGCGTCCGGCCGGCGGATTTTTTCTCTGGCTCGACGTCTCGCAAATACGGCGGCAGCGAGATCGTGACCAAGCGTCTGTGGCAGGAGGCCGGCGTGCGCGTCGTGCCCGGCCGCTATCTCGCGCGCGAGCAGGCCGACGGCAGCAATCCCGGCGCGGACTACATCCGCGTCGCCATGGTTCAGGACAAGGCGACCACGGCGGAGGCGCTGCATCGCCTCGTCGCGGTGCTCGATTAGGTAAAGCATATGCCCGCAATCGACCGCAGCCTCGACGCCCTCGCTTTCGTCTCGAGCATTTCCGCGACATCCTGCGGCGGCGCCTGAGCGAACTGGCCGGTCTCGCGCTGATCACGCTGGCGCTGCTCGGCGCCATCGCGCTCGCCACCTGGTCGGTGCAGGATCCCTCGCTCAGCCACGCCACGCAAAGCCCGGTGCACAATCTGCTCGGCTTCCCGGGCGCGATCTTCTCCGATCTGGCGATGCAGCTGCTCGGCCTCGCCGCCATCATGCTGCTGGTGCCGGAAATGCTGCTCGGCTGGCGGCTGCTGTCGCATCGACCGGTCGGCGAGAAATGGCGCGGCCTGCTGTGGATCCTCGCCACCTTCCTCGCCGCCGGTTTCGTCTCCACGCTGCCGCGCATCGGCTCCTGGCCGCTGCCGACGGGCTTGGGCGGCGTGTTCGGCGACGCGCTGCTGCGCGCGCCGGCGATGATTTTCGGCGCGCCGCTCTCCGGCGTGGCGCTATTGGTTGCCGCCCTCGTGCTCGGCATCGCCACCGTGGCGACGATTGCCTTCGCCGCCGGGTTCGGCGCCCGACAGCCGGTCCGGCGCCGGGTCGTGCGCGTGCCCGAAGTTGAAGAGATCGAGGAAGACGACGGCGACGATAACGCCTCGGCCTGGCTCGGCATGATCGCGCACGCGCTGCTGAGCTGGAAGGCGCGCGCCGGCCGCCTGTTCCGCCGCACGCCGCGCACGCCTTTGCGCGCCATGATGCCGGCCGCAGCGGCCCGCGCCAGGAGCCGCGTTTCGACGCCTATGGCCGCGCCGACCTTGGCGCCCGAGCAAGCCTTCGAGGAGGACGACGAGGAGGAAGAGGCGCCCGCTCCGCGCCGCCGCGCCGTCGCGCGCGCGCCGGCGCGCCGCTCCGCCAACGGCTACGTGCTGCCGTCGCTCAATCTGTTGACCGCGCAGCGCGTCTCCGAGCGCACGACGCTGTCGAAAGACATCATCGACGCCAACGCCGTCGCGCTCGAAAGCGTGCTCGGCGATTTCGGCGTGCGCGGCGAGATCATCAATGCGCGCCCCGGCCCGGTGGTGACGCTGTACGAACTGGAGCCCGCGCCCGGCATCAAGTCGTCGCGCGTCATCGGGCTGGCCGACGACATCGCCCGCTCGATGAGCGCGGTGTCGGCGCGCGTCGCGGTGGTGTCCGGCCGCAACGCCATCGGCATCGAATTGCCCAACCCCACGCGCGAGAAGGTTTACCTGCGCGAATTGCTCACCGGCAACGACTACAACGAAAGCGCCGCCAAGCTGCCGCTCTGCCTCGGCAAGACCATCGGCGGCGAATCGGTGATCGTCGATCTCGCGCGCATGCCGCATCTGCTGATCGCCGGCACCACCGGCTCCGGCAAATCGGTCGCCATCAACACCATGATCCTGTCGCTGGTCTACCGGCTGCGCCCCGACCAGTGCCGGCTGATCATGGTCGATCCCAAGATGCTCGAACTCTCGGTCTATGACGGCATCCCGCATCTGCTCACGCCGGTCGTCACCGATCCGAAGAAGGCGGTGGTCGCGCTGAAATGGGCGGTGCGCGAGATGGAGGAGCGCTACAAGAGCATGTCCAAGCTCGGCGTGCGCAACATCGACGGCTACAACGCGCGCCTCGCCGAAGCCAAGGCGAAAGGCGAGACGCTGCACCGCACCGTGCACACCGGCTACGACAAGGAAACCGGCGAGGCGATCTACGAGAAGGAAGAACTCGAACTCGAGCCGCTGCCCTATCTGGTCGTGATCGTCGACGAGATGGCCGACCTGATGATGGTCGCCGGCAAGGACATCGAAGGCGCCATCCAGCGCCTGGCGCAGATGGCGCGCGCCGCCGGCATCCACGTCATCCTGGCGACGCAGCGCCCGTCGGTCGACGTCATCACCGGCACCATCAAGGCGAACTTCCCGACCCGCATCTCGTTCCAGGTCACCTCCAAGATCGACAGCCGCACCATTCTCGGCGAGCAGGGCGCCGAACAACTGCTCGGCCAGGGCGACATGCTCTATATGGCCGGCGGCGGCCGCATCAGCCGCGTGCACGGACCGTTCGTCTCGGACGACGAAGTCGAGAAAGTCGTGCGCCATCTCAAGTCGCAGGGCGCACCGGAATATCTCGAAGAGGTCACCGCCGGCGATCCGGACGAGGGCGAGGACGGCGCGGTGTTCGACGCCACCGGCATGGGGCTGGCCGAAGGCGGCGACCTCTACCAGCAGGCCGTCGCCATCGTGAAGCGCGACCGCAAGGCCTCCACCTCCTACATCCAGCGCCGGCTGCAGATCGGCTACAACCGCGCCGCCACCCTCATGGAGCGCATGGAGCAGGAAGGCATCGTCGGCCAGCCCAACCACGCCGGCAAGCGCGAAATCCTGATCCCGGAAAATCCGGCCGACGATCGTTACTAAGATCTGCGCTATTGAGAATCGCCGTTTCGCGATTAAGCCGGAATCAGCGCATGGTCAGGAGCCGCGAAATAGCCACAGCCGGCTCCTAGACGTCCACGATCAGCAGCGGGGCGCGAGGCGGAGATCGTGATGGCGGGACACTTCACTGCGCGAACCGGCCCGAATGTCGCACTGGCAGTGGCGATTGCCGCGCTGTTCGCCTGCCTGGCCGCCCCGGCGTCTGGCCCAGAGCGTCCCGCTTCCGACCCCGCGCCCAGCGATCCAGCCACACACCGGCTCGATCGCCGCGCCGGCCAAGCCGGCGATTCCCGCCGCGGCGCTCGCGCGCCCGCGCGCAAGCGCCGCAACGCCGCAGGCGCAAGCCGCCCAACCCGGTGTCCAATCCGTTCGCCGCGCTGCTCGGCAAGCCCGGCTCGCGCCACCGCGCTCAACGCCGAGCAGCGCGCCATCATCGAGCGGGTCAATAATTATCTCTCCAGCATGCAGAACCTGTCGGGCAAATTCGTCCAGGTCGGCCCCGACGGCCGCCGCACGCAAGGCAAGTTCTATATTTCCAAGCCCGGCAAAGTGCGCTTCGAATATGACGACCCGAGCCCGATCGAATTGATCGCCGACGGCCAATCGGATGGTGGTGCGCGACCGCAAGCTGGCGACGCAGGACGTCTATCCGCTGTCGCAGACGCCGCTGCGCTTCCTGCTCGCCGACCACGTCGACCTGATGAAGGACACCAGCCTGGTCGCGGTCTATGCCGACGACGTGTTCGTCACCGTGGTGGTCGAGGAGAAGAACGGCCTGGTCGGCACCAGCCGGCTGATGATCATGTTCAGCGCCAAGGACATGCAGCTCAAGCAGTGGACGGTGACCGACCCGCAGGGCTACGACACCACGGTCGCGGTGTACAATCTCGACACCAGCCAGCGGCCCGATCCCAGCATGTTCAAGATCGACTACACGCGCTATCGCAACTAGCCTCTAGCCGTTCGTCGCCCGGCAAGAGCGGGGACCCAGCATTGACAATCTCCAACATCGCGACACTTCGCCGTGGATTCCCGCTTGCGCGGGAATGACGCGGAGAGCGTGATGATTGCTCGCCATGCCCCTCAAGATCACCACCTGGAACATCAATTCCGTCCGCCTGCGCATCGATCTGGTCGCCAAGTTCCTGAAAAGCGCGCGGCCCGACGTGCTCTGCCTGCAAGAAACCAAGTGCCCGGACGACGCCTTTCCGCTCAAGCGCTTCCAGCGGCTCGGCTACGAGCACGCCGCGCTCAACGGGCAGAAGGGCTATCACGGCGTCGCCGTGCTCTCGCGCCTGCCGTTCGAGAGCTTCGACATCGCAGAATTTCTGCGGCAAGACCGACTGCCGCCATGTCTCGGTGGTGCTGGGCGAGCGCGCCGGGCTTAAGCGATCCCGATCACGCTGCATAATTTCTACGTGCCGGCCGGCGGCGACGAGCCGGATCCCGAGATCAATCCGAAATTCCAGCACAAGCTCGATTTCCTCGACGAGATGCGCGCGCATCCCGGATTTGCGGCCGGAAAAATCGCAGCGCGCGATCCTGGTCGGCGATCTCAACGTCGCGCCGCTCGAGCACGACGTCTGGAGCCACAAGCAGATGATCAAGGTGGTCTCGCACACGCCGATCGAATGCGAGAAGCTCAACGCCGCGCGCAACGCCGGCGACTGGATCGACACCATGCGCGTGCTCACGCCCGAGCCGGAGAAGCTCTATACCTGGTGGAGCTATCGCGCGATGGACAATTGGAAAGCCGCCGACCGCGGCCGCAGGCTCGACCACATCTGGACCTCGGACGCGCTGGCCGACCGCGTCTCGACGATCAAGATCGCCAAGGACTATCGCGGCGCCGCGCGCCCCTCCGACCACGTGCCGGTGACGGCGACGATCGAAGCTCTGACTAGCGTCGCTTCGTTGCTCCAGCGCCGCCTTCACGTCGCCGAGTTCGCGCGTCCAGCCGTCGACGCGCTCGGCCATCATGTCGCGCAATTTCTGCGCGGCGGCCGGATAGCCTTCCAGCATCTTGCGGAACAGGCTGCGCGAAATGCGGATCACCACCGTCGGCTCTTTGCGCGATCGCGGTCGCCGCGCACACCGTGTCGGTAAGCAGCGCCAGTTCGCCCACCAGCGTGCCGGGGCCGGCGATGAATTCCTTGCCTTCGCGGCGGCGTGTCCGGCTCCAGCACCAGCGAGCCTTCCTGCACGACATAGCCGCCATCGGCGAGCTCGCCGGCATAGAACAGCACCGCGCCGCTTTGCAGATTGCCGGGTTTCCGCGCCGATCGCGAGAATGCGCAGCGCCTGCTTGCCCAGCACCGCGAAGGTCGGCACCTGTTCGAAGAAGGCGATGTCGTCTTCGAGGGCCATGCGCGTTCATCCGCGAATGCGGGGTCTGCGCATGATCTTAGTCCGAACACCGGATGCCCACTTGCGCGGGATGCGATGCGCTCACGGCACCAGCTTGTAGCCGCCGGCTTCCGTCACCAGGATCGCGGGCTGGGCGGCGTCCTTCTCGACCTTCTGCCGCAGCCGGTAGATGTGCGTCTCCAGCGTGTGCGTGGTGACGCCGGAATTATAGCCCCACACTTCCTGCAACAGCGTCTCGCGCGACACCGGCTTCTGCGCGGCGCGATAGAGATAGCGCAGGATGGCGGTTTCCTTTTCGGTCAGCCGCACTTTGCTGCCTTTCGGGCTGAGCAGAAGTTTCGAGCTCGGGCGGAACGTGTAGGGCCCGATGGTGAAGACCGCGTCCTCGCTCGCCTCGTGCTGGCGCAGCTGCGCGCGGATGCGCGCCAGCAGCACGGCGAAGCGGAACGGCTTGGTGACGTAATCGTTGGCGCCGGATTCCAGCCCGAGGATGGTGTCGCGAGTCGGTGTCGTGGCCGGTCAGCATGATGATCGGCGCCTTGAAGCCGTTCTTGCGCAGGATGCGCACCGCCTCGCGGCCGTCCACGTCGGGCAGGCCGACATCCATGATCACCAGGTCGATCTGGCCGCCTTTGGCCGCCTGCACGCCCTTGGTGCCGCTGTCGACCGCGGTGGCGTCGAACTCCTCATGCAGCGCCAATTGCTCGACCAGCGCCTCGCGCAGTTCGGCATCGTCGTCCACGATCAGGATGGTACGCTTGTTGGGCATCGCTCAAAGGCCTTCGCCTCACCGGAATAGTCGCGAAGTAGAGCATTCAGGGCTAAAAGAGCAAGCGTGAACTGGTATTTAGCCGTGGATATCGGGGGGATTTGCGGACGTGCGCGCGGGCAAAACGCGAAACATCGTTGCGGCGGCTGGCCGTGCGGCGCAAACCGGCGCAGCCGGCGCGCGGCGTGCTGCACCGCCGGGCCGCTGGCGCTGCCGGTGGCGCTCGGCCGCGCCGGCATCAAGGCCAACAAGCGCGAAGGCGACGGCGCGACGCCGCGCGGCACGTTCCGGCTCAAGCGGCTGTGGTGGCGCGCCGACCGGCATCCGCGCCCGGCGACATTGTTGCCGGTGCGGCGCATCAGCCGCCGACGACGGCTGGTGCGAGGACCCGTCCGACCGGCATTACAATCAGCCGGTCAAGGTGCCGCCGCGATCGCAAGGCCGACCGGCTCGCGCGCACGGACGCATCTCTACGATTTCATCATCGAGATCGACCACAACACGCGGCCGCGCGTCGCCGGCCGCGGCAGCGCCGTGTTTATCCATGTGGCGCGGCCGGGCTTTGCGCCGACCGCCGGCTGCGTCGCGCTCGACTTTGAATGTCGCTGCGCCGGCTGCTCGCGCGCCTCGGCCCGCGCACCAGAATCATGGTTGAGTAATCGTTACCGCTCATACGCGCCGGCGACTCATTGATTAAACATAGTCGCGCGCCGGCGACGCGCATAACCGGCCCATTAACTGAGCCGGAATCGCGCCTGTGGTATTGCAATCGACGGCGCGGCGGTCCCGCAAGAAATGCAAAAACGTGCCGCGCCGGGGTGATCATGGACACTTCCACTGCACAAGGTGCCACACGCGCCAGCGCGATCCGGCGCCGAATTGATCGGCCGCGTGTCGGCCGTCTCCGGCTCGCAGGCGACCATCGAACTCACCGCGCGCACCACCGGCGGCGAAAAGCCGACCGTCGGAAAATTCATGGGCATGATGGCCGGCAAAGCCGTGATCATCGGCCTGGTCACCGATATCGGCGAGCAGGCGATGATGGCGCCGGCCGGCGGACAGCAATCCTTCCGCAAAGTCGCGCGGCTCGATCTGGTCGGCGAAATTCGCGCTGCCGGCGAACGGCGCGGCGCGCTTCAGCGCGGCGTCATGGAATATCCCAATATCGGCGACGGCGCGGTGCTGCTCACCGAACACGAGTTGCGGCTGGTCTACGGCGGCGCCGACGCCGACCATGCCCATGTCGGCGACCTGCAGCAGAACACCAATATCGGCGTGCACATCGACATCGATCAGCTGGTGAGCCGGCATTTCGCCATCGTCGGCGCCACCGGCGTCGGCAAGTCGAGCGGCGTCGCCATCATCCTGCAGAAGATTCTCGATACGCGCCCGAACCTGCGCATCTTCCTGGTCGATCCGCACAACGAATACGGCCGCTGCTTCGGCGACAAGGCGCAGGTGCTCACGCCGCGCAATCTGCGGCTGCCGTTCTGGCTGTTCAATTTCGAGGAGACGGTCGACGCCTTCTTCGGCGGCCGGCCCGGCATCGACGAGGAAGTCGAGATCCTCTCCGAAGTCATTCCGCTGGCGAAGTCGGCCTATCTGCAATACCGCGCCAACAACGAACGCATCCGCTCGCCAAGAAGCGCGATCCGCGCGACACCGGCTTCACCGCCGACACGCCGGTGCCCTACCGCATCGAGGATCTGATCAACTTGCTCGACGAGCGCATGGGCAAGCTGGAAAACCGCAATTCGCGCATGGTCTATCACAAGCTGATCGGCCGCATTCAGACCTTCCGCAATCATCCGCGCTACGCCTTCATGTTCGAGAACGCCAATATCGGCGGCGACACCATGGCGGAAATTCTCGCGCACCTGTTCCGGCTGCCGCCGGAAGGCAAGCCGATGACCATCATGCAGCTCGCCGGTTTCCCGGCCGAGGTGGTCGAACTCGGTGGTGTCGGTGCTTTGCCGCATGGCGTTCGATTTCGGCCTGTGGAGCGACGGCGTCGCGCCGCTTGCTGTTCGTCTGCGAAGAGGCGCACCGCTACGCGCCGGCCGACAAGAATATCGGCTTCGGCCCGACCCGACGCGCGCTCTCGCGCATCGCCAAGGAAGGCCGCAAATACGGCGTGTTCCTCGGCCTGGTGACGCAGCGCCCGGCCGAAATCGACCCGACCATCATTTCGCAGTGCTCGACGCTGTTCGTCATGCGGCTGTCGAACGACCGCGACCAGAGCCTGATCCGCTCGGCGGTGTCGGACGCGGCGGCCAACCTGCTGTCGTTCATTCCCTCGCTCGGCACCCGCGAGGTGTTCACCTTCGGCCCCGGCGTGGCGCTGCCGACGCGCATGCGCTTCAAGGAATTGCCGCCGGAGCTGCGGCCGAACAGCGAGGCGATCGGCAACACCCGCTCCGACGCCGGCACCAATATCAGCCGCGATCTGCTCTCGTCGGTGATCGAGCGCTGGCGCAGCGCCAGCATGAGCCACCGCGGCGGCGACGACGAATTCGCCGACTACAGCTCGCCGCTCGATGCCGCGCCGTTGCAGCCGGCGACGCCGGCGCCGGCTGCCGGTGCCGCCCTCGCCGCGCGGCGAGGCATTGCGCTCGAGCCTGCTGAAGAAGCCGCTCGAGGCGCGGCTCGTTCGGCAACCCGCAAGCCGGCGATCCGCAAGCCGAGCCGATTTCCCGCCGACGCCGCCGACGCGGTTCCGCTAAGCCTAAGTCCGCGCGCCGAAAATCGCGCTGCCGACCCGCACATGGGTGGCGCCGAGCTGGATCGCGGTGGCGAAATCCGCGCTCATGCCCATCGACAACAGCTTCAGGCCGTTGCGCTGCGCGATCTTGGCGGTGAGCGCGAAATGCGGCCCCGGCGCTTCGTCGAGCGGCGGAATGCACATCAGCCCGGAAATGGTCAGGCCGTAACCGTCGCGGCATTGCTCGAGAAACTCGTCGGCGTCCTGCGGCAACACGCCGGCCTTCTGCGGCTCGGCGCCGGTATTGATCTCGACGAACAGCAGCGGCGAGCGCCCCTGCTTGGCGATCTCCTTGGCCAGCGCCTCGCACAGGCTCGGCCGGTCGACCGAATGGATGGCGTCGAACAGCGCCACCGCCTCCTTGGCCTTGTTCGATTGCAGCGGGCCGATCAGATGCAGCTCGAGGCCCGCGTGTTTCGGCCATGCAGCGCCGGCCATTTGGCCTTGGCCTCCTGCACGCGATTTTCGCCGAACACGCGCTGGCCGGCGGCGATCACCGGCTCGATCGCCTCGGGCGGAAACGTCTTCGACACCGCGACCAGCGTCACCTGCCGAAACGTCGCGGCCGGCGTCGTGGCAGGCGCGCGCGATCTCGGCGCGGACTTGATCGAGCCCGGTTGTGGATGTGGCGGCGGCCATGCGCTCGCTATAACGCAACGCCCCAGACGCCGCCACTTCAAATAAACGGCCGCGGCCAGTGCTGGCGCATGTCGTCGCCGGCAATCGTTACCAGCGCGTCGCGGTCGATCATCTCGAACATGCGGTCCTTCCAGCGGACCGCCCCCGACACAAAGAGCCGCTTGAGCGTCTTGTTGGTGTGCACCAGCGACATGCCGAGCGTGTCGGCGAGATGCTGCTGGGTGAAGGGAAACTGGATGGTGCTTGTCCTTGGTCAGGCCTGCCTCTTCGGCGCGCTGATACAGATGCAGCAGCAGATAGGCGGTGCGCTCGAGCGCCGTGCGCCGGCCGAGGCTGACCAGATTTTCGTCGATCAAGCTGCTCTTCGCGCGCCGCCAGCCAGGTGATGTCGAAGGCGAGCGAGGGAAAGCGGCTGTACAGATCCCACAGCTTGCTGCGTGGAAACACGCACAGCACCACCGGCGTGAGCGCCTCGACCGAGTGCTCCATCTCGCGCATCAGCGCGCCTTGCAGGCCGACCATATCGGCCGGCAGCGCGTAATTGAGAATCTGCCGGCGGCCGTCGTCGAGCATCTTGTAGCGGAAGGCCCAGCCGCTCAGCACGGTGTAGAGATACTCGCTGCTGGCGCCCTGGCGCAGAAAGCTGCGCCGGCGTCGACGCGCAGTTCGTCGGTTTTAAACTGCTTGACGAACGCCAATTCCTCGGGCGTGAACTCGCGCAACGCCTTGCGCCGCCGCAGCGGACATTGCTCGCATGGCGTGGTGATATGGCCGTTTGGCCGCCCATTTCCTAAAATCATGAAGCCCTGCCGAGGGATCATAATCACGATCCCCGTGATCGGAGGATCATTAAATCGTTGGCCGCTATGTCTTATTTAAATGCCCACTATTCAATTCGGCGCACAAGAAAAAGTTCCATTCCGGGAACTGGAGGGGGCTCGTGGCGCCACCGGAGCCATTACTGATCGGCAAGCGCTGCCTGGTGCTCGACGACGAATTTCTGATCGCGCTCGACATCCAGCACATCTTGGAGGCCGCCGGCGCGATTGTGACTTGCGTCAGCGAAGCCGCGGATGCGCTGGCGGCAATTCGCAGTGGACCGCGATTCGATCTCGCCGTGCTCGACGTCGTGTTGAGCGGCGCGACGCGTCCCAGCCTGACTGTCGCCGCCGCGTTGGCAATGCAGAGAACGCCGTTTGTGTTTCTCACCGGCATGCGCGGCGAGGACATGCACACCCGGGAGTTTCCGAACGCGCCCGTGGTGGAGAAGCCGTATCAGCCGTCCGCTGCTGTTGGAGGCGGTGCATCGCGCGCTTTCATCGCGCCGAGATGTTTGAATTCGCCGTTGCGAAGCGGCCGATCGCTTGTGCTTTATACTTAATGAATTCGGAAAGCCGGCCCGTCACTTTCCCATTACCTACCACCGTAAAATTTTACCGATTGGGCGTAATGCCTTTTAAGACCGGCCTATTACAACGACACCATCGGGGGAGCCTCATCGGCTATGGGACGTCACGTGCAACAGGCGGATTCCGCCATTGCCAGCACCAGACGCGCGCTCAGCATTCGGGCGCGGCTGATGATTCTTGCACTCATCGCCATCGTTCCGTATCGTGCTGGAGCGCATTCACAACGAGCAATTCGACCGCACCCAACGCGTCGAGGCCGCCTACAGCAGGCGCTCGGCCTGGCGCGGCAGGCGGCGGCGGCGCAGAACGACGTGATCGTGTCGACGCGCGCCTTCCTGACCGTGCTCGCCGGCACGCGCGTGCGTGGCTTCGCCATCCGAGCCGTCGTGCGGCGCAACTGCTCAAGAGCATTGCCGAGCCCGAGCCGTGGATCCGAACCTGTCGGTCGCCAATCTCGACGGCCGGATCGTCTGCTCGAGCAATCCGGAGGGCGATCGGTCTCGATATCAGCCAGCGTCCGCATTTCATCAGACGCGGTCAAGACCGGCACATTCGTCGTCAGCGATTACTTTCATCGGCACGCGCGACAAATCTCCGCTCATCATCGCCGCGCTGCCGCAGCGCAACGCCGACGGCTCGATCGAATCCGTCGTGCTGGCCACGCTCGATCTGAAATGGATCGGCCAGATCGCCAGTACGCTCACCGTGCGGCACGGCTCGATCATGCTGCTGGTCGATGGCAACGGCACCGTGCTCGCGCACGAACCCAATCCGGCGGCGTGGGTCGGCCGCCGGCTCGGCGATCATCCGCTGATCAAGGATATGCTGACGCAACACGAAGGCGTCGTCACCGCGGCGTCGCTCGACGGCATCCGCCGCATCTTCGCCTTCGTCGCATTGCCCGGCACCAGCGCCCATGTCGCGATCGGTTTCGACGAGAACGAGGTGCTGGCCCGCGCCAATTCCGAGATGTGGCTCGCCTTCACCGAACTCGGCACCGTGGCTTTGCTCGTGCTGCTGAGCATCTGGTTCGGCGCCGAACGCCTGCTGGTGCGCCCGATCCGTGTGCTGGCGGAAACCGCCGGCCGCATCGGGCGCGGCGAAGACAAGACGCACGCCGCCAGCCTGCCGCTGGTGGCCGAATTCATCCCGCTCGCGGCCGCGCTCGACGACATGTCGGACAAGCTAGAGGCGCGCGAACAGGAGTTGCGCGATATCAACACCCAGCTGCGCGAACTGGCGCAGCTCGATTCGCTGACCGGCCTGGCCAACCGCCGCACCTTCAACGCGCATCTGTTCAGCGAATGGAAATTGGCGATCAAGCGCCATCAGCCGATTTCGGCGCTGATGATCGACGTCGATCACTTCAAGCCGTTCAACGACCGCTACGGTCACGTGCAGGGCGACGCCTGTCTGCGCAAGGTCGGCGAAGCACTCAAGGCCTGCACGCGCTCGCGCACCGATACCCCCGTGGGCATGGGCATGGAAGAGCGCCGTGCGCTCGCCAATCCGGCGGCGCTCGGTCACGGCGCTCAATTGGCAGCGCGTTATGGCGGCGAGGAATTCGCGGTGCTGCTGCCGGGCGTCGATCTCGAGACCGCCAGCGCAGATCGGCGAGCGCATCCGCGGCGCGGTGGAGGACTTGCTGATCGCGCATGCCGGCGCGCCCTGGGGATTCGTGTCGATCAGCGTCGGCGTTGCCTCGATCGTGCCGAACGAGCGCTCCAGTCCGCAGGAACTGACCGAAACCGCCGATGCCTGCCTGTATGAAGCCAAGCAGAGCGGCCGCAATATCGTGATCGCGCGTTCGGACGTCGCGCCGCTACGGGCGAGCGCCTGACCAAAAAGCAAAGCCCAGCCGGATGATGGGCCGGGCTTGCCTCGTCAGGCGCGCCCGTCAGGCCGCCGCCTGCCACTCCAGCATCACCTGCCGGGCCGGCTTGTTGAGATGGACCTTGTCGTCCACGGTCTGCACCAGATGCAGTGGAATGAAATGGTGCTGGCCGCCGGATTGCGGATCACCTTTGGTCAGCTTGATCTTGTCTTGTCCCTCCAGGTGATCGACCGTTCCGACGTGCTTGCCGTCGGAGCCGATGACTTCCATGTGTTCCTTGATGTCCTGAATTTTGATGGTCATACCGCACCTCCTGTTACGCGAAGCTAACTTGCGCAGGCGGCGGCTGGTTCCCGCCGATTGACCCTCAAGCCTCTTTCCTGTCTGTTCCGCGCACTCTAAAAAGGCCCGGAAATGCCCCCCAATTCGAGCAAAAACGAGCGCTACAACGCCCGCGAGGCCGAAGACCGCTGGCAAAAGGCCTGGGACAAGGCCGGCATCTACGCCACCAAAAACGACGACCCGCGCCCGAAATATTACGTGCTGGAGATGTTCCCCTACCCCTCGGGGCGCATCCACATGGGCCACGTGCGCAACTACACCATGGGCGACGTGGTGGCGCGCTTTAAGCGCGCCATGGGCAACGCCGTGCTGCATCCGATGGGCTGGGACGCCTTCGGCATGCCGGCCGAGAACGCCGCCATCGACCGCAAGGTGCACCCCAAGGCCTGGACCTACGACAACATCGCGGCGATGAAGAAGCAGCTCCAGTCGATGGGGCTGTCGCTCGACTGGGCGCGCGAGATCGCGACCTGCGATCCGAGCTACTACAAGCACCAGCAGAAAATGTTTCTCGACTTTCTCAAAGCCGGGCTGGTCGAGCGCAAGCAATCGAAGGTGAACTGGGATCCGGTCGATCAGACCGTGCTCGCCAACGAGCAGGTGATCGACGGCCGCGGCTGGCGCTCGGGCGCCGAGGTCGAGCAGCGCGAGCTGACCCAGTGGTTTTTCAAGATTCAGATTATTCGGAGGAATTGCTCAAGGCGCTCGATACGCTCGACCGCTGGCCGGACAAAGTCCGGCTGATGCAGAAGAACTGGATCGGCAAATCCGAGGGCTTGCTGGTCCGCTTCATGCTCGATGCGGCCACGACGCCGAATAAAGAGAGCGAACTGGAAATCTTCACCACGCGGCCGGACACTTTGTTCGGCGCCAAGTTCATGGCGATCTCGCCCGATCATCCGCTCGCGGCAGCGGCAGCGGCGAAAAATCCCAAACTCGCCGCCTTCATCGAGCAGTGCCGCCACATGGGCACCTCGCAAGCCGCGATCGACACCGCCGAGAAGATCGGCTTCGACACCGGCATCAAGGCGCTGCATCCGTTCGATCCGAACTGGAAGCTGCCGGTCTACGTCGCCAATTTCATTTTGATGGAATACGGCACCGGCGCCATCTTCGGCTGCCCGGCGCACGACCAGCGCGACTTGGACTTCGTCAACAAATACGGCCTCGGCAACACGCCGGTGGTCTGCCCGCCCGGCCAGGACCCGAAGACCTTCGTCATCACCGACGTGCCTATGTCGGCGACGGCAAGATGATCAATTCGCGCTTCCTCGACGGCATGACCATCGCGCAAGCCAAGGAAGAAGTCGCCAAGCGGCTGGAAAAGGAAACGCGCGGCAACAGACCGGTGGCGCAGCGCCAGGTGAACTATCGCCTGCGCGACTGGGGCATTTCGCGCCAGCGCTATTGGGGCTGCCCGATCCCGATCATCCACTGCGCCAAATGCGGCGTGGTGCCGGTGCCGGAAAAAGATTTGCCGGTGACGCTGCCGGAGGATGTCACGTTCGACAAACCGGGCAATCCGCTCGACCGTCATCCGACCTGGAAGAACGTCAAGTGTCCGCAGTGCGCCGGTCCGGCGCGGCGCGAGACCGACACCATGGACACCTTCGTCGAACTCGTCCTGGTATTTCATCCGCTTCACCGATCCGTGGGACGACAACGCGCCGACCGATCGCAAGATCGCCAATCACTGGATGCCGGTCGATCAATATATCGGCGGCATCGAGCACGCGATTTTGCATCTGCTCTATTCGCGCTTCTTCACCCGCGCCATGCACAAGACCGGCCACATCGACATGGACGAGCCGTTCGCCGGCCTGTTCACGCAGGGCATGGTGGTGCACGAAACTTACAAGACCAAGAACGGCGACTGGGTCGAGCCGGCGACCGTCAAGATCGACGGCGTGGGCGACGCGCGGCGCGCCACGCTCGCCTCGACCGGCGAGCCGGTCGAGATCGGCTCGATCGAGAAAATGTCGAAGTCGAAAAAGAACACCGTCGATCCCGACGACATCATCGCCGCCTACGGCGCCGACACCGCGCGCTGGTTCATGCTGTCCGATAGTCCGCCCGAGCGCGACGTGATCTGGACCGAGGAAGGCGTGCAAGGCGCCTGGCGCTTCGTGCAGCGGCTGTGGCGGCTGATCGGCGAGATCGCCGACATCAAAGCGCCGGCCACGCGCCCGACAGCCTTCGGCGACGAGGCGTTGAGTCGTGCGCAAGGCCGCCCATCGCGCGCTTGGCCATGTCTCCGACGACATCGCCCGGCTGCGCTTCAACCGCTGCGTCGCGCATATCTACGAATTCGCCAATGCGCTGTCCGACGCCATCGGCGGCTCCGAAGCCGCGCCCACGCCCGATTTCGCCTGGGCTTTGCGGGAGGCCGGCGACATCCTGGTGCGCCTGTTCCACCCGATGATGCCGCATCTGGCCGAGGAGTGCTGGGCCGCGCTCGGCCATAAGACCCTGGTCGCCACCGAGGCCTGGCCGCAGGTCGAGCCCGATTTGCTGGTGGAAAACACCATCACCCTGCCGGTCCAGATCAACGGCAAAAAACGCGCCGAGGTCACGGTTACGCGCGACGCCACAAATGCCGAGATTGAGGCTGCCGTTTTGGCCCTCGATGAGGTAAAAAGGGCGCTGGATGGCAAGCGCCCGAAAAAGGTCATCGTCGTCCCGCAGAGGATCGTCAATGTGGTGGCCTAACCGATTGCCCCGCCTATGCGCCGCATTGGCGCTTGCCGGCCTCACCGCCGGCTGCTTCCAGCCGCTTTACGGCACGCAAAACTCAGGCGGCGGCCCGGCGTCGGCGACAAGATGAGCAGCGTCGAAGTGCGCCGATCGATGCGCCGAACGGCACCCGGCTCTCGCGCGTCGGCGTCGAGGTGCGCAACAACATGATGTTCGATCTGACCGGCGGCGCCGGCTCGCCCGGCAGCAACTACAAGCTGGACATCCGCCTCACCTCGCAGCAGACGCAGGTGATCGTCGACATCAACACCGCGCGCCCGGACATCCAGAACTACGGCATCGACGCGACCTACACGCTGACCGATCTCACGACCGGCAAGACGGTCGTGAGCGGGCAGACGTTCTCGCGCGTGTCCTACGACATTCCCGGCCAGCAGCAGCGCTTCGCCGGCGACCGCGGCTTGCGCGACGCCGAGAACCGCGCCGCCAAGGTGATCGCCGACAATATCCGCTCGCGCCTGGCGTCGTATTTCGTGGCGGGGACGTAACCGGGGCTGTCGTCCCCGCGAAAGCGGGGACCCATAGACCGCGGCCTATCGAGAGAACACGGAGTATGGGTCCCGGCCTTCGCTTCGCTCGGCCGGGACGACAATGATTTAAAATGACCGCCATCAAAGCCTCCGACATCGACCGCTTCATCGCCAAGCCCGATCCGGCTCAGCCGATCGTGCTGGTGTACGGACCCGACGCCGGCCTGGTGCGCGAGCGCGTCGACGCGCTGGTGCGCGCTTCGGTCGACGATCCCAACGATCCGTTCGCGTTCGTGCGCATCGAGGGCGAGGAACTGTCCGCCAATCCCGTCGCGGCTGGTCGAGGAGGCGAATACGGTTCCGCTGTTCGGCGGCCGCCGCGCCGTGCTGCTGCGCGTCAATCCGCGCTACAACATCGCGCCGCGGTCGTGACGGCGCTGATCGCGGCGCCCTCGCCCGATTGCCGCGTCATCATCGAGGCCGGCGAACTGCGCAAGACCTCGCCGCTGCGCGCGCTGTGCGAAAAAGCAAAGACGGCGGCCGCATTGCCCTGCTATCTCGACGATGCCAAGGCCGTCGCCAGCCTGATCGACGAGGAAATGCGCGCGGCCAAACTGACCCTGGCGCCCGATGCGCGCGCGGCGCTTGACGTCGCTGCTCGGCGGCGACCGCCTCGCCTCGCGCAGCGAGATCCGCAAGCTCGCGCTTTATGTCAAGGGCCACGAGCGCATCGAGCTCGCCGACGTGATGGCGGTGGTCGCGGATGCCTCCGATCAGGCGCTCGACGGCGTGATCGACGCGGCCTTCGCCGGCGAGACCCGCGACGTTGAAACCGAATTCGGCAAGGCGCGCGCCGGCGGCTCGTCGCCGGCGGCGATCGTCTCGGCGGCGATCCGCCAGGTCGCCAATCTGCACAAGATGAAGCTCGCGGTCGAAGGCGGCGACTCGATCGAGTTCGCCATGATGCGCGGCGCGCCGCCGGTGCATTTCACGCGCAAGAAAGAAGTGGAAGCCGCGCTGCGCACCTGGTCGCCGCCGCGTCTGCTGCGCGCCATGGCGCAGCTCGCCGACGCCTCGCTCGATGCGCGGCGCAACGCGGCGCTGGCCGAAACCATCGCGCAACGCACGCTGCTGTCGATTGCGGTGAGCGCGCGCAGGCGCGAGTCTTAACTGTCGTCCCCGCGCAGGCGGGGACGACAAAAGATCACAAATTCAACTGATAGCTGTGCGGCACCCAGCGATAGGCGCCGCCCGCCTTCTCGACATAGCCGAGGCCGGGAAACGGCATGTGGAAGCCGGCGACGAACAATTTGTCGGTCGCCGCCATGTCGAGAATGCGCTTGCGGGTGGCCACCGCCTTCTCCTTGTCGTCGTCGACGTCGAGATGCAGATCCGGCCGCTGGATCGCCACCACATAATGGTTGCAGGTGTCGGCCCAGTTGAGCAGCGTCTTGCCGTCGCTCTCGATGTGAAACGCCAGCAGCCCGGGCGAATGGCCGAAGGCGTCGACCGCGCGGATGCCCGGCACCACCTCGTCGCCCGGCTTGATGAAGGTCGAGCGGTCGGCCAGCGGCAGGCAGATCTTGACGTAAAGCTCGCGGTTGAACTTGCGCGCCTCGCGCACGTTCTCGCCCTTTTTCCAGAAATCGAAATCGGCGGCGCCGAACACATAGCGCGCCTTGGGAAACACCGGCTCCCCGCCTTTGGTCAGCCCGCCGATATGATCGGGATGGCCGTGCGTGATCACCACCACGTCGACATCCTCCGGCTTGTAGCCGGCTTGCGCCATGCGCGCGGCCAGATTGACCCGGCGGCAGCCGGCCCTTGAGCTGCTCGTACTCGACGCTGAGCGAGCCGTTGCCGGTGTCGAACAGCACCAGCTCCTTGCCGGTGTTCACCAGCATCGGGGTGAACGGATGCTCGTAGCGGTCGGCGTCGATGCGGTTGGCCGCCGCCAGCGCCTTCACGTCGCTCGCTCCCGCTTCGCCGCCGAAACTCGGCGTCAGCCCGGGGCGGATCACCTTGCTGTCCATAATGGTCGCGACCTCGAAACCGCCGAGCTTGAAGCGGTAGATTGTCGGCTGCATTTCGCCTTGCATTGAAGCGGGCACCGGAATCCTCCTAGTTTATTGCGCCCGATCCATAGCATTTAGCCCGCGACGCGCAAAAGACGCCGCGGGCATCGATGACGATTAGAGCTTGCCGGCGCTCAAAGCCTGCCGAGCAGCACCAGGATCAGCAGAATGACCAGCACGGTGCCAAGGCCGCTTGAGGGGTAATAGCCCCAGCCCGAGCTGTACGGCCACGTCGGCAAAGCGCCGACCAAAAGCAAAATGACGATAATCAGCAGAATCAGCCGCATCCTCGCCTCCTCGGATTTACCCGAGTTCCAACGCGGTTTTGCAGCTTTGGTTCCGGCTTCCGGCCAAAGCCCGCCAAACGCGTCAGACCTTGTTAAGCAGAAGAGCCTATGGACTGGGCCTATGAGAAAAGCCCTGCCCGCGACGATGTTCGGCGACACCGAACAAGCCCGTATCACCACCCTGCGCAATTGGGTGCTCGATCACGACGTCACCGAAATCGAGATGACCGAGCGACAGTTCTGGAATTTCGCGCTGCTGCAACCGATCGCCGAGAAGCCTTGGATCAGCTTCATGGGCCGCTCGTTGCGCGTGCCGAAAATGCCTGAAGACGCGCAAAAATGCCTCGGCATCTATGACCGCACCAGCCCCGGCGCGATCTGATCGCGCGACGCCGTTACTTCTTCTGGCCGGCGTGTGAAATCACATTGGCCATACGCTTTTGCTCTTGATCGTCGAAAAACGGGTCATCGAGATCGCGGGGCCGCTGCGCGGCCGGATCGTGCAAAACCACGGCAGGCGCGGTTTGACCCGTCAGCCCGGACCAAAACTTTCGCGCTGATTGCGATATCAATTGCAATGGGCCGGCCATGACTGGCGCCTTCTCTGCCAACTGAAATTAGGGCTTGCAGAGAGTCCAACGGGCCGGCCGGGATTAGGTTCCGCGTGGCGGCGATTTCACCTGCGCGTCAATGCGAGGGGCTGTTGGATCCGAGTTTGAAACCGGTCCCGCCGCAGCGCTGACACTTCACTTTCTTGTCGCCCAGCTTGATCAGGCCCTTGCCTTCACAATTGCTGCATTTCGGTTTCCTCTTGCTGCCGCCCGGTTGCATGGCACTCTCCGTTTCCTGGGCCGATGCCTACGCCTTGGCGGGCGAGAAAGCCAATGCCGTCACTTTTGCGACGCCAGCATGACCAGCGAACCGGCGCAGCTGATTAGCGCCAAAGCCAGCAGGAAATACTGCATCAGCATCAGCGCCTGGCGCGGCGCCTCGGTCGCGGTCGACATATCGTAGACCTGCCAGACGGCAACCGCCCCCGTCAGCAAGGCAGTCCTGATCCATTTACCGCTGGTGTTTGGTGCTTTGCTCATAGGGCCCCCGCCCGTGTCAAATATTAATCGCGGACGCGCAAGCGCCCGCCATCGGCATTCTGTCTTTGTCGGGGGTGGAAACGATTTGGTTCAATAGAAGCGAATTCTACCCGCGTTTGCGCAGCCAGCCGTCGAGGCTCAATCGCCCGCTGCCGCAGACGAACAGAAAGAAGAAGCCGCCGAGTATGGCCAGGTTCTTGTAAAAATTCGAATCCTGCACGCGGCGCGCCGCGGCGTTGGTGAAGGTCCAATACTGGTGCGAGCTGAAGGTCGCGACCAGCATGAACACGATCATCACCTGCACGACGTAGCGCGTGGCGAGGCCGAAGATCAGCGCCAGGCCGCCGAAGAATTCGACCGGCACGGCAATGTAGGCCAAAAAGCCCGGGAGCCCGCGCGGCGGATACGAGGCGATCACGGCGTCGATGTTGAAAAGTTTGCCGTAGCCGCTGCGCACGAAGATCCAGCCCAGCAGAATGCGGCCGATCAGCAGCAGGATGTCGGACGTGCTGGCGGCCAGACCGTCGGCATGCGACAGCACGGGATGCGAGCTGAGTTCATTGCGACTTGCCATTCGTGTGCTCCCTGGACTGTCCGGCGTCTTGCCGCGCCGCACCTCTTACTAACAAACGCTCAGGGCCCGTATTCCGTTCACTCAGAACTGTCATTGCCGGGCTTGACCCGGCAATCCATGACGAGACTCGGCATTGGCAGACTTACGTGAGATTGTCTTTGCCGATCGGTATCATGGATGCCCGGGTCAAGCCCGGGCATGACAGCGAAAATACTTTGTCGGCAGTTAATGCAACTACTTCCTATCCAATTTCCTCAACACTGCATCCAGCTGATCCAAATCGCGATATTTAATATGCAGCGTGCCGCCTTGGCCACGGTGATCGACCGTCACCTCAAGCCCAAGCGCGTCTGACAGCCGCCGCTCCAGCGCCTTGGTGTCGGCGTCCTTGTCGCGCGCGCGGCTCTTCTTCTGGATGGCATCGAAAGTCGTGTCGCCGGGCTGGCCCACCTCCTCGCGCACCCACTCCTCGAGCTGGCGCACGCTGTAGCCTTCATCGATCGCCATCTCGGCAAGCAGTTGCGCGTTGACATGGCCGACCAGCAGCCGCGCGTGGCCGGCCGACAGCCTGCCCGTCCGCACCAGCGCCTTCACCGGCTCAGGCAGCTTCAACAGCCGCATCATGTTGGCGACATGGGGCCGGCTCTTGCCGACGATCTGCGCCACCTGCTCCTGCGTGTGGTTGCACTGCTCGATCAAAGCGACGTAGCCGGCCGCCTCCTCGATCGCATTGAGGTCGGCGCGCTGCACGTTCTCGATGATGGCGAATTCGAGCGACTGCACGTCGGTGGCCTCGACGATCGCGATCGGCACCTCGTGCAGGCCGGCGCGCTGCGCCGCGCGCCAACGCCGCTCGCCGGCGACGATCTCGTATTGGCCCGCCTCGCCGTGCTCGCGCACCACGATCGGCTGGATAATGCCGCGCTCGCGGATCGACTCGGTCAGCTCGTTGAGCTCGGTCTCGGTGAAGGCGCGCCGCGGGTTGCGCGGATTGGCCTTGAGATTTTCGATCGGCGCGCGGCGTGGCTTGCGCCCGCTATCGGCGACCGGCGATTCCTCGCCGACATCGCCCATCAGCGATGCGAGGCCGCGTCCCAATCGCGAATGATCCGCCATCGCCGCTCCTGAACTTCTCGCCACGCTTTGCTTCCTGTTTCCGTTGCTTCTTTCTTATCCCTCCCCTGCAAGGGGAGGGTGGCGAGCGCTTGCGAGCCGGGTGGGGTTTGCCCTCAATCATAACAGACCCCCCACCCCGATCCTCCCCCTTTCGGGGGAGGGATAAGCTACCCCGCCTTCAATTCCTTCTCGCGCTGGATGATCTCGGTGGCGAGACGCAAGTAGGCCTCGCTACCGACGCATTTCAAATCATAGACCAGCACCGGCTTGCCGTAGGACGGCGCTTCCGAGATGCGAACGTTGCGCGGAATCACCGTGTCGTAAACCTTGCGGCCCATGAACTGGCGCACGTCGGCGACCACCTGGTTGGACAGGTTATTTCGTGAATCGTACATCGTGAGCACGATGCCGTGGATCGACAGTGTCGGGTTGAGACTGTTCTTCACCTGCTCGACGGTTTTCAAAAGTTGCGACAGGCCCTCAAGCGCGAAGAACTCGCATTGCAGCGGCACCAGGATCGAATCCGCCGCCGCCATGGCGTTGACTGTCAACAGATTGAGCGATGGCGGGCAGTCCACCAGCACGTAAGTAAAGTCATAGGCGCGCGTGCCCTTGTTGAGTTCGCCGAGCGCGTTGCGCAGGCGGAAGGCACGGTCTTTGCTCTGGCCGATTTCGAGCTCGAGGCCGGAGAGATCCATGGTCGAGGGCGCGATCATGAGCTGGGGCACCGCCGTCGGCAGCACCGCCTCGCGCATCGGCGCAGCGCCGGTGAGCACGTCATAGGTCGAGGTGCGGCGCGCCTTGCGCTCGATGCCGAGCCCGGTCGAGGCGTTGCCCTGCGGATCGAGATCGACAACCAGGACATGCTCGCCGATGGCGGCCAGCGCAGTGCCGAGATTGATCGCGGTCGTGGTCTTGCCGACGCCGCCCTTCTGGTTGGCAACCGCCAGCACCCGCGGGCGCGCGGCCTGGGCGCGCGGCGCCGGATTCGGGAAAGGCACGACATCGGATTGGTTGGTTGGCAGCTCAGACATTCGGTGTTTCCACTTACTTCTCAATGGCTTATGGGTAGCACGTCAGGTTTTCTTGAGACGCTGGAGGCCGCGGACGATGACGATCGAACCGGCCGGGCTCGTCACGCTGGGCACTTTTTCTGCCTGAATATTCCAATATTTAGCGGCTTCGGTCAATTCAGCCTCTACATCTTGACCCTTGGGGAGCAAACCGAGGGCGCCGCGCGCAATGAAAGGAAACACCTGATCGCACAGGGTTTTCAACGGCGAAAGCGCGCGGGCCGTCACCACATGGGCGTTTTCTGCACAGCTTTCCCCAAACTTCTCCGCCCGTTCCTGATGAACTTGGGCCGGAATCTCGATTTTGCCTACCACTTCGCGCAAAAAAGCGGCCTTTTTGCCATTGCTTTCAATAAGGTGGATCAGGGTGCCACGCTGATCCGCCAGCGCACATGCGATCGGGATACCGGGAAAGCCCGCCCCCGAGCCGAGATCCACCCAAATTTTTGCGTCCGGCGCCAACGGGAGCAGCTGCAGCGAATCGGCGATATGCCGCGTCCAGATCAGAGGCAGAGTCGATTCGGCGACCAGGTTGGCCTTTTCCTGCCCGCGCAATAGCGCGTCGACAAACACTGAAAGGCGCTTTTCCGTTTCACGTGAAACAGGCGTCAGCGCCAGCGCACGTTCTTTATCGCTCGCAAGACCGAAACCGCCCTGCCCGTTTTTTATCAAGCGCGTTTCGCGGCGTTACGGCCGCGCTTCACATGCGCGACCAAAAGCGTCAGCGCCGCCGGCGTCATGCCATCGATCTTGCTCGCGTGCCCGATGGTGCGCGGCCGATTTTTTTGCAGCTTCTGTTTCGCTTCATTCGACAAACCGGCAAGCGCCGAATAATCGAGATCGTCCGGCAACGAAAAGCTTTCATCGCGCCGATAGGCCGCGACGTCCGCCGCCTGGCGCGAAAGATACACATCGTACTTCGCATCGATCTCGATTTGCTCGGCAACGTTTTTTGCGAGCGCGCCGAAGCGCGGCCAGATTTTCGCGAGATCCGAAATCGAAATGTTCGGATACGACAGCAGCTCGAACGCCGTACGGCGTTGCCCGTCTTTGTTGAGCGCGAGACCATGACGCTCCGCTTCTTTCGGTGTCAGCGAAACTGAATTGGCAAATTCGCGCGCGGCATTCAGCGCAGAACTTTTTTCGGAATGGAATTTCGTGCGCGCGGCGCCGACGCAGCCGATTTGAATTCCGCGATCGGTCAAACGCTGATCGGCATTGTCGGCGCGCAGCTTCAATCGATATTCGGCGCGCGAGGTGAACATGCGATACGGCTCGCTGACGCCGCGCGTGACGAGATCGTCGATCATCACGCCGATATACGCTTGCGCGCGATCGAGAATAATTTCGCCGCCGCCAGCCGCCGAGGCCGCGTTGAGGCCTGCAAGAAGCCCCTGTGCTGCAGCCTCTTCGTAGCCTGTGGTGCCGTTGATCTGACCGGCGAGATAAAGCCCGCGCAGCTTTTTTGTTTGCAGCGTCGGATTGAGTTCGCGCGGATCGACATAATCATATTCGATCGCGTAGCCGGGTCGCACGAACTTGGCGTTTTCCAAACCGGGAATGGTCGCGACCAAAGCGTGCTGAACGTCTTCCGGCAGCGACGTCGAAATTCCGTTCGGATAAACGGTGTGATCGTCGAGACCTTCCGGCTCCAAAAAAATTTGGTGTCCGTCGCGCTCGCCGAATTTCACGATCTTGTCTTCGATCGACGGACAATAACGCGGGCCCGTGCTGGCAATCTGCCCGGAATACATCGGCGAGCGATGCACGTTGGCGCGGATGATGTCGTGCGTGGCCGCGATCGTGCGCGTGATGCCGCATTCGATCTGGCGATTTTCAATGCGTGTCGTCAAAACCGAAAACGCTTCCGGCGGATCGTCGCCCGGCTGCATTTCCAGTTTCGTCCAGTCGATGGTGCGGCCGTCCAAACGCGGCGGCGTGCCGGTTTTCAAACGGCCAAGCGCGAAGCCGGCTTTTTCCAACGTGCGCGACAGGCCGAGGGCCGGCGCTTCGCCGACGCGGCCGGCGGGAATTTGTTTTTCGCCGATATGAATCAAGCCGCGCAGAAAAGTGCCGGTGGTGAGAACCACGGCGCCGCAGGAAATTTCGCGGCCATCGGCGAATTTGACGCCACCGACACGGCCATCGTTGACAACCAGGTCGTCGGCTTCCGCTTCAATCACGGTGAGATTGGGCGTTTGCCGAATCGCCGCCTGCATGGCCGCCGCGTAGAGCTTGCGATCGGCCTGGGCGCGCGGACCGCGGACAGCCGGGCCTTTGCGGCGGTTCAAGACACGGAATTGGATGCCGCCTTTGTCGGCCACCTGGCCCATCAGGCCGTCCAAAGCATCGATTTCCCGAACCAAATGGCCTTTGCCGAGGCCGCCAATGGCCGGATTGCAGCTCATGGCGCCGATGGTCGCGAATCGGTGGGTCACCGAGAGCGGTTTGCGCGCCCATGCGGGCGCTGGCGGCCGCAGCCTCACAGCCGGCATGGCCGCCGCCAATGACCACAACGTCGAATCGCGTTTCCATGGGACCTCGAAGGCCTCATCTTGTAGCGGAGGGTAGGGAGAGCGTCAAAACCAAGGGATTTTGGGCCAATGTTTCACGTGAAACATTCGCAGGCCCGGGGTGGGACTATTTGCCGATACAGAAATCGCGGAAAATCACATCCAGGATGTCCTCGACATCGACCCGGCCGGTCAGGCGCCCCAAGGCCCGGGCCGCGATCCGCAGCTCCTCGGCCAGCAGATCCTCATTGCCGGCGACCTGATCGCCTTGTGCCCGCCGCAGCGCCGCCAGAACCTCTTCCAGCGCCCGGCGGTGGCGCTGCCGCGTCACCAGCGCCGATTCGGCGCCGGCCAGGAATGCCTCGGCTTGGCGTGCCAAGCGATCCAGCAGGGTCCTCAGAACCCTCGCCCGTAATGGCTGATATACTGTACTTTAGATTCATTTTTAGTGATTATAGATTCATTCTTTTCCGTTAACTCTTTGTTAACCGTATTCTTTAAGGGGTTAGTAGGATTGGGCGTTGCTTCATTCTTTTCAATATTATGGCTTTCCAGTTCATTACTTATGCGTGGCCGCTAAAAGGTCGATTTTGTTGCGAATCAGCCAGGTTGGCGGCCCAGACTCGCTCTTTTCCGCCGATTTTGGGAGCTTTGCAGCCGAATCGCCCGCATCCACCACCCACAGCACCAGATCGGCCGCCGCCGCCCGCGCCTGGGCGCGCCTCACGCCTTCCAGTTCGACCGGATCCTGCGTGTCGCGAATGCCGGCGGTATCGAGCAGCGTCACCGGCCAGCCGCCGAGATCGAGATGCACCTCGATCACGTCGCGCGTGGTGCCGGCATAAGGCGACACGATCGCCGCCTCGCGCTGCGCGATGCGATTGAGCAGCGTGGATTTGCCGGCGTTCGGGGGACCGGCGATCGCGACCACCAGCCCCTCGCGCAATCGTTCGCCGCGCCCACCATCTTCCAGCGCCTTGGCGATGTCGGTCTCCAGCGCGCGCGCGATCGCGAGCGCCGGCGCCAGCGGATTGCCATGCGTGCTATTTTGCACGTCTCCCTCGTCGGAAAAATCGATGGCCGCTTCGACCAGCGCCAGCGCCTGGATCAGCTTTTGCCGCCAAGCCTCGGCCGGCGTGCCGAGCGCGCCCTGCAGCTGGCGCAGCGCCTGACGGCGCTGGCCTTGCGTTTCGGCCGCCACCAGGTCGGCGAGTCCTTCGACCGCGGTGAGATCGAGCTTGCCGTTCTCGAAGGCGCGGCGGGTGAACTCGCCGGCCTCGGCGGGGCGCAGGCCCTCGACGTCGGAAAGCGCGTCGAGCACCGCGGCGATCACAGCGCGGCCGCCGTGCAGCTGCAGCTCGGCGATGTCCTCGCCGGTTTCGCTATGCGGCGCGGGAAACCACAGGATGAGCGCCTCGTCGATCAGGTCGGCGGTCTTGGGATCGCGGATGCGGCCGAGCGCGGCCTTGCGCGGGGAGGGCAGCTTGCCGGTCAGCGCGCGCAGCGCAGCGCCGGCGCGCGGGCCGGAGATGCGGATGACGGCGATCGCCGCCGGCGGTCGGCCGGAGGAGAGGGCGAAGATGGTGGGGCGCTCGGCCATCGCGGCGCAGGTGAGCGCCGGAGCGGTAAGAGGTCAAGGGTCAGCTACATTAGGATATTATGATCCGATAGACTGATCTCGTTATGGCAACGATTCCCGATCCAAAGGAAGTATTCGTCGGAGAGCTGGCGCGGCACGGCGACTGGGTCGTCGGAAATGTCGATACGACGATGGCGTGGCCAGTAACAGCCGGGAAATTCAAATACCGCGGAGCCCAAGTGTGGGTGCTTCCGTTGATGCAGAACATGTACCCGTGCATTGCGATGAAGCGAACTGGCAGTCTTAATACTGTCAACGGTTGCTAATGCGCTTTCTGAGCGCCCTAGCCTGGGTCGAGGGCGGCGGCGCGTCCGTCGAATATATTACAGGCGGCAATCTGCCTCGACCGGTCGGACGGCTAAAGGAACACGGGTATATATTGCGCGACGATTTTGATCTTTCCTACCTCCCCGAACCGGATGATGAAAATGCGCTCCTGGCAATGGCCTTACTCCGCGAAGCCGGGGCCTTAATCACCCCGGCTATGCATTTCTTTCGTCATATCGGGTGCTTGAAGTCGCAATTCCCGAAGCCAAAAAGCAGATGGAATGGATCGATGAAAACGTGGAAAAACTGACTCATAGTGCAAAAGATGCGCTCGTTAATCTGAGGAAGACCGGGGTCATTGAAATAGGGAGGCATCTTTAAGGCTCCGGGCGATGCGCGATGGCACATGCGAAACGCGATCCGATTATAGACCCTGATGATCCAACTGATCTGCGGCGGCTCAGTTCTGAATTGCCCATTATCGATGCATTGGCGGAGCATGCGATTGAGACGCTGCTCGGTGTCGAAACCAGACACACAGTTTGGCAGAAACACCTCTACGAGCTTGCTGGCTTTAAGCCGCTGTTCGGGCGAGACATCATCGAATATCTGAAGCGTGGCGAGCAGATTCCGGACGGGACCAATTTGCAACAAGAACTTCCTTACGTGACCGTTGGGATCAGGAAGTACGAACCCTATAAGCCGCTCACTCGGATGGCGATCGTGAATCTCCGTCAGGAACAAACCTTAATGCGGGTTACACTTGGCTCTGAAGACGGCAAGATCTCCTTTCATTTCTATTTGGATTTTGCGGGAGAACGGCTGCACTTCGATATCAGCGATGGGATTTTTCTGGCGCCCGATGATGGAAGCGCTGCGTTTGCAGAAAATCAGGCAGAGCTTGCCCGGTTCTTCAAGAACTACGTCGGCAACGGTCAGCTCCAGTTTTTCAACGCTGATACTGGAATACTTCTGTCACGCAAGGACGCTTTTATTCCCGTGAACTCCTGGCTTGATGTCGACGGCGCAAACGCGAACATCGAGCGATGGAAAAAGCTTCAGGCGGAGCGCAATCAGACCGTCGCAGCCACCTAATCGTTAGCACCAAGTAAGCCGGATGAGCATAGCGAAATCCGGGGCGGCCTCGGCGCATCGAACTGAACCCGGATTTCACCCGCTTCGTGCTGCTCATCCCGGGAACGCGGCGAATAGTATCCCGTCATTGCCGGGCTTGATGGTTTTGTATTTGCGAATCTTCCTTGCCTTGACCCACCGCCATTTGCTCCAATGCGGCAGGCTTGGAACGGCAATCGGGGAGGGCGCCGATGCGTCGCAGGACTTTCATCTCCGGTCTCGCCGGCTTTGCCGCTGTGGCGGCGCTCACCAGCGCCGCGTTCGCGCAGAATTATCCCAACCGCCCCGTCGTCATCGTGGTGCCGTTCGCGGCCGGCGGCTCGTTCGACGTGCTCGGCCGCGTGCTGGCGCCGCGCATGAGCGAGCTGCTTGGCCAGCAGGTGCTGGTCGAGAACGTCACCGGCGCGTCCGGCATCGTCGGTTCGACCCGCGTCGCCCACGCCGCGGGCGATGGCTACACCGTGCTGCTCGCCAGCATCGGAACCCATGGCTACAACCCCTCGATCTACAAGAAGCTCGCTTACGATCCGGTCGCCGATTACACGCCGGTCGGGCTCATCGCCGAGCAGCCGATGGTGCTGGTCACGCGCACCGATCTGCCGGTCGCAAACCTCAAGGAATTCATCGCCTACGTGAAAGCGAACCACGCCAAGATGCAATTCGGCTCCGCCGGGGTCGGTACGACCACGCATTTGAGCTGCGCGCTGGTCAATGCCGCGATCGGCGAGCATCCGGTGCACGTGCCCTTCCGTGGCGGCGGGCCGGCCATGGCCGAGATCATGGCGGGGCGGATCGATTACGGTTGCTCCAACATCGGCGGCGTTACGTCGCAGATCAAGGGCGGCAACCTGAAGGCCATCGCCACTCTGTCGCGCGAGCGCGCCGCGATCCTGCCCGACCTGCCGAGCGCGCACGAACAGGGCCTCACCGATTTCAACGTCACAACGTGGAACGCCTTCCTGATGCCCAAAGGAACGCCACCGGAGATCGTCGCCAAATTCAACGCGGCGATGAGCAAGACGCTCGACACGCCGGCGATACAGGAACTGCTCGCCAAGTACGGCATGGCCGGCGTCGCACCGGAGCGGCGCAGCCCGGCCTATCTCGCCAAATTCATCCCGGAAGAGATCGCGCGCTGGGCCGGACCGATCAAGGCGGCCGACATCCAGCAGGGCAAGTAGCGGCGGCGGATGGGGCGATAGGGAGCGACGCACTCCGCTGTCGTCCCCGCGCAGGCGGGGACCCATACGCTGTACGCTATCGATGGGCCGCGGAGTATGGGTCCCGGCTCGCGGCGCTGCGCGCCTTGGCCGGGACGACAAAAGACTATGCCACCGCCACGCAATCGATCTCGAGGTCGAACGGCCCCGGCCACGAGTGGATGAACATGAAGATGCGCGATGGCGCGTCTTGCGGGAAATAGCGGTCATAGACGGCGTTGAAGGTCGCAAAACGCGCCTCGCCCGGCACGCAATAGACGTTGCACTTGATCACCTGCGACATCGACGAACCGGCGGCCTCCAGGCAATGCTTGAGCTGCGCCATCACACGCTCGCACTGCTGTTCGAAGGGGACCGGCTTGATCTCGCCGGTCTCCGGATCGAACGGCGGCATGCCGGAGAGATAGACGAAGCCGTTGGCGATCGTGGCCGGATACACTACGTTTTTTCTATAGCGTTCCAGATAAGTCGAAATCGGCTCAATCCGCATTCGTTTGATCATGGTGCTCTCCCTTTATCCCGTTCGTCCCCGCGCAAGCGGGGACCCAGGAACCTGTGACTGCCGCTCTGGATTCCCGCTTACGCGGGAATGAACGGAGGGGAGGTCTACCGCTAATCCTAACGAGAATGGTTCGGCCGCCGCCGAACTATCCCGGCTTCCGCGCACGCGCGCCGCGCGCTAGCATCGCGCATGGTCGCGGCGGCAAACATGGTCGAGGTGGCGGCGCTGGTCGGCGACACCGCGCGCGCCACCATGCTGGCCGCGCTGATGGGCGGGCAGGCGCTGACCGCCAGCGAACTCGCGGCCTGCGCGCGCATTTCAAAATCCACCGCCAGCGGCCATCTCAGCAAACTGGTCGGCGCGCGATTACTCGCCGTCACGCAAAGGCGCCGTAACCGCTATTACCGCATCGCTTCGCCACTGGTCGCCCGCATGCTGGAAAGCATCAAGGCGGTCGCGGCGATCGAGACCCCGCCGCGCCACCAGCCGCGCTCGGCGCAGGACGACGCGCTGCGCTTCGCGCGCACCTGTTACGACCACCTGGCGGGGCGGCTTGGCGTCGCGCTCGCCGACGCGCTGGTGGCCAAAAAGTTCGTGGTGCTGAGCGACGAGGGCGGCGAGGTCACCAAGGCCGGCGCGCGGTTCCTCGGCCGGTTCGGCGCCAAGCTTGATTCAAACGCGGCGGGCAAGCGGATTTTTTGCCGCGCCTGCCTGGACTGGAGCGAGCGGCGCTATCACGTCGCGGGCTGGGTCGGCTCCGAGATCTGGCGCCGCTGCCTGGAGCTGGGCTGGCTCGCCCGGCAGCGCGACAGCCGCGCCGTGCGGGTGACGCCGGCGGGAGAACGCGGGCTGCGGGAGACGTTCGGGTTGAAACTCGATTCGCCCTGAAGGCTGGTGCTAGACTGCACCGATGTCCGCCTCCCCCAATACCGCGCATGAAAACCGTCTGGCCGCAGCGACGTCGCCTTATCTGCTGCAGCACAAGCACAACCCGGTCGACTGGTGGACCTGGGGGCCGGAGGCCCTGGCCGAGGCCAAGCGCACCGGCCGGCCGATCATGCTCTCGGTCGGCTACGCCGCCTGCCACTGGTGCCATGTGATGGCGCACGAGAGTTTCGAGGACGAGGCGACCGCGCGCGTGATGAACGAGCTGTTCGTCAACATCAAGGTCGACCGCGAGGAACGGCCCGACATCGACCAGATCTATATGAGCGCGCTGCATGCCCTCGGCGAGCAGGGCGGTTGGCCGCTCACCATGTTCCTGACGCCGAAGGGCGAGCCGGTGTGGGGCGGCACTTATTTTCCGAAAGAATCGAAGTTCGGGCGGCCGGCCTTCACCGACATCCTGCGTGAGGTGTCGCGGCTATTCCGCGACGAGCCACAAAAGATCGAGCAAAACCGCGCGGCGCTGCTGGCGCGGCTCGCGGAGAAAGCACGGCCGGCCGGCAAGGTCACAATCGGACTGAAAGAGCTCGACGCCGCCGCGGGCCAGCTCGGCAATATGTTCGATCCCGTCAACGGGGGCTTGCGCGGCGCACCGAAATTTCCGCAGCCGGCGATTCTCGAGATGTTGTGGCGCGCGGGAACGCGCACGGGTGACGCGCGGTTTTTCGAGACCGTCGAGCACACGCTTGAGCACATGAGCGAAGGCGGCATCTACGATCATCTCGGCGGCGGCTTTTCGCGATACTCCGTGGATGAACGTTGGTTGGTGCCGCATTTCGAGAAGATGCTTTACGACAATGCGCAACTGCTGGAATTGCTGGCGCTCGCTTTTCAGCGGAGCGGCAATGAGCTTTTCCGCCAGCGCGCGCGCGAAACGGTCGGCTGGCTCAAACGCGAAATGACCACGCCGGAAGGCGCCTTCGCCGCCTCGCTCGATGCCGATTCGGAGGGCGAGGAGGGCAAGTTCTATGTCTGGTCGCTGGCGGAGATAAATGCCGCCCTGGGGCCGGACGCGGGCGATTTTGCAGCGCAATATGACGTGACCGCCGGAGGGCAACTTCGAAGGGCATAATATTCTCAATCGGCTCAAGTGCTTACCGCGCAATGAGGGCGGGGCCGGGCAGGATGGAGGGCCGGAGACGCCCGATCCGGATGCTGCAGCAAAATTTTTCATGTTGCGCGGTAAGCTATTGGAAATACGTGAGAAACGGGTCCGGCCCGGACTGGACGACAAGGTTCTGGCCGACTGGAACGGGCTGATGATCGCGGCCTTGGTCAATGCCGGGATCATCCTGGACGAGCCGGACTGGATCGCCATGGCGCGGCGCGGCTTCGACTTCATCGCCAAGAGCATGACCCGCGGTGACAGGCAAAATACGCGGCTTGGTCATTCCTGGCGGGCCGGAAAATTGCTGTTTCCCGGACTGGCGTCCGATTTCGCCGCCATGATCCGCGCCGCGCTGTCGCTCTATGAGGCGACGGGCGAGCGCGGCTATCTCGACCAGGCACTGGCCTGGCAACACGCCTTCGATGCACATTACGCCGATGCCGACACCGGCGGCTATTATCTGTCGGCCGACGATGCCGACGATCTGCTGCTGCGGCCGCATGCGACGCAGGATGACGCCACGCCCAATCCGAACGCGGTGGCGGCGGGCAACCTGGTGCGGCTGGCGGTGCTGGCGGGCGACGATCGATGGCGCGCGAAAGCCGACCGGCTGATCGAGAGCATCCTGTCGGCGGCTGAGCGTAATCTGTTTGGGCATGTGGCGTTGCTCAACGCGCTGGACCTGCGGCTGCGCGGCGCCGAGATCGTCGTCACCGGCAAGGACGCGGAGCGCGTTGCGCAAGCCGCGCTCAAGCTGCCCTTCACCGATCGCATCGTGCTGCGCGCCACATCCGCCGCCGATCTGCCGGCGTCACATCCGGCGCAGGAAAAAATAAAAGCCGCGCCCGGCAGCGCGGCCTTCGTCTGTGTCGGCGAAAGATGTTCATTGCCCGTTACCGCCGCCGAACAAATCGCCGCAGCGGTTACGGCAATGCGGGCGATCTGATCCCGGTCACACTCCGAAAATCTTGCTGTAACGTGCCTTGATCTCCTCGCTCTGCGCCAGCACCAGTTTGGGATCGGCCTGCAGCAATTTGATGCTCGACAGCGGCGCACGGCCGGGCGTTTCCTTGGCGAGCGCGTGGAACGAGCGGTGCGCGAAGACATCAATGAAGATCTGCTGCGCTTCGACGCTGAACAGATAGTTCTGCAACAGCCGCGCTGCGTTGGGATTGGGCGCGCTGCGGAATATTCCAGACGGCACCGGAATGACCGACGAACCTTCCGCCGGATGCACGACCTCGACCGGCTGCTGCTTCGCTTTCGCCAATTCAAGACTGTAATCATTACCGTCCGCCATCACCGCGCGCTCGCCGATGGCGATTTTTTTCGGCGGGTCGGCGGCAGACTGCAGCTGCATGACTTTCTGCTGCGCCAATTTTTCCAGATAAGGCCAGCCGAGCTCGCGAACCAGCAAATAGGTGTTGGTCAGTATGGCGCCACTATAACCGGGGTGAGCCTTAACGATCTTGCCCCGCCATTTCGGTTCGAGCAGATCGGCATAGCTCTTGGGCGCGTCTTCCCGCTTCACCAGGTCGGTGTTGTAGCCGATGACTTCGAGCCAGGCACACAGCGTCGCGTGCAGCCCGTTTGAATCGACTTGCTCGCGCGGAAAGTGTTTGGCCATGTCCTCGGTCACATAGGGCTCGACCCAATCCTTGCTGGACCAGTCGAGAAAGTGCGACGGATCGGTGCTGGAAACCACATCGACGGCGTGGATCTGGCTCGACTGCTCCTGCGCGATGCGCTGGAAAATGCGTTCGGCTCCCGAGCGTTCGACGCGGACGGCAATGCCCGGGTATTTCACCTCGAAGGCGCGGGCGAGGCGCTCCCCGGTCGCCAACTCGAGCGCGGTATAGAACGAGACTTTCCCTTCCTTGCGCGCGGCCTCGATCACCGCCGGCGTCACCGCGGCCGGCGGCGGGGCCGCCGCCTTAAGCGGTTGTGCAAAGAACGTGATTGCGCCCAGCGCAGCGCTGTTTCTGAGAACATCGCGGCGCGAAATTCGTCTGCTCATGCCGTCCTCCCCACGCCTCCCTCTTGAGGGGAAGGCCTGAGGCCAAGTCTATACCGGGCATAGAGGCGCGGGCAGGGGGTGAAAACCATAAGGCCGGGCATAGCCGTCCTAAGGACGGCGTCGCTTCGCTCGCCTGTGGCCCGGCCTTTCCCGTTGCAGGCGCATTGCGCCCTGCTTTAGGTGTTCATCGACTCGAAGAACTCGGCGTTGTTCTTGGTGTTGCGGAGCTTGTCGAGCAGGAAGTCGATGGCGTCCATGGTGCCCATCGGATTGAGAATCCTACGCAGCACGTACATTTTCTTGAGCACCGCCGGGTCGGTGAGCAGCTCTTCCTTGCGGGTGCCGGAGCGCGTGATGTCCATGGCCGGGAAGGTGCGCTTGTCGGCCACCTTGCGGTCGAGGATGAGCTCCGAATTGCCGGTGCCCTTGAATTCTTCGAAAATCACTTCGTCCATGCGCGAGCCGGTGTCGATCAGCGCGGTGGCGATGATGGTGAGCGAGCCGCCTTCCTCGATATTGCGCGCGGCGCCGAAGAAGCGCTTCGGGCGCTGCAGCGCGTTGGCGTCGACGCCGCCGGTCAGCACCTTGCCGGATGACGGCACCACGGTATTGTAGGCGCGCCCCAAGCGCGTGATCGAATCGAGCAGGATCACGACGTCGCGGCCGTGTTCGACCAGGCGCTTGGCCTTTTCGATCACCATTTCGGCGACCTGAACGTGGCGCGAGGCCGGCTCGTCGAAGGTCGAGGACACCACCTCGCCCTTGACCGAGCGTTGCATGTCGGTGACTTCCTCCGGCCGCTCGTCGATCAGCAGCACGATCAGGAATACTTCCGGGTGGTTAGCGGTGATGGCGTGCGCGATGTTCTGCAGCAGCACGGTCTTGCCGGTACGCGGCGGCGACACGATCAGCGCGCGCTGGCCCTTTCCTATTGGTGCCACAATATCAATAACGCGGGCCGAGAGATCCTTCTTGGTCGGATCCTCATGCTCCATCTTGAGCCGCTCCTCGGGGTAAAGCGGCGTCAGATTGTCGAAGTTGACTTTGTGCTTCGCCTTTTCGGGGTCTTCGAAATTGAGCGTGTTGACCTTGAGCAGCGCGAAATAGCGCTCGCCTTCTTTCGGTGAGCGGATGTGGCCGTCGACGGTGTCGCCGGTGCGCAGGCCGAAGCGGCGAATCTGGCTGGGCGAGACGTAGATGTCGTCGGGCCCCGACAGGTAATTGGATTCCGGCGAGCGCAGGAAGCCGAAGCCGTCGGAGAGAACTTCGACCACGCCTTCGCCGATGATGTCGATTTCCTGGCTGGCGAGCTGTTTGAGGATCGCGAACATCAGCTCCTGCTTGCGCATGGTGCTGGCGTTTTCGACTTTGTTTTCTTCCGCGAAAGCGACCAGCTCGGCCGGAGTCTTGGACTTGAGGTCTTGGAGTTTCATTTCCCGCATGAGGGGTAATCATCCTTGGGAGAGTGACCGGCAGAGTCTCGAAAAATACAAAGACTCGTAAGCCGGTTGAGTAGGGAGAGAGATCGCAGGTCTGGGGTAACGAGGGGATTTTGGAAAAGTGCCCGGGAACCCGATGCTGCCGCCGGCTTTACTTTTGGGAGCCGGAACGCGACTGCATCTGCCTGCGTTCGGTGGGAAATCGCAACATAAGCGGGAAAGCTCTTTTTCGCAAGCGGCGGCGCGCGCCGACGCATCAAATTCGTTGCGCCTAGAACGGCTTGACCACCGCCAGCAGCACGATAAGGACCAGCAGAACGGTCGGTATCTCATTGACAATACGATAGAATTGAGGTGTCCACGTATTGCGGTCGGCGGCGAATTGCTTAACCAATCGCGCGAAATAGCCGTGCAGGCCGGACATCACCAGCACCAGAACGAGCTTGATATGCAGCCACCCCGCCTGGACAAAAGCTTGCCTGCCCATCAGCCAAATCAGCGCGAGGCCGAGCAGCCACGCCGCGATCATCGCCGGGTTGATGATCAACTTCAGCAGCCGGCGCTCCATCACCTTGAAAGTTTCCGACAGCTCTGAGCCGGGCCTGGCCGCTGCGTGATAGACGAACAGCCGCGGCAGATAGAGCATGCCGGCCATCCAGGCGATGACCGCGATGATGTGGAAGGCTTTAAGCCAAAGGTACATCAGGTTCTCACGCGCCTGAGCATCTGCTCGACATGAGCGATCGGCGTATCGGGAAGGATGCCATGGCCAAGATTGAAGATGAATGGGCCGGTTGAGAGCGCGGTCATGATCGCATCTACGGCGCGGTCGAGCGCTTCGCCGCCGACACGCAAGACTTCCGGATCGAGATTGCCTTGCACCGGCAAGCTCTCCTGCAATTCGTGCGCAAAATCCAGCTTCACATTCCAGCCGAGACCGATGCAATCAACTCCGGTGTTTTCGATGTAAGGCAGCACGCGCAAATCGGCGCCGCGTGGAAAGCCGATAAATTTCGCATTTGCCGCTTTGGCGCGAACGCCATCGATGATCTTTTTCACCGGCGCGATGCACCAGCGCTCGAAATCCTTCGCCGGCACAACGCCGGCCCAAGTATCGAAAATCTGCAAGACTTCCGCGCCGGCCTCGAGCTGACCGAGCAAATATTCTATCGAAGCATCCGCCACCCGATCGATCAACTTCGCAAATTCATCCGGTTCCTCGCCGGCGAATCCAAGCGCCGGCGCCTGATCCGGCGTTCCACGGCCCGCAACCATGTAGGTCGCCACTGTCCATGGCGCGCCGCAAAACCCGATCAGGGTTGTCTTTGCGTCGAGCGCCGCCTTGACCTTTCTCACTGTTTCATAGACCGGCGCAAAAACTCTCGAATCCGCGCTCTCGCGCAAATTTTTCAGTGAAGCGCCATCAGGCAACGGGTGGAGCCTCGGGCCCTCACCCGCGGTAAATTCAACCTTGCGGCCGAGCGCCAAAGGCACCACCAGGATATCGGAAAACAGGATCGCGGCATCGAAACCAAATCGCCGCACCGGCTGCAACGTCACTTCCGCAGCCAGTTCCGGATTAAAGCAAAGATCGAGAAAACCCCCGGCTTTCTCTCGCACCGCGCGATATTCCGGCAAATATCTTCCGGCTTGCCGCATCATCCAAACCGGTGGGACACGTTCGCGTTGCTTGGCGAGAACACGAAGTAATGACTTTATCCCCACAGGGCTTGTTTGACCGGCTTCTTCCATAAAGACTCTTATAACTTTCTTTGTAGTTGTTATTAGAGCGTGGATTGGACTCATGACTCTCACTCAACACCCTGTCCACCGGTAGCAACCATTGGATTCAGAATCGCCGGTAGAATGCCGACGTATTTGTCCACAGTGATAAGGGCGGATTTACTCGGCTTTTAGCCGGTTTTCCCTGCTTCTCCCCAGGGCGTTCCTCACAAGCTGCTCGCAAAACAAAGGAAAGCATCCAGTCGCCATCCCGCGGCCAGTCATGGGGATGGAAATTGAACTCATTGCCAATGTCGGCTTGCGTGGCGGGTAAAGCCGTGGCCTTCTCCCGTCCTATTCACACGCGATCCGCAAGCCATACAGACGTCTACTACAGATGCCCGATACCGGTTATTTTCATCTCCATCTTGTTTCCGACGCGACCGGTGAAACACTGATTACGGTCGCCCGCGCCGCTGCGGCGCAATATGCCGGCGTGTCCCCGGTCGAGCATCTTTATCCGATGGTGCGCTCGAAGAAGCAGCTCGATCTGTGCCTGGCGGAAATCAGCGAGGCGCCGGGCCTGGTGCTTTATACGTTGCTCGAGGAAGACCTCACCAAATTGCTGGAAGACAAATGCCGTGAGCTAGGCCTGCCCTGCATGTCGGTGCTGGGTCCCGTGCTGCGTCTGTTCCAGTCTTATCTCGGCGCCGAGACGCTGCTGCGCGCAGGCGCGCAGCACGTGCTCAACGCGGAATATTTCCAGCGCATCGATGCGCTCAACTACACGATGTTTCACGACGACGGCCAGCGCGCGGAAGGCCTGGAGGAGGCCGACGTGGTTCTCGTTGGCGTTTCCCGAACATCGAAAACGCCGACCTCGATCTATCTCGCCAATCGCGGCGTCAAAACGGGCAACGTACCGTTGGTGCCGAACGTACCGCTGCCGCCCGAAGTGGAGAAGCTGACGCGGCCTCTGGTGGTTGGCTTGTACGCCAGCCCCGAACGCATCGTGCAGATCCGCGAGAACCGGTTGCTCGGTCTCAAGGCGCACCGCGACGACGACCAATATATCGACAAGACGGCGGTCGCAGAGGAGGTGGCCTATTCGCGCCGGCTCTGCGCCAAACATAGCTGGCCGTCAATCGATGTGACCCGCCGCTCGATCGAGGAGACCGCCGCGGCGGTAATGAAGCTGCTGGCCGAGCGGCGTCGGCATCCAATGACTTAATATTTCGCCGGTGGCGAATGCGAGCCGGCGGCGCGGTGTTTTTCTTCGTGAAGGACGTAAAGATAATCATGCCGCTCTGGCTTAACCCGCAACCGCTGGTGCTCGCATCCAAAAGCGACGTACGCGGCAAAATACTGGCGGCGGCCGGATTGCGCATTGAAATCCGCCCGGCGCAGCTCGACGAACGTGCGGCCGAAGCCGATGCCGGCACGACCGAGGCGGAGGCGATCGCCCGGTATCTCGCGCGTGCCAAGGCCGACGCGGTGGCGCGCTCGCTACCGGGCCGGCTGGTGCTTGGCGCGGACCAGACGATGGCGCGTGGCGCCAAGCGCTTCAGCAAGCCTGCCGACCGCGCCCAGGCCGCCGAACAATTGCGCTTTTTGCGCGGACGCACGCACGAGCTGCATTCCGCGCTGGCGCTGGTGCGTGACGGCAAGGTGCTGTTCGATTGCGTCGACAGCGCACGGTTGACCATGCGCGACGTATCCGACAGCTTTCTTGAGAATTATCTCGATATGGCAGGCGATATGGCGCTTGCCAGTGTCGGCGCCTATCAACTCGAAAGCATCGGCATCCATCTGTTCGAACGCGTCGAGGGCGACTATTTCACCATCCTCGGTCTGCCGCTGTTGCCGCTGCTCGGCTTTCTGCGGCAGAACGGATTTGTGGACGGGTAAGGGGCCGCGCGGGTGGTGGGCTTCCTTTCCCCAGGAGAGGTGAAGAAGAAAACGATGTTCGTTCTCGGCCTGACCGGCTCTATCGGCATGGGGAAAACCACCACGGCGAAAATGTTCGCCGAGGAGGGCGTGCCCGTGCACGACGCCGATGCCGCCGTGCACCGGCTTTACGAGGGTGAGGCAGTAAAGCCCATTGAGGCGGCATTTCCGGGTGCCACCGGCAACGGCAAGGTGAGCCGTGAAAAACTGAGCCAACGCGTGCTGGGCGATGATCTCGCGCTGAAACGGCTGGAGCATATCGTGCATCCGTTGGTGCGCCAGGCCGAGCAACGTTTCCTGGCCGAAGCGCAGAAAAAGGGCGCCAAAGTCGCGCTGCTTGACATCCCTTTGCTGTATGAGACCGCCGGCGACAAACGTTGCGATGCAGTGGTGGTGGTCTCGGCGCCGGCGGACGTGCAGCGCCTGCGCGCGTTCGAGCGGCCGGGCATGACCGCGGAAAAGTTCGAAGCCATTCTGGCCAAGCAAACGCCCGACACCGAAAAACGCCGGCGCGCCGATTTCGTGGTGGATACTTCGAAGGGTTTGGAGCCCGCGCGCGCCCAGGTGCGTGATATTCTCAAGGCGATCGTTAAGATGCCGCAGCGGCATCGCTGATTCTGCCAGACGCAAAAAGCCAATGCGCGAAATCGTCCTCGACACGGAAACCACCGGCCTCGATCCCGCCCAGGGTCACCGCCTCGTCGAGATCGGTTGCATCGAGCTGCTCAACCGGATTCCGACCGGCGCGACGTTTCACGCCTATTTGAACCCGGAGCGCGAGATGCCGGCTGAGGCCTTCGCCATCCATGGGCTGTCGACCGAATTCCTCCGGGACAAGCCGCGCTTCGTCGAAGTGGCCGACGATTTCCTCGCCTTCATCGGCGATGCGCCTCTGGTGATCCACAATGCCGGCTTCGACCACGGCTTTCTCAGCGCCGAACTCAAGCGCCTCGAGCGTCCGCCGATAGCGCGCGAGCGGCTGGTCGATACCTTGTTCCTGGCGCGCCGCAAACATTCGGTGGGACCGTTCAGCCTCGATGCGTTGTGCGTGCGCTACAGCATCGACAATTCGCATCGCACCAAGCACGGCGCGCTGCTCGACGCCGAGCTTCTGGCCGAGGTCTATCTGGAACTGATCGGCGCGCGGCAGGCCCAGCTTGGCCTGGCGGAAAGCAGCGAACGCCGCGGGAATGCCGGCGGCGGCGTCGTGATCCAGCGCGAGCGTAGCATCGTGCTGGCGCCGCGCCTCACCGACGCCGACCGCGCGGCGCACCGCGATTTCGTCGCGACCCTGGGCGAGAAAGCGTTGTGGCGGGAGTATCTGCAGTCTTGACGGATCAGCTCTGCGGCGGCGCCGCCGCACCAGCGGGATGCAGTTCGCTCATCTTCTGGCGATAGAGGCCGACGAAATCCACCGGATCGAGCAGCAGCGGCGGGAATCCGCCGTTGCGCACGGTGGTAGCGATGATCTCGCGCGCGAACGGGAACAGCAGGCGCGGGCATTCGATCAGCACGATCAGGTTCAGACTTTCCTGCGGCACGTTCTGGATGCGGAACACGCCGGCATATTCCAGTTCGAAGCGGAACATCACGGTGCCGTTGATCTCGGCCTTGCCGTCGAGCTTGAGCGTGACCTCGATGTCGGTGTCCGACAATGGCTTGGCATTGACATTGATCTGAATGGAGATCTGCGGCGGCGGGGTTCCGGGCGCCAGCGATTGCGGCGCATTCGGATTCTCGAACGAGAAATCCTTGATGTATTGCGCCACCACGTTGAGTTGCGGCGGCAGATTTGCGGCCGGTGCCGGGCCGCCATTGGTCGTGGACATGAGAACTCCTTGCCGCTGCAATATATTTGATGCGGCGGTTGGCTAACACGGTGTCTTGAGAGGGACAAGGATTCGGGATTATTGCGGACCGCGCTCGCCATCGCGCCGGTCGGGCAGCGCGGGATCGGGCACCTGGTGCCATTGCTCGCGCTCGAGATCGACCACGCCGTCGGGTGCGGCCGGCGTGGCGTTTTAGTCCCAGTAAGGCGCCCAAGGCCGGCGCAGCGGCGCCAGCAGCAGCAAAAGCCCCAGGGCATCCGTTATAAACCCTGGAATTAGCAGGAGAATCCCAGCCAACAAAGTGAGGGCGCCGGCGCCGTCGGCTTGCAAGCTGGTGAAGCTATTGGCGCCCATGGCGACGCGCACGCGGGCGATGTGGTTACCGCCGGCATGGCGCAGCACCATGGCGCCGGCCAACGACGTCGCGGCGATCAGAGCCAAAGCCCACAGAAAGCCGATGGCCTCGGCGACCGCGATGAACGCCGCCAGTTCCAGAAACGGCAGCGCCAGCACGGCCAATAGCAGCCATTTTGCCACATTCATCGGTGTTTCTATCCCCTGGTCCAGGTTGGCGTAGCCGTCCTGATCGTTTAAGCTTTGTTCGCGTCGCACAATTGCGCCGAAATGCCGGCGCTGAGCCTATGGATTGGCGCGGACACCGGCATAGATAATACGGTGGACCCGGCCGCCATGCCGCTAACGGCTAAGGCCGCGGCTGGTACGGTACCGAAAGCATGCGAGACGTGTTCGACATCTACACCATCATATTCCTGGCGCTGGCGGTTTTCATCTTCCTGCGCCTGCGCAGCGTGCTCGGCCAGCGCACCGGCCGGGAACGGCCGCCTTACGATCCTTACGCTGCGCGCGAGCCGGCGCGGCCAGCGCCGGAGAAAGTCGTCGCGCTGCCGAACCGCGCGCCGGAAGCAGCCAGCGCGAAACCGGCCGAGCCGGTGGCGCCGGGCGAGCGCTGGAAGGGCGTCGCCGCGTCGGCTCGCCGCTCGCCGGCGGGCTCGACGCGATCGTCGCGGCGCAGACCCCAATTTCGATCACAAGCATTTCTTGACCGGCGCGCGCGCCGCCTACGAGATGATCGTCAACGCCTTCGCCGAGGGCGACCGCCGCACGCTGAAGAATTTGCTGTCGCGCGAAGTCTATGACGGCTTCGAAACGGCCATCACCGAACGCGAGAAGCGCGGCGAGACGGTGGAGAGCCGTTTCGTCTCCATCGACAATGCCGAGATCACTGCCGCCGAGATGCGCCAGCGCACGGCGCAATTCACCGTGCGCTTCCAGTCCAAGCTGGTGTCGGTGACGCGCGACAAGAACGGCAACGTGATCGACGGCAATGCCGACAAGGTCACCGACGTCACCGACGTATGGACCTTTGCCCGCGATCTGTCGTCGCGCGACCCGAACTGGAAGCTGGTCGCCACCGAAGCCGGGCAATGAACGAATGGCGGCATTCCGCTCGCAGATCGGCGCCGGTTTTGCACTGTGTCTGATTGCGACGGGCGCTCCCGCGGCGGCGCCTGAGATGAAATTTCGCCACGCGCGGGTCGAACCGCTCAGCTTTGCCAAGCTCGACGGCTGGAAGAGCGACGATCACGCCGCCGCCTTCGACGCGTTCCTGAAAAGCTGCAGCGCGATTTCACAAGGCAGCAAGGCGAGGCGCGCGGCGCGTCCGATGTATGGCGGGCTGTTCAAGGCGTGCGAGCGCGCCAATGCGGCGGGCAGACTCGACCGCGATCAAGCGCGCGTTTTCTTCGAGACCAACTTCAAGCCAGTGCGTATTTTGCCGGAACTGCACACCTACGGCTATTACACCGGCGCCGATGGGTTCTACACCGGCTATTACGAGACCGAAGTCGCCGGTTCGCGCGTCAAGACCGACGAATACAACGTTCCGCTCTATAAAGTGCCGGCGGGAGTATCCGGCAAGAAAAGCACGGTGTTCGCGCAATTCGAGCGCAAGGATATCGAGAGTGGAGTGCTGGCCGGCAAGGGTCTCGAAATCTGCTGGGTCAAGAACCCGGTCGACGTCTTCTTTGCGCAGATCCAAGGCTCCACGCGCGTCAAGCTCGCTGACGGCGAATTGCTGCGGCTTAATTACATCGCCAGCAACGGCAAACCCTATACGCCGGTCGGCCGCATCATGATCGACGAGGGTCTCTGCGCGCCCGAAGATATGTCGCTCGACAGGATCCGCGACTACATGGAAGCCAATCCGAAGGAGGGCGCGGAGCTGCGGTTAAAAAACCGCTCCTATGTATTCTTCAACGAGACGCGGCTCAAACCAAACGAGGAGCCGCTCGGGGCGCAGGGCATTCCCCTCACACCCGGGCGCTCGCTGGCGGTGGACCCGGCGATTCACGTCTATGGGACGCCGATCTGGATCGACGCCAAATTCCCGATCAGCAGCGACGCGCCGCAGGACAAATTCCAGCATCTCATGTTCGCGCAGGATACCGGCTCCGCCATCCGCGGCGCCGCGCGTGCCGACATCTATTTCGGCCATGGCGAGGACATCCCGCACATCGCCGGCCGTATCAAGCAGTTCGGCAAATTCGTCATGCTGGTGCCGCAGGGCACCGCGGTGAACGGCAGCGCGCCTGAGCCGGTCAAGAATGTTCCGCTACCGAGGCCGCGGCCCAAGGACATCGTGGCGGAAAATGTCGTCGGCACGGCGCCGCCCAAACCACGACCATGAGCAGCCGAAGGCGCGTTCTCTCTTACGAAGAGCGCGTGCTGTGGGCAACCGTCACCAAAGCGATCGAGCCCTTGCACGCCGGCTTGACGGCCGCGTCCGATGAGCCGATCGCGGAAACCGCCGGGCCGGTGCGGCCGACGAAGTCCGTGCACGCGCCGCTTCGTGCGCCGCCCAAACCAGCCGCGCCGCCGCCGGCACCACCTCTGACGTCGCTCGGCCGTCGCATGAAGCAGCGGGTCGCGCGCGGCAAGGAAGCGATCGACGGAAAGCTCGATCTGCACGGCTACACGCAGAACGAGGCGCACGCGGCGCTCTTGCGGTTCCTGCGCAATGCACACGCGCGCGACGCAAGGTTGGTACTGGTGATTACGGGAAAAGGCAGAGGCGGCGAGCCCGGGGTTTTGCGCCGCCAAGTGCCGCAATGGCTAAGCTTGCCGGAGTTCCGATCACTTGTGATCGGGTTTGAGGACGCGCACATTACCCATGGCGGCGAAGGCGCGCTTTATGTGCGGGTGCGCCGCGCGCGCGGCTAGGCAGGGAGTATCGGCATGGCGAAGAAACCCAAAGCCAAGACCCGCAAGCCCACCAAAAAACCGAACGCCAAACAAAAGCTGAAGAAAAAACAGGCGCTCGATCGCAAGCTCGAGGAGGGCCTGGAAGAGACTTTTCCTGGCTCCGACCCGGTTGCGGTTACCAACCCTGTGCGCGAGATCAAAGAATAAACCGGCTCAGATCCGCGTTCTTGGCGAGATCGCCGATGTGCTTTTCAACATAGGCCGCGTCGATTTTGACCGTCTCGCCGGAGCGGTCGGTGGCGGAAAAGGATATTTCGTCGAGCACGCGCTCCATCACCGTCTGCAGGCGTCGCGCGCCGATATTCTCGATCGCCGAATTCACGCTCACCGCGATGTCGGCCAGCGCGTCGATGGCGTCCTCGGTGAAATCGAGCGTCACGCCCTCGGTCTTGAGCAGCGCGACGTATTGCTTGATCAGCGAGGCCTCCGGCTCCGTTAAAATCCGGCGGAAGTCGTCGCGCGTCAGCGCCTGCAATTCGACGCGGATCGGCAGCCGGCCCTGCAACTCGGGCAGCAGGTCCGAGGGCTTGGAGATGTGGAACGCGCCCGAGGCGATGAACAGCACGTGGTCGGTTTTTACCGGGCCGTGCTTGGTGTTGACGGTGGTGCCCTCGATCAGCGGCAGCAGATCGCGCTGCACGCCTTCGCGCGACACGTCGGCGCCCATGCGGCCTTCGCGGCCGGCGATCTTGTCGATCTCGTCGAGGAACACAATGCCGTTCTGCTCGACCGCGCGGATCGATTCTTGCACCAGCTGCTCGTTGTCCAAGAGCTTGTCGGATTCCTCGTTGACCAGGATGTCGTGCGAATCCAGCACCGTGACGCGGCGCGTCTTGGGCTTGCCGCCGAGCTTGCCGAAAATATCGCCGAGATTGATGGCGCCCATTTGCGCGCCCGGCATGCCGGGGATTTCGAACATCGGCATGCCGCCGCCGCCCGACTGCACCTCGATCTCGATTTCCTTGTCGTTGAGTTCGCCGGCGCGCAGCCGCTTGCGGAAGCTTTCGCGCGTTGCCGGGCTGGCGCCGGGCCCGACCAAGGCGTCGACCACGCGCTCCTCGGCGTTGAGTTCGGCCTTGGCCTGCACGTCCTTGCGTTTTCTTTCGCGCGTCAGCGCGATGGAGATTTCCACCAGGTCGCGGATGATCTGCTCGACGTCGCGGCCGACATAGCCGACCTCGGTGAACTTGGTGGCCTCGACCTTGAGGAAGGGCGCGCCGGCCAGCCGCGCCAGCCGGCGCGAGATCTCGGTCTTGCCGACGCCGGTCGGGCCGATCATCAGGATATTTTTCGGCAGCACTTCCTCGCGCAACTTGTCGTCGAGCTGGAGGCGGCGCCAGCGGTTGCGCAAGGCGATCGCGACCGCGCGCTTGGCGTCGTGCTGGCCGACGATGAAGCGGTCGAGTTCGGAAACGATTTCGCGCGGGGAGAAGTCGGTCATGCGGTCTGGTACTTTTTGCTTCCTCAGCCGCCTGCCTGCCAGGCGCGGACAGCGTCAATGGGATGGATCAACATGAGGATGTTCAACGTGAGGTTATCGCGAATCAAATAGCCGACGATCATCTCCATGGCGAGCGCTAAGCCGACAACAACCGATATAGGAAGCCGGCGCGCCAGCACAAAGCCCACGATCATGCAGAAAGTGTCGGACAGCGAGTTGATCACGCTGTCGCCGTAGTATTGCAGCGAGATTGTCGCGGCACGGTAGCGCTCGATGATCAAAGGGGAATTTTCGACGATCTCCCACGACGCCTCGATGCCCATGGCGAGCGTAAAGCGCTGCACGATCGGCGCGCGCGGCAACAGCAGCCAGGTCAGGCCATAGAAGATGAAGCCGTGAATGATGTGGGAGAACGAATACCAATCGAAGATGTGCTGCGAGTTCTCCGAACTCTGCACCACGCCCCACCACAATTTGACGGTGCCGCAAGTGCAAATCGGCACACGTCCCATGGCGAACAACACAGCCGCCTGAATCGCGAGCGCGCCGGCGGCGATGAGCACGCCGTTCCGGAGCTGAGAGCGCGCGGCTTCGGTCACGTCTTCAGCGACTCGATGGTCACATTGCGGTTGGTGTAGACGCAGATGTCCGCGGCGATGTCGAGCGACTTGCGCACGATCTCCTCGGCGTCGAGCGGCCCGTCGAGCAGCGCGCGCGCCGCGGCCAGTGCGTAATTGCCGCCGGAGCCGATGCCGGCGACAGCCTGCTTCGGGCTCCAGCACGTCGCCGGTGCCGGTCAGGACCAGCGAGACCTGCTTGTCGGCGACGATCATCATGGCCTCGAGCCGGCGCAGATAGCGGTCGGTGCGCCAATCTTTGGCGAGCTCGACCGCGGCGCGCAGCAGCTGGCCGGGATATTGCTCGAGCTTGGATTCGAGCCGCTCGAACAAGGTAAAGGCGTCGGCGGTGGCGCCGGCGAAGCCGCCGATGACGTCGCCTTTGCCGAGCTTGCGCACTTTTTTGGCATTGGATTTGACGATGGTCTGGCCGATGGAGACCTGGCCGTCGCCGCCGATGACCACGCTGCCGCCCTTGCGGACGGTCAGGATGGTGGTGCCGTGCCAGGTAGGATTCGTTGGAGGACATACGCGTTAACCCCTGCAATCAGCGTCATCTAGGCATGGGCGGCGGCGTTTGCAAACCGGGCGCAACGCATGTGGCGAATCCCGGCAACCCCTGATAAAAGGCGCGCGTATCAAGGGAAATAGCGATGCGCAAAGCGGCCGTGAAGCGCAAGACCAAGGAGACCGACGTCGAGGTCGAAGTCGATCTCGACGGCAGCGGCCGCTCATCGATTGCGACCGGCATCGGCTTCCTCGATCACATGCTCGATCTGCTGGCGCGGCATTCCCGCATCGACATCACGATCAAGGCCAAAGGCGACCTGCACATCGACGGCCATCACACCGCCGAAGACACCGGCATCGCCTTGGGCCAAGCGGTCAAGCAGGCGCTCGGCGACATGAAGGGCATCACGCGATATGCCGATGTGCACGTGCCGATGGACGAGGCGTTGACCCGCGTGGCGATCGATATTTCCGGGCGGCCCTTTCTGGTGTTCAAGGCCGAGTTCGTGCGCGACAAAGTCGGCATCGTTCGATACCGAACTGGTGCAAGAATGGTTCCAGGCATTCGCGATGAATTCCGGCATCACGCTGCACGCCGAGACTTTATACGGCACCAACGATCACCATATTGCCGAGTCGTGCTTCAAGGGTCTGGCACGCGCGCTGCGGGTCGCGGTTTCGATCGATCCGCGCGCCAAGGACGAGGTGCCGTCCACCAAGGGCTCGCTCGGCGGGTAAGTTGCCTCTGGATTCCGGATTCGCTCGCTGCGCTCGCGCCCCGGAATGACAAAATAATCGAGAGTACAGAGAACGAAGATGCCCACTTTCACCGTTCACCAACCGCCGCCGCGCAAGGGCGAAGCCGTGTCCACACCGGAACGCTTCGTGTTCGTGCGCGACGGATTTTACGTCTGGGCCTTTCTGCTGGCGCCGCTCTGGTTGCTGTGGCGAAGGTTGTGGCTGGCGCTCTTTATTTATCTGGTAGTGAATGCCGCGATCGGCTCCGTCCTTTGGTTGATCGGAGCGCCGGTGGGCGTGAAAGTTCTCGCCGGCTTGATCGTCGCGCTGCTGGTCGGTTTGGAGGCCTCGGCGATCTGGCGCCGCAAGCTGGCGTGGAAGAAATGGCAGACGCTCGGTTTCGTGGTCGGCGACGACGCCGAGGCGGCGGAGCGGCGTTTCTATGCCGAGTGGGTCAAACGCGCCAATGAGGCGCCGGCAATCCCGGCTGCACCGCCGGCGCCGCACTATGCCGCGTTGGCGGGCCGCGCCCCGCCATCGCCGCCGGATGTGATCGGCTTGTTCCCCGAGCCGGGGGGCAATCCAGGAGCTTTGCGATGAGCGTCGCCATCGTCGATTACGGCTCGGGCAATCTGCACTCGGCGGCGAAAGCCTTCGAACGCGCCGCGCGCGAAAGCGGGCACGATCAGCCGGATCGTGGTGACGAGCGATCCGGCGCAGGTGGCGGCTGCCTCCCGCGTGGTGTTGCCGGGCGTGGGCGCCTTCGCCGATTGCCGGCGCGGGCTCGACGCAATTCCCGGCATGATCGACGCGCTCGAGACCGCGGTGCGCAAGAACGGCCGCCCGTTCTTCGGCATCTGCGTCGGCATGCAATTGATGGCCGAGCGCGGCCGCGAGTATCAGGTCACGCCGGGTCTCGGCTGGATTGCCGGCGAGGTCGACCGCATCGTGCCATCCGACACGAATTTGAAAATCCCGCACATGGGCTGGAACACGCTCATGATGCTGAAAACCCACCCGTTGCTGGCCGAGATCCCCCTCGGGCCGGATGGTCTGAACGCGTATTTCGTGCACTCCTATGAGCTCAAGCCGGCGCAGCGTTCCGACCTGGTGGCGCAGGCCGACTATGGCGGCCCGCTCACCGCCATCGTCGGGCGCGACAATATGGTCGGCACGCAGTTTCACCCGGAGAAGAGCCAGAAGCTCGGGCTCAAGTTGATCGCGAATTTTTTGAAGTGGACGCCGTGATTTTATTTCCTGCCATCGATCTCAAGGAAGGCCTCGCCGTGCGGCTTGAGCAGGGCGACATGGCGCGCGCCACCGTGTTCAACATCGATCCGGCGTTGCAGGCGGTTGCGTTCGAGCAGATGGGCTTCGATTACCTGCACATCGTCGATCTCGACGGCGCCTTCGCCGGCAAGCCGGTGAATCGCGCGTCGGTCGATCGCATTCTCTCGACCGCTGGCTGCAAGGTTCAGCTCGGCGGCGGCATTCGCGACATGGCGACCGTCGAAGGTTGGCTCTCGCGCGGCGTGACGCGCGTCATTATCGGTACAGCTGCAGTCCATAATCCCGGCCTTGTGAAGGACGCCGCAAGGAAGTTTCCGGGCAGGATCGCGGTCGGCCTCGACGCACGCGACGGCAAGGTGGCGGTTCAGGGCTGGGCGGAAATCTCGGAATTATCGGCGCTCGATATCGCGCGCCGCTTCGAGGACGCCGGCGTCGCCGCCATCATCTACACAGACGTGTCGCGCGACGGCATGCTGAAAGGCTTGAACCTCGACGCCACCGTCGCGCTGGCCGACAGCATTTCCATTCCGGTGATCGCATCGGGCGGCTTGGCTTCGATCGGCGACATCAAGGCGCTACTGGAGCCGCGCGCAAAGAAACTTGCCGGCGCTATTGCCGGCCGCGCACTTTATGACGGGCGGCTGGATGCGGCGGAAGCGCTCAGGCTCATTCGCGACGCCAGGGCTGTGGCTTAAATTCATGTTCAAGGTCCGCGTCATTCCCTGCCTCGACGTCAAGGACGGCCGCGTGGTCAAGGGCGTCAATTTCGTCAATCTGCGCGACGCCGGCGATCCGGTGGAGGCGGCCATCGCCTATGACGCGGCCGGCGCGGACGAACTGTGCTTCCTCGACATCACGGCGAGCCACGAAAAACGTGGCATTATCCTGGATGTGGTGCGGCGCACCGCCGAGGCCTGCTTCATGCCGCTGACCGTCGGCGGCGGGGTGCGAACCATCGAAGACATTCGCGCGCTGCTGTCGTCGGGCGCCGACAAGGTGTCGATCAACACGGCAGCGGTCGAGCGGCGCGCCTTCGTCAAGGAAGCGGCGGAAAAATTCGGAGACCAATGCATCGTGGTCGCGATCGACGCCAAGCAGGTGTCGAAGGCTGGCGAAACGCCGCGCTGGGAGATCTTCACGCATGGCGGACGCAAGCCGACCGGCATCGACGCGGTGGACTATGCCAAGGAAGTCGTGGCGCTCGGCGCCGGCGAGATTTTGCTGACCTCGATGGACCGCGACGGCACCAAGAAGGGATACGACGTTCCGCTTACGTGCGCCGTGGCGGACGCGGTGCCGGTCCCGGTGATCGCCTCTGGCGGCGTCGGCAATCTCGATCACATGGTGGCGGGTATTCGCGACGGCCACGCCACCGCGGTGCTTGGCCGCCTCGATCTTTCACTTCGGCGAGTACAGCGTGCGGCAAGCCAAGGATTACATGGCGAAAGCGGGCCTGCCGATGCGGCTCGATCCATGATAGAGAACCGCGCATGAGCAAGTTCACGCTGGCCGATCTCGAAAAGCGGGTGCACGAGCGCGCCAAGGCGAGCGCGCAGGATTCCTATACCCGTGCGCTCATCGATAAGGGCGTCGCGCACTGCGCGAAGAAACTCGGTGAAGAGGCCATCGAGACCGCGATGGCTGCAGTGCAGGAAGACAAAGGCCGGCTGGTCGCGGAAGCGGCCGATCTTCTTTATCATCTGCTGGTGGTGCTGGAAGCGCGCGGCGTGAGCTTGGCCGAGGTCGAGGCCGAACTTGAAAAACGCACCATGCAATCCGGTCATCAGGAAAAAGCGTCGCGGAGCTGATTTCAATGGAACAGCGCACCGTCGATACGCTTTCGCCTTACCGCACGTTCTCGCGCGCGGAATGGGCGGCGCTGCGCGAGGACACACCGATGACGCTGACCTCGGACGAGGTCACGCGTCTGCGCTCGCTGCACGACCGGCTCGACATCAAGGAAGTCGAGGAAATTTATCTGTCGCTGTCGCGGCTGCTGTCGCTCTACGTGGCGGCGACGCAGCGGCTGTTCCGGGCGCAGGAACGCTTTCTCGGCACCGAAGACATCAAGATGCCATTCATCATCGGCGTCGCCGGGTCGGTGGCGGTTGGTAAATCCACCACCGCGCGCGTGTTGCAAGCTTTGTTGGCGCGCTGGCCGAACGTGCCCAAGGTCGATCTCATCACCACCGACGGCTTTCTGTATCCCAACGCCATTCTTGAGCGCGAAGGCCTGATGGAGAAAAAAGGCTTTCCGGAAAGCTACGACCTGCCGGCGTTGCTGCGTTTTCTCACCGATGTGAAGGCCGGGCGGCGGCCGGCGCGCGCACCGGTCTATTCGCATCTAATCTACGACGTGATGCCGGGCCGCTGGGTGGAGGTGGACCGGCCTGACATTCTCATCGTCGAAGGCTTGAATGTGCTGCAAACCGGCCGCCTGCCCAAGGACGGCAAGGCGATTCCATTCGTGTCGGATTTTTTCGACTTCTCGGTCTATCTCGACGCCGATGAGGACGTGCTGCGCTCGTGGTATGTCGATCGCTTTTTGACGCTGCGCAGCACCGCGTTTCGCGATCCGAAATCATACTTTCATCGCTATTCAAATTTGTCCGACGATGAGGCGACCGAAACCGCATCGTCGATCTGGACGCGCATCAATCTGGTCAATCTCCACGAAAACATCGTTCCGACGCGGCAGCGCTCCGACCTGATCCTGAAGAAGGTCGAGAGTCATCTGGTCGAGGAAGTTTCGCTGCGGAAGCTTTAGCAGTCTCTATGAGATCGGGGCACATCGAAGACGCAGCCCCGGACTGATGAAATGAATTACGCCGCCCGAACCGGTAAGTGAAAATACTCGATGTAGCGCTCCTTGATCGCCGACACCGGCAGCATGATCAAGACATCGGTGGTGCCGAATTCGTGGTCGATGACCGCGCCATCGCCGATGTAAGCGCCGGCCCTCAGGTAGCCCTTGATCAGCGGTGGCAACATGCGCAGCGCGGCCTTGGGGTCGATCGCCTCCTTCGACATCCGGTTCATCTCGATATAGCGATCAGGCAGCGCACGTGCGCGCCAGGCTTCCGGCGCCCGCGCATAGTGATGCAGGAACGACAGCGCCACCGCCATTTGCTTGGGATCGGTGCCGTCGAGGCTGGCGCAGCCGAACATGACGTCGGTTTCATTCTGTTGCAGATAGCCGCCGATGCCGTGCCACAGGAGCTCAACCGTGCGCTTGGTGCGATAGGGCGCTAGCACGCAGGACCGGCCGGCTTCGAGGAATTGCATATTGGTGTGACGTGAAATGAGCCCGCCGATATCGAATTCGGCCGCGGTGTAGAAGCCGCCGTACTCCTCGGCCATCGGCTGCCGCAGCAAACGATAAGTGCCGACCACCGCCGGGCGGTTGGCGTTCTGGCCGTCGCGCGCGTCATGATCGAGCACCAGAAGATGATCGCAGATCGCGTCATAGGCATCGACGTCACGGCGCGCGAACAGCCGGCCCGGGTTGGCGAGCGCCGGACCCTCCTGGTAGAAAACGCGATAGCGCAGCTTTTGAGCCTGGCGCACCTCGGCGGCGGTCTGCGCCAGCCGCACTTCCAGCGAACCGAGCCGCCCCAGGCTCCGGGCCGGCCGATGCGCGCGCGCCGCCCATGCTTGCAAGCCGCCATAGGCTTGCAGCGCCGAGATCAGGCCGGGGACCGCCGGTCCGGCCGGCGTTGGGCGTTCGAGCAAAGTGCGCTGCGGATAAAGGCTGTGGCGGCGTGCCATGGGAGATTTGGTTCCTTTTCGGCGCGAAAAAGATCAGATGGGCTGAACTTAAGCAACCGAATCAGGGATCGAGCGCCGTATCCCTAGAACACGGGTCCGGCACGGAATTATGACAATGTGGGGAAACTGCGTTCAGGCCGCAAGCCGGGCGGCGACCGCCGCCAGCGCTTCGCACAACCTTTCGCGGTCGAGCGGTTTGACCAGCAGACCATCCATGCCGGCCGCCAGGCACGCCTCGCGATCCTCGTTCTGGGCATTGGCGGTGAGCGCTACGATGCGGACCGGCCGTTCGCCGGCTTGCGCTTCCGCGGCGCGGATGGCGCGGGCGGCTTGCAAGCCGTCCATGCCGGGCATCTGCACGTCCATCAGCACCAGATCATATGGCTTGCCGGCCGCGCGCGCGGCTTGCCAAGCCTGCACCGCCGCTTCGCCATTGCCGGCGACGGCCGGGCGATGGCCAAGCCGCGTAAGTAGTGCGCGCGCGAGCAGCGCGTTGATCTCGTTGTCTTCGGCCACAAGGATGGAAAGACCCTTGCCGGCAAAAGGCGTCTTGTCGCCGAGCACGGGTTCGGCAGGCTGTGAAATGTCGTCAAAGGCGGCATCGGCGCGCAGCCGCGCGGCCAGCGAAGCCGCGCGCAGCGGCTTGATCAGATAGCCGGTAAAGCCGTGCGCTTTGAGCGCGGGCAATTCATGTCGCTCGGCCGGCTTGATCAAAACAATGCGTCGCGCGCCATCGAGACGCGCCAGGTCGCCTTGGGCGATCATGATCTGCGCCAGCGGATGATCGACCAGCAGCACACCCCAGCGTTGTTCGCTGAGCAGCGCATCGGCGTTTTCGGCGCTGGCCGCCACGCGCACCTTGGCGCCCCAGCTCTCAAGCCGGCGCGCCAGCAGCGTGGATTCGATTTCCGCCGCGGCGACGATCAAGGCGGCTTGGCCTGCGAGATCGGGCGCCATGAAATCCTGCGCGGCGCCATCCGGCGCCGGCTTAAGCGGCACGGTGAAACTGAATGTGGCGCCATGCCCCAACTCGCTATCGACACCAAGATGTCCGCCCATGTGCTCGACGATACGCTTGGAAATAGCGAGGCCGAGGCCGGTGCCGCCGAACTGGCGCGTTGAGGATCCGTCCGCCTGCTCGAAATCGAGGAAGATGCGGGTCTGGTCTTGCGGCGCGAGGCCGATGCCGGTATCGCGCACCATGTAAGCGGATGGTGTCGCCGGCCGGCTCGGCGATCACCGCGACGCCGCCGTGTTCGGTGAACTTGATGGCATTGCCGGCGAGATTGAGCAGCACCTGGCGCAACCGCGCGGCGTCACCCACGATCTGGTGCGGCAGCCGGCCGTCGACGAAAGATGCGACGTCGATGCCCTTGGTCTGCGCGCGCGGCGCCAATAGCTCGACGGTTTCCTCGATCAGCGCGACAAGCGCGAACGGCTTTGTTTCAAGCGCGAGCTTGCCGGCCTCGATCTTGGAGAAGTCGAGAATTTCTCCGATCAGCGCGAGCAGCGTTTCGCCCGAAGTCTTGGCGGCCTTGGCGTAGGTCAATTGCTCGGGCGTCAACTCCGTGTCGAGCAACAAATCCGCCATGCCGAGAATGCCGTTGAGCGGTGTGCGGATTTCGTGGCTGACGGTTGCGAGGAAGCGCGACTTGGCGCGGCTGGCGCTTTCCGCAAGGTCGCGCGCCTTGGCCAGCGCGTTGACCTCGATTTCGTGCAGCTCCCAATTGTCGTCGGACAATTCCTCGATGCGCGTTTCCAGTGCGCGCATCTTGTCGGAGGAGGAGCGCTGGCGCATCAGCATGAAGGCGATGATGGCGCAGGTTGCGGCAAACAGCGCGCCGACGCCGGTGGCATAGGAATAAGGATCGTAATTCGATTTCTGCAGCTCGATGCCGGCGAGGAAACCGAGCCAGCCGGAGACCACCGCCAGGGTCGACACGACGGCGCGGCCGAACAGCACCAGCGCCGCCTTGTTGCGCGCGCGCTTGCGGACCAGTTTCGTAATCGAAGAGCCCGATCCCATGACGTAAATCCCCGCGTATCGAGCGGACATTTGCACGTTTTACGTTGCAATTTTGTTCCCGCCGCCGGGTGACGACGGACGTGGTGAAAGGAGCGTTAAATCGGAGGTAATATGTCAGTTGCGCGCGGCGAATTCGCGTCCGGAACCGGACGCATGGATGTCTTTGCGGGCGGAGTGCCATATCGCCGCGAATAAAGCGGCGGCGTCCTGTTCCGAAAAAATGGCCGAACGCACATAGATTTTATAACCGGCGGGCGCACGCGACAGCGATACCGTGAGGTCGGCATTGGCGGCCGCCGGGTCGAGCCGAATGCTTTGCACGGCGCCGGTGCAGCCGTTGACGGTGTCACTATCGTCGACCAGCACGAAATCGGCCACGGCCGAATCGTCGACTTGCTGCAGGCGCAGGTCCGGATTCGCCGCCGTGTTGTCGATACGGATGGTGACGTTCGCCGTGGCGCGGTTCGAGATGCGGTAGCTGGTGTTGCCGGCAATGAAGCACGGCTGCGCGTTCGAGGACAGGAACGCGCCGGTGGCGCCGGCGGGAATGGCGATGACGATGGCCAATAACGCGGCGATATGGGTACGCTTCATGACGCCCTTTTGCGGCGCGGCCGAACGCCGCAGCTCGCGAGCGACATTACTATTGAGAGCTTATTTGTTTATTAAATCGCGCGCTTTTACGCCGCGCGACGAACTTCGTCGGCGAGCGCGCGGTAGGACAAAGCCTCCGCCAGATGTACGCGGCCGACTTTGTCGGCGCCGTCGAGATCGGCCAGCGTGCGGGCGACGCGCAACACGCGGTGATAGCCGCGCGCCGACAGGCGCATGCTAGTCGGCGGCGTCGCGCAACAAAGCAAGCCCGGTGCCGTCGGCGCGCGCGATCTCTTCCAGCACCGGCCCGTGCGCCTGCGCATTGGTGCGCACGTCGGTGAGCCCCAGCGCGGCGTAGCGCTCGACTTGAATGTCGCGGGCGCGCGCCACGCGGGCGGCAACTTCGCGGCTGCCTTCCGAGGGCGGCGGCAAGATCAAATCGGCGGCGGTGACGGCCGGCACCTCGATGTGCAGATCGATGCGGTCGAGCAGCGGGCCGGACAGCCGGCCTTGGTATTCGGCGACGCAGCGCGTATTCGGCCCGCGCTTGCAGGCAAAACCAGGATCGTTGGCGCGCCCGCAGCGGCACGGGTTCATCGCCGCCACCAGCATGAAGCGCGCCGGATAGGTGACGCGGTGATTGACGCGCGCGATGGCGACGTCGCCGGTCTCCAACGGCTGACGCAAAGAATCCAGCACCTGCGCGGAGAATTCCGGCATCTCGTCGAGGAACAGCACGCCGTTATGCGCGAGCGAAATTTCGCCCGGCCGCGCGCGCAAGCCGCCGCCGACCAGCGCCGGCATCGAAGCCGAATGGTGCGGCGCGCGGAACGGCCGCTTGTTGGTGAGCGCGCCGCCTTCGATCTCGCCGGCGACCGAAGCGATCATCGAGACTTCGAGCAATTCGGCGGGCAGCAGCGGCGGCAGGATCGAGGGCAGCCGCGCCGCCAGCATCGATTTGCCGGCGCCGGGCGGGCCGATCATCAGCAGATTATGGCCGCCGGCGGCGGCGACCTCGAGCGCGCGCTTGGCGCTCTCCTGGCCTTTGATGTCGGCGAGGTCGAGCGGCACGCCGTCGATCTCGCGGATTTTCGGCTGCGGGCGCGACAGCACCTGCGTGCCCTTGAAATGATTGGCGAGCTGGATGAGCGACTGCGCGGCGACGATATCGATCTCGGGCGACGCCCAGGCCGCTTCCGGACCGCATACGGTGCGGGCAGATCAGGCCTTGCCCGCGCGCATTGGCGCCGATCGCCGCCGGCAGCACGCCGGCGACCGGCGCGATCGAGCCGTCGAGTCCGAGTTCGCCCAGAACGGTGAAGCCGGAAATCGCGTCCTGCGGAATGGCGCCGATCGCCGCCATCAGGCCGAGCGCGATCGGCAGATCGTAATGGCTGCCTTCCTTGGGCAGATCGGCGGGCGCGAGATTGATGGTGATGCGGCGCGCCGGCAGCGCGAGGCCGGAGGCGACCAGCGCGGCGCGCACGCGCTCTTTGGCTTCCGACACCGCCTTGTCGGGCAGGCCGACGATGTTGAAGGCGGGCAGGCCGGGCGCGACCTGCACCTGCACGTCGACGGCGCGGGCCTCGATGCCCTCGAAGGCGACGGTCGCAACGCGCTGGACCATAACGACGCCCCTCATCCCGATGCTCGCCAGAGTAGCGGAAGGTTGTCAGGCACGACAAGAACAATAAGAGAACGAACTAATCAGCGCTAAACCCCGATTGATCTTAGGCTTTTCGACGCCGATCATGGCGGCGATGAAGAAAACCAGCGAAAAACTCGCAAGGCTGAGGTGGCCAGCGTCGGCCCTTGGCGGCGCGCTGTTGCTGGCGGCGCAGGCCCACGCGGCCGAACTCAAGCCCTGGCGGCATGGCGTGATCGAGCCCAAGGGCGACGCCGGCTTCATGCTGATGGTCGGCACCCGCGGCTTTGCCGAGAAGCCACGGCCTCAAGCTCGAGATCGTGCCGCTGAAGAACGGCGCCACCGCGCACAAGGCGCTGCTCTCGGGCGAACTCGACAGCATCGAATTCGAGTCCCGGTGCGACCATTCTCGCCGGCGCGCACGGCGCCGACATCAAGATCATCGGCTGCGACTGGCCGGGCGTGCCGCATGGCTTGATGGTGCGATCGACCATCAGCAAGGTCGAAGACCTGAAGGGCAAGACCATCGCGGTGGCGGCGCCCGGCTCGCTGCCCAATCTGCTGGTCAACGCGATCCTGGAGAAATACAAAATCCCGCAGAGCGAGGTGCGTTTTGCCAATCTGGGCGGCGACCTCGACCGCTACAAGGCGGTGCTGGCGGGCGTCGCCGACGCCGGGATCGTGGCCGCCGAATTCATGTCGGTCGCGCCCAAAGACATCACAATGCTGATCGACGGCCAGGACGTGCTGCCGAACTATGTGCGGCTGTGCCTGACCATGACCGGCAAGACCATCGCCGGCCGGCGCGAGGACGCCGTCAGCTTCGTGGCGGCGGAAATGGATGCACTGCGCTTTACGGTCAGCCACCGCGACGAGACTATCGCGCTAACGCGCGAGGCCATTCATGCCAAGCCGGACGATGTGCGCGCGGCTTACGCTTATGACGACACGGTCAAGCGGCACGCGGTCGATCCGGCCGTGAGCCTGCCGCTCGAAAAATTGAATTGGATGCAAGGCGAACTGGTGAAAGCCGGTAATTTGAAGGCGCCGATCGATCTCGCCAAGATGACCGACGCGGCGATCCGCGATGAAGCGGCCAAGCGCACGAGCCAATAGTCAGACCTTCACGGACGCCATGATGCCGGCGGGGAAAATATCTTCCGGCTTGGCGAGCCGGTGCGCGATGCCCTGCTCGTGGCAGTAGCGCAGGAATAATTCGAGCGTCGGCCGATTGGGCTCGATGCCGTAGGGAAACAATTCGCCAAAGCTCTCCTGCGTTTTGCGGGCATAATTGGTCAGCCACGGCACCGGATAACGCGATACCGCCGGATCGAGAATGCGCTCGAGGCTGCGGCGCTTGGATTCTTCGAAGGCGTTATAAAGATTGCGCGCGATCCACGGCTGGCCCGTCAAGGATCGCCTTGCGCAAGGCGATCACATGCATGATCGGATAGACGCGCGTATCCTGATAATAGCGTTGCTCGATCGCCTCGAAGTCGGGAAACAGGCGCACGACATCGGGATGCTTTTCCCGGAACGCGTTGGGCGGCCGCGCGATGATGCAGCAATCGATCTCGCCCGATGCGATCATGCCGCTCAGCGTCTTGTCGGGCGCGGCGGTCAATTTGACGCCCTTCGGCAGCGTCAATTCGACCTTTTCGATGCGGCCGGCTTCATTGGTGCCGGCCTGCACCCAGTCGATGTCGGCGAGCGCGACGCCGCCTTCATGCATCAGCCAGCCGCGCATGTAGACCGCGGCGGTGTGCGCCCATTCCGGCACGCCGATGCGTTTGCCGCGCAGATCCTTGGCGGTTTTGATGCCTTTGTTTCTATTGACGTAGAACGAGGAAAAGCGGAACAGCCGCGAGGCGTAAACCGGCAGTCCGATGATGTCGGAGTCGGGCCGCGTCACCTGCGCCATGAATTTGGCGAAGGACAATTCCGAGACGTCCCATTCGCGGTTGAAGGTGAAGCGCGAAAAGATTTCGTGATGGCCGAGCGTGAGCCAGTTGGCCTCGATGCCTTCCGCGCGCCACCTGCCCGAGCCGGAAATCGCGGAAGTGGTCGTAGTCGGTGGTGGCGATGGTGAGCTTGACGCTCATGTACTCACTTTTGCACTCACTTTTTTGCGTTTGGCCTCGATCTTGTCCCAGATCAGCGCGGCGGCGTCGGGGCCGCCGAGGTTCTTTACCGCGCGGATGCCGGTCGGCGAGGTGACGTTGATTTCGGTCAGCCAGTCGCCGATCACGTCGATGCCGGCGAACAACAGCCCGCGTTCGCGCAGGGCCGGGCCGAGCCGTTTGCAGATTTCCTGCTCGCGCTTGGTCAGTTCGGTCGCCGCCGGCGCGCCGCCGCGCACCATGTTGGAGCGCAGATCGTCGGCGGCCGGAATGCGGTTGACCGCGCCGGCGAACTCGCCGTCCACCAGCAGGATGCGCTTGTCGCCCTGTTTCACGTCGGGCAGGAATTTCTGCACCACCCATTGCTCGCGGAAGGTGACCGCGAACATGTCGTAGAGCGAGCCGAAATTGAGATCGTCACGGGTGATGCGGAAAACTGCGCCGCCGCCGTGGCCGTAAAGCGGCTTCATCACGATGTCGTTGTGCTCGGCGCGGAACGCCTTGATCTCGGCGAGATCGCGGGTGAGCAGCGTCGGCGGCATCAGGTCGGGAAATTCGGTGACCAACATTTTCTCCGGCGCGTTGCGCACATGCGCCGGGTCGTTGACCACCAGCGTCTTGGGATGAATGCGCTCGAGCAGATGGGTAGTGGTCACATAAGCGAGGTCGAAGGGCGGGTCCTGGCGCAGCAGCACCACATCGAAGCTGGCAAGCTCCACGCGCTGCGGCTCGCCCAGCGTGAAATAGTCGCCGGCCTGGTCGCGCACGCTCAAAGCCTCGACGGCCGCGAACACGCGGCCATTGAGCAACGCCAGCCGGTCCGGGGTGTAATAGGAGAGCTTGTGGCCGCGCTTTTGCGCCTCCAGCAGCAGGGCGAAGGTCGAATCGCCCTTGATGTTGATCCGCTGGATCGGATCCATCTGCACCGCGATTTTCAGGCTCATGGGAGGACTCTGACAACCTTTTAGACAACGGGAAACTATAAGGAAAACAGACCGTTAACATATTACCGCCACATATAGCCGCCACCGGGGACCTGTATTTCAGGGCAGGGGCTGCTTTTGACTTTGCCGAAGCTTTCGATTGCCGCCAAGCTCTATGCGATCTTCGCGCTGATGGCCACCACGACCATCGCGTTGTCGGTGGTCGCCGTCACGGCCGCGCGCCATCATGCGGACCTGACCGACGAATTCGAATCCGCCAATGCCGGCACCTTGAACGTCGAGCGGGTGAACGGCGCTGATCTATGCCGTGGTGATGGAGTCGCGCGGCGTCTACATGTCGACCGAACTGCCGACATCGAAGATATATGCCGACGGCATCCTCAAATTCAACAAGCAGATCGCCAAGGTGGTCGAGGACTGGAAGAAATCGGTGCGCGGCGACGACGCCGAACTGTTCGCGCAGTTCTCCGGGCGCATCGCGCAATTCATCGAATTCCGCAACGAACTGGCGCGGCTCGGCACCGAAGTCAGTCCCGCCGCCGGCCGCGAATGGGGCGACAACGACGCCAACCGTTCGGTGCGCAAGGCGCTCAACAAGGATCTGGACAAGCTCACCAAGCTTTATGCGACGCGCGCGACGCGCGTCTACACCGAAATCGACACCGGCATCGACAGGACCGCCATGTGGCTGAGCCTGCTCGCATGCTTCGCGGTGTTGCTGGCGGGCGCCGGCGCGCTTGGTGATCTGCGCGCAGCGTGGCCAAGCCGATTGCCGGCATCACGCGTGTCACCGAGGCGGTCGCCGCCGGCGATGCGTCGATTCGCGTGCCGTTCAGCGAGCGCAGCGACGAGATCGGCGCGCTGGCGCGCTCGATCGCCGTGTTCCAGCGCGCCATGCGCAACAACGAAGAACTCAATCGCACCGTGCGCGGCGACGCCGAAACCCGCACGCAGCGTCAGGAGCAGATGTCGAACGAGATCTCGCGTTTCTCGGCGGAGGTGGAAGCGACGCTGGCCGAGCTTGGCCGCATTTCCGATCAGATGCTGGCGGCTTCGACCCAGCTCGCCGGCGCCGCCGACGAAGCGTCCGCGAAAACGGCGAGCGCCACAGCCGCCTCGTCGGAAGCCTCCGCGAATGTGCGCGACATCGCGTCCGCCGCCGACGAACTGTCGGCTTCGGTGAACGAGATCGACCGCCAGGTGGCGCAGTCCAATGCCATCGCCACCAAGGCGGTGAACGAAGCCGGCCGCACCAATCTCGCGGTCAAGGAACTGGACGAGGCGGCCGGGCGCATCGGCGACGTGGTCAAGCTCATCACCGGCATCGCCGAACAGACCAATCTGCTGGCGCTCAACGCCACCATCGAAGCCGCGCGCGCCGGCGAGGCCGGCCGCGGCTTCGCCGTCGTCGCCGGCGAGGTGAAGGCGCTGGCCGGACAGACCAGCCGTGCCACCGAGGAGATCGCCACGCAGATCGCCGGCATGCAGCGCGCCACTGTGCGTTCGATCGAGGCGATCACCGCGATCGAGACCATCATCCGCGAAATCGGCGACATCAGCGGGGCGATCGCCGCCGCGGTCACCGAGCAGGGCGCGGCCACGGCGGAAATCGCGCGCAGCGTCGAGATCGCCGCCAAGCGTACGGTGGAAACCGCCGACGAAGTCTGTCTGGTGGGTACCGCCACCGAAGACACGCGCTCGAGCGCCGGCGCGGTGAAAACCGTGGCCGACGATCTCGGCAATGTCGCCGGCCGTATCCGCGGCCAGGTCGACGCCTTCTTCCAGCGGCTCAGCGCTTAGTTCTAACGTCTCGAATGCCGCGGGATGTGCCGCGGCAGTTTTCCGGGCGCGACCAAAATCGCGTCAAAACGGATATCGCGAATAGCGGGGCTCGGATTGGCGGCGAGCCAGATTTCCGCCGCTGCCGCGATCCGCTGCTTTTGCCGCTCGGTCACCGACTCCGCCGCGCCGTCGAGCGTGGCGCGCGCTTTCACCTCGACGAAGATCAATGTGTGACGCCGCGCCGCGATGATGTCGATTTCGCCGAGCGGACTTTTCCAGCGCCGCGCCAGGATGCGATAGCCATGCGCGATCAGCCAGGCGGCGGCGCGGCTCTCGGCGGAAATGCCGAGCCCAAAGGCCGCAATTTTTTCAGGACGCGCTTCGCGCTTTTGCCGCTCGGGACGCGGTGGCGGCTTGGGCGGACGGGGCGTGGCGTTACGGCGCGCCATCGCCGTCCTCCTTCGCCAGATCGAGCGCGCGCTGATAGATCTCGCGGCGCGGCCGGCCCGTGGCGAGTGCCACTTCGCCGACCGCGTCCTTGACCGAAACGCGCGCCAGTGCCTGGCGCAGCAGGTCGTCCACATCGCCGGCATTCCCGGTCGTCGTCGCCTGGCGGCGCCACCACAATGACGATTTCGCCGCGCGTCTCGGCGTCCGCCTCATAGTGACGCGCAAGCTGTTCGAGATCGCCGCGGCGGATTTCCTCGTGCAGCTTTGTCAGCTCGCGGCAAATCGCGGCCGCGCGCGCGCCCAAACCGGCGGCGAGATCGGCGAGCGCTGCCGGCAGCCGCGGGTCCGCTTTCAAACAACACGAGAGTGGCGGGGATCGTAGCCAGAGCGGCGATGCGCTTTTGACGCGCGACTTGCTTGGGCGGCAGAAAGCCCTCGAAAAAGAAACGGTCGGTTGGCAGGCCGGCGGCGGTGAGCGCGGTCAGCACGGCGGAAGCGCCTGGCACAGGAATGACGGCAAAACCCGCCTCGGCCGCTTCGCGCACCAGTCGGTAGCCGGGATCGGAAATGAGCGGCGTGCCGGCGTCGGACACCAGCGCGACCGCTTGTCCTTCGGCCAGGCGGGCGAGGATTTTCGGACGCGCTGCGGCGGCGTTGTGTTCATGATAGAGCGTCAGCGGTGTCGCGATGCCGTAATGCTCGGTGAGCCTGCGGGTGACGCGGCTGTCCTCGCAGGCGATGACGTCGGCGGCGGCAAGCGTTTCCAAGGCGCGCAGACTGATGTCGCGCAGATTTCCGATCGGCGTCGCCACGAGATAAAGCCCCGCAGCCAGCGGCGGGGCCTCCAGACTTTCTCCGGCCAAGCGCGTAATGGCGCCCCTGTGCTGTACCGGCGATGTTGCGCTCTTTGGCCATGCCGGGCACTCTAAACGCCGCCCCGGCAGGCGTCATTGCGAGGCAAATTCCCTATCTTTTTCATTGCCTTAACTTTTCCGGGACAAAATAATCGGTACCGTTTACGACAAGTGGCGAGTAGTGTGGGGCGCTATGGTGGGGTTTGTGCCGAATAACTTGCGGAAGATTGCGCGCGGGCGCCGGCATTTTTGCGCCGCGCTGGGCCTTGCCGCCATGGCCGGGACTTACCGCCTGCGCCGGCAACAACTCGGAATTTTTCAGCAGCACGCCGCCGCCGCAGACGGCCGAGCCGGCGCCGGCAGCGACCTTGGGCCAAGGCCAGGTACGCGTCGCGCTGATCTTGCCGCTGTCGGCGCAGGGCAATGCCGGCGTCGCCGCGCAATCGATGAAAAACGCCGCCGAAATGGCGATCGCCGAATTCAAGAATCCGAACATCCAGTTGCTGGTGAAGGATGATGGCGGAACGCCGCAAGGCGCGCAGGCCGGCGCCCAGCAGGCGATCAATGAAGGCGCCGAAATCATCATCGGTCCGCTATTCGCGGAAGCGGTACGTGCGGTGGGCGCGACAGCGCGTCCGCGCGGCATTCCGGTGATCGCGTTCTCGACCGACGTCAGCGTCGCCGCCCGCGGCATCTATTTGCTGAGTTTCCTGCCGGAGACTGACGTCAAGCGCATCGTCGATTACGCCGTCTCGCGGGGAAAACGTTCGTTCGCCGCGATCATGCCCGACAGTGCCTATGGGGCGGTGGTGGAAGCCACCTTCCAGCAGGAAGTGCCGCGGCGCGGCGGCCGCGTCGTGGTGCTGGAGAAATATCCGCCCGATCCGGGCAAGATGGCCGAGCCGGCGCGCCGCGTGGCGCAGGCGGCGGCCCATGCCGACTCGATTTTCATTCCGGACGGCGCCGACGCGGTGCCGCAAGTGGTGCAGGCGCTTTCGGCCGCCGGCGTGAACCTGAAGCGCGTACAATTGCTCGGCACAGGTCTGTGGGACGATCCGCGCGTCTTCTCGACGCCGGCGCTCGACGGCGGCTGGTACGCGGCGCCGGAATCGGCCGGCTTCCGCAATTTCTCCAGCCGCTACCGCGCCCGCTTCGGTCGGATCCGGTGCGCACGGCGACGCTCGCTTATGACGCGGTCGCGCTGGTGGCCGCGCTGGTGAAGACGCAAGGCGCGCAGCGCTTCAGCGAACAGGTGCTGACCAATTCCTCGGGCTTTGCCGGCATCGACGGCGTGTTCCGCTTCCGCCCCGATGGCACCAATGAGCGCGGCCTCGCCGTGCTGCGCGTCACGCCGGGCGGCGGCCAGCCGGTGAGCCCGGCGCCGAAATCGTTCGCGCCCGGCACGTAGTTTTCGTGCGCATGATCTTATCCGAAAACCGGTTCCCACTTTTCGGGATCATGCGCTAAGCCGCCAGATCCGCGACCACCGCATCGAGCACCGGAAATCCGCTCGGCGTCACGCGCAGGCGGCCGTTGGCCGTGGTCTCGACCGCGCCCTCGTCGCGCAAGATTGAGATGCGCTTGGGATCGAGCGTGCGGCCGGCCAGCGCCGTGTAACGCTCGGGATCGATGCCTTCGGTGAGACGAAGCCCCATCAATAGAAACTCGTCAGCCATTTCGCCCGATGTAAGTTTTTCGTCGACAACAAGACCGTTGCCGGCAGCTTCCACCCGCATCAGCCAGCTCTCGGGGCGTTTCTCGGTCTCGGTCGCGTAGCGGCGGCCGTCGATATTGAGGCGGCCATGGGCGCCCGGACCGACGCCGGCATATTCGTGTCCGCGCCAATAGACCAGATTGTGCCGGCATTCGGCGCCCGGCCGCGCATGGTTGGAGACCTCGTAAGCCGGCAACCCGGCCGCGGCGCAGGTCGCTTGCGTCATGTCGTAGAGTTCGCGCCCGGTGTCCTCGTCGGGAATGACAAGTTTTCCGGCTTTGTGCAGGCCGAAGAACGGCGTGTCCGGTTCGATGGTGAGTTGATAAAGCGAGAGATGCTCGGCCGCTTCGGCAATGGCGCGCTTGAGCTCGGCGCCCCAGGCCTCGGGCGTCTGGCGCGGGCGTGCGTAGATCAGATCGAACGAATAACGCTGAAAAATCGAACGCGCCACCGCCACGGCATCGAGCGCTTCCTGCGCGCTGTGCAGACGGCCGAGTTCCTTCAGCGCGGCATCGTCGAGCGCTTGGACGCCGAGCGAGACGCGATTGACGCCGGCTGCGCGATAGCCACGAAAGCGCGCGGCCTCGACGCTGGTCGGGTTGGCCTCGAGCGTGACTTCGACGTCGCTGGCAACGCTCCAGTGCTTGCCGATGCGAATCGAGGATCGCCTGCACCGACGCAGGCTGCATCAGTGAGGGCGTACCGCCACCGAAAAAAATCGTCGACACCGTGCGGCCGGGAACGCGCGCGGCGGCGGCGGCGATTTCACTTTCGATGGCGCGCACGAAGCGCGCTTCGTCGACGCCGCCGTGCCGGACGTGGCTGTTGAAGTCGCAATAGGGGCACTTCGACAGGCAGAACGGCCAGTGCACATAGACGGCGAAGGGGTTTGGTAAACTCATGTTAAGCATCATAGGCCGCGCCGGTCGTTGCACCTAGCGCGAATTCAAAATCGCCCGCGGAAAACTGATTACAATTTTAATGAATTCCAGCGGTGTCAGCGCAGGCACGCATCCGCGAGCTTCACGAAGGCGCGCGCGCGATGCGACAGGCCTTTCCCATTTGGCGGCAGCCCGTGCTTTTCCTCCGCGCTCATCTGACCGAAAGTACGGTCGAAGCCATCGGGCTTGAACAGCGGGTCGTAGCCGAAGCCTTTATCGCCGCGCGGCGGCCAGACGGCGACGCCATCGACGCGGCCCTCGAACTCTTCGACGTGGCCATCGGGCCAGGCGACACAGAGCGCGGCGATGAAATGCGCGCGGCGCTGCTCGGGCGCCTTTGCGCCGCGCTCGATCAGCAGCGTCTGGATTTCATTCATGGCGAAGCGGAAGTCCTTGTCGGGCCCCGCCCAGCGCGCCGAGTGAATGCCCGGATCGCCGCCGAGCGCATCGACCACTAAACCGGAGTCGTCAGCGAAAGCCGGCTTTCCGGTGGCTTTGGTCGCGGCCATTGCCTTGATGCGCGCATTCTCGGCGAAAGTGTCTGCCGGTCTCCTCCGGCTCGCTGAGACCGAGTTCGCCGGCCGATTGCGCGATGATGCCGAACGGCGACAGCAAGTCGCGCATTTCGGTGAGCTTGCCGGGATTGTGGGTGGCGATAACGACAGGGCCGGTGAGCTTTCGACTCACGCCACCGCCAGCTTTTGCAAGCCGACCAGTTTCTCGATGCCCTTGCGCGCCAGCGCCAGCAGGGCCAGGAATTGCTCTTCGCTGAATGGATCTTTTTCGGCGGTGGCCTGGATCTCGACAATATTGCCGGAGCCGGTCATGACGAAATTGGCGTCGGTGTCGGCTTCCGAATCCTCGGCGTAATCGAGATCGAGCACCGCGGTGCCCTTGCAGACGCCGCAGGAGACGGCGGCGATGTGATCGCGCAACACCTGACCCTCGGTCATGTTGCGCGCCTTCATCCACGCCAGGCAATCGGACAGCGCCACCCAGGCGCCGGTGATCGAGGCGGTGCGGGTGCCGCCGTCGGCCTGGATGACGTCGCAGTCGATGGTGATCTGCCTTTCGCCCAGCGCCTGCAGATCGATGACCGAACGCAATGACCGGCCGATCAGCCGCTGGATCTCGACGGTGCGGCCGCCTTGCTTGCCGGCCGAGGCTTCGCGGCGGGTGCGCTCTGAGGTCGCGCGCGGCAGCATGCCGTATTCGGCGGTGACCCAGCCGCGGCCTTGTCCCTTGAGCCAGGGCGGCAGCCGCTCCTCCAGGCTGGCGGTGACCAGCACATGGGTGTCGCCGAATTTCACGAAACACGAGCCTTCGGCGTATTTCACCACGCCGCGTTCGAGCGACACGGCGCGCAGCTCATCGACTTGTCGGCGGCTCGGCCGCATCGGGCTTCGTCCTGTTAAATAGGCCGGCGCACACCATAACCATAAGCTTGGCTTGAACAAGTCCGGCCTAATGGCCATTGTTGGCTTGATGTAAGGAGCAGGCCGTGGCTTCCCACGACATTCCGATCGGCGCGAACCAAGTGAGCCTCGCGGCGCTCAATGAGCGCTCGCGCGAGATTTTTCGCCATATCGTCGAGAGTTACCTGACCACCGGCGAGCCGCTCGGCTCGCGCAATCTGGCGCGGCTGCTGCCCATCACCCTGTCGCCGGCGTCGGTGCGCAACGTAATGTCGGATTTGGAGCAGCTCGGCCTGATTTTCGCGCCGCACACTTCCGCCGGCCGGCTGCCGACCGAATTGGGCCTGCGATTTTTCGTCGACGCGCTCATGCAGATCGGCGACCTCACCGAGAGCGACCGGCGCTCGATCGAGGCACAGGTGGCGGGCACCGGCAGCGGCAAGTCGCTGGAAACGGTGCTGACCGAAGCCTCGCAGACTTTGTCCGGCCTTACCCGTTCGGCCGGCGTGGTGCTCACCGCGCAAGCCAACGTGCGGCTCAAACATATCGAATTCGTGCGGCTGGAGCCGGAACGCGCCCTCGCCGTGCTGGTCGCCGAAGACGGCCAGGTCGAAAACCGCGTGCTCAATGTGCCGGCCGGCGTGCCGACCTCGGCGCTGGTGGAAGCGGGAAATTTTCTCAACGCCCGCATTCGCGGCAAGACCTTGGCCGAACTGCGCAATGAAATCGAAGCGGCGCAGGCGGCCGGGCAGGCCGAACTCGACCAACTCACGCAGAAGATCATTTCGGCAGGATTGGCGAGCTGGTCGGGCGGCGAGAGCGACGACCGCAAGCTGATCGTGCGCGGCCACGCCAATCTGCTGGAGGACCTGCATGCGCTCGACGATCTGGAGCGGGTGCGCTCGCTGTTCGACGCGCTCGAGACCAAGCGCGGGGTGATCGACCTGCTCGGCCGCGCCGAGCGCGGCGAGGGCGTGCGCATTTTCATCGGCTCGGAGAACAAGCTGTTTTCACTGTCCGGCTCTTCCACAATTGTTGCCCCCTACCACGACAGCAAAGGCAGCATCGTGGGGGTGATCGGGGTGATCGGGCCGACCCGGCTCAATTATGCCCGTGTCATCCCGATGGTCGATTATACCGCGCGCATCGTCAGCCGGATGCTTTCCAGCTGAGCCAAACGCTTGATTTTTCGCCTCCGAAGCCTGATATCCCCGGCATCCGGACAATTTTGAGGATCGAGCCATCATGACGGACAGGCCTGCCGACGACACGGCTGCCCAGCCCGAGACCGAAGCACCTGCCGCGGCGCCGGAAATGGTGCCGGCCGAGCAGGTAACCGCCGCACTGGAAGCGGCTGCCGAATTTAAGGACAGGCTGTTGCGCACGCTGGCCGAGATGGAAAACCTGCGCAAACGTACCGAGCGCGAGGTGGCCGAGGCGCGGCTTTACGGCAATGCCGGTTTTGCCCGTGACGTCTTGGCGGTGGCGGACAACATGCACCGCGCGCTGGCGACGATCGACGAGGAATTGCACGCGCAAGTCCGACCCCAAAATGAACGCGCTGGTCGAGGGTGTCGAATTGACCGAGCGCGAACTGCACAAAGTTCTTGAGAAACACGGCGTGAAGAAATTCACGCCAGCCGGCGAGAAGTTCGATCCCAACGTGCAGCAGGCGATGTACGAAGTGGAGAATTCCGAATTGCCGCCCGGCCACGTGGCGCAGGTCATCCAGTCCGGTTACATGCTGGGGGATCGCGTGCTGCGGCCGGCGCTGGTGGCGGTCACCAAGGCGGCGCCGAAATCGCCGCCGTCGAGCGATTAGTCTTCACGGGGTCCGATCGCATCGCGCACGGTGCGGAAACGCGGGAACAGCGCATCCCATTCGGTCTTGCGGCTGACGCCAACCACGCGCAAAAAACTGGGGCCGCTGAAACGCAGCCACTGTACCAGCGCCAGAGGGTCGCCATTCGCGGCTTTGGCCTCTCCCCGGATTTCGTAGCCGGGTGAGCGGCCGATTCGTATTTCCTCCCCATTTTGCATCCTCAGTCCGGGCAGCGGCGCCCCCGACATCATATCGCGGGCGAAAATGGCGCGATCGTTCGGTTGATCCGGCGAACCTTGGCCGAACGAAATAATCATGTACGGCTGGGTGTTGAGGTCGTCGCTCGGGCCGGCGGTCAAGATGACCCCGCCGCCAAACACGTTCATCACCCGGAAGCCGGCTAAATCGCCGATCTTGAATGGTAACAGCCCAATCTGCTCTTGGATCGGCGTAGGCCGGAACGTGACGGTGGAGAGCGCCTTGCGGATGACTTCGTCGGAATAAGTGTCGAACGCGTCGTTCGGCACTTCCACGGTGATCAGCACGGCGAGATCCTGGGCCGGGGCCCCGCTCGCCAGAAAAATCCACCGATGCATCTTGAAGTCGGGACCTTGGCCGGCCGTCGTGATGAGCTTTCCGATGCCGCCATGGAACGAGAAATTTTCCCGTTTCACCTCGGTGAGACTGAGCTGGATCCTGGCTTCGCTCTGGCGCTCGAGATTGGAATAGGCGGCGGCCGGCAGTTCGAGGATGGCAATGCCGGCCTTGTGGTCGGCGTCCTCGAAGCCCGGGAAGTGCTTGCTCAGCTTGAAGTCCCCGGGCGGCTCAAGCCCGACACGCGAGCCGGTCGGAAATACCGGATCGGCGGCCAAGGCTGAGCCGCAACCCGCCAAAGCGGCCCAGGCCGCGAGAACGAAGATCGGCAAAAGACGGGACATGGGCGGGTCTACTTTCAATCGGGCTGGCCTGCCTAACCGGACGCGCCGACGGCGGCAACGGCTAGATTAACCTTCACGACGCGCGGTGGACCGGGTTCGGCTCCCGGTCGGCGATTTCATGACAGACTGGCT